>NZ_CP004350.1:0-1200000 GCF_000550785.1 Corynebacterium casei LMG S-19264
GTGTCTGACCAACAATCGTCCCTGACATCCACGTGGCGAGTCATCGTTGAAGATCTCCTTCGACGCTCTGAACAGCCCAACTCGGAAGTTCCAACCTTTACACCGCAGCAGCGCATCAAGTTGCAGCTTCTCAAACCCATCATGATCAGCGACGGTTATGCCTTTTTGGCAACCCCCGATCAAAACAGCCGCGATATCGTCGAAGCTGAACTCGCAACACATATTGCTGCCGGCCTATCCCGCCATATGGGACGTCCTTGTTCTGTTGCAATTACTGTTGCTCCCCCAGAAGAGATCGCGCAGCCTCAGACACAGGCTCCGCCACAGTCTTCTCACAACAATTCTTCGCAGCAGGTCAATCAGTTCAGCTATGAACAAGACCGTCCGCGTCTACACCAAGTAGATGTCACGAACCAGAACTTCCACGATGTTCAGCGTGCCGTTTATGACAATTCAGCAAAGCAACATCAAAGCGAGCAGAATTACCCCGTAAACCAAGGCCATCAAGATCAGCACGGCCAGCAAAACTTCCCGGGCCAACAAAATCAGCAGAACCAGTCTCATCCGACATCGCATACGCAGCAGACTCATAATGATCAGCGCGAGCAGAACTCGCGTTTCAATGATGTCACTAGCTACCGCCATGACATGTCAGAAGACCGACCGGCACAGAACTGGCAGACTTCTCACTCGCCGGCCAATTTGGATGAGTTAGCTGATGTCTATCAGTCACAGCAAACCTCCCAGCCTTCTTTCCAGGCGCCATCGTCCGCACGTATTCCGCGTGAGCGCCCCGCGCATGACCCAAACCGCGAACAATCACTCAACCCGAAGCACACCTTCGATAACTTCGTTATTGGTTCTTCTAACCGTTTTGCCAATGGCGCTGCGGTAGCCGTTGCTGAAAATCCTGCCCGTGCTTATAACCCGCTGTTTATTTGGGGTGGATCCGGTCTGGGCAAAACACACCTTTTGCATGCCGCGGGTAATTACGCGCAGCTGCTGCACAAGGGTTTGCGCGTGAAATACGTATCTTCGGAAGAATTTACTAATGACTACATCAACTCTCTGCGTGATGACCGGCAGGAATCTTTCAAGCGCCGTTACCGCAACCTCGATATTTTGATGGTTGATGATATTCAGTTCCTGGAAGGCAAAGAATCCACCCAGGAAGAGTTCTTCCACACCTTTAATGCGCTGCACCAGGCAAATAAGCAGATCATTTTGTCCTCGGACCGCCCACCAAAGCAGCTCAATACTTTGGAAGACCGTCTGCGTACGCGCTTTGAAGGTGGACTGATCACTGATATTCAGCCGCCAGACTTGGAAACCCGTATCGCGATTTTGATGAAGAAGGCATCGGCAGATGGCACCACCGTTGATCGTGGCGTCCTGGAGCTCATTGCCTCCCGCTTTGAAACCTCGATCCGTGAGCTGGAAGGCGCATTGATCCGCGTCTCTGCTTATTCTTCTTTGGTTAATGAGCCGATCAACATAGAAATGGCTGAGATTGCACTGCGCGATCTGGCGCCAGACTCTGCAGCGGAGCAAATTACACCTAATACGATCATTGAAGTCACCGCTGAGTTCTTCGACATTGACGTAACTACCCTTACTGGCTCCGGCAAGAAACGCGATATCGCTCATGCCCGCCAGCTGGCGATGTACCTGTGCCGTGAACTAACCGATCTATCGCTACCAAAGCTCGGCGAGCAGTTCGGCGGTAAGGACCACACCACTGTCATGTACGCAGAGCGCAAAATCAAACGCGAAATGACAGAAAAACGTGAAACCTACGATGAGATCCAGGCGCTGACCCAACGCATCAAGGCTCGCGGCCGCGCCTAAACATTTCTAGCTTCCTCTAGATTCGCCCTCTTGAGGTCTATTTCGGACTATCTCGACCTTTCTAGAACCTCGAAGCTACACAGCACCGTTTATCCACCATGAAATTTTGGCGGATAGACGGTTTTTGAGGTTTTAGGGCTTTTAGCAGGGAAATAGTTATCCACAACGTTATTCACACTTGTGTAATTTCATTGTTGTAATTTAATGAGCTTGCTCACAAGATCGGTTTTCACAGGCCCAAGAAAACCTCCGACCTGCTGTGATCACTGCTGTGCGATCTTGGTGAATAACAAAGGCCCTCCTGTGGATAACTTTCATGCAATTCGAGTTGTCCACAATTGCCCCGATTTATCCCCAGACTGATCACATGTGATCACACACAGACGTTTTGGCCCCCGAGCATAGGATTCTTGTGATTATCCACAGGATCCACAACGCTTATTACTACTACTAACTTTATTTCTAGATCACTTAGAAGAAAAAGGGCCTGTGTGAAAGTCTCCGAGCCGACCGCGTCTCGCGGGGCATCGGCGAATTACAAGAAGAGCGAAAGCAACTAGCGCAATGGCCATGCAACTGGTTAAGTTAGATGCAGTTGCTTGAAGCAATTTCTTGTAAGTTGCTAAACCTCAAGAATTTTTAAAAACCGGTAGATTCAGGTGCATTCTTGTAAATTGCGAGGAAGTTACCTAGTCGGCGTGCGTCGAATGACAAACAGTTTTTCAGCTGGGCACGGCGCATCGAACGTGAGTCAAGGAGTGTAAAGACGCACATGGAAACCCAAACGACCAACGCCGTGTCATTTCGTGTGGCTAAAGATGACCTCAGCCATGCGGTTGGATGGGTTGCCCGAAACCTACCGACTAAGGCAGCGCAGCCAGTTCTGCGCGCGATGATCATCACCGCGGATGACAATGGTTTGGAACTAGCAGGCTTCGACTACGAGGTTTCAACTCGTGTTCGTATCGCTGCTGAGATCGAAGAACCAGGCCGCATCGCGGTTGCCGGCAAGCTGATGTCTGACATTGTCAGCGCTATGCCAAATAAGCCGGTTGAGATCCGCCAGGAAGACACCAAGGTCTTGATCCAGTGCGGTTCTTCGCGCTTTGAGCTTCCAACAATTTCTTTGGAAGACTACCCACAGTTGCCGGTCTTGCCTGAGGTCACCGGCAAGATCAACCCACAGCTGTTCTCAGAAGCTGTCACTCAGGTTGCTGCGGCAGCGGGTAAAGATGACACGTTGCCAATGCTCACGGGTATCAGCATGTCTATCGATGGCAAAGATGTGCAGCTGACCGCAACGGACCGTTTCCGCCTGGCCGTGCGCACCTTTGAGTGGGAGCCAACCGCAGATGAGATCAAGACTCAGCTGCTGGTTCCAGCTAAGACCTTGCAAGAAACCGCGCGTTCTTTGGATTCTCACATCAATGATCCCATTGAGATCGCGGTTGGTACTGGTGAGAGCATTGCTGCGGATGGCCTCTTTGGTCTGCACGCCGATAATCGTGAGACCACCACTCGCATGCTGGATGCAGATTTCCCAACGGTCTCGCACCTTCTGCCAAAGACGCACACCGCGATCGCATCGGTTGAGATCGGCCCACTTCAGGAAGCTATTCGCCGTGTTTCCCTGCTGACGGATCGCAATGCACAGATCCGCATGCTCTTTAGCGAAGGCGAAGTACAGCTTGCTGCTGGTGCAACTGACACCGGTAATGCTGAGGAGACTATTCCTTGTGCTTTCACTGGCCGTGATGAACTGCTCATCGCGTTCAACCCAGCCTTCCTCAAAGACGGCCTGGCTGTTATCCCAACTGATCGTGTGGTCTTTGGTTTCACTGAGCCATCGCGTCCAGCAATTATGCTGCCTGAGCCAGAAGAGCTTCCAGAGGCAGATGAAGATGGTAACTTCCCAACCCCAGATACCTTCTTCACCTACCTTTTGATGCCAGTGCGTCTGCCTGGTTAAATTCCACTCTAGATGTATATTCGTGAGCTTCACCTGCGAGATTACAGATCTTGGCCTGAGCTAAAGCTAGATCTGAATCCCGGCATTGTCCTTTTTGTGGGCCGCAACGGTTTTGGCAAGACCAATATCGTTGAGGCCTTAGGCTATGTCGCGCATTTGAGTTCACATCGCGTCAGCCAAGACGCCCCGCTGGTACGCCACGGCATGGCTAGTGCCCGGGTTTCAGCCACCGCGGTCAACCAGGGTCGTGAGCTCACCGCGCATTTGCTCATCAAACCGCATGCGGCCAACCAAGCACAGATCAACCGCACTCGGTGTAAGTCACCGCGCGAGCTACTCGGCGTGGTCAAAACCGTGTTGTTCTCACCAGAAGATTTGGCATTAGTGCGCGGTGAGCCGGCTGAGCGCCGGCGTTATTTGGATGATGTCATTGCTACGAGAACTCCGCGTCTAGCTGGCGTTAAGGCCGATTATGACAAGGTGCTGCGCCAGCGCAATGCGTTGTTGAAGTCGGCATCGGCAGCCATGCGCCGAGGATACGGGGACACCGAAGGTGCTTCAGCCTTGGCCACATTGGATGTGTGGGATTCACAGTTGGCAGCCTTAGGCGCACAGGTGATCAATGCACGCTTGGAGCTTTTCGATCACCTCTCGGACCTTATCCCCGCTGCCTATGAAGGTCTTGCGCCGGAGTCCCGTCCGGCACACATTGCGTATAAATCCACCATTGATGTTGAAGACCGCGACGTTTTGGAAGCCGTCATGCTTGCTGAGCTTGGCGCCAAGCGTCAGCGTGAGATCGAACGTGGTATTTCTCTGGTTGGCCCGCATCGCGATGACTTGGAATTACATTTGGGTACTGCACCGGCGAAGGGTTTTGCCAGCCATGGTGAGACCTGGTCTTATGCGATCGCGCTGCGCTTTGCGGAATTCCAATTATTGCGTTCTGAAGATTCTGATCCAGTCCTGATCTTGGATGATGTTTTCTCTGAACTCGACGCCCAACGCCGCGAGAAGCTAGTGAAACTTGCAGCCGGAGTTGAACAGGTCTTTATCACCGCTGCCGTGGATGAGGATCTGCCGGACAACCTGGTTCCTATGGAACGCTTTGAAATCAGCGTCGCGGATACCGAAGAAGGCCGCGTCTCCGTCCTTGGCCGCACAGAAAACTCAGCAGAAGAAGCTTCAGAAACAGCATTTGAGTCCGAAACTGAATCTGAAACTGAGTCTGTGTCTGATGCGGAATCTATGATTGAAGAAAAGGAGCGCGGCGAAGTAAAGAAGGCTGGTGAGACGGATGAATAACATTGATCCGGTACAGCAGGCTTTTGATCATATTCGTAAGCGTTCGCCGAACCCTCCGCGGCTCAAGCACGCATCAAAATCTAAAGTGGCGCGCATGCCGGTGGAGAAACCACAAGGTATCCCGGTTCCGCAGGTGCCAGGTTTTGATATTGCGGAGCTGTCCAAGACACCGCGCAGAAAGTATCGCGGTGTGGGCCGAGAAACTGGTGCGGATGGCCGCCGGTTGCGCAAAGGATTTGAAATTCCAAAACTTGGTTCGCATATCGCGCGCGAGGTAACCTCCCGCGGCTGGGAACATGACTTGGCGCACGGCTGGATTACCGGCCACTGGGACAAGCTGGTGGGTGAGAAAATCGCGCAGCACACCCATCCCGATCGGATTGAAAACGGCATTATTTATGTCGTGTGCGATAACTCAAATTGGGGTACGCAACTGCGCTACTTGCAGCGGCAGATTTTGCAGAGAATCTCCGAACAAGTTGGCGTTGATGTGATTACGCAACTAAAAATTTCCGGCCCTAAACAACATAAGAACTATGAAGGGCCAATGTGGGTAAAACCGCAGGGCTCTAAGGATACATACGGATAAATTATCAATTTTCATCCAAAAGCCTGTTAACCAGCCTGTACGCATGCACAACCGGGTTGGCGCGTGATCAACTTCGCACAACAAAGGTAGAAATTAACGCATAATTTGGCGTCTAACCGGAGTGAGGTCTGTCTAGGTAGGGGGACACAGTGTAGAATGGTGAAAGTCTTAGAACTACACAGACGCATTTTGTTGCAGCTGAGTGGTTCACCCTTTTTGTTAGAGGGTTAATTGCATTATTGATTTCTACGATGGCGTTCGCCACCGTTTAAATTTGGAATAAAGGAGTACACGGTTTCGTGGCTACCCAACCAGAATATAACGCTGGGTCTATTACCATCCTGGAAGGCCTGGAGGCCGTCCGTAAGCGTCCAGGTATGTACATTGGATCCACCGGACCACGTGGTTTGCACCACCTGATCTGGGAGGTTGTAGATAACTCAGTAGATGAGGCCATGGCGGGTCACGCCACCAAGGTCATTGTTCGTCTGATGGAAGACGGTGGCGTTGAAGTCACCGATGACGGTCGTGGCATCCCAGTGGGCATGCACGCATCGGGCGCACCAACCGTTCAGGTTGTTATGACCCAGCTGCACGCCGGCGGTAAGTTCGACTCGGATTCTTATGCTATTTCCGGTGGTCTGCACGGTGTGGGTATTTCCGTTGTCAACGCGCTGTCTACGCGCGTCGAGGCGGAAATCAAGACTGATGGCAAGCACTGGTACCAGGAGTTCAACAACGCCGTTCCGGAAGAGCTCAAGGAGGGCGGTAATGCCCGCGGTACTGGTACCAAGATTCGTTTCTGGGCTGATCCAGAGATCTTTGAAACGACTGAGTATGACTACTCCACCATTGCGCGTCGTTTGCAGGAGATGGCATTCCTCAACAAGGGGCTGACCATCCAGCTCATTGACGAGCGCGTGACTAAGGAACAGCTGGATCTGGAAGCTATCGCGGACGCTGAGTCTGGTGAGAAGCAGCTGGATGAGACTTCTTTTGATGACGCAGATGTGGATGACTTCGAGGAAGAAGGCGCTGAAACTGCTGCTCCTGTAGAGAAGGAAGAGCCTTCTAAGAAGCTGCAGAAGAAGGTCACTTACCACTACCCAGATGGTCTGATTGATTACGTTAAGTTCATCAACAAGTCCAAGACCTCCATTCACCCAACCGTTGTTGCTTTTGACGCTAAGGCTGATGAGCACGAGGTTGAGGTGGCCATGCAGTGGAACCAGGGCTACAAGGAATCTACGCATACTTTTGCCAACACCATCAATACTTATGAGGGTGGTACGCATGAGGAAGGTTTCCGTTCTGCGCTGACTTCTTTGATGAACCGTTACGCGAAAGAGCACAAGCTCATGCGCGAAAAGGACGGCAGCCTAACTGGTGATGACTGCCGTGAGGGCCTGGCGGCTGTGGTGTCGTTGAAGGTTTCGGACCCGCAGTTTGAGGGCCAGACCAAGACCAAGCTGGGCAACTCTGAGATCAAGGGCTTTGTGCAGCGCGCGGTCAATGAGCACCTCAATGACTGGTTTGATGCCAACCCGGCTGAGGCAAAGGCCATTGTCAACAAGGCTGTTGCTTCCTCCCAGGCGCGTGTAGCAGCGCGTAAGGCTCGTGAGTTGGTGCGCCGTAAGTCCGCAACGGACTTGGGCGGTTTGCCGGGTAAGCTCGCCGATTGCCGTACCAAGGATCCAAAGATCTCCGAGCTGTACATCGTGGAGGGTGACTCCGCAGGTGGTTCGGCAAAGGGTGGCCGTGACTCGATGTTCCAGGCTATTTTGCCGCTGCGTGGCAAGATCCTAAACGTGGAGAAGGCTCGCATGGACAAGGTGCTGAAGAACGCCGAGGTCCAGGCCATCATTACCGCACTTGGTACTGGTATCCATGAAGAGTTTGATATTTCCAAGCTGCGCTACAACAAGATTGTGTTGATGGCTGACGCCGACGTTGACGGCCAGCACATCGCTACTTTGCTGCTCACCTTGCTGTTCCGCTTCATGCCGCAGTTGGTTGAGGAAGGCCACGTCTACTTGGCTAACCCACCTCTATACAAGCTCAAGTGGGGCAAGGGTAAGCCTGGTTTTGCTTACTCGGATGCTGAGCGTGACAAGTTGCTCGAGGAGGGCCTCAATGAGGGCCGCAAGATCAACAAGGATGACGGTATCCAGCGCTACAAGGGTCTGGGTGAGATGAACGCGTCTGAGCTGTGGGAGACCACGCTGGACCCATCGAACCGTATCCTGCGCCGTGTTGATCTTGAGGACGCTCAGCGTGCTGATGAGCTCTTCTCCATCTTGATGGGTGATGACGTCGCTGCACGTCGTTCCTTCATTACCCGCCGTGCGAAGGATGTGCGCTTCCTGGACATCTAGGAGCCATTGCTTGCCGATGCACCGCTGTAGCATAAAGCTACAGCGGTGTTTTCTGTATCGTGTGAAGCATGACCGTTGAGATCATCACCACGCAATTCATCGCGAAGCCGGAGGACCTTGACCGTGCTTATGCGCTCTATGAAAGCCGCATTGCTCAGGTCAGCACGCTCCAGCCTGATGCCACGGTCTTTGCCTATTCGCCCAAGCTCCTCCCTTCCGATTCGGTTTTTGACCTATGGTTTTTGCGCACTCAGGCGGTCTATGACCGCCTAGATGCACCCGGGGAATGGCAGCTTTATGAATTAAACGCGCTGGTTGAATATGATGACAGCACCGAAGAAGTCACAGACAAGGTCAAAGAGAAGTTCTTTTTCGAAGATCTCCGTGAACCCACTGCTTTTCCCGGATCACTTGCCGGCGTCTTCAATATGACCCTGCTCCGTGAACCAAGAAACAGTACTCTTACTTACGTCACGGTCGGATTTTTTGCCGCGCCAGAAAATGCTGATGTTATCCCTGGGCTGTTTAACGCCTTCGTGGAAGCTGCTGATCCCATTGTCTATGGCGGTGCGCCTACTCAAGTAGACCAGGTAGACATGGCTCAATTTGCAGGTCCCTTGTGGGCGAAATCCGCGCAGCACGAAATCGACGGCACCGATGACGGTGTTCCATATGGCTCCAAAGAGTTATGGCTGGGCTGCATCCTCATTGACTATGACGCAGAAAAACTCGCGCAGCACCTGCCAGAATCTCTTGATCCTGACAGGTTTGTGCTGGCGAGCTTGTACCCAGAACCCTTCTGATGACCTAATAGAGCGCTGCGTCTGTACCTTGTCGAAGCCACGGTGAACCAGCTTCAGAACGGTCCTCGTCCGAATATGAGAACGGTTGCTGATTCTGAGTGATAGGGATCGCCGAACTTTGGACACCTTCACACAAAGTGACGTCGCTCTGGTCGACGACATCGGTGAAAACTTCACTGTCATCATCAGATGAATAGGCCACGACTGCGCTTTCGGAGTCGCCTAAGGGATCGATGGAATCATCAGCAAGCCCGGCATGCTGCAACGCCATCTCACGGAAATCCTCCTGGCACACGATGATGAACTCGTCATAATCTGCGTAGACGTCACCGAAGTCAATGATGACACTGCCTTTTTCTTCCGCTGAATCTTGTTGTTCCGCGAGTGCTGCAAGCAACGGACTGCTGCTAGAAGTATCGGAGCAACCTTGCAAGGTTACTGTCGCAACTAGCAGCCCAGTAACGAAGATCGATTTCTTCATAATGATAACTCTTTCGTCTATGATTAATGGACTTCGAGTAGTGCTCCTCAGTTCCACTCAAACATCTATTGCTACTCAGTATGAATAAATACCCCGTTGGCAACAGCTTGTCCGGATTGAAGCTCATTCTGTGAAATGTCTACTGTTGAATTGTCTGGAAATACAGTCACACTAATGTCGGAGACTCCGTCGCCTGCTGATAGCGAAATTCCAGCGCTATTGTAGGATTCAATACTTCCTGTGGTGGTATATGCATAGTCCCCTTTAAGTAGCCGCACCGAAATGTCCGAGTCTCCCGATTGAGAAGTTTCAAGTCTCCATTCAGAATCAGACCACCGTTCAACGAAATTGGATTCAGCCTCAAGGGTGGCACCTTCATCTGAGTTTTCAGCCGCTTTCATCCCGCCACCTGGTATCCCGCCTATCCAAGCAGTAAGCGGAGCTGCCTGACTTTGAACCTGATTTTCATATTTAAACCCAGCTCGTTCATTGTTTAGGGTACTGGTTGAGACGGAACAGGCATCTCCTCCTACGGAGTAGTGACTGCCCAGGTAGCAGGTCATGCGAACCCAGGGATTACCGTTCAATCCACTGGTAGCATTACTTGAATTGCGAAGGAATCCAGTAGATGTACCTGATTCGTACCTTGATGTATTTGGTTGGACTGTGCCTTGGAACCAAGTGTTGTTCACAGCATGTGCTGCTGGAGCGGTCAAGTCCGCCCGAGTGGTGTTTCTGCCTTTCGTTGAAACAAGCAGTGTGATGGCCTCAGGGACCGGCACGTGCTTGGTGCTGTGACTGGTTCATGCAACCTCCTTGGTGGTGTCAGCGTCGATGACGTTGGCGGTGATCATTGCTTTGGTTTGCTCCAGACTGGTCAATGACATGTAGCGGTTTTGCTGAATCCAATCATCATGCTGTTCTGCCAACACAGCACCAACAAGGCGCACAACAGCGTCACGATTAGGGAAGATTCCGACAACATCTGTGCGGCGCCGGATTTCACGATTGAGCCGTTCAGTCGGGTTATTCGACCAGACTTTCTTCCACACTGATTTCGGCGTATTGGTAAACGCCAATAGTTCGTCGAGGGCTTCTTCCAGGTAGTCGGCCACGTGTGGAAACTTCTGCTCACAAAATGCCACGACCTCTTTGGCTTGGGAGCAGACCGATTCCGAGTCTGGTTGTTGGAATATCGTATGAAACATCGCCGATAACGTCGGCCATTGAGTCTTGGGCACCATGGCTGAGAGGTTCTTCGCGAAATGGGTACGGCATCGTTGCCAGGACGCATTCGGTAACACGTCACTGATCGCGTGCTGGATACCTAGATGTGCATCGCTGGTCACAAGATAGACCTCATCAAGTCCGCGGGCTTTAAGGTCTCTAAAGAACCCGGTCCATGAAGCCACTGACTCCGATGTAGCAACCTGCATGCCCAATAACTCCCGGTAACCTTCAGCGTTAACCCCGGTAGCAAGGAGCACAGAGGTTTTAACAACCCGTCCACCTTCGCGGACTTTTATCGTCAACGCATCACATGAGACATACAAGTATGGGCCGGTATCTAGTGGCCGGGTGCGAAAATCTTCGACCATTAAATCAAGATCTTTCGCCATCTCAGAGACCTGGGACTTCGACAGGTTATTGATTCCCAAACTGGCGACAAGATCATTCATCCTGCGAGTGGATACGCCCTTTAAATAGCAGGTAGCAATTACGGTAGTTAGTGCGCGTTCAGCCCGGGTGCGTCGTTCCAGGAGCCAGTCCGGGAAGAACGATCCAGTGCGAAGCTTAGGTACTGCAACGTCGATGGTACCCACGCGGGTATCAAGGTCACGGTGGCGGTAGCCGTTGCGGACATTGGTACGAGACTCAGACGTGGTGGCGTAGTCCGCGCCGCAGACTTGGTCTGCTTGGGTCGAGAGGATTTGGTTGATAAATCCTTGAAGCATCTCGCGCATCAGATCTGGAGATGCTTGAGCGAGCAATTCGTCTAAGTAGGAAGACGGGTCTATAGAATAAGGGGCAGCGGCCATCGTGGTATTTCCCTTTCGAGGAAGTGTGGTTATGGAATCGAAAGGTACTACGGTGGTCGCCTCATGCATTCATCAGGCCCTCACCGATAGTTACAGATACACCACGCTACGGGACACGACCGCTGGAGCAGATAGGAGAAGGACTGAACCGATAGTGATAGCAACGATTGGGTGTTTGAGATTCTTCATCTTAAACCTTCCTGTATATAGTTTTGAACATCGTGCTAAAAGCGAGGCTATTGAAACCAGGGGGGAAATCAAGAAAATTAGGTAACACTTACATAACTTATATTCATTGTCGTGTTTGCTCCAGGCGGAATATGACTTGATGAAAAGGTACCTGAAGTGCTGTTTACTAGTATTTCAATGCACAGTAAACACTGCTCAAATAGAGTTTGAGATAGCCGCTCTTTGGATGCATTAAATTCATACATTCTGGGCGTAGAGGCTAAAGCTTGTGCGCTGAGATTGCTTAATTTGCGGTCTGCCCTTGCTTCTCGAGAATTAGTGGCTTAACTTTCTCGTGGTTCGGCAGGTTGTTTCACAAACATTGGCTCCGTGAGAAACTATTAACCCCGTGGGTTGTCACTTGCGTAAACATTAGTTTCTGACGTTTGCATTCCATATAGCCGTCAAGTTCATTTCCTTCACCATGCTTCGGGAGCGGTGAAATAACCTTCTTGAGGTAAGCAGCCTCTGGTGCATCCCAGCTATTACTGGCACTTTCTGGTTAGAAGCGTTGCCTTTGGGAAATCATCCCGAGTTTCTTGCCATGGACACTTACCATAGAAAAGATGCATTTGAGTTACCACCAAACATAGCTACTGTTTGCGCGAACTATGTCGGATATAACTTATAAAGTTCTGATTCGACCTGCTCGCTCGTCCATGCCTCGATCGTTGAGTTTAAATGAGGATGGGCGTCCTAGTTCAGATTGCGCCCCTGAGCGAAGTGCACGAGCTTCTGGAGCTTTATGGTACTGATCGCAGCATTGCTGTTCTCAACAATATAAGCTGCAACAGCGTCGACATTCGCCATCGAAACTCCTGTCTCGGAATGTAGAACTAGGAACTGGCTAAGGCTTAATGTTGCCGTAGCTACTTCATGTGATTTTGAAGGATGCCGCCCAGTTCTGGAACCTTGCCTTCAACAATCTTGGCGCCCTTGTTGCGCAGAGACTTGTAGGCCTTTGCTAAAGGTGTGACGTTGATGCGCTCAGCGTGGCGGTCCGCAGTCGACATGACGGCATCGGCGACCTTATCGGAGTCCTTTTCCAGGAAGGCACCGAAGTCCTGGGCACCAGACTTTTCAAATTCTTCCCAGCGTGGTGCTAGATCACCCAGCATGTCAGGCAAGATCTGGTTGATACCCTTCGGAATAATCTCCGAATTAACGCGGGTAACGGTTGAAACCGCGCCCTTGATGGCCATACCGGAGATACCGGACTGTTCATTGACGGTCTGCTGAATGAACTCGGACAAGTCCTTGATGAGTGCTGGACGGACCTGTGGTTCTAGGAGCTGAGAGAGATTAGGCATGCGAATTAGTTTAGCGTCTCTGCTTAAATATTTTTGGAAATGGAAAGCACGGCCGAGCCTGAACATGCTCTGACCGCGCATTAAGCGGATTTCTTTAGCAAAGAAATCCGGAGTTCACCAGATACAAGATGAACTAGCTGGAGGTTGCCTTCATCGCAGCAAGATGATCTGCGATTTCCGTCAGACCGTTGGTGCGCGCCAAACGCTCCAGATCAAAGTCCAAACCACCCTGGTTAAGTCGATTATCTTCGGATGAACCAGATGAGGTCTGCATGTTCATGGAAGCAGCAATGTCATCGACTGCCTGGCGCAGCGCTGGCACATTATCAGTGATGAGCTTTGCCGAGATTGCGGTACCACCAAAGATGAGCGTCAGGTCTCCAGCTGAAGAGCCGGTGGGGGAGCTGCCTTCTTCACCTGGTTCAAAGTCTGGGTTGGTCTCAAAATCAGGGGATTCAACGTTGCCGGCGTTGGATGAATTACCAAAGGTAGAGGACAGATCATTCGAAGAGTCCTGTGCGGATGCTGGCGCCACAATGGCGGTAGTGGCAATCGCGGTGGCAGCGGCAGTGGCGATAAAGCGCTTGAGCTTCATGATCGGAAAATTATCCTTTCTTGGCGCGCGAGCGTTCACCAGCGCGGTTTTCAACACCGTGCATGAGTTATGCAGGCTAAACATTAACAGCGAGTCTGCTAATACCATACATAACTTAAGCCACATCCGTAACAGTTAAATGGATCTTCGCGCATATGTTGGCGAACTCCTTATTGTGATCGCTCAACGCCCCTACTGCTGTTAACACCGCGTACATGCTGGCCGCTTCCTGGTTTTGGTTATCGTGCACTGCGATGCCATCGATACGCGCATGCGCAGCGGCAGCCGCGGCAACCAGCGCGGAGTAGTTGGTGATACGCACGCGGCGGGCCTCACAGAAACGCTGCGCAACCACTAAGAGTTGCTCGGCTCTCATAATCCGGAGCTTTCTTCGTGCTGGCCTGCGGGCAGGGCGTGGCTGCGGGAGCGGCGGATATCTGCTTCTAATGCGCTGCGGCCTTTGATGTGTTGGCGCGCGAGCTCATCCACCGTCGCGTCTTGGACGGTTCGCGCCGCGGCCAGGGCAATCGCGCGCACCACGGCTTCATGTTTGGAGGTGCCGTGCGCGGATGCCAGCAGTGTGAGTGCGTGATCTTGCTCAGGAGTTAATCGAAGTGTCATCGCCATGACTTCCACGGTATCACCGTGGTATCACCGGCGGGCTTTAAAAGCCGTTTAAGGATAGAATAGGCCCCTATGAGCGATGATAACGACGATCTTTTTGACAAGATCCATCCCATTGACATCAATGAGGAAATGGAAACCAGCTATATCGACTACGCAATGTCCGTCATTGTGGGTCGTGCGCTACCAGAAGTCCGCGACGGTCTGAAGCCAGTTCACCGTCGCATTTTGTATGCGATGTATGACTCGGGCTACCGCCCTGAGCGCGGTTACGTGAAGTCCGCGCGTCCGGTTTCTGACGCGATGGGTCAGTTCCACCCGCACGGTGACTCTGCTATCTATGACGCCCTGGTGCGTCTGGCACAGAAGTGGAACATGCGTTATCCAATGATTGACGGCCAGGGTAACTTTGGTTCTCCGGGTAATGACGGCCCGGCAGCTATGCGTTATACCGAGTGCCGCATGACACCATTGGCTATGGAGATGGTGCGTGATATTCGTGAAAACACCGTCAACTTCTCCCCAAACTATGATGGCAAGACCCAAGAGCCAGACATCCTGCCATCACGTATTCCAAACCTGTTGATGAACGGCTCCGGCGGTATTGCCGTGGGTATGGCCACCAACATCCCGCCGCACAACCTCAATGAGTTGGCGGAAGCTATCTTCTGGTTGCTGGAGAACACTGAGGCTTCGGAAGAAGAAGCACTCGAAGCCTGCATGAAGTTTGTGAAGGGCCCAGACTTCCCAACTTATGGCCTTATCGTTGGTGACAACGGAATCAAGGATGCTTATACCACCGGTCGTGGTTCCATCCGCATGCGTGGTGTGACTTCCATTGAGGAACAGGGGTCGCGTCAGACCATTGTTATTACGGAGCTTCCGTACCAGGTCAACCCGGACAACCTGGTCACCAATATTGCGGAGTCTGTGGCTAACGGCAAGATTGCCGGTATTTCCAAGATTGAAGATGAGTCTTCGGACCGTGTTGGTATGCGCATTGTCATCACGCTGAAGCGTGATGCTGTAGCGCGCGTGGTGCTCAACAACCTGTACAAGCACTCCCAGCTGCAGACTTCTTTCGGTGCCAACATGCTGTCCATCGTGGATGGCGTGCCACGTACCCTGCGCATCGATCAGATGTTGCGCTACTACGTAGCTCACCAGATTGAAGTTATTGTTCGCCGTACCCAGTACCGCCTCGACGAAGCAGAAAAGCGTGCGCACGTTCTGCGCGGTCTGGTTAAGGCACTGGACATGCTTGATGAGGTCATCGCGCTGATCCGCCGCAGCCCAACCGTGGATGAAGCACGTGAGGGCTTGATTGCCCTGCTAGATGTGGACACTATCCAGGCTGATGCAATTTTGGCCATGCAGCTGCGTCGTCTGGCTGCCTTGGAGCGTCAAAAGATTGTTGATGAGTTGGCAGAGATCGAACTTGAGATCGCTGACTACAAGGACATCCTGGCTAAGCCTGAGCGTCAGCGTGCGATTGTGCATGATGAGCTGCAGGAAATCGTCGAAAAGTATGGCGATGAGCGCCGCACCCAGATCATTGCCGCAACTGGCGATGTCACCGATGAAGACCTCATCGCACGTGAAAACGTGGTTGTCACCATCACCAAGACTGGCTACGCCAAGCGCACCAAGGTGGATTCTTACAAGGCGCAAAAGCGCGGCGGCAAGGGTGTTCGCGGCGCTGAGCTGAAGCAAGATGACATTGTGAAAAACTTCTTCATCTGTTCCACCCATGACTGGATTTTGTTCTTCACCAACTTCGGTCGCGTCTACCGTCTCAAGGCGTACGAGCTGCCGGAGGCATCCCGTACCGCCCGTGGTCAGCACGTAGCTAACCTGCTGGAGTTCCAGCCGGAAGAAAAGATCGCGCAGATCATTCAGATCCAGTCCTACGAGGACGCTCCTTACTTGGTTCTGGCTACCCAGCAGGGCCGCGTGAAGAAGTCCCGCCTGACCGATTATGAGTCCGCGCGTTCGGCTGGTCTGATTGCTATCAACCTCAATGAGGGCGACGCTTTGATCGGCGCGGAGCTGGTCTCTGACGCCGATGATATTTTGTTGACCTCGGAGCAGGGCCAGGCCATTCGCTTTACTGCCGATGATGAGCAGCTGCGCCCAATGGGCCGCGCCACCGCCGGTGTGAAGGGCATGCGTTTCCGCGGCGATGACCAGCTGCTGAGCCTGTCCGTGGTCCAAGAAGGCGGCTTCCTGCTGGTTGCTACTTCCGGTGGCTACGGCAAGCGCACCGCGATTGAAGAGTACGCTGCGCAGGGCCGTGGCGGCTTGGGCGTGATGACCTTTAAGTACACACCAAAGCGCGGCAAGCTCATTGGCGCGATCACGGTGATGGAAGATGATGAAATCTTCGCCATTACCTCTGTCGGCGGCGTGATCCGCACTGAGGTTAATGAGATTCGTCCTTCCTCTCGCGCCACTATGGGTGTACGTTTGGTTAACCTGAGCGATGATGTTGAGCTGCTTGCCATCGACCGCAATGTGGAAGATGATGGTGAGGAAGAAGCACTCGCTGTAGCGAAGGGTGAAAAGACTGTTGAGGATGCTCAGCAGGAATTGGATCCTAACAAGCCAAGTGATCAGGATTCTGAAAATTCAGAATCCCCAGTAGACGATGAGGAGTAAATTCCTATGGCACGACGAAATGTTTCGCTGAAGCGAATTTCACCGCTATCGGCGTTTCGCGTCGGTTTGGCCATGTCACTGGTAGGCCTGGTGGCCTGGTTGTTGGCAGTGGTGTTGTTGTACTTCGGCATGGATCAGTTCGGCATCTGGGAGTCTCTCAACTCTCTCATCTTCGATGTCGGCGGCAACCAAACCATCACGTTTGGAATGGTGGTGTCCATCTGCGCGTTGATCGGTGCGGTTATCGCGATTCTCAACACCATCCTGGCGCCGATTTTGGCGCTGATCTACAACGCCATCGTTGACCTTTTCGGCGGCATTGAGATTGGCTTGCAGGACAGGGCCACCAAGTCAGCCAAGTCCGCTAACAAGTCGACGAGCAAGCCGGCTAAGGCCAACAGCTAGCCTCACCGGCTCACGCCGAGAGGCGGGAATTCAGGCTCCACATCGCAGCTTCATATGTGCGATGTGGAGCCTTTGCTTTTCGATGCCCCCTTAAACCGCCCACACCTTGAATCAACGCTGATCTTAAACAAGAAGTTCAACATTAACGAGCGGTTAAAAACCTTTTATAACCAGGCGATTTGGTCAATCTGAAACCCGCTTGTATAGTTACTACTCGTTCCGCTTAAGGGCCTATAGCTCAGTCGGTTAGAGCGCATCGCTGATAACGATGAGGTCGCAAGTTCGATTCTTGCTAGGCCCACCAACGGAACGATGGGGCATTAGCTCAATTGGTAGAGCACCTGCTTTGCAAGCAGGAGGTCAGGAGTTCGATTCTCCTATGCTCCACAGAATGAAGGCTTGGTAGAGAAATCTACCAAGCCTTTCGTGGTTTCCACACTCAGGCCGAACCCGTACACTCGTATGAAACAACGAGCGGTGAGCGGTGATTCTTATGCAGTGCGGTCGTAGAAGCCAACAGTTAGGCGGGTTGTGCATTGGTGCAATAATGTGCGCGTTGCCGCTGTCTGCATGTTCGTCTTCCGGTTCTACGGCGTCGCCACCTTTCGATAGCAGCCAGGCCCCACAGTCAGGTGCCACAGAAGTCGATGAACCTCACCGCAACGATCTCACCAATGAACGTGCGGTTGATTGGGAACGGCACGAGATCGTGGATGAGAACAGCATCCGCGTTTTCTTCACTGCTGGCACTTCTAGTTGTTTTGGCGCTCGCGCTGTTGTTGAAGAAACTGACACAGCTGTTGAAATCGCAGTGATTGAAGGTACTTTCCCCGACGCACCTGATGCCTGCACTCTCGAAGCGCGAGGCGCAACAATCTTGGTAGAAACGGAACAGCCAGTCGCAGACCGCGACGTTGTGCAGTTAGCGGACCCAGAATTGCATTAAGAAAGGGATAACTCCTACTGCGGTTCAGGGATCTTTTCCCCAGACTCTTTCATGTCTTCGACGACCTCGGATACTAGATTGAGTAACCCAGCTTTTGCTTCTTGCTCGTTAGAATCAAGCCATGACAATAACGGAAATTCATTAACGGTCGCGGCGAATTCTTGATCTGCTTCTGACCAGGACACTTAGTAGTTGTATTTGTTGACGTCCATGATTCCTCCCCTAAATTTTAGCTATTGAGCGTAGCCTGAGTTTCGGTGGATGTCTATGGTCTCCCACAAGACAACGCTCATGGAGCTTTGTGCAACGCGTGATTCGCTGACAATCTGCACGTACATTAGGGAAGATGCCGTAGGAAACAGCAGTGGAGAATAGGGAACACCATGGGCTCAAGAATTAACCCATCGATTGTCAGAAGTGTGGCAATCAAGGTGGGGTTGTTGTTGGTTACGGTAGCGGTGTTTTTCTTCACGGCGGATTTCAGAGCCAGTGGACATGCTTTTAGCGAGGTACTAACAATATTTCTGTTGAGCGTGATTATCGCCGCAGCTCTTTTCGCATTTGTGACGGCAGAGCTTTCCAGGAAGACGCGGGCGATTCTAATTGCGATTTTCGGAATGGTCTTCCTTGCCGGGCTGATCCCAATGTTTATCTGGGGCTTCTCGGGGCCAGTGTTCGTGCCACCGCCGTACTATCTTTCTGTTCCCGCGGCAGGCGTATTGCTGGCTATCGTGACGACGGAGGCAGACAATCAATAGAATCGGGACTGCTCACAGGCCTCCGGGAGCAGGCTAGGTAATGAACAGTGGAATTGGCTTCATACTAGGTTGTAAGTCCAAACCAACACGATAACTACACCGCCTAGAACAGCTGGAACCCATCGTGGAACTCTTTTTATGAAGATGAGTACCAGCATGATTAGGACGAGAACCGTCGCCAAAATTGAAAAGTACATATCCATTACGCCCATCCATCCCACGTTCTAAAGTTGGTGCCGTACGCTCCCCAGATTAAGACGAAGGCCTTCACATGTGAGTCTGAAATCTTTCACTGGAGATCTGCAAATTCGTATTTTCTAGCTTAGACACGTGCAAGGGTATGCAGAAGTGTTTGCACGCTTCGGTGAACAAAGTTTGAGTCCCGGGCACGTCCAACCGGCATGTTTGAGACTGGTTTTGGATTCATTCCCGCAGCAATGGGTTGCGGCCTCGAATTAGAAAGCGCCGCTGCGTGGGATAATCTCAGATCATGGCACGCACACTTTGGGCAGTCAGCGACCTGCACGTTACGTTCAAGGAGAACCAACAGGTTGTTGATAAGCTCGCTCCCCGCGACCCCGCCGATTGGTTGATTGTCGCCGGTGATGTCGCCGAACGCATCCCGGATGTTGTGAAAGCGCTGAAGCCGCTGACCAAGCGTTTCGCCAAGGTGATTTGGGTACCTGGCAACCATGAGCTGTTTAACCGTTCCTCCGAGCGCATCCGCGGCAAAGCCCGCTACCGGGCGCTGGTGGGGGAGTTGCGCGCCATTGGTGTGATTACGCCGGAAGACCCGTACCCGGTCTTTGGTGGCGTAACCATTTGCCCGCTGTTTACGCTTTATGATTACAGCTTTCGCCCGCTTGGGGTAACAGCAAAGCAGGCCGTTGCACAGGCAAAGATAAAGCTTGACGATGAACTCGCGATCGCCCCTTACGTCGACATCGAAAAGTGGTGCGCGGAACGTGTCGAATACTGCGAAGACCGGCTCAACGCGGTGCGCGGGCAAACCATTTTGGTCAACCACTGGCCACTGGTGGTCGAACCCACCCACCGGCTTTTTGAGCCGGACATTGCGCTGTGGTGCGGCACCACCGCGACGCGGAACTGGGCGCTGAAATACCACGCGCAGATGGTCATTCACGGCCACCTGCACATTCCTGCGGAAACCCGTGTGGATGGGGTCAGCCACATCGATGTTTCGTTGGGCTATCCCTTTGAAAAACCGCCTGGGAAGTTCCGCCGTCGTTGGCCGCTGGAGGTCATGCAAACGCCGAAAAACCCATAATGCCGATTACGTGCGGACGTACGAAAGGGCCTAGTGGTAGTTTTTCTATCGAACAGTAGATTCGCGCGAGACTGTACCGAAACGTCCCACGACTGATACTTCTACTTCCCCCAAAAGCTAGATAGGTAGAATAATGGCATCTCATGATGTGGGAAAATCACAAATTAAAACCAAAGAACCCGAAAGAGAACCGCAGGTAGACTCCGACCACCTTCAACGTGGTCTCAGCAACCGCCATATTCAGTTGATTGCGATTGGCGGTGCAATCGGTACCGGACTATTTATGGGATCCGGCAAAACCATCTCGCTTGCTGGTCCCTCGGTTCTTTTGGTGTACGGCATTATCGGCTTCATGCTCTTCTTCGTCATGCGGGCGATGGGAGAGTTGCTGCTCTCAAACCTCAACTACAAGTCTCTGCGTGACGCAGTGTCGGATATTCTTGGGCCTACCGCTGGCTTTGTCTGTGGTTGGACCTACTGGTTCTGTTGGATCGTCACTGGCATGGCCGATGTCGTAGCTATCACCGGATACGTTCAATACTGGTGGTCGGGCGTCCCACTATGGCTGCCGGGAGCGTTGACCATTGTTCTGCTGCTTGGGTTAAATCTCGTGGCAGTTCGCCTCTTTGGTGAGCTGGAATTCTGGTTCGCAATCATCAAACTGGCGGCCATTACCGCATTGATTGTCACCGGCGTGGTGATGATTGTGGCCCATTTCCAGTCACCGGACGGGGACGTCGCGGCGGTCTCGAATCTGATTGACCACGGAGGTTTCTTCCCGAACGGCATCGCTGGGTTCCTTGCCGGATTCCAGATTGCCATCTTCGCCTTTGTTGGTGTGGAACTGGCCGGTACCGCTGCCGCAGAAACGAAGGATCCGGAAAAGACTCTTCCCCGCGCTATCAACTCGATTCCTATTCGTATCGTCGTGTTCTACAGCCTTGCCCTCGCGGTCATCATGATGGTCACTCCATGGGACAAGGTCCATGCTGATTCGAGCCCGTTTGTTCAGATGTTCGCCCTGGCTGGCTTGCCGGCGGCGGCCGGCATCATCAACTTTGTGGTGCTTACCTCGGCTGCGTCGTCCGCCAACAGCGGCATTTTCTCCACCTCACGGATGCTGTTTGGCCTGGCTCGTGAGGGCCAAGCGCCAACGCGGTGGGGATTTTTGTCCCGAAACCAAGTTCCGGCCCGCGGCTTGATCTTTTCAGTAGCCTGCCTGGTCCCGAGTTTGGTGGTTTTGTACGCCGGCTCCAGCATCATCGATGCATTTACGCTCATCACCACAGTTTCCTCCGTGCTCTTCATGGTGGTGTGGAGCCTCATCTTGGTGGCATACCTCGTCTTTAGGAAGAAATTCCCGGAGCGCCACGAGGCTTCCAAGTTCAAGGTGCCAGGCGGCGCGTTCATGTGTTGGGTGGTGCTAGCTTTCTTTGCCTTCATGGTTGTTGTTTTGACCTTTGAGAACGACACCCGCTCTGCTCTCATGGCGACCCCAATTTGGTTCTTGATTCTCTTTGCCGGCTGGCGTATTTCCGGCGGTGCCAAAGGCGCAGAGCAACGGGTTAATCATTAAACCGCTGCGTCGGGAATCGAGGTGAATGCGTATTCTCAGGGACATGGTTTTGCCTCAGATTCATGTCAGCGCCGTTGTCTTTCGCGATTCTCAGAACCAAGTTCTCACCGTCCGCAAACGCGGTACTGAGAAGTTTATGTTTCCCGGCGGCAAACCCGATCCCGGTGAATCTGCCCTCGACACCGCGGTGCGCGAGGTCCATGAAGAACTCGGGATTGACCTCGACGCCACCCATCTCACCCCGCTCGGCGTGTTCGAAGCCCCCGCCGCCAACGAAGCCGAGCACAACGTTGTTGCAACCGTATTTTCCTACAACGGTGTCGTTTCCCCGAACGCCGCCGCCGAGATCGCTGAACTATCCTGGGTCTCCCCGCACGACCCAGACGTTGTTCTAGCGCCACTGCTCGCCGACCACGTGTTCCCAGCCCTCGACGCTGACCAGGTCCGTTCTTAGAAATCCGTGACAGGGATTCAAAAGTGTTGTAGGTTGAGTCCCATGCTTTTGTATTTCCTATAAGGCGAAGTTGGCCGGCCGTCGCCCGATTGAATTGTTCTCGGGTTGTGTACGGAGGCAACTTGTCCTGACCCGTGTCGTGGCGCAGCGCTTTGCGCGTGTGGCCAGTTGATTGTGTGGGTCGAAGTTTTTCATGTCTGGCTGGGAGCATCGATAAGCTGTGCTTCCAGTGTGTTGGGCATGAGTTTTTCAAAGGAAATACATGAATACCGACGCACGTCGTTTTCCTGCGCGTGAACGCGCCCAAATTATTGCCTCCGAAGTAACTGTTATTCGGGGAACCAACACTATTTTCAAAGAAGTTGACCTGGTTTTGAACGCGGAGTCGCGCGTGGGAATCGTGGGTGAAAATGGTCGAGGGAAATCCACGCTCCTGCATGTCCTCGCCGGGACCTTGGAGCCAGATAGCCGCACGGTGTCACACATTGGCACCATCGGTGTGGCCGAGCAGGAGATGGAATCGCACGGTCAGCGCACGGTGGGTGATGCGGTGGCGGAAGCGATTGCAGAGCCACTCGCGGCGTTGGCTGCGCTCGAGGAGGCAGGGCAGTTGCTTGCCGATGCCTCCTCCAACTCCGAAGCCGCCTACTCCCAAGCGTTGGAATGGGTGGAGCGCCTTGACGCTTGGGATGCGGAGCGCCGCGTTCACATCGCACTCGATGCGCTCAATGCCGTCACCGACACGGACGCCCGCTTGGCGGAGCTGTCCGTCGGCCAGCGCTACCGCATCCGCCTGGCATGTTTGCTGGGCGCTGATGATGATTTTTTGTTGCTGGATGAACCCACAAACCACCTGGACAGCAGTGGCCTGGAGTTTCTCACCGCGCAGATTAGCAGTCGCAAGGGTGGGGTGGCCGTGGTCAGCCACGATCGCGCGCTGCTGACTGATTTCGCGCAATACATTGTTGATCTGGATCCCACGCCGGATGGCCGCACGCGCATCTATGGCAATGGCTACGTCGGTTACCGGGAGGGCCGCGCGGCTGAGTTGGCGCGCTGGGAACAGGCCTATGACAAAGAGCAGGCGGAGCGTGCTCGACTTGAGGCTAGTTTAGATGCTGCGCAAAACCGCTTGGTGGATAAGTGGCGGCCGGGCAAGGGCACGCCGCGGCATGCGCGCACCACTCGAGCCGGTGGTGCGGTCAAGGCGTTTCATCGCCGCCAAGAGGAGCTGGATACCCATGCGATTACCATTCCGGAACCGCCGATGGCCTTTGCCTTCCCTACGTTGAAGACCCGCAAGGGTTCCACGCTTTTAACTGCCGATGCCATCACCGTCACCGACCGCCTCACCCAACCCGTGTCTTTTGAGCTTGGCCAGCGCGGCCGGCTAGTTATCACCGGACCAAACGGCGCCGGCAAGTCCACGCTGCTCGATGTCATCAGCGGTCAACTCGTCCCTGATAGCGGGCAGGCGCAGGTGTCGCAAGGCACACGCGTGGGTTATCTGCGCCAGGAAGCCCACCTGCCAGCAGCGCAACGAGCAGGCCAGCTGTTTCACCGCCACGTGGAACGGCTGATTTCAGCAGGCACCATCAAAGAATCCGCCGCGCTGAGTCTTGCCGATCTCGGCCTGCTGAAGGCTCCCGAGCGCGACAAGCGCGTGGGCGAGTTGTCCATGGGTCAGCAACGCCGCCTGGAGCTCGCGCTTGTATTAGCGGAGCTTCCACATGTTCTGATCCTGGACGAGCCCACCAACCACCTTTCCATCGCACTAGTCGATGAGCTCACACACGCCCTCGAAGCAACAAACGCCGCGGTAGTCATGTCCTCGCACGATAGGCAATTGCTTCGCGATGTCTCCTCCTGGCCCCACATCACCCTCACCGCAAAGGAGTCAGTCCGATCAAACATGGAAATGTAAGTAATCGGCCCAGATCGGGCTAATAATGGCCCTTTACCGGCCCTAAAATGCTTTGCCTGTGGATAACTTAGGCCCTTGCGTGATGTGTCAACGTAGTTATTCACAGATTTTGAGGCTTGCTCTGGTGTGGGGTTGCGCTTTGGGTTTAGCGTCGAAGTTATGAAAAATTACAAAGCATTCACGCTCCACTACAGACAGGCGGTGAGCGCTCTTAGAGACATGGCGGAACTCTCGCCGTACGATATGGCAGCCGATGGGTGGGCCTTGTCGACAGCGAAAAAGTTCTCCAAATTAGCGGATGTATTCTTTGGCTCCACAAACTCGCCGCGCCTGCAACGTGAATCTGTCGCTCTGGCTGAAGAGCGCGGGTTGAGTATGGAGCGTCTACAGATGATTGATGGTCACGCTCAGAAGGTGAAGAAACAGCGGGGTGCGGCCTGGAAGTTGCGCGCGGAGTTGATTGCGCACGAGGGTACTTATGAAGAAGTCAACGCTCTGGGCAACCAACGTGTCGATGAACTCATCGGTGAGAAACCAAAAGAAAAAGGTGTCCGCGTAGGACGCCCGAAGAACGGCATGGTCACCATGAGCATCACTGACACCCAACGACGAATCATCGACTTCGAGAAAACCCTTGATGCCATAGAGACCACATCAGAGCCACGCTCCAAGGCACTGTTAGAAGCCTTCTGGAAACACATCGACGGCGGTGGAGGTGTGATCAAACCCGAATACCGCACCGTTATTGCCATCGGTTTGGATCAATCCGCGACGATTCTCCGTGGTGAAGGCGACGAATCCATCATTGGAGCCTCCGACGGCACCACTATGACTGGTGCTGAGATCGTTAACCTTGCGATGTCCGGCGCCCTTGGCGACAAGATTTACGCCGGACTCTTCCACCCCACCGCCGGACCAGTCAATCTCTACGAAGCTCGGTTCGCGTCAGGCAAGCAACGGATTCTAGCCATGGCGGAGAATCTTGTGTGCCCGTGGCCGGGCTGCAAAGTACCAGCCGATAGATGCCAGGTGCATCACTTGGATGCGCACAAGAATGGTGGCCAGACGAATCCTTCGAATCTCACCACGCTGTGTGCTTATCACAACGGTGTCAACGACGACGGCGCCCGGGCAGGGCGCCGCGAGAAAAGTCGAGGGCGGATGATTCGCCACCGCGGACAGGTCAAGCTTGTTACCCCAGGGGGAAAGCTCGTGGGTAACACGCATGACTTGAGCACGATGGGGGCGATGGATCTCATCAAATAAGACTAGATATCCATGTTGTCGATCAACCTGGTGCCGCCGACGGTGATTGCGCCCAGCGCGAGTGCAGGGGCGGTTGGTGGCCAGGTGATTGGTTGCAAGGTTTCAGGGCTGACAACCTCGAGGTAGTCCAGGTCCACGGCGTCGGCGTTGGAAAGCTCGACACGGGCTTGCTCGAGGTCAATTCGGCGATCCCGCAGCGCGGCCAGCGTTGCCGACAGTGCGAGAGCATTTTGGCGATCCGTGGCGCCAAGATGCTGGTTGCGGCTGGATTCGGCGAGCCCATCGGCGCCGCGGATAATCGGCACGGCGCGGATATCAACGCGCAGGTCCAAGTCATGCACCATGCGTTTGATAACCGCCAGCTGCTGGGCGTCCTTTTGCCCAAAGTAGGCGCGGTTAGGCCGGATGAGACTAAACAGCTTCGCCACGACGGTGGCAACACCATCGAAATGCCCAGGACGGCTGGCGCCTTCGAGCTGGCTGCCCATCTCACCGCTGCGCACCCACACCTCAGGCGTGCCCTGCGGATACATCTCCGCCACATCGGGAGCGAAGATAATATCCACCCCGGCGGATTCCAACAGTTGCGCATCCGCGTCGAGGGTTCGGGGATAGTTGCGGTAGTCATCGCAGTCGCCGAGCTGCGCGAACTGCAGGGGGTTTACAAAAATACTCGCTACGACCATGTCATCCGCAGAAGAAATGTCGGCGCGAGCGGCAGCGACGAGGCTCAAGTGGCCATCGTGGAGCGCGCCCATGGTGGGCACGAGGGCGATGTGGCCGCGGAGGTCGGCGAGGGCATCGACAAGCTCTGCTTTGGTTTTAATCAGCTTCATTCGTAGGATTCCTCCGCCGCGGGGAAGCTGCGCGCGGAAACATCATCGGCGTAGGCACGTGCGGCATCAAGCAGGGAATCACCCAGATTGGCGTAGTGGCGCACGAAACGCGCGGTCTTGGCGCGGTTAAAGCCAAAGGCGTCCTGCCACACCAGAATCTGGCCATCGGTGTCAGGGCCGGCACCGATACCGATTGTCGCGATTTCAATATCGCGCGTGACCTGCGCCGCGATCACAGCGGGCACCATTTCCAGCACGACGGCGAACGCACCGGCGGCCTCCACGGCGCGGGCATCACGGGTGAGATTCTCCGCACCCGAACCGCGGCCTTGAATGACAGGGCCGCCCAGCGCGTGCTCCGACTGCGGGGTGAAACCAATATGCCCGCACACCGGAATGCCGGCGGTGACAATCGCGCTGATGGTCTCGGCGCGTTCCACGCCACCTTCGACCTTGACCGCCTGCGCGCCGGTTTCTTTCATAATCTTTACCGCGCTGGACACTGCCTGCTCCGGCGAGATTTCATAGCTGCCAAAGGGCAGGTCAACCACCACTAGCGCGCGGCGGGCGGCTAGCACGACAGCTTTGGCGAAGACAATCATTTCATCAACAGTGATGGACAAAGTGGTCTCACGGCCGAGCACAACATTGGCAGCAGAGTCGCCGACAAGCAGCATGTCGATGCCTGCCTCATCAAAGATCCGCGCCGACATCGCGTCATAGCTTGTCAGCGCGGAGATAGGGGAGCCGGCGGCTTTGGCCTCGAAAAAGTGGCGGGTGCGTACCCGCTTTGCATCAATTCCTGACATGGCCAAAGTATAGCCGCGGCTAGATCGGGGCAAAGGGATTTTCGGGGTTTACAATCAGCCACCCGCCGGGGGAGATGTTTGGGGGTATGTCGCGACAAGTTGGCAAAGCGCCGTGAAACGAGGTGTGTTCGCCTAGCGCAATGGCATTCCCAGGGATTTTGCCAGTGATTTCGCCTCGCGTTCGACTGTTGCAAAGTGTGTGAAACATCCTTCGCAATTCCTGCTATCCCGATTGTCCAAGTTGTAGGTAGTGGGACTCAAATTCTTATAAACTGTGACGTTGGTTAAGAACCCGTGATTAATGAGAATGGAGTCTCACTGTGGACCTTTACGAGTACCAAGCTCGTGACTTGTTTGAAAAGCATGACGTACCTGTACTTCGTGGCATCACCGCTACCTCGCCGACTCAGGCAGAAGAGGCAGCACAGAAGCTCGGTACCGACGTTGTGGTCGTAAAAGCCCAGGTGAAGGTAGGTGGACGTGGCAAGGCCGGAGGCGTGAAGCTGGCTAAGAGCCCGGCCGAAGCCGCACAGGCTGCCGATGCCATCCTGGGTCTGAAGATCAAGGGGCACACCGTTCGCCGCGTGATGATCGCCGAAGGCGCGGACATCGCGGAAGAGTACTACTTCTCCATTCTCCTTGACCGCACCAAGCGCCGTTACCTGGTGATGCTGTCTAAGGAAGGTGGCGTGGAAATTGAAACCCTCGCCGTGGAACGTCCTGAGGCATTGGTTCGCCGCAGCTTCTCCCCACTCGATGGCATGACCACCACCTTGGCGCGCGAAATCGCGACCGAGGCCGGTTTCAGCGAAGAAGAAATTGCCAAGCTGATCCCGGTGTTCAAGAAGCTCTACACCACTTACGTGGAAGAAGACGCCACCCTGGTGGAGGTCAACCCACTGGTTAAGACTGGTGCGGGCGATATCGTCGCGCTGGACGGCAAGGTGTCTTTGGATGAGAACGCTGCTTTCCGTCACTCCGATCACGCGGAACTACAAGACCACAGCGCGCAGGATCCGCTAGAGCTTAAGGCTCAAAAGATGGGTCTGAACTACGTCAAGCTTGATGGCTCCGTGGGTGTCATCGGCAATGGCGCGGGTCTTGTGATGTCCACTTTGGACGTTGTTGCTTATGCCGGTGAGGACCTGCCAAGCCAGCCAAAGCCAGCTAACTTCTTGGACATCGGCGGCGGCGCTAACGCTGAGGTCATGGCTAACGGCCTCGAGGTCATCCTCGGAGACACACAGGTCAAGTCCGTCTTCGTCAATGTCTTCGGCGGCATTACCGCCTGTGATGAGGTTGCTAAGGGCATTGTTCAGGCATTCCGCATCCTGGAATCTGAAGGTATTGAGCCAAAGCCACTGGTTGTTCGCCTTGACGGCAACAATGCCGAGCTCGGCCGCTCCATCCTGGATGATGCAAACCTGCCAAAGCTTGTGCAGGTAGGAACCATGGATGAGGCAGCACGCAAGGCTGCTGAGCTCGCCGATTCCAACGCAACCGTCAACGCCTAGAGACTTCTAAGGACCAAAATTTCTCATGGCTATTTTTCTCGACTCTGATTCCAAGATCATCGTTCAGGGCATGACCGGTTCTGAGGGCATGAAGCACACCCAGCGCATGCTCGGATCTGGTTCCAATATTGTTGGCGGCGTGAACCCAAAGAAGGCCGGCGAAACCGTTTCTTTTGAAACCGGTGAAACCATCCCGGTTTTCGGCACCGTGCGTGAAGCAATTCAGGCCACCGGCGCGAATGTCACCGTCATCTTCGTTCCAGCGAAGTTCACCAAGGCTGCTGTGGAAGAGGCAATTCATGCCAACATCCCACTCGCTGTTGTCATTACTGAAGGCGTTCCGGTCAAGGACACCGCTGAGTTCTTCGCCCTGGCGAAGGAATCCAACACCCGCATCATCGGCCCTAACTGCCCGGGCCTTATCACCCCAGGTCAGTCCAACGCGGGCATCATTCCTGCGGAGACCGCACCGGAGCCAGGCTCCATCGGCCTGGTGTCTAAGTCCGGCACCCTGACCTATCAGATGATGTACGAGCTCTCCGATATTGGTTTCTCCACCTGCGTAGGCATCGGCGGCGACCCAATCATCGGCACCACTCACATTGCTGCGATCGAAGATTTTCAGAAGGACCCTGACACCAAGGCAATCATGATGATTGGTGAGATCGGCGGCGACGCTGAGGAGTACGCAGCGAACTACATTGCTGAGTACGTGACCAAGCCAGTGGTTGCCTACATCGCGGGCTTCACCGCACCTGAAGGCAAGACCATGGGCCACGCCGGCGCTATCGTCTCTGGTTCCTCAGGCACCGCGGAAGGCAAGAAGCGCGCGCTTGAGGCGGCTGGTGTTCGCGTGGGTAAGACTCCATCGCAAGCCGCTGAGCTTATGCGTGAAGCTCTCGCTGCGGCCGAAGCGAAGCAGCACTAATAAAACCCCTGAATCACCACGCATAAAAAAGGCGGGTACTGAGTCGCAATGGATCAGTACCCGCCTTCATGTGTTTAGTAGACCTCGATGGAACGGATGTGGTTGCCCAAGCCCACGCGGTTAAATACGGTGCGCGCGGTGGTTGGGTCATTCGCAGCGCCCATGGTCAACAGCAGTGGCACGAAGTGGTCTGCGGTTGGGTGCGCAATGCGCGCGCCGGGGCCCTTGTTGAGGTAGTCGCGCAGTGAGTCCACGTCGCCGCGGGCGATGGTCTCACCGGCCCAGTCATCAAAGTCCTGGACGTACGGCTGCAGGGAAGGATCGCGCATGACGGCGAAGCTGTGGGTCATGTAGCCGGAGCCGACAACCAGGATGCCTTCTTCGCGCAGGCTGCGCAGCTTGTTGCCCAGCTCCTGCAAATCGGCTGGGTTCATCGATGGCATCGAAACCTGGATAACTGGCACGTCACCGGCTGGGTACATGGCCATCATTGGGATAAACGCGCCGTGGTCCAAGCCGCGGTCGGTGAATTGGTGAACCGGGGAGTAGCCCAGAAGGCCTGCTACGCGCTGTGCCAGCTCGGTGGCGTCAGGGGTTTCGTACTGCAGTGTGTAGTAGCGAGGGTGGAAGCCGCCGAAGTCGTAGTACAGCGGGGTGCCTGCTGCCGATGCCGAAATAGCTACCGGCGCATTCTCCCAGTGTGCGGAAATCATGACTACGGCGCGAGGCTTTGGCAAAGACTCGGACCATTTATTGAGGTAGCCCAGCCATTCGGCGTCGTCCAGGGTTGGAGGCGCACCGTGGGATACGAAGAGGGCTGGCATTGGTCCGTCGCTCGGTTCCCACACGCGGTGCATGTGTGCGCGTGGGATGGTGAGGGCGCGCAGGTCATCCAACGCACCTGCAGGGCGGACTTGAGTACGAGGATCTGGCAGAACGGACATGTTCTCTCCTAGAGGATTACTTAAAGGTTTAACTAAAACTTAGCATGCGTCGCTTAAGATGTAAAGCGATATTTTTTACCTACCTGCTAATCTGTCTTGAAAAGCGCATTTGCTCTGCTAAACTCGTGCCTATGAATCCCAAGAATAGTCATTCGGGAAAGGGTGCCGAATCTCAAACACGTTGGCTTAATGATGAAGAAAAGGACACCTTCTTCACGCTTATGGCGTTGATTATTGACGTGGACCGTTCGCTGGATAAGCAGTTGAATCAAAACGCTGGTTTGAGCCACTTTGGCTACACCGCGCTGGCCCGTTTGTCTGAGGCGGAGAACCGCCAATTGCGCATGAGTGAGTTGGCGTCCACCGCTAATGGTTCTTTGTCGCGTTTGTCGCAGGTGATTGCCAAGCTGGAGAAGAAGGGCTGGGTCACCCGCAGCGCCGATCCGGATGATGGGCGTTATACAGTCGCCACGCTTACCGATGCCGGCTACGACAAAGTCGTCGCCACCGCCCCCGGCCATGTTGAGCAGGTTCAAAAGGTTTTGTTCGATCCGCTGACTAAGTCGCAGGTGCAGCAGGTTCACACCATCGGCCAGCGTATTTTGCGCCGTATTAAAGAACTCGATTCTGAGTAGTTCTTTTTGCGCGTATAAGCAGCTGTTTTGCTTGAATGACGTGCGAAGAGTAACCTAATTCCCTAGCGAAAGCTTGGGGCATTAGCTCAATTGGTAGAGCACCTGCTTTGCAAGCAGGAGGTCAGGAGTTCGATTCTCCTATGCTCCACAAGTAAAAGGCTTGGTAGAAAAATCTACCAAGCCTCTCGCAGTTTTCAATTGCTGCCGGTACTGTTTTGGGGGTTAAGTAAAGAAAAGTGTGTCTGTCGGTGTGTTGCCGGCGGACATTGTGTTATCTACCTAGCCATCCTTTCTGTATTCCCATAGAGTGCTGGTAGGTGGTATCGATTGCGGTGTCGTATCCGCTTGGGCCACCGATTTCTGGTGGTGTGGGTGATTCCGCTTCGAGTAAGGCGTTGACTTTGGCGAGTGCGTCTTTACCCCAGCGTTGCTGCCTGGCGGTCTTTACGGGCTCGGCAGGCAGCTGCGTTTTTGATGCGAGCCACCAATCGATGGCGGTGCGTTGGTGTTCTTTGCTCATTCCGCGGTGGTTTCTGGCGAGGAGTTTGAGCGGTGAGTTGATGCCACCTTCAAGGCTGTTGGTGGTGGATTTTGGTGTTCCAATGAATCCTTCGGGTGGTTCTATCCAGGTAAATAGCCATTTTTTGCTGTTGAGGTTGTTTAGCGAATTCATGGCTGTGCGGTCTCGTTTGTGTGTCCAGTCCCAGGTTTTCCCGCTGGGGTGTTGACCGCGTTTATAAAAGGTTTTCTTAGCGAGTGTGGGTTTGTAAAACTCGTGGGTAGCCAGCAGGTTTGTATTCCATTGGTAGGCGTCGTCGGGGGTTTCTACTTTGGTCAGCGACAGGGCTAGTGCGTAGATGGCTTTGCCTGCTTCTGTGCGTGGCCTGGAGGTGGTTTGGCGTCTGATATGGCGTTGAACGTGGACGGTGCAGCGTTGAATGTGGCTGGTGGGCCAGCATTTTTTGATTGCTGATAAGGCTCCGGTCCCGCCGTCGAGGGTGATGATCAGTGGGGGCTGTAGTTGGGAGATGAGTTTGATGTAGTTGGTGGTGGATTCTTTATCGCACCACAGCCATGCGACGACGTGGTCGAGGCTTGCGGCGATGAGCAGGCACTGTTTGTTGAGGTAGGTGCCGTCGATAAATAGCTGGTCATAGACCCTATTGTGGTCGATTTCTACGTTAGGTTGTATCAGCCAGCACCATTTCATGCGTGCGTGCAGGGTTTGGCGGGTGGTGTTGTGTTCTTGTGCGAGGCTGTTGAGGGAACGACCCGTGGTGATCCAGGTGTAGAACAGTCGGAAGGTTGCGGCGTCTTTGCTGGCTTGTTGGCTGTTTCTTACTGAGGATCCGCGGCAGCCTTGTGTGCATCGCCAGCGTTGGGTGCCGGCTTGTGTGTATCCGTTTTTCTTCATTAGCCCTGTACAGATGGGGCATCTTGGTCTGTTTGTACTCACCGGAAAATCAAACCAGAACCGGTTAGCACACTTTTCACGGGATCTCGGTATTGAACGCAAAAGGCCGGTTAATAGCTCTTGGAGACCTATTAACCGGCTAAAAACAGTTGTTGAGCTGGCAGAAGTAAGCTAATTCAGACACACTTTTCTTTACTTAGCCCTGTTTTGGAATGCATGCATTCGAGGATTTTGGTGGTCGCTTGGCTGTGGTCACTGGCGCGGCATCGGGTATTGGGCGTGATCTTATGCTGGCACTTGCCAGTAAAGGGGCTAATGTAGCTGCCTGCGATCTGAACGAGGGGAAGCTGCAAACAGCGGTTCGCAAGGTGCAGCGTCTTTATCCGACCGTGCGAGTTACCGCGCATGTGTGCGATGTGTCTGACAGGCTCAATGTGCGGCAGTTTCAAAATGAAGTTGCCAGTGAACACAACACCGATTGTGTCCACTTCCTGTTTAACAACGCTGGTGCTGTCGGTGGGATGTCTTTCGTTTCCTCGCCGCCGGAGGAATGGGAGCGCACATTTGCGGTGTCTTGGTTTGGCACTTACAACTGCACGCGGGAGTTTATGCCGATGTTGCTTGCCGCCGATCAAGGGGCAGTGGTGAATACTGCTTCGGTTAATGCGCTCTGGGCAAGCCTCGGATCTTGTACACCGCACTCCGCGTACTCCTCTGCGAAGTTCGCGGTGCGTGGTTTCACCGAGTCGCTCGTAGTTGATTTTCAACGCAATGCCCCGCATCTGTCCGCGGTTCTAGTGTTGGCAGGTCATGTGAGCACTGGAATGCCCGCCCCGCCGCGCACGTGGAGGCGTGCACTCGACGGGGAGTTCGCCGACTACGAGCCAGTATCAAGTGAGTCGGCTGCCAGCATAATTTTGGAGGCAGTTCAGCGTGGTGAATGGCGGGTGGTCATCGGTGATGACGCGGCTGCCGTCGATGCACGAGTGAGGGCTGATCCCTGGAGTGTCTACGACTAGTGGACTGAGGACCGCGACTCCCGGGGAGGTAGTGCTTTCAACCAGTTTCTGTATCCAGTAACGCGAGCAACGGACAAATGAGATCAAATAAGCGTCAGTAAGACGCCACCGAGTGCTCCGACCAGGACGACAGTCCAGGGTGGGAGTTTCCATGTTGTTAGAAGGACGAAGCAGGCTAGTGCCAAGGTGAATGTCGCTGGTCCTGTGATTGCTGATGTGAATACGGGTGTGTAGAGCGCGGCGCCGAGCACGCCGACGACGGCGGCATTGGCGCCGCGCATTGCTGCTTGGGCCCAAGCGCGTTGGCGCAGTGAATTCCAAAACGGCAGCACGCCGATAAGGAGTAGGAATCCGGGAAGGAAGATCGCAAGAAGCGCGATGGTTGCACCAAGGGTTCCGTTTGGTCCAACGGTAGTTATGGTGCCCAGAAATGCCGCGAAGGTGAACAAGGGGCCAGGCACTGCCTGCGCGATACCGTAGCCGGCAAGGAAGTCCTGTTCAGCAATCCACCCGGTCTCCACAACACCGTTGTGTAGAAGAGGCAGAACTACATGCCCGCCGCCGAATACTAATGCGCCGGCGCGGTAGAAGGAATCAACAAGCACGACAACTGAAGAGCCCGTGGCGGCCAGTAGTAGTGGGAGTCCGAGAAGGAGTATCGCGAACAAGATTAGCGAGATGATTCCAACAATGCGGGGGACTGGAAGGTGAAGATTTCCGCCGGTAGTTGTTGTTGAAGAGCGGCAGAAGAAATAGCCTGCGACAAGGCCAAAGATAATCGCAATTACTTGCCCGGCGGATCCCGGTAGAAGCAGTGCGCAACCGGCGGCGATAACCGCAATGGTTGCGCGGGTTTTGTCCGGTGTGAGGTTCTTTGCCATGCCAAGTACTGCTTGAGCGACAATGGCGACTGCAACAACCTTGAGGCCGGTGAGGAGGCCTTGGGTGGATGGGGAATCGAAAAGTGAAATGCCCAAAGCGAATAAGACTAAGAGTGCTGCGGAGGGAAGCGTGAAGGCCACAAATGCAGCGAGTGCGCCCAGGAAGCCGGCCCGGTGCATGCCGAGCGCGAAACCCACCTGACTGGAAGCGGGACCCGGCAAGAACTGACACAATGCGACGAGATCCGCGTACTCCTCATCTTTCAGCCAGCCCCGGTGTTGAACCGTCTCAGTGCGAAAGTATCCGAGATGCGCGATGGGGCCACCGAAGGAAGTAAGGCCGAGCTTGAGAAAGGTCCAAAACACTTCCCACGCTGTGCCTTTCTGGGAAGAATTGGTGGGCTCAGGGGCTGGGGTATCGGCCATTAACGTCCTGCTTTTCTCTGCAATGCGAAGGAATACTTGGCTGGATTATAAGCAGAAATCCACACGTGCGCTGGGTGAGGAAGTTTCACGTGAAACCAGACGATGGGCAAGGCAATTGCTCAGTAGGATGGGCGACAGTAAACCTGCCGAAATGCTAAACCTTCTGAGGAGCACAATGTCTGAGGCTGAAAGCTTGAATAAAACCTACCGTGCGCTGGGAAATGCTCCGGTTGCCGATGGTGAAGGTAAGTCCGTTGTACTGCGCAGGACCTTTGCAGCAGAGGTTACCGATGCATGGAAGGCCTGCACCGACAAGGAGCAGCTCGCGCAATGGTTCAGCGAAGTTGACGGTGATTTCCGTCAAGGCGGAAGCTTCCAGGTCAAAGACAACGCCGGTGGAGAAGTGCTGCATTTTGAAGCGCCGATCACGCTGAAGACGACGTGGGCACTGGGTCCTGGAATGACCACGGAATTGGAACTGCGCTTTACCCCAGAAGGAGAAAACACCACCCTGGAGCTGGAACATTCCACACCAGCGGCGATCCTCGATGAGATGGTGGCCGCTTATGGCCCTGGCGGAACCATCGGTGTGGCCGTGGGCTGGGATCTCACACTGCACATGCTGGGCAAGCACCTATCCGGTGAAGCATTTGATCCAGTGACCTGGGAAAGCACCGATGAGGCCAAGGAGTACGCAAAGAGCGCATCTGAGGCATGGGGTGAGGTTGTTCAGAAGGCGTGGGGAACGAGCGATGAAGACATCGCTGCCGCAGTCGCCTTCGCCAACTCACATTTCGCGCCAGACGAAGAGTAGTCTCAGGAGCCCTGGCCCGCCACCCAGCGGCGGCTGACTTGGGTGTTGTGAACATCTTTGATGTCGCCGGTAAAGATGTTGCGGTCGAGGGCGATGAAGTCGGCGGATTTGCCGGGTTCAATGGTGCCGGTTTCATCGGCGATGCCCAGGGCTTTCGCGGATTCGCGGGTAAAGGCGGCCATGGCTTGGGGCAGCGTGATGGCCTGATTGATGTTGACGGTGCGGTCGCCGTAGCTGTCGGAGCTGTTCGCGCTGTCGGCGGCGGCTTGGCGGGTGACCATACCTTCGATACCCAGCCAGGGGTTGAGGACGGGGAGGCCGACGGGCCAGTCGGAGCCGCCGGCGACAACGGCGCCGGAGGCGAGGAGGTCTTTGAAAGGCCAGATATTCGCCATGGTTTCATCGGCGACGAAGGCGCCGACGCCCTCGGTAAGCGGGCTGGGAAACCACATGAATGGGCAGGCATCGGCGGCGACGCTGAGTTCGGCGAAGCGCGGAAGGTCCTGCTCAGAGATAAAAGACATGTGGGCGATCTGCATTGCGGGTCCGCCGCCGGCATCTTGGCGGACAATTTCGGCGGCATCGAGAGCTTGGCGCACCGACGCATCGCCGGTGGCGTGCAGCTTGGCATCAAGACCGAGCTCAGCACAGCGGCGAAGTGCTGCCACGAGATCATCTAAAGTCCAGTAGAGCTCACCACGGAAGTTGGGGTCGTGGCTGGAATGATTACATTTATACGGATTCAACAGCGCCGTTGTGTGCGTGGTGGGAACGCCATCTAAAACGAACTTGGCAAAGCGTGGTTTCACGTGTTCGCTTTCAAACTCCATGCCGGCGGCGAAGAGTTCTTCACCTACAGTGCCGTCTTCAATGAAGGGACGAATGGGCATCGATGCAATCACGCGCATGTCTAACTCGCCGGATTCTTCAAGGGTGGATAGGCCTTCAAAGTGCGGGAGCATGGTCGCGGCATCTTGCACGGTGGTTATCCCCAGCGCAGACAGGTGTTCTAGCGCGGTTTGTAATGCTTTAACCTGGCGTTCTTGTGGATCAACGTGAGACCCGGCAGCAACACCTTCGGCTACCGCGCAGGCCAGCTCCCACAAAGCGCCCGTGAGCCGGCCTTGATCGTCACGGACATACGTGCCGCCTTCTGGGTCGGAGGAATCGGCTGTAATACCCATGGCCTCCAAAGCGGTGGTGTTGACTTGCCGGTTGTGCATGGTGTCATCGCGCAGCAGCACCGGATGGCCGTGAGAAGCTTCATCGAGCTTTTCTAAGAACTCCACGTTATTGAGCATGGGCAGCACACCGCTGCCGATGATGCCGCCGATAACCCACTCACCTGGTTTCAGGCGCGAGGTCCACTCGCGCACCTTCGCCAAGATAGTTTCAGCATCGTCGGTGGGATCCAAAGCTAACTCGTGAGCCAGCTGGGTGCCGCCGAGACTTAGGTGCAGGTGGCCATCGATAAGCCCCGGCGTAACAATGCCTTTATCAATGATGATGGTCTCATGTGGTGTGCCAACTTGGTCCTCCACTTCGTGGAGCGCGCCCGTGGCGATGATACGGCCATCTGCAACGGCGAAGGCTTCGACCCAGTCATCATCGGCAACGCTGGTCCAAATCTTTCCGGTGTATACGGTTGTCTGCGTCATTTACTGTTCCTTTGTCTCCCGCATGCTGTTGATGACCTGGCGGGCGGTGGTCATGCCTTTTTCTAGCGCGCCGTCGACGCAGACGCCGCGCCAGCCGTAGGCATAATCGGAGCCGGCGAAGAATAACTGCGAATCGATGTCGTCGAAAAGGCTCCAGCCTTGGGTGAATTGGCCCTTGCGCAGGGTTCCCCAGGCCTGGCCAGCCCACTTATCGGCAACCCAGTTGTGGCCGGTGGTATCGACAACCTCGAGGTCATCGCGCCATTGGTTGATAACAGCTTGGGCGTCTTCGATGGAGTTGAGATCAATATTGGTGTTGTCGTAGCCAAAGCCGACCAGGATGGTGGTGTCGTCATCCATGAAGTATTCGGAGCGCACCACGGACATCTTGGCTGGCTTTGGTGCATAGCCTAGGAAGCGGTGGTGACCTTTGATCTTGATCCAGATCTTTGCACCTTGGGAGTTCCACTTGTCATCGATAACGCTTTGTACAGCATCGGGCAGGGCAGGGGAGAATTCAATATTGCTCAGCGCGCCGACCGGCACGGTGCAGATTACTGCCGATGCTTCGATGACTTCACCCGATTCAGTAGTTACTATTGCGCGGTTAGCGCGATGTTCGACCTTCGCGACTGGGGTATTCAGGCGGATATCGTTGTTGAGGTCGCCAGCGATGCCATCGTAAAGCGAGCGCATGCCGTTATTGAGCTTCCACTTCAAGGTGATATCTTCCATCACGCGGTAGCGGTTATCAGATAGCGCGCCCCATTGCTTCGCCATGAGCGCGGAGCCGGTGTATGGGTCGCCGATGTAGCCGGCGCACCAGAAGGCATCGACAAGATCGATAGTCTCTTGGTCGAATCCAGCTTCTTTCACAAGGTCAATGGCATTTTTCTGGTCATCGGAAAGAAAGCGCTCACGCACTTCAGCTGGGCCATCGAAGTCATCAGAGAGAACCCATAACGGATCATGCGGGTTAGGGAAGTAGTCCTCACTGCCTTCGTAGGTCGCTTCCATTGCAGCCGTGAGCTTTTCGTCCAGATCATCCTCGGTGCCCTTGACCACCTTGCCGTCGGTTACCCAGTGGGCGTCATTGCCGGAAGGCGACGCCGTGATCTCAGTGCGCTGACCATAGCGCATGATCTCAGTCCAGGTGTGGGCTTGGAACCAGTGCACCCAGGTAGCGCCCAATTCCAGCGGGCGACCCATGCGCTCTTCGGTCCAGGCACGCCCGCCGATGCGGTCTTTGGCCTCCAAGATTTCATATTCAATGCCGGCGGTTTGCAGCTCGCGCGCGGCAACTAGACCTGCGAATCCGGCGCCGATGATGACAACTTTGTTCTTAGACATGATTAAGGTTTCCTTTTCTTGAAGTGAAAAATGTTGGTGGCTGTGGGGAGGCAATATGCTTATACCGTCGCCGCGGGTTCGGGTTCGATCTCCGCAACCTCGCCCGTGATGTGCGCGGAGTTCATGGTGTTGCGGCGGATTAAAATCTCGCCCCAGATAAGGCCAATGAGCCCGGATCCCAAGATGATGGCCGGCATGATCCAAATCATGAAGAAGTCTTCGGTGTCCATCATGAGGTTGAAGTTGATGAGAATCAGCGCGGTTACCGCCGCCATGCCAATGCCGGCGAGCAACGGCGCGATAGTTTTCACGAACACGCTGTACTCGCGGTGGTAACGGTTCGCCCACACCATCACGGCAAAGCTGGTGACAGCCAGCAGGAAGGTCAGGCCAAAGGCCGCGGCGTTGGTAAACCAGGTAAATAAGGTGACCACCGGAAACAGGAATTCTTGTTCTGAGCCACTACCGATGATGGCAAAGACCGCCAGGACCACAATTGCCAGGATAGATTGAGCCATAGAACCACCGATTGGTGCACCGCTTTTACCAGTGCGGCCAAAGCTTGCAGGAAGAACTCCAGATTGCCCAAGAGAGAAGAAATACCTGGCCGCAGCATTGTGAAAAGCAATCAACGCTGCCATGAGGCTGGTGACAAAAAGCAGGTGCGCGGCATTTGATGCCGTGGTACTAAAGTCCGCGAGCCAGACAAAGACCAGGTCGGGGCCAAATTCTTGCGCTTGGCTAACGATGCTCCCTGGACCCACGCCCATCTGCAACGCCCACGCGGAGAACGCATAAAAAGCAGCGATAATGCCGACGGCAATATATGTTGCACGTGAAACAGTACGCTCAGGGTTCTTGGCTTCCTCCGAGTAGATAGCGCCGGATTCAAAGCCCATGAAAGCGGCCATCGTAAAGGCTAAAAGCACACCGATGCCTGGGGTGAAGAACTGATCCGGCTGCCAACCGCTGGTGCTGATTCCTTCTGGGGCATTGGCAATCGCCATGACGGAGAAGACAATGACCACCAAGAATTCCAAGGTGACGATGACGCCAAGTACCTTGGCCGAGAAGTCAATGTTGTTTACGCCCAAGATGCCAACGATGAGCCATCCCACGATGCCAAGCAACCACCAGGGAAGCTCAATTCCGGCCAATGCTGTCAAAGCATTGGCCGCGGAGAAACCGAAGAGTCCATAAAGGCCAATCTGCATGAGGTTATACGCAACGAGCGCCAAAATAGCGCCCGCGATTCCTTGGCGCAGTCCCAAGCCACGCGCAATGAAGACGTAGAAAGCGCCTGAGGATTGAATCTGGCTGGCCATGCGCCCATAGCCCACGGCGAAAAGCGCCAGGATGATGCCAAGCACCACGTACCCGATGGGCACTCCGAGCAGTCCTGCAACCGCGTAGTTAGTGGGCGCACCACCCGCCAACACCGTCAAAGGTGCCGATGCCGCGATGATGATAAATACCAATGACGCCGTGGACAGCTTTCCGCTTTTGAGCCCATTGCGAGTGTCTTGTTGTGACGGTGAAGTAGCCATATCGGTCTTTTCTGCCGGGAATAAGGATTGACGTGAATCTCTCTACGTTCTTAAAGTGGTTCACGACACGTTTAAGTTCTACTGGTGTAGAGGATAAACTTGAAGTGACGCATTGGCAAGGGGATATCTGAAATTGGTTTGAACCACGCAACAACCAACTTGAGCAGCGAGAGTGCTTAGTACAATGTCAACAGCACTATTGAGTGGAGAAAATGAATGCCAAAAGTAGTTGACCATGTACAGCGCAAGCGGGAGCTTGTTGAATCAACGTGGCGGGTTATTGCGCGCCGGGGACTAGCTGGTGCCACTATGCGGCAGATTGCTGAAGAAGCAGGCTATGCCAATGGTGCGTTAAAGCCTTATTTTCCCACCAAGATGGACCTTTTAGCGGCCACGTTTGAACACGTTTATAGCTCCACTGAAGAGCGTATTGGCAAGTCCATCGAAGGCCTGCGTGGGTTTGAAGCAGTGCGTGCGATGTGCCTGGAAGTCCTTCCGTTTACTGAACGACTGCGTGATGAGGCGCGGATAGTTGTGTCATTCTGGGACAGTGCTGCCCAAGATGGAAAACGTGCGGCACTAGCTGCGGTTTCAACGAATCGGTGGTGCGAGATGATAGCCACCATGCTCAAGGAAGCTAAAGAAGATGGGCTGCTTCGTTCAATTTCCAACGTTGAAAGCACGGCAGAGATACTGGTGGTTTTCTTGCAAGGCTCGCAGATTACCGCGGTGATGGATCCGGAAGGATTTAGTAAACAAAGGATCATCAACCAGCTGGAGGCGTATTTGGATCTTCTGCGCGTATAAAGGGCTAGACTCGCGCAAAACTAATCCGAGAGAGTTTTGAGCCTAGAGGAGGATTCATATACGGAGCGTTGAACTAGGCAGCAGCGGGCAACAAGTACCCAACATGATCGCGGGAATGATGCGCATCGGAGATAAGACTGATGCGGAAATTCGTGAGCTTTATGATTCCGCGCGTGAAGCGGGCGTGAGCTACTTCGATCATGCGGATCTTTATGGTTTCAACTTTCCTGATGGTGGATACCACCTGTGTGAGCGTAGGTTTGCAGAAGCCGTGAAGCTTTCTTCGTCCGAGCGCGAGGGCATTGTTTTGCAGTCGAAGACAGGAATCGTTGAAGATCCGTGGGGCTATGACCAGTCTTATGAACACATTGTTGCTTCAGTAGATGAGTCCTTGAAATCATTGAATATGGACTACCTTGATGTGCTGTTGCTGCACCGTCCCGATGTACTGGTGGAACCAGAAGAAGTAGCGCGTGCCTTTGATGAACTTGAGGCAGCCGGCAAGGTGCGTGCCTTTGGCGTATCGAACCACACTCCGCGTCAGATTGATCTGCTCAAGACTGCTGTGAAACAGCCACTTCTTGTGAACCAGGTGCAGTTTTCTATCACGCATTCTTCGTTGGTTGCGCAGGGGATGACATCCAATATGACAACGTCGGATGATGCGTTTACGCGCGATGGTGGCGGTCTAGTGGACTACGCGCGGGTGAATAAGATTACGCTGCAGGCATGGTCGCCAATTCAAATAGGCCATGAGCCAGGCATTTTCTTAGGTTCCCTAGACTATCCGGAACTCAATGCTGAGATTGAAGGTGCTGTTGCAAACAGGAATTCCAGATAACTAACTATTTGTTAGTGTGCAGCGCAACGCTGGTACCGGATCCGCCGTTTTCGTCGAAACGCGAGTTTGCAACAGCACCGTCTTTGTCTGCTTCAGACTGGTCAACGACATATAGCGTTTCTGCTGAATCCAGTCATCATGCTGTTCCGCGAGTACCGCCCCGACCAGACGAACCACCGCGTCCCGGTTTGGGAAGATGCCGACGACGTCGGTACGCCGGCGGATCTCCCGGTTCAACCGCTCGGTCGGATTATTCGACCAGACCTTCGTCCACACCGCCTTCGGGGCGTTCGTGAACGCCAGCAGCTCATGCAGAGCTTCCTCCAGATAATCCGCCACCTGCGGGAACTTTTCCTGACAGAACGCCACGACCTCCCGGGCCTGCTTCCATACTGCGTCGGCGTCCGGCTGCTGAAAGATCGTGTGAAACATTGCCGACAAGGTCGGCCACTTAAGTCTTCGATACCAAGCCAGAGAGGTTCTTCGAAAAGTGCGTGCGGCACCGCTGCCAGGACGCATTCGGTAGGATCTCGCCGATAGCGTGCTGGATGCCCAGGTGCGCGTCGTTGGTGACCAGGTAGACCTGATTAAGACCCCGGGCCTTGAGGTCCCTAAAGAAACCCGTCCAGGAGGCCACCGACTCTGCGGTGGCGACCTGCATACCGAGTAGTTCCCGGCACCCTTCGGCGTTGACCCCGGTAGCCAACAACACCGAGGTTTTGACGACGCGGCCGCCTTTGCGGACCTTCATGGTCAAGGCGTCACAGGAGACGTACAGGTAGGGGCCGGTATCCAGCGGCCGGCTACGAAAATCCTCGACCATAGAGTCCAGGTCTTTGGCCATCTCGGATACCTGTGACTTCGAGAGATTGTTGATGCCCAGTGAGGCGACCAGGTCGTTCATCCTGCGGGTGGAGACACCCTTGAGATAGCAGGTCGCGATCACCGTGGTCAGGCGCGTTCGGCCCGGGTGCGTCGTTCCAGCAGCCAGTCGGGGAAGAACGACCCTGCCCGAAGCTTCGGGACCGCGACATCTACGGTGCCAACCCTGGTGTCGAGGTCGCGGTGACGGTAACCGTTGCGGACGTTGGTACGGGCGTGGCTGGTGGTGGCGTAATCAGCACCGCAGATCTGGTCTGCTTGGATGGACAGGAAAGCCCTGGAGCATCTGTCTCATCAAGTCCGGGGAGGCTTGAGACAGCAGGTCGTCGAGATAGGTGGTCGGATCGATAGAATAAGGGCCAGCGGCCATCGTGGGTTCCCTTTCGAGGAGATGCAGGAGTTGATTCGAAAGGTGACTTTGGGGGTCGCCCACGTCTCCCATGGGGCCCTCACCGACAGCTACAGATACACCACGCTAAAGGACGTAACCGAGGCGTCGCCGGCGGGTGGAAAGCCGCAGATTTCCAGGCGTAGTACGAGGACCGGTTGATCCTCAGAACTTGGCACAACCGCTTGACCTGATAGAGGTCTCGGTGGTCATCAACGAATCGGAAGCGGCTCTACCTGGTCGTCTCTCCCGCGAAATATTTCGCGGCCTTGGCAGCAGGATATCGCGCTCGGTTGAGAGTTTCTGCGTCTCCGAGCGCAGGTGCTGGACTTCTTTGCGCAGGCGCAACAGCTCGTCGGTGGGGTCTTCGGCGGTGCGGCTGGGCTGGACGCCGCGGGCCTTGCGGGCGGCGTAGACCCAGTTCTTCAGCGTCGCCCGGCTGATCCCGAGGTCCACGGCGATCGAGGAGAACGAGGCGCCTGTGGTGTCCTCATAGAGTCGGACCGCGTCCGTCTTGAACTCATCGGTGTAGGTGTTCTTCGCCCATGGTGGTTTCTCGCATTCTCCGGCCCATTTTGGGCCGGGGTCAGCGTGTCCACCAAACAGGGGACGGCCCCGTAGTCTTGCTGGTGGGACTGTTTGTTTGGTTTTTCTTCACACATTAATCGAAACAGGCAGTCCCCTCTTTATGTCCCCGCGACACGCCCCAGAGCGGCGATCGGACTGCGAGCGCTAAACCCCTATGAATAAGCCTCAATCCCCACAGGGCGCTCATGATGTTTATCCGGCGGGCAGTCATGCCCCATGTCTTGGCTTGGTGAGAATTAGCAGTTGTTCTCGTTGGCGTCTTGGCGTTGTTTGAATCGTTGTGCCAGGCGTTTGCCGTGGGTGAGTTCTCGAATGGTGTCTTCGCTATCGAAATTCGATCCGAGAGCACCCGCAACGGTGCCCATCGAGGCGCTGAGCCAGGCGATATCAACGTAGTTCCCGAGGGAGGCTTCCGCACCGATTTTCGATGACATGAATCCGGATTCGATGACACCTATTCCCCCGATGAAGATCCCGATAAATAGTACCAAGTAGAGCAAGATGACCGACAGCAGGAGAGTGGCCACGGTGGAGGCGTTATACATGGCGGCTTCGGTCAGGTCGCCTAGTTTTCGTGAATGTTCCCACAACCTGTTGGTACCGATCAGCCAGAGCACCATGGTCACAATGACCATCGCGGTAATCAGACCCAGTCGCCAGCTGGGCAAAGCGTCCGCCATTTCCCAAATTGAGGAGTAGAAGATGCCGAACGCCCCAGTTCCCGCCGCGGCAGCGAGTACTCCAGACAACTTCGATACCGCCGACAGGGGCTCATTGGTACGTACCATGCCCAGGACCAGTCGGAGTCTGCCCGGTCGCCACCAGGGAGAGGTGATGTAGACGGACCGGCCGGAACGAGACTCCTGCTCGTAGACCACCCCGGAGTCGGATGTGTGCTGGTCGGTTCCGGGTGTCTGCTGGTCGGCGAGAGCGTCCAGGGAGTCGAACAGTACATGGCGAAGTCTCTGGGTCACGCCCTGCCATCCCAGTGCTGGTAGGGAAATGATGACCAGACCTTCCCCGTAGTGCAGCGCGGCGATCTTGGGTTTTCGCCCGGCACGGCGGGGGATTTCGGTGACGATGGCCAGTAGATCTACGTCATCGTCTCGTGCCCATCCTCGAACGGTGTCGAGATCGAGCGTGCCATCTGGGCGCGCTGGGGTTCGACTTTTGTGGTGGGAGAAAAGATATCTGCCGACAGTTTTCTCTCCGTCATTGCCATCACCGAGGACACGTGAGACGGTGCGGGACGGTAGGCCAGGGTCGGCAAAAATAGCAACGCGCAATGGTTGGTTCATGAGGGCCATTATTCGGAGGAACCCACTATTTCACAACCTGCCTGGGCCGACGCTGGTGCGCACTCACGGCGGTGCCGAAATCGAAGGATTCATCAGTCTCGAGCAAATGAGCGCCGAGCGCTTTATACGGATCAAGTCATCGATTGGTCATGATGCTCCAGAAAATCTATTACTGAAGGCCGGCCTGCAACTTCAAACTGGAATCATCGGGACGACGGTAGCGTCGGTTCCTGGCGTGGTGATGAATTCAGAGCTACTCGGCATCATTCCTAGCGCAGTGGTTGAGAGCCTTGGCTGGTCCGACCGGATACAGATTTTGCCCAATCCGACCAGTGCTGAACCTATGGAAGTGTCGTTGATGTCAAGGGTGAAGCAACGCCGAACGAGGCCACAGAGGTGCTGTTGCAAACAGGAATTCCAGATGACTAACTATTTGTTAGTGTGCAGCGCAACGCTGGTACCGGATCCGCCGTTTTCGACGAAAACGCGAGTTTGCAACAGCACCACTTTGAAACAGCACCGATGGAAAAACCTGGGACACTTCAAACCGTACAGATTTAATCTGTCCCCCAACAGGGCGCGCTTGCTGTGGTTTTCACCCTAAGGGTTAGAGGTCTTGGAGGGTAGCAGTCTCGAGCAAAAAGAAGCTCTGGTCTATTTTGATGGAGATTCGGGTAGCTCCTTTTAGATGTTCTTACTAGGGGATGCTCTGGATGCTAGGGGTCATACTTCTCTTGGGGAAAGCTTGCCGACTTCTATTACCTATAGCACGACAGTTATTGGTGTATGGTGGACCCTAAACTGGGCACCCATCCAGTTTCCGTCCGTTTTATCTAAATGAGGAGTTTTTGTGGGAAGTACAGGTAGCGTCAGCGCAAGCCCCGATGGAGTCTTGACTGCATTGATCCAGTATCCGGTTCCGATTGTCAGTGGGCCCGAGGACATTGAGAAGAACGTCGCACAAATCTGCCGCACAGTCGCCAACACCAAAGCGGGGTATCCAGACCTCGATATCATTGTTTTTCCTGAATACTCCACCTCCGGCCTTAATACGAAGATCTGGTCCTATGACGAGATGCTCTTGACCCTCGATTCGAAAGAGGTGACGCAGTTTAGGAATGCCTGCCGCGAGAACGATGTTTGGGGAGTCTTTTCCATTATGGAACCCAACGACACTCCCGGTCTCGCGCCCTATAACACTGCCATAATCATCGATAACAAGGGAGAGACGGCTCTCCATTACCGTAAGCTCCAACCATGGGTTCCGATTGAACCCTGGTACCCAGGTGACTTGGGCATGCCTGTGTGTGAGGGGCCGAAGGGCTCAAAGCTTGCAGTGTGCATCTGCCATGACGGAATGTTTCCGGAGCTTGCCCGTGAAGCAGCTTATAAAGGCGCGAATATCTACATCCGTATCTCAGGTTACTCAACGCAGGTCAACGACCAATGGATCCTTACGAACCAGACCAATGCTTGGCAAAACCTCATGTATTCGGTGTCTGTGAATCTGGCTGGTTATGACAACGTTTTCTACTACTTCGGGGAGGGAACTGTCTGCAACTTTGACGGAAACGTCATTCAGCAAGGACAGCGGAACCCTTGGGAGATTGTCACGGCTGAACTCTTCCCCAAACTGGTTGACCAGGCGAGGGAGAATTGGGCGCTGGAGAATAACATCTATAACCTCGGCGCGCGGGGATATGTTGGAAAACCCGGAGGAGAAAGGGAAAATTACCTCACCTGGGTCAAGGACCTAGCAGGAGGCGAATACCACGTGCCGTGGGAAGATAAGATTCGAATTACTGACGGCTGGAAGTATTACCCTAACGGTGGTCAGTACGGCCCAATGCCCGAGGAATTAAAGAACTAAGCTGCCTCAATGAGGTGGGGTTGGTCTGTCTGTCAGCGTACTCTTCCTGAAATCAACGGTAGTACTTCTTTCGGCACGGCCGCAACTAGACTAGACTTCGAAAATCATGTCAGCGCCCCTTTGTGGGCGCTTTCTTTATGCCCTGGTCAGACTGCGCATATTTACCATCACGCATAAAAGGCGTGCGCATATTTACCATCACAATAGCAGTTATTCACAGCCTTTAAGCTGGGGATTTTCCTATTCTTCCTGGTGGCCTATATCTATATCCGGTAAAACTATATCCGCAAAGGCAAAGCGAGGACACAACCGCTAACGCAAGTAAGTAGACAAAGTCTCATCGAAGCTCCCGGGTCAAGATGCTCCTATAGTGTGTCAAGCGGTTTTCAGGAATTTTTCGTAGGCCGACGCCAATTCCGTCAACGGACGTTTTCCAGTCTCGATGTCACTGATCCTAGCCGGGGCGCACCCTAAATGTTGCGCTACGTACACATCTTTGGAACACCAAGCTGCAGAGCTCTACAAATACCTAAAGCAAGTCCCGTGGGAGCGTGCAGAATGCTCCCACGGGACTTGCTTTAAAGTTAGTTTATTCGGTGCTGTTGCAAACAGGAATTCCAGATAACTAACTATTTGTTAGTGTGCAGCGCAACGCTGGTACCGGATCCGCCGTTTTCGTCGAAAACGCGAGTTTGCAACAGCACCGTCGGGATTACTAACCCGCCATTCAGAGTTGCAAGAAAGCCGCCAAACAAAGCTGCAAGTCACAACTTACCTCACTCAAATACCGCCTAGTATGGGTACACATAGATGAACAGCCATGGCCACACCCAGGAACCACCTGGGTATCCGGAAGGATAATCCGAACCACAACTACTCCCCCTGAATATAGACACCCCCAGACGGGGGCCAATAAAGAAGGAATAGTAACGATTCTGCAAAGTCTCACCAATGGAGCAAACGGCACACCTAACCTGCTGTGATCCACATCACCAAACTAGCTCAGCGAATCATGATGACACAATATTATACGTACACTTCTTATATTTTATTCGGAAATCTTGCAGGTCACATTTAACCCGTATAACGTGGTTCAGCAAATGACCGCCCAAGAAGAGGGACCGAAAATGAAGAAGAAACTAGCGGCAGTTGCAGCGTTGACTTCTTTGGTGGGCGGCCTAGCCGCCTCCCCCAGCTACGCCTCCACAGTCGAGCCATCAGGATTCGAAACAGGTGCAGTTGTTCAACTCGTCGACCTGGACAATCCCTCCGAGAGTACCCCGGAAGCTTTCGCCACAGCACCCAGTTGCGTGGTGGCATATAAAGAATTGGGCGCGGTACAGGTCGAAAACAACTGCGGCATGGACCTTCGAGTGAAGGTAATCATCGCCTTTGGGCCTGATTCCGCTTGCAAGAATGTCGTGGCAGGAACCAGGACAAACATTCACTTCGCCGGAGCGCTGAAGATTGACAGAGTGGAGTTGTGCTAATGTTCCTCCCGAAAAAGGCAATGAAGCCCCTCGCCGCAGTAGGCCTATGCGCCTCGTTGACCTGCGGCGGAGCCGCCACCGCCCTTGGATCACCCGCAACTACCGACACAGCTGCAAATCCAACAGCCAGCACTCTGGAAAAACCAAGCAATCCTGTTGAGACACAGGACGACTGGGATAACGTCCTCAACTTCTTCGACACCGAGAATCAGTGTCTGACACATAAGGATATCCTCGAGGCAGCCAACCCAACCTGGGGTAAGCTAAGGTGCATTTACAAGCCACTAGAAGCGCAACCGTGGTGGTTAGTCCGAAATGGGTAATTGGAACCCGGGAGACCCGGCCCCCTCGATAATTCGCCCCGTGCCCTCCGGAAGCATCCCCCTTGAATCCGTAAAAGAATCAGCAAAGGGTGTTTTTGAAGAATGGAGCGGATCGAAAATATCACCCGATGAATCAGGTGTCGAACTATGGTCGCGGAGCACCATAGACTCAATCGAAAAGAAAACTTTCCCCTCGAGCGATGAGGATGAGGTCAACAGGGCAGCTCTACTCATTGGGGAGATTATTGTACGGGAAACAGGAAGCGAATGGTCCTCCTACACTTCAAAGGACGATAGCACCGGAGAAAGCGTGGACTTCTTTGGGGTAACCCAAGGAGGTGACGGAGGCTTATCGGCGGTAGGGAACTGGGCCCGTATGGCAAATGATGGGAGGTTACCTGGACCGCTTTCCGATCTCGTTATCTCAAGTTTCCCGAAGAGGTAAGCGGGTTGCGGGTCACTTTAAAGTGTGACATGAATAGGGGTTATCCCTGCATCTCCGAGGTCAGCAAGCCGACTTCCCGTCCTGGTGAGGCCCCTTGTGTCTATGAAGTTCGCTTTTCTCAGCATGCTCTCCGAGCACCCACGCAGTGTCGGAAAGCTAAAGACTGATTTCGAAAACCGCACTCGCAACACCTGGCCAATCAACATCGGCCAGGTGTATCAGACAATCAAGCGTCTCACCCGGGAAGGTCAGCGATGCTGACGTTGATCGTGTCGAGAAGGGTATTAAAGCCAGCAAGGGCCGTGAACAGGTCTTCCCCAAGCTGAACCCGCTAGCAGCAAATGTTACGGGAGAGGGTCTGACTGTGAAGGTCAAGATTGTCAAACAGGCCGAAGCGCTCCCCGTGCGCTTGGTTCGTGACGGTAGCGATGATGAGGTAGATGAAGCAGCAGCTGTGCGAGAGGTGGATCTGCAGAAGAAGTTCCACTGGTCGTTCTACGATCTGGCTGACAAGCTCGGTATCACTAGGCCTCGCGCCACTGCACTTCGGCGACACCTCGGCATCGACAGCAGACCTGACTACGTGCATGTTTTCGAGTTCGGCTCTCAAAGGCACAATCGCTACTCTGATAACGCCCTGACCCTGATGCGGGACACTCTGGAGCAACTAGACATGGACGAGATCTGGAAATATCACCGGCCCCGGAATGGAGGAAATCCACGTCCTGCCTGTACGCAGCCGGGTTGTGCGAACACCGAGGCTTCCTAGCGGATCGGTGGGATTCAGGATGTAATGGTGCCAGAGGTGTGTGGTGTTTTTCCGCGATAGACCAGCATGGTGCTGCACTGCTTCTTCGACGAGAGGTGTCCGGCCCTTCTTCGACGAGAGGTGTCCGGCCCGAAACGTACGGTGGAGTCCATGAGGAACATCAGAACACTTCCAAGAACCGCGAGTGCTGGCCTGATCGCCGCTGGGTGTGCAGCATCCCTTCTGGTGGGCTGCTCGTCAGATGATGGGGCCGGGGAAAGCACCGAAACGACCGTCACTGACACGATCACTCAGCAGCCAGCTAGCACGCCATCACAGCCAGAAAGCGCCACCGGTCGTGCGCCAACACCAGACGGAGGAGCGGGCGATGGCTCCTGCGCAGATGCTGCGGTCACTAACCCGCTCGTCGGGGAACAGCCGATCCCGGTGCATTTTGCCAACGTTGACGACTCCGATGTCAGCTTCTACTACACGGCGACGGAGGGCCAACCAGACCCCTGCACCCCCTTGAGCTGGGTGAAGCTCGCTGGAACCAACGGAGCAGGAGGCCCCGGAGCAACCGCCGGAAGCGACAGGGAGACCGTTGCTCTGTTCGGGGACGGGCGGCTGATCACCGACCCGGCCCCTATTCTCGCACGTCAGATCGAATCTATCGAACAGGTGGACGATCGAACTGTCCGAGTCAACTACGCGTTCTATACTGAAGCTCCAGCTGTACTGAACGAGACGGACGCCGGTAGTGCGACCTTCCATTGGGACGGTGACCAGCTAGAAGTCACTGAAAACACGCTGCCTGCAAGCCAGAACGATACGGCGGAGACGCTCGATATGAGCGGCGTTATGTAGTTCACCTGTTGCATCCAATCGAACATCTCGCTACTGTTGGCGTCGTAGCATTCGAACACATGTTTGGAGGTTTACATGGATGCACAGACACTCAGCGCCGCCATGGGAGGCAGCGTTGATCAAGCGAGATACGAACAGCTCGTCGGGCCGTTCAACAAGGCGATGCGGGATGCCGACATCACCAACGTCAACCGGGCCGCGATGTGGTGCGCACAGGTCGGTCATGAGTCCAGCGGGCTGCTCTACTCTGAGGAGATCGCTGACGGATCGGAATACGAGGGCCGTGAAGACCTCGGCAACACTCAGCCAGGTGATGGTCCCCGCTTCAAAGGACGCGGTCCGATCCAGCTGACCGGTAGGAACAACTACACCCAGTGCTCGCAGTGGGGTTTTGAGCAGGGGATCCTTCCCTCTCCGACGTTCTTCGTCGACAACCCTGAGGCGGCGGCGTCCGATGAATACCTGTTCGTCGGATCGGTCTACTACTGGATCGTTGCTCGCCCGAATCTCAACCAGCTCTCCGACAATCAAGACCTCGAGGGAGCAACCCAAGCAATCAACGGCGGATACAACGGTCTGGAAGACCGTCGCGCCCGCTACCAGAACTGCCTGAACCTCGGAGGGACCTGACCCCTGTTTGGTAGACATCTAGATTCTCGGCCGTTAGGTCTGGGAGGAAAGGTATTCTACCTACTATGCCTAAGTTCTATTCTGAGCAATTCAAGCGTGATGCAGTTGCTCTATACGAAAACAATGAGAACTTATCTCTGGCTGCTGCCGCGGCCGAACTGGGAGTCAATCGGGCCTCATTGCATCAATGGAAAAAGGAATTCGGCACCGGCAAGAAGACACGCATGGCTGAGGCTAAAGCCCAGGCAGAAGCTGTATCTGATGCAGAACGCATACGTGCATTGGAAAAAGAAAACGCCAAATTGCGTGAAGAGCGAGATATTTTGCGTAAGGCTGCGAAGTATTTTGCCGAAGAGACACGCTGGTGCTCCGCTTCCAGTTTGTCGAAGACCACCGCACCGAATACTCGGTCAAGCGGATGTGTGAAGTCTTAAAGCTCACACGCTCATCGTTTTACAAATGGAAAGCCACGCGCGCTCGCCGCGATGGGCGTACCTGTGCTGACGGTCTGCTTGGGGCCCGTATTGCCGCAGTCTTTGAAGAAGAAAAGGGATTGTATGGCGCTAAACGCGTCACTGCCTCGCTAAACGAAGACAAAGACTTTGCCAGAGTTAATCATAAAAAGGTTGCCCGGATCATGAAAAACATGAAGCTACGTGGCTTTACTAAACGCCGTCGGTGCGTGACAACCAGGCGAAACACGAAAAATCCGGTTTTCGCAGACCTGGTGAAACGCCGGTTTCATGCCAACGCAGTGAACCAGGTATATGTCGGCGATATTACATATTTGCCCTGTAAGAACGGTACAAATATGTATCTGGCTACGGTCATTGACTTGTACTCGCGCAAGCTTGCTGGCTTCGCGATTGCTGATCACATGCGCACCAGCCTCGTGATTGAAGCTTTAGAACACGCCAATACGGTACGTGGTGGGCTTGACGGTGCCATCTTTCATTCAGATCACGGCAGTGTGGGCGGATTCAATCGGTGGTCGCAACACCAGGTTCTTGGGCCGATGGTAGCTGCTCTGTGAATACCTCGTCGGCGTTTGGTGCATGCTGTAGCGAGTTGGGCGTGACCCAGTCCATGGGCGCGGTTGGTACCAGCGCTGATAATGCACTGGCGGAATCATTTAATTCCACGATGAAAAGAGAAGTCCTCCGCGATAACAAAGTCTTCGCCAATCCGCTGCAATGCCGCCAGGAGGTATTCCGCTGGTGTATCAGATACAACACCCGACGCCGACATTCATGGTGCGGACAGATATCACCGGATGCCTTCGAAGCACAATCCGCTACACTATCTAAGGCAGCATAACTGCCCCCAACCTGTCTACTTTTCAGGGGTCACGCCCGAGAAGCACTGCTTCCCGACAACAACGAGGAGGAAATCGACATGGCAACAGTCGAAGACATCAACTTCAAGCTCGACCTCATCCTGGACCAGATGGCCGGCCCGGAGAAGGATCAGGACGGCAACCCCGCATGGACCGGTTGGTCCCAGCTGGGTCGCAAGACCCTGATCGACGCTATCGCTGACATCCGTAACCGGGTGCTGCGCTAGAAAATGTACGTGCCCCTCGGGGCGCGTGACTACCTACCCCGACGGCCTGTCATGGCCGTGTGGGGTCTTGTGGCGTTCTACAGATGGGTCCGAACTTCATGCCGATTCCTGCTCCTTTTACCCGCAGCCAGTCTGGTGCTGCGGGAATCACTTTCCGCACCGACCGCGAGCGTCCCCGGATACTCTCCGGGTACGTGCTGGTGTTGTCTGTCTTTGCCGGTCTGGTCAATGCGTTGTACTGGAGCGGCCGGCAGCAGCCTGATGACTGGTCATCACTGTGGATCGCGGGGATCCTCGTCAACAACGGCAACAGCGACCACATCTACGACTTCGACCCCACCGACTTTGCCGCCTGGTCTGGTTCCGCCTGGCAGGAGGTCATCGTCACCAACGACCTGTCTGCCGCTCCTCATCCGTTCGTCCACATTCCTGGCGTCGCCTACGCCGTCGCCCCTTTTACTGACGTGCTGAGCTTCGAGGCTTCCGTCGTATGGCTCACCGCTCTGTGCGGAGCATGCCTGCCCCTTCTTGTTAGCGCGTCATGGGCACTGTGGTCACGGACCACGGTGCCGCTTCCCGCACTGCTGGCTATCACCGTGGCAGCCTGGTACGCCACCGCGTTCCAGTCCGGTATGTGGCTTGGTCAGACCACTCCGATCATTTTGTGCATGACAGTGTGCGGTATCGCCTACGCCCGCGACCGCCCGGTCGCTGCCGGCATCGTGCTCGGCCTGGCCGGGATTGTGAAACTGACGCCGTTGGGTCTGATCCCCTTGATGCTGTTGTTCCGTCATTATCGACGTGGTGCAGCAACTGCTACGGCGACGGCGGCTTTCGTCGCACTGGCATCCCTGGTCGTTGGAGGGGGTGGACTGTTCGGCACATGGATCGACAGAATGCGTTGGTTGTCTGCTCATGTCGTGGTCACCGGGTCCAACCGGTCGTTCGCCTCGGCGGTTCTACGGGACAAGCCTGACAACGGTGGAGTGGCTCCTGTTGTTGACGATGTCCCCCTGTGGGTGTCGGTGATCCCGATCCTGGTGGCAGTTGTGCTTTTTGCCGCCATTGTCTGGGCCGCATGGCGGCAACGCCGGTGGGCCGCCCCGCTGGTTCTCATGGGTGCATACGCCATTGCGACGATGGCGTCGAGCCTGTTGTGGAACCACTACCTGCTGGTATGTGTTCCCCTTGTCATCGGTATCGCCGTGTTCTCACAACACTTCGAGACACGGCTGCGCACAGTGTTCATGGTGCTGTCGGTGGTTGCGCTACTTCTGCTATATCCACCGCTCAACGAACAGGTTGGAGCAGCACAAGCCGAGGATGGCCTGGCGTTGCCGTGGGCTGGTTTCACCGCTCTCGTGGTGTTCATCGGCCTACTTGCTGCGTCCGCAGCAGCACTGCCCCGGGCGCAGCGAGGCTCTCCGCCAGGGCCGGGGAGCACGGCGGAGACGGAGCACCAGAGCTCTGGAAGGCATGCGAAGAGCACGAGCTAGTCGTAAAAGAAGAGGGACACCGGGGTGGACGTGGTCGACTCCCCGCACAAGGGGCGGCCACCGTCGTCGACAGGGTTGAATCATGATGTGCCCCGCCGTCGCAGACGCATCCCCGGTCGTTGTGCGCAGAACTGCGCACAACCGGCAGCGCTCGGAGCGGGTGGCGTTGTGATGTTCGTGCAGGATAGGCCGCGCATAAACGGTAGCGCCTGGCCCTGCGCAGAACTGCGCACAACCGGCGGCGGGAACCTGTGTCGGCACGCTCACCGCTGCTCCATCGCACTTGTGCTTGGCACAGTGTCTGTCACGGGTACAGATGATCGAACGTTTAGAAGACAATCTTCCCAGCCCCAAGGCCCTTCACCCCGACAAGCCTTGGAGTTAGACCACGGAACGCGTGACACCCCAGCAGTCCCGCCGCGACCGCTCGCGCTTCTTAGGCCGTTGTCAGCAACACCCCACAAAGCCCTACTCGGCCCTGGCGGGAAAGGTTCACATATTCATACCGTGGCAGGCGCGAAAATTACCCTTATATCTATGCCGACCGAAGATGAGATCGATGAAGCCCGTACCGCTAACGGTGGGTGGACAAAAGACCAGTTAGCTGAGTGGGGAGTTTCGTGGCCTCCTCCGCGAGGACGGAAAGAAGGTCTAGTGGAGGAGTCGAAGGGTTTAGAGCATGAGAAGTAGTGTGCAAGTTCGTTTCTTTGGGTGCGCTTGGAGAGGCGGTTTTACGGAAGAGAGCGGGGGCCAGACGGGCCAAGTAGCGTCCCGGGGTGGTGAATCTGTATGGCCGCTCTGCTTCTGACGGTCGCTGCGGTACTGGGCCTCGTGATCGTGGCTAATGCGACGGGCGTGGCCTCGGTGGGCTTCGTTGTCACAACAACTCTCCTGGGCTTGGGGCTCGCCCCCTTTGTCGGCGACTCGCTGGAGCGCCATATCCCGAGCTCCCAGTGGGATCGTATCTCTCTCTCGCGAGACGCCAGTCGCCGATGGGGAGTGGAACTATTCAATGCCTTTCTCTCATGGATTGGGTGGAACAGGCTTATATTCTCCCTGCGGAGAGGTCAGGCATCCGGGGCGATGAAGGGCTGGGAGTCGCGACCCGTGAGGGCGGCGGCTGCCGGCCATGCATGGGCGTTCCTACTCCATGCAGTTACCGCGGTCTGGGCCAGTGTGGCCGGTGGATGGGTGTCCCTTGTGCCTCTCCTGACGGTCGGGGTCGTCTGCCACCTCTATCCGGTCCTGCTGCAGATCCATGTGCTGACCCGATTGAGGGAGAGGTAAGGCCGATGGCGGGGAAATATACGTCGTATTAAGTACGCGACGCTGTGCGTGACGGTTGGGACGAGGATTCCTTGCGGGCTGCGCGCGACTGCAACGTGCTTGACGAAAATCAATCTCGTCTTTGGTAACCGGGCGCTTACTGGTCGCGGAGGTGCGCTGCGGCAGTCGTGGCCGTTATTAGTCCGCGTTCTTCTGCCTCTATGGCGTTGTTTGATTTGGAATAGTCGTGTGCATATCCAGCTATGTCTGGTGCCTTTCGATTGCGTGTTTTCAGTAAATAAATCACGGGCGCTCAGTGGGCCCTCGACGTGGATGGGAGCGTGTGGCTCGGAATCGGGCGGTGGCTCGTGGTCGCCGTCGGCCTCGCGGCCGCCGGCTACGGGCTCTTCGCCTCTGTCCGCTGGGTCGCCAGGTTAGCTGAGACCTGGAAGGGTCGCGGGATGCCAAAGTGGCCCCGGTTGCGTGGTAAATGACCTGCCTGCGCGGGGCCGGGCCGATGGGCACCCCTGCGTGCTCTGACAGTCAGGATGGCGCAACGGGGGTGCCCAATGTTCAGTGCTGCTCTTGTGGCAACTCACCGAGGTGGGTCTCGAGCCAAGACTTGAGTGGGTCAGCGCCGTGCTAGACGCGGCGGATTGCATCAAGCGTCCGAGGAGAGTGCATCCAGTCATCCTTCGGCCATTCCTGAATGACAGCAGCGCCTTTCCATCTCAGGTGCCGGATTCGCGGATGGTTGGCGGTGTATCCGCGCGGCGCGGTCTTGAGCGGATCCTCCGCCCCGTGGGAAACAGAGAGGGATCGCTCGGCGAGGGAATCCACCAGTTCCTCAAACTGTGACCCGCTCTTCTCGTTGTCGATCGCGGCGCGGTACCGGCGCAATTGTTCGGGAACCATTAGCATGGCTCCGTACCCAGTGACGATGCCCGTCGCGGACACTTCGAGGTAGTAGCCGACCCCGCCGACAGCCCGGGCTTCGCTGGTAGCCCCGGTCCAGAGCTTGTAGGGCGACTTGTCCGTCGAGAACCGCACGTCACGGTTTGGGCGGAACATGCGCAGTGGTCCGAACTCGTCGGTGAGCTCACTGAGTAGCGCATGCATTGGTGTACGGACATCGTGTTCGTAGCGGTGCTTGTTCGTCTGCCAGAACACTTTCGAGTTGTCCGCCTGCAACTCGGTGAAGAACTCGAACAGACCTCGTGGAAAGCCCTGAAACGAGCTCATTGATGCCCGCCAGTCACGGCCCGGTTGTAGTCCATTGCGATCCCGATCCAGGACGCCAGATGTTCGTCGTCGCTGATCGCATCGGCTGCGACTTCGATCCAACCCGGCCCCATGTCTCGGCCCGGCCCCATCTCCGCCTGTACCGCCCCCGGTCTGCTCAGGAGTTCGTCGTGCTGGTCGGCATCGACCCGGACGAGGAGCCCGCCGTCTTTCAGGGCGCTGACGATCATCTTCTCGTTCACCATCACGGATCTGCCGCCGAACATGGAGACCTCGCGCACCACTGGTTCGTCGGCGATCAGAGTACGGACGCGTTCGACGAGGACGGTCTGGTCGGGAGTCATGATCTGCCGCCGCTTCAGGCCTGCTCGGGCGGGCCGTAGGAGAGCCGGTCGAAGATCAGCACGCTCTCGGTGATCTTCGCGTCCTTGACGGTGAAGAACTCTGCCGCGGGAGTGGAGGAGGTCGTCGCGGTCTGCGGGTAGTAGAACAGTGCCACGCGGTCTCCGTCTACGAACTCGGCGATGTCGCCGATGCCGGTGAGCATCGGGGCGAAGCCGCCGATGAACTCCTGGTATGCGTCCATGCCATCGAGGTCGACGCCGGGAGCCCGGCAAGTGATGTCGTCGGCGACGTAGCTCATGGCCGTGTTGATGTCGCCACTCGTCCACGCGCGGTGGTACTTCTGCACGGTGTCGTAAGCGGTGTCCTGGGTCATGGGATTCTCCTTGGTTCGTGCCGCGGTTGCGGCGGGGGTGGTCAGTCAGGGAGCGGCTGCCAGCCGTCGGGCCCGGCGTCTCCGCCGGCTCCGACGACGGCGAGGCGGGGCAGGAAGTTCGCCCAGCCGTCCGCGTGGCCGCGCACCTCGGTGTCGGGCAGATCGGAATGGCGTAGATCGACTCGAGTCCCGCCGCCGATCGGGGTGGGGCGGAACTCGACCTTCGATGCTCCCGCCGGAAGGTCCTCGCTTCCCGCGAAGCCCCAACTCATCACCACGCGGCTTGGGGGATCGATATGCAGGTACTCGCCCCGCACCGGGTGTCCAGCGATGTCGACGGCGAACTTGCCCCCTGGCGTGGGGTCGAGGTCGGCGTACTGCCCCATCCAAGCCGTCATGCCGCCGTTCGTGATCAGATACTCGAACACCGTCTCCGGTGGAGCACCGATGTCGATGGAGTCTCGGAACTCAGCCACGAGGATCCTCCTGCCGCGACTCAATGACGGTCTTGAGGGCAGCCAGTTTCCCCGGCCAAAAGTCGTCCAGGTACGAGCGCACCGCCGCCAGGCCATCAGTGTCAACCGCGAACAGATGGCGCGTGCCCTCGCGGGTGCCGATCGCGAGCCCCGCCTTGCGAAGCACTCCGAGATGGTGCGAGGCAGTCTGCTGAGAGAGTCCGACCTCCTCAGCAACCACTCCGACTGGCTGAGGGTCGGCACGAATCACACGAAGGATCGCCCGCCGGTTCCCGTCCACCAGCGCACGCAATGCTAGGTCAAGGTCGACCACTGCCTCGGCACTCATCACAGCCCCTCTCGTTCGGACTATCTCAGAGTAGCACAAGTAGACATTTGTATTCATGCCCATAGGTGAAGAGATTGGTTCAGTTAAGATCTCTCGAACGTCTTAATCCAGACATGCGCTACTGGATGCCCGTGGATGTCGAGTGCGGTCGCGCCCTTTATCTCGTTTGTGATTACGGATTGTATGGCAGTGATGTCGCGAGTCTGAGTGGTTACTGTGTCGAGGTCGAGGGGCTGGCACATTGATTGGCCTTGCGCCGTTTCTTGCGTCCGACTCTGACAAAGATGATGAACGTCAGTAGCCCGACCGACATCACGCCGATTGGTACACACCGTTTGCAGATAATCTGACCCTCGGTTCAGGCTGCGCCTGAATTTTCCTACACACCTCATGCACTAAAGTGCTGAGCCGCAGGTAGGAGGAAAATAACCCCAACGAATAGTGCGCTTGGTGTGGCGGGAATGGTGACGCGAAGCGTCACTTTATCCTGCGGTTTTGGGCAGTAAGTTTATTACGTACGTGCGTTATAATTGCGGTATGAACGCTTCCGAAGAATCCATAAAGTGCGCCTGGTGCGGTGGAAAAATTCCGCCGCGAATCGACCCACGGGGACGCAAAGCGCGCTACTGTAGCGGCGCTTGTCGCGCGGCAGCCACCCGCGAGCGTGCTCGTAAAGCTCACCAGGACGAACTCAAACGCGCCCAGGAATGCGCACAAGATTCTTTCGTTCTGGGCAATCCAAGCGAGATTCTGGCGACTGTTGTCACAGAAATAGACGCAACTACACGTCTTATTCGCGACCGCGGAGATGTGCCCGCCAGTTGCGAGGAGATGGTCAACGCGGCACGCGCACTCGTCGCAGCAGCCGAGCAGCAGGCACCGCAAACATTGACGCGTCAGCAGCGCCGCCGGCTAGCCCGCGAACAGAAAAAGACACGGTGACTGAGGAATATATGTTTGATGTGACGGTGCACCACAGCCAGCGCTACTTCTCTAAATGCTGTTGATGCCCCCTTCAGAGGGGGAACTCCGTCAAACCATGCTGCTCCGGTAGCGGGAACTGCTGGGATCAACTATTGATACAGGTATCCACTAAACCTAATTTTGGAGGCTTCTCTGTCATGCGACACAAACTGCGGGTTCTCACCATTTGCGCAACTAGCGCCGCAACTCTCTTCGTCGGAATGCACACGGCCGGTGCTGCGCCCGTTTCAAACGTCTCGCTGGTTTCTAATCCAAACTTCATTCCTTATGGTCATAAAGAAAATTGCGACAAGTTGTATGAAAGCCTTTCCCGAAAGTGTCGAGTGATTCCACATCCAGCAGGCCGTGCGCTTTGCTGGGCAGCAGCAGCGGCTACGTATGCTGACTGCTTGCGCTAGGTAGAGCTCACATGGCTTTTATCGAAACTCCAGTGCTTCAACGAGTTCTTCAAAAACTTGATGGAAGCAGCATTGAGATCCTTGTTAGTGCACCTGTCCTAGAGGGACAAGATTGGTTTACAAATTGGTCTATAAAAGGCCTGGAAGACGGTGATGTAAACCTGAGTTCGGGCGGAATCGATTCAATGCAATCGATGATGTTCGCATTATCGGCGATTGGCGATCGTATTGCTGCTGAGCAGCAAGAACTGTTGTTCATGGGAAGCGAATCTCTACAACTTCTCAGGACTGCGCCACCCATAGAACCCGATCTGTGGTCGGCGTCTGTGCAAGCTCCTACAGCTTAGAGTCTTAAGCGCTTGCTTCGATATCTTTCGCGTATCGATGAACCGTTCCTACTGAATAGCCTGTTTTGGTTGCAATAGCGCGGATAGATAGACCTTTGGCTCGCAGCTCCTGGACTCGGGTGCGCTTTTCATTGGCCTGCGCTAGATAATCTTCGCGAGAGGCAGATGTCCAGCGTTCGATTGTCGCAGTCGACAGGCCAGTTCCTTCGGCTACTTCGCGGATAGTTTTACCGTTTCGGGGAATGCGAGTGCGCTTAGTCATTGATAAATCCTTCGATCCGTTCCGCGTTGGTGGTGCCCCAGCGGCGCTCGGCGCTGCGGCGGCCACCCTTTTTGCCGCGTGCGGCTTGAATTGTGGTGAATGTGGCTTCGTAGACGGCTGGCCCGTCTGCCCACATGCGTGATTTGGTGATGATCCATCGGTGGATTGACCTGGCTATGTGGTCAACTTCTGCCACGGGTAGTGGCTCAGAGAATAGTTCTTGGTTGAGTGCTTGGGCGGTGGCTTGGATGGAGCGTCCTAGCCCATCTGGGTCGCCGAAGTGGTGGCGTATTTCGCGGTATACCCTCACCACAGTTATGAAATTGGGTAGAGCACTACAATCATCACCAGAACTCGCCAATGGAGCTCTCAGTCGTGTTAGCAGTCTTCCCAAGAATAGGTTTTGAAGTTCCACTTGCCGTGGGAGCGTTGACGCTGCAAAACCTCATTTAGGCATGCTCCGACATAGTCAAGTGAGCTCTTTAAAGTGTGAAGCTCCTCTGGAAGTTCATCATATCCAGGGGCTTTGCTTGTGTACTCTTTCTCCCATTCTGGGCTAGGAGCAACGATTTCTTTCGGCCAGTCAATATTCCGTCGCGCAGTTTCATGACCTAGAACTTCAGTCAGCTTTTCAGCGGAAAAGTTCTGAGTGCGGATAATTTGAATAATATCCGCCAGGTCATGGTATCGATTACTCACACCACTGCGGTGTTTTTCGTACATAGCGCATATCTTGTCTGCAAGGTGCGACTCAATAGCAGTGGCTAAAACATTGAAAGGGGCGTACTTAACGTCCTTGAAAACCTCGTTGAGAAGGGGGCTAATGGTCACCTGTTCTAAAGGAGTTTGAGTGTGACGTTGGACAGAAACATCTACTTTAATGTTGTGAAAATCTACTGCCCCTAATCGAGCAGATAGCTTCACCTCAACTGTTGGAGTCGAATAGCCATCAGGGGTGGAAGCACTTTTCGGATGTACTGAAGTTACTTTGAAGGTAAAGGGGTCGTCGGATTTACGCTGTGCGATGTTTTCAAATTCTTGACGTATTTCACTAGCGTCATTCCAAGTTTGTGACCGCCCCAAGTCGACATCCTGGGTAAAACGACCATTACCGTTGCGCATCAGCAATGCAGTTCCCCCTTTAAGCACCCAATCACTCCCTGAATGGGAGAAGACTCGATTGAGAAAGCATTCAAAGATGAGCTGGTAGCGGATGCTGTCTTTGCTTCTATTCTGAGTTTTCGAAAGATTGCCGATACGCGTTGTTAAGCTTCGCTGAAGGCCGCGTGCTTCGAATCGACTTAACGTGTGACTCATGCTTCGTTCTCCTTCTTCGCAGTTTTACCTGTATCAGCCTGCAGCTCTTCTTCATCGTCGATGGGCGTGGGGGAATAGCCAGGGGGTTGCCTTTTTTTGATGTCTTCTGACTTTTTGTTTGTTTGGTATTCACTGGACTTCGGGGATGCCTTTGATGAAACTTGGTTCAGGCTTTCCCTCGCAATCTCTGCCAAACTTGCAGTTGGGAGACTCCCATAGAGGTTATTCTTGAGCAGATCTGTCACCATCTGGGCGCCCAGGCTTTCCCTCGCAATCTCTGCCAAACTTGCAGTTGGGAGACTCCCATAGAGGTTATTCTTGAGCAGATCTGTCACCATCTGGGCGCCCAGGCTTTCCCTCGCAATCTCTGCCAAACTTGCATAGCGGGCGATGCTCTCTTCACGATCGTCATCGGACGCAGCTTCCCTTTGGCATTCTTGCACTAGTTGTTGTCCGGAAGAAAAACCATACGATTCTGCAGCATCATTGAGTTTGGTTGCAAGGTCTTTCATTCGAACGTTTTCTTTGCGCAAGGCGTCTACGACCATAGTCGCTAAGTAATTAAACTCAATCTTCTTTTCTGCCAGGTCAGACACAGTTAACTCCACCGAAGTCACTGGAAGGCCATCGACGTTTCGGATGTCTTTTGAGTTAATCTCTCGATTGCTATAAATATAGATATCCTCCTGAGAGGTTTGCTTCCTAGTCGTCGAGGAAAACGTTATTCTTCGAGGGATTAAATCTCCTACCTGGTGGATAAGAGCGGCAGATTCATGGGAGACAAGAATTTTATCCTCAGATTCCCATCGTTCATCAGGAAATTCTCTAGCCCCGAGTGACACCCAAGCAGTGCGAAGATCTGTCAGCGCTCCATGCTGTGCTGACGGCAAAAGATAAATTCCATGCCTGGACCGGGCTAGAACCCCCTTATCAGCCAGCCGGCTCAGTTGGAGTCGAGTAATTCCTTCGCGCTGGGCTTGCGCAGTGGTAATGATTCCCCATTGATCAGAAGCGACTGATTCCAGGACTTCCAATACTTCATTTTGTCTCACAATGACAGACCAAAACCTTCATTTGTATCAATCGCAACCTTCATTTGTATCAATCGCAACCTTCATTTGTATCAACTGTAATGATACAAATGAAGGTTTTCTAAGTCAATGGAAGATACAAATGGAGATCTCTAACATCGGTTTGATCTTTAGAAGCGTTCAGGGCATGTACATAAATCTTGCGCAAGCAAAGTCAAGATTCTCCACCCCTATATCAATTCCAGGGCGGACACCATCGATAGCAACGTCGACGTCGACGTTGCTGTCCATTTCCTAAACAGGGCCACGATTGGAATGTTTGCGCACACCTTCTATCCGTTCAACCTGAGCACTGACGACATATCCCTACTGTAAGGGGTCTTATTTTTTAGCTTTAGAAACTAAGCTTTCCGGACGTTGTCAATACCCTCCAGATATCCGAAATGGGATACACCCATATGCTTGAATAGCGGGTATGGGAAGACAAGATGAAGCACTACGAATTGCCGATGAACTATTGGCGGATATTGAGCTTCAACGGTTGAAAGCTTCGGAAATTGTGTTGAAGGCCAGCCGAGTGGCCCGTCTTGTAGGGCATGAAGAGTTAATCGAGTTCCTAGGGTTTGAACGAAACGGTTACCCAACAGACGGTTCAGCCCGCAAATGGATTGAGAAAACTGGTCGGAGGACTGATCAGAAGGCTAACAAGTACTTTGTAGCATCGATCGCCAAAATCGAGGCGTACCTCGCGGCTTCCCAGGAAGAGATTGAGGCACTGAGGGGCGGTGGAAACTATTCAGGCGACTACATTGTGGTGGCCTCCAGGAATCATGACGACCGCATCGCTGGTCGTGCAGTAGAGGTTGCTCGATGGTCTGGAATCTGTGGTCAGGTTGTGGCAACAGTTTATGACCTGATCATGGAGATTTATCATGAGCTTCTGTTCAGCGAGCTTCAGGCATCTTTATTCGTAGACACACAGACAAAAGTAGACGGTTTGCTCTCTACCTCCAGCGGTTCTGCTCTCAACAAAATTGAAAGCGTGTCGGACCGGCTTCGAGATGGTGACCCAGAGTCTGTTAGTCAGGCGCTGACGACTTGCCGTAGATTAATTGATTCATGCGCCGACCAGCTCTTTCCACCCCAGGCAGAACTTTACACAATAGGCGAACAGCCGTTGAAAGTGGGACAACAGAATGTTCTGAATCGACTACAGGCATACACATATAAATGCGCAGTCCCCCAGAAGCGAAGGGATCGACTCAGGCGGACCTTCAGCGATCTCTACGATCGATGTTCTGCAGGAACCCATGCGGAAGTATCTGTCGAAGAGGCTCGATTCGTCTTTCTTCAGACCTATATCGCGCTTGGAGAGTTACTGACCTTGGTCGACAACAGCGACGCCGCGAGTCCTAAATTAGCTTGAAGGCCCTTTCCCTAACTAATAGTCGCCATTGGCGATTGGCGCCGCCAAGGAAGTCTCTTATTTTCTTTCCCTAATGGACCAGAAATTCTATTTAACGCCCTTTTCAGCAAAATGCCTACTGAGGTACACCACAAATGTCTCCACACACAGTTTTAGGGAGATGCCGCAGGCTGACCACACTGAAGCGGTTCGAATTTTTTTCGCTTCAGCAACCTCATCTCATACAGAATGGTAGCAAAGGCTTAACCCCAGTAACGCATCTAGCACTCTTGAAATACGTACCCCTTTTAAGGGTTGGCTAACTTTTTTAATTAGAGCCACCTCTTGCCGGCTCCCAGCCGATAGGATAAGTTCCCGAATAAGGAAATTAACCTATCGGGATTGGAGAAAAATGCGTTTATCTCTTCGAAAACTAGCAATAATCACCTTGGGCTTTATTGCCACTTCTACAGCCACCACGGCGACTGCAGCTGCTACCGAAACGCCTACTTTTGACCTATCTACTAACCAATTAGAAGTTGCCGAACTAGAACCAGGTCAAAGCGCAAGATTTGCCAAAGGTGAAGTTGCGGAGGTCCTCTTCGCAGAGTCCGAAGGTCGCAGTACCGAAGCTACTCTAACAACCCTGGCTGCTGTTCCAGCACCGAATTGCATTGTGGCTCGAGCAGAGAAGGGATTCGTCCAAGTTTATAACAACTGTGGAGGAAGCGACCCGCAACGAGTAAAAGTGGTCCTAGCCTTCGGGCCAGACACTCAATGCAAATCAATTCAACCAGGAACACGCTCCAATGTTGGCCCTGCCGCAGGCCGAATCGATGGCGTTTTCCTTTGCTAGCTGAGGAGTGCTGACCTATGAAAAAAATTGCAAAAAAAATTCCCGCAGGAATCTTATCTGTCCTAGTCGCGCTGAGCTGTTTAGCTCCCTCAGCATATGCGCTGGGTCCAGACGACCCACGGATCAAGAACAATATCGGGATGTACACGGTAAAGTGCCAAGTCCATAAGAATGCAACAGGCAACCCAGTCGTTGGCTTCGTCATCGGAAACCATAAAAACGATCCAGAAAAAGCCGAAAAAGAAGCAAATAACTTCGTTTCCAGATTCGGTGGAAATCATGCAAAAAGACACTGCAAGACAACAGGCCAATACAGGCAAAACGGTGCATACAGCACTAACTGGACTCCAAAGTAATATCGAACTCTATGCTAAGTAAAAGCTCAAATCCGAATACCCACATTTGGTGCTATATAACCAAATTCGTCTGCGCGTTTGACTCTCTACCAACAGCGAAAAACAAATATCAGGAAGCAGTAGAACGTGTTAGAGAGTCTCACAACGTTCTTTTAGCATCCGAACAGGCTTACCTCGTAGGCCAGACAGAGCCGATATTTAGTCTCCTTATTGATGAAATTGTCGGATTCGGAGAAAAGTTGTCGGATTCGGAGAAAGAAAACTACTCCGTTTTCATTTTCACGACCATCGTTGAGGTGCCAGAAAATGAGAAAGATGATGAAGGAGACCCAGTAATGCAAATTGCTGCAAAGCTAGAGCTAGATGCCGAAGATGATTTTCCTTCGACCTTTCCTAGTCGTACTCGATTAATCTGGATGAGCGAAAGCGGACGAGAATCGCCCAACTGCATTAGTCAATAGAGCCGAACACTAAACCCGATGCCCATTATGGGTACACTCTGTTCGTCTTGGGCGAGCGGTCTGAGCGTAGGCAGGGTAGGCGTATAGCCGTTTGAAACAGGCATTCCTATGGAGTTTTGAATCAGAGAAACGAAAAGAAGGACCTTGAAAGGTCCTTCTTTTCTCTCTTTTATCTATGGGGGAGGCTATGTAGCCCGCTAGTCCATAGTGTCTGAATTAAATTATATAGTTGCTACATGCCTCTTGCAACCCCACCTTCGGAAGCTGAGATGCGTTCAGTTCTCAGCAGTCCTAGGTTCAATACTTATTTTGAAGCCTGTGACGGTGACCATTTACGAGCTGGCCAGCTCTATAGCTGGAACGCTTCTCTATCTGCCGCTCTTTTGGTTCCGGCTCATTTTGCTGAAGTCTCAACTCGGAACGCTGCGGCTAATATCCTCGAAGCCACGTATGGCCCTGAGTGGCCATGGGAGGAAGCTTTTGCTATTAGTTTGCCTTCACCAGCAAAGCGCTACAGCCCTAGAAGGGATCTCCAAGCAGTAAGGAAACAATACTCGACTACGGGAAAAGCCATTGCGGAACTGAAACTTGCTTTTTGGAGCAGCCTTTTTACCTCACGACACGATGTGCGCCTTTGGGAAAATCGTATTTCCACAGCATTTCCGCACTCTCCTTATGAGGACGAAAAGAAACTCAGGCAAGAAGTACGAAACAAGATTGAGGATATCCGGCTGCTCAGAAACCGCATAGCCCACCATGAGCCGGTCTTTACCCGTAATTTACGGAAAGATTTACAGGGAATGAAGGAGCTTATTGAGTTCCGATCTCCAGAAACAAAGGCTTGGGTTGAATCCCTGGAAGAAGTGAGCCTGCTGTTGGACCGCCGCCCCTAGCGCACCGGCACGGTACCTTACGAATGCAGTTCTCTTCGTATCATTTCCAGTTTTGCACTAAGTCCCAATCCTATGACTTGTCTGCTATATGGCGTAAATTTTTAGCACTCGGTGCCTTACCTTACTTCTGGTACTAGCGATGCCTGCGTTCTACGGGAGCAAGCATCTTGGAGTCTTCCCACTCAAGAGATGCTCTGGTCGCTAACCTGTAGATCATGACATTTTCATCCCCTCCAGTTCATTCCTCGTCCCCCGATTCCACGTTCCGGCTGGCGACCTACGCTGTTTGTGTACGCAACGACGAAGTGCTGCTAGTAGCCGTCACTGCCTCCGACGATCACAGCAAGGTATGGACGTTGCCTGGCGGCGGCGTCGAGCGATTCGAGGACCCCCTAGACACGGTGATCCGTGAGGTCGAAGAGGAAACTGGCGCCACTTCACGGGTTGTTCAGCTGTTGGGCGTTGATTCCCGGGTGATACCGAAGGACGAAGCAATTCGGGGTATGCCTCACCACAACATCGGGATATTCTACGAGGTTGTTATACGGGACAGCGAACTACGCCCTGAGCCCTCGGGGGACACTGTAATGCCAACGTGGATACCGTTCGCGCAGATCGCCTCTCTACCCCGAAGCGGTCTGGTAGACGTAGGCATGAGCCTATTTATCGAGCGCCCACAGTCGGGGCATGTTCCTTCAGTCCAGGTTAAGGGCCTGGTGCGACACTAGCCACGCTTGTAAGGCTAAGCGTCACTTGTTCCCTACCGCCGCCTCAGTCGTCGACGCACAGCTGCTCGACGCTGGAACTCTGCCCCGAACGTTGTTCTCAGAACAACGCCATCGAGCACGCAAAACCACAACAGCCAGACTAGGGTTAGGTTCCCTGAATAAAACTTAGTCTAAGTTTAAGTGGATTGAGATAATCATAGAAGGATCTCTAGGTGACAATTCTAAGCGGAAACTTTTAGGAGCGTAGAATGAACCGGTTGAAATATCTCTCGCGTCCAGAGTGGGCTCATCGAGAAAGTCTCCGAGAACGAGACGATGCATCCAGGAAACAGGATATTGAGCGTCGCCGTCGCAGAGTTTTGGAAAAAGAAGAAGCTGTCTATGAAGGCCAACTAGATTCTACAGAATTAGGCCACGATCAAAGAAGCGAATTTTACCAAGATCATTTGGATCATTGTTCTCATTATCAACGGAAATACGACAAGCTCCTAGCTGAAATTGATCAAGCCCAACAGCATAGAAAAAACACAATGACTCAACTTTATAATCAGCTTGAGATCCTGGAAAAAACCGAGGATCAAGATCGAGCAGCTATACAAAAGCTGAAAGGGCGAATTGCCGAAGAACTAACCAACTTTCGTTATTAGTTCTAGAACTGCACCTGTGATGAATGTTCGGCGCTGCGGGCGGGGCCGCAACAAAAGGGACATCCTCTCTCCAATGGGTTGCTACCAAAACGATAGTTAATGTTTGGTATGGCTACTGCCTTTGGGGATATCGCGATCTGGTGTGAATATCCGTCGCCATGATGCGGACTCCTGAATTAGTTCGTTGGCCTCTGGCCAGACCGCCTGTGCAAGATTCCGTTTGCAAGGGTACACCCCAAAAGAACAGTTTTTGAATTACAACCCCCCTCGCAAACTCGATGTTCACTAGGGTTGGGTTATGGATAATGGAACAGAACCGTCACTACCTCTAGAGATTCCTGAACATTCTGAGGTTATTTCCGGGCAGAAAGTCGGTTACGCGCGGGTTAGCTCTAAAGATCAGAATCTGGAGCGGCAAACTGCAGCGTTGAAGAAAGAGAAGTGCTTTCGCATCTTCGACGATACTGTCAGCGGTTCGTCCACTGACCGTCCTGGGTTGGATGGGGCGTTGAATTATGTGCGTCCTGGTGACCAGCTTGTGGTTATGAGTATGGATCGGTTGGCGCGGTCGTTGATTGATTTGCACCGCCTGGTCGATGACCTCACTGCCCGCGACATTTCAGTGAAGTTTTTAAAAGAGGGTCAAACGTATTCGTTGAATTCGACTCCGATTGCCAAACTCATGCTCGGGTTGCTTGGCTCGGTGGCGGAGTTTGAGCGCTCGATTATTCGTGAGCGTCAGGCGGAGGGGATTGCGCGTGCGAAAGCCCGCGGGGTTTATAAAGGTCGCGCGAAAGCGCTCACGGATGAGCAGCTTGCCCAGGCGAGGGAGTGGGTGATTGCGGGTGTTCCGAAAGCGGAAGTTGCTCGCAGGCTCGGCATCGGTAGAACAACGCTGTATAGCTACCTCAGCCAAGAGAAATAGCGCAGGTTCAGTTGCTGTTGGCTGCACCTTTTACAACGTAACACCGCTGTTTGCACTGTTGTAGAGCAAGTCTCCGTAGAAACATTCGGTTTCATGGCGGTGGATGTGGGGTATTCCCAGTTTTTTGCGCGGACAGCTTCCTCATAACCCCAGTTAAAGGTTGACCCCGAAAAGGTGGTCACTTTCGTGCCGACTTTGTACATATCTCTAGAGAAAATATTGGGGCTGGGATAGGTTCGCCGTTAAAAGGAGATAAAGCACCTAGGTGATATTTCTTTCCGATCGTCTCCTGAAAACAAGACAGGTGACGCCAAAGCTATTTCAACTATGACAGCCGTCTTACTACCCGAAAGGTTTCTTGTGTCTCGCAGTTACATCTTGAATTCGCAAAGTAGGCAGAGAACTACTCGTTCTGCTAAAAGAAAAATGGTTGCTCTCCTGATGTCTACCGTTCTTCCAATGTCCTCTTTGTTCATAGTTCCCACTGCAAGTGCTGACAGTATTTCAGAATCTGACCCAATCTATAGCGAAAGGGTGGAAGGGTTTCCACCAGAGTTTTATGAAGCTCTCGACAATGCATCGAAAGAATCTACTCCCGAAGGCGTAGCTGCGGCGCTTTTTCCAAACGATCTGGAAGCCCAAGCTGAGATAATGCCTTCGCTTCGTGAAATTGAAGCAATCCAGAAGCAACATTCTGATTCGGAACAGGTTTCTGTCCGTGCGGTTCCAGCCGTTCTTCTGCCGTTCCTTGCTGCAATTGGCGGCTGCGTCGTAGGCGCTCTTGGAGGAGCAGCTGCAGGCGATCTGGTTAGTAAAATAAGGCATGGTCACAGACTAGAAGCCGAAGCACGTGTTGATGCGCTAATTGGTGGCTGCATCACAGGGGCAGTCCCTCCGTTGCTTCGGCCCGTCGCAATGGCTGCAAAGACCCCTATTCGTAACGCCGTAATAGCGCTTATGATTAGGTGGTATCAGATAACTTAAGAGCTGAGTAGGATACTTATGAAAAATGGGGCTTGGCCTCTTTGGCAAGTAATCACCGCGTCTCTCTTAGGAGCTATCGTGGTCACCATTATATCGCTCCAGAGTGAGCAGGGAACCCTCGTGGAAGCGATTTTAATCTTCTGCTTGTCTTCGGTTTTCCTTTTTATCGTGTTCTTTTCTGCAGCGAGACTATTCAACGCGCTCTACCGACGTTGGAACTCTTCTGATCAGGAATAGACGTTATAAATTAACGTCTATTCCTTTCTTTGCTGGAGTAGCAATTGTACTTAGCGCAGTTACCGCAGCAGTCGTACTGTAAAGCCCGTTCGTCCTGTGCCTCATGTACGACTACTACGGTCGCTACGGCTGGTACGGTCGCTACGGCTGGTGTACATTGAAGGCATGGACGAAGCCTCCGCTGGTGTAGTCCGATAAAAGGGAATACCCCGCGTGCGTCAACACAGACGGGGCATTCCTGAGAGCTAGAACAGTCCGAGAAGGTGCAACTTCTCGATCCATTCTGGTCCGTGCTCGATAAGAGCTACGACGACCGGAATGGTAGGCACCACCAGTCCACCAACTGGTGGTGCTTTCTTTTTGTTCTGCTCCTCTTCAGCATCATAAGAATCCATTTCTGAATCTCCTTCGCTTAGGGGTATTCGTCTTCGGCTTTCCACACCGTGCAACGTCTAACCCTCTACTTCGCAGTGGAGCTAGCCGCCGCGCGAAGCCGAAGGTTGCCGGGTATCCCGAAGGCTGAGGTTGCCCGTAGGCTCGGCATTGGGAGGACAACCCTGTATAGCTATCTTAACCAGCAAAAATAGAGCGGTTACTTTACCGATAGTAACCACTCTCTTCTCTAGAGTTGCTCCGTTTTCCCGTCGCTCTCTTGAGCCTTCCACAAGTAGTGCGAGGGCAAGTGAAAGGAAATGCTGTGGCAAAAGGTAATTACGGCTGTTAATCCAACCAAAGTCCAAAAGCCCACTGATGTCGGGGCTATGCCGAAAGATGCATGCTGTCCATGGATATGCTTAGCTCATGGCTTCTTCTACTCCTCAGCTAGTTGACCGTGCGCAGATTCGGCGCAGCCTTGATAACTTCACTGCTTTTTGGCTAAGGCGTGTGGAATCCTGGCGTGAGCGTAACGAGACTGCCACGGAAAAGAAATACGCCCAGCAGTTCTGGTTTGAGCTATTCAACTGCTTTGGGGTTAATGCTGCTCGTATGGATTTATTCGAGCAAGACGCACGGCGCGGTTCGACTGGTAGCAGTGGATACATTGACCTGTTTTGGCCTGGTGTGGTTATCGGAGAAGCCAAGTCCCTTGGCGTCAACCTAGATATCGCCCATGCCCAGGCTCGTGACTACCTTGCGGGTGGCACACTCAACGACTTTGAGATGCCACGCTATATTCTCTGCTCCAATTTTGAGTCCATCAGGCTAAGCAAGCTGGGCGATCCCGAGACACGCTTCGACATTACGTTCTCGCTTTCGGAGCTACCGGACTATATAGATCAGCTCCGGTTCCTTGCAGGCTTTGAGGCCGTCACAAAAGAAGAAGAGGAAGAAGCCTCTATCCAGGCTTCTAAGCTGATGGCCGATTTGTTCACGGCTATGGCTGGTGATGACGTTGATGAAGCAGTAGGTGATGAGGCTCCAACTGACCCGGAGGAAGAAGATTACCGAACCCAGCAAACCTCCATGTACCTCACCCGCCTGCTATTTCTCTTGTTCGGAGATGATGCGGGACTGTGGGAGCAAGACCTCTTTTACCGTTTCGTATTAGAGGAAACCAGCGCTGAAAATCTCGGGCCACAACTGAATTCTCTTTTCGAGGTACTTAACACTCCTGAGAATCGTCGCCAGCGGCTCCCTGAGCACTTAGCCAAATTTCCTTACGTTAACGGCTCTATCTTCGCTGACCAGATGCGCACAGAGTACTTCGATCCCGATATGCGTGACGCATTGCTCAACGCCTGCCGTTTCCACTGGTCGCATATCTCGCCTGCGGTCTTTGGCTCCATGTTCCAGCTGGTCAAATCTAAAGAGGCTCGTCGCGGTGACGGTGAGCATTACACCAGTGAGAAGAATATTCTGAAAACGATTGAGCCGTTATTCCTGGATGAGCTCCGCTCTGAAGCAAACCGTCTTATCAAAGCGAAGTCCACGCCAGTAAAGAAGCTGCGGGAGTTCCGTGATTCACTCGCTAACATGGTATTCGCTGACATGGCTTGCGGTGCAGGAAACTTCTTGGTCGTGGCTTATCGTGAACTGCGTAAGATTGAGACAGCGGTGATTGTCGAAATCCGTCGTCGCGAGGGTCAAACCGGCATGGCCTTAGATGTGTCCTGGGAGCAGAAGCTGTCCATCGGGCAGCTCTACGGCATTGAGCTGAATTGGTGGCCAGCAAAGATTGCTGAGACTGCAATGTTTCTAGTTGACCACCAGGCTAATCGTGAGCTTGCCGAAGCCATTGGTGCTGCCCCTGAACGTCTACCCATCACAATCACTGCCCACATTATCCACGGCAACGCACTCCGCCTTGACTGGAATGATGTGTTACCAGCTGTCTCCAGAGATACGTATGTCTTTGGCAATCCCCCTTTCCGTGGTGACGCAAGAGAGAAAGAACAGCAGGTAGACTTAGAGCAAGCCTGGGAAGGTAAAACTGCCAAGATTTCACGTTTAGACTTCGTGACCGGCTGGCACGCGAAAAGCCTAGACCTTTTCACTAATCGTCGGGGGTCATTTGCTTTCGTGACCACTAACTCCATCGTCCAAGGCGATCAAGTACCTCGTCTGTTCAAACCTATTTTTGAGGCTGGCTGGCGTATCCGTTTCGCCCACCGGACGTTTTCGTGGGACTCCGAAGCGCCAGGAAAAGCTGCAGTTCACTGCGTCATCGTCGGGTTCGACCGTAATCACGAACCCCGGCCGCGCCTGTGGAACTACCCCAGCATCAAAGGTGATGCGGTAGAAACTCCGGTAGAGAGAGCTATTAACGCTTACCTTGTCGATGGACCAAATGTGTTGGTGGAAAAGGAATCTAAGCCAATTTCTCCTGTTATTGAGGAAACTGCCTATGGTTCTAAACCCACTGACGGTGGCCATCTCGTTGTAGAGATTGACGAGTATGACGAAGTAATGGCAGATCCTATCGCAGCTCAATATGTCCACCGCTACGTCGGAGCACGCGAGCTACTGCACAGAGAGAAACGCTGGTGTCTGTGGCTCGATGACGTAAATCCTGTGGATATCACCCGATCGCAGATACTTAAACAGCGTGTGGAAGCGGTGCGTGAATTTCGGGCAGCTTCCACAGCTGCGAGTACTCGCGAATTTGCTCAGTTTCCAACGCTTTTCCGTCAACGGGCAAAAATGGATGTTGACTATCTATGCATTCCAAGTGTCGTTAGCGAGACTCGACAGTATTTCACTGCTGCGAGGCTCCCGGAAGATGTCATTACGAGTAATCTTGCTTTCCAAACCCCTGACCCAGACGGATTACAGTTTTCTCTAATTTCTTCATCAATGTTTATCACGTGGCAGAAAACTATCGGCGGCCGTCTTGAATCACGTTTACGGTTTGCTTCTACATTGACCTGGTACACATTCCCAGTCCCCGCGTTGGAAGATAAAGATAGGGAAAGAATTATTAAGGCTGGAAAGGAAATCCTGGAGGCTCGTGCGATTCATCCAGAGCGCTCATTATCAGAGCACTATAACCCTCTTGCTATGGATATGGCCTTAGTGAAAGCTCACGATGCGCTTGATAGGGAAGTCGATAAGGCTTTTGGTGCAGACCGTAAGCTCACAAGTGAGCGCCAACGCCAAGAGCTGCTTTTCGCAAACTACTCTCAACTTACTTTTGGCAAACACTAAAATCTTGATTATTGAGAATGAATCTATTAGTAAACCATATTTTGGAGTATTTTTTGATGAGTCGTTTACTCGGCTTGGCGGGGATCGCCATGCTTGTGGTCTCGGGAGCCTTTGCGATACTCGGTTACACAAGTATCTCGTATATTTTTCTAGCATTTGCCACCGTTGATCTCATGGTCGCTGTGGCCTATCAACCTGATGAATCCAATGACAAACGAACCAAACAGCACAAGATAGTTAGCTGCTCAGCCATACTTATTGGCACACTTGTCATCTATATAACTGGATTATGGATAGGCCTCATCGCAATTCTTTCAGGAATGCGCGATCTCCTCTACGGAGAATTTTCAATATTTAAAAAGCCGCCGCAAAAACGATAGAGTTGTCAGCTCTAACGCAAAATGCTGTCGGCCAATGATTGACCTCAAACGGGTGGGTACTTTCGTTCCTTTTCGGTTCTTCTAGATTGTTCGTTCAAGAATTCTTCTACCGTTGTCTGATTCCTGGGTTAGACAATGTGTCATGAAGCGGATCGACGGCAGCCAGCGCAACTATGAAATGCACATCCAAAACCGCGCGCGAAAACTTCTCGGCCCAGTCGATACTGGCCATTTAACTTACGGTGAGGCCCATGCTGCGGCGTTGGCTATTTCTACCCAGAAAAGGTTGACCCCGAAAAGATGGTCACTTTCGTTCCGACTTTGTGTACATAGCTAGAGGAAGTATCGGGATTCCGATAGGTTCGCCGTTAGAAGGAATTTCAGGTGGTTCTTTGTCTCGATAGGCAAAAGTGGCTAAGTTCTGCGCCGCATTTCGGGGCTGTTACGGGGTCGCATGAAACTTTCTACAGCAGTGGTCTCATTTCGTCTGTGAAGGCCGTTGGTCATTACATTGTGTTTTATAAGGAGAAATATTTTGAAGGTTAAAGCTGTCGTTCTAACAACGGTGTCGGCTCTATTGTTAGGCGTATCGCAGCCTGCTGTTGCTTCTGCTGCCCCTTCTCAGAATGCCGTCGGTAGCTTGTTGTCTAATGAGCAAGGTAATGAGTACAGGCTAATTACCGAAGAAGAAAGACTTGCAGCCAATCAGCTTGCACAAGAAAATGGTGAATCTGGTCTTCCTCAGAGCTTTGAAAGCGTTATCTTCTTGGACAACGGCTCTATGGCCCCGGGAGACGCAGAGGGAAATCCGCTTCTACTGGCGCGCGCTGGTGCGGGAGCCACCGCGTGGAAAGTAACAAAGTGTATCGCGCACATTACTCTGGTTGTTCTTCCTGGCACAGCTGCCTTTAGAGCTATCAGAGGACTTGGAGGCATAGCATATACAGCTAGGCTATTGGTCGGAGCTGGCACTAAGAAAGAATTCCGTAAAATTGCGGGCGGTGCTGCCGCAGAGATTCTTGGCATCTCCGGAATCGAAGAAAACTGCTTTAGAGGTTGGTGACTGTAAGTGAGTAAAGTATCTGAATCTTCGTTTAGCAGCGCGGGTGGGTGGCTAGTCTCGTTTGTCATGCTCTATGTTGCCATTGCTGTTTCGTTTACCAGCGTTGAAAGGACTCCGCTAGTAGTTGGTGGCGTGGGCGTTTTTCTATCGATGTGGGCTATAGAGTCCGCACAGGGTAAAGACTACAAAGGAGGCGGAATTCCTTTCTTTGCTGGAGTAGTAATTGTACTCGGCGCGGTTACCGCAGCAGTCTTACTTTAAGGGCTGTGCATCTGGTGCACCTCATACATCTGGTGTACATTGGGGGGCATGGACAAAGCCTCCGCTGGTGTAGTCCGATAAAAGGGAATACCCCGCGTGCGTCAACACAAACGGGGTATTCCTCAGAGCTAGAACAGTCCGAGAAGTTGTAGCTTCTCGATCCATTCTGGGCCGTGCTCGATAAGAGCTACGATGACCAGAGTGGCAGGCACTGCCAGTGCGCTAACTGGTGGTGCTTTCTTTTTGCCCTGCTCCTCTTCAGCATCATAAGAATCCATTTCTGAATCTCCTTCGCTTCGGGATATTCGTCTTCAGCTTTCCACACCGAGCGACGTCTAACCCTCTACTTCGCAGTGGAGCTAGCCGCCGCGCGAAGCCGAAGGTTGCCGGGTATCCCGAGTGCCTGCTGATACTTCTCGCCTGGCAGACCTCGGGTGGCAACATCTGTACCTTACTAGACGGCCGTGGCATAGGTAGTAACGCTAGTAACGGTCTGCTGTAACCTCGTGATCTTCGCTGACATGCCACCTTCTACTTTTCCTTGACGATGTTCGCCGCCCGGGCTTAGATGGGACACTGGATTACGCACGTCCTGGTGACCAGCTTGTGGTTATGAGTATGGATCGGTTGGCGCGGTCGTTGATTGATTTGCACCGCCTGGTCGATGAGCTGACCAGTCAGGATATTTCAGTGAAGTTCCTGAAAGAGGGGCAAACGTATTCGTTGAATTCGACGCCGATTGCCAAGCTCATGCTCGGGTTGCTTGGGTCGGTGGCGGAGTTTGAGCGTTCTATTATTCGTGAGCGTCAGGCGGAGGGGATTGCTCGCGCGAAGGCCCGCGGGGTTTATCATGGTCGCGCGAAAGCGCTGTCTGATGAGCAGCTTGCCCAGGCGAGGGAGTGGGTGGACGTTGGCATCCCAAAAGCTGAGGTGGCGCGCAGGCTCGGTATTGGCCGGACAACGCTATATAGCTACCTCAAGCAGGAGAAGTAGTGTCCGATGTTCGATAGTTGGAGTACGTCAAAAGGCGTGGTTTTTAATCGGCCTTCCCTTGGTCACGAGATCTGTCTGTAACCGATGTAACGATGCTCAGGATACATCCGGCCAATATAAAACCGCTGACCTGCATCTGGGTTGCCCAGTTCCCTCCACCGCCGGCAACGGCCAAGAAAATAGTGAAAGCGATAGCCACAAGGCAATGGACGATAAGTCGGCCGTGTGCTCGTAACTGGTATTTCTTTGAGGACATTGCCTCAACCCCCCAGTTGAGCACCGTGAGAATGAGATAGAAGACAACTCCAGCTAGTAGTCCGGGTACCATGTACAGCATTGTTTTCCTTTCAGGATCCGGGACTTAGGCTATCTATTAAAGCTAGCAACCTCTACCTTTCCACTGGGGCGTTAAATTATGTGCGCCCTGGCGACCAACTTGTGGTCACGAGTATGGATCGGTTGGCGCGGTCGTTGATTGATTTGCACCGCCTGGTCGATGACCTCACTGCCCGGGATGTTTCGGTGAAGTTTTAAAAAGAAGGCCAAACCTATTCTTTGAATTCGACTCCGATTGCCAAACTCATGCTGGGTCTCCTTGGTTCTGTGGCGGAGTTTGAGCGGGCGATTATTCGTGAGCGACAGGCGGAGGGGATTGCGCGGGCGAAAGCCCGCGGGATTTATCAAGGCCGCGCGAAAGCCTTGACTGATGAGCAACTTGCCCAGGCACAAGAGTGGGTGAGCGCGGGCGTTCCGAAGGCAGAGGTTGCGCGCAGGCTCGGCATTGGCCGCACAACGCTATATAGCTACCTCAACAAAGTTGGATAGTAATAGCTGAGACTATCGTTGGCTGACGGCTGCTCTATAGGAAATGGCCAGCTGAGAAATATCGATATAGCCAAACGAGCGTAAGGAAACTGGCGACCACGTAAATGCATTCCTGAACCTTTACAGGTTCCTTTTTCGCTTTCATTGTGTGCGCTATCTCGGGCACCGTTGTTGTCGGCTGCGCCTTTTATAACATGGCACCGCTGTTTGCCCTGTTCTAGACTAGGTCTCCGTACAAACATTTGGCTTCATGGCGGTGGATGTGGGGTATTCCCAGTTTTGCCCGGCCAGCTTCCCCATAAACCCAGTTAAAGGTTGACCCCGAAAAGGTGGTCACTTTCGTTCCGACTTTGTGACAACTATAGACGCCCCGGGAATTTTGAACTAGCGTCCCTCTTACAGGAAATTCCCGACAGGGGTTATGGGCAAATTACCTTTTCAGATATGCAGTTCCATGATCAACCCTAATGAGTATCGCTAGATACATTCCTGCTAAGCATCGGTATTCAGCCGGTGAAAACCCGACTATTTCACTCATCTTCTCTATCCTACTTAAGGGGGAAACCATGCGTTCGAAAGTATTTGCAGTAATAGCTTCGGCTCTATTGCTCAGTCAAGCAGGAGTTGCTGGGGCAAACGAGGCTTCTCAAGATTCCAGCACGGTACAAGTAGCGGATGCCTCGGCTCCGCTACCGCCAGAGTTTGACGCCGTCGAACCTACCGGCGATGGACCCACCATAAAACCACAGTCAGCAGACGGTACCACTTGGGCACCAGGGGGCTTCGGGGCTGCAAATACGCTCTTCGTAACCGGCAGGGGGACATGGGTTGACAATATTGCTATGGCATATAACCTTGGGGCAAACCCAGGAAATGCTTGCGTTGATAAATTTGAGATAGCCTATAGAGAAAAAGGGCAACGAAAAGTCCGAACATCTGGACCTAATTGCGCTCTCTACCGCACAACACATACTTTTCAGGTAAAGAGGCACCTTGATCCTAACACCAAAGTCTGCGGTAGGGCCCATGTGCGTTCCGCAGGCCCGGGAAACTGGGCCTGCATCACCATCAAACCTTAAGGAGAAGTTGTGGCTGAACTTTTAACCATTATTGCCAGTTTGAGTGTCACTCTTCTAGTACCGGCGTTGCTGATAGCGATCCTAGTTATTCTCCTTAGGCAGAATAAAAAGTAGGTTCCATTCCTGCCCTTTTGAGCTCCGCACGGATTGCCAAGCCTATCCCCGGCTTGCGTGATTCTGTGTCGGAGTTTAAAGCGTTTTGCAACAAGCGGAGGGGATTGCTCGCACAAAAACCCGCAGCGTTTATAAAGGCCGCGCGAAAGTGCTGACTGATGAGCAGCTTGCCCAGGCACAAGAGTGGGTGGATGCTGGTATCCCAAAAGCTGAGGTGGCGCGCAGGCTCGGTATTGGCCGGACAACGCTATATAGCTACCTCAAGCAGGAGAAGTAGTGTCCGATGTTCGATAGTTGGAGTACGTCAAAAGGCGTGGTTTTTAATCGGCCTTCCCTTGGTCACGAGATCTGTCTGTAACCGCTGTAACGATGCTCAGGATACATCCGGCCAATATAAAACCGCTGACCTGCATCTGGGTTGCCCAGTTCCCGCCGCCGCCGGCAACGGCCAAGAAAATGGTGAAAGCGATAGCCACAAGGCAATGGACGATAAGTCGGCCATGTGCGAGGCATGATATGTGTTACGACAGGATCCCTGAGTACGATCTAAGAGTAGTTACCTGTGACCCATCACTTCGTCAAGAATTAAAGACTGTTTGCAAGAACGCATACGGAGATAGTCGGACGTACGCCAATTGCTGGTCCACTGCCGAGGGAATGTATCAAGTAGTAAAGACTGCCCAGAGATTAAAGAATCCCTTCTAGAGTATTTATCTGAACAATAACTATAAATAGGTGTTGTACATTTTGTATCTATCCTATCTGTCAGCATGTTAAGGGGCATTCATGTCTGTAAAAGAGCAGCGACTATACCGACAAAAAGGATTTGCTCTCCCGTTCCCCGAAGTATTAATTGCTATTGTGGGCTTAACGTTAGTGGTTGTATTTCCTGAGGATCGAAATTTTGACCTCAACGTTTTCGCTACATTGGCTTTAGCATCTGCGGTGATTGCACTTCCACTCGGAATTCCACTTGTGATGGTCAAAATCAAGTGCTTCTGGTTCGACATTGCATATGTGATCCTCGGTGTAATGATGGTCAAGTTTTTCGTTTCACTACCTGATGGTGCGTATATCGGTGAGGGATTATTGGTTTTCATCGGAGTAAGCTTTGTTATCAGCGGATTTTCACACGCGCTGCGGAGACTGCTAGTTTCGCACTCCGCTGAAAGGTCGAGTTCTAAATAGTGGGACTGAGCACCCTTCACTCTTTGTGTATCTGGTGCACCTCATACATCTGGTGTACCTCGTGCACCTGGTGTATATTGGGGGGCATGGACAAAGCCTCCCCCGGTGTAGTCCGATAAAAGGGAATACCCCGCGTGCGTCAACACAAACGGGGCATTCCTCAGAGCTAGAACAGTCCGAGAAGATGTAGCTTCTCGATCCACTCTGGGCCGTGCTCGATAAGAGCTACGACGACCGGAATGATAAGCACCACCAGTCCACCAACTGGTGGTGCTTTCTTTTTGTTCTGCTCCTCTTCAGAGCGTGTCAAGTATTTTGGGCCTATATGCCAAAAGTGGTGTCTGGCGGCGTGTCGGGGTGGGATGTTTAGCGGATGGTTCCTTTTCTGATTCCTACTGAGTGGTTGTATTCGGTTGGGATAGCATTGTCGTAGAGGGCTGGCCTTCCGGTTTCGTGGTTGGTGTGGTTCTCGGTGTGGGTTAAGACGTGGACTTTGGCGAGTTGGTCTTTTCCCCAGTTCTGCTGTCTGGCGATCTTGTGTGGGTCGCCAGGCAGTGGTGTTTTGTTGTAGAGCCACCATTCGAGCATTTTTCTTTGCCGTTCCCCGCCGCGCCCGCGGTGGCAGCGAGCGATGAATTTCAGTTGCGAGTTGATGCCGCCTTCTAGTCTGTTGGTATTTGATGCCCAAGATTTTTTGTCTATCGCTTGTTTTGGTGGGGTGAGGTAGATAAATAGGTGTCCCTTTTTGTGCAGGTTAGTCAGCGAGTTATAGGCGCTGCGGACTCTGCGGTGGGTGAATTCATAGCGTTTGCCGGTGCGGTTTATTTCTGGGGGCAAGGGGGTTTTCTCGTTGAGGAAATCGTGGTGTTTGATTCCATATTTGTGGAGGTCGACGGCCCATTTTCGGGCTTGTTGCACGGTTTCTCTGCTTGTTAGTTCTAAGGCGAGATTATAGATTTCGCGTCCGGCTTCRGTCCGTGGCCGGGAGGTGACGTAGCGGCGAACAACTCGTTGGGCGTGGATGAGGCAGCGTTGGATCAAGGTGTTAGGCCAGAGCTTTTTGATGGCGGCTTGAGCACCTTGTCCACCGTCGAGTACCACGCATAAGGGTGCTGCGAGTTTAGAGAGTAGCTGTGTGTAGGCGTGGGTGGTTTCGTGTTTGCACCAGTGCCAGCACAAGACGTGGTCGGAGGTTGAGGCTATGAGTAGACATCCGGCTGCGGTGTAGGTGCCGTCGATAAAGATTTGGTCGTGGATGCGGTGTTTGTCAGGGTTGTTGGGTATTTCGATAAGCCATAGTGGTTCGAAGTATCGGTATACGGTGCGGGTGGATACTTTCATCAGCCTGGCGCATTCGGTGATTGGGTAGATGCCGGTGACGTGGTTGTGGAAGTAGGTGAAGTGGCGCTTGGCAGTGATGTCTGGTCGGTGGGTTTGTTCGGATATTCCGCAGGTGGTGTTTTTACAGCGCCATCGGGTGCGTGCGTTTCTTTTCCCATTTTTCTTCATTTCCCCAGTGCATAGTGGGCATCGTGGTCGTATTTCGGGCATGAGAAATACAAAACCGCACCTGTTAGCACAGGTGCGGTAGAAACTTCGGGATTGACCGAAAAACTCGTGTGTGCAAGCTTTTTGACCTTGCAGAGTATTGATTTAGCTATTGAGAGCTGCGGAGATTGCCGGATCTAGACACCACTTTTGTCACATAGCCCGTATTTTGTGTGTGGGGCTTTCGGGGTTAGTGATTTATAGGTAGTTGGTGAATCGTTCGGGGTAGGCCACGGCCATTTGGTTGATGGCTTGTTTCCAGTTGGTGACCTTTCTGCCTTCGATGAGTCTTCCGCTGGTAGCAGCAGCTTTCTTGCCCTGTTTTGCGCGTTTAGCCGCGCGTTTATCCTCAATATTGCAGATCATCAACCACAGCGTCTTAATCGCGGAATCATCATTGGTAAATTGCACGCGGTTACGGGTAGCTTTACGCAGCTCGTTATTCATCGACTCAATCGAGTTTGTCGTATAGATGACCTTTCTGGCCATCGGCGGGAACTGCAGAAACGGCACGAAACGCTCCCACGCATCGGACCAGACCTTGACTGATTGGGGATATTTCTGGCCCAGTTCTGAGTCGGCGAATTCATCCAACGCTGCACGTGCGGTTGCCTCGTCAGGCGCGGTATACACCTTCTTCAACGCCGCAGATACGGTCTTACGATCGCCATAGGCCACCCACCGGTTTGCTGCACGAATCAAATGCACCACACAGGTCTGCACCATCGAATCCGGCCACGTTGCTTCCACCGCTTCCGGCAGGCCTTTCAAACCATCGCAGCAGACAATAAACACGTCCTGGACTCCACGGCTTGCCAGGTTCGCGCACACATGAGCCCAGAAGGAGGCGCCTTCTTCTTTCGCCAACCAGATACCCAGGATGTGTTTGATCCCGTCCATATCCACGCCGATAGCCAAAAAGGCGGACTTGTTAACTACTCGTCCACCGTCGCGAACTTTGATACGCAGCGCATCGAGGAATATTACCGGGTAGAACTCGTCTAGCTGACGGTTTTGCCAGATCATGACTTCATCTAGCACCGCATCAGTCACTGCGGAAATCGTTTCATGCGAGATATCAACCCTCATGACCGTGGCCATATGATGCTGGATATCGCGCACTGTCATGCCACCGGCATACAAACTGATGATCATGTCATCGACATCGGTTAACCTGCGTGAGCCTTTCGGCACCATCGTGGGCAAGAACGTGCCCTGCCGATCACGTGGGACGGTGACATCGACCGGGCCGTAGTTCGAATCAACCTTTTTGACATAGGAGCCGTTGCGATAATTATCGCCACCACCGGCCGCTTTGGCCTCACGATCGCCTTTGGAATAACCCAGGTGGGCATCCATTTCGGCTTCCAAGCCACGGGTGACCGAAGCTTGCAGTAATCCCCGGACTAGGTCGTTGGCGTCCGTTGCTGTGGTTCCCAGCTCGTCAATGAGCTTGGATATCTCCGGGTTCGCGAGCAGTTTCTGCTCGATCGCTTTAATCTTCGCGGAATCTTCCGGATCTCGTTTCGCCACAGAATCCATTATGGTTTATCTCCTTCATGTAAGGGAAAGGCACTGACCCCTGTTTGGTAGACACCTAATATCCCATCAACGTGGGACTGAAAGGTAATCTCCTCACTATGCCAAGCAAGACCTATACCGAAGAGTTCAAGCGTGATGCTGTCGCACTCTATGAGAATTCCTCGGGTGCTTCATTGACCACTATTGCCACTGATCTCGGGATCAACCGCGCTACCTTGCATAACTGGGTCAAAAGGTACGGGACGGCCGCGCGCACCACGATCATTACCCCGGATTCTTCCTCGTCGGCCTCGGTCACCGACACCGAGCGGATCCGGCAGCTTGAACGCCAAGTTAAACGCTTGCAAGAAGAGCGCGATATTTTGCAAAAGGCTGCTAAATATTTCGCGGAAGAGACGAATTGGTGATCCGCTTCCGGTTCGTTGACGACGCGCGAAAAACCTACCCGGTTAAGCGGTTATGTGAAGTTCTGACGTTGAATCGTTCCTCGTATTACAAATGGAAATCTAGTGCAGCCAAGCGCAAGAAACGCTTGTTTAGCGATGCTATCCTCGGCGCGAAAGTCAAGGCCGTGTTCGCCGCAGAAAAGGGCTGCTACGGCGCCAAACGCGTCACGGCAGAACTCAACGACAATCCAAAAGATAGACCTGTCAACCATAAACGGGTCGCACGGGTGATGAGGTCAATGAAATTGTTTGGGTTCACGAAAAAACGCAAAGTCACCACGACTGTTTCGGATAAGAAAAAACCAGTGTTTCCGGACCTAGTCGGACGGAAGTTCACTGCCGACAAGCCAAATCAGCTCTATGTCGGTGACATTACGTATTTGCCGATTGACGGTGGGGCAAATATGTACCTGGCTACCGTGATTGACTGCTATTCACGCAGGCTAATCGGTTTCGCGATTGCGGATCACATGCGCACTAGCTTGGTTCAAGATGCCCTCACAGCTGCCAAAGGCCAGCGAGGCAGCCTTAAAGGGGCAATATTTCACTCGGATCACGGCAGTGTTTATACCTCGCAAGCATTCCAGCAGACATGCACGCTACTTGGGGTGAAACAGTCGATGGGAGCAATTGGAACCAGCGCAGATAACGCCTTAGCTGAATCGTTTAACGCCTCAATGAAGCGTGAAGTGCTGCAAGATTCTAAAACATTCACTAACCAGCTGGTGTGTCGGAGGGAGGTGTTCCGGTGGTGCACCAGGTACAACACGATGCGAAGGCACTCGTGGTGTAATCACCTCGCACCAAACGTGTTTGAGCGGCACAATGAAGCTACACTCAAACGTGCTTCTTGATTAAATCCCTGTGTCTACTTTCCGGGGGTCAGGCCCAAACCCCTCACACACAAACCATTAGACACTCTCCCTCTTCAGCATCATAAGAATCCATTTCTGAACCTCCTTCGCTTAGGGATATTCGTCTTCGGCTTTCCACACCGTGCAACGTCTAACCCTCTACTTCGCAGTGGAGCTAGCCGCCGCGCGAAGCCGAAGGTTGCCTGATGTCCCGAATGCCTGCTGATACTTCTCGCTTGGCAGACCTCGGGCGGCAACATCTCTACCTTACTAAAGAGAAACTATTAGATAGGAAACCGCTTATAGAGCGCACTTCCAACTCTGTTTGAGGTAGTTTTGCCGGATTGTTCAACCAACTTTAGCTTCGCTGGTCTGCAGTAATAGATGAGTTAATTCGCTGTATCATCACGTTATGGACGTTTTCGATACTCTCGTGGCTCAATTCGGGCAAGCCGCTAAGGACAGTCTCAATGGCCCTGGAGAACCCGAGGCAGCTCTAGCTAATCCAGTAGACAATTTACTGCGCGAGTACGGCGAAAAGATTCTTAACAGGAAAGTAGTCCTGCATGCCGAAGTTCGGGAGGACTCCGGCAACGTCCGACCTGACTTCGGTGTGCGCGTCGATAAATTAATGTCTGGCCACGTCGAACTAAAAGGGGTGGCTTGTGGAAAAGTAAAATATCCGACGCTAAGGCTTGGGGAAGCGTCGTAGCGGCCTGTATTTGCCGGGCTTGATCTTGTTGGTGCGTGGCCAGGTGTAATCGCCGGTGAGGTTGATGTGTTCCCATCCAAGGGGTGAGGGGAACCGCAGCAGCTCAGGGTCCGTGGCGTTGCCCTCCTGATTCAAGGTGGTGATGGCGCGGTCGAGGTAGACCGTGTTCCAGAGAACGATGGCCGCGGTGAGGAGATTCAGCCCCGAGGCTCGGTAGCGTTGTTGCTCGAAGGATCGGTCGCGGATCTATCCAAGACGGTTGAAGAAAACGGCCCGGGCCAGGGCGTTCCGGGCCTCGCCCTTGTTCAGCCCGGCCGTCACGGTGCGGCGCAGGTCGGGATCTTGGATCCAATCCAGCAGGAAGAGAGTTCGTTCCAGTTTGCCCAGTTCCCGCAGTGCGGTGGCGAGTCCGTTCTGGCGTGGATAGGCGCCGAGTTTGCGCATCATCAAGGAGGCGGTCACGGTGCCGGTTTTGATGGATGCGGCCAGCCGGAGGATTTCATCCCAGTGTGCGGTGATGGTTTTGGTGTTGATGGTGCCGCCGATCAGCGGTGCCAACGTCGACAACACAGGATCGTTGGTGGGTGTGTAGAGAGAGGAGTGTCTCATGAACGATTGATACCTGATCAGGTAGAGGCCTAGCGTCGGATATTCGACGAATTCACAAGCGACCCCCTTCTCCTCCAGCTAGTTCCATTGCCTAAAAAGAGTTTTGTATCTGTTGTTTTATGTCTGGTATTGCGGGACCATAGGAAGTAATCACCTGTGAGAAAAGGAATGGTCCCACGCTGTGCTTGATTTCTTTGCCGCAAACCCCCTGATCGCCCTGGCTGTGATCCTGACAGTAGGTCTGGCCATCGGAAAGATACGCTTCCTCGGCATCTCGCTAGGTGCTGCGGCAGTGCTTTTTGTGGCACTGATCCTGTCTACCCTGAACCCGGAGATCCAGATCCCGGCCTTTGTTTTCCAACTCGGCCTGGCCATGTTTGTCTACGTCATCGGTATCTCTGCAGGACCGGCCTTCTTCCGAGAGTTTAAGAGCAAGGGATGGAAACTCACCATCTTCATGATCCTGCTGTTGATATCCATGGCAGCGCTTGCCTGGGCCATGGTGAAGACCTTCGGTTTAAGCACCGGGGCGGGAGCCGGTATGTTTGCTGGCTCCCTCACCTCCACACCGGGTATGGCAGCGGTGGTGGAGCTCAGCGATCCTGACCTGGCAGGTCAACCAGTTATTGGTTTCTCCCTGGCTTATCCGGGCGCGGTTCTGGGTTCCATCCTGGTTGCTGCTGTGGGGGCGAAACTACTCAAGGTCAATCACCGGGAGGATGCCCGTAAAGAGGGGATGATCTCTGAACCCTTGGTGTGGAAGGGTGTGCGCATCGGGGAGGGGGTGGCGGGCACGATTGGTGATCTGCCTGCTTTGAGTGGTCAGAAGATCATTGCCACCCGCATCGTGGAGGATCTCCATGAACACCGTCTGGCGGATCCGTCTCTGCCTTTGGAGCCGGGGATGGAGTTGGTGATCAATGGTTCTGTGCGTGCTGTGGATGATGCGATCGCGGCACTGGGGTCGGAATGCGCCACGAAGATTGAAGATACAGAGTTGGTGTATTCCCGTTTCACGGTGTCCAATCCGAATATTGCTGGTCTGACCGTGGCGGAGCTGGATACGGTGGCCAATGGTTTCATGATTGCCCGTATCCGCCAGGGGGATAGTGAATTTGTTCCCCGTGGTGACACGGTGATTAACTACTCCGACCGTGTGCGTGTGGTGGCGGCTCCGGGCCGGATGGGGGATGTCCGCAAGTACCTGGGGGATTCGGAGAAGTCCCTGGGCGACGTGAACCTTCTGCCTTTTGCCATTGGATTGTCGCTGGGGTTGTTGCTCGGTGCCGTCCCGATCCCACTGCCGGGGGACACCACCATGTATCTGGGTTTTGGTGGTGGCCCCATCGTGGTGGGATTGATCCTGGGGGCGTTGAACCGTACCGGTCCGGTCACCTGGCAGTTACCCTTTCATGCCAATAGGACGATCTCTACCTTGGGCCTGGCGTTGTTTCTGGCAGGGGTGGGGACCTCAGCTGGTGCGGGTTTCCGTGAAGCGCTGACTGATCCGCAGTCCCTGGTCTATATCGGTGCTGGTTTCCTCATTACGGTGACCTCGGCATTGTTGTGCGCAATCATCGGCATGAAGGTGTTGAAGCTGCGCTGGGATGAAGCCATGGGACTGGCTGCAGGTGCCACCACCAACCCGGCGATCATCTCCTATCTCAATGATCAGACCGGCACGGACCTGGCCAACAGGAGTTATGCCACGGTGTATCCGACCTCCATGATCGGCAAGATCCTGGCCTGTCAGGTGCTGTTTCTGTTGTTATAGGGGTGGCTTGTGGAAAAGTAAAGGTGCTGTTGCAAAGTTGGGCCAGGGTCGAAAAGCCCAACCTCAAGACATTAGTTGTCCTTGCTCCGGGGTGCTTAAGCTGTCTCGAATATCCGGCTGACGATCACCGCGTCTGGGTTCGGGTGCCCGTAGGCAAACATCGTTCCCTGGCCTTTCCGTAATGAATGCATCGCTTCCATCCCTTTCAACGTCCGGTAGGCGGAAATTCGGTTTTTGAACGCTCCCTTCGGCCCCAGGATTCTTTTAAGTCGGCCATGATCTCCCTCGATAACGTTGTTCAGGTATTTCACCTGCCGGTGCTCCACCGTCTGAGGGCAGATTCCCTCCGCCTTCAGCTCGGATATTGCCTTGGCCAGAGCTGGTGCCTTGTCGGTGTTGATGACCCGCGGGGACCCGGCTGTCGTATTCGATCGCAGCGTCTTGGCCAGGAAACGCTTGGCCGCCGCGACATTGCGCTTCGGGGAGAGATAAAAGTCCAGGGTCTGGCCACCGGCGGTAATAGCCCGGTAGAGGTAGCACCACGTGCCGCCGACCCGGATATAGGTCTCATCCACCCGCCAGGACCGGGCCTGCCAGTCGGGTACCTGCCGGTACCAGCGAGTCTGCTTATCCAGCTCAGGGGCGTATTTCTGCACCCAGCGGTAGATCGTGGTGTGATCGACTGGCGCACCCCGCTCGGTCATCATTTCTTCGAGATCGCGGTAGCTCACCCCGTAGCGGCAGTACCACCGCACCGCCCACAGGATGATGTCACGGGGGAAATGCCGACCGGAGAAGATGCCCATGGCTCTGATTATTTCACGCCGGTCTTTCTACTGCCCCAACTTTGCAACAGCACCATCACGGCCTCCACGGGGACGGTAGGTGACTCCTATGACAATGCCTTGGCCGAGAACGTCAACGGTTCCTACAAGAATGAACTCATTCATACCCGCACATGGAACGATATGGTCGACGTGGAAATCGCGACCTTCGAGTGGATCACGTGGTGGAACGAATCACGGCTCCACCAGAGCCTCGATTACCGTACCCCGGTTGAAGTTGAGGCCGAATTTTGGGCACCCAACACCAGTCGAGAAATAATAGAAATCAAGGCAAATGCCTAGGAACAAAACCCGGGGCACTTCAATGTTCCGCCGGACAATCCGCTACAGCACTTCCCGCCAGCTTCGTGGTCTGAGCTCTACTTACCACCGCAGGCCGTTGAACCACAGTCATGCGGTAACCTCCTGCTTGCACTTTGGCTATATCCCCGTGTCCACCTCCTACGGGTCAGGCCCGCAACCGCGTCACAATTGAGCTGCTCAGAATGCAACTTAGGCATGGACCTTTCCTCCCAGCCCTAATGGCCAAAAATCTGAACTTCTACCAATCAGGGCCTGTTCCGGTGTCTAAGCTTTTGAAGTCCGACGAAGCTTATTAACCAAAACTACCAGAATGATGGCACTGAAAATGCCTACTAGTGGCGGGATACCTATACCCAGCATCGTGGAGCTGTAGGCAAGCACCGAAGCAACTACGTAGATTCCAATATTGATTGCATTATATCTTGGTATCTCTGTTCCCTCCGGCATCTGGGTTCGGGACCACCGCATTATGTAATCACCAATAATGACGCCTCCCAGCGGAGGAATAAATACTCCCAACAGGTATAGGAAATCGGTGAGGTGGTTGTGCACCCCGAACACTGCTAAGAGGGTACCGATGATGGACCCGCCAACCACGAACGGTAACTTATTGTTCTTCTCAAAAATTTCAGCGCCCGCAACGCCAAAGGCATAGGCTGTGTCGGCATTCGACTTCCACAGATTTCCAAACAAGAGAACTAGACCTAAAGCGACCAAACCAAGCTGATAAAGGATCACGACAAAGTCGCCCTCCCCAAATGTCATCGCGCCAATTGCGCCAAAAAATATCATGAGGCCGTTGCCTACGATGAAACCGATTACACACGCCCAGATTGCTTGATTTCCGGACTTTGCAAACCGAGTCCAGTTAGGTGCCTGAGTTCCTGCAGAAACGAAGGTGCCTACTACGGTAGTGATCGCAACACCAAGAGACATCTGAGAAGCCGGCTCAAGATCAAGCAGACCTGCCCATCCATGAACTTGTTCAAGGCACTTGAATACAACCCAAACGGCAAGCACTAGGATAAGAGGAGTAGAAATCGCTGATACCCAGTACATTCCCTTGTAGCCGTAGCAGGCGGTGAGACACATCAGTACGCTTGCGACAACCATGATGGCTATCTGGGCAGAGTATGAATCCCAACTAAACGCAGTAGCCGTCATAGATCCTACAGTTCCGATGATCACTCCATACCAACCGACTTGGGTGCCTCCCAAGAGCAGAGAAGCGAACTTGGCCCCTCGCGTTCCAAGCACATAACGTGCCATCACCACAGTGGTCAGGCCAGTTCGCGCACCAATCCAGCCCAGGGTTGAAACATAGGAGCCTAAGATGAGTGAACCAAGTGCAACCACCATTAGCAGCTGTGAAAATTTGAATGCTAGGCCGAGCTCAGCTCCCGAAAGCATGGTTGGAGTAAAGACTGTGAAGCCTAGCAAGACGATTGCCAAAGAGACGAATTTCTTGCGCGCATGCAGGGGAACTGGGGTCACCGGATAGTCTGGATCGACCGGTTCCAAATCCGTTTCTAAGGATTTATGCCCGCTTTGCGATGTAGTCGAAATACTCATACAGGTTCTCCAATATCTTCCGCCCAAATTTCTGGTCGCTCGCTGAGCATCATTTGCATCAAGGATTTGCAGATCTCATCGTCCACGACAATCAGCTCCTTGCCCATCGAGCGCAACCACTCTTCAGAGGCCTCAAACGTGTGGTTTTCACCAATTACAATTCGCGGAATGTCGTACAGTACAGATGTTCCTGCGCACATATAGCAGGGTGAGAGGGTTGTATACAGCGTCGAGTTTCGATAAACACTCGCAGACAAACGCCCCGCATTTTCAATGCAGTCGGTCTCACCATGTCTAATCGCCGAGCCCATTTGGACACGCCGATTGTGACCAACTGCCAAGACCTCGCGATCCGACACTAATACGGCTCCGATAGGTACTCCCCCTTCTTGCCAACCGATTTTCGCTTGCTCAATAGCTAAATCAAGGTACTTTCTGTCATACGAGTCGAGCACGAAGCCCACCTTTCTATTGTTCGATAGGTATTTCGATAGCGCAAATCGTACCTTCAGGGAGAATAACTGTCAATTAACAGGTATTAACACTTGTTAAGGATATGCATTGAGGCATTCGCGAGCACCAATCGCAGTTTTCTGAATTTGCGGCGGACTGGGTTTGATGGAGATAGGGTTTTACCTGAACAAGGAGAACCCCCATGCCCCGTCAAAGTAAGTACGATGCCGCCACCCAGGAGCGCGCGGTCCGAATGTATTTCGAACGCCTCGACGAAGGAACCATTTCGAAAGCCGCCGCCCGCCGAGAAATCGGCGAGCTGCTCGACGTCAAAGAATCAACACTGCGGAACTGGATCCGCAAACACGAAATGAAAGAAGACGCCCCAGCGGATGCAAGGGCCTGACCCCCGGAAAGTAGACACAGGGATTTAATCAAGAAGCACGTTTGAGTGTAGCTTCATTGTGCCGCTCAAACACGTTTGGTGCGAGGTGATTACACCACGAGTGCCTTCGCATCGTGTTGTACCTGGTGCACCACCGGAACACCTCCCTCCGACACACCAGCTGGTTAGTGAATGTTTTAGAATCTTGCAGCACTTCACGCTTCATTGAGGCGTTAAACGATTCAGCTAAGGCGTTATCTGCGCTGGGGGCCTGACCCCCGGAAAGTAGACGGTTGTGTCCCGTAGCGTGGTGTATCTGTAACTGTTGGTGAGGACCCTATGAACGATGTGGGCGACCACCGCAGTACCTTTCGAATTAACTCCTACATCTCCTCGAAAGGGATAACCACGATGGCCGCTAGTCCTCATTCTATCGACCCAACTACCTACTTGGACGAATTGCTCGCTCAAGCATCCCCAGATTTGATGCGACAGATGCTCCAAGGCTTTATTAACCAGATTCTCTCGGCCCAGGCTGACCAAGTCTGCGGCGCTGAATACGCCACCTCCTCTGAGTCTCGTACTAACGTCCGCAATGGCTACCGCCACCGTGACCTGGATACTCGTGTGGGCACCATTGATGTCGCCGTGCCCAAACTGCGCACCGGATCGTTCTTCCCAGATTGGCTACTTCAACGACGCACCCGGGCAGAACGCGCACTAACGACCGTGATCGCCACCTGCTACCTGAAAGGCGTATCGACTCGCAGGATGAACGATCTCGTCGCCAGTTTGGGAATCAATAACCTGTCGAAGTCACAGGTATCCGAGATTGCGAAAGACCTTGACGGCATGGTCGAAGATTTCCGCACTCGCCCGCTAGATACCGGACCCTACCTCTATGTTTCCTGTGACGCGTTGACCATGAAAGTCCGTGAAGGCGGGCGGGTGGTCAAAACCTCCGTACTACTAGCCACCGGTGTTAACGCCGAAGGCTACAGGGAACTACTTGGCATGCAGGTCGCTACCTCTGAATCAGTGGCCTCGTGGACCGGGTTCTTTAGAGATCTCAAAGCCCGCGGACTTAACGAGGTCTACCTCGTGACCAGTGACGCCCATTTGGGCATCCAGCATGCCATTGGTGAAGTACTACCGAATGCGTCCTGGCAACGGTGTCGTACGCATTTTGCCAAGAACCTCTCGTCGATGGTGCCGAAGACGCAATGGCCGACGCTATCGGCAATGTTTCATACCATCTTTCAACAACCCGATGCGCAGGCAGTATGGAATCAAGCCCGGGAGGTCGTGGCTTTTTGCGAGGAAAAGTTCCCGCACGTTGCTCACTACCTGGAAGAAGCCCTCGAGGAACTCCTAGCGTTTACTCATGCTCCGAAATCAGTGTGGACCAAAATCTGGTCGAATAACCCGACCGAGAGACTTAATCGGGAGATCCGTCGGCGTACGGATGCCGTCGGTATTTTCCCTAACCGTGACGCGGTTATCCGTCTCGTCGGTGCGGTACTGGCTGAACAGCATGATGACTGGATTCAGCAAAATCGCTACATGTCACTGACCAGCCTGGAACACACCAAGGCAATGATCAACGCCAACGTCATCGACGCCGACAACACTCAGGAGGTTGCATGAACCGGCAACAGCACCGGCAACGAGCCGGCCCCTGAAGACCAATTTCACTGCTTGTTTTATCGAAAGGCAGAAACACCACTCAACCGGACTTGACCAAGTAGACACAGGGATTTAATCAAGAAGCACGTTTGAGTGTAGCTTCATTGTGCCGCTCAAACACGTTTGGTGCGAGGTGATTACACCACGAGTGCCTTCGCATCGTGTTGTACCTGGTGCACCACCGGAACACCTCCCTCCGACACACCAGCTGGTTAGTGAATGTTTTAGAATCTTGCAGCACTTCACGCTTCATTGAGGCGTTAAACGATTCAGCTAAGGCGTTATCTGCGCTGGTTCCAATTGCTCCCATCGACTGTTTCACCCCAAGTAGCGTGCATGTCTGCTGGAATGCTTGCGAGGTATAAACACTGCCGTGATCCGAGTGAAATATTGCCCCTTTAAGGCTGCCTCGCTGGCCTTTGGCAGCTGTGAGGGCATCTTGAACCAAGCTAGTGCGCATGTGATCCGCAATCGCGAAACCGATTAGCCTGCGTGAATAGCAGTCAATCACGGTAGCCAGGTACATATTTGCCCCACCGTCAATCGGCAAATACGTAATGTCACCGACATAGAGCTGATTTGGCTTGTCGGCAGTGAACTTCCGTCCGACTAGGTCCGGAAACACTGGTTTTTTCTTATCCGAAACAGTCGTGGTGACTTTGCGTTTTTTCGTGAACCCAAACAATTTCATTGACCTCATCACCCGTGCGACCCGTTTATGGTTGACAGGTCTATCTTTTGGATTGTCGTTGAGTTCTGCCGTGACGCGTTTGGCGCCGTAGCAGCCCTTTTCTGCGGCGAACACGGCCTTGACTTTCGCGCCGAGGATAGCATCGCTAAACAAGCGTTTCTTGCGCTTGGCTGCACTAGATTTCCATTTGTAATACGAGGAACGATTCAACGTCAGAACTTCACATAACCGCTTAACCGGGTAGGTTTTTCGCGCGTCGTCAACGAACCGGAAGCGGATCACCAATTCGTCTCTTCCGCGAAATATTTAGCAGCCTTTTGCAAAATATCGCGCTCTTCTTGCAAGCGTTTAACTTGGCGTTCAAGCTGCCGGATCCGCTCGGTGTCGGTGACCGAGGCCGACGAGGAAGAATCCGGGGTAATGATCGTGGTGCGCGCGGCCGTCCCGTACCTTTTGACCCAGTTATGCAAGGTAGCGCGGTTGATCCCGAGATCAGTGGCAATAGTGGTCAATGAAGCACCCGAGGAATTCTCATAGAGTGCGACAGCATCACGCTTGAACTCTTCGGTATAGGTCTTGCTTGGCATAGTGAGGAGATTACCTTTCAGTCCCACGTTGATGGGATATTAGGTGTCTACCAAACAGGGGTCAGTGCCCAAAGATGAGCTACACCGAACTAGAGAAGGCTTACAACGCCGAACGCCAACGCAACCAGCGTCTGGAAAAGGCCAACGAGATCCTCAAAACGGCGTCAGCTTTTTTCGCCCAGGCGGAGCTCGACCGCAAACTCCGGTAGTCGTGGATTTCATTCGCACCTATCGGCAGCGCTTCGGGGTCGAGTCAATCTGTGCCGTGCTCACCGAGCATGGCATCACGATTGCCCCAAGCACCTTCTACGCCCATCAATCCCGCGGCTTCGGGCCGACCGACGCCGAATTAGACGACGCCTACACCGCCGACCGACTCCACGATCTCTGGCGGGACAATCGGTGTGTTTATGGACGGCACAAACTGTGGAAAGCCGCCCACCGCAACGGTCTCGATGTTGGCCGTGACCAGGTCCAACGCCTGATGAAGGTGACCGGGATCCGGGGTGTCAGCCGCGGTATGCATAAACGCCGCACTACCATCTCAGACCCCTCGCGGATCAGACACCCGGACCTCGTCAAACGCCGGTGGGATCATCCCAGCCGGCCGGATCAATGGTGGATAGCCGATTTCACCTATGTCTGGACTGCTCGGGACGGGTTCTGCTACACCGCGTTCATCGTCGACGCCTACTCCAGGATGATCCTGGGCTGGGTCACCACCACCGTCATGGACACCCGGATGGTGCTCATGGCCCTGGAGCACGCCCTATTCTCGCGGAAACGCACGAAGATGGAGTTCACCTCCACCGGGCTCGTGCACCACTCGGATGCGGGGGTGCAGTACACGTCTTTGGCGTTTACGGAGACGCTGACAGAATCCGGGATCGACGGTTCCATCGGCACCGTCGGCGATGCGTTGGACAACGCGATGATGGAATCAACGATCGGGCTCTACAAAACCGAACTGATTGATTTCGATCCTTCCCGCACGTGGCAGGACGCTAGCGAAGTAGAAAGGGAGACCGCCTCGTATGTGTATTGGTACAATTACCAACGACTGCATTCCTCGATCGCAGACGTACCACCGGTCGAGTACGAGCAGGCCTACGAGAGTCAACACCAATCCGTAAAAGCCCAGTAAAGGCTTTTACCCCTACTCTCCAGAAAACTCAGGCCGATTCAATTTGTCCTCCAGCTGGATTGCGACTAGAAAAGAAGGTGACTCATTTACCTATCAGAGTATAGAAATTGTGGAGCGATAATGCGTATCACCAACGCCCTCGTCAAGGGAGCAGCCAACGGACAACTCGTCGATATCGACATCGATCCAATCACAGGCAAAATCACGACGATTACCCCGGCTGCTGGACCATTCATTGCTGAGACCGAAGCTGAAATCTATGATGCTGCTGGGCGTCTTGTCTCCCCTCAGTTTGTTGAGGCACATATCCACTTGGATTACGCCAATACGGCCGGAATCCCTCGCGATAATGAGTCCGGCACACTTTTTGAGGCAATTGAGATCTGGCGTGAGCGCAAAGAAGCGGGATTGAACAACCCCGACCTCATCCGCAGAAATGCTATTGCAGCCGCGAAGTCCGCAGTTGAGCACGGCGTGGGTTTTATTCGCACCCACGTTGACGTCACTGATCCGGAGCTGACCGCTTTTCGGGTACTTAAGGATGTGAAAGAGGAAATCCGCGACTGGTGCGACGTCGAGTTGGTAGCATTCCCTCAAAACGGCATCTACGCCTACCAAGGCGGAGACCGCCTAGTTGAGCAGGCACTCAAGGAAGGAGCAGATGTCGTGGGGGGTATTCCTCACTTGGAGCCCACACGTGAAGACGGTGTCGACTCCCTTAAGCACCTTTTTGACCTTGGCGAAAAGTACGGCACCCGCATCGACATCCACTGCGACGAGATTGATGATGCCCAATCGCGCTTCGTGGAGGTAATCGCTGCTGAGACCACGAAGCGCTCCATGCAGGGACTAGCTACTGTTTCACACTCGGCGGCGATGAGTTACTACGAGCCAGGATACATGGCACGCCTATTGCCCAAGCTCGCTTCTGCCGATGTCACCTTCGCTGTTTGCCCCAATGAGAACTTACATCTACAGGGTCGAGGCTATTCACACGCCACCCCCCGGGGCGTCGCACCAATTAAGGCACTGACCGATTTCGGGCTCAACGTTGCACTGTGTCAGGATTCTATCTCCGACCCGTGGTACCCCATGGGAAACGGCGATCTTCTTCGCGTTGTCGACACCGGGCTACATGTTTCCCATATGCTTCAGCCCAAGTACATCGACAACTGTCTCGAATTCATCACCCATAATCCAGCGAAGAATCTAGGTCTTAGGGGCTACGGCATCATGGAGGGCAATCCCGCCAACCTTATCGTCCTAGACGCCCATTCTGAACGTGAGGTTTTACAAGAGGGCTGCCCAGTTCTCCTCTCTGTGCACCGCGGCAAGAGGGTTTTCTCGCGTGCCGCGATCAATACCGACTGGGAGTCTTAACCTGCCCTATCAACATAACAACCAAGGATCATCTTTAGAAATCGGGATTCTCTTTCATCCATTTCGAAAATCCACAGCATCCGGAAGCCTTGAATCCTCATAGGAGGGTAAATCGCAGAGTGAAACGTGGACAGATTAGAGATCCTCCCGAAACACCAGTTTAAAAGTATTCCACTCACTTGTGAGGCTGGGCCCTGCTCTAATCGCTCTTGGAATGCAATGCCCGAACCGATACCCAGTAGATAATGCGGGGAGTTTAATCAACAAGCAATCTTCAGGACATCGTAATTCCGCACCGGTGCTGTTCCTGAAAGAGGGCCAAACGTATTCGTTGAATTCGACTCCGATTGCCAAGCTCATGCTGGGCTTGCTCGGTAGTGTGGCGGAGTTTGAGCGCTCGATTATTCGTGAGCGTCAGGCGGAGGGGATTGCGCGGGCGAAAGCCCGCGGGGTGTATAAAGGTCGCGCGAAAGTGCTGTCTGATGAGCAGCTTGCCCAGGCACGCGAGTGGGTGGGCGGTGGTGTTCCGAAAGCGGAAGTTGCGCGCAGGCTCGGTATTGGTCGAACGACACTGTATAACTATCTCTCGCGCTGACTCAGGGAGCTTTGAAGGTTGTTAAAACGGTGCTGTTGCAAACTCGCGTTTTCGACGAAAACGGCGGATCCGGTACCAGCGTTGCGCTGCACACTAACAAATAGTTAGTTGTCCGGAATTCCTGTTTGCAACAGCACCTGACGGGGGCCGTTTCCCAGGCGGGTGGATGAAACCTCCAGCCGGCCGCGCCGTCTGAGACGACGTCCAGCGAGGAGAATTCCTCTATCTCACCCCACCGGGTGGTGCCGGTGTCGTCGCGGCCGTAGTAGACCTGCGCTTTAGTGATGTGCTTGTACGAGCGGTGAATCTTCAGCAGCGCCTTAAGGTTTCCTTTTCTTTAGGTGAAGAATGTTGGTGGTTGTGGTTAAACAAGGCGCCTACACCGGCGTCGTGGGCTGAAGCTCGGGTTCCGGTACCTCGCCCGTGATGTGCGCGGAGTTCATGGTGTTGCGGCGGATTAAAATCTCGCCCCAGATAAGACCAATGAGCCCGGAACCTAAGATGATGGCCGGCATGATCCAAATCATGGAGAAGTCTTCGGTGTCCATCATGAGGTTGAAGTTGATGAGAATCAGCGCGGTTACCGCCGCCATGCCAATGCCGGCGAGCAGCGGCGCGATGGTTTTCACGAACACGCTGTATTCGCGGTGGTAACGGTTCGCCCACACCATCACGGCAAAGCTGGTGATAGCCAGCAAGAAGGTCAGACCGAAGGCCGCGGCGTTGGTAAACTAGGTAAATAAGGTCACCAATGGAAACAGGAATTCTTGTTCCGAACCGCTGCAGACGATGGCGAAGATAGGTTGCTGCGTCCTCTCCCTGAGGTTGACAGCACGGCAGAGCTATTGGTGGTTTTCCTGCAGGGCTCACAAATTACAGCAGTAATGGATCCAGAAGGTTTTAGTACTGAGCGGATCCTCAACCAACTTGAGGCTTATTTAACGCTTCTGCGTCGCTAAACGGATAGACTCGCGCAGTACTCAATCCGTGCGAGCTGAACGCTAGTCCAAGAGGAAATTAATATGCGAAGTATTGAATTAGGAACAAGTGGGCAAGAAGTGCCCAATATTATCGCGGGCATGATGCGCATTGGTGATAAGACGGATATGCAGATTCGCGATCTATATGCCGCCGCGCGAGAGGCTGGCGTTAATTACTTCGACCACGCGGATCTTTATGGTTTCAATGTTCCCGAGGGCGGGTATCACTTGTGCGAGCGGAGGTTCGCAGAGGCCTTGAAGCTATCTTCAGCGGAGCGCGAAGATATTATTGTGCAGTCGAAAACGGGAATCATCGACAAACCATGGGGCTATGACCAGTCCTATGAGCACATTGTTGCTTCAGCAGAGCGATCGCTGCAGGCCCTGAATATGGACTATTTAGATGTGCTGTTGCTGCACCGCCCAGACGCTTTGGTGGAACCGGAAGAAGTAGCGCGTGCTTTTGATGATCTTGCGGTAGCTGGGAAGGTGCGTGCTTTTGGCGTCTCCAATCACACTCCACGTCAGATTGATCTGCTCAAGACTGCCGTGGAGCAGCCGATTCTGATCAACCAGGTGCAGCTGTCACTTACACACTCTGCTTTGGTTGCGCAGGGCATGACGTCGAATATGACTACTACTGGGGACGCCATCACCCGCGATGGAGGCGGATTAGTGGACTACGCGCGGATTAATGGCATCACGCTGCAGGCCTGGTCACCTCTGCAAAAAGGGAGTGAGCCGGGAATCTTCCTGGGTTCGCCGGACTATCCGGAACTCAATGCTGAGATTGAGCGTCTCGCTGAGAAATATGGCGTGGAACCCATCGCCGTTGCGTGCGCCTGGATCATGCGTCATCCTGCGAATATGCAGGTTGTGCTGGGCACAACGACGCCCTCTCGCATCGTCGATGCCGCAGCGGGTTCAGATATTTCGCTATCCCGCGCTGAGTGGTACAGCCTTATTCAGGCAGCTGGTCACAAGCTGCCTTAGGCTGATGGGTTACTGAGCGGGTTCGATTTCGCTTTCGGTAACCCACTTGTGGTTTTTCATGGTCATCTCATCATTATCAATGTCGACCATGTACACCGTTTCCTGCGTGGAGTAATCAATCGTGGCCTCGGCGTCCTTCATCCCGGGCATGTGCTCAGCGGTCATCACTGCCTTGGCGCCATCAGCAAGCGGTGCTTCGCCGGGATCCACGAGTTCTTCGTGCACAACCCAACGGTGATCAGTAACTGGAGCATCGCCGTTGGTGGGGGTGTAACTCACGGAGTAGGTCGTGGTATCAAAGGCTCCGGAGATGGTTGCGGTTGCGCCATCCATGCCGGGCATGTGATCCGCGGTCAAGGTGACCTCAGTGCCGACGGGGTAGGTCGGGTTTTCTGCTTCCTCAATTCCGGCTGGGGGAGCGCCGCCATCTTCAGGATGGTCGTGAGCCATGTCTTTGTGCCCTTCGTCCTCCGTCGCATTTTCTGAAGTCGCAGCGTTGTCCGAGCTATCGGCACTTTCGGAAGTAGCCGGCGCAGGCTCTGCGGAATCTGAGGCGTCGCTGCAGGCACTCAAGGTAAGACCAGCGGCGAGCGTGAGAGCGATGAGAGAAGTGGAATGTTTCATGTGAAACCTTTCTGAGGTTGAGAAAATTATGGTTTAGAAAGCTTTATCATCAAGCGTTTATGGTTGAAGTTTTTCGCTTGAGGTAGCGGGTGCTACATGCGTTGGTTTTAGATCGATCCTTCTTAAAAGTTGGGCATTGAAGGCCACGATTATGGTCGACAATGACATCAAAATCGCGCCCACCGCTGGCGAGAGAACAAAGCCAATGGGAGCTAGTACACCAGCAGCGAGTGGGACCGCGAGGATGTTGTAGCCCGATGCCCAGACCAAGTTTTGAACCATCTTGGAGTAGCTGGCCTTGGACAACGTGATCATGGACAACACCGCGCGGGGATCATCGCTGGCGAGCACAACGCCAGCGGATTCCATGGCCACATCCGTGCCCGCGCCGATAGCGATGCCAATATCGGCCCGCGCCAGGGCAGGCGCGTCATTGACGCCATCGCCGACCATGGCCACGTCGAATCCGCGTTTCTGCAGCTCAGTGACCTTGGTGTCTTTATCCTGCGGTAGAACCTCGGCAAAGACTTCGTCGATACCCAATTCTTTAGCCACGCTTTCTGCAACTTGAGAAGCATCGCCGGTAATCAGCGCGACTTTCACACCCGCATCTTGCAGTGCCCGGACGGCATCGTGGGATTCGGGGCGGATATGATCCTCGACGGCTATGACCCCAATGACTTCCTTGTTGCAAAGCACGTGCAAGACTCCTGCGCCGCGGGAGGTCCACGTAGAAATCTTGTCGTGCAGTGAGTCAGGGGAGTTAACGCCAAGCTCGCGCAGCATATTGGGGCCTCCAACCATGATGTTTTCTCCATCGACGGTTGCTTGCACGCCACGACCCGCGGCGGTGCGGAAATCCGAGCCAACGCGCGGGCTTTGCGATGCCACTGGGTGCGCGGCTGCAGCAGTGACGATCGCTCGGGCTAGTGGATGCTCACTATTAATTTCAGCTGCAGAAGCTAGGGCCAGAACATCTCCCTCCGGCACTTCCGATGCTGCCGCGACACCGGTGACCGCGTGTGCACCTTCGGTTAAAGTGCCAGTTTTATCAAATAAAACAATATCGATGGAGCGCATGCGTTCAAGGGCAAGCCGGTCCTTGATGAGTAAGCCAGCTTTGGCGGCGCGTTCCGTAGAGATGGCAATGACCAGGGGGATGGCCAGGCCCAGGGCATGTGGGCAGGCAATGACCAGCACGGTGACGGTGCGAACAATGGCGTCATCAGGGCTGCCGATGATTGTCCAGACGATGGCCGTAATAATGCCAGCGGCCAAGGCAAACCAGAAGAGCAAAGCCGCGGCCCTATCGGCCAGGGCTTGCGCACGGGAAGAAGAATTTTGTGCTTCGGCAACCATGCGTTGAATACCAGCCAAGGTGGTATCAGCGCCGATCTTTTCCACTCGGACGCGCACGGTGTTATCCGTAGCCACGGTGCCGGCGATAACTGTTTCGCCACTGTTGCGATATACAGGCTGGGATTCGCCAGTGATCATCGATTCGTCGAATTCAGCGAAACCATCGATGATGGTGCCGTCAGCAGGTACTCGCGCGCCGGGGCGAACTAGCACGATGTCATCAGCAGTAAGTTCAGAGATGGCTATCGAGTGGATAGCATCGCCGTCAACCTTTTCTGCTTTCTCCGGAAGGAGGGCAGCTAAGGCATCGAGGGCAGAAGATGCAGAACCTAGGGCCCGCATTTCCATCCAATGGCCCAACAACATGATGACAACCAGCAGGGCAAGCTCCCACCAGAAGTCGAGTTCAAAACCACCGATGCCCAAAGTGGTAACCCATGAAGCGACAAATGCGACTGTGATCGCCATGGCAATCAGCAGCATCATGCCCGGTTGACGCGAGCGAATCTCTGACACGCCACCTTGGAGGAAAGGGCTGCCGCCGTAGAGGAAAATCACGGTTCCTAGAACCGGGGCGACCCAGGTTGAACCTGAGAATTCCGGCACGGTGTAGCCCAGGAAGGTGGCAAACATGGGGCTGAAGACAATCACCGGAATGGACAGTAGGAGGCTCAGCCAAAAGCGGTCTTTAAACTTTGTAACGCTGTGACCCGCATGTTCATCATGGTTATGTCCTTCATGGCCATCATGGCCATCATGGCCATCATGTTCATCATGGCTTGAGGACTTGTGATCGTGGTGTGGGGTACTCATGTCACTTCTTCTCTCAATTTTTAGGATTTTAGGAAACCGAGATGTGGAGGAGATAGATATTTAAGCGCTACAAACAACGGTATACCCCGACAGGGTATGTTTCAAGGAAGGCTAGCTCTTTGTCGGGATAGGAGAAATGGTGCTATTAATTAGCCTATGGAAAATATTCAGGATGGAGCTGGATCGCAACCAGCAAGCCCCCAGCGGGCTGCGAGAAAAAGCGCATCAATTGTTAGCGCAATCGTCGGTGCTTCGCTCGCTTTAAGTGCTTGTTCATCCTCGGGCGCGGAGCAGGAAGAAGTACTAAACGCGTATGGCCTAGAGGGGATGGATGCTCGCGAGATAATTGACTATCTGGATCGGCAACCGATCGCTGAACGCCCTACTGATTTGATGGCTTCAGTAAGAAGCGAAGAATTGATCCTGAGCAATCAGGCGGGAGAAGTCACACTTGCTATGCCTGAGGACCTGAGTTATGTCTCGGTCGCCCCCTTCGTGTCCCAAACCCATGATTGCTACTATCACAGCCTTACCACCTGCGTGGGAGAGCTGGACAATGAGCCAGTAGAGGTATCAGTCTTTGATGAGGAAACCGGCACAACGCTTGTCGATGGCCCCGCCACGACCTTCGACAATGGCTTTGCCGGGTTTTGGGTTCCGCGCGGAAGCGCCGGTACCATTACGGTGAATTACCAGGGCTTAGAGGGCACAACGGAATTTGCCACGGGAACAGAAGACGCAACGTGTATCACCGATTTGCGCCTTAGCTAGGGTGTTAAGCCCACACTTGTTTTATGGCTGCGGCAAAAGCGTCAATGTCTTTTTCAGTGGTGTCGAAGGAGCACATCCAGCGCACTTCATTGCGCGTGGCATCCCAGTCGTAGAAGTGGAAGTTTTGGCGCAGTTCATCGGCAATGCCGTCGGGCAGGGTGGCAAAGACCGCATTAGATTCGGTGGCTTGGGTAAAGCTCAGTCCTGGTAGGTTGGCTTCTTCGAGTTTGCTGCGCAGGCGCTTGGCCATCGAGTTGGAATGACGAGCGTTGTTAAGCCACACGTCGTCTTCATAAAGCGCGATGAGCTGCGCGGAGATAAACCGCATTTTGGAAGCTAATTGCATCGATAGTTTGCGCACAAACGGCAACGTCTCCGCGCCACCGACTAGCGCATCGGGGTTAAGAATTACCGCGGCCTCAGCGCCGAGTGCACCATTTTTGGTTCCACCCAGGCTTAAAACATCCACGCCAGCCTCGGTAGTAAAAGCAGACAGCGGCAGCCCGAGTGTTGCGGCCGCATTTGAAAGACGCGCGCCATCCATGTGCAGGGCCATGCCGCGAGCGTGAACATGATCCGCTAGCGCCCGAATTTCCTCCGGGGTGTAGCAGGTACCCATCTCTGTGGTCTGGGTAATGGAAACCACCAGCGGTTGCGCGCGGTGCTCATTGCCAAAGCCCCACGCCTCGCGGTTGACTAATTCCGGGGTGAGCTTGCCATCTGCAGTCGGCACCGGCAACAACTTGATGGAACCCATGCGTTCGGGTGCGCCGCCTTCATCGACATTGATGTGCGCAGTCGCAGCACAAATCACCGCGCCCCAACGCGGCAACAATGCCTGCAAGCCCACAACGTTTGCGCCAGTTCCGTTAAAAACCGGATACGCGGTGGCGGTGGAGCCAAAATGCTTCACGATGACATCGTCAAGCAATGCCGTGTACTCATCCGCCCCATATGCCGCCTGGTGCCCGCCGTTAGCTGCCGTCAACGCCGCGAGTACCTCCGGGGCAATGCCCGAATAATTATCGGAAGCGAAACTGTGCGCTTGTACGTTATGCAGGGATTTCACGCGGGACTCCTTCGAGATTCTTCGGCTCTGCAGAAAACCGTACACCGGTCACAGCGAGAACTTGTGGGCGTCCATGCGGTCATCTGGAAATTGGTCGAGTGTGAAGGGGGTGAGCATGAACCTACCAATCCACGGAAGAGGGAACTCCCATACGTAATCCCAGTCATCTTCTCCTCGTTCTGCTTCCTCCCGCGTTAAGTAGGCCTTCATTGGGATAAAGTCACTGAACTCTGCAGCCAGCGGATCGTTTTGGTCCATGCAGATCTGGCCTGGAATGAATACGGAAGTTGGTGGAGAGTCAGGGTTTACGGTGAATGCGAGGGGCACCTCGGCCGAGATGAGAGGTGTTCCTTTTGCGCGGGCCTTGTCTGCCAGGCTACGGACCTCATCTTCTGTCCATACTGATCCACAAACGACTGTCCACGTACGGGGTTCGTTTGGACTATCGATCCAGGTCACAGTTCTGCCTCGGTAGATAATAAACATACTGTCCATCGGCACTCCTTAAGTGGGCGGGCAACAAGGGCCTTTGACAATCAAGAGTAGTAACAAAATTCAGCCCATAGGGAGGCTCGCGTTCTTTGCGGAGGGCAATAACGCTAGACTTCCGAATATGTTCCGAATGGGATGTGGTTATGCCTATTACAGCTGATCGCCCCGACCAGACACGTCGCTCCTCGGATCTGAGCAAGCACTCGGCCGAGGTCTTCGCTGCGGCCGAAGACCATCCGGTCACGATCACGCGTCGCGACGGCGAGGCGCTGGTGTTGATGTCGCAGCGCGAGGCTGAGGGGCGCGCGTCTCCTCGAATTTGCTGCACAGTTAATTACCGTAGCCATCGACGAAGATGGAACGCTCACCGAACGCATGACGAAAATCTTTCCCTGGATGCTCGCCTTGTCCACGGCGGATCGTGAGTCCTGTGCTCAGGACCTTGTCGACGCTGCCCGCGCTTCGTTTGCTACCGAACAACCACACCTGGCAATCTCCGAGCTGACCTCTTGGAAAGAGACAGCCACCGCCGTTGCTGCTGGACTGGGAAGCGCTGACCTCGAGTGGCTCGATGCCGATGAGACGAAGTAGCACGCTGGATGCTCGAAAAGGACATAAATTCTTCCCTCGGCATGCTCTGACGCAAAAGTTATTGCCGGGACACGCGGCCTGGGCTAGTGTGGTGCGTTAAGACACGGGGTGCCGTAAAGACCGGCTGAGATAACACCCGTCGAACCTGATCTAGTTAGTACTGGCGAAGGGATTGTCCGGATGAAACTGGCTGTGCGCGGATACCATCGGTGTCCTATTGTGCGCTGCGGTGATGCTGTACATTCTTCTTCGTCAGAGGAAGAAAGCGAAAGGCCATGACCTTATCTTTTGCCGCAGCATTGCTCGGTGAACTACGCGCGCACAATCCCTTGGTGCAGTGCATAACCAATTCGGTGGTTACCAACTTCACCGCCAATGTGGTGCTTGCTATAGGCGCAGCGCCAGCGATGACGGACATCGTCGGGGAAGCAGGCCCTTTCGCCCGGGTCGCGGGCGGGGTACTGGTGAATTTGGGAACCCCCACGCCGGAGCAACGCTTAGCGATGGAAGAAGCCGTCGCTGCCGCCAACGAATCTGCAACACCGTGGGTGTTGGATCCAGTGGCGATTGGCGCGTTGCCCATTCGCACAGCCTTGGCGCAGAAACTCGCTCCGCAAACCCCGTTCGCGATTCGCGGTAATGCCTCTGAGATTCTTGCCTTGGCAGGGGAAGGAGCCGGCGGCAAGGGCGTGGACTCCACAGATTCCACAGAAGCCGCCGCGCCGGGCGCGATTGCTTTGGCGCAGCGTCTCAACACCGTGGTCGCGGTATCCGGGCCGGAGGATTTCATCACCGATGGCACGCGCGTTATCCGCGTGGCTAACGGCGATGAGCTTTTGACCCAGGTCACCGGCGGCGGTTGTGCGCTGGGCGCGTTGATTGCTGCGTTCGCCGCGGTGCGCGGGTCCTATTGCCCGGTTGAGGCAGTCGCCGCGGCGCATGCGGTCTATGGCGTCGCGGCCGAACAGGCTGCCGCGCAAGCAGCAGGTCCAGGGTCTTTCGCAGTTTCGCTTATCGATGCCCTCTCCACCCTCACCCCGTCCGCCATCTCCTCGGAGCAGCGCATCCGGGAGTACGCGGCATGAGCAGCAGCCAGGATTATGGCATCTATTTAGTCACCGACCCAGTGCTGTGCGGGGCGCGCGGCGTGGTGGAAACCGTGCGCCTGGCCGTGGACGGCGGCGTGCACACGGTGCAGCTGCGCGATAAACACGCCAGTTTTGACCAACAGCTATCCCAACTTGAGCAGCTTGCAGAAGTTATCGATGGCCGCGCGAAGCTAGTGATCAACGACCGCCTCGATGTCGCCGTCGAAGCTCAAAGGCGTGGCATTGCCATCGACGGCGTGCACTTGGGCCAAGCCGATGAAGCCGTACTGACCGCGCGCGAAGAACTCGGTACGGGTGCCATTATCGGCTTAACCGCGAATACCGAAGAACACCTCGCTGCCGTTGCCGCACTTCCCGCAGGCACCGTGGATTATGTCGGCGTCGGTGTTATCCGGCCGACTTCTACCAAGCCGGATCATCCACCAGCACTGGGCATCGCGGGCTTTGCGCACCTGACCGCAATATCCCCGGTGCCGACCGTGGCCATTGGCGGCGTCCTCGCCGAAGACATCGCTGACCTGCGCGCAGCAGGGGCCGCTGGTGTCTGCTTTGTCTCCGCGCTGTGTGCTGCCGAGGATCCCGAGCATGTTGCCCGCAGCATGGCCGATGCCTGGAACCAATCCACTTATATAAAGGAATAACAAAAACCGTGAAAACTACATCAATTTCTCTTCGCACCATCGCCGCAGCCGCCGTTGTTGCCCTTGCTACCTTGCTAACTAGCTGTGCGGGAGGTGATGCGGCGGAGGGGGTATCGGCAAGCAATGCGAAAACTACCGTGCGCTTTGCGCTGGACTGGACACCGAATACCAACCACACGGGGCTCTACGTGGCATTGAACAAGGGCTACTTCGAAGACGCCGGCATTGACGTGGAAATCTTGCCGTTTAATAACAGCAACCCCGAAGTGCTTGTCGATGCCGGCCAAGCCGAGTTTGGCATCAGCTTCCAAGACACGGCGTCGATGTCCATGGCGTCTGGCGCGGACCTGAAATCAGTACTCGCCGTGGAACAAACCTGGGCCACGGAAGTAGCGGTACTGGCAGACCGTGATGACATCCAAAGCCCTGCCGACTTGGATGGGCTGACCTTCGGTGGATTCGATAACCCGGCGGAGACCAAGACTATGCAGGGCGTGGTACAGTCCGCAGGCGGCGACGGCGAATTCGAAACCGTGACGCTGGGAACTTCTGCCTATGAGGCGTTGTACTCCGGTGATGTTGATTTCACCGTCCCTTATGTCGCCTGGGAAGGCATCGAAGCTGAACACCGCGGCGTGGACCTGAAGACTTTCGCGTACACCGATTATGGTTTCCCGGATGCGTACCAAGTCTTGGTGGTGGGCAATAACACCTGGTTGGAAGACAATCCGGATACTGCGCGTGACTTTGTGCAGGCCCTTGCTCGCGGCTATGAAGATTCCGTGGAAGATCCTGAATCCGCCGCAAAGATTTTGCAGGAAGAAAACGCCGGCCTGCTCACTGACCTAGACATGCTGGTGGAAAGCCAAGAGATGCTCGCGGATAAATACATGCTCGATGACAACGGTGACTTCGGCGTGCAAACCGAGGAGCACTGGAGCGAGCTCGGCCAGTTCCTCTTCGATTCCGATCTGCTGACTGATAACAACGGCAAACTGTTGGATAAGCAGCCGGAGTGGTCAGAGTTTTTCACCAATGAATATCTGCAGGACTGATGAAGCAGTATTTATCTTTTAAGAATATCTGGGTGCCCGCAGGCTTTCTGGCCGTGCTGCTTATCGCGTGGGAGTTAATCGTGCGTTTGACCGCGGTGCGCCCGCAGGTGCTGCCGGCGCCAACGCTTGTGGCAAGCTCCGGTTGGGAGCACCGCAGCGCACTTGGCGCGCATGCCCTGGCTACCTTAAATGTCACGCTACTGGGCTTTTCGGTGTCATTAGCGTGCGCGTGGCTGATTGCTATCGTCATTGATTTCTCGCCGCTGATGCGCCGCGGCCTAGTTCCGCTGCTGATTTCTTCCCAAACCATTCCGATTGTCGCTATCGCGCCGTTGATGATCATCTGGTTCGGCTTCGGGCTGCTGCCTAAGATTCTGGTGGTGGCTCTGGTGACCTTCTTCCCAGTCACCATCGGGCTAGTCGATGGTTTTGCGCGCGCGGACAGGGAAGCATCGGCGTTGCTGCGCAGCATGGGTGCCGGGCGCATCAAAGAGTTCCTCTTTTTGCGGCTACCGTCGGCGCTGCCTCTCTTTTTCACTTCCTTGCGCATCGGCATTACGTATGCCGTGGTGGGCGCCATCTTCGCCGAGTATGTCGGCGCGAAACAGGGCCTGGGCATTTATATGAGCGTGCAAAAGAATGCTTTTCGCACCGATTTGGTGCTCGCCGCAGTTACCGTCGCAGCTGTGATCAGCATTGTGCTCTACCTATCCACGTACCTGGTGGAACGGGCCGTTATTCCGTGGCATATCAAAGAAAGGACCGCTGCCAATGAGCGTTAAAACCTCACCGCAGTTGCACCTCGAGGGCATCTCACGCACCTTCTCGCTTGCCGATGCCCGCCACCGCGCAGTGCTGGATGACATCTCTTTGACGGTGAATCCCGGGGAATTTGTCTCCATCATTGGGCCATCTGGCTGCGGCAAGAGCACGCTTTTTAACATCATCGCGGGTTTGGATTCACCGACTAGTGGCACGGTGGGCATCGATGGGGAAGTGGCCTATATGCCGCAAAAGGATGCGTTGTTTCCGTGGCGCAGCATCGCCGCGAATGCCGCACTCGGCCTGGAAGTCCAAGGTGTAAAACGCCGCGCGGCGCGGGCACGGGTCAAGGAATGGTTTCCCCGCTTTGGGCTTGCGGGCTTTGAAGATTCCTTGCCGTTTGAGCTTTCCGGCGGCATGCGCCAGCGGGCAGCACTTTTGCGCACGGTGGTTCAAAACAAGAGCACTTTGCTTCTCGATGAACCCTTCGGCGCCCTCGACGCGCTTACCAAACAGGATTTACAAACCTGGCTGCAACAAGTGTGGGCCGAACATAATTGGACAGCTCTGCTGATCACGCACGATGTCCGCGAAGCGATCTTGCTTTCAGACCGCGTGGTGGTGCTCAGCCCACGCCCCGCGTCAGTCAGCCTCATCCTGGACGTTGACCTGCCGAAGCCGCGGGGGATCGATGCGTTGACCAGCCCTAGATTCCTAGAACTGGAACGCATATTGCTGGAAACACTGGGCAGCTGAATCAGGCAGCTGAATCCAGCGCTTGCTGCCAGAATGCTGCCTCTAAGCGGGTAGCGGCGCGGAAGATTTCCACTAAGGAATCAAAGCGCTCCGCGGTGACACTACCTGCGGTTAGCGCGTCGAGACGTTCGGTGGCAGCACGTGCTGCGGTTTGGAATTCCGTGCCGGAGTATTCCGCAATCCACTCGCCGTAGGGGTGTTCTTCGCCGGCATCGAGAGCCCGTGTTCGTTGCGGCTCCAGTGCAGCACCAATTTCTGCGTAGCCAATGGAGCATGGTGAAAGCGCGACGTGCATATCCAGCAGGTCGCCGGACATCCCGGTGTCCAAAACGTAGCGGGTATAAGCCACGGTGGTTTGTTTTTCTGCCGCCGCATCAAGCTCTTCTTCCGTGATTCCCCAGCGCGCGGTCAGTCGGCGGTGCAGGTCAGTTTCGTGCACGATAGCCTGTAGTGCGCCCGTTGCGTCCTTAATATCGGCGAGGTTGCGGCTTTTGTACGCAGCCAGAGCGTTTGCCCGCGCGAACTGCACTAGGAAGTGATAGTCCTGCACCAGGTAGTCCTGGAATACCGGCAAGGGGAGTGTGCCCGCCCCGAGCTTTTGCACGAATTCGTGCTCGGTGTAATCGGTCCACTCGGTTCCGATGGCCTTTTTCAAATCTGCAAATAGTGTCATTGTTTTTCTTCTGTGATGGGGTGGGCGTAGCTGGCATCGAAAAATGCGAGCTCGATTTCTACTGCGCGGTGAAAGAAGTCTCCGGCAACTTCGCGCTGGGATGGGCCGACGCGGTTTAGTTCCTCGCGCAAAAAGGCGATACGTTCATGGAATTCGGGGAAATCATGCAAGCGAATCCACTCCGCGTGCACGAAGTTCTTAGGTATAGGGCGTGAGTCGCGGGTTGCCCAGTCAAGATATAGCCATTCCGCAACCAGCAGTACCGCGACGATGGCCGCGTAGTTGCGGGTATCCGCGGCCTCGCGCATCAAGGCACAAAACGCGGTGGTGGGCTCAGTATTCGGGATTTCTTCACGCTGCTTCTCGGTAACTCCGAGCGCTTCAAAGGCATCCAGGAAGTAGGTGTTTTCATCGTCCGCAATCTCACCGATAAATTGCGCAAACCGCAGCCGTGGTTCAAGCGCATCCGCCGTGCTTACCGATGCCCCCAGCAACACCAAGAAACTATCCAAAAAGCGGTAGTCCTGCACCAAGTAGCTGGCCATGACAGAGTCGTCGATGGTGGCATCGAAAAGCTCCTGCACAAAGCGGTGAGTAACTGCCTTCTCCCACGTGGTGTGGTTCTGCTCGCGCAAAAGGTCCGTAAATCGTTGAGTGCTCATCGCTGTGCTCCTTGCAACTGTAAAGGCGCGTTATTCCACAGCGCGTGGAAGTGATGGACGGGGCCGTGGCCTGCACCGACGTCCAATTCATCCGCGTGGCGTAGCGCCGCAGTGAGATACTTTTTGGCTTGCCGGACTGCGTCGATATACCCATGGCGCGGCAACAGCGCTGCTATCGCGGCCGATAGCGTGCAGCCGGTGCCGTGATCGTTGATAGTATCCACGCGCGGTGCGGTCAACTCCACGGTCTCGTGGCCGGTAAGGATATCGATGCTTTCTTCGCCACCCAGATGCCCACCTTTCAGCAGCACCCACTGCGAACCCAATGCGCGCAGCTCCTCAAGGGAGGCATGCATTTCTTCCAGGCTGCTCATCTCCACATCGCGGTCAAGCAGCACCGATGCCTCCGGAAGGTTCGGTGTAATCAGCGTTGCGCGCGGCACCAGGCGCTCACGAATCGCTTCAACATCATCTTGTTGCATCAGATGATCGCCGCTTTTAGCCACCATCACCGGATCCAGCACCACCGGGCACTGCGCGTATGTATCCAGCGATTGCCTAATCGCATCGGCGATATCAGCATTCGCAACCATGCCGATTTTCACCGCATCGACGCGGACATCCTCAAAGACCGCGGCGATTTGTTCGGCCACGAATTCAGGTTCCATCGCGACGATGCTTCCCACCCCGCGCGTATTTTGCGCGACCACCGCGGTGACCACGCTCATCCCATATGCGCCGTTGGCAGAAAATGCTTTTAAGTCTGCTTGAATCCCCGCGCCACCGGTGGGATCTGTGCCAGCAATGGTTAATACGTTCGGTATCAACGCTTGTCTCCGTTTCATCACTCATATCGAGTTCGAAGAAGCGAAGCGTGCTGCAATAGATACAGGTATCCCTGCATATACTGCCTGCGTCGTTTACCGACATTCCTCCGCGAGTCCGAACTCGATCAGGTTCTCGGGTGTAATCTCAGCCCCTTCGGGCACCCCGTGTCTGGCGCCCACGCTAGCACAGAAAGTCCTGGCAAGGAACGACTTTAAGAAAATACGCTGAGCGCGTAGAGGATGAAGACGAATAGGTGTGCTCCGCCGTGAATCGCGGTGACTTTCTGGGAGTTAAACGTCGCGATGCTCAAAGCCAAGCTGATTCCTAGGAGCAGCAGGTTGGTGGGGTTTTCGGCGAGGGTAACGGTTTGCCCAGTAAGCAGACCGATGATGAGCACGACCGGCAGAGTGAGGCCAACACAGGAGACGAGCGCGCCGTGAGCGAGGTTGACCACGCGTTGTCCTTCGCCACCCCAGGCAGCGCGGACGGTGGTGATTGCTTCGGGCAAAAAGACAATCATTGCGATGATGATGCCGGAAAGCGCGATGGGAGCGCCGAGGCGGTTAAGGCCGTCATCGAGAAGCGATGCCATATCGTGAGAGAGCAAAACGATCGGAATTACCGTGATGAGCAAAACCAGCGCGCGGGTGAGAATTTCTCCTTTGTGCTCGCGGAAAATCGCGGCGATTCCGGGGCTGTTGGAAGCAACGATGTCCTTGTCTGTTTCCGTGAAGTCGGCATGCTGGGCGCCGGTTTGGCGGTAGAGAAAGAATGCGTACAGGATGACCGTCAAGGTCACGACGGTGATGGCCTGCGCGGTGTTATATGCACCATCGGTGCCGATGACAGCCGGAATGGCGAAGGCGGTGGCGATGAGTACGACGAGCATCGATAAGTATGCGGAAATACCGGCGCGGTTGACCTGCAGGTTGCTATGACACATGCCGCCGACGATGAGTGCCAGGCCGATGACTAGGTTGAGGACAATCATGACCGTGGCCATGACGGAATCACGCGCGATGGTGTGATGATCGCCTGGGCCGAGCATGACCGCGGAGATGAGAATGACTTCAATGCCGACAATTGAAAGGGTCAGCACCAGGGTGCCGTAGGGATCACCAAGCCGGTGCGCAAGGTGTTCAGCTTGGGTGACAACCCCGCCGGAACACACGATGATGACGCCCACGATGAGCGCAAGAAGGGTGAAGACGAGGGGCATCGATAAGCTGCCGGCGAGAAAACCTGATGCCAGTGATAGTAGTGCGACCGCAACCCAGCCCAATACAATTCGGGTGATGACGGATCCGGTGAGAACGCCGCGCAGGGCAGTAGAGGCTGACATGGACGAAGACTCCTTTAAGTGCAGGGTCGTCCCAGCTCTAGCTATGGCTGTGCAGGTCGTCCTGCCAGCGAGTTCTGACCAGCAGCCTAGCATGTCCGGCAGCTACGGCAAGCTGGAGCCAACTATGCAATGAAGGAATTGATTCGTAATCAGTTTGGATGCCAAGTCTGCCTATCTCTTGAAGGTTAAATTAGCCAAGATCACGTGCGGCGATAAGCTCGTTTTCTACTGCTTGGTGGCGCTGTGGCTGTGATCAAACCGATTTCTACAAGATGTCGAAGGGCGGCGCGTACGGTGCTTATTGGCCGATCGGTAAGGTCGCTAACTTGTTGAGCTGAGAGTTCTTCAGTATTAGATACTGCATCGAATACGTCTTGTTGGGCGGGGGTTAGTTGAGCTCCCGCACTTGAGAGGGTGTATACCCCTTGGCTCGATTCAATTAACGAACCTTGTTGAGCAAGCTTATCGAGCATGATCTGAAGCTCACCACTGTCGCCGCCTGTCTGCCGTTTGAGATCTTTAGCTGTGACGGCCCCCAAGTCTTTTGCCAAAACAAGTGCGGCACCTTCAGCGATTGAGAATTCATCTCCAAGTCGTTCCTTAACCCAGGATGCGACTTCTCCGTCTGCGAGGCCGAATCGCTGCAGAATGACTGTCACTCGAGCAATATCTACCTTAAAAGTCGGCCTGGGAAGACCGACAGATTTCATGGTGTTGATCATGGTCAAGATCCCTCCACCATTACTTTCGGCAAGTACCCCGTCGTATTCGTGGGACAGTGGGACATCTTGAAGTAGCCTGGCTAATGTCGAATTCCGCGGGATTTGTTGTCCATCATCGAGGTTCTCGGTAGTTTTGCCGCCAGGCAATCCTCCAGGGCTGCTGATTTCTACGCGGTCTAAAAAGATATCGACACTGATATTTTGGTCTCGGAATGGTGCGGAGTAGTCACGATGCATCACTGCATTAGCTAATGCCTCGCGTAATACGGTCTCAGGTATTTCTAAGACATCCTTTCCGAGGCTTCCTTCAATCACCCTTCTTGTTCGAAGGTTTCGACGAATTGCTGCGATTGCATCTAAAACTTGGGTGGCTACGTTGCTTTCACAAAGGACTCGGTCCACGAAACGAGTGTTTTCTCCTGCTGGTGCTTTTTCTTTTCCGGGGTGGACCGCCACATCAATAAATAATTGAGGAAAGAATTGTTGAGGATATTCTCCTAACGCCATTAGTCCTGCAAGGGTAAGTTCGCCGTCTTGAGTAACTATGGATTTCTGCTTGATCCACTTGTTGGTTTCATCAAAATCCAGCCGAGAATGTTGGCGCTTCAGCCGAGACTCCATGGCTTTAGTGAGTGAGGTATCTAGGTCATTGATATCAGTACCTGGGACATGTTCTCTGTCGGAAGCGTGCTTGTCGAATCGGTGTTGGAGTTCGTAGACTTCAAGGGCGCTAAGTCGTTGATCCGCGTCGCCAACTCTTTTAAAGCTTCCGTTCGATACTCCCTTTGATTTTACGAAGCATGGGCCATTAACAGTTAACGGAGAAATGGTGACTACGACGCATAGTTGTGTGTCCACTTTTAACAGCTCGACGGAATAGTCTGGGACTGGTTCCACGCGAATTGCGTGCTGGTCGCTGGTATTTAGACCGCTGCGGATACGGTCCTCAACGTCCTTGGCATTGAATCCTGGAGCTGGAGTGAACGATGGTTCTTCTAAACCCAGTACGATGATTCCGCCATTACTGTTAGCGAAAGCGCTTACCGTTTCCCAGAAACTTTTTGATTCACTCTTATGCGCCCATGCCTTTATTTCTATCAAAGCGTCATCTCTGCCGAGGGTACGGAGGCGGGCAAGGTGGGAATCTAGTTCAGATTGTTTCATGGGGACCTCACTGTCGCTCAAAGACTATTAAGCCTCACTGTATACAGTGAGACCGTCATTTTCTATAGTGAGGGCGTCACTTTATATAGTGAGACCGTCGTTTTATGTAGTGAGGACCTAATTTTCTGCAGTGAGGGCGTCACTTTATATAGTGAGAGCCCATTTTTATATAGTGAGGCTATTGTGGGACAGCGGAAGACGTATTAGTGTGGGGCACACTGAATGCTTGATTCCTATGCGTGCTCGTTGAGGGGAAATGATGACTGACACCGCCACGGTTAAGGAACTACGTCGTCCCACGGCTTCGTTAAAGCGGTTAGCCACTGTAGAAGCCATTTTCGGCTATATTATGGTGCCATTTTATGTGGTCTTGCAATACGTTTTCCCAAAGCGGAAGGAGAAAAGCGACCGCCAGCAAGGGGCAATTAAAGGTTTCATTGCCACGTGGGTGAAGTCGATTGGTATCGCGGTTGGTGCAGGAGCACTACTTGGCGCGGTGGAGTGGGTATTGGCCAAACTGCTTGGTCGCAGGCTTCTCGATGGCATCCCCGCCGTCCTGACCGGAATCGGCATTCCGGCACTGGTCGGGGGCTGGTTGATTGATAAGCGCAATCGCTTGCGCGGCGCGATGATTGCGGCGGTGGCAACGCTGCCGCGCATCGTGGTTTCTGAAAGTTGGGTCCGCGATAAATCGAGTGATGAGGAATTCGATAAGGAAATGAACACCGCGCGGGATCGCCTGTACGCAGTGCTTAACGATGCCTCCTGATTCAAGCGCCAGTGGACTTCGCGATAGTAATCAGTTCGTGAGCCAACCGGGGCGGACGGCGGTGTCCTGACCAGATTGCTGTGAGCGGGCGCGTGATCTTGTCGCCCTCTAAAGGCACTCGCAGGAGGTTGCCATTGGCGAGCTGATCGCGCACGGCAAGCTCACTCATTACTGCGGGGCCGGCACCGGAAGCTACTGCGACGCGCACGGCCGCAATGCTGTTGAGTACCTGGGCTGGTGTAGCAACGTCCAGGCCAGCCAGATGGTCTTGCTGGGCTACGAAGGTTCCGGAGCCGGGTTCTCTTACAACAAGTGCTGTTTCAGCCAGCTCTTGCAAGCTGATTCGGCCCTGTCGCGAGGCCCATGGGTGGTGCGGGGAAATCACCACAAAAAGCTCGTCTTCCTGGACAATGTGAGCATTAAGCTGCACCGGTACATGTGGCGTTTCGATGAAACCTACATGGAAATGCCCATGCCGAACCTGTGAGATAACTTCTGCTGAATTCACCACGGAAATAGCAACCTGGACATCGGGATATCGTTCGCGCAGCGCAGCAATCCACACCGGCAAGAGTGTCTCCGCGATGGTCAAGCTGGCGCCGACACTGAGCGCCTTCTGCGATTCGTCATGGTTCTCCGCGACCCAAGATTGAAAATCACGAGCAGCATCCAGGACTTCACGCGCATGCGCAGCGAGAGAAAGCCCGAAAGGCGTAGGCACTGAGCCGCTGGGACGACGATCCAGCAAATGGCTTTGCATCGTTGCCTCAAGCTCGGCAATCGCGCGGCTTGCATTGGGCTGCGCCATTCCGACGCTGCGTGCTGCGGCGCCGAGGCTGCCGCTGTCAACTACTGCGACGAATAGTTCCAGTGTGCGGAGGTTGGGTCAGCGGTCCTGAGCAGGGGTCATATCAGTAGTATATGCCCGGATGTGTAATTGCCGTCTACCGCAAACCACGTTGCGCGTTGAGACTTTAAAACATGTCTACCGGAATCTTGGCACCTGCTTCAATTGAAGTTCAACCGCGCGCACGAGCAATCACGACGTATGCGCCCGGGCTGCTGCTGTGCCTGGTTGGCGCTATTATCGCGATGCTCTTCAGTTCTTTTATACCGGGGCTTAGTGCGATGATCGTGGCGATTATCGAAGGGATCGCACTAACGAACATGACACAGCTTCCCAGCACGTTTTCGCCAGGTATCCAAGTAGCAGCTAAGACTTTGCTGCGATGGGGAATTGTGTTTCTGGGACTGAAACTGGTTAGCGCAGATGTCCGCGGCCTCGGGCTGCCGATGCTTCTGGTCATCGTCTGCATTGTCTCCGGTGGAATCATCGGCCCGCTGCTTATCGGCCGCCTGCTGAAGATGAAGCCCGCGCAGGTATTGCTCATTGCCTGCGGATTCTCCATTTGCGGCGCGGCGGCCGTCGCGGGTGTCGAAGGCGCAAGCGATGCGGAAGAAGACGTAGTCATTGCCGTCGCGTTGGTGGTGATATTTGGAACCATCATGATTCCGACCATCCCGTTTCTCGGTGCCCTTGCCGGTTTAGCCCCGGAGACGATGGGGATGTGGGCCGGTGGATCAATTCACGAGGTTGCCCAAGTCGTTGCCGCCGGAGGCGTAATAGGCGGAAGCGCTCTGGAAATAGCCGTCGTGGTTAAACTCGCGCGCGTTCTAATGCTGGCTCCAGTCGTATTCATTCTGAGCCTTGTAAAACGTCGTCAAAGTAGCGGCGTGCAGACTACGGGCCATGAGAAGCGACCACCCATAGTGCCGCTGTTTATCATCGGTTTCTTATCGATGGTCCTTCTTCGCTCCACCGTTGACCTTCCCGAGCCCGTCCTCGCCACCGGCGACTTCTTACAAACTATTCTGCTTGCAACCGCGATGTTTGCTCTCGGGTGCGGGGTGAAAATCCAAAGCTTGTTGCACGTTGGCGTGCGACCTTTCGTCCTTGCCTTTGCGTCAACAGGGATCGTCGCAACCATCGCATTTGTAGGCATTGAGCTCGTCTGATCGGCGTCCTTGTGGATAACTTCGCCGTTTGGGTGACGTGTCATGTGAATTACTCGCAGGTTTTTGAACTTGCCCTAGTCAGGGGTTGCACTGTCGTTTTAGTGTCGAAGTTATGAACGGATATGAATTATTTGAAGCCTTCGACAGAGGTGGCGTGGGCATTTTGCGCGACTTCTTTGAGCTTTCGCCCTACGACGTAGCTACTGAGGGACACAGACTTTCTACAGCGCAGAAATATGCTCGGCTGGCCAGAGTTTACTTCGGGTCCTGCGACTCGCCGCGTGTGCAGCAAGAGGCTGTCGCACTTGCCGAAGAGCGCAGGTTGGGCATTGAGTTCTTAGAGATGGTTAATAAACACGCGAAGAAGTTGAAAGCGCGTGGTGCCGCGTGGAAGTTGCGTGCAGAACTCATCGCGTATGAGGGAAGCTACGAAGAAGTCGATGAGCATGGCAAAAGGCGCGTGACCGAAGAAGGCGGCGACAAAGCCAAACAATCTGGCGTACGCGTAGGCCGCGCAATAGACGGGCTGCGCACCATTAGCATTACCGATACCCAACGACGCATTACTGATTTGGAAAAGACCCTCGACGCGGCCGCCGAAGACGATGACCAACCGCGCTCCGAGGCACTGCTCGAGCCTTTCTGGGACCTCATCGAAGGAACCAGCACGGGTCTTATCAAGCCTGAATACCGCACCGTGATTGCTCTTGGGCTGGATAACTCTGCCAAAATCTTCAGTGGCGAAGGCGACGATGTCAACGTCGGCGCCTCTGACGGCACCACCATGACCGGTGCCGAAATTGTTAATGCCGCGATGGAAGGTGCTTTAGGCGAAAAGCTTTACGTCGGTTTGTTCCATCCCACCGCCGGGCCGGTCAATCTCTACGAGGCACGCTTCGCTTCCGACAAGCTGCGAACCCTGGCTATGACCGAGAATCTCGTCTGCCCCTGGCCGGACTGCAACGTGCCGGCCGACAGGTGCCAAGTCCACCACATCGACGCCCACAAACACGGTGGGCATACCAAGCCGTCGAATCTGACGATGTTGTGTAAGTATCACAACGGCGTCAACGATGACGGCCCGGCTACGCCGGGCGGGAAGAAAAGAGGACCAGGCAAACCAAAATGCGGCAAGCCGAAGCGGGGAAGAATGCACCGACACCGCGGCAAAGTCCGCCTGCGCACCCCAGGCGGCAAACTACTCGGCAATACTCACGACCTCAGCAGCATGGGAGCGATGAACCTGATCTAATAGGGCATAACCACGCTGAAACTGTGGACCGAAAGGTGGAAGAGAAAATAAACCCAATCGACTAAGGTTGTTGACATGAACGCAACCGCAGTTGAGATCATTTCTTCCCGCGCTGTGCCGCTTGGTGGTCCGCGTGCGATGACGGTTCATCGTACGCTGCCGCACCGTCAGCGATCGCTCATTGGCGCGTGGTGCTTTGTCGATCATTTTGGTCCCGATGATGTGTCAAAGACCGGTGGCATGGACGTTGCGCCGCACCCGCACACTGGTCTGCAGACCGCGACGTGGCTCTTTACCGGCGAGATCAGCCACATCGATGCCGGCGGCGGACGCGGCTTCGTGCATCCCGGTGAGTTCTACCTGATGACTGCCGGTAACGGCATTTCGCATACAGAAACCACCACCGAGAAGACCACCATCTTGCATGGCGTGCAGTTGTGGATTGCGCTGCCGGATGCCACGCGCAGTACTGCCGAGCGCGACTTGGCCTATTTCAAACCGCCAGCTACCGAGCTCGATGGCGGTCAGCTCAAGGTGTTTATGGGTGAGCTCATGGGTGCATCCAGCCCGGTGCATTCGCACACACCAATGGTCGGTGCGGAAATCACCATCGACCCACACTCAGAAATCGTGCTGGATCTGAATCCAGAGTTTGAACACGGCGTGATCGCTGACTCTGGCACCATCGTGGTCGCAGACACCGAGCTGGAAAAGACGCAGATTGGCTACACCGGCATCGGTGAAAAGACTCTACGCATCCGCAATGATTCCGATGAGATCGGCCGAGTGCTGTTTATCGGCGGCGAACCACTGCGGGAAAAAATCCTCATGTGGTGGAATTTCCTCGGCCGCGACCACGACGAAATCGTGCGCTACCGCGATATTTGGCAAGCCAGCCAGGGCGAAGATGTCGACGGCCAGTTCGGCTTCGTCGACGGCTACATCGGCCACGGTGGCGTCGGCGAAGACGGCCTCGGCCGCAACGCCGATGGCATGACGTGGCTTCCCGCGCCGAATCTCCCCAATGTCCGAATGCGCCCGCGCACTCTCACCGAACCTGTCGCGCGGCCAAACACGAAAATCTAATGAACGGAAACTGGGGTCTTGAAAGTGGATGCAAATCCGCAACGAGACCCCAGTAAATCCGCAACGCGCTTCAACTACCTGCACGAATGTGGAAAATGAACGAATACTTGGTTCAGCGCCCTGTGGCTTCTTCTAAACTAGGAATTGGCCGCACTGGATGCTTGGATGGCGTTAATTATTTTCTCAGTAAGCAAATGTACGGTCGTCCAGGAGCCACCGAGATCCTTTAGATCTTCAAAGTTGGTGAGTTCACTGGGGATTCTCTTCTTTGCCCTTCTAATCGCTTCTTTATGCTGTTCGTTCTCATTAGGAAGTTGAGAACTACTGCCTTTTTGATAATCAGGTATGTAGCGGTTGAGTCGATCAAGAATCTCTTTTCGAGTTCCGGCGCCAGTACCATCTTCGAAATGTAGTAGAAGCCACCATTCGAATTGAGGAAGGCTGAGTGCGATTCCCCTATCCCCACGTTGGGAAGCCCAACTCCAAATCTCTTGGATCTGATCATCTTCCCATTCATCCCGGTCAATGACGCACCATGCCTGATCCCCAGCCCTCAATGAACCTTTGCTTCTTAAATCCTCAAGCATTCTATCTGCTTGAGCCATAACCGCGGTTGGGTTGCTGCCTTTACCAGTATTTACCATTAGCTGGACTTCGGATATGTGTCCTTTGAATTGTTCGAAATATGCCTTTTCTGTTTTCCCTTCAACGGCCAATACGAACTGGGTCCGATAATTTCGGTTATTAGTTTTACGTCGCGATTGAAGCCTAGCCATTTTCTACCTCGGTGAGCCGCTCTGCCCACTGGGAAAGACCCAAGGGCTTGATGCTTGGAACGCCTCCAAACCGGCCTGCTAGATAGCTCTTTCGAAGATCGAGATCTTTGCGCGCCTCCCGATATTCAGCAACTCCAATAAGCATCGAAGATCCGCTATTGTCTTTTTCCACCACCCACATTTCATCGCGTCGCAAGCGATCTGGATCCATTAGGAGTAAGTCATGGGTTGTGAACAATAGTTGGGCACGACTGTCTGCGGAACAGGTGGCAAGGAAGCCATCTATGAGCGCACGAGAAAGCTCAGTGTGGAAGCTGCGATCGAGCTCATCTATGACTAGGAGTAGAGGACTTTCCTCGATGGCTAGTGTAACGAAAATTCCTAGAAGTCGAATTATAGATTTGGTGCCGTCTGATTCTTCATGCCACTCGAGAGGGTATTCTCCATCGGATCCTATGTGTAACAGGCGGATTCTGTTCGCGGTCAATTTGCCGTTCGCATCTTTGCTGATTTCGAATCTTCCTGCCATGGTTTCTACGGAGGCAACATCGTCTTCGTTGTATTGTTGACGCAGGTAGTCTTCAATACTTTCAGTAAGCTGTAATGAAGAAAACTCGACCGGCTGCCTCTTAATTCCGCATATTCCAAGATCAACAGCTTTTAACACATCATCTGGAATCGGGATGTGAAGCCCAGGGATAAAAGATATGGCCTCAGCAGAAGGATCAAATACGCCAGCAGGGAGCGTTAGTGTGCGGCGTGTCCATTTGTAAGGAGCTGTTAAAAGCTCCGAATGGGGAACCGAACTATTCAGCGATGAACCGAAGAAGGCAACCGTGGGCACGTTTTCGGGAATGCCTTCGATGTATGTCTCTAGCTTCTCTGAGCTGATTGACTTCCCGAGGTCAATGGTGGCCCCGTTTCTTTCGAATATCACCTTTTCAGTACGGCTAAGGTGTTGTATTAGTTTCTCATTTACAACTGTTTTACGGTCGTATTCAATGCTGTACTCATAAACTCGATCGTCTAAGGAAAATAGAGCCTCGAGGTAGGTTGGCTTAATTAGGCTTGAGGGATCGAGCTTGAACGGCCGATATGGTAGTGGCTCTCCGGATCGAGGGGGATCATGAAGCAGCTTCCGCAAATCACTTAGTGCGTTCACAAGGTTTGATTTTCCCGAAGCATTAGCTCCGAACACTGCCGCGATTGGTGTAACAGATAGTTGGTAGCGCTTTTCCAATCGCGGGAGCCGCTCACGGAACTTTTGTTCTTTGGATGAAATCATACTGAAGGTGGTTTTTTCCCGGAATGAACGGTAGTTTCCTACAGTCAACTCTAAAAGCATGACTCCTCGTTCCTTAATTTCAATCTAGTAAACTTACATGATGATACGATATTTTCGCGTCTTTCCTGATCTAACTTTAACCTATGAAGACCGCTTTGGTTGGTTAATGCCCACGCAACTGTCGCAGGTATGAGTGAAAATCGTATTTAAGTGTGCCCTCCATGAGGAACTGTAAAAATAGGGCACCGTAGCGCATAATGAGTCGGGTCAACTGGTCTTCTGCGTATTCTTGATCATAGTGAGAATCAGCACGACGGCGACCACCGCAAAAATCGCGATGCCAGGAACGCCCATGGGCGCAGCAAGGACGCGGTCCCAGGTATCACCGGTTGCAACAAGCATCGCGGGGAAACCTGCGAGTGCGTTGAAGAATGCGTGCCCAATCGCAGCTGGCAGCACGCTCTTGGAGCGCAAACTCAGCCAGCTCAATACCGCGCCGAAAGCAATGCAGAAGGCCGTGAACAGTAGCACCGCCACGGCGCCGGGAATCTGATCGCTGAAGTTATAGCCCGCTGCGATTAACGGTGCGTGCCATAGTCCCCAGATAACGCCGATGAGCAGCACCTGGCGCAGGCGCCCCAGCGGCTCCAGCGCGTTTTGCAGCCAACCGCGCCAGCCGGCTTCTTCACCGAAAGCCATGAGAGCGTTGATAGTAATGCCCGCGATAAACGCCTGGATAACCGTCATGGCGATCAACACCGTCGGCGAAATATCTGCACCTGCTTCAATTAAAGGCGCACGGGTCTGCGTCATCTCCCAATCAGGATTCAACCACCCAGCAGCAGTCGCCAGCGCGATTGACGCCGCAATCACGCCAGCAACCAGCACAAACCCAATGAATACCGAAGAAACAATCTTCTTCCACTGACCATTCGCAAAAGACTCTTGGCCCAAACCAACAGCACCGGTCCACTTTTCAAAGGTAATAAACCGGCAAACAATAACCGTTGCAATCAGCGGAGTGAACATGCGCAGTGAAATTGGCAGAATAGCCAACGGATGTGCCAAACCCAGAGTGCTTAAAAGAACAGCATCGAGCGCATAAGCAAGCCCGAAAGAAATCAGCACGAAGAAGCCGACGGCTCTCCAATTGACTGCTCGCGTTACGGTATTCATTAATCCGGCCTTTCCGTTAGTGCCTGGTCAGCGGGCACGAACCACAGTCCAGCCATGCTGCCATCGGTGTTGTAGCTAATGCGCGCAACCAAGTCGGCGGCTTCGAAGGCGAGGGGTTGTTCGACAACAGTGATGCCATCGGCAAGCCCGATAGCTTCGGCAGGAAGTCGCGTTTCTAATGCGCCGCTTATCGATGCCACCTGCGCCCACGTCGTCGCCAAACCCTCTGCATCTAAATGCGCGCCGATGACCGGGCCCAATTGACCTGCTGCTTCTTCCCAGCGGGACGCGGTCAGGTCGTCTAAAAATTGTTCCGCCTTGGTTATGGCTTCGCGCTTGGCTTCTTCAGTGGGTTTATTCACCGCTTTTCCTGTCCGAGGGTCAATCGCGATGCCAAACCGCTGGAAGGCAGCCTGCCGCGAAATGCCCAGGGCGTCCCCGATGGTCTGCCACGTGATTCCACGTCCGCGGGCATCGGTGACCAAGTGCGCCAGTGCTTCATCGGCAAGCGCCTGAAGTGAGCGCGCCGTGGACAGCGCATGAGTGACATCGCTGCGCGAACTTTCTCCGGAAGATTCGTTTGAGGGGGAGAGTTCATCGGCAAGCAATGTGACTATGCGCGTGATGTGATCTGCCAGCTCGTGGCCTCGTTGATTGCCCACGTGTCAAGCCTGCCTTTACAACACAAACTTTGTCAAGGAAAACTTGACCCGTCCCGTCACCAGAGACCGATGAGGTCCATCCAACCCATGCCGACGAAGATCCAGATAGCCAAAGAGATCACCCCGGCGACAAGGCCCACGCCCCACCACTGCGCCACGGAGTTGTACTTCATGCCGAACAGCGTTGGGGATGCGCCACCTGCGTAGTGGGTGAGCGACTGGAAAATGTTGGAGCAGTAGGCCAGGACCAGCGCGGCTAGCAGCGGTGGTGCGCCCAGTGCCAGCGCGGCGGCCAGGAATGCGATGTACATCGCGGAAATGTGCGCGGTGGCCGAGGCGAAGAAATAGTGCGCGAAGAAGTAGATGATGACCAGCAGGATTAGTGCGGTCAGCCAGTGGAGCGCGCCGAGGGAGCCGGCGATGACTTCGGAGACCCAGTCGATGAATCCGTAGGCCGATAGCGCGGTGGCCATCATGTACAGCACCGCAAACCACGTCATGGTGTCCCAGGCGGCTTTCTCACGGATGATGTCTTCCCACGTCAGAACCTGGAAGACCATCAGGATAATCACGCCCACGAATGCGGTGGTGGTTGCGGAGATGCCCAGCACCAGATCGCCGACCGTCCACAGCAGCAGCAAGACCACGAAGGTGACGCCCAGGACTTTTTCGCCGTAGCTCATGCCGCCGAGCTTCTTGAGCTCATCACTCGCCATGGTTTGTACTTCGGGGGTTTTCTTCAGCTCTGGCGGATAGATCAGGTAGATAACCAGCGGCACTACAGCCAGGGCAAGCAGGCCGGGGACGATGGCGCCCATTGCCCAGGTGGTCCAGGAGATTTCCACGCCAAGCTCACCGGCGAGGGAAGCAATCAGCGGGTTACCCGCCATGGCGGTGAGGAACATGGCACAAGTAATGGAGTTGGAATTTGATACCACCAGTGACAAGAAGGCGCCGGCGCGGCGCGAGGTTGGCCCCGGTTCGGAGTCATAAGTCAGCGCCACCGACTTCATAATCGGCGCCATGATTCCGCCGCCGCGCGCCGTCGCCGACGGGATTGCCGGGGAGAGTACCAGGTCAGCTAGGCCCAGGCCATAGCCGACGCCGAGCATGTGGCCACCAACTTTGGAGACGAAAAACAGCGCTATGCGGCGGCCAAACCCGGTCTTGATAAACCCGCGTGAGAGCAAGAAGGCCATGACAATGAGCCAAATCGTTGAGTTGCCGAAACCGACCAGCGCATAGGGCGCGCCTGGGTTATCGGCGCTTGGCGCAAGCGGGACGATCCCCGTCAACACGGTGGCGATCATGCCAATGATGGTCACCGCACCCATCGGCATCGGCGCCATGATGATGCACACGATTGTGGCCACGAAAATGCCGAACATGCGCCAGGCTTGATCGGTGAGCTGCTCAGGATGAGGGCTGAACCAGAAGACAATTGCAATCAGAATAGGAACGCCAAACCCGATTGCCATTTTCCGCCAGTGTTCGCCGGGAGGAGCATCGACTCGCTGCTGCGGCTGTGTGGTGGTGCCATTGGACATTAGGAAGCTCCTGTCTTGGAACTGCTCCCGCTCTTTGCCGGAGTCCGACGCGGACACCGCTGGCGTTTATCCAGCGGCTGCCTTCCCCCAAAATCTCGCAGGCGCGACACTTCAGAAAAGCTAGGGCCTTGCCCTCCCGCCAACATCCATTCTAGTTAGCCGCCATAGCGTTTGAAAAGCCCATTAACGTGTAAAAAAGGTGATGTTCGTGACACGAACAGCCCTCGTCAGTGCCCGCCAGATTTCAAGATTCTCGAGAAATAATGGCTTGTTCGACTTCGAGTCAGCGGGAGGCTGATCTGTGAGCGTCGGCGGGGTTGTTTATGTCTAGAAACAAGTTCGCCATCAGGTCCATCCGGAACCTTTCATCTTGGCTTTCGAGGATTTCAGAAATGACTTCATCGAAGAGCTTTGAGTCCCTGTGGAATTCCATCGGTTCACCCACTATGTGAAAAGCCGTGACTATTCGCGGGTCCTCCCGAACTACCTTGGCCAACGCTGAAACGTGTTCGTTTGTTGCGGAGTGGGCATGAATGCCACATGCTCCGATCGCGCCGGTAAATGGAATCCAGTCTTGCATGATGTCGATTTCATCTTTGAGGATTTCATAGATGTCTTCATTCAAGGTGGGCTCCTAGGAGTTATTGGATTCGAAGCGGTCGCGGTGCTTGGGCGAGGTGCTCCAGTAGATGACCGCGGCGCCGAGCGCGATGGTGAGCAGTGCGGAAATCACCGTGAGGCCTGTATTGGATGTGTCGCCGACAAGCGCTGTCGCGAGAACCGCAAGGGCGCATGCCATCGCTATCGCCCCGAGTGTGAAGCCAGTCTTGTGGTGAATCCTCATGGTCTTAAGGTACATAGGAAAGAGTTTTCCCTCAAAGAGAATTTTGGTCCTCTTTTGGTTCCTATCGAACGAATTTGCCATATACTGGTGCGCATGATCGAGTTTGAACACGTCACGAAGTCTTACCCGGACGGCACCGTGGCGGTGGCTGACTTCTCGCTCCGCATAGACTCGCATCGCACAGTTGCGCTGGTGGGCTCTTCTGGTTCGGGCAAGACTACACTGCTGCGCATGGTCAACCGCATGGTTGATCCCACCGCGGGCCGCGTCCTCATTGATGGGGAAGACGTGGCGGGCGTTGACCCGGTGAATCTACGCCGCTCTATTGGCTATGTGCTGCAGCAGGGCGGGTTGATGCCGCATCGCACGATTGTGGACAACGTTGGCGCTGTGCTGCGGCTTAACGGAATGACCAAGGCGCAGGCGCGAGAGCGCGCGTTGACGATGATGGACCGAGTTGGCCTTGACCGCGCTATGGCCAATCGCTATCCCGGGCAATTATCGGGCGGGCAGCAACAGCGCGTCGGTGTTGCGCGGGCGCTGGCCCCGGAGCCCAATATTTTGCTCATGGATGAGCCTTTCGGTGCGGTCGATCCGATTGTGCGCCGGGAACTCCAGGATGAACTGCTGCGCCTGCAGGCGGAGCTGGGCAAGACCATTGTCTTTGTCACCCATGACATTGATGAAGCATTCCGCTTGGGTGATGAAGTAGTGATTTTGAAGCCCGGCGGTGTCATTGCGCAGCAGGGAACGCCCGCGGAGATTCTTGCCCACCCGGCGGATGATTTCGTGCGCGGCTTTGTGGGAAGTGAGCGGGCGGAGCGGCGGCTGAGCATCGAAAGGCTTAATGGCCGAACGGTGGCCGTGGACGCTGACGGCCGCCCGGTCGGGGTGATTGAGCCATGACGTGGCTGCGACTGAATTGGCCGCAGGCACTGGAGCTTTTGTGGGCGCACCTTGCGCTGTCCATTCCGGCGATCGTGCTCAGCGCCGTGATTGCTATCCCGCTGGGACGCTTTGCTTTTCGACGTCCACGCATCGGCGGCCCGCTGCTCAGCACGGCGACCTTGCTCTATGCCATCCCGGCGCTGCCGATGTTGATTATCGTGCCCGTCATTTTTGGCGTGGCGCTGCGGTCTCCGGCGACGATGATTATTGCGCTGACCGCCTACGGCGTCGCGTTGTATGTGCGCACTAGCGCTGATGCATTCGGCTCTGTTGACCGGACCGTCAGGGATGCTGCTAAGGCGATGGGCTATGCGCCGCGCAGCCTGTTTTGGCAGGTCGACCTGCCGCTGGCCATTCCGGTGCTGATTGCCGGGCTGCGCGTGGTGTCTGTGTCCACCATCGGGCTGGTCACTATCGGCGCGCTTATTGGCGTGCAAAACCTGGGCACACTGATGACCGACGGCTTTCAGCGTGGAATCGCTGGCGAAGTTGCTGTCGGCGTCATCTTGACCGTGCTGCTGGCGCTGGTGATTGACGCGGTGCTGTTGGCCGCCGGCAAGCTGCTCACCCCATGGACGCGCCGGGTGAAAGCAAACAAGGTGGTTAGCCGATGAATCTTGTGACGCAAGCGTGGCTGTGGCTGACTGATTCCGCCAACTGGGTGGGCATTTCCGGGATTCCTAATCGCCTGGTTGAGCACATCACCGTCACGTTTTTGGCGCTGCTCGTCGCGCTGATTATTGCCGTTCCGATTGGCATGATCATTGGCCATACCCGCCGCGGCGCTGCGGTGGTGGGTGCGGTTACTGGTGGTGTGCGTGCGATTCCGACCTTGGGTTTGCTGACCCTGCTTGGTTTGTGGCTGGGCATTGGCATCGAGGCGCCGTTTATCGCGCTGGTTGTGCTGGCCATTCCGTCTTTGCTGGTCGGCGCGTATTCCGGGGTGGAAGCTATTGACAGTCAAACCCCGCAGGCCGCCCAAGCCATTGGCATGCGCCCCGCGCAGGTTCTGCTCACCGTGGAATTGCCCCTGGCACTGCCCGTTATTGTGGGCGGCATTCGTGCCGCGACGTTGCAGCTGGTTGCCACCACCACGTTGGCGGCCTATACCTCTGATACGGGGCTCGGCCGCTACATATTCTCTGGGCTTAAGACCCGTGATTACGCCGAGATGCTCGGCGGCGCCGTGCTGGTGATTTTGGTTGCGATTATCCTCGAGATTGTCCTCGCTAGATGCCAGCACCTTGCGCGACGAGTTGCATTGCCTGGCGCAATCCCGTGATAACCCCATCGAACTCCCACTTTGCTCCCTACATTTCCTATTCACCACTTTCGAATCTCAAAAGGATGTCCCCATGTTCCGGAAAAACCGCGTGACCGCAGTAGCGGCACTAGCTTTGACCAGTATTTTTGCGCTCACCGCGTGCGGTACCGATAGCAGCCCGTTGGAAGAAGATACCGCGACAAATGGTGGCGGTGATGAGACCATTGTCATTGGTTCGCAGGATTACTATTCCAATGAGATCATCGCCGAAATCTATGCGCAGGCCTTGGAAAACGCTGGCTATGACGTTGACCGCCAGTTCCGGATTGGACAACGTGAGGCCTATTTGCCAGAGATTGAGTCCGGGGAGATTGACCTGTTCCCGGAGTATTCCGGGCCGGTTTTGCAGTACTGGGAGCCAGACACTGAAGCACGCTTGCCGGAGGATGTCTTCGCGGCGCTGGAAGAAGCAGCTCCTGAGGGCCTAAACGTGCTGGAGCAGTCACCAGCCACGGACCAGGATTCCTATGTTGTTACGCGAGAGCTTGCCGATGAATGGTCCCTTTCCACCGTCGCCGACCTTGAAAAAGTCACCGAGCCTTTGACCTTGGGTGCAAACTCCGAGGCAGAAAACCGCCCCAATGGCCCGAAGGGACTTGAGGAAACTTACGGCGTTGAAGTAGGATTTGCGCCGATTGAAGACAGCGGCGGGCCGCTGACGGTCAAGGCGCTGCGCGATGGCGATGTTCAGCTGGCAATCATCTACACCGCTGACCCGTCGATTGAGTCCAACAACCTGGTGTCGCTGGAAGATACCAAGGGCTTGTTCTTGTCATCGAATGTTGTGCCACTGGCCAGCGACAAAGTCGATGAGCAGGCCACCGAGATCATCAATGAGATCTCTGCAGCGATGAGCCCCGAAGACCTGGTGTCTTTGAACAACCGCAGCGTCACCGAGCAGCTTCCGGCCGCCGATATTGCGCAGGACTGGTTGGAAGAAAAGGGCTTGCTTTAAAAGCGCTTGACCAAGACGTAGTGGCCTTCGCGCTCACTGACCTGTTCAAATCCCAAGTGGAGATACAGGCGGTGGGCGCGTTCATTTGCCGCGGCTACCGACAGTGAGAGGCCGGGTGCGCCTTTTTGGCGGGCGAGCTCGGTTGCTGCCTCCAGCAGCGCGGTGCCTATTCCTTCGCCTTTGTAGCGGTTTTCTACCGCCAAGGCGAGCTCCGGGATGCCTTCCTCGACGTGGCCGAAACCGTGGAATTCGTCTGTTCCCCAGTTCAACCAGACTCCGCCGGCGGGGATGCGGCCGCGCCAAGCCACAAACCCGCCCTTGTCTTCATTCCAGCTCTCAAGGTAATAAAGCCAGTCCCGTTCAAACTCGGCGGTGACTTCACCAAATTCATCACCAAAGGTGTCGGTGAGCAGGTTCAAACGTGACAGATAGGTTCGGTCGGATTCGGTTGCTGCAACCAGCAGCAAGTCGTCTTCTGCATGGGAATTCATGCCAATATTTTAGCGCGATAAGAAATATCGCTGGTTAAATCCTCTGCAGGGAAACTTATCGGGGGATAAAGTGAGACCCAGTTTCAACAAGGGGAGGGTTGATAAGTGGGCAAAGCTTTCAGCACGTTCTTGGCTTTAGTGGCGGTGCATGTGTGGGCGACGCACGTGGGTGACTTTATGAGAAACGAGGATGTCAGCGGAGCAGCATGGTTTTTGACCTCTGCATCCGTATTCATCTTCCTTGCCTTGGTCACGGATTATGTGCATGCCGTTTATATGGAGGAATACCGCACGAGTACACGCCGGTTTAAGGTACTCGTCGGCTTTGCTGCTGTTGGGCTCGGCATGGCGATCATTGGCGCGTGGGTGATGCCGTTTGGGTGGAACCCAGTGTGGGTTGCGGTAGTTGGGCTCTTGGTCGGTGTGGTGGCACAGGTAGCCACAGATAAACCCCAACTACCTAGCGGGTTCCGTGTTCCCATTGGGCATAAGAACGGGCGTAGTGCCCGCCGAGGGCGATGAGGGAATCATGGTCGCCGTCCTCAATGATTTCGCCGGCCTCCATGACCAGGATGCGGTCGGCGACGCGGGCTTGATCGAGCCGGTGCGCCACGACCAAGGTGGTGCGGCCGCGGGCGACAGCGCGCGCGGCGGACTCCAAGGCCTCGGCGTGCTCGCTACCTGCTTCGGAGGTTGCCTCGTCCATGATCAGCACTGGGGGCTGGCGCAAAAACATGCGCGCCAAGGAAATCTGCTGGGCTACCTCGGCGCCGACCTCGGGGTTGCCGGCGCCGATTTCGGTGTTGAGCCCCTTGGGCAGCCATCGGTCCCAGGCCGGGGTGTCGTGGCGCAGGCCGACTGTGGACAGTGCTTTGAGCAGTTCATTATCGGTGGCATCAGGTTTGGCCAGCAGCAAGTCATTGCGCAAGGTGCCAGAGAACAAGTGCACATCTTGGGTAATCAGCGCGACGTGCTGGCTGACCCACACGTTGGGAACCGTTGCGGTATCGGTTGTATCCACGATGATCTTGCCGGCGGTGGGGTATTGCAGCCCCGCCACCAGGGCAGCCAGCGTGGACTTGCCGGCACCGGAAGTACCGACCAACGCGGTGGTGGTGCCACCCGCGAGGGTAACTGACACATCTTTGAGCACGTGCGCGCCGCCCGGGTAGGCGTAGCTGAGGTTGTCAATGGTGACAGCAGGTTGTGAGGTGACCTGGGGAAGGTCATCGGTAACAGCGACGTCATCATCCGCAATCTTGGCTAGAGAAACCGCGCGGCCCAGTGCTGTGAGCGCGTGCTGAATATCGCCAGCGGAAAACAGCAGGGTAAACACGTGCATCTCCAAGCGCATGACCAGCAAGACCGCGGCAGCAGCCTGGCCGACGGTGAGCCAGTCCGCGGCCACCATCGGCATAGACATCACCAAGGCACCCAACAGCAAGAAACCAAAGGCGATGCTACCTTGACCCATGATGCGGTTAAACAGCGGCATCCTATCGCCCCAGGCCTGCACCGTCTCCCACGAGACATAGTCCATGCGGCGATGCGCCCAGCGCATCAACCGGAACTGCCGCAGCGTTTCCAATGCGCGGATGGAATCCAGCAGCACGTTATTACGCTTTGCCTCCACCGCGGAGACCACGTTGGTCACGGCCGGAACATCACGAATAACCTGCTTAATCCACGGCCACATCAGCACTCCCGTGATCAGCAACAGCAGCAGATACGCCGGGTGAATTAACACCATCGTCGCGGCGGTGACCGGCAAGAAGACCAGTGTCACAATAAGACGGTCACCAGTATGGCTAATGGTGGAGACCGTGGTGTCAATATCCTTGGACAAACGCGTAATCACATTGCCCGTGCCCAGTTCCAAAATGCGCGGCACCGGAGCACGCATCACCGCATCCAACGCTGATTTACGCAGGTCGATGCTCAACCGGCGGGTTGCCGTGTTGATCAGAAACAGGTTCAACGCGCGGCCCACGGTTTCGATGATGAGAGCGAGGGCGAAGATAATCATCGCTAAGCTCACTGCATCACTGCCCGTGCCCAACAACACTGAGCTACCGCCGGTCATCAAATCCACAATCTGGCCAATCACTGTCGCGCCAATATTCATAGCGCCGGCGGCAATAATGATGGAAATCAGCGTCGCGATAACCTGATAACGCTTCGGTGCAGAAGGCAGAGACTTAATAAACTGCCACATATCCCTCGCGCCAGCCGGCGCCAAAGCATCTGCCTCACGAACCACTGGTTTTGCATGAGTCATCGCTGCACCACCTCATCTGCTACCGCCGCCCAGGAAGGCGACGAAGAAATCACTACCGTTCTGCGGTCCGGGCGCAGCTCCGCCACGCGCCGGGCCACGGTGGCCAGCGTGATGGAATCCAAACCCGTGGTCGGCTCGTCCAACACCAGCACCTGCGGGTCATAGGCCAAAGCGCGCGCCAAAGCCACGCGTTGACGCTGGCCGCCAGACAAATTCAATCCGGCCTCACCAATGCCGGTGGTGGGCAGCTCACCGTTTGCACCGAAACCGCCCAGGCGCGTGACAATGTCCTGGCACGCCGCGGCATTAAGCGCATCATGCACCTGCTCTAACGCGAAGGTGCCCTCCGGATTGATGTTGTCCTCCAACGTTCCCTCCAGCACGGATACCTGGTGCGGCGGGCACAGCGCACCCATGGAGCCGAGCAGCTCCAAATCTTCGGCAATTCGGTGGCGGCCCTCCACTGTCTTGGGCTGCCACACGGTTAGACCCTCACCAAGGTTAAATGCCGTGGCAATGGACTCTTTCTTGCTTTCCGTCGAGTCGGCGGGAGTGGCGTGCGGCTGGAGGTCATCGACAAGTTCTGCAATACGCTGCGTGGATGCCAACCCGCGGGCATAAAACTGCGTGAGGAAGCCCAGTGAATAGCCTGTCGATGTCAACGCCGGTGGCACCAACATCACAATGGTCATCAACGCACCCGTGGAAATTTCCCCAGCATAAGTACGCGTGATGGCATAAAGCACCAAGCCTATCGCCCAGACAGTGGGCACCATCTGGCGCACCAACGTAGTCCACGTCAGCGTGCGGACTTCCCTGAGCATGGAATCAAGCGCCGTGGAAGAAACATCCGCGAAACGCTGCGCCACGATATCGCCCGCGCCCAAACCCTTGACCACGCGGTTGCCCTGCGCCGCATCCGTGGCAAGACTCAATGCCACGTTGTCATTCGCGCGACGCACCGCCGTCACCTTCGTCAAAGACTTCGCGGTGAGATAAGAAACCACCATGGTCAATGCAACACCCCCCGGCAGCGCAATAGCCACCACGGGTGATGCTGGCGCAATAACAATCACAGCGCCCACCACATAGCCCAGCATCATCACCGGAAAGTTGAGGATTTCTTTCAACAAGCCAATGTTGTTGCTGTCCTCGTCCATGGTATTGAGCAACCGGCCCGGGTTTAGCCCCTGCGTGCGGCTGCGCAACAGGCGCTGCAGCAGGCCCAAGCGCAAATCATGCGTGGTGCGCGCGGCACCCATGCCCGTAAAAGCATCTGCCGTTGATTCCGCAACCCACTGGAACCACAACAACAAAATGGTCAACAGCACCGGCACCAGAAGCGACTTCCAAGTCAGCTCACTAAAGACTGACTCAGTGGCATAACCAATGACAGCAGAAACCGCGGCGCCCACCGGCGCGGACAGCAGCATGCACACCAGCGTCATCCACACACTAGTGCTGTGCATTCCTAACAGGGAAAGGCTTGCCCGAGCAGGGGAATCCCAGCGGGTGGCATCAATGGCATATGTGCTCGGCGGTGAATCCTCGGGCAAATACCACGCCCACGTTCGCATACGTGAGTACTTCGGCACAATCATGGTGATTTAGTCTATGCCGTATTGACCCCGATCACAGCAGTTTTTCTGAACAGGGAAAGAAAAACTTAAAAACCTGAATAAATAGGTGTTTAAAGCGTCTAGCGCATGTGGTAACGCTCAACGTCAGCGCCGTTAAATACCTGCTCATAGCCCTCGGAGTCAAGAGAGCGGAAATCACTAGAATTTTCAATAGCCTCACGGAGCAGATCGACGCGAGGGGAGCTGTCTCCAATTACCGCACCCACTGGGAAGTAGTGGGTTTCGCCGTTTTTAAGGTTGACGGTAAGTGTTTCGTAGCTCATGTAAATCTCGGCCTCCAATAGGGCAGGGAACGTAAAGTGCGGATAGAAAAGAAAAACTGACCGACATCATGTGGCAGTATCCGCCCGGAATCCGGCAGTGTAATCGGCGTTGATGTCGATGCAGTTATAGGGTTCTATCACCTGTTTTAGAAGTGTTGGGCATAATTGAACCAGCGACCATAACTAACTTCAATTGAGTGGGATCTACATTACTTTTCCCTCACCCCCAAATGGCGATATGTCAACCAATCCCAAGTAGTCAGCACCAAGCAAAGGTGAGATTCGGGTGGGGGAATCACGCACTGACTTCAACCGGGCAATGAAAATACCGCTGCATCCCAGAGCTCGGGAGTGCAGCGGCCATGGTGCTGTGGGGTAGTTAGAAGCGCCTACTTTTCATCGCCTTCGAGGCGGTGCTTGCCTTCGTCTTCGGAATCGTCGGTCACGCGCGCGGTGTCGTCAGCGTCCGTGGTGTTTGCAGCATCATCGGAAGTTTCCTGCGCCTTGTCTGCTTCGGCGTTGGCTTCAGGGGCGTCGGAATCAGCGACTGGTTCGGTGGCGTCAACATCGTTGGTGTTGGCTGCAGCATCAGTCTCTGCCTGCTCGGCCTGTTCGCGGTGTGCGGCGAGTTGCTCCTCGAGGGAGTTGAGCAGTTCCTCATCGCGCTCCTCCGCGCCGTCTTCGGCGAGGTCGCCGGCGGAACCAACCTTCACGCCAGCCTTGTCCTTCTGGTCATCTTCCGTGGTGGAGGTGTAGACCAAAGTGGAGCCGGAGGTGTCCGGGGTGCCTGGCTTATCAGCGAAGTCTTCAACGCGCGGTGGGACTTCACCCGGGGTGTCATTGCGGCGCAGCCAGTAGTACACGCCGCCGAGGGCAGCGGCAATCAGCGCGATGATGCCGGCGATAGAGAAGAAAGACTTAGCCTTGGACTTTGACTTCTTCTTGCCCAGCTTCCTATCCAGTTTCTTATTGGCGGTTTTCTCCAATTGCTTGCGCTTGGCCTGCGCTGCCTTGGTGGCTTGAGCAGCCTGCTTGCGCGTCTTCTTGCGGGTGGAGCGGGTGGCTTTTTCTGCGCGGTCGCTGAAGTCGGATGCGGCGGAGACCAGGCGTTCGCTGGCTTCTTCGCCGCGGGAGTTGAACTCAGCTAGTGCGCGCTCAACGCGGTCATGCGCCGCCTTGGTTACGGCGCCGGCCTGCTTGCGGGCCTCAGGGAAGCGGGACTCAACGTCATCGCTGAAAGAGTTGGCGTTGTCCTTGACGGTGGACGCGGCGTCTTCCAGTGCGGAGTAGGCTTCGGCAGCCTTTTCCTTGCGGTACTTATTGAACTGGCCCCACAGTGAGGACGCAACCTTCAACGCTTGTTGCGCTGCGATGGGATTCATATCCTTTTAACTCCTTTGCTTGCTGTCCAGCGTTTGCTTCTGGTCTTTATTACCTGTTTACCCACAGTAGTTGTCTTTTGCGTGGCTGTGGGGGCACTTTGGGGAATAATTTGGATAGAAATCCCTGCCAATTCACCCAGAAATAGACAGCTTGGTTCATAAGCTTCTGATTTTATTCATGCAGGATCTGGGCCTTTTACAAGGCAGCGCAGATTCAAAGGTAACACCATTAAAAACCCCTGTCGGAAAAAGTGAACAGCTTGGTACGTTTTCATTACTTGCACATCAACTACCAGCACAGGAGGAATCATGGTGCCCCGAATGTCAGCATCTGCGCCGCTCGATTATCTTGAGCTGGATCACGCCGGAAACCCTCGCGCCGCAGGCGTGGGGAAGGCCCCGGGCCGGACCTCATTGTCTTTTGAGGTCATCCCGCCGCGCCATGACGCAGATAGCGCCAAGACGGAAAACCTGCTGCAGGTTCTCGGAAGCTATAACCCGGACTATATTGCGGTGACTAGTTCCAAGCGCTCTGGGTGGCTGGAGGGAACCGCGAAGTTTATCGCGCAGATTTCTTCCACCACCTCCATGCGCCCGTTGGCGCACTTGGCGTGCACGGCGGGGGATAGGCAGCAGCTTATTTCCTGGATCAATGTTTTGGTCGACGCCGGAGTGCGCGGTTTCCTCGCCTTGCGCGGGGACTTGGAGCCGGGACAGGACAAACTGCCGGAAGGCTATTTGCAGCATGCCGATGAACTGGTGCGCCTTATCCGCCAGTTAGAAGGAGAGCAGGCTGCCCGCTTTGCCGCCGGCCGCTTGGCGGTGGGAGTGGCGTGCTATCCCAATGGACATGCCGAATCCGCAAACGCCGATGAAGACTTTGACGTCATCTTGTCCAAGCAGCGCTCCGGCGCGGATCTGGCCATCACCCAGCTGTTCTTTGACGCAGAAGACTATCTGAAATTCGCGCAAAGAGCGCGCCTCGCCGGAACCAGAATCCCGCTCATCCCCGGCATCATGCCTATTACTTCGCTCAAAAGGGTCCAACGCATGGGCGAGCTGTCGGGGCTGGAGGTGCCACAAAGGCTCATCGAAAAGCTCTCGCTCGCACGGAGCCCCGATGAGGAATATGCCATCGGCATGGCGCACACCGTGGAGCTAGCCCGGGCCGTTCTTGCTGGCGGCGCAGGCTGTTTGCACATCTACACCCACAACAACGCATCAATTACCCAAGAACTTCTAAGCAGCATCGGTATTACACCCGATGTGAAGAAACAACCTTAAGGAAGAAGAAATGACTACTGCGAACACACCATTTCCACAAGCCACCATTGAGGGCTACCCACGCGTGGGCGCCCAGCGTGAGCTGAAGAAGGCCCTGGAGGCTTTCTGGTCCGGCAAAATTGACCAGGAAACCTTCGAGTCTGCGGCGCATTCTTTGCGCGTGGACACCTATGCCCGCCTGAAGGACTTGGGCTTGAATGAAGATTACGCCATCCCAGCGGATGTGGCGTTGTATGACCAGGTGCTGGAGACTTCCTTGACCGTGGGCGTTGTCGGCGGCGACGCTGCTGAGGTTTCCCTGGAGGAAGAATTCGCGTTGGCTCGCGGTAACGCTGAGCGCGCGCCGTTGGAGATGACCAAGTGGTTTGATACCAACTACCACTACATTGTTCCGGAGATTGCGGATGAGCAGAAGTTCATCGCCCGCCCGCAGCGCGTGGTTCGCCTGGTGGAAGAAGCCCGCGCGCAGGGCCACGCCGTGCGCCCTTACCTGGTGGGTCCGGTGACGGTTCTGGCATTGTCCAAGCAGGCAGAGGGCTCCACCGGTCAGCCGTTGGCTCGCCTGGATGAGCTGGTGGATTCCTATATTCAGGTTCTTACAGCTCTTGCCGATGCCGGTGTGGAGTGGGTACAGCTCGCCGAACCTGCAACGGTCGCAGATTTGGCTGTTGCCGATGATGCTCGGATTGCCGCGCACCTGGAGGCGGCATACACCCGGATTTTGGCGGCTGAGAACCGCCCGCAGGTCTACCTGACCACTCCTTATGGTTCCGCGCGCGCCGGGCTGGAGGTGCTGGCGAAGGTTGCGCCGGAGGCATTGCACGTGGACTTGTCCGTGGGTACGCAGGCACTGGATGCGGATTATGTGAACCGCATCAAGAATACTGTTGATACCGCAAAGACGCAGCTGGTGACAGGTCTGGTGGATGGCCGCAACGTGTGGGCAGGTGACCTGCGCGCGCTGCGCGAGGTCTTTGAGCAGTTCGCGGGCGCATCCGTTTCTACCTCGGTGTCCTTGCAGCACGTGCCACACACCGTGGAGGCAGAGCCTAACTTGCCTGTTGATGTCGCCGCGTGGTTCTCGTTTGCCAATGAGAAGATCGCCGAAGTTGTTGCCCTGGCTGCCGGTCCGTTGGATGCGGCAGAAGCTTATGCTCGTGCCGACCGTGCGGTGCGCACCCGTGCTGAATCCACCCGTACCCACAATCAGCAGGTAGCGGACCGCACCGCGGCGTTGCCTGATGGCCAGGTGCAGCGTGAGCCGGCGTTCGCGCAGCGTCAAGAAGCGCAGCAGGCGCTTGGTTTGCCGAAGCTGCCAACCACCACCATCGGTTCTTTCCCACAGACCGCTGATATCCGTAAGGCGCGCGCGGACCACCGCGGCGGAAACCTGACGGATGAGCAGTATGTTGAGGCATTGCGCAAGGAAGTTGCCAGCGTGATTGAGCTGCAGGAACGCCTGGGCTTGGACGTGCTGGTGCACGGTGAGCCGGAGCGTAATGACATGGTGCAGTACTTCGCTGAGCTTCTCGATGGCTTCGTGGTCACCGAAAACGGCTGGGTTCAGTCCTACGGTTCCCGTTGCACCCGTCCACCAATCGTTGTGGGTGATGTCTCCCGCCCGAAGGCTATGACCGTGGAGTGGGCAAAGTACGCGCAGTCCCTGTCACAAAAGCACGTCAAGGGCATGCTGACCGGCCCAGTTACTATCCTCGCGTGGTCGTTCGTGCGTGATGATGTCCACCAGTCCGTCTCCGCCGATCAGATTGGTGTGGCGTTGGCTGATGAGGTCAAGGACCTGGAAGAGGCCGGCATTGAAATCATTCAGATTGATGAGCCAGCCCTGCGCGAGCTGCTTCCGCTGCGTGAAGAAGACCGCCCAAGCTACCTGGATTGGGCTGTGCGCTCCTTCCGCCTGGTGTCTTTGGATGCTGCGCCAACCACCCAGATTCACACCCACCTGTGCTACTCCGAGTTCGGCCAGATCATCGACGCCGTTGCTGGTCTTGACGCCGATGTCACCTCCATCGAGGCCGCTCGTTCACGCATGGAACTGCTCCAGGACATTGATGAGAAGTTCCACTCAGAGATTGGCCCTGGCATCTACGACATCCACTCTCCACGTATCCCATCCGTGGCTGAGATGGCTGAGCTCATCCGCGCCGCTCTCAAGCACGTTCCGCTGGAGCGCCTGTGGATCAACCCGGACTGCGGCCTCAAGACCCGCGGCTACGAAGAGACCGAGCAGTCCCTGCGCAACCTTGTCCTCGCCCGCGACGAAGTCGCCGCGAACCTCAAGGTTTCCGTCAACGCTTAATGCTCAGGCCTTCGGCCTTCCGCTTAAGCGCAAAAAGGCAAAACTCTTCGTGTTTAATGTTTAAGCATTAAACACCAGCTGGCTCAGTGAGGAAATTACCTCCTGGTCAGCTGGTTGTGGTTTTGGCTGGTGTGCCAAGCCTTGATAGAAGTACACGCCGGTTAGACCGGCCTGGCGCGCGCCTTCGACATCATTGAGCCAGTTATCCCCAATCATCGCGGTGCGCTCTGGGGCGGTGCCGATCTTTTCGCAGCCTAGCGAATACGCGCGCGGGCGTGGTTTCGGGGCGTCATATTCCACCAGTGGAATCAGTTCCACACCATCAATGACCAAGTCGCCGGCGCGGACTTTGCCTTCCTGCATTTCGCGGGCACCATTGGTCAAAATGCCCACCTTCTTACCGGCCGCCAACGCGTTGTGGATGGTTGGAATGGCGTTATTGAATGCCGTCCAGTGTGCTTGGTAGCCGCGGATGAACCCGGCGTAAAGCTGCGTTGCTTCCTCATCACTTAAATTCAACTGTCCCGTGAATTCTTTAGCGCGTTCACGGCGCTGCTGTGGATGAGTGATGTCGCCACGTTCATAACGGCTGACCCACTTGTATTCGATCTCGGCCCAGCGCTCGTATTGCCCGGTGGGCAGGCCTAGTTCCGCACACCAGCTATCCAGGCCTTTAATGGACGCACCGGTGTGATCCATGAGCGTGTCATCTAAGTCGAAGAGAATTCCGTCATAACCAGCTAGAATCATAATACTTCAGTGTACAAAAGTTAAAAGCTTGTGCGGGCGGTGGTGATCGCTGTGCGCGAGCATCCCCCGAAGCGAGCGCCAAGGCTTTAGATCTTTGTTTACAATGGCTGGCATGACTCAGAAGACTGCAACTGCAACGCTGCACACCAACCTCGGTGACATTGTCATCGACCTGTTCGGTAACCACGCACCAGTAACTGTTGAAAACTTTATCGGCCTCGCAACCGGTGAGAAGGAATACTCTGCTCAGAACGCTAAGGGCGAGCAGACCGGCCCGTTCTACGACGGCGCTATCTTCCACCGCATTATTGATAACTTCATGATCCAGGGCGGCGACCCAACCGGCACCGGCCGTGGTGGCCCTGGCTACCAGTTCCAGGATGAGTTCCACCCAGAACTCACCTTCGACCGCCCATTCTTGTTGGCAATGGCAAACGCTGGTCCTGGCACCAATGGTTCACAGTTCTTCATCACTGTGGCACCAACCCCACACCTGAACAATCACCACACCATCTTCGGTGAGGTTACCGATCCGGCTTCCCAGGAAGTTGTTTCCAAGCTGGGCAAGGTTCAGACCGACCGCATGGATCGCCCTGCTGAAGACGTTGTTATTGAGTCCGTGGAGATTGCACAGGCCTAGTGCTTTCGCTGGCCAACCCCCGCCCGGGCTTGGCCACCAACTCGATGATGTAACTTTTCATCTTCATTTTTTACCCGCGTGAGCGCTCTCTATAGTTAAACCTGTAGAGAAAGCCCACGTGGGTTTCCTAGTTTTCCACACACAAACTGCGCCCCGAAGCACCACACTGATTCACAGGTGGTGCTGGGTTTTTGAGGAACCTGACACATGCAGACTTGGCTAAAGTCTTTTTATCGCACTGCTCCCGCAACCCTGATCATCACCAGTGCGTCTATTATCTTGTGGTTTGTTGCAGCTTTTCAGGCGCGCTCACTGACCAATGTGTTCAATGATTCTGAGCTTGTGCACAACATGATGGTGTGGGGGCCGGCATTCGAATTAGGCAATCAATGGTGGACGCCGTTGTCCTACGCGTTCATGCACCTGGATATTGGCCATCTGACGGTGAACATGTTTATGTTGATGCTTATTGGCCGTGAAGTTGAGCGCCATTTTGGCACGGTCTTGTTTGTGGCTTTGTATATCTCTGCGGCGATTAGTTCGGGTCTGCTGATTTTGACTCTGGATTTTATGTCACCCACCGCTGGTGCGTCGGGGGCGCTGTTCGCGCTCATGGTGCTGCTGGTGTCTGTCTATCGCAGCCGGGGTGCTGACCTTCGTGCGCCGATCGTGTTAGTCGCGGTCAACGTAATTTACACGTTCATCTCCGCGGGAGTATCCCTGTGGGGCCACCTTGGTGGGCTCTTTGCAGGCATCATCCTGGCGCTGTGCGTGACCCGTAAATCGGCGGCCTTCCACTGGCTGGGCATCATTGGTCTACCAATTGCAGCATTCTTCTTCTACACAGCCGTTGGGGCTTGAAAAGCTCAACTAATAAAGCAACACAAGGCGTTCTTCACAAGCGTGTGGAGGGCGCCTTTCGTGATCCCGGACCTCATTGTTGAGTCGTCTGGGGCTGTGGGTTCGGTGGAGAATTTCGTAGAGGAGTGGCCTCGGCCGCGTCGCAAAATTACAGGGATTCGTTCTCGTGTTAGCGTGCGCTCTGAGCAGGGGAGTGGGGATAACTGCGGCGTGTTATCCACGGGGACATGTGTGCGAAAGTAATTCACAATAGTTATCCACATTGTGGATAACTACACGCGTGTAATTGTCGAAAGAAAACGCTAATCGAACATATAAAACGCCAGGTATTCCGATCTTTCGAGCATTTTTCGAAATTCTAGAGCTCTGTTCAAACAGTGAGAAAAGTTATCCACAGGCTGTGTGTAAACCTGTGGACACTCGAATTTCACATACTTGTCCCCAGCCTGTGGATAACTTTATGCACGGTGGGGTACAGATCCGTGGAATACTGCGTTATTCCGCGTAGAACTGGGTTTCCGTGAGTGCTGTTAAAAAAGTTTTGCGCGTGTGAACTGGTGAAACAGCGGTTTTACACACAAAGGTTGTTTTGGCCCTTGTGTACAACTTTGATCTGTGTTTACTATGTCATTAAACGATATATCGATAAGAGATATAACGTTGATCGATATAAGGAGCTGCACGATGGCCAGAAAATCCGGCTTTGATGAAGGAAACCTTCCCGAAGCAGCGTTCTTCATCTTGCTGGCTGTGAAACAAACCCGCCATGGGTACTCAATCATGCAGCACCTGGAAGAACGCACCGGTGGATTGGTCACCATTGGTCCCGCGTCGTTATACACAACGTTGAAAAAGCTCGCCGATGTCGGACTGATAGAAGAAGTCGATTCTTCCAACAACCGCCGCAGCTACCGCATGACCGTCAAGGGCATAGAGGTTGCAACGAATAACGTCGAGCGCCGTAGGCAACTAGTTGCCGCCGCGCAGAATCTGCTCACCGAAGAGATCGGAAAAGACGGAGAAGATAATGACTAAGAAACGCATGAGCTCAGGTCTAGCTTTTCGGCCCGAGCGTGAACTACAAGTATTCCGCGAGATGGCATTGAAAGGTGAGCACCTTTCCGGCACAGCGATGGCTGGGCATGGATGGGAGTTCACGCCCGGTGAGAAAGAAGATGTCATCTTTGACATGACCACCGAAGCAGATGCTGATGAAGAATTCTTCGCCATGTGTAAAGAAGCCGGTTGGACTCATGTGCTGTCTTTGAGCGATACCCATATCTTCAAAGCTGCCCCTGGCACCGTGGCACTGCACACCGATGATGAGTTGGAAGCTGAAGTTCTTGAAAGCCGCCGCAACATGTTTGCGAAATCCTCGGCAGTCACTGCGGTCATATTCATCGCGGTATTCCTGCTCATCAGCAACGTCAACTGGCCCAACATCATTGAGGTTGTACTTGGCGTGGCCACGATATTCGTAGTGGTCTACACCTGGCTCCCGCTGATTGGATTTCAGTTCAAACTCATCAAAGCCCGCAAGAAACTGGAGGAGTAAGACAATGAACAACTACAAATTCACCAACCCGAAGAACGTCATCACAGGATTCTTCGCAGCAGTACTCGGCGTATTGGTCTACTGCTTCGCAGTTGCACCATTATCCAAAGACCCAGCATTTCGCGAAGTTGCTATTGATACCTTCATGCGAAGCGGCCTCGGTGTCATCATCGCTCTGGTTTTCATCGCGGCAATCTGGTTAGGTGTCATAGCTTTTCGCCGCAAACAGCACAAGCCTCACTAAGCCATAACGGCTGAACCTATCTGTGGGGTACCCAGAAAACGACAGCGAGCGAGATGGATAAAATTTCCATCTCGCTCGCTGCGTGTGTTTAAAGTACTAGCGCCAACCCATGGTCATGAGAAGACCAACGATGGCAAGGCCAAAACCGATAAGGTAATTCCACGCGCGGAGAGCTGCCATGAAAGCGATCTGCTCGCCGGCGAGGTAGTTGACAACAATCCAGGCCAAACCAATAATCATCAGACCCAGCATGACAACGATGTACCACTTTGGGGTGCCCTCAGCATTGATCTTTACTGGGGTGCGGTTCGCCGCCGAACCTGCGCTCGGAGCAGCAGGAGTCGAGGATGGGTTGTACTTTGACTTTGGCATGGGCCTTTATCAACCTTTACGCGATTAATGAGACGTTCAATTTTTCTATTGTGCGATCAGACTCTACCAGCTTGCACTGGTAGATGTCTTCACGCATTGGGGCCGGATGGCACCAATCCCACCTAGTTGGATGGCAAGAGCGCACCGAGATTGAAATCCCAGATGCGGATATCAATATCTTCATCCCGGCGAATGGAATCACCCTCGTTGACGGATGCCCACGCAATCAGATCACTATCCACAGCGGCACCGGTATCAACCGGCTCACCCACATTGAAACTGCCGGACCAACCAGCATCACGCAACGCACGTTCCGCATTCTGCTGGCTTTGACGAACTAACTGCGGTGCTTCAATGAGCTGGCCATTAGAAACACGAACCGTCACGGTGCTATCCGCTGGAATCTCATTGCCCTCATCGGAGACAGACAGCACTTCGCCGTCATCTTCGGTGGAATCAACAGTTTCCACATTCACGGTCAGACCCATGGCGTCCAAGGTGGAACGTACTTCTTCCACATCCTGGCCAACCAAATTGGACGGGATACGCACCATGCGCGGACCAGTTCCAACAGTCAAGGTCACACGCGAACCACGGGATAGCTGTGAGCCGGCAGGTGGATTCTGCTGAGTAACGCGGCCAGTGTCCTGGGCATCGGAATCTTCTTCCTCAACGTTTTCTGCAAGCTCGAGTCCGGCATCGGAAAGCGCACGCGACGCATCTTCCAAGCTCATGCCCACGACATCTGGAACCTCAGTGATCTCACGGCCCGAAGACACAGTCAAAATCACCGTGGAATTACGCTGCAACTGTGAACCCGGCGCAGGATTAATCCGAATAGCGCTATCGCGCGCAATATCAGGATTTGCTTCCTCATTTACCGTGACCAGAAGATCCAACTCTTCCAACTCAGCAATAACTTCCGAACGCGGACGGTTTTCCACATCCGGAACCGTCACCATATTCGCCTGCTCTTCTTGGCGTTGCTCCTGCTCCGCCTGACGCTCACGCGACGTGTTCCAATAATCAATAGCAAAACCAGCAATCACCGCAACGAGTACGACGGACAAAATGATGGCAATCCACTTCATCCATGGCTTTGGCTCATCGTCATCATTATCTTCGTAATACTCCGGCTGCGACTGCACACCAGGACGTGACACGGGAACACCTGCGGCAGCAGCTGCGGCGGGCTGCGGTTCCATCGTGGTGGTTGCCGGATGCGCCGGTGCCACACGCGTGGAATCCTCTTCCGGTTGGCTGTGCGCTGAAGGTTCATCATCAGCAATATGCATCTGCGCAGCACGGGTAACTCCGCCGCTGCGCATGCGCTCCAAATCCTCACTGATTTCCTGCGCGGATTGGTAACGATCCGAAGGATCCTTCGCCATCGACGTCAACACCACAGCGTCCAAGTTCAAACGCTCTGTGGGGGCCATCGCATCCGGGTTCAATGACTGCGATGGCGGAACCGGTTCTTCCTGCACGTGCTGGTACGCCACCGCGAAAGGAGTTTCACCCTCAAAAGGAGCGCGACCCGTCACGGCTTCATACAGCACACAGCCCAGGGCGTAAACATCCGAACGGGCATCGGCAGGCTTGCCCTGTGCCTGCTCCGGCGAGAGATACTGCGCCGTACCAATGACCGCCGACGTCTGCGTCATTGCGGACGTAGAATCATCCAAAGCGCGCGCAATACCAAAGTCCATGACTTTGACCTGGCCGGTGTTAGTGAGCATGATATTCGCCGGCTTAATATCACGGTGAATAATGCCCGCATCATGCGAAGCCTGAAGCGCGTGCGCAACCGGGATCAACACCTCGGCTGCCTCGCGCGGCGCCAACGGGCCATCCTCGTGGACAATGTCACGCAAAGTTCGCCCATGCACGCGTTCCATCACAATGTATGGAATGGCCAGGCCATCATCATCTACTTCGCCGGTGTCATACACCGCAACAATATTGGGATGATTCAAACGACCAGAATTTTGCGCCTCCTTGCGGAAGCGCTCACGAAAATTCACATCGCGCGCCATTTCCGGGCGCAGCATTTTGATGGCCACATCACGGCCCAACAGCGAGTCAGTAGCAGCAAAGACTTCTGACATTCCGCCGGTGCCAATGACTTCGCCTAACTGGTAGCGATCATTAACCATTGGCACCTCCTTCAAGGCTGTCTAAGATGTCTCCAATAATATCTTCACCAGGTTCGGTACCGGTGTTACCTCCGGTGTCTCCTCCGGTCGTGTCAGTTGGTTCACCAGATTCACCACCGGTGCCATCATTAGAGCCGGAACCCGAGCCATCATCCGAACCGTCACCGCCGCCGTTGCCCTCGGTTGGCGTATTGGTATTGCCAGGTGAGGTATTCGTTGGGGTTGGGGAACCTTCAGTCGCAGTGCGCGACGGTGATGGGGTGTTAGTGGTGGTTTCTTCTGGTTCCGGTTCTTCTTCCGTTGGGGTTGGCTCCACCACGGTTTCGGTGGCTTCATTTTCGGTGGTGACGTACTCGGTCACAATCGATGGCTCTGGTTCCGTTGTTGGTTCAGTATCCACATCTTCACCACTGAACATGGTGGCTGCGTAGAAACCGCCGCCGACTAACGCGACCGCCAAGGCAGCAATACCCACGCCGATGCCAAAGCTCTTACCAGCACTTGATTTCTTTGCTGGTGCTTGCGCGCGTGCCCGCTGTTGGGTAGCAACTCCAGCAGCACCACCTGCAGCAGCACCGGCACCGGTTACCGCTGGTGCATCCGGGTCAGTGCCGGGATGAGCGGAGACCGCGGGGTGAATGGTGGTGGGGTTTGTTGCTTCACCCAGCATTGCGGTCGCTGCGGTGGGTGAAGGCTCTGGCGCAATTAGATTATCCGGCATGGCTTTGGGCTGCGGTGGGCGCTTGCCCAAACGCACCGCCGAAACCGCGAGAGCTAGTTCATTGCCATCGGCATAACGGGTATTGGGATCTTTGCGCAGAGCAATACCGATGAGCTCACGCACTGGTGCAGACACATTTGTGGACAGCGGCGCCGGCGCCTGGCTGATATGTGCAAGCGCAACGGACACCGAGGAATCACCAGAAAACGGGCGTTCCCCGGCGAGCATCTCATAACCCACAACACCAAGCGAATAGACATCGGAAGCCTCGGTGACATCCTTGCCCTGTGCTTGCTCCGGGGAAACATACTGTGCGGTACCGACCACCATGCCGGTGCGGGTCAGTGGCACCGCCGCAGCAGCTTTCGCAATACCGAAGTCAGTGATTTTCACCTGGCCATTTTGGGTAATCAGCAGGTTGCCCGGCTTGATATCACGGTGGACTAAATCCATGCGGTGAATGATGGACAGGCCATGCGCGGTCTGTTCCAACACATCCAACGCGAGCGTTTCCGGCAGCGCTTTTTCACGCGCCAAGAAATCCGCCAAGGATTCACCGCGGACATATTCCATCACAATAAAGCAGAAACGGTACCCGGAAGGATCTTCTACTTCACGGTAGTCATAGGTTTTGACCACATTGTCTGAATCAATGTTTTCTGCGGCGTCTGCTTCATTGCGGAAACGGGAGAGGAATTCCTCATTGTTGGAAAACTCGGGGCGCAGAACTTTCAGCGCTACTTCACGCTCATTGACGGTATCGTCTGCGAGCCAGACAGTAGACATGCCGCCGTGGCCGATGATCCACTGCAAAACATAGTCTTCACCAATCAAAGATTGGAGGAGTTCTTGATTGTCAGCAGTATTCATTACTGGCCACCTCCGTAGCCATCCAAGATTGCGCGGCCAATCGGTGCTGAGACCTGACCACCGGTGGCGGATTGACCAAGATTGCCACCATTTTTCACAACCACAGCAACCGCGATGTCACGGTCTGGGTCAAAGGCTACGTACCACACGTGCGGCGGCAAATCCGCGCCGTGCTCAGCGGTACCGGTCTTGGATGCGTAGCTGTTGCCGTTGTAGCCGCTGGTGTTGCGCTCGGATTCATACATCAAATCGGTCAAGGTTGCGGCAAGCTCTTCGCTGACAGCGGTCGATGCTTCCTTTGGGTCCGTGGTGCGGATGTCATTCATGGTCGAATCAGTGATGCGGTTGACCAGGTATGGCTCCATGCGCACACCATTGTTGGCCACGGTTGCTGCCATGCCTGCTGCCTGCAGCGCAGACATGGAGACATCGCGCTGGCCGATGGAGGATTGTCCCACTGCTGCATCATCAGGCAGATCGCCCAAGTTACCGGACGCGGTTTCCACACCAATGTCAGCGGACTGGCCTACGCCGAAGCCTTCGGCGTAGCTGCGTAGTTCATCCGCGCCAACATCCATGCCCATTTCCACGAAAGCGGTGTTGCAGGACAAGGAGAATGCTGTGGTCAAGGAGACCTGCTGGGATCCGCCACAGACTTGGCCGCCGTAGTTGGTCAGCTGGGTTTCGGTGCCGGGCAGGGTGATTTCCGAAGCACCGGTCAATGTGGAGTCTGGACTGTAGCCGTTATCCAGGCCGGCGGCGGTGGTGATGATTTTGAAGATGGAACCCGGTGGCAACGTTTCTTGCGTCGCGTGGTTCAACAGCGGGTTGCCTTCTTGTTCTTGCAGTTGTCCCCACTGCTCATCAATATTGTTCGGGTTGTAGGACGGGCTGGATGCCATCGCCAAAATCTTGCCTGTTGATGGCTGCAGTGCCACCGCAGCGCCTTCATAGCCTTGCTGGTTGAGCTGGTCATAGGCCAGCTGCTGCAGCTGTGGATCAATGGTGACTTCCACGTTGGCGCCGTCTGGCTGCTCACCGGTGATGAGATCCATGAAGTTGGTGGTCAGCAGGGAATCATCCGTGCCGTTGAGGATGTCGTTATAAGAAGCCTCAAGCTGGGATGCACCGTATTGGGAGGACAGGTAGCCGGTGACTGGGCCCCATGCTGGGGAGTCAACCGGGTAGGAACGCGAATAGGTGTCATCTTCATTTGGCGTGGATTCAGCCAAGACGGCACCGCCGGCAAAGATCTGCCCACGAGCGATGGTCTGCATGTCATAGAACCCACGCTGGTTGTGTTCGTTCTTTGCGTACTTATCAACGCTGAATGCCTGCACCACCGTGAGGTTAATCAAAAGGATAATGGTGAGCAGGATGGAAAAGAGCGCGGTTACGCGAATTGATTTGTTCATGAGCGAACCTCCGCCACGTCAGCGTTGTTATCGGACGCAGCATCTACTGCCTGTGGGCGGCGGGCGGTATTAGAAATACGCAGCAGGATTGCCAACAGAATGTAGTTGGCCATCAGTGCTGAACCACCCGCGGAAATAAATGGTGTGGTCAGACCAGTCATTGGCAGCAGGGCAGAGATACCGCCGGTGACCACAAAGATTTGAACGGCAATGGTTAAGGAAAGGCCGCCGGCTACGAGTTTGCCGTAGGAATCACGCACGTTCATCGCGGCGTTGAAACCGCGGGAGACCAGCATGGCGAATAGTACAAGCACAGCGGATAGGCCGATCAAACCGAATTCCTCACCGATGGCGGCGAGGATGAAGTCAGAATGTGCCACCGGCACCAATTCTGGATATCCGTTGCCTAGCCCGGAACCGGTAATACCGCCGGTGGACATACCAAATAGTGCCTGGGAGAGCTGGTAGCCGGAGTCATCATAATTAGCGAGCGGATCTAAGAAATTGGAGAAACGCTCCTGAATTTTGGTGGACACCGTCCAAATAGCAGTGGCGCCAATGGCCACGAGGATGACACCAATGACCAACCAGGACACACGGCCAGTGGCCATGTAGAGCATGCCCAACACCGTGGAAAACAGCAGCAGCGCTGGACCGAAGTCATTAGAAATGCCCATGATGACAATCGCGATTGCCCAGACAATAAGAACTGGGGCAAGGTCACGCAGACGTGGCAGGGATAAGCCTAGGAAGCGGTAGCCCGCGACGGTGAACAGGGAGCGCTTTTGCACGAGCAGCATGGCGAAGAAGAGCAGCAGCAAGATTTTAGAGAACTCACCTGGCTGGATGGAAAATGGTCCAAGCCAAATCCAGATACGTGCTTCAGCGTCTGGCGGTTGTGGCCACACCAGTGGCAGGGCCAGCAAAACGATTCCGACAATGCCCAGAATGTAGGAGTAGCGCGTAAACACCCTGTGGTCACGCACGATCGCCAAAACGGCAGCAAACAGCACCAGGCCAACAATTGTCCACATGACCTGCCGCGACGCCAAGGACCAGCCCTGTGCCAGATCAATTCGTGCCAACATCAACAGACCAATTCCGTTGAGTACTGCGACGATGGGCAGCATGAGCTGATCTGAATGCGGCGCCAGGAAACACAGCACAATATGTGCACCCAAGAGCACGCCCAGGAAGCCAGCGATGATCCACAACACTTCAGTGGTCAGCGCATTGCCTTGGGAAAATTCCAGGCTGACCAAAGTGATGGTGAAGACAGCTGCTGCCATGATCAGCAGGGAGAGTTCAGTCCAACGACTGTGGAACTCTTTGAGCATTTAGTTCACCTCCCGGCAGTCAATCCCCGGGGTCGACCGGAACTTGTCCTTGTCGGTTGTAGATTCACGGCACTTGGGCAGTGCACGTTCGGACAGTTTGGTCAGCTGTGATTGCACCTCATCATAAGAACCTGCTTCGAGGTTCCCAACGGCACTGCGCTCTGATGGCGGCAAGTCACTCAAGGTAAAAGCCTGGGTACCCGATGGGCAAGAAGCACCAGCCAACTGCAGCGCACCGTCTTCCCTCAGACAAGCAACCTGGTATGGCTGGTTCAGCGACCTACCGAACAACTCCACGTCAACACCCTGCTTGATGGTGATCTCTTGGCCTGCCGGCACCTCAGCCGCCTCAGCATCCGCAGATTCAGACTCTCCTGCAGGCTCAGCTGCTTCAGACCCCTCCGGCGCATCCGAGGCATCCGTAGATTCACTCGGCGTGGAAGACTCATCCTCCACAGCAGTCGCTTCTTCCGCTCCAGCATCTGCGTCAGCGGTAGCAGCGTCGGCGACAGCAACGTAGTAGTTGTTGTTGAGGTAGTTCTTACCCACGAACCAAACGCCGGCTACCAGAGTGATGATGACAATGATGGACACGATCAGTGGCCATCCAAAGAACCGGCGGCGAGGTCTGCGGGGCTCCTCATCAGCTGGGTCGGTGGCGCCTTCAGAACTTCCGTCGGCGCTACCGGCAGCACCAGAATCACCATTGACTGGGTTAGTTGGGTTGCCACCGGTGGGGGACAGCGTGGCACGCGGAGCGCCCTTCGCGGTGGTTGGACCGGAGTACGGTTCAATGACCTGCGAGCGGCGGTTAAGTGCAGCCGCGCGGGATGCTGCTGAGTCCGGATGAGTTGGTTCCGGAACTTCACCAGCGATTGCACCAACCAAAATAGCCTGCGGATTGATGGAAGCAGCCTTCTCAGCTGCTGCTTGTTCCTCAGAAATACCAGCAGTTGCAGCGAACTTTGAGGTATCTGCATCTGCCGGATTAGAAATACCCTGCTCTTTAGCCGCAGCGATTTCTTCCTCAGTAGCTTCGACAACATCAGCCAAAACAATGGTGACATTGTCCGGGCCACCGGAACGCAGCGCGAGCTCTACTAAGCGTGACGCGACTTCCTCGATGGGGCCGGCAGCAAGAGCAGTCTCGATGGTTGAAGCAGTTACCGGATCCGAGAGTCCATCGGAGCACAACAGGATGCGGTCACCCGGCTGGGCATCAAACAAAAAGAGCGTCGGCTCAACATCGCGGCCGTTGTATGCCTTCAAAATCAAAGACTTTTGCGGGTGCGAGGTGACGTCTTCGGGGTCCAGCTTGCCTTCATCAACAAGTGACTGCACGTACGTGTCATCTTTGGTGACCTGCTGCAATTTATTATCACGGAGCAAGTAACCACGTGAGTCACCGGCATGGCACACAGCGAACTGAGAACCGTTGAACATCATGGATGTCAGGGTGGTGCCCATGCCGTCGGTTTCCGGGTGCTGCTTGATGTGCTCAGAAATGGACCAGTTTGCTTCGGTGGATACGGTACCCAACAGCGCCAGCATGTCGTTGTCGCCCGGGTTCTTATCCAGACCCATAAGGTGGGTAATCATCAACTGGGATGCGACTTCACCAGCAGCGTGACCGCCCATGCCGTCAGCCAATGCAAGAAGATATGGACCCGCATAAGCAGAGTCCTCGTTATTTCCACGCACCAGACCTCGGTCGGAGGCGGCAGTAAAGTTCAGTTTCAGCATATTTACGCCACCAGCCTTACAGTCGAGCGACCCAGTTTAATATCAGTGTTAACGCCTACGTGTTCAGGCTGGTCAATGCGGCTACCACCAACAAAAGTGCCATTGCGGGATTCCAGGTCTTCTACAAACCACTGGCTGCCACGGCGGAACAAGCGAGCGTGACGTGATGACGCGTAGTCATCTCCCAACACAAAATCACAGTCCTGGGCACGGCCCAAGGTGAAGTCTTCCAGACCAGATAGCGCCATATGGGAGCCTGCTAAAGGACCGTCAATAATTTTGATTTCGCGCGCTGATACCGTGCGCCCCTTCACGCGTGGGGCAGCAGGCTCAGCCTTCAATGCCTGGTAAGAGCCGGCCGCCTTGTTGGCATCACGGCGCATTGCGTTCAAGGCCACCAGAATAAACAGCCACAGGAGAATCAGCAGTCCGATCCTCAGTCCGGACATAATGACTGAATCCATGGGGACCTCCTTAATAAAACGTCTGAAACTAGCTTAGTCAGGCATGCCAACTAATTCAGTAGTGCTGGCACTAGTTCCGTAGCGGAAAAGCATAACCGGTTTTCGTTCTCGGTGAAACATAAAAGTTCGTGCTGAATATGTTCCGACTTTCAATACACAGTGGTTTTAGGTCACTGGTGCCTAATTAATCCTCAAGGCCGGTGATACGCACTTCGATCTGCGAATGACCCATAGTAATGATGTCACCGTCTGCAAGGAGCCAATTTTCAATTGGAGTCTCATTGACGGTGGTGCCGTTGGTGGATTGCAGGTCGGCGAGGACCGCGTCTTTTCCATCCCAGGTGATTTCCGCATGCTGGCGGGAAACCCCGGTATCTGGCAGGCGCAGATGAGCATCATTGCTGCGTCCAATAATGTTGGAGCCTTCTTGCACGTGGTAGGTACGCGAAGAACCGTCCTGCAGCAGTAGGTTAACAGCAGGACCGTGCGTTCCGGCCTGCTCCTGTGAGGCTTCCTGGCGTACGAATGAGGTGGTTGCTGCTTCCTCAGCCGGATAATTGGAATCTGGGTTAGTCATGGAATCCTCCTGGGCTTGTGAATCCGAAGACTCGGTGTCTTCGTCTTCGTTGGCGTCGTGAAAAATCGCGTCAAAGCCGATTTCTTCTTCTGGTTCGTGCGTAATGAAAGAGGAAACCCGAAGCTGACCGGTGCGTAGTGATGATTCCTCACCGATTCGAACCACAACTGGGCCGGCAAGTTGCCAGCCGCTGTTACGGATGAACCGTGAGATTTGGTCAGCAAGGTCAGCCGGAACTGAGCGATTGCGGGAAAGGTTTTCTAGATCTTTGGAGCTCACGCCGACAGAGTAAACATTTGGGCAGTACAGCAGCTCATCATCACCGCGCACGACATTGTCATGTGCTTCTTGTTTGAGCAGCTCTTCAATTTCGGCTGGAACGACTTTGCCTCCGAAGACAAATGCCATTCCGTTGTCGAGGCCCCGCTGCATGGCGGAATCTAAGCGAGCTAGTTTTTCTAATAGTTCCATGGAAGCGGCGCCTCCTTTCTGTCTGCGTTCTTAATGAAACCTTCTTTATTATAGGCAACCATAGACGTAAACCAATAGCTCGCGCGCGCCAATTGGATAGTTTTGTTGGGAAAATCCTAGGTTGTTTTTAGGTACTGAACAGCCGTTTTGGTACTAGTGTGATATTGCGTGCTATCGTTATCTAGTCGATATGAGCCGTTAGGTTTCATGTTCTTCACCCAGCCCGGGTGGCGGAATTGGCAGACGCGCTGGCTTCAGGTGCCAGTGTTCTTTTAGGACGTGTGGGTTCAAGTCCCACCTCGGGCACAAAATTTTGCTCCGAAACATTTTCTCAGATTATGTTTCGGAGCAATTTCTTTTGCTTAGCCAGTTTTGAAATCTAGGCTACTGCGCCGACCAGCCGCCGTCGGAGGCGAGGATTTGGCCGTTGATGTTTACGGAGTCATCGCTCAGTAGCCACGTGATGGATTTGGCCAGTACTTCGGCGGTGGTGACCGGTGGGATCAAAGCCATGAATGGCCCGAGGCGCTTTTGCCCGAACTCAGACTTGAAATCACCTTCAATTCCAGTTGCGGTTGGGCCAGGAGCAACCGCGTTAGTGCGGATGTTGTTGGGGCCGTATAGGAAAGCGGCGCTCTTGGTTAGCCCGACTACTGCATGTTTGGAAGCGGTGTAGGCGGTTCCGGCTGCGTTGCCGCGCAACGAGGCTTCCGATGCTACGTTGACCACGGAGCCACCACCGGTTTTGAGCATGACGGCGATAACGGAGCGGCTGAGCTTGAATGTGCCGGTGACATTGACAGCTATGACGCGTTCCCAGGAGTCATTATCAACTTCATGCAGTGGCAACATGCCGTCCATGATTCCCGCGACATTAGCCAGGCCATCGATGCGGTCGCCCGCTGCCTTTACGATTGATTCGATATCGGCGTCGTTGGTGATGTCACCAGTAACAGTGACAATGGTGCCTTCGGGTGATGCTTGCGCTAGTGCTTCAAGGCGATCTGCGGTGACATCGACGGCGATTACTCGGCCACCTTCGGCGATGATTTGTTCAGCAGTGGCCTTGCCGATTCCGGATGCAGCTCCTGTGACAATGACCGTCTTTCCGGTAAACCGGTCTGTGGATGCGGCAGAGCTGGACTCTTCTGGAATGACGCCACCATTGGCTTGGCGTACTAATTCGTCTGCTGCTTCCTGGGTGAACTTTCCTTGGCTGAGCTCAACCAAGGAGTTCAGTGGAAGATTTTGGATTTTATCGGTGACATCTTCACCCTGGCTCATTGCACCGAGGAACTCACGGATGATCGGGCCGCCGGTGGGGTGGGCAAGCCAGCGGGCAATTGTGTCTTTACCAGTAATTGGCGCGATCTGATCGGACATGTTTTCTCCATTCTCAATGGGCACATTCACGTGGGCGTTGCAGTGACGCTTGGAAGGTAGAATTTAAAACCCCGGCAGCCGCGGCATTCGCTCACGAGGTTGAGCCTACCTGCCTGCGTGAGGAGACCGTGGTGTAATTTCCTGTAACTCCACCTGGGCGTAGATGCGTAGCTCTTCAATAAAGTTTTCATCATGGCAAGCCAGAACGATTCCGCCACCGCGTTGTAGGTGAGAAGCAAAACCTGCATGTAATGCACTGCGGCCGGTGATATCTAATCCGACATCCGGCTCATCTGCACACAACACTTCCACCCTTTGTCCATTGTCTGCGCCGATGACCGAGGCGAACTGCGCCAGCCGCAGTGCACGCTGCGACAAATCCAATGGGTGCTCCTCGCCGTCCAAGTCGAACTGCGCACGCAGCTGTGCATCCGGAACCATCTGCTCCACCCGCGAATCAATGACTTGGTCAATCGGATCCTGCAGCATCAACCCAATCCGAGAGTCACGCTCTACTAGCGCTTTCATCAAAGTAGTTTTGCCGGTGCCATTCGCGCCACGCAACCACAACACGCCACCGCGCGGAACTGAAAGAGTCAGCGGACCTATCTCAAACTGGTTCGTGTGTAATTTCCGAAACTGCCACCAGCGCCGCGTGGCGGATCCATTCCGCCCTACAACATCCGGGAACTGAAAGTCAGACTGATCTTCCAGGCTGGTTTGATTCACTGGCTCTGGCAGTTTAAGAACCGGCTGTTGTCCTAAATATTGCGTATCAACATTCCCAAGCCACGCCTGGTGGCCAGCAACCACCACGTCAGCGGCGAGGGTGTGAATGTAACGAGATACCGCATCGCGGGAAGTGGGGTCGAGGCCGGCAAAGGGGTCATCGAGAAGCACCAGCGGAGCATCAAGAATTAACACCGTCCCTAAAGCTAAACGTCTAGTCTGCCCGCCAGAAAGTTGATTCGGCGCACGGTCAAGAAGATCGTCCAAATTCAAGGCTCGAGCAATCGCAGAAATGCGCCTGCGCATCTCATCAACCTCAACCCCGCGCTGTTCAAGACCAAAAGCTAACTCTTCTTCCACCGTGGGGCGCAGATACGTAATATGTGCCCGCGGATCTGATGTCAGCATGACCGCGCCAGTAGTACTTTCATACAATGCTGTTAACTGCCTGGTAAGCCCCGCGCCAGACTGGCCAACAATTTGTTTTATAGCCATACAACCACCACCAATGCCACAATTGGCATTAACCACCGAAGAGCTTTTTCCACGCCAGTATCTTTCACTGGATTCAATACCGTCCGCCGACCGGTGCGCTCCAAACCGGAAACTTCCAAAGGAATAGCGCGTGCCGCCCCGGCTGAAAGAAGTCGCGTAATCAGCGGCAGAACCACAAATTCCACTGTCTTCAGTGGGCCGCGAGTATTGTGCTCATGCGTGCTCAGCGCACGAAGATGATTGGCGTATCTAACGGACGCCAATGTGTCACGGCCCTGTGGAAGAAGCTGCACAGCAGAGCCCACAATGTACGCCACCCGTGGCATGTGGCTTAAGGGTTTCACCAGCTCTGACACTGCGATTGCACTAGCTGCTGTGAGAAACGCTGACATCAACGCAATAAAACGAACACTGAGCTCCAGTGCTGTTGACCAGTCATTTCTGCCAAACGGGACGTGGATTACCACCATGGATAAACCCACCGGGATGCTCAACGCAATAGTCGCCGCCAGCACGGAGAAATTACGCAAGCGCACCATCGCTATGAGCTGTGCGAGCACCGCGACAGCGGCACTCACCGCTAATTCATTAAGGCCGAGCACCACAATCCATGAGCTTGCCGCAGTGACAATCCAGGTCAGTGGATTCATTAGTGGCTGAGGCTTACTTCACTTCGGTTGGGCGACAAAGCGCGCCGGGTTTTCTTTGGCAATGCTGCAATAACGGCGAAGACGATCACCATGATGAGGCCCTTATCCAGCGGGTCAGAAATGAAGGATTGCAGTGTGACCGAGCCCAGGAGCGAATTACCCATTTCGCGGAAGAGGCTTACCAAAGCACCGGTACCCACACCGGCTGTACCGCCGTAAACGAAGGCGGCCACGGGTGCGGCGATGGCACCGGTAATCAAACCAAGTACCACACCAGAAGCAAAAGCTAGGAAAATATTGCGGAAAGCTCCCTTATGGATGGCCCAACCTGCCAACCAGCCCGTCAACGCAGAACCAGCCGCGAAAGGCAATGCCAGAGGATTAAACAGTGCCCACACCACGGAACTTAAAGCACCGGTTGCTAAACCAGCGCGCGATCCAGCTAGCGCTGCCACCAAAATAGTGCCGACTGCGTCCAAGTACAAAGGGATACCAATGGAACCGACTACCTGGCCGATAAGAATGTTAAGAATCAACGCCACCGGGATAATCGCAACGGTACGTGCCGGTAGCGTAGGCAAAACACCCGCTAGCAGCGCCAAGGTACCGCCAACATAACCGCCCAGGGTGATCAATGCTTCGGTGGATCCACCCACAGATTCCCAGTCCGTAGGGCGAACAAGAACTAGATAAAGCCAGGTTGCGGCGATAAGTGCGGCACCAACGGCAACTAAAACTTTGTGCGTGGAGGATCGTGACATGCGGAATTTTCCCCTAGAAAATCATAAAACGACTGAAACGTTCACGTCCTATGTCACCTCGAACGCGAATCGATTTCAGAGTATAGCGCCGGCGGAGCCTAGTGCAGAAATAGCGCGGATCTATTTCTTAAGCAGGAGGGCCGGAGAAGAAGAACCCAAAAGCAAAGAAGATCACGATGGCCGGCGCGGCCAAGGAAAGTATGGCGGCAAAATACAGATCGTAGGCCTTGTGCTTAGCCGCGGCATAGCAATTGCCAATGCAGATGGCGAGGAAGAGTATGCCAAAGATGACCAACGATGGTGTCCACCAGTGCTGAGAAACTATCCAGAAAAGGTAGCCCAAAGCCAGTGCGACGATCGCGCTTGCCCAACCAAATAGCCTGATCTGTTTCAGGCTTGAAGAATGTTCAGATTTCTGAGAATACATGGTTACCTCTCTCGAGAATTAGCATCCGTGCCAGGTTGGAACGGCAACGATTGCTGCTTCTAGGTAAGTGCGAGCCCACCCAGAAAACTGCCCCCGAATCTCTCGTAGACGGGAAACGAATTCTTGGTCGCAGTCACAGGTTGGTCGATTTATGTTTAGACAGTGATCATGGCCCATGCATGCTCTATCCAATTCGTTGATTGGTTCTCCGGGGCCAGAATTATTTTTTCCACACCAGTTGCCATAGTTGGTTGGATTCAAGTCTGCGGGCTGTGCCAGTTCCTGTTTACCTTTGGAATCGCTTGTGATGTCATTTGCAACCTCGGCGATCTCAACAATACGTGGGTCGACATTGTCTTGTTCAGCCTCATTAACATCATAAAAGGTTGATCCGTCGAGGTTTGTCGTAGCGTATTTATCCAGAGTTAGGTGGATTTCACTTTCAGTAGGGTACTTGTCTGCCTGAAGCGATGAATCTACATTGTCCTCCGTAGTTGCATTTGAAGGGACGTTTGAACTGATCATGATTGCGCTGAAAGCGGCGAGGAGTGTCAATGCAAGGGTTGCAATATGATTGCTGAGCGTTCTTTGAGAGTAAGGGTGCATTGGAAATGTTCCTTTCGGTAGAGATTTCACGAGAGATGAAAATAGAAGTTTGACTTCTTAGAGTTCTGAGCAGGATTCGTTTGTAACACTTAGGAAGTTCATTGCCGACTAGCTTGAAAAGCGACTACAACTAACAGCTTCCAGAATTCCGGTGTTGTTAAGCACCAAGGTTTTGTGCTTTCCGATAGAACGAACCTGAAAGTATGGACTCTCGGAGTGGATGATTAGTCGCAGAATGGTAGACGGTCATCGGTGATAGCAGGGATGCATAAATTTTCGCGGGTTGCCTTCACAGATAACCATTCATCAGAAATAATCTACGTCCGGTGAAAAAGTCAGGTTGTCTAGTATGAATCCCCCTTTCGTTACTTGTTTGATGCGGATGCCAGTCTGGCATGTTCAATGCTTCATTTAAAGGGGGATTGGCAAAGACGGTACTTTCGTACCGTCTTTGTCAAAAGGGGTTGACTTTTTACTGACCTTTTGAGTCATTACGCGCTGCGCGAAGGAGTTCTGCGTGGGCGGCGGTGACATCGGCGTCATCGACAAGCAATGCGTTGGGCTCTCGTCCCCAATGCCCGCGCATATCAGCAACGGTGGTGCCGCGCATGAGCTCCGAATCGGCCTCGACATCCACGGTGACCTCACGGGTAGTGAAAGGGGCTTTGCCCAGCGCAATCATGACGGTGAGCAGATCATGAATCTGCGCCAGATAGCCCTCGCCTTGGCTTTCGTGAAACTCAAAATAAAACCGCAGCATCTCGGGCAGGTATGAGGCGATGGGGGCGTCGGAGAGGGCATCGATAAGCAACTGCAACGAATCCGGATTCAAGGTGAGGCGCTCTGTCACACCCAAAGAACACACCGTGATAGGTTCTGTGGCCTGTGCGAACGCGGTCTTTGCCGCGTGTGGATCCACCCACGTATTCCACTCCGCAGTGGGCGTTGTATTGCCTGGATATAAGTAAGTACCGCCCATGAGCGTGGTGCGCGGTGTTGGCCCAAAAGTAGCAAGGTTGGTTGCCGGGCCCGTGACAATCAAACGCAAATCAGCATGCTGGCTCATCGCATCACGCCACAAATCCTGCCAGTTGCTCGGGCTGTGTTGCTGGTTTAGGTGCTGGCTGATGTGTTGGGGACCTGGATTGATATATCCCAACCCAAACTCACCATGTGTTTCTGGCGTGGTGGTCAATGGAACCTTCAGCGGCACCGGCTGACCGGGGAGAACAGGTATGTGGCCCAGCCCGCACTGATCAAGCACCCACCGGGTATTGATTGCTGTCTGCGTGACATCAACGTTGCCGGCAGTGGTTGTCGCGCCAACGAGGTTAACCTCGCCCTTTTGGTGCAGCGCCGCCAAATACAACAGCGCCAATGCATCATCAATACCGGTGTCACAATCAATGAGAACAGGAATCATAGTCTCCAAGTCTAAAGAAACCACTCCCAGTTGAATGTGAGACGCGCTGCGGTTTCAATAGCCCGAATACTTAGGAGCTCGGTCCGTAGAAAGCGAAGCCAAAAGTCACACAGAACACGATGGTGGATGCTTCTCGGAAATGCCAAGCAGTGAAGTACAGACGCCGAGATTAGCGTTGTTTAGTACGTGAAGCTATGACGAAGCCACTGCCGAAAAACAGAAGGCTCGTTGCGTAAAACACCAAGAACATCGTGTTGAATCCGAGATTTCCTACAAAGGAGAAGAAGGCGGTGAACACCGAGACGGCTGCAAAACCTAGTGAGATTATGGCGAGCTGGTTAATGAGCGGACGCTGGAGTTTTGGTGGGCTATTGCGCCGGGAAATGACACTGCCTGCAACGAGAAAACCTAAAACCGTCAAGCCAAAGGCGGTCCAATGTTCAGTGGCGCCCAAAATCAAAGTAGCGGCGACAAACAAGGAATCATAATTGAGCTGTATGGAGCGACTAGCGCAGTATGAGGCATACTATCCCAGTGCTAGGTATCGGTAGAAGGGGCTGTGAATGTTGATGGATATACGCCGGACGCTTTTGAGGTTCGTGCCGCCGGCATCATTGTGGCCGGGGCTTTTTGGCGTCATTGTTTTCGTCGCTAGCTATTTCTCCTCGCCAGAGCCGTTTTCAAAGCCGTGGATTGTATTTGCTTCAATCGCGACGGTGGCATGCCTATTTTTGATGCCGTGGTACCCACGTTCAGCATGGGTCGCATCCGTGGCATTGTTCATTTTCATTATGAGCCACTCCGTCATTGGTGTTCCGGCACTATCGCTCATGTTCTTGGTAGTCATCATGGTATTCGCTGCGAAAGGCTACATGGTTGCCACTGTCGTGGGCACCATCATTATTTGGTACGCGGGATTGGGCGAGTGGGCAAATGGCGAATTTATACCTTCAGATTGGGTAGAAGCAAGCGTATGGGCGATGGTCGTTTCCCTGTCTGTAATTGCCGGATATGTTTCATACCGATCCGGACGGCAGCAAAAGTACTTGCATGAACAATGGGATACCGACGTGAAAACGCGCCGGGAAACCATGGGCAAGATGCTGCACGACTCCGTTGCATCATCGCTGACCTCATTGATAATGCGCCTGGAAGCGATGAGTCTTCAGCCTGACCTAGCACCAGCAACGAGAAAAGAACTAGTAGATCTTTCAGAGCAAGCTCGCTTGTCGATGAAAGAAGTACGCGATCTTCTCCGTACGCTGAGCACTGAAGATAGTCCGCGAGCCAATGAACCGGCGCTTTCCATTTCTGACCAGCTCCGGAAGACAACGAGTAATCTAAAATCCCACGGATTTACCGTAATGCTCACGGGCAGTATTCCGAAAGTCACTATCAAACCTGGTCATCTGAAGGTCCTACGGGAAGTATTCGGCGAGCTATCCACCAACATTGTTAAGTACGCAGAGCCACATTCCACGGTCGCGTTTTCCTTCCACGACACCGGCTCGAATATCCACATGAGTATAACCAACGTTATTCGCCCACAACACCACAATGAATCACTGTCTTCCGGAATGGGAATACCAGCATTGTCCACTTTGATGGAGGGAATCGGTGGAAACCTCACCATTCTCACCAGCTCAGATGAGTGGAAGTCCGAACTCGAAATCTCCTATGACACCGAATAACACCGAACGACAATGAATTAACCCCCCTTAGGGTGGTCACTTTCGTACCCAATTCCTGATAGATCTGGTGTATTCGGCTGCATTAAAGGAAGAATGAAAGGCAAGGAGCTTGTCCTTCATTAGCGAAAGTGGGAATCGGGTGAAAATTTCGTGGCGTGGCCGAATCGTAGCGGGCCTGGTGGTTGTGACGATGCCGGTAGCGGGAGCACCGGTTGTATCGGCTAGCCCTGCAACTCCAGCCGTGATGGTGCTACAAGAAGAAAACCATGCCATCTTGACACCACTTTTTGTGGTGCTGACCAGCCTCAGGGGGCCGCTCAAGTGTAAGCGCCCTTCCACATTTCCCTGGTGCCGATAAGGTTTTGATGATGCGTAAAAATAATACTTCCTCTATCTGGGTCATGATCGTTGATGATGAACCCATTATGTTGTCCGCGCTGCGGACCTACTTCTCTTCGACCAGTGACATTCGTGTGGTAGCCGAAGCCAGTGACGGCACCGAGGCTTTGGCGTTGCTCGACACCGTTGAAGTCGACCTCGTCCTGGCTGATATCCACATGCCTGAAATGGACGGGGTCACGCTGCTTCGGGAAATACGCAAAATGGAAGACCCACCCGTGTTCGTTGCCGTCACCGCGCTGGACACCGATGACACAATGCTCGAAGTCCTTGCGGCTGGTGGGGCCGGATACATTGTAAAAAGCTCACGGCCACAAACAATCATCTCCGCCGTTCGTGATGCAGTCGAAGGTGGTATGTCCGTATCGCCCTACGCTCTGAAACGGTTGGTGGGGCACCTCCCCGAAGAGAAGATGTGCGGCAAACCACCAAGAATCAATCCGCCGTCGACTGGATTCTCACTCACCGTGCCCGAGAAAAGGGTGCTGCGGCACCTGTGTAATGGCAAATCAAATACAGCCATCGCAGAAGCGTTGAACTACTCAGAATCCACGGTGAAGAAGCAAGTCTCAAACCTCATCGCTGTCTTCGGCGTCGATTCACGTCTCAGTCTTGCCGTTGCCGTTATCCGGTCTGGGCACCTCGACGAATAAGCGAAGACCCCGGACTAGGCTGTTTCAAAGCCTGACAGTTGCTGTTGCAATACGTCTTGCAGGATGTCGATGGTGGGCAGGCCAATGAATCTAACCTCCAGTGGCGTGCCAGGCATCGAACTTATCTTTGAGCCCGCCGAATTTAGCGCCTCATTCTTGTTCTACCAGGGGCATGTGAACTCCTGTGCCTTCAGAAAGCGCTTTAAAATTGGGCGGTCATTGTTTCAGCATCATCAACCCAGATGACAAGGTTCATGCGTTGGTTAGCGGAGTCGTCCTCACCGAGCTCGTGGTTGTCGGCACACATGCGGTCCCACCCACCGATTTGAAAGTCGCCACCGAAAACCTCTTGGTAGAAGATGAGAGCCTCACGGGCGTTGCCACGAAAGCCAACATAGCTGGTCTAGTTTTGGTTTGAGTCTGTGGTGTCTTCAGCAAATTCATCGGTCATAATTTCTGGATCAGATTCCGAGGGACTACCTAGCGTAATGGTGTAATCAATACCGATCTCTTCGCAAAAAGCGTCATCGTGGCTGACCACAATGACCGCGCCGTTATAGCTGGACAAGGCATCCACCAGCCATTGAGTAGTTGAGATGTCCAGGTTGTTTGTGGGCTCATCTAGGATGAGTAGCTGCGGGGCCGCGAGCGCATTGCAGGCAAACTCCACCCGGAAACGCTCACCTCCAGATAAACTCCCCATCTTTTGATTAACCATGTCATTGTGGAACAACAACTGTGCGAGCTGGTCACGAAGCTCCTGCGTAGTAAATTCTGGCCGGCGCTTAGCTACGGTTTCCATCACGGTGAGATAAGGTGCGAATTCAATGCGTTGGCGGATAAATCCAACGTTGCCGATCACATAATCCACGGCAGAATCGCTATCTGCTGTCAGCGTGGATTCCTGATTGGCAGCGCAGTTCTGACTGGCGGCGAAGATGTGATTGATGAGCGTGGTTTTTCCTGACCCATTCGCACCCGCGATGCGAAGGTACTCCGGGCCCGCCATGATGAACTCTGTTCTGCCTTCAGCATTAGGTGGTAGCTGCAGCTGCAAGACTTTTGTACCGGCGGCAAGTTGGGTGGGCGGCAAAGAGACATAGATCTGGGAATCCTTACGAACCCGACGCTGCGCTGAATCGAGATCGAGCGCGGCATCCGCTATTCCTTGCGCATGTTTATGTGTTTGCTTCGCAGCAGTGTTTTGCGCACGCGCTTTGTCATTGCCTAAAGCTAAGCGACTTTTGCGCCGGTTGGCAATGTTCTTCTTGCCCTTGGCGGCATCATGAGCAATCTGGGTGGCTAGCGCAGCGCGCTCATCTTTCTCCTTTTTTAAGACGGACTTGGCGTCACGCACTTTCTGTTGCGCAGTGTGTTGTTCTTGTTCAATAGCATCAAGATAGTTCTGATAATTTCCGCTGAACTGGCGGAGCTGGCCGTTGAACAGCTCAGCAATTTCGCTCACATGCGCCAGCAATTGGCGGTCATGGCTGACCACGATGACAGGAATAGTGCTCGAGCGCAGCATTGAGACCAGTTTCTGCATCGCCTCCGTATCCAGATTGTTAGTCGGCTCATCCAACAAGACTAGGTCTGGTTGCTGCGCAAACACTGCGCCGAGAGCAACAGATACGGCCTCGCCTCCAGAAAGTGTTCCGATAGTACGACGTATATCGAGCGCGCCGATGAATTGCTGGACGTGTTCTTCCACATTCCAGTCATCGCCGATGGTGGCAAGTAATTGCTCGCTGTACTCACCTGATTCAACCGCCTCGATAGCGTTGAGAATTTCTGTAATGCCGAAAACATCAGCGATGGTCGCCGAAGTATTGAGACCTAAGTCTTGAGGTAGATACCCAACGTTTTCGGGTACTTCAAGGTTTCCGGAGGTAGGGGAGTGCTCACCCAATATTAGTTTCAGCAGTGTTGATTTACCCGAGCCATTATCACCAATGAGCCCAGTCAAAGGCGCTGATAGTGTGCCAGAAATATCGCGCAAGGGCTGTGTCCCGTAGCATGGTGTATCTGCAACTATCGGTGAGGGCCTGATGAATGCATGAGGCGACCACCGTAGTACCTTTCGAATCAACTCCTACATCTCCTCGAAAGGGATAACCACGATGGCCGCTGCCCCTTATTCTATAGACCCGACTACCTACTTAGACGAATTGCTCGCTCAAGCATCCCCAGATCTCATGCGCGAGATGCTTCAAGGTTTCATTAACCAAATCCTCTCGACCCAAGCTGACCAAGTCTGCGGCGCCGATTACGCCACCACGTCTGAGTCTCGCACCAATGTCCGCAACGGCTACCGCCACCGCGACCTAGATACTCGCGTGGGTACCATCGATGTTGCAGTACCTAAGCTACGCACTGGATCGTTCTTCCCGGACTGGCTCCTGGAACGACGAACCCGGGCCGAACGAGCACTCACCACCGTGATAGCCACCTGCTACTTGAAGGGCGTATCCACTCGCAGGATGAACGATCTTGTCGCTAGTCTAGGTATCAATAATCTCTCAAAATCCCAGGTCTCTGAGATGGCGAAAGATCTTGATTGCATGGTCGAAGATTTTCGCACCAGGCCACTAGATACCGGCCCATACTTGTATGTCTCATGTGACGCGTTAACCATGAAAGTCCGTGAAGGCGGACGAGTGGTTAAAACCTCCGTACTCCTTGCTACCGGGGTTAATGCTGAAGGCTACCGCGAGCTACTAGGCATGCAGGTCGCTACATCGGAATCAGCATCGTCATGGACCGGGTTCTTCCGTGACTTAAAAGCCCGCGGGCTTAATGAGGTCTATTTGGTAACCAGTGATGCTCACTTAGGTATCCAGCACGCGATCAGTGACGTGTTACCGAATGCGTCCTGGCAACGATGCCGTACCCATTTCGCCAAGAACCTCTCAGCCATGGTCCCCAAGACTCAATGGCCGACATTATCGGCGATGTTTCACACGATATTCCAACAACCAGACTCAGAATCGGTGTGGTCCCAAGCCAAAGAGGTCGTGACATTTTGTGAGCAGAAGTTCCCACACGTGGCCGACTACCTAGAAGAAGCCCTCGATGAACTCCTAGCGTTTACCAATACCCCGAAGTCGGTGTGGAAGAAAGTCTGGTCGAATAACCCCACTGAACGGCTTAATCGTGAAATCCGGCGACGTACAGATGTTGTTGGAATCTTCCCTAATCGTGACGCTGTTGTGCGCCTTGTTGGTTCTGTGTTGGCAGAACAACATGATGATTGGATTCAGCAAAACCGCTACATGTCACTGACTAGCCTTGAGCAAACCAAAGCAATGATCACCGCCAACGTCATCGACGCTGACACCACCAAGGAGGTTGCATGAACCAGTCACAGCACCGAGCACGTGCTGGTCCCTGAGGCCATCACACTGCTTGTTTCAACGAAAGGCAGAAACACCACTTCCCAGGACTTGACCTCGCGCAAGCACGGGGTGCCGTTAGACCAGGTGAGGGAAACTTTGTTGAAGGTGACGTGAGAAAACGAACTATTTAAAAAAGTAGACATGAAAGCAGCGCCTTAGTGTGCAGTAGAAGTGGGACTTCCTGCTGAAGGCATGCTTCGCTTGCGCGCGCTTCAGCAGTGGTTATGCGGTGCGGCGTGCAATCTTCACGTCTTAATCCTGTTCTTTGACAACAAATACGCCGATGACTGTAGCACTATTCATTCAGTAGCGGAAGAGGCAAGCAAGACGGTAGAGGTTATTCCTCTTTGCTTCTGGCTCAGCTATCGGGAAGGTCTTTGTCATGTCACGTGCCTCAACCATGGATGTTTTAGACGCACGCCGGATTGTAATCCAAGGCGTGACGGGTGCAGGTAAATCCACCGCAGCTCGTGAATGGGCGTCGCTGAAGAATCTGCATGCTATTGACTTTGACAATGATGTTTTGTGGATGCCCGCGGAGCAATCCCCGTGGACCTTATTTTCCCCCGAAGAACAGCGCGAACGTGTGCTGGAACATATGAAGTCTCAAGCCTGGGTGATGGCTTCTTGCGGGTCCAAAGTAACGGACATTGTATATCCGGAAACAGATGTCATCTTATATTTGGATTACTCGCCATGGGTGTCATTTAGCCGCCTATTTAAACGCACCATGTCCCGTTCTTTCTTGGGGCAAACCTGCTGCAACGGCAACCGTGAATCTTTCCGCTTGTCCTTGATGAGCAAAGATTCCATCTTCTTGTGGTGGATCAAAACGTGGCGCTCGCGCCGAGATCTTGCGCGCACCATGGAACCAGATCCCACCGTGCCGCCGGTGTATCGGCTTAGCCATCCGCGGCAGTTTCAGGCCCTACTGCATTATGCCGCGACCCCCACGGACTCCTAGTTCGCGTAAAGCTAAGGCGAGCAAGTGATTGAAGTCTAAGCTGGGCGGTATGGCCACAATTTACGGAGACGTTCTCGATGAAGCGGGGCGCTGTGCGCACTATCATTCCGCGGTAGACGTGATTGCGAATAAGTGTGCTACATGCGATAAGTATTGGGCATGCTATGAGTGCCATGCTGAGATGACTGACCACAGCTTTGGAGCGATGGACCTGGAATCACCAGCCGTGATGTGTGGGGCATGTGGCCGCGAAATGGTGTTTTCAGAGTATGCCGGAAGCACAAACAGCTGCCCACAATGTGGACAGCTGTTTAATCCGGGGTGTTCGCTACACCGCCATATTTACTTCAAGCTTGATTAGCGGGAAGAACCCTGAACGTTGGAAGAGCCCTGCTCCACAGCGTCAGACACAATCTTTGCTGCATCTGGAATGCGGAAGGTGACCACGTTCGCTACTGGAACGTCAACGGTTGGCATACCTGGCTGAACCAGCACTGGGATGACCTGCTTGCCGTTGACATCAGTGTTGGACTTGTTGCCAGTGTTCTTATTGCCGGAGTTGGTGTTACCGGAGTTGGTGTTACCGGAGTTGGTGTTACCGGAATTGTTGCCAGAGTTGTTCTGGTTTCCCGAAGTATTGCCGGAATTATTTCCGGAGTTGTTGCCGGAATTGGTGTTGCCGGAGTTACTGCCGCCGTTGAGGCCACAGCGTGCGATTGCTTCATCCATGCGGGAGATCGCAGCGCGGATTTCGCCGCCACGGGAGTGGAAGTTAGCTACAGCAAGTGCCTGCTGCTTCTTGGAGTTGTAGTCAGACGCGTTGGTGTACTGGGATTCGGCCTGGGAGCAAGAGATTTGACCTGATGGCATCTTTGCCAGCATGTCATCGACAACATCTGCGGATGCGATGGCTGGGCTAGCAAGGGTGGCAGTCAGGGCAGTAGCGGCTGCGATCAGCCCGGTCTTCGCGGAAGTCAGTTTTGGCATAAGCGCATTATGTCACACCAGTAACATTCGCAAAACCGCTAGAGCCTGTGAATTCCCTGGCCGGGCGCACAGAAACGCGCTGGCCACGGGCTTTTGTCTTGGAATCAGACCTATCTCACACTGTATGTGTGCCGTATTTTCACTCAGGCGGTGTTTAGCTGAGGCCCACAAACTTGTGCACCAGTGAGTCGTAGGCGCGCACTGTTAGCTCCAGGTCCTCGAGGTACAGATGCTCGTCATGGCTGTGCAGCTGGGAGTTGGCGCTGGCCATGTCGCGCTCACGTGCGTGCATCGCAAAGCCATAGGCCCTGCCGCCATTCGGGCCTTCCAACCGTCGCGCAAAGCGCAGGTCGGAACCGCCGGTTGCGTGCACAGGTACTACTGCGGCCTCTGGGAAGAACTCCTTGGTGGTGTTCACAATCGCGTCCCATAGGGGACCATCGGTAGGCGAATGCGTTGCTGGCTCGGTGATGAGGTGCTCAATTTCTACCTCATCAGCCAAATCCCCTAATGCCTCACGCAAGAAGACATCCAGGTCCTCTTGGGTTTGGCCTGGGAATGGGCGAATATCCATCTCCAGCCAGGCATGCGATGGCAACACGTTAATCGCCCCGCCAGCACGCAAAACCGTCTGCGCAATGGTCGTGTGGGAAAACGCATGGGCATAGGCCGAAAGCGCCCCGAATTTTTCATAATCAGCATCAGCGGCCGTGCCATCGATGAGAGTCTGCTGCGTTGTTTCATCAAACTTGAAGGCGCGCACAAAGCCTTCCCATGTCTCGTTGGACACTGCCGGCGGCTGAGCTGCTGCAATGCGGCGCGCAACCTCCGCTATCTTGACCACAGCAAAGTCTTTGCCAAAGGGCGTGGAGCCATGCCCGGCATCCCCGTGGATGTGAATGCGGCGCTGACCCGCGCCTTTCTCACCCACGTTAAAACCAATGGCATCACTGCCATCTAGTGCGGGCAGGTGCGAACCACCGGTTTCGGATAGACAATTGCGCCAGGAAAATGCCTCTGGCTGGTTTTCTGAAATCCACTTCGCGCCGAGTCCGCCACGCGCTTCTTCATCGGCCAATCCCACAAAAGTCAACGTGCCCTGTGGACGCTGGCCCTGCGCTGCCTTGCGCGCCACCTCACGGGTAACTGCTGCTTGGCTGGCGGTGATAAACAGCATGTCCACTGCGCCGCGGCCATAAAGCTTGCCATCTTCAATCAGCGCCTCAAACGGTGGCTTGGTCCACTTCGGCTCATCCACCGGGACCACATCAATATGGCCCAGCAACGTCAAAGGCTCCGCCTGTGGATCGGAGCCTTCCACTGTGAACGCCACCGACACCCGCCCTGGGTGCGGCTCAAACTTCTGCACCTTCACCTCGGTGCCTTCAAAGAACTTCTCCAACGTCGCCGCATTTCGGTATTCCTCACCCGAATCGGCCGTTAAGTCATTCACGCACGCATTACGGATAAGTTCTTGCAGCAATTCCAAAGTGTCTTCATACAGGCTCATACCGGCCCATCGTAGTGCCCAAACGTTCAATGTGGCCGAGATTCATGCGCGCATGTGGCGGCGTGGGTTTAAGGCTTTTGCTTCTTGCTTACTGCACGTGCGACGAAGTAGCCGACGATGGCTGCGATGATGAGGATGATTGCCATTTCAACAATGCCGGCGCCCAGGCCGGTGACGGCAATCAACCCAGTTAACACGGCGATTGTGAGCAGAAAAGAAAGAATGAAAGCGATTACTACAACAATGGTCTTCATAAATTTCCCCCGGTGGTAGGTGGCTGGATCGCCTGCCACGGTACATGCAAAAAGCTTCTAGCGGATTCTTCAAAGCGGGTTTTTGATAGTTCTTTCGGATGAGAAATTACCCTACAATGAGGGAATTAAACGGTGTTTAAGTCTGTCAATTAAACAGGGTTCAATTGATGGTTTAGGCTGCTGTGTCATGACTATCATTGACGTCGCACGTGAAAAAGCTCTGGGACAGGGGCACGGACTAAACAAAGAAGAACTCATCGAGGTTCTCACCAGCGATGACTCGCAGCTGGAAGAGCTGGCGGACATCGCGCACCAGACACGGTTGAAGTGGTGCGGGCCGGCAGTGGAGGTTGAAGGGATTATCTCCATCAAGACGGGTGGTTGCCCGGAGGACTGCCACTTCTGCTCGCAGTCGGGGCTGTTTCAGTCGCCGGTGCGCGCGGCACGCTTGAACATTGCGGAATTGGTGGAAGCGGCGAAGAAGACACAAAAGTCAGGCGCAACCGAATTTTGTATCGTTGCCGCGGTGAAATCCCCGGACCAGGGCCTGTTGGATCAGGTTGCGGTGGCGGTGCAAGCCATTGAGCGGGAAGTGGATATTGATATCTCTTGCTCCTTGGGCACGTTAACGCCAGAGCAAGCGCAGCAGCTGGCGGAGATGGGCGTCAAGCGCTATAACCACAATCTGGAAACCGCGCGTAGCTTCTTCCCGCAGGTTGTCACCACGCACTCCTGGGAAGAGCGCAAGAACACCTTGGACTTGGTGCGTTCGGTGGGCATGGAAGTGTGCTCCGGCGGCATCATCGGCATGGGCGAATCATTGGAGCAGCGCGCGGAATTCGCGGTGCAGCTGGCGGAGATTTCTCCGTGTGAGGTCCCGATGAACTTCCTTGACCCACGCCCCGGCACACCTTTTGCCAACCGCCCGCTGGTTCCCATGGGTGATGCCCTGCGCGCGGTGGCGGCTTTCCGTTTGGCCATGCCATCAACCACCCTGCGCTTTGCCGGTGGCCGCGAGCTTTCTTTGGGTGATGACGGCACCGAAAAGGGTTTGTTGTCCGGTATCAACGCAATCATTGCTGGAAACTACCTGACCACTTTGGGCCAGCAGATTGAAAAAGACATTGACATGCTCGGACGCATTGACCTGCCCATCAAGGCTCTTTAATGCCGCGGCATGAAGCCACGTGGCCGCCCCAGTTGGGCGAGCTTGCCGCCGCAGTCGCAGCAGGTGAGACACCCATCTTTCACCCCAACACTGGCCAAGAATTCAGCACCGGGATAGAGATCCAGTTACACGCCGCCGCGGCGGCCGGGCTGGATGTTCCACGCTATTGCCAGTTATGTGGGCGGCGCATGGTGGTCCAAGTTCGCCCCGATGGCTGGCTGGCTCACTGCTCCCGGCACGGCGACCTGGATTCCGCGCTGCTCGATTCTTGATGTGTTAGAGGCTCAAGTGCCGAAGGACATCGGCTAGCCGGAGCGCACCGGTGTCTACGTCTTCAGCTTCTGCAAACTCCGCAGGAGAGTGCGATGTTCCGGTGGGGTTGCGCACAAAAAGCATGCCGGTAGGGATGTGGGTGCTAAGAATGCCGGCATCATGCCCGGCTCCCGTGTCTAGGACCGGTGCGCTGGCAAGTACGCTCTTCATTGCTTCGCGCAATTTGCTGTCGAAATGGACGGTGGGGGAGAAGGACTCCTCATCAATACGGATTTTGCAGCCCTCAGCCTCCGCCAGCTGCTGTGCGCGCTGGGTTATCCGCTCGACGATGGCCTTGGTAGTTTCATCATCACGGTGTCGCACGTCGATCCACAGATCGACTTGGGAGGCGATAACGTTTGTGCCGCCGGGTGTGACCTCGAATCGGCCCACCGTGGCGCGTGCTTGTTTGACGCTTTGGCCCTCTTCTCGAACGGCGGAAATGATGTGCGCACCCACAAGCATGGGGTCGTGCCTGTCCTGCATGCGGGTGGTACCCGCGTGATCACCAGTTCCTGTAATTCGGGCATGCCAGCGGCCATGGCCCAGGATGGTACCGGCGATGGCCACCGGTTTATCGAGGTCTATCAAACCCTTGCCCTGTTCGATATGGAGCTCGACAAACTGCGCTAGTCGGGCCAAGCCCTCCTTATCGGCACCGATTGAGGAATGGTCGAAGCCTGCGGCCTCCGCGGCTTCGGCGTAAGTGATGCCCTCTGGGTCCGTCAGGGTTCGTACCTTCTCCGGAGTGGCTGCGCCTGTCGCCAGTCGCGAACTCAGGCATGCCAAACCGAAGCGCGATCCCTCTTCTTCCGGAAACACTAATATCGCAATGGGGCGGGACGGCTCAAACCCTTCGTTTTTTAAGGCGGCGACAGCAGACAATGCACTTGCTACTCCCAGCGGTCCATCGAAATTGCCTCCGCCGGGGACCGAATCCAGATGGCTTCCGGTACCAATGGCATTGGTTCGCTCCTTGCTGGGGGTATCCCACCACGCCCATAAGATTCCGTTACGGTCTTGCTCTACGTCGAGCCCAAGCGAAGCGGCCTTCTCGATGAACCACTGGTTGAGCTTCTGCTCCGGCGGAGAGAATACAGGGCGGCTGTACCCACCGCGTACTGGGTCCCTTCCGATATCAGCGATTTCACTAAGCAGTGCGTTGGGGGTGAAAGTGATGGTAGTGGTCATAGTTATGCCTCCTGAAGGAATCGTTGTGGGTGAGCGCGGAAGAGCTCAGGTGTTTGAATGTCGCCAGTAACCAACTCATAGATGGTGCTGCCGATTAATGGTGCGAATTTCGCACCCTGGCCGGAACAAGCAGAAACAATGGTGATGCCCTCGGCGCGGTCGATGATCATGCGGTCATCAGGGATATTGGTAAAGATGCAAGTGGTCTCCGCGTATGGCTCCGGGATGAGTCCCGGGCAACTGCTCTTCACGAAGTCGATGACGCGTTGTCGGTTAGCTGCATCAACGACGCCATCTTGGTTTCCAGCATGTCCGATAACACGCCCACCGTTATATTCTGCGACTTTTTGTCCCCGGAATCCGGCATCACCGCCGCCGGGGAGTCCGTAGCCCTGGAACTCTGGCTCCTTGGAAATGAAACACGGCCAGGAGGTGTTTTCGCCCAGTGGGGTCTCTCCCCAGTCTGAGGTATCGCGGTAGTGGAAGTGGTAGGCATTTTCTTGGCGCACCTGGATTTCTGGCATTCGCTCTAAGAATCCTTGCGGCAACTGGAGATTTCCCAGCAAGCTAGGCAACCAGCCTCCGCTCGCGACGATGACCTGCTCTCCTTCGACGATATCGCCGGTGGTGGAAGTTACGCGATAGCCGGCGCCTTGGCGAGCCACGGATTCAACTTCCCAGCCACAGCGCAAATGTGCTCCTGCTTGAATGGCCAGATTGTTCATGGCGGCAACAGTCTCACCAGCGTTGATGACTCCTGCTTCGGGGTGCCAGAGAACGGGCCTGAACCCCGGAAAGTGGACACCGGGGTTTTAATCAAGAAGCATGTTTGAGTGTAGCTTCATTGTGCCGCTCAAACACGTTTGGCGCGAGGTGATTACACGACGAGTGCCTTCGTACCGTGTTGTACCTGGTGCACCACCGAAACACCTCGCTTTGACACACCGGCTGGTTAGTGAATGTTTTAGAATCTTGCAGCACTTCACGCTTCATTGAGGCGTTGAATGACTCGGCTAAGGCGTTATCTGCGCTGGTTCCGATTGCGCCCATCGACTGTGTAACCCCAAGCGCCGCACAGGTCTTTTGGAATGCTTGCGAGGTATAGACACTGCCGTGATCCGAGTAAAATATTGCCCCTTTAAGGCTGCCGCGCTGGCTTTTAGCAGCTGTGAGGGCATCGTGAACCAAGCTAGTGCGCATATGATCCGCAATCGCGAAACCCACCAGCCTGCGGGAATAGCAATCAATCACGGTAGCCAGATACATATTTACCCCACCCGTAATCGGCAGGTAAGTGATTTCACCGACATAGACCTGGTTAGGTTTGTCGGCGGTAAACTTCCGTCCGACCAAGTCCGCAAACGCTGGTTTCTTCTTATCCGAAACAGTAGTGGTGACTTTGCGTTTTTTCGTGTACCCAAACAGTTTCATTGACCTCATCACTCGTGCGACCCGTTTATGGTTGACAGGTCTATTTTGGGGGTTGTCGCTGAGCTCTGCCGTGACGCGTTTGGTACCGTAACAGCCCTTTTCTGCGGCGAACACGGCCTTGACTTTCGCGCCGAGGATAGCATCGCTAAACAAGCGTTTCTTGCGCTTGGCTGCCCCAGATTTCCATTTATAAAACGAGGAACGATTCAACTGCAAAACTTCACATAACCGCTTAACCGGGTAGGTTTTTCGCGCGTCGTCAACGAACCCGAAGCGGGTTACCAACTCGTCTCTTCCGCGAAATATTTAGCAGCCTTTTGCAAAATATCGCGCTCTTCTTGCAAGCGTTTAACTTGGCGTTCAAGCTGCCGGATCCGCTCGGTGTCGGTGACCGAGGCGGCCGAGGAAGAATCTGGGGTGTTGATCATGGTGTGCGCGGCTGCCCTGTACCTTTTGACCCAGTTATGCAAGGTAGCGCGGTTGATCCCGAGATCAGTGGCAATAGTGGTCAATGAAGCACTCGAGGAATTCTCATAGAGTGCGACAGCATCACGCTTGAACTCTTCGGTATAGGTCTTGCTTGGCATAGTGAGGAGATTTACCTTTCAGTCCCACATTGATGGGAAATTAGGTGTCTACCAAACAGGGGTCAGGTCCGTTTTCCTCGCCGTTCCTGATTGCTCTCAGCAACGTCTCTCAATCGGTCGTTTTAGAGGCGTCGGTGCTCACTGAGTTCTATGACTCTCCACTAACTTTGCAACAGCACCGTCGAGCCTTAACCCGCGAGACGTACTAGAGCGAACATCACGGCTAAATAGCCGCCAGAAATGCGACAAGTATCCACACAGGCACTTATTGGCAAAGTTCGGGATGCTCACTCTGCCAGAGTGGATAATCATCTCGTCATCATCAGGATTGTAATAGACGGGACGCGTGTCCGCTTTGCTGGGTTTTCTGGGTGGGTCTTTTGAGGGTCTTGTCTCCCGAATTCCCCTGAAAACGTCGGGGTAGGGGTATTCACAATTCACCGCCTGATCAATTGCAGTATACCGGCGAAAGTCGAGGTAATTCGTTTATGGTGCGCTGCAGTGCAGGATTCTCCAGAGCCAACCACATCTGAATGGGGGTGCTTAAAACGAACTTAAGAGTAGTTATAGATCACCCCTTTACTTTAACTAGGAGTTAAGCTATATATTATATGTCTTGTTTTTAGGGGCGGCATCGAGCGCGCTGAATGTCAGAAACCAGCCATTCAGATTGTTTTCCCAACCTATGGCGCTTATGTGGGACTGGCGCATCTGAGCGTCGGATGATAAATGATTTAATTCTTCAGGAGATAATCTATGGCCACCATCACCCGTAAATCGCTTTCGGCAGTCGCCGTGGCCTCATTGCTTGCAGCGGGAACATTTTTCGGTGCCGGTGCTGTCAATGGGGGGGCTACGTTCCTGCCCTCCGCTGCCGCTCAGACCACTCAGACCGCTGCGATCGATGGCATTCCGGAAACCGCGAGCCTGCAGATCAATAAGCGCCTCGGCCTGCCGGGTGAGACCCGGGATAACGGCACCGAGATCACCAGCGACGTTCCCGGTGACCCGGCTGAGGGTATCGAGTTCTCGATTTTTCCCGTCACCGGCATTGATCTGACCACCTTGGCAGGCTGGCAGGCTGCCGATGACCTGGATATCAACACTTTCTTTACCGGTGGAGGCCCAAATTCCTACAGCTCGCTGATTACCGAAGGATTGGGTGCGGAGCAGACCGCGACCACCGATGCTGGCGGTGTTGCGCCCTTCAACGACATCGATACCGGTCTGTACCTGGTGGTTGAGGAGGCTAACCCGACCCTGACCAATGGTCAGGCGGTTGCCCCGGCTGCCCCCTTCCTGGTCACCGTGCCCATGACCGACCCGGTCGATCGAACCACCTGGCTGGACACGGTGCACGTCTACCCGAAGAACCAAGCGGTGGCAGCGCCGGCCAAGACGATCGGCGATCCTGTTCCGACCGATGTAGGGGCAGAAGGACCGAACCTGACTGGCTCCTCGCTCGGTGAGCTCATCAGCTACAACATCCAGGGGCAGGTGCCCGATCTCTCGCAAGAGACTGCACTCAACGGGTTCACCATCACTGATAAGCTCCCTGCGGAACTGGGAGAGCCACAGGAGCTCACGGTGAGCTTGAACGGAACCCCGTTGGAGGCAGACGCCTTTACCTCTCGAACCTGGCCGGTCACGGAAGATGGAGCTGAACGACAGGTTTTGTCTGTCGTGCTGTCCGCAGACACCTTGTCCGGAGTAGCCGCCGAAGCTACCATCGACGTCGGTTTCAAGGCGGAGGTGACAGCTGTTCCGCAAGCTACCCTGGATAACCAGGCTTGGGTATCACCGACCGCAATCGCTGCCGCGGATGGTTGGAACCCCGGAGTTGACGGCCCGAACCCGGGTACCGTCTCGAACGCCACCCGCTCGATCTATGGTGAGATCAACATTCAAAAGACCGGCCAGGGTGATGACTTAACCGGACTCGCCAACGCGATCTTCGAACTGCACCGCTGCGATGCCGACGGCAACCTGGCCGCGGGCAGTCTGCCGATCCAGGTCGGCGGGACCACCACGTGGACCACTGCGGACGATGGCGGTGCGAGCATTTCCGGTATCCACCTGGCCAACGTGACCGACCAGGACGACTTGGCGGGTACCTACGACGACCTCTGGGCCGGGAACGGTGAGCAGTTCTGCCTGGTCGAAACCGAGGCGCCGGAAGGTTATGCGCTTCTGCCGGAGCCTGTGGGTGTGACTCTGCCCTATGGCGCTGACACTGTTAACCTGGTCAGCGTCGATCAGCCGATCGAAAACGTCGAGAATAATGCCGGTTTCTCCTTGCCGCTGACCGGCGGCATGGGTATCTGGCTGATTCTCGGCGGTGGCATCCTGTTGCTGTTGATCGCCGCGGCCTACTACCTGGTGACCCGCAAGCGCGATAACGCATAACCAACGGCCCGGTTATTTATAGCGCCACCGCGGTAGTTGCTGTGGTGGCTGGGCGGGCCAGATTCAGGAGTGTCAGAGATGACCGTGGTCGAAAAGGCTGGGGCGGTTAAACGCTCAACGGTCCATAAGGTCATCCCGATTGTGCTGGTTATCGCCGGCATTCTCGTGTTGCTCTATCCGGTTGCCGTCACGTATCTGCGCAATGCCAACCACGCCTCGATCGCGGATGCCTACCGCAATTCGCAGACCCAGGTACCTGAGGTTGATCGTGCAGCCTGGTTGGAACGTGCCCGGGAGTACAACGACACCAACACCAATATCCCGATCCTGGATCCGTGGTTGGCGCGGGTATCCAAGGAGAACGCGCCCTACCGCGGTTACCTGGAGCAATTAAATCCCACCGGGGATCCGGAAGCGCCCATGGCGACGGTGTCGATCCCGGCGATCGACTCGAAACTGCCGCTTTATCACGGCACTGCTGCGGAGACGCTGCAGCGCGGGCTGGGCCACCTCTACGGCTCCGCCCTGCCGGTGGGCGGCGAAGGGAACCATTCGGTGCTGACTGGCCACACCGGGTTGACCACCGCCACGATGTTCGACCGTTTAGATGAGGTTGTTGAAGGTGACGTGTTTTACCTCGATGTTCTCGGGGAGCCGCTGAAGTATGAGGTGGATCAGATCAAGGTTGTCCTGCCTAATGAGATCGATGATCTCCAGCCGGAGGAAGGTCGCGATCTGTTCACGCTGATCACCTGCACTCCTTATGGGGTTAACTCTCATCGTCTCCTGGTTCGCGGGACCCGTGTCCCGATGGATGAAGAAGAGCTCGAAGAGGCCTTCGGGGATGGTGGGCTGTGGCAGACCTGGATGACCTGGGTGCTGATTCTGGTGGCCATCGTCCTACTGATCATTCTGGTCCTGGTCCTTCGTATGCTGGCGCGGAAGCGCGCGGCATACCCAGGGGAGGGACGACACCGTGTTCGCTAATCGACGCCCCGTTCGCACCACTGCCGCGGCCGTAATCCTCGGTTTGCTCTGCACCGCGGCTGCCCCGTGTGCCTCCGCCCGTTCGGTGACTCCTGCGGTTATCTCGGAGTCTGTCCCGATTGTGGATGCCAATCAGCTAGGCCAGCTCACCCTGGAGTTTCGTGCACCTAACCTCAATGATGATAATCCCGGCCAAACTCACGTCGGTGTCCCCGTGAATATTCAGCGGCTCATCGGTATAGACCTGGGCACCAAGGAGGGGTGGCGGCAGGCTGCGATCTTGGAGGCCGAGGAGGTCCTCGCGTTCCCTGCTGACCGTTTCACGGACCACCGCTCCGGGAACACAGGCCCTGACGGCCGTGTCAGCTTCGCCAAGCTGCCACTGGGGTTGTACACCGTGACCGCACCTGAAGGTGCTGAGCTAACATTCGAACCTTTTGTGGTCACCGTGCCCATGACCAATGCCACCGGCACCGGCTGGGAATACTCCTTCATGGTGTACCCCAAGGCGAAGGTTGACGCTGGTACCCCGACCCGTGATCCAGAGCCTGATCCCATCCCGGGGCAGGAGGGGGCTGAACCCACCACAGAACCGGGTGGACCTGGGCAGACTAACAGACCGGGGGATTCGGGGCCGCCGGAAAGCACACCAGGCGACACAGAACACTCTTCCGGACAGCCGGAGAAGGCCGGTGCCAGCGGGGTTGATAAGTCCAATCGAGAGGGTTTGGCCAGCACCGGAGCCGCAGTCCTAAGCCTCGTGGCGGCAGGTCTGGCGATGATTCTGCTGGGCCTGTTCCTGCTGCGGCGGCGAAGGACTGAGTAATGATTTTTTCCCCACAGCCTTTTCCTACCCTGACTTTTAGAAGGAATGACCGTGATCTCCCCTGACACCATGCCGACGGCACTACAAACATCAGCCAAACGCGTGTTCAGCATCTTCGCCATCGTGGTGCTGCTGCTGACCTTGTTAGTGGTGCCGCCGAAACCATTTGAGGCAGATGCTCAGGTGACCTCTGCTCCGCAGGCCCCGGCGCAGATCGGCACGTGTGGTGCGTCAATAGCCCTGGTATTTGATCTTTCCAGTCATGTCTCTGCTGGCACACTAGAGCAAACCAAGCAGGCAGCGCGAGACTTTGTCACCCAGATGCGGGGTTCGGTTCATCAAATCGGTGTTTATACCTACGCCACTGATGCTCCGGCGCAGGGCAGTCGTAATACTTCCTTGGATCCGGTATCTGTTCGGGATCAAGCGGGAGTGAACCAGCTGCACGCGAAAATCACCGGGTTAACCAAGCCGACGGGCTCAGCGGACGGGGCGAACTGGGATAAGGGTTTGAGACAAGTCTTGGATAGTAGCGTTGATTTCGAAACGGTGTATTTTTTCGCCGGCGGAGCACCAAACCATGACCGTAACGGCTCCAACCGGTGGCTGTTCGGCGATACCACTGAAACCGTTGAGATCGAGAATGCGGTGGAAACAGCCACTGCGCTTAGGCAGGAAGGCACCAGGGTCATCCCCATTGCGGCGGGAAATAATGCCGTGAATGGAACAGTCACCACCTGGACAACGCTGATTGGTCTGAACTGGCTCCCCGACAAGATCAACGTCCCGGTCTTAGGGATGCTCGAACAATTGGCTACTAATCCACAGGAAGTCCTGCGGGCAGTAGGAACCGGCCTCGGATCGGTGCCCGGTCAGATGGTGAACTTTGGCGTCCCCGCATGTGTCCAGGTCAATAAAGAGCTGGTCGATGCCGACGGAGAAGTCCTTTCTCCGGGGCAGGGCTGGCAATTCGATGTAGCACTGGGTAATCCCCCATCTGGAGTGAGGTTGGATAATGCCCAGTTAACCACCTCGGCTCAGGGAAGTGCCTTGACGAAGATTCGCGGTCTCCGATCTGGGGAATCGATATCCGTCACGCTGACTGAGCGGCAGCAGGAATCCTACGAGCTGGTTCCCATCGACGGGAAGCCTGCCCGCTGCACCATCATTCGGCCCGGGGTCCCTGATATCGAGGTCAACCCAGACTCCATCGGAGAAAACGGTGTTCGGGTTAACCTGCAGGCCAGTGACGCTCTTTCCTGTACTTTCAGCAACCGGGAGCTGGTCCCGGTCCACCTCGCCAAAACGGTCAGCGCCTCTCCGCAGGCACTTCTGGAGCAATTACGCGGATACGAATTCGATTTCCGTTATGAGTGCAAGGCCAGAGGCCGGGAGATCGCTTCGGGTGAATTTCCAAACATGCTCGCCGAGCAGTCCGTGATGTTTCCCCAGCGGATCCCCGTAGGGGCGGAATGCACCGTGTGGGAGGTATTCCCACCAGCCGATCCGATCCTGCAGGATCTGCAGACCCAATGGACCGTGACCGGTGGCACCAAGTTGGCCTCCGGGGATAGCTCCCAGGAATTTTCTTTCCGGGTGGACTCACATCCCTCCGTGGACGGGGTCACCATCGGAGTCCACAACTCTTATGTGGCGCAAACTGGTTCGCTGATGATCGACAAAGTCCTTGATGCGGAGTCGGTGCCTGCCAACCAAGTGCCGGGGCAGTTCCCGGTGCGTTACTTCTGTCGCTATATCCCGAATCCCAATGACCGCCCAGAACTCGGAGGCGGGGGCACCAACCCGGCAGATGTCACTTCCGGGTACACCACCGTCTCTGAAGCAGGCGTCGCAATCATCGATGATCTGCCTGTAGGTACGCAGTGCGGTTTCGAGGAAGTCGCCGAGGACGGTTCCACCCCGTCCATCGACGGCTTCACCTTGAACACCACCTGGGCATCTGATGCCTGCCTCGACTACCGGGAAGCCGGTACCGGTATCAGGGAATGCCAGTCCAACTACATCCGCATTCCACAGTCCGGGGAGTTTACCCTGGAAATCCGCAACAGTTACGAACGGCAGATCGGCGCCCTAGGCATCAACGTCAGCCTGGGTGGCGACGCTGCCGACCGAGGTCAGGATCTGAGCTACCTGCTTAATGTGCGGTGTGTCGCCGAGGGGCAGGAGATTTTCTCTCAGACGGGGATTCAGGTGACTCCGGGTTTGACCACCAGGATCACCGGTGTTCCGGTGGGTGCTGACTGCACAGTCACCGAGTCCGGCACCACTGTGCCGGGTGTGGAGGTCACCCAGGCGGCGCCATCGACCGTGGTGGTTTCCGGTGGCAGCGAGACCACCACGGTCGAGGTTCCTTTGACGTTGAGCGCACAGGAGGGAAGCGTGCAGCTGACTTCGCGGCACGACGTTGCCTCCGAGATCGATGACCCGGTGTTTAGAGCAGAACTGCTGCTGGCTGCGGTCCCGGTCAGTGCGCAGTGCTGGGAGCCCGGGGCAGTGACGCCCACCGAATGGGAGGGAACCATCACGGACGGTGGAACTGCTGGCCTGGAGAGTTTCCCGGCAGGCACGATCTGCCAATTCAGCTCGGATTACGTCGCACCCATCGGAGCAGAAGCCCACCTGTCCTTCTCACCCGGCTCGGTTGAGGTAACCGCAGGGGAGACGGCTGATGTAGAACTTGAGGTTCACTTTGATATCGCGACTACCAGACTGGTGCTGCAACACTCCTCGGGGTTGACCGCTGCTATTCCCGATGCTGCCCAGCTTGTTCCTGACAACTACACCTATAACTATCAGTGCTCCGATGACACCATGGGAACGTGGACCTTGGTCTCCGGCGAGACCCGGTATGTAGAGGTCCAGGAGGGCACACAGTGCACCATCACGTTGAACACCACCACTAATCAAGCGGTGGAACGTGCTACGACGTGGACGACACCGGCTGAGCAAGGGCAATCCAGCAGTACCACCGACAACGGTCTGGTGGAAGTGGTGGTGAATATCCCCACTACTGAAGAAAGCGCCACGGTGAATATCGCCCACCGGTACTCACCGGTGATGATTCCCGCAGATATCAGCCTCAATACTGAGTTGCGTTACCCCGATGGAACTTCAGCTGATGATATCCGGGAGGCGGTGCTGGGACAGCAGGGATATCTGATGAGCTACAGCTGTATCCGTAACGATTCTGAGGTGGCCATTGCGTCCCGCGTGCTGGATTCCGGTGAACCGCGGTCTCTGGAACTGCCCGTGGGGGCAGAATGTAACTTCACCGTGGGGGGCGAGGAACTGGTGTCTGCAACGGGACCGGAGACCACCTGGGATGGCACCGGCACGACCACGGATGCGGGTTACACCCTCACCCAGACCCTGTCGCCGCAAAAGGTGCACGCTACCCACGCCTACACAGTGAAGCTGGGTGGCTTCAACCTGAAGAAGAAGGTGGACGGCGAAGGTGTCGCGACGATTGATGGGGACCGCCAATTCGATCTGAACTACCAGTGCATCTTGGGCGGTCAGGTGGTGCAGCCCCGAGTCGAGCGTGGTATCGGTCGTTTCGACCCGGCGACAGCTGTGATGGTCACCGGAATTCCGGTTGGCTCAGAATGCCTGGTCACCGAGGACGCTGGGGTGGCGGCGGAACCGAATGCGGATCTATCCACCCGGTGGATGATTTCTCCTGATGCCACGGGTTGGGACGCTCCGGAACAGGCATGTTCTGACGCCGACAACTGCACCCCCCAGGCGGACAATTTTTCGGCGCTACTGACCATTCGCGATCGAACCATTCCCAATGTGGATGAACTGCTGCCAGATAACGGGCAGAACCTTCCTGAGTTAGACCCTTATTTCCAGGGCACTTTGATCATCTGGAACACCTACGTCTATGACAAGGTGCAGCTGCGTGTGTACAACGACCTGGCAGTGGATGGCCCGGAGCTGGCGGGATCGGAGGAATTCACCTATTCCTACCGCTGCATCGACCCCCGCTATGAGCAGGGCGGAAACATGCCGGACCCCACGATCGTCGGTGTGCTCCGGGTGACTGGAGAAGGTGAAGCCACTGAGCTGATCCCGGACCCGGATAATCCCAACGGGCAGAGCGCCGTGCCCCCGCGCCCGATCCCGGTGGGTTTCGAATGCGAAATTCGGCAGAACATGATTGCCGGTTATGACGCGGCAGTTACCGCTTGGTTTGGTGATGAGCCAGATGATCCCGTCGACCCGACCCTGGCTCATGCGTCCACCACCTGGGTGATGACTGCTGAATTCGTGGATACCGATTACCCGCTGCACATCACCAACAAATATGAGCGCGCTCGTGCCGATCTGCATGTGTCCAGTTCCTATGACACCCAGCGGCCCGGCGACGTATCCGCGTACCTGGTTAACAGCGATGCGCCGGTGAACATCACGTGGCAGTGCTATGACCCGGTGCTGGATACCACTTATGGTGGAACCACCCCGACCCCCGTCGGCGGGGACCCACAGCTAGTAACCTTGGGCGATAACGGCCAGCGGTTGCCTGCTTCCGCAGTGTGTTCGTTCACCGGGCTTTCTGCCCAGGAGCGGATTCCTGAGGACTTTGAGGATCTGGTCCGTACCGCGAGCGTGACGCGCTGGGAAGAAGACCCGGACGAGGGAGAGACCATCCGCCACCTGCAGACCGATGCCTTGAACATTCAGGATGTCAGCTTGACCTCGGTAAATGACACCCATGTTTCTTTCTCCCTTGCTTTCTATGTGCCACAACGCGAGATGGGTATCACACATATCGTGGAAGGAGACGATGATGCGATGGTGGTCCAGGAGGGCGACACCTTCAGCTACAACTACCAATGCGAAATGCGGCTCCTACCGGGGCAGCCGGCACCCTTCGACCGGAACGGAATCTTTGAGCTAGGTCGGGATCAGCAGTGGAGTCAGCTTGCCCCGGCAGGCACCACCTGTACTGTGATGCCCCAGGAGCCTTCCCCGGAGTTGGCGGAACGTATCGAGGAAAACGCGCTCCGCGTGCAGCCGAACTATGGGTACCGCGGTTCCGGCGAAGACAATGGTGAGCTGACCCGGGTGATTCTGGATCAGGAGAACCCGAGCATCATTCTGGGCAACACCCCGGAAGCCGATGAAATTGACCGCGGCGTGGCCCTGGTGTTCCAGAGCTTGTTCCGGGAGGATGGCGAGGTTGCCGTCCAGAAGGAAAACGCCGATGGTACGGCCCTGGAAGGTGCAGCATTCGCCATTTATCCTGCGTCGCCTGATGGAAGCCCCAGTGGTGAAGCAGTAATTGAGGATATGCAGTGGGATCCGGAGTACGCGGACGATCGCTCGCGCTTTATCGCGCGGCTGGTTCCTGGTACCTACTTCCTGGTGGAAACCCGAAGTGGTAACGGAGCGCAGTTGATGCCACAGCCGTGGCGGTTTACCGTCGCCGCCGACCCTGAGCCGGAGATTCTGGGGGATCTGCAGATCAGCCTCAACTCGGAGACTGACCACTCTGGCTTGATAACGATTGAGGAGCCGACAGCGGATGAACCCTGGTTGATCCGCGTCGCCAATATCGCCACCGGTGAACTCCCGCTGACCGGCGGTCGCGGCATCTGGCCGGGCGTTGGGCTGGGCAGCTCGATCCTGCTGCTGGCAGCGGCCTGGTATGCCCACACCAAACGGCGTGAAGATTAACAGGAGGTTGTTGCAGAGAGGGATGTCGGCTTGCTCCCGGTGTTGTTGCAAAGTTGGGGCAGTAGGAAGAGCGACGTGAAATTATCACAGCCATGGGTATCTTCTCCGGTCGTCATTTCCCCGTGACATCATTCTGTGGGCAGTGCGGTGGTACTGCCGCTACGGGGTGAGCTACCGCGATCTGGAGGAAATGATGACTTCAGCGGGGCGTGCCGGTCGATCACACCACGATCTACCGCTGGGTCCAGAAATACGACCCTGAGCTGGACAAGCACACTCGGTGGTACCGGCAGGTACCTGACTGGCAGGCCAGTTCCTGGCGGGTGGATGAGACCTATATCCGGGTCGGCGGCAGGTGGTGCTACCTCTGATCTGGCGATCACCGCCGGTGGCCAGACCCTGGACTTTTACCTCTCTCCGAAGCAGAACGTGGCCGCAGCGAAGCGTTTCCTGGCCAAGGCCCTCAGATCCAATGCGTCAGCCGGGTATCCCAGAGTGATCAACACCGATAAAGCACCGTCTCTAGCCAGGGCAATCGTCGAGTTGAAGTCAGAGGGAATCTGCCTGCTAACAGTGGAATACCGGCAGGTGAAATACCTCAACAACATCCTGGAAGGCGACCATGGTCGGCTGAAGCGGATCCTCGGGCCGAAAGGCGCGTTTAAGAACTTAGACATCTGCATATCGGACGTTGAAAGGGATGGAGGCGATGCACTCCTTGCGGAAAGGGCAAGGCACGATGTTTGACCTCACGGGCAACCGAACCCGGACGCGGTGATCGTCAACCGGGTCTTCGAGACGGCCTAACAACGCCCACACGCAGCGGCCATCAGGGAATGAGAAACTGAGTCTTCGCTGCTCTCCGCCCAACTTTGCAACAGCACCGGTGGGACATGATGAAAGAAGGTAGCTTGCCTGCTGGTGCCCTGCACAATATTGGTGACATTGCTGATGGCAAGGTCCCGGGGCGTATAAACAATGAGCAGATTTTCTGTTTCTCCATCGGTGGTATGCCGGTTGAAGACGTGGCATGGGCTACGGAAGTATATGAAAACGCTAAGGAGAAGGGCATCGGTACCGAGCTCAATCTCTGGGAAGCACCGGCGCTCGCATAATAATAATGGCTGGCGGTGTGCCTGCTTAACAGCCATTGGTTTCTGTCGCTTTCTGGCGCAGAGCTGGCGGCAGTAAACTAATGCCCATGGCCTTCCATGACGCAGCTGTTGAACTGGCTCACCGCTCCGCATTGCGCTCGATTGCGCGGGTGGTCAGTGATACCGCTGTGCCGACGCCGCCGAAGAAGGCTTTAGGGGGCATCGTCAAGCAATTGCGTCTGGGGCCCGCCGTCGTGCTCACCGGGGCGGGTGTGTCCACCGACTCCGGCATCCCGGATTACCGGGGGCCGCAAGGTTCTTTGTCACGGCATCGGCCGATGACTTATCAAGAGTTTCGCTATGACGCGGCCGCCTCACACCGCTATTGGGCGCGTAGCTTTGTGGGCTGGCGGGTGATGAACCAAGCGCAGCCCAACCGCACCCACCATGCGCTGGTGGAATTTGAGCGCGCCGGGCTCATCAACGGCGTGATTACGCAAAATGTGGATGGCCTGCACAAACTAGCCGGAACGCAGTCTTTGGTGCCGCTGCACGGCGATATGGAATCCGTGATGTGCCTGGAATGTGGGCAGGTGGAAGACCGCCGGGCCTTTGATATTCGCCTGGATGAACTCAACCCCGGTTACCTGGATTCGCTGCTGGTCAGCGCCGATATGGTCAATCCGGATGGTGATGTCACCCTTGATGATGCGGCGGTCGCTCGCTTTCGCATGGTTGGCTGCATTCGCTGTGGGTCCAAGCTGCTGAAACCCGATGTGGTCTACTTCGGGGAGTCCGTTCCCACCGCGCGCAAAGAGCATGCATATAAGCTTCTCGATGCCGCCGCGTCCCTTCTTGTCGCCGGTTCCTCGCTGGCAGTGATGAGCGGAATGAGATTCGTGTTGGAAGCCCGCAAACAAGATAAACCAGTGGCCATTATCAACGGTGGCCCGGGCTGCGCCGATACCCGCGCTACTACCTTGTGGCGCACCCAAGTTGGCCCTGCTTTTGATGAACTCTTAGACGCTTTGGATCTGTCTTAATGTGATCCCAGCATGGGGCCAATCTGGCGCAGAATAGTCCGGGCGATGACGCGTACGCGTTTATCCACCGGCAAATCATGATGCAAGACGACTGCGCGGCGGTCGAAGTCTTGGACGTAGATATTGCGCACCGTGCCGGTTTTCACCTTGTGCGGTGCTAAGAAGCAGGATTCTGGCGGTACCACCACCGCATCAGAGCGCGTGACGATGTTGGTATACATCACGCCCTCATCCAAGTCACCGTCACGGTTGACTTCATTGAGGATCTCACTGCCCACAATCTGCTGCGCACCAGCGGGCCCGAAGTAGGCGTCAATGATAGAAGACATCACGTTATCTGCCCGGCGATTAGTCACCAGCGTGGACAAGATTCCGCCCTGTGTCGTGCCGTGATTGGGGGTTCCCATGCACACCAGGTGCTTGACGTACTGCGCACCGCCCAGCTTGCGCATCCAATACCGCGCCACCAGCCCGCCTTGGGAATGGCCAATGACGATGACCTTCTCCGCGCCGGTAGCGTGCATGACCGCTTGGATATAGGCATCAATCTGCGCCGCCGACTCCGGAATCAAACCTGTTGCGCGGGTGCCATAATCAGGCGCGAACACGGCCCAGCCATCCTGGCGTAAGTCTGCGCCGAGCAACTGCCAAATACCCTTGGAATCACACGTTCCGTGAATGAGAATCACCGGCCACGGGCGCTTCGGCGTCAGCTTCGCCGTCCAGTCATCTTCAAAGATTCCGCGCGGTTTCAAACGCGCACCCAACGGCAAAGACTTCACCGGGCTGCCGGAGCCAGCATGCTCCATTCCTTCATCGGAACTAGCCACCCCAACACGGGTGCTGGGACCCTCCGATACCTCATCAGCGCCCGTGTTATCAAAGCTTGCTGCTTTCGATGGATCCGCATGCAACCGCGCAGCAATCTCCGACGCCACCTCATTATGCAATGACACCGCCGGCGCCGTATTTGGCACCCCTAAACGCCGCGGGCTATTACGCCACTCCCGCAGCTCCGCCAGCGCGCTCTCAATCGGCGCAAACGGCCCGTGTGGACCACTCACTTCCGGCTCGCCCGGCAGCTCTCGTGCCTCAGTTTCCTCAGTCGGCCGGGCTATCTCGACATCCGCGGACTCGTCTTTGGACTCCTTAGTGGACGCATCTTCGGAGTCGTCATTGGAGGAGAGGAAGTTCTTGAGGTGGTCGGAGATTACTGCACGAAGTTCGGCTAATGAATCTTGAGCTGGCAAAGGATGGCCTCCCTTTCGTAATGCTCACTGTCATTCTATCGACTTCACCACATTTCGGTGTTTGTGAAAGAGCAAAATATTCGCCGCGCAACGCCGAAGCACACTATTTTCAAAGATTTTTAGAAATATTTTTATTGCTTCTACCTGCGTTTATGGCAACGGGGGTAGTTCTATCGATAAAAAGGTTGATGTTGGGGGTTGACGTTCACGCACAGTGATGTAAAGTAAGCCTTGCCTAATCACGGGCGGCACGATGTAGGAGATGCGCTCCACACCCTGCTTTGTGTCGGAGATTAGTCATGGGGAGAAAGGTCCGTCAGTGCGCAGCTGGCGGGCCTTTCGTTATGTCTAGGCCAGCCCAACCACGCGCTAACGTAGCCTGAATTTTGCTCTGACTTAAGGGTGATTTGACCGGCTAGATGCCCTACACGCAGGCGTGCAGGGCAAGAGTCTAGCGGCTTAGGGTGCTAGCGCTCAACCGGTTGGTAGCCGGAGTTGGTTTCAATGAGCAGCTCGACTTCATCCGGGGACGGGATGATGTCACGCTCAGGTACGTCCTCACAGATTTCTTCCCAACGGTCGAGTTGTTCTTGAGTCCAATCACCACTGTCTTCAATGTGCACGCTGCCCAGGTAGCCGTCATCAACGAAGAATTGGATGGTGAAAGTGAGATCCCCCAGAGCCGTGAAACGGCCGATAACCGGGAAGCGATAGTTGCCGGGTACAAGCCGTGGAATGTGATTGGGCACGTGGAATTGCCCGGCGTTGAAGTCCGGTTCGGCGCCGTTCCAGTGATAAACGCTCGCGGCAGCGAGTTGCTCACGCAATTGCGGTGCACCGAAGTCATCGGTTGCCTCCAGCATTGCGCTTATGATTGCCCGCAGGTTGTCTGGAACCTCATGCAGCGTACGGTTCGGGGCGACGCGCTCGTCCTCTTCCATCGCTTCTTCAAAAGCTTCATTAAAGATGTCTTCGAAGCTGATTCCGCCGTTATCAAAACGGCGTCCTAGCCACCACGCGGCAGCAGAGACAGCACCTTCACCGGTTGCCATCCACAGGCGTGGATGGCGCACGCCCGCGCGTTTGATGCTGTCATGCAAACGGGCATCGAGTTTCTCGCCGACTTCCGCGATTCCGAAAACTGCGCCGGCAGAACCAGTGGTGATGGCGGCCCGCCCAACCGGGCCGACGATATCAAAGTCATCTTCGTTAACTGGGCGAAGGCTCGCATGCATGACCCACGCGGTTAGCCCAGCAATCGCACTGCGGTAAGCCAGCCGGCGACCCGTGGTGAGCTTGCGCGGTTCCACCAGCGCTAGCCCTGTGACTGCCGCTGTAGACACAACACCATGAATAACACTGTTTGGGTTGTTGAGCTCTCGCAAAATTCCTCGAAGTTCCATGCCTTAAAAAATACATGGAGTTTTGGCCCCGCTAACGCAATGAGTTGATATCAATGTGCCCGGGTAAATTTTGCCCCGGTAGTTGAACTGGACTTAACCCAGCATTTTGGCGAATCTCACTGGTAGAAAACACATAACGCGAAAAGCCTGGCTTGACGTGGACACCGGGAAAATGCGAGTTGAGTAGTTTCACTATTGCGTAACCTTCGCTGTACCAGGCCCACACATCAAATGATTCTGCCCAGCTTGGACGATCATCAAAAGTCTTGCCGTAATCCCGAAATCTGTTGTGAAACTCATTGGTCCACCGAAGAATTCTTTGGCTATCGGAGTCATTGATACCAAGTTCTTGCGGGAGGACATATGGATTCCGAGTCTTCTCCATTACTAGTTCCGGCGAAGGCCACAGGGAACTGGGATGCCCGTGGTCTGGATAGATACGGATGGTTGGCACATTCTCGGACACAAATTCCAGAGTACTTAGCGCGCGTTCTGCAGTGTGGTGCGTTAGTCTAGAGGCGAATTGCAACGGACTGGACTGCGAGAGGAAGAAAGAGCCCATGATTGGTGTAGCAATCATTGTCGCTGAGATTCTCTTCTGGGTATTCCTGCTTGGAGGACTATTTCTACGCTACGGACTGGGGTGGAAAAAGATTGGCATTTTCCTGCTGGTTCTCACACCCGTTGTAGACCTGGTGCTGATAGCGCTGACTTACAGTGATTTAAGCAGCGGTCGAGACTCATCATTCTTCCATGGTCTTTCGGCCTTCTATGTTGGCTTCTCCATCATTTTTGGCCACGATGTCATCACCGCAATGGATAAGAAATTCCAGCACCGCTTTCACAACAACGGGTTCGACGACGGCGGCGAGGAAATCCATAGCGGCGCGGGGAACTACCAAGAGCAATTGGAGTTGTGGAAGAAGAGCTGGACTGCGTGCGCTGTCTCCCTCATCTTGCTCGGCATCGGAATTGTAATAGTCGGGCTAGCCGGAGCCTTCTGGCTCATCTACTGGGCCATTGCGCTTCTTTCCATTCCACTGCTGTGGTGGTTTATCGGCCCGGCAAGGGCTAGGGCTACGTCGCGAAAATAGGTCACAGCCTATTTCTGGGCAAATAGATCTTAATATTTGTGCTTTTTACCTGATTCGGAATTAAGCCAACCTGCAATAAACAACGGCAGCGTCTGGATGATTGCCACCACCGTGGTCATCCAGGCGCTGGTGTCATGTTCTGCCGGCCGGACCCAAAACCACACGGTGAATACCGAGGTCACGAGGAAGAAAACCAGGCAATAGATATAAGTCCTTCTCACCCGCGCATTGCCAGAAACAGACTTTCTGAAATTCCAGGAGTGAAGCGCTGTCAGCACTGCGAATATGGCGACCCCGACAAAGAGAATAATCCCGCCCCACTCCATGTTGACGGTCTGATACGACACCGCGGCCCACACCGCCAGTAGCAGCCCATAAGAAATGAAGAACAGTGGAACTGATTGCCCGCCTTTTCCAGAGCCTTCCCGCGGCGTTGATGCACTTGTTGTTGCCATTGCTGAATCCTTCCCCCGATGGTGAGTTCCTTTAATGAAGACTGTCTCCAATGTATCGCAGGGCGCGGGGTGGGCGAGGTAGCTAGGATTGCCCCTATGAGTGATTTGCAGCATGCGCACACGGTAGATGAAGCCATTGATCGACTAGTTGAGCTGTATGAATCATCGTGTCAGCTGGCACGAAAGTCTCTGGAAACCGGTGACTATGACTCATACCGGCACGTGGTTTATCCCAAGATTGTGGTTGATGTCCGCGAATGGCGTCCGATTGATCGTTCCCAACCATTCGGATACGTCGATGAATCAGGACGCTACAGCGCGACACTGTCCAAGCCATACATCATTCGGGACTATCTGCATGAGCAGCTCACGCGGCTGACTGAGAACTATCCCTGTGACATCTATGTCGGGCAGTCATCGGTACGCATCCCGCCGGAATACATCCGCAATGTTGGTGATGTTTCTGAGGCGCGCCGGGCTGGCGATGTCGCTGATGCCATCCCGCGCCCGACTCTCGATGAAGTCCATGACGCAATCATTGATGGTGATTGGGACGCTTTCCATGGCGAGGAAAAGCCACTGTTTCACTTCGGCCCGCAGCGCTTCGACATCGCGTGTGCGCGAATTGAGCACTACACGGGCGTGGAAGTGGACACGGTGCAAAAGTTCATTCTGTTTACCAACTACGCCATGCACACCACAGAATTCGTGCGCTTTGGCCTTAGCCAGCTCACCCAAGAAGACTCCCGCTACACCGCGCTGGTTCTTCCCAACGGGGAGACGCTGCATTCCGATGACGCCGTCAACGTCGACTACGAACAGCTGACTTTGACTTCACGTTTTCAAATGCCACGCTTCGACTTGGTCACCGCAGCAGGTGATGGCATCACGATGCTCAATATCGGCGTCGGGCCATCCAACGCGAAGACAATCACGGACTGTCTCGCGGTGCTGCGCCCCGAAGCCTGGATCATGATTGGCCACTGCGCCGGCATGGACGGACGCATGCGCATGGGGGACTTGATCCTCGGCAACGCGTACCAGCGCGAAGACAACCTGCTCGACGGCCATGTTGGATCACGCAATCCGATCCCGGCGATTCCGGAAGTCCAGCGCATGCTGGAACTATCAGTCGATGAAATCTATGGCAAAGACAAAACCCTCATGCGTACCGGCACGGTGTTATCCACCGATGATCGCAACTGGGAGTGGCGTACTAGTAGGCAGCTGTGGGAGTGGCTGCGGGCATCGACAGCCGTAGCGGTAGACATGGAATCCTGCACCATCGCGGCAAACGGCTACCGCTACCGCGTTCCCTACGGCACCTTGCTGTCTGTATCCGACCTCCCGCTGCATGCTGTGCCCAAATTGCCGGCCCAAGCCCAAGCTTTTTATTCGAACTCTAAAGAGGCGCACGTGATGTGTGCGGTGCGCACCGTCGAGCAATTAGCGGACAATCCGCAGCGGCTGCATACCCGCAAGTTACGCCGCACAATTGGGGAAGTTCCCTTCCGTTAAAAAGCCTGCGAACAGCGGTGGAATCGCAGTCAACCTAATGGTTGTTACCCAAGAGGGTGCTACTTTCGGATGAAATCCCTGAACCCCCGTTGCGTTTTAGGTAACCCTAACCTTATGGTTAGGGCACTTATGATGACGGCTGTCTCGAGCACTCGGGGCAACACAAAGGAGAATTTGCCATGACAGTAGCTACTTCCCAGCCACTTTCAAAAGCGCTTCGAGAGGCTACCGCCACGGCGCACGATGATGCCGAGGGTTCGGACTTTATGGAGCAGCTGCTGAGCGGAAAGCTCAGCATCGACGCAGTTGCGGAATTTACCGGCCAGCTGTGGTTTGTTTATGAAGCGCTCGAGCGCGCAGTGCGCGGAATTGCAGATGTTCCACTGGCAGCGTCCATCGTCGACCGTCGCCTGGAGCGTCAGGCTGCGTTGGAAGCTGACCTGGCTGGAATGTACGGCGCTAACTGGCGCGATAAGATTCGTATTCTTCCTGCAACCATGAAGTACGTCTCCCGTCTGGAGGAGATCACCGGTACCGGTGACCCTGTTCCAGTGATTGCGCACCACTACGTGCGCTACCTCGGTGACGTTTCCGGCGGTCAGGTTATCGCGGCGCGTCTGGGCACTTACTACGGCATTGACTCGGAGTCTTTGAACTTCTACGACTTCACCGCAATCGGTAAGATTCCTCCATACCGCAACGATTACCGGGAGGCGCTGGATGAGTTGGAGCTGAATGAGCAGCAGCGTGAGCTTCTGTTGACCGAGGCGCAGGCGGCTTTCCGCTTCAACTCCGGTGTCTTTGCAGACCTGGGCAAGAACTACAACGTGGAAGCGGCAGAGTAGCTTGTCGATGCACGTGTGAAACGTGAAAAATTCAATTCAATAGATGGCCCGTAGCCGACCAACTGGTGACACTGCGGGCCATTTTTTAACCCCGGAAAGGGGGGACTAATAGTTTGGTGAAATCGTTGTAAAGTAAATCCTATTAAATTCGCGTGTTTGAAAACGTTTGATGCGCAGGGATTATGAGTTAGTAACCTTAGGGTTTCCATATTTTGGGTGGGCTTACCTACGTGGCGCACTAACTGCAATCCGTTTAACCTTGGAACACGAACGCAGCGCACGAAATGTTCGAATAAGTTGAGAGCATGATGGCTGCGCGGTAGGCGCACAAAAAGTGCCTGCAACACTCGAATTTCAGAAATTGAAGTTGAAGAAGAAGTACGAAGGAAGAGGAATAATCATGGATGAGAAGCTCGTAACCGCAATTAACAACCAGGTCACCAATGAGCACCAGGCTGCAATGATCTACACCCAGCTGGGCTACGAAATGGATGACTTGTCCTTCCCAGGTATGCGTGACTGGTTCATGGCTCAGGCTGAAGAAGAGCGTGAGCACGCTCAGAAGTTTGCAGAGCACCTGCTTGCACGCGGCTACCGCGTTGAGCTCGGTGACATCACCATGCCAGCAATCAAGGCTCCAACCCCATTGGACGCTTTCGAGGCTGCATACGCTCACGAGCAGAAGGTCTCCGAGGACATTCGCGAGATCGTCCGCATCGCTGATGAGGTTAAGGACCTGGACTCCCGTTCCATCCTGAACTGGTTCATGAACGAGCAGATTGAGGAAGAGGACACAGTTTCCGAAATCATCGACCAGGTCAAGCTGGTTGGCAACGACGGCTCTGGCCTGCTGCGCATCGACCGCGCCCTGTCTTCCCGCCAGCCTGCAATCGACGCCTAGTCGCCGCTGTTGGCCTTTAATGCCAACAGCCTATGCCGAGGTGTGAGGCCACTTCTGTGAGAAGTAGGCCACTGTAGAAATAACATCTCGGTATAGATCTGGGATTCTTCTTTCATTTTTCAAATGAATGGTGGGAGAATACTTGCTATGTCACCAAAGCAAAAGTTCGCGTTTTGTGCATTTCTTATAAGTTTAGGATTTGCCATGATGTGTGGAATCACCCTCATGGCCACACACGTAGCTTTAGGGACTTTTCTTTTTGCTTTCGCACTTATGCTCTCCCCACTCGCCGCAATCTTCATGTTGCTGGCTAGCTGGTTTATGAGGTCCAGTGCAATATCGAGGGCCCTGTTTGGGCTCAGCGGAACACTGGTGGTGACCTCCCTGGCATTTTCTATTTTCACTCCCTTCGGCACGCTGCCTGGTATAAGCATTCCAGTGTTCATGGCTGGCACAGCCGTCGGTGTAGGCGCTGTCTTGATGGTCAGCCCTTATGCCAGGTTTGATGGTCCCTTCAGATATCTTCGGCCCGGTTCCGGTTCCGCGGTTACTACAACAACAAGTAGCAACCAGATGGTCGGAAGCAGATAGTCAGGCCTCCGCCGGGTTTTGAAACCAGATATTTCAGCTGACCGCGTAGATGACATTCTGCGCGGTCAGCTTCGTTTTCTCTCACATGCGAATTGCCTTGTCCGAACAACTCGCCACAGATTTTGTGACAAATCATTAAACTAGGCCGGAGTAAATGTGCAGTGTTGCAGTGTTAAGGACTGGTTAGAATCTAAACATGAGTACGAGAGTGTTGTTTGACCTCTATGGGGTCTTTCTCACGAGGGGAGTAGAGGACTCTCTGGCGCAGCTTACTGATGTGGTTAATGCTGACGCTGCTCGACAATTCCACCAGGCTTATCTGGAGCTGCGGCCCGAATTAGAGGCCGGAAAAATCAGTGATGAGCGCTGGTGGCAGCAGCTCGCGCTGCGCTCCGGGGTGAACAATGGTGAAATTCCGGAAATCGCCCGCGCGCTGGATTCTACATTCGAGCTCAACTCCGAAGGCCTGGATATGGCCATGGCTGTTATTGATGCCGGCTATGTCACCGGTGTCTTCGCCAACATCTCCCCAGGGCTGGCGCAGATGGTACGGGAGCGGTTTGAATGGCTCGATGAATTCGCGGCGGTTATTTTCAGCTGCGATATCGGTGTGTGCAAGCCGTACGCAGAGGCTTTCGATGTCGCCGCGGAAGCCCTCGGCGCAGCGCCCAAAGACACCGTCATTTTTGACCCCAACGAAGAATTCGTCGAGGCCGCCAAGGCCGCCGGCCTGCAGGCGTACGTTTACCAGTCACCGCAGCAAGTACTCGCGGTGCTGGACAATCTCAAACCTTAAGGGGCTAGCTGGCTACCCGGTGAAGTTCTCTTCAACTGCGCAGTGATGCGCGGCGGCGCGGTGCCGCCGATTCCAGCGGGGAGCCATTGGGCTGCAGGGTCAGCGGAACACGCAGCAGCGGATCGAGAGCCGCAGCGCGGGCGATGGCTCGCACAATTTCGCGGTGGGTTGGAATCAAGCGCAGCTGCAGCTCATGCACGCCGTCATTGCGTGAGGAGTCCTCCGCATTTTCATCGGCATAAACGGAATCCGCCAAGTTAGATGCAGCATCATCGCTTGCGTATTGACCCTCGGCGCTGTGCTCGGCACGACGCTCAGCGATGAGCTGGCGAACAGATGCAGCAAAGATCTGCGCAGCGTTCGGGTCATCAATAAACGCAGAACCCGCCAAGACAACGGTGACCGGGTTATGCGCGATGACCAGGTCGGCGGCGATGGAGCCGAGCAACCGTGCACGCTCGTCCAAGATTTCGCGCGCCGTGGCATTGTTCTCCGCCAGGTTTGCTGCCTCCGCAAGGCTGCTGGCGTGAACATCATTGACCGCCAAAGCGCCCAGCACTGCCTGGGTGGCAACGTTGTCCTCCGAAGAAGCATCCTGCAGGTTGAGCAGCTTCGAAGAAATGGTTGGCAGCGGAACCAGCTGGGTCACGCCGTCCTCGGTGGATAATGCCGCGCCTGTGGAGTCATCGGCGAACAAAACCAGCACGTTTCCGGTCTTATCCAGGTCAGCGCTTTGGGTCTCCGAGCCCAAGATGGCAGGAATAGCCGAAGACACCACAACTGGAACGTTGAACTGGTAACGCAGGTGGGCGGCAATATCGACTCCTTCCCAGCCCAAGTTGGACGCCCACACCAAGCCGTCTTCATCCACAGCGCCAGAAGTGGTGACACCAACAGAAACCAAGGTGCGGGCGGTACCCGTGGTCAGACGGTTAACACCAGCCATGATGTGCTCAATGAAATCGAACTCGCTCAGGTGCGCGACAGGGGTGGAGATGTCATCTTCGCGCAAGGTGCGGCCCGTGGTGTCAAACAGCGCGATGTGCGTCTGCGAGGTGCCAATGGCAATACCCGCCAACATCCAATTGCTGTCCGCGACTTCCAAAGGAACCGTCGGACGACCGCGCCCACGGGTGCGCGTTAAGTCAGTGCGCTCCTGCACCAGACCAGCCTCTAGTAGCGCGGCGGTGGCTCTGGTGATAGTGGGTTGGGACAGCCCGGTGGCCTCCACAAGTTCACTGCGCGTAATGATGGGATTGAGTCGCACCAAATGCAAGCAACGCGCAGCAGGGGTTTGTGGAGGTGTAAATACTGGGCCGGGCTTAATCATGAAGACATACTAACCTGCCTAGACCGCATTGTCTAATACCCCCGACCGAGCTGTCTACAGAAATTCAATTTTTACCCATTCAACAGGATGAACACCTGACAAAAGTCAAGTAGACAGAGAGGTTCAGAATTGCTATAAAACCGCTGGTTTCTTTAGGGAAATAGAATCTCTGGCAGGGAATATACAGCTTTGTTTGTAATATGCACCGTCGCCAAATCACTCAGATCGGTGCGCTGTGGAGATACCTCAATAATGGGGATCTTTGCCCGGTGTGCAATCGTAGGTAACCCCGCCGCCGGCCACACTGAACCCGACGTTCCAACGATGACAACCGCATCCGCAGCCGACATATATTCTTCCGCCTTCTCCCACTGATCTTGCGGCAAAGATTCCCCGAACCACACCACGCCCGGACGAATCAGTCCCGAACACTTCTCACATTCCGGTGGCGCAAGCCGCGGTGTCGGAGACTCCGGAAGCTCAATCTCGCGGGAGTAGGGGGTGTGGCAGGAGGAGCATCGAAAAGCAAAAAGCGAACCGTGTAAATGAGCAACCTCTCCGCTGCCGGCGCGCTCATGTAAATCATCAATATTTTGCGTCGTCACCGTCACCTTGCCGGAATGCTTTGCGATGGCTTCGTGCCCAGCATGTGGCACCGCCCGCCGTGCAAGCCGTGCGCGCCACAAATACCACGCCCACATCGGCTCCGGATCGCGCTGCCACGCCTCAACCGAAGCCATATCCTGCGGGTTGACCTTCTCCCACAAACCCGTCCGCGCATCCCGGAACGTATCCAGCCCGGAATCAGCAGACATGCCAGCGCCAGTGAAAAAGTGCACGTGGGAGGCGTCATGAATGATCTCACGTGCTTGAGCCACGGTATCCATGCGCCCAAGCTTATATGCTGAAACGTATGAAATCAGTCGCTATTTATTGTGGATCCTCGCTGGGTAATTCACCGCGCTTTGCACAGGTTGCGCAGGGTACGGGCGCAGAGCTCGCGCGCCGGGGGCTGCGCGTTGTGTATGGCGGCGGCAATGTTGGCCTGATGGGCACGGTTGCCGATGCCGCGCTGGACGCTGGCGGGGAAGTAGTCGGCGTGATTCCACGGCAATTGATTAATAGGGAAATGGCGCACACGGGGCTGACTCACCTGGAAGTTGTGGACACCATGGCGCAGCGCAAGACCCGCATGGAAGAACTTGCCGATGCCTTCGTGTGCCTGCCCGGCGGCGTGGGCACCTTGGAAGAAGTCGTGGAAGTGCTCACCATGCAGCAGCTTGGGCACGTGAACGGCCCAGTCGGACTGGTCAACGTGGACGGGTTTTGGGAGCCATTCATGCAGACCTTGCGGTCGATGGCGGCCTGCGGTTTTGTGCAAACCCGCTACATTGATGCCATAGCGTTATCTTCCGACCCAGCAGCCATTTTGGATAAATTCGCAGGTTGGACCCCCATCGGCGCGAAATGGGCCTAAAGTTGTGCGGCGCGCCGCGTGATTGGGTGTGCAACCAGCTTTATTGAAAGATAGACTTTGCTTTCATGAGTTCTGAGCACCAAATGGCTCGCGAGCCGTCCTTGCTGGATGCCTCCTGCGATAATTTTCTTGCAGACCTAGCGAAGCTGACCCCTACCGACGCAACCGAGTGGGGCATTGAAGGCTACGAAGGTGAGCTTCAGGATTTCTCCCCTGAATACTTCACCGCTGTTGCTGACCGTACCCGTGAAATGGTCGCGGACTTGGACGCACTGGATGACAGTACGGACGAGTCTGATGACGATGATGATTTTGATGACGTTGATTACGTCACCGCAGAAGTCCTGCGTGACCGCCTGTGCCTGGAGCTCGACCTGCACCACCATGGTGAGGACATTCGCAGTCTGAACAATATTGCGTCTCCGGTGCAGACTATCCGCGATACTTTGCTGTTGATGCCGCATGAGACGGCGGAGCAGAAGGACGCTATCCGTTCCCGCCTGTCCAAGGTGAAGGCTTCTTTGCAGGGCTATAAGGAGTCTTTGGTGGAGGCAGCCAACCAGGGCATGGTTCCACCAACCCGGCAGATCAATGAGGTTATCGGCCAGTGCAATGCGCTTGCCGATGCCACCTCGATGCTCGATGGCCTGGGCCTAGAACAGGACAACGCCGAGGTTGAGGCCGCGAAGGCGGCTTTCGATGAATTCTCGGGCTGGCTTTCTGCTGAGCTGCAGCCATCCTCGTCCAACGAAGATGCTGTGGGCCGGGAGCGCTATGCGCGTTTTTCCAAGCTGTTTGTCGGTGACTCCGTGGACTTGGATGAGGCCTATGAGTGGGGTCTGAACCGCCTGCACGAAATCAACGCTGAGCAAGAAGACATTGCCAAGGCGCTTTACGGCCCTGACACCAACCTGCGTACTGCGGTGCGCAAGTTAAATGCTGATGAGCGCTACCAGCTGCACGGCAAAGACGCGCTGGTGGAGTGGATGCAAGGTGTTGCCGACAAGGTGATTGCTGACCTCAACGGCACCTACTTTGATATCCCAGAGCAGATCCAAGAGATTGAGTGCAAGATTGATCCTTCCGGCACCGGCGGTATTTTCTATACCCAGCCGACTGAGGATTTCTCCCGCCCAGGCCGCATGTGGTGGTCTGTTCCTGCTGGCCAGGAAGTCTTCCACACCTGGCAGGAGCTGACCACGGTGCACCACGAGGGCGCACCGGGACACCATCTGCAGATTGGTCTGGGGCTAATGGAGCCGAACCTGAACTCCTGGCGCCGCAACGCCTGCTGGAATTCAGGCCACGGCGAGGGCTGGGCTTTGTATGCTGAGGCGCTCATGGCTGAACTGGGCTACATGGATGACCCGGGCTACCGCATGGGTCTTCTGGACTCGCAGCGTCTGCGCGCTGCCCGCGTGGTTGTTGATATCGGACTGCACCTGGGCAAGAAGATGCCTGATGGCTCCGGTATCTGGGACAAGGCACACATGAAGTCCTTTATGCGTGAGAACACCGCCATGGATGACGCCAACCTGGCCTTTGAAGTCAACCGCTACCTGGGCTGGCCTGGCCAGGCGCCAAGCTACGCGATTGGTGAGCGCCTGTGGCACAAGACCCGCGAAGATGCCGTCGCCCAGGGCATGACCGCGCGCGAGTTCCACTCCCAGGCACTGTCCTTGGGATCTATCCCAATGTCTATCCTGCGTGAAACCATCCTGGACTAAGAACTACTTAAGTTCCTTTAGCTTGTCTTGAAGCTCCTGCGGCAAGGAGGCGAACCATCCTTCTTCGCCTCCTGGCTCTGGCAGGAGCTTTCCGTATTCCGTCATGTGCTCACCAGGGATTTCATTGATATAAACCCACACGTGTTCCGGCGTCAGCTGCAAGAGGGCCGCGGTCTGTGCCGTGATTTCCGCTAACAGCTGCGTCTTTTGCTCGGAGGTTCGCCCCGAACGAATATCCGCGTGAATCCACACGTGTCCCTCGTGCGCTTCTTGGCCCGCGAGAAACAGCGCGCCTTCATCGAGATCATGGAACAGTACCTGCACGAAATAGCGCGGGGCCAGCGCAATCTCCGAATGCAGCGTGGTGAGTAGCTTCGCTACATCACCCCGTTGTTGTGGATTGATGACTCCGCGGCGTGAAGAAACAGCATAAGTGGGCATAGCCTGAATCCTACGCCGAAGTAATACCCTTTCCGCGGCCTTTTCGGCGTCCTCGGAATAAGAAGTTGAGGATCTGCGGCAGATACGCCGCCACGGTGAGCACCAGGATCAGGCGAATAATCTGCAAGGAGACCACGATGGGCCCTGCGCCGCCCTCAGAGGACAACGCCAATACGGTCTCCAGCGCGCCGGGGCTGGTGGCCAAATAAGCCTCAAAGTAGGTGATGTCAAAGACCGCCATTACTGGCAGTGCGAGGGTGGCGCAGGAAGCCAAGATGAGCGCAATCAGGCCAAAAGTTGCGGGCAGCTGGCGGCCAAAGTGGCGCAGCGTCGGCATGGACAGCCCGCCGCCGCAGACCCAGCCGATGGACAAAAACGCGAGGATGCGGAAGATTTCCAGCGGTTGCATGGTGATGCCATCGGGAAGGAAGAAGGACACCACAACGGTGATCACAATCGGGCCCATAACTGATGCCACCGGCATGTGCAGTTTCTTACCAAGCGGCTCGCCAAAAGCAGCGATGGCGAGGACCAGCAGAATAACCCACCAAGTAGTGCTGGCCTCCAGCGAAGCATCTGAATCACCCGCGGGGTGCGGCATGAACGTCACCAGCAGCGGAAGACTGATGGACACACACAACAAGCGCAAATACTGCGTGAGGGCGACGTAGCGGAAGTTGGCGCCGAGTTCATCGGCAAGCGGCGGCATCATCGACGCCCCACCAGGAAGCAGCGACAGCACGCCGGTCTCACGCGAAATCGCGCCCTTTTGCATCTTGGCCAGCAACAGCCCGCCGACCATACAAAACGCGACCGAAGCGATACCAACCGCAACGCCCATCGGCACATACTTAATCAGCTGGCCCGCCGATGACAGTGTCAACGGCACCGCCGCCATAATGCCAATGAATCCGCGTGACAAACTGTAAAAATGCTTGTTCACGGGCATATCGCGCTGCGAAATCAACGCCACCGAACCGGAGGACACAATCGCGGCCAAAATCCATGAGGCAGGCACATTGAGCCAGTCAAACAATAAGCCCAGCACTACGGATGCCGGGACCACAACTAACCAGCGGAAATCCATGTGCCTGCCTTTGGGGGAGTCAGCGCTCTTTTTATTGACGACCCTCTAGGGTATCACCGGTTTATAGCAATGCCATGGAACTAGAGCTTGCGCAGTGGGCGCTTTTGCTGGGCGGCGCCGCAATTGCCGGGTGGGTCGATGCCGTTATCGGCGGCGGGGGACTCGTGCTTATTCCGCTGATCATGGCGGTTATTCCGGGCGTTGCGCCCGCAACAGCGCTGGCCACGAACAAACTCGCCGCGGTCTCCGGCACCGCCTCCGCTGCATTCACGCTGATGCGCACAGTGCGCCCGCCGATGAAAGAAACCTTAAAGCTGGCGCTCATCGCTGGCATTGCCTCCGCAATCGGCGCGCTCGCAGCTACGCTGATGCAAGAAGAATTCATGCGCCCGCTGATCATTGTGCTGCTGCTGGCCGTGGGAATGTTCGTGGCCTTCAAGCCAACTTTTGGTACTGGTTCCTCGGAAGGCGTGCGCGGCGGCTGGCGCACCTGGGCCGCACTTGCTGCTGTTGCTAGCATCGGTTTCTATGACGGCATCTTCGGCCCCGGCACCGGCATGTTCCTCATCATGAGCTTTACAGCCATCTTCTCGCAGAACTTCATCAAGTCCGCTGCCATGGCCAAGGTAGTCAACACCGCCACCAACCTCGGCGGGCTCGCCACGTTCATCATTGGCGGCCATGTCTGGTGGACTCTAGGAATTGCACTTGCGATCGCCAATATCGCCGGCGCCCAGCTCGGCGCCCGCACCGTGCTCGGCGGCGGCACCAAACTGGTTCGCTACGCGCTGCTCATCCTAGTAGTCGTCATGTCAGTGAACCTGGCGTGGCAGCAGTGGTTTTAGGATGTGCGTTTTCAGCTTGGTTGGAGTTATGTGATACCCGGAGTACGAGCGCGATAATCAGGTAATTGGCTAGGAGTGAGGAGCCGCCTGCTGACATGAAGGGCGTGGTGAGACCAGTCATCGGGATGAGCCCTGAAATACCGCCCGTTACGACAAAGACTTGCACCATGAGGATGATTCCAAACCCAGTGACGAGCAGTTTGCCGTAGCTTTCGCGGGTATAAAGTGCAGTGACAAATATGCGGCATTGCAATAGTGCGAACACAATCAGCACACCAGCGAGACCGATGAGTCCGAGTTCTTCGCCGATTGCCGCCAAGATGAAATCAGAGAATGCCAGTGGAATTGTGTGCGGATAACCTTGACCAAGTCCTGAGCCCGTGATGCCACCGGTAGAAAGTCCGAAGAGCGATTCAGAGAGCTGGTTTCCTGCGTTATAGAAATCAGCTAAAGGGTCGCGCATATTGGAGATTCTTTGCTGGATTTTGCTCGAGAATTGAGCAAGTGCCGTACCGCCAGCCAGCAAAATAACCGTGCCGATGAGCAGCCACGATGTACGTGAAGTAGCCACATAAACCATTCCGAAGACGGTGAGAAACAACAATAAAGCTGGTCCAAAGTCATTGGTTAACGCCATGATGACCAGTGCGATTGCGCCGATGACAGTGATCGGCGCAAGGTCCCGTAGCCGAGGAAAACCAATTCCTAAAAAGCGATGCTCGGCGACGGAGAACAGCGCGCGTTTCTGGCTAATGAGCATGGCAAAGAAGGCTATTAGTAGTACCTTGGCAATTTCACCTGGCTGGATTGAGAACGGTCCGATCATCAGCCAGATTCGCGCGTCCGATTCAACTGGCTGTGGAGAAACTAAAGGTACCGCCAACAGGACAAGGCCCAACGCGCCAAGAAGGTAAGAAAAACGGGTAAGAATACGATAGTCTCGCAGCACCACGAGGGTTGCCACGCACACGATCAATCCGAGCGCGGTCCAGATGATCTGTCGTTCTGCGAGCTCTCGTCCCAAAGACAGATCGAGTCGGTGGATGACGACTAACCCCAGTCCATTGAGAAACGCCACCGTGGGGAAAATGAGCTGGTCAGCACGCGGAGTGAGGATGCATAGGGCGGCATGAGTTAGGAGCAGCAAGGCTGCGAACATTGCGGGTATCCGCAACATTGATGTTCCTACCGTGAAGTTATCAGGCTCCCCAGCTGCAAACTCGACACTCACAAATCCGATGATCGTAATAGACACCGTGATGAGTAAAAGAAGGAGTTCTTTTCGCCGAGTTTGTACATTGATCTTCAAGTAAATTCCTGGGGGACTAGTTTCGTCAGACGTTTGTTTTCGCTATTCTGGCCAAGGCCAGTAGTTTTAGCAGAGGGTGATTCTGTCGCTTTCGACGTAGGTCTTATTTGGTGTTGACACGGTTCCGAAATACTTTCCACGGCCGTCGCATTGCGCTGACGTGCGAATAGTTGTATTTCCCAATGCACCTTTGGAGGCAAGGGTCTTACTGCCAATTGCGCGCTCTTTACGAAGGGTAAGAGTGAAATTATTGACATGCTTGCAACCTGCCCTTTGCCCCTGAATTCCCACCCAGGGAGTGGAAGGATTTCGACTTGGGTGCCAAACTGCGATGTAACACGTTCCTACCGGCGTGTTTCCGGGTCCCGACGATTTGTTCGGGTTTGCTTGAGTACTGAATCCTCCGGTTTCGGACTCTTCGACATCCGGTATTTCCACCAAAGTGACATCAGGATTTTTCTGAAGCTGTTCGATGGACTGCGTTTCGATTGGGGATGGTTCTTGTATTGGTGTTTCGTTGGCTCCAGCGATGGGAGCAGAAAGTGTTAATGCGAAGATGGTTGCGCCAACTAATGCGGCAAAGCGTTTAAAATCCATGTGGCTTTCCTTAGAATTAGTTTGATGGTGTTACGCACGGAGCCTGCTAATCACACTTAATGAGGTTGGTTAAACCACTTCCAGTATGGAATGTTGTGGCAGTGTAAATTCACAGGGTTCCCACTAGATGCGATGTTTCAACTGTCGGGTCTACTCCGATGCATGAAGTAGTTTGACAGTATTTTCCCGATTTGGGAAGAACTTTTAAAAAACTCGGTACTTTCGTTCCTTCTTTCGTGCAAACCCTTGACTTTCTGTCTCTGATAACCTATCGGCAGGTGCTGCGTGGAGCCATTGCCACCTGTTACGACAGGATCGGAAGAAGACCCTGGGAACCCAGCCGGACGACTGGACCCAGGGTCGACGCGTATCTAGATGCGGTTTTTGGTGCGGGCGGTGGCTTGCGCACTCCACGGGTCTTCGGGCCAGGGGTGTTTGGGGTAGCGTCCGCGCATGTCGGCGCGCACGCCGGCGTAGGGGCCGGACCAGAAACTCTTCAGATCATCGGTAACCGCAAGCGGGCGACCGGCAGGAGAGAGTAGATGGAATTGCACGCGTATGCCAGCGCATTCGGGAGATTCTGCCAGGCCAAAGCATTCTTGGAGTTTAACCCGGACCACTGGGCGGCCCGTGGAGTAATCAATCCGGGGATGTGATCCGGATGGAACCGCAAGCCTTGCTGGAGCGAGCTCATCCATAGAGTTCGCCTCCGGCCATGGCAGAAGCCGCTGTAGTGCTTGGTACATGTCCACGGATTTCGGGGACGCGCCATGGGCCAGGGCATCAAGTTCAGGGCCTAACCAGTATTCGGGGTCAGCGGATTCCACATCCGGCCACGGATCGCCAAGCTGTTCATGCAGGAAACTCATGCGCTCACGCAGAGCTTGGGCTTTGTCCGAAAAGGTGAAGAGGGTTAGGCCTTGGGTGCGGATGCCATCGGCTAGCGCGGCGGCAGCATTATCTGGTGGAACCTTGACCGGGGTGCTGGATAGCTCAATGGGACCTGCGCGCTTTATCGCCCGGCCCTGGAGCTTTCCGCCGGTAAAGGTCGCAGTGATGGTCTCATCCACCCCGATGATCTCCAGGGCGTCTGGTTCAGAAATAGTGGCTGCGGCGCGGATGACCGAACCTGCCTTGCCCGCACCGGATTTGGCCACGCTGACATCGGCGATAGCCAGCCACTCACTCGCATGTATTGACGTGCCTGGCGGCAACCACGCGCGCGTGCGGGAGGCCAAGAGATACTCAGAATCATTCACTTTCTTGGCAATACGCTGCGGAAAGGCTAGCCCAGTAATGATGCCGGCATCACTGATGCCGCTGCCTGTGGAGACCAGCTTCTCAAGGTGCTTGACCTCTCGTTGCGGCGGCTGGACTGCAGCGATATTGCCCGATGGTGAATCTGATAGCACCGCGATAGTCGGCGCCGCCTGCGGACCGCATTCAATCAGCGCACGGCCCAGGCGCGGATGCAGCGGCAACCTAGACAACCTGGTGCCCAACGCGGTGATGGTGCCGTCGTGCACCGCGCCGATATCTTCTAGCGCATCCTGTGCCTGCGCCCAGGCATTGTGCGGCGGCTTATCCGGCAACGGGAAGTCTGTGCCGCCACCCCACGCGGCGATCATCAAAGCAGCCTCGGTGAGATCCGAGGTGGCAATCTCCGGGGTGATGTGCGCTGCTGCATGCTGATAATCCGACTGCGCATAAGCACGAATCACGGTGCCAGGACCTTCACGTCCGGCACGACCGGCGCGCTGATCCACCGTGGACTGCGCCGCGGACACGGTAACCAGTCCGGTCATGCCGCGAGCAGCGTCACGGCGCGGGACGCGAGATAGCCCCGAATCCACTACGGCGCGCACGCCGGGCACGGTCAGGGAAGACTCCGCGATGGAGGTGGAGACAATAATGCGCGGGGAATCCGTGGGCGTTAGCGCGCGATCTTGCTCCGCTGAAGTCAGCCGGCCATGCAAAGGCAGCGCACCGGGAATCTGCGCGCAGACATGTTCGACTTCGCGCACGCCAGGGACGAAAACCAGAACCGAATGCCCGGTGTCATCGCGCACTTGTTTCGCCTGCTTAGCCTGGTGTGTCAGAAACTCCCGCGTGCAGCCAGCCCGGCCGGGGTGCGGTTCGTAGTGAGTCTCCAGCGGATAGGTCACCGCCGGGGTATCTAACACGCCGGCGTTCATCAGCCCGGCGAAACGCTGCGCATCCAGGGTGGCGGACATGGCGACGAGCGCCAAATCATCGCGAAGCTCTGCTAATTCCAGCAGCATGGCCAGCACCAGGTCGGTGTCGAGTTGGCGTTCGTGGACTTCATCGATAGCCACCGCGCCCACCCCAGCCAATTCCGGATCGCCCAGCAGCCTACGCAACAGCACGCCGGGAGTCATGAACTCCACGTGCGTGCCCGGGTGGTGTTCACCGCGGATGCTAAAACCAACCTTGTCACCAATGCGACTGCCGTCCAGCTGCGCCAGACGCCTGGCCGCCGCGCGCACCGCCACTCGCCGCGGGGCGGTGACCAGTACTTTGCCAGGGGCTTCAAGATAATTCGCCAACGCCGGCGGCACCAACGTGGTCTTACCCGTGCCAGGCGGTGCCTGAACCACCAGCCGGCCGGTGGCCGAAAGCAGCCCCGGCAGCCGGTCAATATCATCAGCGACCGGCAGACCGCGGCCAATGGTAGGAAGGTCAAAAATACTAGCCACGGCTGTGAACGCCATCAACCGGGCCATCATGCTGGCTGCGCTCCAGCGGCTGGGACTCATTAAGAGTGCGCACCACCTTGCCCGGGGAGCCCAGCACCAAAGAATTATCAGGGATGTCGCGGGTGACCATGGTGCCAGCGCCCAAGACACAATTCTTACCGATGCTAACCCCCGGCAACACCGTCACATTCGCCCCCAACCACGTGTTAGCGCCAATAGAAATAGGTTTAGCCTGCTCCCAGCCGCCGCGGCGCATCTGATGATCCGCCACCGGATGCCCGACGGTAATAAGGGAGCAATTCGGGCCAATCATGACATCATCGCCTAAAGTGACAGGTGCTTGGGCCAGGATGGTGGCGTTGAAGTTAATAAACACCCGGTCCCCGCAGCGCAGATTGGTGCCGAATTCAATATTGAGCGGCGCATGAATCATGGTCGGCCCGGAGTCCGGGTGAATCATCTCCGCGATAATCTCCCTCGCCTTATCCGGATCTGTGTTTCCCAAGTCGTTGAGCTGCTTTGATAGCTCAAAACCACGGGTATGCTCCGCCGCCGTGCCCGGGCGGCCAGGGATGTTCCACTGCCCGGATACCATGGCTTCCCACGTTCCGTATTTATCTAGATGGCCAAGCTGATCATTGGATGCCGCATCATATTCGCTCATAGAATCATTGTGTCAAAAAGCTCTGCAATTAGGATGGGTGCCATGTTGTTTCATGGCATCGACCGCAATCCGGCGAAGATTAAGCCCGGGGTTGCGCATGTCCCGGGGTGGTTGGATACGCCGACGCAGCAGGGTTTGGTGCAACAGCTTCGCGATGAAGCCCGGCTCATGGCCGGCACCCCGATGGCCATGCAGAAACCAGTGTTGAAATCCGGCGGGCAGATGAGCGTATTCATGCTGAACTTAGGACATTTCTGGGACCATCAGACTTACCGCTATGTTGACCGGATGGGCGCGACCAATGTGCGCCCGGTGCCGCAGAACCTCCTAGACATTGCCCATGGCGGCTTGCGCGCGGCTGCCGATGTCGCCGAAGAACTTCAGCCCTGGACCACCAACTATCATCCCGATATGGCGCTGATTAACTTCTACCCACCCGGCGCCACCATGGGCATGCACCAAGATGCCTACGAAACTACATTCGCCCCGATTGTGTCTTTATCTATTGGTGATGAAGCCGTCTTTCGCATCGGCAGCACTGAGCACCGCAACAAACCTTGGGATGACATCGCTTTGCTCTCCGGTGACCTCGTCGTCTTCGGCGGACCCAACCGCCAAGCCTTCCACGGCGTTCCCGAAACCCGTCCCGGCACCCTTGATGAATCCTGCGGCCTCAAAGAAGGCCGCATCAAAATCACCTTCCGGCAGGTTTACCCGCACTAGTCGTTTAATTTCAATGGCTCTACCCGGGCAGCCTAAAGGTCGCATTGGCTCGGGATTAGTTTGAGTTCAGGCCATGAATTCTTGTGTCGAGCGCTAGCTTGAAGTGGCTTTCTGCTGAGTCAATAATGCTGTTTGGGGTGGACGGATCAAATATGCGTAGCAATGAGAACCGAAATGAATCTGGATTTAGCGCTTTAAGCTCCTTATTGCCTCCGTGCCCATTAGCAGCGTAAGAGTGCCAGCGCTGATGAATACTCTCCGGACCATCAGCCTTACCAATGTAATGGCGTCCGCTCCGTGTATCGGTAATCAAGTAGATGCCTTTAACTGAGCTGAGAGCTGTCCTCCACGACGCGTACTTGGAATCCCGAATGACCGATTGAAGCAATGCGTAGCTCAGGATTAGGTTGTCGAAACCGGGGAAAGGAATTGGTTCTGCTTCGGCGATAGTTTCTACCGCGTAATTTGCGACCGTCGCCCCATTTAACCGCCAAGTGCGTGGTGCGCGCCAATTAATTACTAGTCTGCCAGCTAGATCGCTCATCCGTTCCGATTCTGTCAGTGTGAAGATTCGCCGAATACCGTCATTGGAGGCCTCGCCGTGGTTTTCCACTACTTTCCATAATCGAGCTTGGTTTCCTCCCTCACGAATGAACACGAGCCAAAAGCGTGGAGGAACGTGCGGGAACTTGTGCGTGGCGGCGGATTGGCTCGACGTATACGTTAAGATTTCCTCGGCAGTCGAGTCTATGTGAATCCCTCGTTCGCCGGTGTCATCATGGGACGTAATAAACACGTGCCGGATTGCTAATGCATCTCCATAGTTAATACCCGCGTCATGCATTATCGGTCCAAGAGTTAACACCACAGTCCACCTCATCTTTCTGCAGACAAGTTTACGTACCTGATAATAGATTGATTAGTAGAGTTCACGCGTATATCTCCAGAAAAATCTGCAAATCCTTGGGACACAGATTGTTTTGGTGATTGAGTGGATTGTGCCAGTTCTTGCAACGTTTTCGGGCGATGTGTGTTCCTCGTATGCTCGTGCAAATGCTGACATAATATGGCCAATATGAATGCTGAAAGCATGAAAGTGACGGGTGCTCTGATGGGGCTGCCGGTTGGGGACGCCTTGGGGACGACACTCGAGTTTGCCAAGCGAGATGCGCTTCCACCTGTGACAGACATTGTTGGTGGCGGTCACTATGGACTGGAACCAGGCCAGTGGACCGACGATACTTCGATGGCGCTGTGCCTTGCTGACAGCCTTCTTGACTCTGGGAGTTTTGATTTTGGGGATCAATTGCGTCGCTATAAAGGTTGGATGGAGGATGGCTACTTCTCCAGCACAGGGAAGTGCTTCGGCATCGGTCAACAGACGGTGCGCGCGCTTGGGAATTTACCCGAACGGGCACTGTGATAAGTCCCTTGTCTAAGAGTCGCGGCTCCGGAAATGCGTCGCTGATGCGGCTCGCACCAGTTCCCATGGCTGCTTACAAGAGTCTTAAACAGACATATTTATGGGCGGCGGCAAGTTCAATTACGACGCATCCGAGCCTAGAATGCATCGAAGCTTGTGCTGCTTATGGAACGCTCATCGTGGGAGCGATTCAAGGGTGGAGTAAAGAGCAGATCATTTCTACTGGGAAGCAGATGGCTTACGTTATGAAATCCAGTGAGCTTCAAGAAGTGCTGAAAGGCGCCTACTTGGAGAAAGAACGCCACCAGATTTCTTCCACTGGCTACGTGGTGCACACGATGGAAGCTGCATTGTGGGCATTTACCCGAACCAATGACTTTGAAGAGGGTGCGGTGCTGGCAGTTAACCTTGCCCACGATGCGGATACTGTTGGAGCTGTCTACGGCTAACTAGCCGGGGCACATTATGGATTCGACGGGAGCCCAACCCATTGGATTGAGTGTATCCATCAGAAACAAACGATTATCTCCATGGTAGAACACCTAGCTGCACTGTCCGGCCAGTTCAGCGTGAGTGTGGAAAGCTCACAGTACGTTCACGCCATTGGAGAGGAGCATATGCTTGACCTAAAGCCGAATAGCTGAAATCGAAAGCTTCGTGGTGCGGTAAACGAAAGCTGTCGTGAACTATTGCTTGGTTTACTCTAGTTCGGAAGGTTAATAGGGTTTGTAACCTGCAGATACGTGATGTCAAAAGTGTCCCTCTTTAGGACTACATGTTTGGCAGTTTCTAGAGTCGATACAAGTCGCAGGCTCTTTGCGTCTTGAAATGAGGAATAGACATTTGGGTATCTGTTCGTATAACCTAGAGATAATCATTGAGCCCGCACCAGTTTCAACTGGGAGCGGGCTTGATACATTTAAACCTATGAATTCCGGCACCTCGCGACCGTTGAAGGTTTACAAAACTTATGCGCAACAGATTGACCTGCTCTGTGAGCGGGGATTGATCATTAATGATCCTGACTTCGCAACTAAGTGGCTGCAAGAGGCTGGATACTACCGGTTGAGCCTATATATGTTCCATTTTCGGGTCACCGATGAGGATGGAAACAAGCTGAACAAATTTCAGGATAATACTACTTTTGATGAGATTGTTTCTCTCTACGTCTTTGATCGGGGGTTGAGAACGAGGGTCTTTTCTGGGATAGAAAAGATTGAAGTTTCACTGAGAGCGCGAATGGGGTATTTGCTCGGTGAATACGATCCTGACGTGCACATGATGCCATGGTATTTTCGGTCGACAAGAAAGCATACACAACTAGTAAAGACCTTTAAGCTGCGAATCGACCGTGCAATAGCGGGAAATGATGAAGTTGCTCTCCATCACGAAGCACAATACGGTGGCCGACTTCCTTTTTGGGTGTTAACGGATCTACTAGACTTTTCTGATCTCTCGAAGATGTATGAGCAGCTTCACTCGAAAGACCAACGGAAACTCGCTCGAGAGTTTGAACTGAATGATCCACCGCGTAAGAGGAAACAGCGGCAAAGCAATTTATCGGGTTGGCTTCATCAGCTTTCGCTAGTGCGAAACTTCACGGCACACCATTCTCGGCTCTGGGATCGTAAATTCGGAGCCAAAGACATTTCTGATGCACAAGGCGTGCGTGGGTTCTTCCAAGATTTTGCAAACCCCGGGCAGTCTAAAGATATGTACGGAGTTCTCACAATTATGGCGTTTTTGCTGGAATCGATTGAAGGGAATACCGAGTGGGCTCGAGGCATGGGGCAATATTTGGATCGTTCGTTCTCAGAAATGCCTTCAAAATCTCCAGCGGATATGGGATTTCCACAAGGCTGGAAAACCCTTCAACCATGGATACACGAAAAATAAGGTCCGAATAATGTCTTGAATCGTGAATGGGGGAACGTTCCCCTTACTTTTCAAGTCTCTCGAACTTCGGCGAATTAGCCTGAAGGAGTCCCTGGGTCTCCCAGGATGTCGCTTCAACAGTGTATTCCGGCAAGATTGCCTCCATTGGTTGTCTAGTCTCAATGTCTGCCATATATTTGAAGCAGAGAAAGCAAGGACAAGGTCCCTTGTTATGAGGAGAAGAGGTCTACACGACGTAATGCGCGTGTAGGCCTCTTCGTTTCTCTTACTTAGGGAGTGTCTGCGGCAACTACAGGTTAGTCAGTTGCTGCGACGTCATTTTGGCTAGCAGGTTCTGGCTGTGGCTCGGTCTGGGTCTGGGCTTGGGCGTTCTTAGGCTTGATCGTCATATAAGCGATGATGAAGACAATCAGGCTGGCAACGATGCCGTAGATGGCATAAGGAATCTCAGTACCCATGACATGGGCGATGGCACAACCAAGGAGGCCAGCTGCCATTGAGAGGTAAGAGACCATCACCGGAATCTGACCACGCTTAATCAGGATCATGCCGCAGATAAGCGGTACTGCAAGGACCGAAGCTGAGTAGGCGTAAGTAGCGACCAATAGTTCCAGCGCTTGTGGGTACAGGACAGCCAGTAGAGCAGCGACCAAGGTAACAGCAATGGTGCACCAGCGCGAGACCGTCACCATGTTGCTGTTTTCCAGGCGCTTCTCGCTGACGAACGCATTGCGCAAGTCATGTACGAGGTTGGCAACCACTGACTGCAGTGCGGAACCGGTGGTGGAGACGATGGTCGCCATCAGGAAAGCTCCGTATATTGCCAGCAGCCAAGCTGGAATCTGTCCCAGGAACCAACCAGCGGCCTGCTCACGGTTTTCGACGCCGAGTCCGCCATTCATGGAACGCACGGCGAGACCAATAATCAATGCGTAGAAACCAGCGAGGATAATGCCGGCTGCTGCGATGTAGATACCCTGACGGCCTTGACGAACAGTCTTTGATGCGAAGATGCGCTGGTAGTACATCTGGTTGGTGACGGTTCCGGGCAGGATGGAGAATGCCCAGAGCAGGATGGTCATGACTCCAGCGGCGCCGAATCCTTCGGGGACCGCGGTGATCTCGGCGGGCACATTGCTGACAATCTCACCGAGGCCGCCGGCTTGATAGATAGCGTAGCCAGCCACGACGACCGAGCCGATCACCATGAACACGCCAAAGAAGAAGTCAGACCACGCAACGGAGGTTAAGCCGCCGGGCAGGACGAACAGCACACTGATAACTGCCATAACGATGATCAACGGAGTGGTTGCGATCCCGGTGACCTCACCGAAGAGGCTGGCAAATGCGACAAACTGAGTGGCCAACCAGCCAAACGGAACCAGGATGACTGCGACTGCGATAATCGCGAGCAAGGTTTTGCTGTCTCCGAAGAGCCGGGCAAAGACCTCTGGAATTGTGGAGAAGTTTCCTTTGTGTAGCCATCGAGCGAAAAGCACGATGATGAGCATTCCCAATACGACGAATAGTTCGTACCAAAATATTGAAAGGCCCCAGGAGTATGCGATACCGACGTGGGCCACGAGCACGCCGCCGCCGACGGCGGTTGCCGCTTGGGAGAAACCGACAACATAAACGGGCAGGCTGCGGCCGCCAACCATCCAGTCCTCGCTGGAATTGTGCTTTTTACCTACGATGTAGGCAATATAGGCGCCGATTCCGATGACCAAAAGTGAAACCGCACTGATGAGTACCGTAGTTCCAATATTCACGGCTTACTCCTTCTCGAACCTTTGTGGGGACATGATGTCGACGGCGTCAGGGGACTGATTGTCGGAGACGTAGTCGGCGACGATGGAACCGACTGCGGGTGCGAACTTGAAGCCCTGGCCGGACATTCCGACTGCCAGGACAATGCGGTCATCGGCAGGTGATGGGCCAACGACGGGTGCTCCGTCTGGAGTGAAGCCTTCGGTCCAGCTGGAGACACGCACTGCAGCAGGATCCAGGCCCGGCATCAATCGGTCCACTGCTCGTTCAATGGCTCGAACAAATTCAGGTTCAATGAGCCTTGGCAGGTCTTCAGGGCTGTCGATATCCATCCAGTTGAGGTGATGAGGAAGGATCTTCACCGCAGTTCCATCCAGGATTGGGAAGCAGGAGAATCCTGCTTCTTCGTGGCGGCGGATGGAGATCGGCATATTCTGAGGTTGATGCTGTGCAACATCACGAGCTGGGAACCATCCGGCTACCAGGCGTTTTGCTTGAACCAGGGAGGGCGCGAAACCGGCAGATTGCGCAAGGTTTGCAGCCCATGGTCCGGAGGCGAGGACTACTTTGTCGAAGCGTTCAGCATCAGCGGCAGTGTCTACTGCGATGCCATCGGCAGTAGCGCGGATGTTGAGTACTGGAGTGTAAGGCCGGTATGTTGCGCCGAGTCGCTTGCTTTCTTCGCGGGCGGTTAAGACCGCGAGCTCAGGACGAAAGATTCCCGCGACCGGGTCGTAGACTCCGACTTCACCCTCATCTAATTGGAACTGTGGATAGCGTTCGGCCATTGCCTCACGATCGAGGATTTCGTGTTCTAAGTCCAAAGATTCGGCACAAGCAAGAACTGATTGCACGTCTTTTTGATCGCGCGGCCCGATGGTGAGGCCACCGCACATTTCGAGAATCGGTACGTCCCGGCCTTCTTGCAACTCTTCCCACATCGGTAGAGATTTCTGCATGAGGGGCACATAGTCGGCGCCCTCTTTGTAAGCGGTGCGGAAAATTCGGGATTCTCCTGCTGAGGCACCGCGATCATTTGGAGTATTCCACTGGTCGTAGACCGTGACGCGGTGGCCGCGCTCGGCAAGCTGCCAGGCAGTCATAACTCCGATAATTCCCGCGCCGACTACCGCTACGTTCTGGTTGTTGTTAGCTGCCACGTTTGTTGACCTCCAAAGTCATTTGAGTGGGGAAGACAAGAAATCGGTGGACGGCACCGATTCTTACTTGTCTAATGGTGATTGCTCTTCAGCAGTCCCTATGCGTTAACTCAGACCGCGTTAGAAGGTGGTGTGGTTCACAATGTAGTGTTTACTTTGAAATCTGTCAATGGGTGTAGTGAAATGTTTCAAAATAGTGTTTGCTAAGGAAATGGTGTTGCCAGTTGGCGCTTCAGTCCAGACATAATTGACGTTTTTGCGCGCGAAAAAGCGGCCACCGTTCTTCAGAACAGTGACCGCATCTAGTTCAATTAGCGTGCTTAGGGGGCATGACTTAATCCTCGGGGACGTCTTCCGGCATGTCCGTGAGGAATATCGGCGAGGAAAAGTCGGGGCGACCGGTGAACTTTGCGGAGAGGTCATTAAACAGCTGGTTGCGCTTGAGCGCTGCCTCTTTTTGCCGCGATGCTAATTGCATGGTGAGCACGTAGCTGAAAACAAAAGGCGTCAGGTGCTCGCTGACAACATTGGAGATTGTGGGTGGAGTTTTGATGATGACATCCACGCGATCCTGCAGTGACAAGCCTAATGCTTCGGTCACTAACACCACCTTCGCGCCAACTGCTTTCGTGTGATCGACGATGACATCTACTTCGGTGGTCTGGTGAAATGGAGCTACTAGAACCACGCAGTCGTCTTGCTCCATGGATAAAAGGTCATCTGCAAGCCTGTAACCAGCAAGCATTAGTGCTTCGGCATCGAAACCCACGCGCTTCAGGTGAGTTGCTAAGAACCCTGCGACCATGGAACCCGGGCCCAGGCCGTAGGTGTAAATCCGTCGTGATTCCACGAGAAGATCAACGCAACGATCGAAGGCATCATGGTCAAATCCTTGGCGAAAGGCTTCCAGAATGGCGGCGGAGTTCTCCAGCATATTGTCCGCCGGGCGCTTGTTAGTTTGAATGCTCTCAATGTCATGGCCCAGAATTGACGAGGAGCTTCTACGCACCAAGATGTTTTCAAGGAACTCTTTCTTTAGTTCTCGGAGTCCCTGATATCCCAAACCTTTGATAGTTCGGATAACTGATGCATCGCTAGTTCCGGTCGCTTCCGCGATCCGCAAGGCCGAGGAACCCATAACCTCATCCGGGTTTCGCAGTAGATAATCACCAATCTTCTTCTCGATAGGCGTCAGCCGTGGGCCGGCGTCAATGTAGCGCTCCTGAAAAGTTGGTTCCGCAGCGTTCACTACGCCACCTCGTCCTTCGCGTCGTGAGTAAGTGCCTTTTAGGATACTAGTTGCCCTTCCCCAAGAAGACGGCAATTCAAGAAGGGTTCTCACTTTATGGGCCGTGTGGATTCAACCCTGGCATAAACGCTTTCTTGTATGACACAATCGGCTGCGAAGGACCTGGAGGGAAACGGGAGAAATTCACGTGGGTTTCATATGGGTCAGAATTGTTGCGTTCATCGCGGTAGTAGTTGGCTATTTCTGGCGAGCTCAGAAGAAGTAAAGCTCATTTGCGTTCGCGATTGAAGGGCGTAGCTCTAGGCGGCCCTGGGGTTCCTAGAGTTGTGAATTGAAATGCAGCAGCGGCGGTGATGGCAGAATCATTGGCCTATTGTGGGGTGCATGACAATCCCAGAGAACCAAAAAGTTGCTGTAGTTACCGGAGCATCGTCAGGCATTGGCGCAGCCAGCGCGCGATTGTTGGCCAACGATGGCTGGCACGTTGTCGTGGCCGCGCGCCGCAAGGACAAGCTGGATGCTTTGGCCGAGGAAATCGGTGGCACCGCCGTTGAATTAGACGTGACCAAGCAAGAATCTGTTGACGCATTGGCGGCGCAGCTGCCACGCGTTGACCTGCTGGTTAACAATGCCGGCGGCGCGAAGGGCCTGGAACCGCTGGTGGAGACATCCATCGATGACTGGAACTGGATGTATGAAACCAACGTGCTGGGCACGGTGCGTTTGATTCAAGCGCTGATTAAAAAGATTGAAGCTGCACCTGATAACTCCGGCCTGATTATCAACATGAGCTCCATCGCGGGCTGGAGCGTGTATGAAGGCGGCTCCGGATACAACGCAGCAAAGCACGGCGTGCGGGTGGTTTCCCGCGCATTGCGCCTGGAAAACCACAACATCCGCACCACGGAAATCATCCCGGGACGCGTGGCAACGGACTTCTCCCTAGTGCGTTTCGAGGGCGACGCAGACCGCGCGAAGTCCGTCTATGACGGTCAGCTCAACCTAGTCGCCGAAGACGTCGCTGAGTCCGTGCGTTGGGTGGCGTCGCTGCCGAACCACGTCAACATCGACAGGCTAGAACTGAAGCCCCGTACCCAAAGCTAAACCTTCCTGGGGCACTACTGCGGGCAGTCCTGCCCGATAAAGTCACGGAGATTAAAATAATGCTCCGTGACTTTCGCATCTCTTCTCACCCTCATTGGCGTCTGGCTCGCAGTCTGTATCGCCCCAGGTCCGGATGTGGTTCAGGTGATGCGAGTGGCCTCGCGCTCGGTGCGCGCCGGGCTGTGGTGCACCGCTGGAATCACGGCGGGCATCGCAGTTTGGCTCACCGCGTCGTTGGCGGGCATGTCCGCGCTGATTGCCGCGCGCCCCAGCTTGCTGGGCATCCTGCAACTGTTCGGCGGCGCGTTTTTGATTTGGATGGGCATCCAATCCGTGCGCTCAGGTTTTAGCGCCAGGCGTGCCCCATCGCGCGTGGTGGGAACAGAAAACTCCGCACCCACAGCTGAACCGCCAGAAGCGGCCGCGGCGGCACAGACCAAGCTGCCAGTGCTCACCGCGGGGCGATCATTTCGCCTGGGGCTTTACACCAACCTGTCCAACCCCAAGGCGCTGGTGTTCTTCGGCGCCGTATTCGCGCAGTTTATCCGGCCCGAAATATCGATTGCCTGGACCTTTGCCGTCGGAATCATCCTGCTGGTCATATCGGGTACCTGGTTTGTCATCGTCACGCTCATCGTGCGGATATTTTCCACATGGCTGGGCAAATACTCGCCGTTGATTGACATCATTGCTGGTGTCATCTTCATTCTGTTGGGAATCGTGATGGTTTATGAAGGAATCATCCAACCGTTCTAGCGCGCAATCACGGTAGGATAGGCGACATGATTTTTACTACCACGCACAATGTTGAAGGCCGCGAGATTGACACCTACATCCGCATCATCGCGGGTGAAACAGTCACTGGTATTAACTTCCTCAAAGACATCGGCGCATCCTTCCGTTCCTTCACCGGCGGCCGATCCGCAGGCTATGAAGAAGAAGCAGTCCGCGCCCGCGAATCCGCACTCAACGAACTATGGAACCGCGGCCAAGAAGTCGGCGCCGATGCCGTGGTGGGCATCGCTTTTGATTACTCCCCAATGGGCGCATCCAACGACATGTTGATGGTCACCGCCACCGGCACCGCGGTCAAACTCAAGCCACAGCACTAGGCCCAGACCGATAAAAAGTGTCCGAACCTGCGGAACCGTCGGAGGTAGCCCAGCGCGTGCTTTATATCGCCGGGCTTATCCCGCCGGGCAACGTCTCCACCTACGGTGAAGTGGGCAAAGCTGCTGATGCCACCGCGCGCCAAGTCGGCTCCATCATGCGGCTATGGGGCTCACGCATAAGCTGGTGGCGAGTCATCAAAGCCGACGGCAGCTCCCACGACTTCGACCGCGCCAAATCCCACTGGGAAGACGAAGGGATCCAACTGCGCGGCATGAAAGTGCGCATGGATTTGTGCGGATTAGATCATCGGGATCTCAGGGACATCGTTAAGCACATGCCCCCTGCGGCGGCCGAAAGTGTGAATCTGGCTGCCGGCTGTAAACTAGGTGGCTATGAGCGACATCGAAGTACCGATCTCGGGTGAGTCCATCAAACTAGGCCAGTTTATTAAACTGGCCAGCCTCGTTTCCACAGGTGGAGAGGCAAAAGCAGCAATTGCGGAAGGTGAAGTCACCGTCAACGGCGAGGTTGATACTCGCCGCGGCGCAACCCTGCACGCGGGTGACAAGGTCTGCGTGGGCACCATGTGCGCGGTGGTTGGCGTGGCCGATGACGATGATGATGACTACTTCGATGAAGCTACCGCCGATGACGATTTTGATCCTGAAAAGTGGAGGAACCTTTAACCATGCCCGCATTTATGTCGGAAGTAGGCATGCCCTACTGGATTGATCTCACCACTTCTAACCCGGAAAAGTCGGCCGAGTTTTACCGCAAGGTGCTCGGCTGGGAGGTGACGGCGGAGACGGATGAGTACCGTATCAGCCGCACGCAGGGCCTTCCTATCGGCGGTTTCATTCCGCAGCCAGCGGATTCCACCATGCCGGATACCTGGGTGACTTACTTCCGCGCGGGCAATTTGGAGAAGGAATGCCAGCGCGCGGAGGAGCTCGGTGGCAAGGTATTGTCCGGGCCGCAGCAGGTTGAGCTGGGGCAGATGGCATTGCTTACCGATGCCGCCGGGGCGCTGTTCGGCCTTATCGAGCCAACGAACACTGAGCAGTTCGTTGCCGCCGGTGAGCCGGGTCTGCCGGTGTGGCATGAGCTGACCGCAACGAAGGATTTTGCTAAGGCGCTGGACTTTTACGGTGAGCTGTTCAACTGGGAAATCCGCACCCAGCCGATTACCGGTTCCGGCCTTGCCGGTGAAGCTGACTACGCGACGGCTGAAGAGGAAGGCGCACCGTTCGCGGGTATTTGGAACGCGAAGGATAAGTTCCCGCCACAGGTCGGGGGCTTCTGGCAGACCTACCTGGGTGTACGCAACATGGATGAGGCAATCAATTCTGCCGTGGAATCCGGCGGTGAGGTCATCCGCGAGCCGTGGATGTCTACCTTCGGCCTGATGGCGTTGATTGCTGATGCCACCGGTGCGACCATCACTCTGACTGAAGTTGAGGACGCTCCTGAGGACGACGTAGCCGAAGGTGATGACCTTCTTGGTTTGGACGTGGAGTTTCCCCAGCAATAACTAGGCCCCGGCCGACGCTATGGCTGGCAACCCCTGCGGCATGCTTTTTGTGAAGCGCTGCGGGGGTATAGCTTTGTCCCAGATCGGCTCGGTACAGCTTCATGCTGCGGAAGCAGATGCGCGCAAAGATGAAGTACATGATGGCCATGACAACGACGATCTTGATGATCATCGAGGTATTGCTCACCAGGTTATAGTTCCACGCGTAGTGGATGGTGAAGGCCACGAACCACCACAACAATGCGGTACCTAAACGCCACATGCGCGACTTGCTGCCGGCAAATAGCGCCAAGCCGATCCCCCAACCGGCAATCGCCGTGCACACCAGGTGCAGGCCAGGGCCAGCAAGAACGCGCAGGCCCCAGGTTTCCCAGAACCCAGCCCAATCAGAATCCTGGTGCATTTGGGCACCGCTGGCGCCGTACAACACGTTTTCTAGCACCTCAAAGCCCAAGCCGATGACGCCGCCGACGATAAACCCGTGCCACGGCCGCGATAGTTGCGTAAAGGCCAAACAAATGACCACTATGCCGAGGGCTTTGATGATTTCTTCTGGATAAGCACCGCCCCAGGAGTACACGTCGGCGCGGTATCCGAGGTAGCCGAAAATATCCATCACCGGTATGGCGATGGGAAACGTAAAAATGATGGCGACACCGCCACCCCACAGCATCGCGGCGTAGATCCACAGTCGTGATTCGCCTGCGCGCTTCTGCGGCCAAAACGGTAAGCGGGAAAGCAAGAAGATAGCGATGGCAAAATACACCGCAGTCAACACAACACTGAGCAAACCCAATCCAGGAGACATAAACAACGCGGTAAGGAACATGAATAGGAAGCCGAAGACTCCAACGATCATGCTGATGATGGTCAGAACGCGAAAGAACTTGCTCATGCGTTCACCTCGTTTGCTTCTGGCTTGGATGCGTCAGCGTTCAACGAAGGAACTTGGTTGTCGGGCAGCTCCGGAATACCGGGGATAAATCCTTCTGGTAGCTGCTCCATCGTTGCGTCTAGGTCGATGGGAAGTGGATCGTCGTGGAAGCTGTCCCAAATCTGATTGGATAGGGGGACGAGTTCATCGGTAGGCCCTTGCACCATGATTTGGAATTCCTCGCCGGCATACTCCCCGGTACCTTGCACGCTCATGGCTACGAGTTCGGCATGTGGAATGGCCATCACGGATGCGTTTCCGGCGTGAATAATCGGGTCATTGGTGAAGGAGAGCATCATATTGGCGCGTACTGCGCGGCGCAATGAGTGGTCTGAATCTTCAACATCTTTGACCTTGTTAATCTGCACGCTGACGCCGTCGCACAGATAGGCATCTGGCAGCATTCCGTTTTGGTTCCAGACGCACTCCACGCCTTCAACAGGGATTTCCCAATCAGAAGAAATAGGCCCGATTGATAATGATTCGGTGGGCTTGGGGTTCTGGGATACAAGCGATAAAACGGCAGAAGGCGCCGTGATGGCCACTGCCATGACGACGCATACCAGCGCGAAATATTTCCCCGATCGAGCCGGCTGAAGTCTATACGTTGCCATAGGCACCAGACTACAAGCCGCAGCGGCTATGCTTCAGCGGCGACTTCAGCAACGGTGGTTTTGTTCATGGATTTGAGAACCACAGCGATAACAATGAGTGCTACGAGCATGCTGACAAAGCCGATGATTGCAGAGGTAGTCGCTGCATAAAGCACGTAACCGACCAATGCGGCAATGGCGCCAACGAAGGCATAAGGCAGCTGCGTATTAACGTGCGTTGCCACGGCACAACCCGCACCTGTGGAAGACAAAATGGTGGTGTCTGAGATAGGGGAGGAGTGGTCACCCCAGACTGAACCGGCAAGAACCGCACCGAAGGCTGGAATCAACAAGGTGCCATCGGGCGCAGCAGCGTTGATGATTTCACCCGCCAGCGGTAACAGAATGCCGAATGCACCCCAGGAGGTGCCGGTCGCAAACGCCATACCGGCGGCGACGAGGAATAGAATAGGAATCAACAAGACTGGTGGAACGGACAAGCTGGTGACAATGCTTGCGAAGTAAGCGCCGGTGCCCAGCTGACCAATCAAAGAACCCAGCATCCAGGCTAGGAGCAAAATGTAAATCGCTGGAAGCATCGATTTTGCGCCGTCCAAGGTGCCGCTGGCAATAACGCGGGAATCAAACTTCGGGTTCTTACGCGTGTAGCTAACACAGTAAGCAAGCGCGACCAGCAGACCGGCAACACCGCCAATATTCAGAGTCAACGCCACATCGGCATTAGCCATCGCATCCAGCATGGACCAGGAACCTGCTGCGAGCGCACCGGAGATGTACATGCCGCCCACAACGCCGACAACCAGAACCACGAATGGAACAACCAAAGCAGAAATGGTGCCGTTGTGGTGGGTAGGCAAGTCATCCGTAATCTGACCTGGTGCGTCATCGCCTTCAGCCATGACGCCTTCACCGAGGGCAGCGCGCTGTTCTTCCTTGCGCATCGCGCCGAAGTCCAGTTGCCACAGCACAACAATCCACAGCAGGATGATGGCGGCAACAGCGTAGAAGTTCAAGACTGCGGAGCGAAGAAAGACTTCCATCTCACTCATAGTCAGCGCCGAAGCAGCGATGATAGGTGCCATGATACCGATGATGGACGCGCCCCAGCTAGAGAGAGGTACAAGCACAACGGTGGGGGCGGAACTGGAATCAACCAGGTAGGCAAGCTTGGCGCGGGAGACTTTCTGCTGGTCGGAGATAGGGCGAGAAATCTGACCCACAGCCAAAGCGTTGAAGTAGTCATCAATGAAGATGGCCATGCCTAAAATAGCGGTAAGAATCTGGGAATCGCGCCGGCTTTTCACACGCTTGCGCGCCCAGTTAGAGAACGCGGCGGTACCGCCGGACATCAGAACCAATGCGGTAATAGCGCCTAGTTCCAGCAAGAACGTGAGGATCAAAATGTTGTACCAGTTGAGCGCACCCTCAACCCAGAACAGTTCCACAACGCTGGAAAAGAGCAATTTGAGGCTCTCCAGTGGGTGGAAATTTGTGATCAACAAGATACTTAGCAGGGATCCTGAAAGTAGTGACAACAGCACCCGCTTGGTGGCAATGACCATGATGATGGCTACTAGCGGCGGCAAAATTGTCAATAGAGGAAAAGATTCAACCATCACAAGCTCCGATTAAGTAAAAAATTCTAAGCCAGCATAATATATTCTCATTGCAGTGTCTCATTGCGTGGACAGTTATTTGTTAGGTAAGGAAAATTAATGGGGTTTTGAAGTTGCTGTTTTACGGCAGTGGAAATTCTGAATCGCTGCCTTGGCGAAGTGTTTTCGCCTAGTATGGGCACTATGACGCAACTTAAAGACTTGTACCAATTTGTTAACGGGCCTTACCTAAAGTCCCATGTCATCCCCGATGACCGCGGTGTTGATGGCACCTTCCATGAACTGCGAGATCAGGCGGAAGAGCTTTCACACGAGATTGTTAAGGAAGACACCGGCCGCGCTGGCACTGTCTATACTTCTTTTATGGATGCCGAAGGCATCAACGCTGCCGGCATGGCACCGCTGGATGCTGATCTGGACCGTTTGGCTGTAGCTGACGTTGATGAGTTCGCAACGGTTCTGGGTGAACTAGAGCGCTTCGGTGTGAGCTCCCCGGTGACCTTCTGGGTGGAGAAGGATTCCGGTTCGGAAAACTGCGTTGCTTATATCATCCAGTCCGGATTGGGCCTGCCGGATGAGGCTTACTACCGCGAGGAATCACACGCAGAGACCTTGGCGGCATACCAAGTCCACGTGGAAGAGATGCTGGGCTTTTTGGATCCTGCTCGCCTCTTTGGCCTCGGTGCCAAGGTTGCAGCTGAGCGCATTGTGAACCTGGAAAAGCAGATTGCGGCTGGCCACTGGGATGTTGTTGCTACCCGTGATGCGGTCAAGACCTATAACCCAACTGAGTTCACTGACTTGCCAGAAATTGTTCGCACGGTGCTGACCGGCGCCGGTATTTCAGCGCACCGCGTGGTCAACATGATGCCTTCTTATCAAGAGCACTTGGCGCAGCTTCTGACTGAAACCCAGCTGGCAGATTGGCAGCTGTGGGCAACCTGGTCCATCCTGCGCGCACGCGCCGGTGTTCTTCCAGAAGTAGTAGGGAAGAAGAACTTTGAGTTCTACGGCACCAAGCTCACTGGTGCGACCCAGCAGCGTGACCGTTGGAAGCGAGCCCTCGGTCTGGCTGAGGGCATGGTGGGCCAGGAGATTGGCAAGATCTTCGTCGAGCGCCACTTTCCGGCATCGTCCAAGGCAGAGATGGATGAACTGGTGGAATACCTGGTTCGTGCTTACCGCGAGCGCATTTCTAAGCTCGAGTGGATGACCCCGGAAACCCGCGAGCGCGCACTGGAGAAACTAGGTAAGTTCAAGGCCAAGATTGGCTTCCCTGATACCTGGCGTGATTACTCCGGTCTGGAATTCTCAGCTCAGGGCACTGACCTGGTGGAGAACCTGCGCAACGGTAATGCGTGGGCGCATGATTTTGAACTGAACAAGATTGGCAAGCCAACGGATCGTGATGAATGGTTTAGCACCCCGCAGACGGTGAACGCTTTCTACAATCCGGTGGTCAATGACATCACCTTCCCGGCAGCAATCTTGCGTCCTCCTTTCTATAACCCAGAGGCAGATGCGGCGGAGAACTTCGGTGCCATCGGCGCGGTTATTGGCCACGAGATCGGACACGGTTTTGATGATCAGGGCTCGCAGTATGACGGCGAAGGAAACTTGAATTCCTGGTGGTCTGATACTGACCGCGCGGCATTTGAAAACCTGACCTCCAAGCTGGTGGAGCAGTTCGACGGCGAGGTGCCTTCGGTGCTCAAGGACGCCGGTATTGAATCCGGTGGAGTCAATGGTGAGTTCACATTGGGTGAGAACATCGGTGACCTGGGCGGACTGGGTATCACCGTGGTTGCCTACCGCATGTACTGCGAAGACAAGGGCTTGGACATCAACGGCCAGAAGGCCAAGTTTGAGGTCGAAGGCGGTTCAGATGAGCTCGCCGCAGGGGAGTTCACCGGCCTGCAGCGTCTTTTCCTGGCGTGGGCACGCGCATGGCGCACCGCCATTCGCCCGGAGATGGCAACGCAGTATCTAGCGATGGACCCTCACTCACCGGCAGAGTTCCGCTGCAACTTGATTGCCGCAAACATCGAAGAATTCTACGAGGCATTCGACGTCGCCGAAGACGGCCCAATGTTTGTAGAAGAAAAGGACCGCGTCACCATCTGGTAGGCACCTGCCGAGTGATGCACCCGGTAACCTTAGGTGCATGACTGACAAGGTGAATGACGTTGAAAATCAGCAGTGGCATATCGGCGGATATGACCACAAGATGAGCCAAGAGGGCCAGCTGGAACAGCTGTATTCGCACCTCGAGGCTCATTTTCCGCTTCCTGATTTCACGCCACCGTGGAAAGGCGGCGCCGGCGATCCGCTTCCGGCGGATAATTATAGTGCCAAGCTGACCGACCGCATCACGCAGTCCTCAATGATGGTGCTGGGCACCGCCGTGGATCACGCGATGCCCGGTGTCGCCTTCACCGAAGGCATTGACGTCACCACGCCAGGCGACGGCCTTACCCAGTTCACCCCTACTAGCCAGGACAGCGCTGAGCTGTCCTCATCAAGGTGGATTGTTTCTTTCCATTCCGGCGGCTGGTGGCGCGGTTCGGGCGCGGCACTGGAGATGCAGTGGCAGCCGGAGGTCGCCGCGGTCGCGAACCTCGCCGGGGTTACGGCGTTGGATGTGGATTATCCACTGGCGCCGCAACACACGGTTGCAGACATGGTCGCCGCAGGCCGCGCAGCCATTAAACATGCGCGCAACAACGGCGCCGAAAAGATTGTGCTGTGGGGATATTCCTCAGGTGGTGCACTCGCAACATTGCTTGCCGATGCCCCCTCCATCGACGCCCTTCTCCTTACCTATCCAGACTTCGCAGCCCTCGATGGACTGCCCAATGACATTCGCGACGAGGAAACTTTGCCCGCGAGTGATGTGTGGCCAAAGACCTATATCCAGATTGCGCTGCAAGACGAAGTCGTCGATAACGCCAACACCCGCGCCGTCGCACAAGGCGCGCCGGAGCTCACTATGGCGGAGTACGTCTCCCGTCACCGCATCTCCACGCCGGAAGTCGCCCGCCAGCGCGTGCGCGACGTCGCCGACTTCATCAAAGCCCTGGGATAGACCAAGCGGTTCGGGCGACATTAGGGCGTTATTATTCACGAATCAAAATGCTATTTTGGTGCTGTTTTGCGTGGTGAATGTGGTGCATAGCGACTGGTTGTGGACACGGCACAATTTATTCACTACTCTCACAAGGTGTCGTATTTGAAAGACAGACCAGTCTATTGAGAGTTGAATGCTCGGTCTATTAACTTTCGGCCCGAGTGAAAGATGCAGTACTAGTGCCACATGAACATAAGTCTCACAGCTTAAACCGCCTGGACCGCAGGCGCTTTTTGCAGTTGGGCGCGCTGGCGACCGTCGGTACGGCGGTGGCTGGATTGGCGGGTTGTGGGACATCGGCAAGCAATGGCGAACCAGCGGACAACACCCCGTTGACCATCGGCTACGTGCCCATTGCGTGCTCTGCACCGATTGCTATCGCTGACGCCCTGGGCCTGTTTAAAAAGCACGGCGCGAACGTCGTGTTGAAGAAGTTCTCCGGCTGGGCTGACCTGTGGACGGCCTATGCCACAGAACAGCTGGACGTGGCGCACATGCTTTCACCCATGACCGTGGCGATTGATGCCGGCGTGACCAATGCCGCGCGCCCCACGGAGCTGTCTTTTACCCAAAACACTAATGGCCAGGCCATTACTTTGGCCTCCAAGCACTATGGCTCAGTGAACTCCGCGCAGGATTTCAAGGGCATGGTGCTGGGCATCCCGTTTGAGTACTCCGTGCACGCGTTGCTGCTGCGCGACTATTTGGCCGCGAACGGCGTGGACCCCATCGCTGATGTGGAACTGCGCCTTTTGCGACCAGCGGACATGGTGGCGCAGCTGTCCGTGGAAGGCATCGATGGCTTTATCGGCCCGGAGCCGTTCAACGAGCGCGCCATCAAGAGCGGCTCCGGCAAGATTTGGCTGATGACAAAGCAACTGTGGGACAAGCATCCATGCTGCTCGGTGGCGATGGCCAAGGAATGGAAGGCGGAGCACTCCAGCGCCGCGCAAGGTGTAATCAGCGCGCTGGAAGAAGCCGCTGCCATATTGAGCACCCCGGCGCAGTTCGATTCCTCCGCGCAGACGCTGTCGCAGGAAAAATACCTCAACCAGCCCGCAGAGCTTCTCGATGGCCCATTTTCCGGCGTCTACCAAGACTGGCACGGCAACACGCATACTGACTTAGAACGCATGTCCTTTGGTGATCCAACGGACCCGGCGGCAATCGTGTGGATGGCCACCCAGATTGCGCGCTGGGGCTTGGGCGGCGACACCCTGACCATGGATGATGCCACCATCATTAAGGCTGCACAGAGTGTTTTGGCGCCTGGTCTTTCAGTTTCCGGCGAGCGTTTGAGCATCAACGGTGTGGACTTTGATCCACTTGCCCCTACCCGTGGCTATGACCACATGGACTCGGTGATTTTTCGGTGAATACTAAACCAAAACCACTACACGCCGTCATTATCGGCGTGGTGATGTTCTTCCTCACCATCGGCGTGTGGCAATATGCCGCCAACGCCGGGTGGATTAGTGATATCGCGCCAACACCAGCGAATACCTTCCAGCGCGCGGTGGAAATTCTCTCCGACCCGTTCTATCAAGATGGCCCCGCCAGCGTGGGAATTTTCTGGCACCTGATGGCCAGTTTGAAGCGCGTGCTATTGGGCTTCTTGCTTGCTGCGATTATAGCTTTGCCAGTGGGCTTTATTCTGGGGCGCAGTACCACGCTGCGCTGGGCTGTCGATCCGGTAGTGCAGGTTCTGCGCCCAGTCTCGCCACTGGCGTGGCTGCCACTCGGTCTCGCGCTTCTCAAAGACGCTGAAAACACCGCCGTCTTCGTCATCTTGCTCTCGGCGCTGTGGCCGATTCTAATTAACACCATCGATGCCGTGCGCAGCGTTAATCCGACGTATATCAACCTCGCGGATACCATCGGCACCGACTGGTGGTCACGCATTGTTTATATCTGGCTGCCGGCTTCCTTGCCGGGCATTATCACCGGTCTGCGCCTGTCATTGTCCACCGCGTGGCTAGTTATTGTCGCGGCGGAGATGCTCATCGGCGGCCGCGGCGTGGGCTTTTTCGTGTGGAACGCCTGGAACCGCCTGGATATTGACGCCATTGTTGTCGCGATTTTCATCATCGGTATCGCGGGCCTGATTCTTGACCACCTCGTCGGCGCATTGCAGAAAGTAGTTCGCTATGACTAAATCCCTAAAAACCACCGCGACTGATGCCTCAGTTGAACTGGACTCCATCACCAAGTCCTATGGCCCGACCACAATTATTGGTGATACCAGCATCAACATCAACGACGGCGAGTTCGTCGCCCTGCTTGGCCCATCAGGCTGCGGCAAGTCCACCATTTTGAAGATGATTGCAGGTCTCGCGGAGCCATCCACCGGCACCGTTAGCACCGGTCACAAGAAGGTGCAGGGGCCTGGCCCGGACCGCGGCATGGTGTTCCAGGACCATGCGCTTTTGCCATGGATGACCGCGCGCGGCAACATCGACTTCGGGCTGCGCTCCGCACGACCAGGCTTGAGCAAAACCGAGCGCGCTGAGATTACCAAGAACCACTTGGAGCAAGTAGGGCTTTCCGATGCCGCTGAGCGCCGCCCCGCCCGCCTTTCCGGCGGCATGCAGCAGCGCGTCGGCATCGCACGCGCCTTCGCCATCGACCCGCCGATCATGCTTCTCGATGAACCCTTCGGCGCCCTCGACGCCCTGACTCGCCGCGAACTACAAATCCAGCTACTCAACATCTGGGAAGCATCACGCCGCACCGTCGTCATGGTCACCCACGACGTTGACGAAGCAATCCTGCTCTCCGACCGCGTCCTCGTTATGTCCAAGAGCCCCGAGGCCACCATCATCGCCGACATCAACGTCGACCTCCCGCGCCCACGCCACGAAGTCAGCGAAGACCCTTCAGTCGAAGCCAAGACCGCCGAACTGCGCAAGGAAATGCTGAATCTGCTGGAGCACTAAGCAAAGGAACAGCGCATAATCAGTGCAGAATTGTGCAATTTTGTATCTCCAAATATGATTTATCTGAATAACTAGCATCCCTTCGGGTGAAGTATTGCGCGGGGAGAACTCCCCATATCGTCAAAATAATAGTGCCAACCTGTGGATCTTGTGTGATGATTCTTTGTAAAAGCTGGCATACAAACTAAAGGACAGTGTGATGAACGAGAAGAATCCTTGGGGTAACGGTTCAAATAATTCTGCGGGAAACTCAGGGGCTTCTCCAGACGGGCACAATCCTTGGGGCACTCCATCGCAGGATGAAAATCCCTGGGCAGTGCATCCCGAGACTTCAGCATTTCCTCCAGCCAATGAATATTCTCATTCAGCACAAAATGCTCCATGGGACGAAAGTGCGGATTTTGCTTCAGCTTCATATGGGCAAGGGGGATACTACGGATCCCAGGAACAGCCCGGGTATGAGCAGGCAGCGGCCACTCCTCAAGCGCCTGCAAAAAGAAAAGGCAGGTGGGTACTTCCTGTTGTCATCATTTTCGCATTGATCGCACTGGTAGCTGGCGCTGTCGTTGTTGCTATCCAGACTGGATGGCTGAACCTCAGTACTCAGGGAGACGCAGAACCTCACATCGAAACTGAAGTTGTTGTTGTCCCTGCAGAGGGAGACTCCGAAGAGTCCGGTGACGACGGCGCTGCAGATGAGGAAAGTGAAGATAACGACAGCACTGATGAGGAATCGGATGGCGATGGTAATCGAGACGATGAGGCAGAGGAAGAAGACAACTCACGCCCATCCGCGATATCTCTTCCTCGCAGCGCATCAGAGATAGATACCTCCGACTCGCGTGGTTCCGCGCGGTCGGTAACCTCCGATGATCGTGAATTTAGCGATGTTTATACCGGAACGAGCGTTACTAGTGATGCATTTGCTCGAGCGGTGCACTCGGCTTTCTTGGACTTTTATGAATCCACGGGCGAAACCTCAGGAGCTATTACTGCGTATAGTCCAGTAACCCAATTGAACTACACGATGGACTGTAGGGATAACGGTAGCTATGTCACCTGTAGCGGCGGAAATAACGCGGTCGTTTATATCTCATGATGAGCACGTTTCGGTCGAAAAGTTCGGCTGCATTAGTGGCAAGTTGCCTAGGAGTTTCCCTATTTCTCACGGGATGCACAATCGGTGTTTCATCGAGCTTTGATGACGAAGAAACCACACCAAGTACCTTGACAGTAACAATTTCCAGCAGTGCCGCAGCTGATATACCGCATTCGACCGAAGCGATTGAATCAACCGTTGAACCTGAGCCGATTCAAACGTCTGAAAGCGCTACAACACAACCGAATGTCGATGACATATCCGGTCAACTGCAATTAGCTGTTGATAATGCGATTTCGGCATACGGTGGTTCAGCGGAAATTGCATTTTCTGATGGTTATACCTCAGTCACCGCGGGTGATATGACTCCGTACGCTTCCTGGTCAACAATCAAGGTGCCTATTGCTATTGCGGCTTTAAGAAACGACCCTTCCCAACTTGCAAATGTTACGGCGGCTATTCAGTGGTCGGATAATGCTGCTGCTGAAACACTATGGGGATCTCTAGGGGCACCTGAAGAAGCAGGGCTAGTTACTGAGGAAGTGCTAGCGGAAGGCGGAGTGCAGGTACCTGTAAGCACAGTGGTGACACGGGAAGGATTCAGCTCTTTCGGTCAGACGATGTGGGCAGCGAGTGATCAGGCACGTTTCGCAGCAAACTTGGCGTGCATTCCTGGAAGTGAGCCAATTTTACAGAATATGGCGCAGATTGAACCCAGCCAATCCTGGGGAATTGGTGGCCTTCCACAAGCACAATTTAAAGGTGGATGGGGACCTGAACCCAACGGCTCATACAGCGCCAGACAATTTGGGTTGACCACTGATCCGGCAACAGGGCAGTCCCGGGCCTTGGCGATCATCGTCAGATCAGGGTCTGGGAATTTCAATGATGCCCAAATGATGGCAAACGCGCTAATCTCAGAAGTGCAGAGTGTGATACCACAGTCGCCTCCTACCTCTTGCTAAAATCTGAATTCCCCTACCGGGTAAAACCGCAGGAGTCAGAATCGATTGCGGTGCTACTCGAATTATGAGCCCCCTACTCTCAATGAGGTTTTCTATGACTCCTGCATCTCAACCACCTCCATTGCGGATTGATGACCTGCTTGGCAACCGCATCATTCTTGAAGCCGGCCAGGAAGCGATTGTTGGCCGTTCGGGTACCTTCCCGGTCGGAACGGATGATGCTTTTCTGCACCGAAGTCTCTTTCAGCTTTGGTATGGCGGCTTAGGGTGGATGATCGCAAACCGAGGAAGGCACATTCCGCTGGACATTGAGCCTCGCGGTTCTCGTTCACTAACACGCATCCATTTGGGGCCGGGGGCTGTGACGGTGATGCCGGCTGGGCCAAGCGCAATTACGTTTACAACCCCGGAACGTCATTATGAGATTCACATTGACATCCCATCTACAGGGATTTCCCGACCCTCACAGCTGAACACTTTTGATGGCGACATTACTCATGCTCGCCACATTCCAAATGAAGATCAGCGGATTATGTTAGACGCCTTAGCTGCTCCGTTGATTAAGAACCCGGGGGCGAATGATGGAGATCTACCTACTGTCAAGGAGCTGGCTGAGCAGTTGGGGTGGACGGAAAAGAAAACCAATCAGAAGATTGAACGCCTCTGCCAGCGCTTGGCGCAAGACGGTGAAAATGTATATAAACCCTATAAAAATTTCTTAGCGCACTACGCAGCTAGTCAAGCTCGACGCTGAATTTTATAGCGTCTTAACTGTGTTTTCACCCTACAGAGGGGGTAAGTGTGGGGATCGTTCCCCATTTGCTCTCCGCTGGCTATGCAGTTTCATTTTGCAAGTGTCAGAATAATTTGAACAACCCTGGTCCCCCGAAAGGAATTCCCTTGTCAAACTACAACCTTTATGAATCGCTCAACCTTGATAGCAGCGCGTCATCCAATGAAATCGTCTCCGTATTGGACACCAGGATTCAGGAAGGAAATTTAGACAATCTCGGTGGCATTGAAGAAGTCAAGCTCGCAAAGCAGATTCTGGGGGACTTTGAGAAACGAGCAAAGTATGACGCTCGCTTGGCTGATCCGACGGCTCCCGAAATCACGGTTGACACGATTCGTGACCTAGCTGCTCTGGGCGCAGGAGCAAGCAATGCTGCAAACGCTAATGCGCAGCACCAGGATGCTCAACGTGCCCGTGGATTCAATTCGCAAATTTCCCCAGAAAGGGTTGCCGCAGTAAAAGATACCTTTAACTCAGCGGCAGCAGGTGCAAGTGAGCGAGCACGCGATGTCCAGGCTGAGTATAAAAAGTCTTCTCGTACCGCAATCATTATCACTGCCGTCGCTGCATTTGTCGTAGGTGGACTCATCGTAGGTCTCGTCAGCTCGATGTTCGGCGGAAGTTCAGTTGCTTCCGGTGGTGGTGATTACAAAGGCGCTGAAAAGTTCGCAAACTCCTTCCTCGAACTGCGTCAACCAGAGGAAACACGCGAGTGGATCATCGAAAACGCCGATGCGGCCGACAGGAGCTCGATGTTGTCACGACTCGGAATAGGCGAAGGTTCTTCATATGCCGGAATGGATGGTTACTTCGGACATAATGAAATGACTGCAGGCAAGCCTATTGCTTTGACTGAGTTCATCCGTTCTGCACATGACAGCGTAGATTCCTATGCCGAGGAGTATGGCGATTCAGATTCCAGTGGCGACAACAGCCCTGAAATCCTGTCTGAGGTGTCGCTGGGTTATTTGTTTGGCGACGAGAGTACGGAACTCGACCCTGAGAATGAGTATTTTATCGTGCCAATCATCGGTGACTCTGACTACCATGAAGGCACCTTGTCCGTCGTGAAGAATGGGAACGACTGGGTGCTTGAAGCCTTCAGTCTTGGATAGCTGCCTTTCTGATGGTTAGCAATACCCATAGTTTTATCTCAACCCTTAGCGAGCGCCACGGTTTCACGGAGATTTCTGAAATCGGGCGTGGGGGTATGGGTGTGGTTTATCGTGCATTCGACGAGAAGCTGCAGCGCTATGTAGCGGTTAAGCAGCTTTCGACAGAACTTCTCGATGAAGAAACTGGTCTCGCCCGTTTCCGTGCGGAAATGGTGACGTTAGGCCGGATTAGTCATTCAGCCGTAGTAAAAATTCATTTTGCTGAGGTTACGGAGAATGGGGATGCCTACTTCGTCATGGATTATGTCCAAGGCGAAAACCTATCCACCTTGATAAGACGACATCGGGAATGGGGAAACAGATTCACGGTCGCTGAAACTGTTGAACTATTGCGTCCAATTGCAGCCGCATTAGATTTTCTTCACATGCGGATGGATCCGCCTATCATCCACCGCGACATTAAACCGGCAAATATTCTCGTTCCAGATTCAACCGCAAGTGAGTCTAGGTCCCTGCTGACCGATTTCGGGATTAGCTTGGCTGCCGAAGATACACGGCTAACTAGTTTGTCGATGATGATCGGCACCGAGCGGTACTTTGCACCTGAACTCGTTCCTGGCGGAGAGAACGGCCCGAAAGATCTCGCGCATAGTCAACCAACTGTGGGCAGTGACAATTATGCTCTGTCACTCATTGCTTTTGAGATGCTTACGCTGCAGTCTCTTAAAGACACAATGAGTCCAAACCAGTGGGCTGAATCCGATCGGCCATTTCCTAAAATTGCAGCGCTCGGGCTGAATCAGAAAGACATGGGCGACGTCGATCGGATCGAACAGGTTCTTCGCAAGTCGCTGCATCCAGCACCGGCATATCGCTTTATGACTGCGACGGCGTTTATTCAAGCCCTGGCACAAACAGGTAACCGCGCATCGTGGCAGCGTCCACCACGTCCGCCGCAAAACGCGATAGCGAACCAGAATACGCGGATACCTGATGTGCCTACTCCATCGCAGGAGTCTTCTTCAGGGTTTGAATTCAACAAGCCAACGATGATTACGTTGAGCGCCTTGGCTGTCGGATTATTGGTAATTCTGGGCGCAATTGGCACCTTTGCCTTTCTGAATCCTGCGTGGCAAGAACCAGAATCTGCCATCGCAGATGCGTTTCCCAAGATCATTTCCGACAAGCCCGATTCCCCTGGATGGGCGGGGTTAGAGTGCTCAGCCGGCGTAGCCGGAGAGAATGAACAAGCTCGCATCGTTTGTTCTGATAGCGATCTGAGTATCACTTTCGCGGACTTTGGTTCTCAAGAAGATCGCGACAATTCCCTCGATGGTGCCGAAAGAAAACATTGGGAAGTCGGTACTTGAGAGGTTGCCACACTGAACTTGGGAACGGACGCAGAAAATAGTGAAGACCGGATTGCAGTAGCCCCTATGAATGACAAAGAAGAGTTCGGAATCTACCTAGAAGGCTCTCAGGCCAAGGATCGTTTTCAAACACTTCCGTTGTGCTGACGCTTTCAAAACTTAACTAGAGACAAAGAGGACAAATGAGTAATCCGTGGAATGGTCCAGAGAAACCTGAAGAGAATAACCCATGGGCACCCAAGGAAAATAATCCGTGGGAACAACCCGATGATTCAGCGCCACCGACAGCAGGGTGGGGACATGCTGGCTACGGCTCCCAACAGCAGTTCCATGAAGATACGGATAGTCTTGGGGATGCAGGTTCGGTCCAAGCTCCATCACCCGTGAAGAAAAAGAACCGATTGGGCGGATTCTTGATCGGGCTCATCATGGTGCTCGCCTTGGCTATTATTGCGGCCGTTGCCTGGTTATATCTCAGCGGTCGTATCGGGGCGGGCGAACAAGATAGTTCTGAAGGAAACGAAGAAGCGGTAGTTCAGACCGCAGAACTTTCAAACGAAGAATCCGCTAGTGCGGCTCCCGGCAGTTCGGAGAGCGCCCCAGCCTCAGCTTCCTCAGATCCATCAGAGGAAGCATCGGAAGAACAGCCTGAGGACGTATCGAGTGAAGAGCATAATGATGAGGAATCGGGCGAAACAGCTAGGTCTGTAGGACGACCTGCCACAGAACCTGCTGCGCCGGAGCTGCCAGAAGCAGCCCGCGGCGCCGGGTTAACACTGTCCGGATGGTCGGATAATGCTGCGACCCGCTGTGACAGTTCTCAGAACCTCGTATACGCCGGCCGTGACAGCGATGCTTGGATTACGGTGTGCGAATCCAATGGGCAGATGACTTATAGGTCAGATATTTTCGGTGGAACCTTGACGGCTACTGTAGACCAAAGTCGCTCCAACCCAGCTCGCGGTGAGTTCTACGTCGATGCTTCACCGTCTATCATTCAAGTGGTTGGTGGTGGCGTGGAAGTATTCCAAGGCGGTACTCTGATAGCCGAGAAGAACTTCCCTTCAGCCTGGGTTATCGACTAGCGGATTCCTTCCGCGTACTTAGCCTATTAGCTTCAGAATGTCGCGTTAAAAAGGGCTTCTGGGGAGCACTCCCCACATTGTAGAAACGCTCTATCCAGGTGTTTTACAGTAATAAGCATGAGTACATCGAACACTGACATCATGCTAGCACCTGGCGAAAGCGGCCACTACTCTCGAAGCTTCCGCCCCAACCTTCTCCTCTTCTGGCTACGCGACACCTATTTGGTGACCAACAAGCGACTCGCCTTGAAATGCGCCAACACCATCTTCGGATTCATTCCACTCGGATTTGAAGAGAAATCCATTCCAATGGGCTCCATCGCCGGCGTCAACTCATCATTCAAAGTTAAGCCGGTTCGGCTACTCTTTGCCGGCTTTATAGCAGCGGTGATGCTCTTCATGGGACTGTCGGCGCTTGCGGGTGGTGCGGTCGGAGGGCTCTTCCTTCTTCTTGCTGGAACTTTCTTTGCAGCCATTGCGGCCAATTCCATCATGGCATCCCTAAGTGTTACCAATAATGGTGGCGGGGTAAACGAGGTAACAGTCTCCATCTTGGATAAAGCAGCCCTGGACGATTTCAAGAACAAAGCTACTGAGTACATCTACTCAGCTTCTGCAGGCGGAATCTCCTGGCAACAGGCATACGCAAGTAATTCTGAGGGGTTCCAGAATTCTATGGGTCAACCACAGGGACACATTGCGCCACAGTCCCACCTTGCACAATCTGAACCTACAATCCCACCTCGACTCCCCAACCAAGGTACCGGCAATTCTGGCTGGTGATGTCCTTAGCTAACTGAGTAGGACACGCGGGATCCTCAATCGAATCGTAACAATTACTCCAGCCCAGTCCCCAATGGACTGGGCCCGATAGCGGTCAAGTCCGCCCGAGTGGTGTTTCTGCCTTTCGTTGAAACAAGCAGTGTGATGGCCTCAGGGACCAGCACGGGCTTGGTACTGTGACTGGTTCATGCGACTTCCTTGGTGGTGGTGTCGGCGTCGATGACGTTGGCGGTGATCATTGCTTTGGTTTGCTCAAGGCTTGTCAGTGACATGTAGCGGTTTTGCTGAATCCAGTCATCATGTTGTTCTGCCAACACAGCACCAACAAGGCGCACAATAGCGTCACGATTAGGGAAGATTCCAACAACATCTGTGCGGCGCCGGATTTCTCGATTGAGCCGTTCAGTGGGGTTATTCGACCAGACCTTCTTCCACACTGATTTCGGCGTATTGGTAAACGCCAATAGTTCGTCGAGGGCTTCTTCTAGGTAGTCGGCCACGTGTGGGAACTTCTGCTCGCAAAATGCCACGACCTCTTTGGCTTGGGACCACACCGATTCCGAGTCTGGTTGTTGGAATATCGTGTGAAACATCGCCGATAACGTCGGCCATTGAGTCTTGGGCACCATCGCTGAGAGGTTCTTCGCGAAATGGGTACGGCATCGTTGCCAGGACGCATTCGGTAACACGTCACTGATCGCGTGCTGGATACCTAAGTGAGCATCACTGGTTACCAAATAGACCTCATTAAGCCCGCGGGCTTTTAAGTCACGGAAGAACCCGGTCCATGACGATGCTGATTCCGATGTAGCGACCTGCATGCCTAGTAGCTCGCGGTAGCCTTCAGCATTAACCCCGGTAGCAAGGAGTACGGAGGTTTTAACCACTCGTCCGCCTTCACGGACTTTCATGGTTAACGGGCTCTTCCGTTTTTAGAGTGCATTGTGGGTGTGGCAGATAAGTAAACGAGCCTCTTGTCGGTAATGGTTTAGGTGTCGAATCTATCCACTTACCAACAAGGGGCTCTTACTCGTGGATTCTACTAGCAATGTCGTCGCTGACACCATCTGCCGCACCGCCGAACTTGGCCTAGCCATTACAGGTGCCATGGACGCAGGAGATTTCACGTTCATCGAAGCCACCGCTACCGCTTTTGCCGATTCGTGCAGTAGCTGCGCTATGTCGGGGCAGTTTCGGGATCATGCCTATCGCACTCTCATTGATCTGCCGATTGTTGGTTTCCCCACCAAGCTACGCATCCGCCTGCCACGCTATCGCTGCACCAATGACAACTGCGCAGTCAAGTACTTCCAAGCACAACTGGCATGTGCAGATCCAGGTAAGAAAGTCACCCACCGGGTCACCCGCTGGATACTACAACGCCTAGCCATTGACCGGATGAGCATTTCCGCTACTGCGAAAGCCCTCGGAATCGGATGGGATCTCACCTGCCAGCTAGCGCTGGACATGTGTCATGAACTGATCTACAACGACCCGACCCACCTGGATAATGTACAGGTCATCGGCGTGGACGAACATAAATGGTCTCACAATCGCAACGCTTATGGTGCAGGCTTTGTCACCGTGATTGTGGACATGACTGACCATCACCACAACACCAAGCGCCCAGCACGTTTATTGGGTGTGGTCGAAGGCCGCAGTGCTGATGCGTTGCGTACCTGGCTTGCTGCACGAACACCCGAGTTTCGCCGTCAGGTACGCATCGTCGCCATGGACGGATTCCAGGGCTATGCCACGGCCAGCAAAGAACTTGTGCCCAACGCCAGGCGGGTTATGGATCCGTTCCATGTTGTGCGTTTAGCTGGCGATAAGCTCACCGCCTGCCGGCAACGACTCCAGCGGGAGAAATACCAGCGCCGCGGACTCACACACGACCCGTTGTACAAGAACCGGAAAACCTTGTTGACCACGCAGAAATGGCTAACAGACAAGCAGCAAGCCCGCCTGGATGAGCTCTGGGCTTATGACAAAGACTATGGGACATTGAAGATGGCGTGGCTTGCGTATCAGGGCATTATTGACTGCTATCAGATGAGTGATAAACGCAAGGCCAAAGCGCAAATGCGCGATATCATCAACGCGCTATGCAAACTTCCGTCCACGAATAAAGAACTTGCACAACTTGGCCGCAGTCTAGATAAACGCCTAAGTGATGTCTTGGCATTTTTCGACGTAGGAGTCTCCAACGGACCAGTCGAAGCCATCAATGGACGCCTAGAACACCTCCGCGGAATCGCGCTTGGATTCCGCAACCTCACCCACTACATCCTTCGATGCCTCATCCACTCCGGACAGCTCACCCACAAAATCAACGCACTCTAAAAACGGAAGAGCCGGTTAACGCGTCACATGAGACATACAAGTATGGGCCGGTATCTAGTGGCCTGGTGCGAAAATCTTCGACCATGCAATCAAGATCTTTCGCCATCTCAGAGACCTGGGATTTTGAGAGATTATTGATACCTAGACTAGCGACAAGATCGTTCATCCTGCGAGTGGATACGCCCTTCAAGTAGCAGGTGGCTATCACGGTGGTGAGTGCTCGTTCGGCCCGGGTTCGTCGTTCCAGGAGCCAGTCCGGGAAGAACGATCCAGTGCGTAGCTTAGGTACTGCAACATCGATGGTACCCACGCGAGTATCTAGGTCGCGGTGGCGGTAGCCGTTGCGGACATTGGTGCGAGACTCAGACGTGGTGGCGTAATCGGCGCCGCAGACTTGGTCAGCTTGGGTCGAGAGGATTTGGTTAATGAAACCTTGAAGCATCTCGCGCATGAGATCTGGGGATGCTTGAGCGAGCAATTCGTCTAAGTAGGTAGTCGGGTCTATAGAATAAGGGGCAGCGGCCATCGTGGTTATCCCTTTCGAGGAAGTGTGGTTATGGAATCGAAAGGTACTACGGTGGTCGCCTCATTCATTCATAAGGGCTATCACCGATAGTTACAGATACACCACGCTAGCGGACACTGATAATAGAGAGTGCGGGACAAGAACCACTCGGAATGACCCACTAGCGGACTGGTCACAATCTGATTGTGTGCCTTCGTTGCGATCTGTCTTCCGGGCTGGTTCTCGCCCCGCACCGCGATCCGGTGATTCGGTCATGACTTTATAGGAGCGTGACCGAGAGTGTCTAATGGTTTGTGTGTGAGGGGTTTCCCTTACATGAAGGAGATAAACCATAATGGATTCTGTGGCGAAACGAGATCCGGAAGATTCCGCGAAGATTAAAGCGATCGAGCAGAAACTGCTCGCGAACCCGGAGATATCCAAGCTCATTGACGAGCTGGGAACCACAGCAACGGACGCCAACGACCTAGTCCGGGGATTACTGCAAGCTTCGGTCACCCGTGGCTTGGAAGCCGAAATGGATGCCCACCTGGGTTATTCCAAAGGCGATCGTGAGGCCAAAGCGGCCGGTGGTGGCGATAATTATCGCAACGGCTCCTATGTCAAAAAGGTTGATTCGAACTACGGCCCGGTCGATGTCACCGTCCCACGTGATCGGCAGGGCACGTTCTTGCCCACGATGGTGCCGAAAGGCTCACGCAGGTTAACCGATGTCGATGACATGATCATCAGTTTGTATGCCGGTGGCATGACAGTGCGCGATATCCAGCATCATATGGCCACGGTCATGAGGGTTGATATCTCGCATGAAACGATTTCCGCAGTGACTGATGCGGTGCTAGATGAAGTCATGATCTGGCAAAACCGTCAGCTAGACGAGTTCTACCCCGTAATTTTCTTAGATGCCCTGCGTATCAAAGTTCGCGACGGTGGACGAGTAGTTAACAAGTCCGCCTTTTTGGCTATCGGCGTGGATATGGACGGGATCAAACACATCCTGGGTATCTGGTTGGCGAAAGAAGAAGGCGCCTCCTTCTGGGCTCATGTGTGCGCGAACCTGGCAAGCCGTGGAGTCCAGGACGTGTTTATTGTCTGCTGCGATGGTTTGAAAGGCCTGCCGGAAGCGGTGGAAGCAACGTGGCCGGATTCGATGGTGCAGACCTGTGTGGTGCATTTGATTCGTGCAGCAAACCGGTGGGTGGCCTATGGCGATCGTAAGACCGTATCTGCGGCGTTGAAGAAGGTGTATACCGCGCCTGAAGAGGCAACCGCACGTGCAGCGTTGGATGAATTCGCCGACTCAGAACTGGGCCAGAAATATCCCCAATCAGTCAAGGTCTGGACGGATGCGTGGGAGCGTTTCGTGCCGTTTCTGCAGTTCCCGCCGATGGCCAGAAAGGTCATCTATACGACAAACTCGATTGAGTCGATGAATAACGAGCTGCGTAAAGCTACCCGTAACCGCGTGCAATTTACCAATGATGATTCCGCGATTAAGACGCTGTGGTTGATGATCTGCAATATTGAGGATAAACGCGCGGCTAAACGCGCAAAACAGGGCAAGAAAGCTGCTGCTACCAGCGGAAGACTCATCGAAGGCAGAAAGGTCACCAACTGGAAACAAGCCATCAACCAAATGGCCGTGGCCTACCCCGAACGATTCACCAACTACCTATAAATCACTAACCCCGAAAGCCCCACACACAAAATACTTGACACGCTCGCGTGACCTCTCACCGTGACCACCCTGGCAGGTGTCATGGTACTAGTCCCATCAGTGTCTTGTCTGCCCGAACCCTCGGATCAGCGGCTACCTTCACCATTTCCCTATACGAAAGCGCTGACAGCCATGACCACAGACATCGATTTCTCTGCAAAACCCGTTGCTGGGGTCGACACCCACACCGACACCCACACCGTTGCCACGGTGACTGCAACCGGCCGGCATCTGGCCACCGAAACCTTTCCCACCACCAGGGCCGGCTACACACACCTCACCGAGTTTCTTAACAAGCACGGTGTCGGCACCGTCGGAGTAGAAGGAACCAACTCTTTCGGTGCCGGATTAACCCGGCACCTGATAGACCGTGGCTACACGGTAGTTGAAGTCCTGCGCCCGAAGCGCAGCATCCGACGCCGGGACGGGAAGTCAGATCCGGTGGATGCCCTTGCCGCCGCGCGACAGGTCCTGTCAGGGGAAGGACTGAGCACGCCTAAAGATTCCACAGGCCCGGTGGAGTCGTTACGAGCGTTACAGATCACCCGGAAACAGCTGGTGTCCACCACCACGACACTCATCACGACGATAAAGTCGTTGCTGGTCACAGCTCCTGATGATATCCGCACCCGCTACGGAACTATGACTAACCACACCCTTGTCAACGCATTGGTGTACTGCCGTCCATCGCCGGATCTTAGCGATCCGCGAAATGGTGTGCTGACCAGCCTGAAGATTCTGGCCACGACCTACCGCGCGTTGCGGGTGCAGTGTGATGAGTTGGAAGCCCGGATCTCTGCTCTGGTGTCAATGATCAATCCTCATGTCAGCAGTATCGTAGGATGTGGGGCTCTTGTTTCCGCTGATCTGTTGATCAGCATCGGAGATAATCCTGAGCGCATTCACTCGGAAGCAGCGCTGGCGAACTTGTGTGGGGTGGCTCCATTGCCGGCAAGCTCTGGGCGAACCAACCGGCACCGGCTTAATCGTGGTGGTGACCGGCGTGCGAACTCGGCGTTGTATCGGATTGCTCTTGTGAGGATGCGCTATGACCAACGCACCAAAGCCTACGTCGCTAGGCGCACCGCAGAAGGGTTGTCGAAAAAGGAAATTATTCGCTGCCTCAAGCGAGCCATCATCAGAGAGGTCTACCGCGTGATCTGTACCAAGCGCAGTACGCCCCAACCGAGGGATCTTCGGCGAGATGAGCTGAAAGAACTGCGCATCGCGAAGCAGCTCACCCAGGTGTACGTAGCGCAACATTTAGGGTGCGCCCCGGCGAGGATCAGTGACATCGAGACTGGAAAACGTCCGTTAACGGAATTAGCGTCGGCCTACGAAAAATTCCTGAAAACCGTTTGACACACTATAGGAGCATCAACACCCCGTTGACCATCGGCTACGTGCCCATTGCGTGCTCTGCACCGATTGCTATCGCTGACGCCCTGGGCCTGTTTAAAAAGCACGGCGCGAACGTCGTGTTGAAGAAGTTCTCCGGCTGGGCTGACCTATGGACGGCCTATGCCACAGAACAGCTGGACGTGGCGCACATGCTTTCACCCATGACCGTGGCGATTGATGCCGGCGTGACCAATGCCGCGCGCCCCACGGAGCTGTCTTTTACCCAAAACACTAATGGCCAGGCCATTACTTTGGCCTCCAAGCACTATGGCTCAGTGAACTCCGCGCAGGATTTCAAGGGCATGGTGCTGGGCATCCCGTTTGAGTACTCCGTGCACGCGTTGCTGCTGCGCGACTATTTGGCCGCGAACGGCGTGGACCCCATCGCTGATGTGGAACTGCGCCTGCTGCGACCAGCGGACATGGTGGCGCAGCTGTCCGTGGAAGGCATCGATGGCTTTATCGGCCCGGAGCCGTTCAACGAGCGCGCCATCAAGAGCGGCTCCGGCAAGATTTGGCTGATGACAAAGCAACTGTGGGACAAGCATCCATGCTGCTCGGTGGCGATGGCCAAGGAATGGAAGGCGGAGCACTCCAGCGCCGCGCAAGGTGTAATCAGCGCGCTGGAAGAAGCCGCTGCCATATTGAGCACCCCGGCGCAGTTCGATTCCTCCGCGCAGACGCTGTCGCAGGAAAAATACCTCAACCAGCCCGCAGAGCTTCTCGATGGCCCATTTTCCGGCGTCTACCAAGACTGGCACGGCAACACGCATACTGACTTAGAACGCATGTCCTTTGGTGATCCAACGGACCCGGCGGCAATCGTGTGGATGGCCACCCAGATTGCGCGCTGGGGCTTGGGCGGCGACACCCTGACCATGGATGATGCCACCATCATTAAGGCTGCACAGAGTGTTTTGGCGCCTGGTCTTTCAGTTTCCGGCGAGCGTTTGAGCATCAACGGTGTGGACTTTGATCCACTTGCCCCTACCCGTGGCTATGACCACATGGACTCGGTGATTTTTCGGTGAATACTAAACCAAAACCACTACACGCCGTCATTATCGGCGTGGTGATGTTCTTCCTCACCATCGGCGTGTGGCAATATGCCGCCAACGCCGGGTGGATTAGTGATATCGCGCCAACACCAGCGAATACCTTCCAGCGCGCGGTGGAAATTCTCTCCGACCCGTTCTATCAAGATGGCCCCGCCAGCGTGGGAATTTTCTGGCACCTGATGGCCAGTTTGAAGCGCGTGCTATTGGGCTTCTTGCTTGCTGCGATTATAGCTTTGCCAGTGGGCTTTATTCTGGGGCGCAGTACCACGCTGCGCTGGGCTGTCGATCCGGTAGTGCAGGTTCTGCGCCCAGTCTCGCCACTGGCGTGGCTGCCACTCGGTCTCGCGCTTCTCAAAGACGCTGAAAACACCGCCGTCTTCGTCATCTTGCTCTCGGCGCTGTGGCCGATTCTAATTAACACCATCGATGCCGTGCGCAGCGTTAATCCGACGTATATCAACCTCGCGGATACCATCGGCACCGACTGGTGGTCACGCATTGTTTATATCTGGCTGCCGGCTTCCTTGCCGGGCATTATCACCGGTCTGCGCCTGTCATTGTCCACCGCGTGGCTAGTTATTGTCGCGGCGGAGATGCTCATCGGCGGCCGCGGCGTGGGCTTTTTCGTGTGGAACGCCTGGAACCGCCTGGATATTGACGCCATTGTTGTCGCGATTTTCATCATCGGTATCGCGGGCCTGATTCTTGACCACCTCGTCGGCGCATTGCAGAAAGTAGTTCGCTATGACTAAATCCCTAAAAACCACCGCGACTGATGCCTCAGTTGAACTGGACTCCATCACCAAGTCCTATGGCCCGACCACAATTATTGGTGATACCAGCATCAACATCAACGACGGCGAGTTCGTCGCCCTGCTTGGCCCATCAGGCTGCGGCAAGTCCACCATTTTGAAGATGATTGCAGGTCTCGCGGAGCCATCCACCGGCACCGTTAGCACCGGTCACAAGAAGGTGCAGGGGCCTGGCCCGGACCGCGGCATGGTGTTCCAGGACCATGCGCTTTTGCCATGGATGACCGCGCGCGGCAACATCGACTTCGGGCTGCGCTCCGCACGACCAGGCTTGAGCAAAACCGAGCGCGCTGAGATTACCAAGAACCACTTGGAGCAAGTAGGGCTTTCCGATGCCGCTGAGCGCCGCCCCGCCCGCCTTTCCGGCGGCATGCAGCAGCGCGTCGGCATCGCACGCGCCTTCGCCATCGACCCGCCGATCATGCTTCTCGATGAACCCTTCGGCGCCCTCGACGCCCTGACTCGCCGCGAACTACAAATCCAGCTACTCAACATCTGGGAAGCATCACGCCGCACCGTCGTCATGGTCACCCACGACGTTGACGAAGCAATCCTGCTCTCCGACCGCGTCCTCGTTATGTCCAAGAGCCCCGAGGCCACCATCATCGCCGACATCAACGTCGACCTCCCGCGCCCACGCCACGAAGTCAGCGAAGACCCTTCAGTCGAAGCCAAGACCGCCGAACTGCGCAAGGAAATGCTGAATCTGCTGGAGCACTAAGCAAAGGAACAGCGCATAATCAGTGCAGAATTGTGCAATTTTGTATCTCCAAATATGATTTATCTGAATAACTAGCATCCCTTCGGGTGAAGTATTGCGCGGGGAGAACTCCCCATATCGTCAAAATAATAGTGCCAACCTGTGGATCTTGTGTGATGATTCTTTGTAAAAGCTGGCATACAAACTAAAGGACAGTGTGATGAACGAGAAGAATCCTTGGGGTAACGGTTCAAATAATTCTGCGGGAAACTCAGGGGCTTCTCCAGACGGGCACAATCCTTGGGGCACTCCATCGCAGGATGAAAATCCCTGGGCAGTGCATCCCGAGACTTCAGCATTTCCTCCAGCCAATGAATATTCTCATTCAGCACAAAATGCTCCATGGGACGAAAGTGCGGATTTTGCTTCAGCTTCATATGGGCAAGGGGGATACTACGGATCCCAGGAACAGCCCGGGTATGAGCAGGCAGCGGCCACTCCTCAAGCGCCTGCAAAAAGAAAAGGCAGGTGGGTACTTCCTGTTGTCATCATTTTCGCATTGATCGCACTGGTAGCTGGCGCTGTCGTTGTTGCTATCCAGACTGGATGGCTGAACCTCAGTACTCAGGGAGACGCAGAACCTCACATCGAAACTGAAGTTGTTGTTGTCCCTGCAGAGGGAGACTCCGAAGAGTCCGGTGACGACGGCGCTGCAGATGAGGAAAGTGAAGATAACGACAGCACTGATGAGGAATCGGATGGCGATGGTAATCGAGACGATGAGGCAGAGGAAGAAGACAACTCACGCCCATCCGCGATATCTCTTCCTCGCAGCGCATCAGAGATAGATACCTCCGACTCGCGTGGTTCCGCGCGGTCGGTAACCTCCGATGATCGTGAATTTAGCGATGTTTATACCGGAACGAGCGTTACTAGTGATGCATTTGCTCGAGCGGTGCACTCGGCTTTCTTGGACTTTTATGAATCCACGGGCGAAACCTCAGGAGCTATTACTGCGTATAGTCCAGTAACCCAATTGAACTACACGATGGACTGTAGGGATAACGGTAGCTATGTCACCTGTAGCGGCGGAAATAACGCGGTCGTTTATATCTCATGATGAGCACGTTTCGGTCGAAAAGTTCGGCTGCATTAGTGGCAAGTTGCCTAGGAGTTTCCCTATTTCTCACGGGATGCACAATCGGTGTTTCATCGAGCTTTGATGACGAAGAAACCACACCAAGTACCTTGACAGTAACAATTTCCAGCAGTGCCGCAGCTGATATACCGCATTCGACCGAAGCGATTGAATCAACCGTTGAACCTGAGCCGATTCAAACGTCTGAAAGCGCTACAACACAACCGAATGTCGATGACATATCCGGTCAACTGCAATTAGCTGTTGATAATGCGATTTCGGCATACGGTGGTTCAGCGGAAATTGCATTTTCTGATGGTTATACCTCAGTCACCGCGGGTGATATGACTCCGTACGCTTCCTGGTCAACAATCAAGGTGCCTATTGCTATTGCGGCTTTAAGAAACGACCCTTCCCAACTTGCAAATGTTACGGCGGCTATTCAGTGGTCGGATAATGCTGCTGCTGAAACACTATGGGGATCTCTAGGGGCACCTGAAGAAGCAGGGCTAGTTACTGAGGAAGTGCTAGCGGAAGGCGGAGTGCAGGTACCTGTAAGCACAGTGGTGACACGGGAAGGATTCAGCTCTTTCGGTCAGACGATGTGGGCAGCGAGTGATCAGGCACGTTTCGCAGCAAACTTGGCGTGCATTCCTGGAAGTGAGCCAATTTTACAGAATATGGCGCAGATTGAACCCAGCCAATCCTGGGGAATTGGTGGCCTTCCACAAGCACAATTTAAAGGTGGATGGGGACCTGAACCCAACGGCTCATACAGCGCCAGACAATTTGGGTTGACCACTGATCCGGCAACAGGGCAGTCCCGGGCCTTGGCGATCATCGTCAGATCAGGGTCTGGGAATTTCAATGATGCCCAAATGATGGCAAACGCGCTAATCTCAGAAGTGCAGAGTGTGATACCACAGTCGCCTCCTACCTCTTGCTAAAATCTGAATTCCCCTACCGGGTAAAACCGCAGGAGTCAGAATCGATTGCGGTGCTACTCGAATTATGAGCCCCCTACTCTCAATGAGGTTTTCTATGACTCCTGCATCTCAACCACCTCCATTGCGGATTGATGACCTGCTTGGCAACCGCATCATTCTTGAAGCCGGCCAGGAAGCGATTGTTGGCCGTTCGGGTACCTTCCCGGTCGGAACGGATGATGCTTTTCTGCACCGAAGTCTCTTTCAGCTTTGGTATGGCGGCTTAGGGTGGATGATCGCAAACCGAGGAAGGCACATTCCGCTGGACATTGAGCCTCGCGGTTCTCGTTCACTAACACGCATCCATTTGGGGCCGGGGGCTGTGACGGTGATGCCGGCTGGGCCAAGCGCAATTACGTTTACAACCCCGGAACGTCATTATGAGATTCACATTGACATCCCATCTACAGGGATTTCCCGACCCTCACAGCTGAACACTTTTGATGGCGACATTACTCATGCTCGCCACATTCCAAATGAAGATCAGCGGATTATGTTAGACGCCTTAGCTGCTCCGTTGATTAAGAACCCGGGGGCGAATGATGGAGATCTACCTACTGTCAAGGAGCTGGCTGAGCAGTTGGGGTGGACGGAAAAGAAAACCAATCAGAAGATTGAACGCCTCTGCCAGCGCTTGGCGCAAGACGGTGAAAATGTATATAAACCCTATAAAAATTTCTTAGCGCACTACGCAGCTAGTCAAGCTCGACGCTGAATTTTATAGCGTCTTAACTGTGTTTTCACCCTACAGAGGGGGTAAGTGTGGGGATCGTTCCCCATTTGCTCTCCGCTGGCTATGCAGTTTCATTTTGCAAGTGTCAGAATAATTTGAACAACCCTGGTCCCCCGAAAGGAATTCCCTTGTCAAACTACAACCTTTATGAATCGCTCAACCTTGATAGCAGCGCGTCATCCAATGAAATCGTCTCCGTATTGGACACCAGGATTCAGGAAGGAAATTTAGACAATCTCGGTGGCATTGAAGAAGTCAAGCTCGCAAAGCAGATTCTGGGGGACTTTGAGAAACGAGCAAAGTATGACGCTCGCTTGGCTGATCCGACGGCTCCCGAAATCACGGTTGACACGATTCGTGACCTAGCTGCTCTGGGCGCAGGAGCAAGCAATGCTGCAAACGCTAATGCGCAGCACCAGGATGCTCAACGTGCCCGTGGATTCAATTCGCAAATTTCCCCAGAAAGGGTTGCCGCAGTAAAAGATACCTTTAACTCAGCGGCAGCAGGTGCAAGTGAGCGAGCACGCGATGTCCAGGCTGAGTATAAAAAGTCTTCTCGTACCGCAATCATTATCACTGCCGTCGCTGCATTTGTCGTAGGTGGACTCATCGTAGGTCTCGTCAGCTCGATGTTCGGCGGAAGTTCAGTTGCTTCCGGTGGTGGTGATTACAAAGGCGCTGAAAAGTTCGCAAACTCCTTCCTCGAACTGCGTCAACCAGAGGAAACACGCGAGTGGATCATCGAAAACGCCGATGCGGCCGACAGGAGCTCGATGTTGTCACGACTCGGAATAGGCGAAGGTTCTTCATATGCCGGAATGGATGGTTACTTCGGACATAATGAAATGACTGCAGGCAAGCCTATTGCTTTGACTGAGTTCATCCGTTCTGCACATGACAGCGTAGATTCCTATGCCGAGGAGTATGGCGATTCAGATTCCAGTGGCGACAACAGCCCTGAAATCCTGTCTGAGGTGTCGCTGGGTTATTTGTTTGGCGACGAGAGTACGGAACTCGACCCTGAGAATGAGTATTTTATCGTGCCAATCATCGGTGACTCTGACTACCATGAAGGCACCTTGTCCGTCGTGAAGAATGGGAACGACTGGGTGCTTGAAGCCTTCAGTCTTGGATAGCTGCCTTTCTGATGGTTAGCAATACCCATAGTTTTATCTCAACCCTTAGCGAGCGCCACGGTTTCACGGAGATTTCTGAAATCGGGCGTGGGGGTATGGGTGTGGTTTATCGTGCATTCGACGAGAAGCTGCAGCGCTATGTAGCGGTTAAGCAGCTTTCGACAGAACTTCTCGATGAAGAAACTGGTCTCGCCCGTTTCCGTGCGGAAATGGTGACGTTAGGCCGGATTAGTCATTCAGCCGTAGTAAAAATTCATTTTGCTGAGGTTACGGAGAATGGGGATGCCTACTTCGTCATGGATTATGTCCAAGGCGAAAACCTATCCACCTTGATAAGACGACATCGGGAATGGGGAAACAGATTCACGGTCGCTGAAACTGTTGAACTATTGCGTCCAATTGCAGCCGCATTAGATTTTCTTCACATGCGGATGGATCCGCCTATCATCCACCGCGACATTAAACCGGCAAATATTCTCGTTCCAGATTCAACCGCAAGTGAGTCTAGGTCCCTGCTGACCGATTTCGGGATTAGCTTGGCTGCCGAAGATACACGGCTAACTAGTTTGTCGATGATGATCGGCACCGAGCGGTACTTTGCACCTGAACTCGTTCCTGGCGGAGAGAACGGCCCGAAAGATCTCGCGCATAGTCAACCAACTGTGGGCAGTGACAATTATGCTCTGTCACTCATTGCTTTTGAGATGCTTACGCTGCAGTCTCTTAAAGACACAATGAGTCCAAACCAGTGGGCTGAATCCGATCGGCCATTTCCTAAAATTGCAGCGCTCGGGCTGAATCAGAAAGACATGGGCGACGTCGATCGGATCGAACAGGTTCTTCGCAAGTCGCTGCATCCAGCACCGGCATATCGCTTTATGACTGCGACGGCGTTTATTCAAGCCCTGGCACAAACAGGTAACCGCGCATCGTGGCAGCGTCCACCACGTCCGCCGCAAAACGCGATAGCGAACCAGAATACGCGGATACCTGATGTGCCTACTCCATCGCAGGAGTCTTCTTCAGGGTTTGAATTCAACAAGCCAACGATGATTACGTTGAGCGCCTTGGCTGTCGGATTATTGGTAATTCTGGGCGCAATTGGCACCTTTGCCTTTCTGAATCCTGCGTGGCAAGAACCAGAATCTGCCATCGCAGATGCGTTTCCCAAGATCATTTCCGACAAGCCCGATTCCCCTGGATGGGCGGGGTTAGAGTGCTCAGCCGGCGTAGCCGGAGAGAATGAACAAGCTCGCATCGTTTGTTCTGATAGCGATCTGAGTATCACTTTCGCGGACTTTGGTTCTCAAGAAGATCGCGACAATTCCCTCGATGGTGCCGAAAGAAAACATTGGGAAGTCGGTACTTGAGAGGTTGCCACACTGAACTTGGGAACGGACGCAGAAAATAGTGAAGACCGGATTGCAGTAGCCCCTATGAATGACAAAGAAGAGTTCGGAATCTACCTAGAAGGCTCTCAGGCCAAGGATCGTTTTCAAACACTTCCGTTGTGCTGACGCTTTCAAAACTTAACTAGAGACAAAGAGGACAAATGAGTAATCCGTGGAATGGTCCAGAGAAACCTGAAGAGAATAACCCATGGGCACCCAAGGAAAATAATCCGTGGGAACAACCCGATGATTCAGCGCCACCGACAGCAGGGTGGGGACATGCTGGCTACGGCTCCCAACAGCAGTTCCATGAAGATACGGATAGTCTTGGGGATGCAGGTTCGGTCCAAGCTCCATCACCCGTGAAGAAAAAGAACCGATTGGGCGGATTCTTGATCGGGCTCATCATGGTGCTCGCCTTGGCTATTATTGCGGCCGTTGCCTGGTTATATCTCAGCGGTCGTATCGGGGCGGGCGAACAAGATAGTTCTGAAGGAAACGAAGAAGCGGTAGTTCAGACCGCAGAACTTTCAAACGAAGAATCCGCTAGTGCGGCTCCCGGCAGTTCGGAGAGCGCCCCAGCCTCAGCTTCCTCAGATCCATCAGAGGAAGCATCGGAAGAACAGCCTGAGGACGTATCGAGTGAAGAGCATAATGATGAGGAATCGGGCGAAACAGCTAGGTCTGTAGGACGACCTGCCACAGAACCTGCTGCGCCGGAGCTGCCAGAAGCAGCCCGCGGCGCCGGGTTAACACTGTCCGGATGGTCGGATAATGCTGCGACCCGCTGTGACAGTTCTCAGAACCTCGTATACGCCGGCCGTGACAGCGATGCTTGGATTACGGTGTGCGAATCCAATGGGCAGATGACTTATAGGTCAGATATTTTCGGTGGAACCTTGACGGCTACTGTAGACCAAAGTCGCTCCAACCCAGCTCGCGGTGAGTTCTACGTCGATGCTTCACCGTCTATCATTCAAGTGGTTGGTGGTGGCGTGGAAGTATTCCAAGGCGGTACTCTGATAGCCGAGAAGAACTTCCCTTCAGCCTGGGTTATCGACTAGCGGATTCCTTCCGCGTACTTAGCCTATTAGCTTCAGAATGTCGCGTTAAAAAGGGCTTCTGGGGAGCACTCCCCACATTGTAGAAACGCTCTATCCAGGTGTTTTACAGTAATAAGCATGAGTACATCGAACACTGACATCATGCTAGCACCTGGCGAAAGCGGCCACTACTCTCGAAGCTTCCGCCCCAACCTTCTCCTCTTCTGGCTACGCGACACCTATTTGGTGACCAACAAGCGACTCGCCTTGAAATGCGCCAACACCATCTTCGGATTCATTCCACTCGGATTTGAAGAGAAATCCATTCCAATGGGCTCCATCGCCGGCGTCAACTCATCATTCAAAGTTAAGCCGGTTCGGCTACTCTTTGCCGGCTTTATAGCAGCGGTGATGCTCTTCATGGGACTGTCGGCGCTTGCGGGTGGTGCGGTCGGAGGGCTCTTCCTTCTTCTTGCTGGAACTTTCTTTGCAGCCATTGCGGCCAATTCCATCATGGCATCCCTAAGTGTTACCAATAATGGTGGCGGGGTAAACGAGGTAACAGTCTCCATCTTGGATAAAGCAGCCCTGGACGATTTCAAGAACAAAGCTACTGAGTACATCTACTCAGCTTCTGCAGGCGGAATCTCCTGGCAACAGGCATACGCAAGTAATTCTGAGGGGTTCCAGAATTCTATGGGTCAACCACAGGGACACATTGCGCCACAGTCCCACCTTGCACAATCTGAACCTACAATCCCACCTCGACTCCCCAACCAAGGTACCGGCAATTCTGGCTGGTGATGTCCTTAGCTAACTGAGTAGGACACGCGGGATCCTCAATCGAATCGTAACAATTACTCCAGCCCAGTCCCCAATGGACTGGGCCCGATAGCGGTCAAGTCCGCCCGAGTGGTGTTTCTGCCTTTCGTTGAAACAAGCAGTGTGATGGCCTCAGGGACCAGCACGGGCTTGGTACTGTGACTGGTTCATGCGACTTCCTTGGTGGTGGTGTCGGCGTCGATGACGTTGGCGGTGATCATTGCTTTGGTTTGCTCAAGGCTTGTCAGTGACATGTAGCGGTTTTGCTGAATCCAGTCATCATGTTGTTCTGCCAACACAGCACCAACAAGGCGCACAATAGCGTCACGATTAGGGAAGATTCCAACAACATCTGTGCGGCGCCGGATTTCTCGATTGAGCCGTTCAGTGGGGTTATTCGACCAGACCTTCTTCCACACTGATTTCGGCGTATTGGTAAACGCCAATAGTTCGTCGAGGGCTTCTTCTAGGTAGTCGGCCACGTGTGGGAACTTCTGCTCGCAAAATGCCACGACCTCTTTGGCTTGGGACCACACCGATTCCGAGTCTGGTTGTTGGAATATCGTGTGAAACATCGCCGATAACGTCGGCCATTGAGTCTTGGGCACCATCGCTGAGAGGTTCTTCGCGAAATGGGTACGGCATCGTTGCCAGGACGCATTCGGTAACACGTCACTGATCGCGTGCTGGATACCTAAGTGAGCATCACTGGTTACCAAATAGACCTCATTAAGCCCGCGGGCTTTTAAGTCACGGAAGAACCCGGTCCATGACGATGCTGATTCCGATGTAGCGACCTGCATGCCTAGTAGCTCGCGGTAGCCTTCAGCATTAACCCCGGTAGCAAGGAGTACGGAGGTTTTAACCACTCGTCCGCCTTCACGGACTTTCATGGTTAACGGGCTCTTCCGTTTTTAGAGTGCATTGTGGGTGTGGCAGATAAGTAAACGAGCCTCTTGTCGGTAATGGTTTAGGTGTCGAATCTATCCACTTACCAACAAGGGGCTCTTACTCGTGGATTCTACTAGCAATGTCGTCGCTGACACCATCTGCCGCACCGCCGAACTTGGCCTAGCCATTACAGGTGCCATGGACGCAGGAGATTTCACGTTCATCGAAGCCACCGCTACCGCTTTTGCCGATTCGTGCAGTAGCTGCGCTATGTCGGGGCAGTTTCGGGATCATGCCTATCGCACTCTCATTGATCTGCCGATTGTTGGTTTCCCCACCAAGCTACGCATCCGCCTGCCACGCTATCGCTGCACCAATGACAACTGCGCAGTCAAGTACTTCCAAGCACAACTGGCATGTGCAGATCCAGGTAAGAAAGTCACCCACCGGGTCACCCGCTGGATACTACAACGCCTAGCCATTGACCGGATGAGCATTTCCGCTACTGCGAAAGCCCTCGGAATCGGATGGGATCTCACCTGCCAGCTAGCGCTGGACATGTGTCATGAACTGATCTACAACGACCCGACCCACCTGGATAATGTACAGGTCATCGGCGTGGACGAACATAAATGGTCTCACAATCGCAACGCTTATGGTGCAGGCTTTGTCACCGTGATTGTGGACATGACTGACCATCACCACAACACCAAGCGCCCAGCACGTTTATTGGGTGTGGTCGAAGGCCGCAGTGCTGATGCGTTGCGTACCTGGCTTGCTGCACGAACACCCGAGTTTCGCCGTCAGGTACGCATCGTCGCCATGGACGGATTCCAGGGCTATGCCACGGCCAGCAAAGAACTTGTGCCCAACGCCAGGCGGGTTATGGATCCGTTCCATGTTGTGCGTTTAGCTGGCGATAAGCTCACCGCCTGCCGGCAACGACTCCAGCGGGAGAAATACCAGCGCCGCGGACTCACACACGACCCGTTGTACAAGAACCGGAAAACCTTGTTGACCACGCAGAAATGGCTAACAGACAAGCAGCAAGCCCGCCTGGATGAGCTCTGGGCTTATGACAAAGACTATGGGACATTGAAGATGGCGTGGCTTGCGTATCAGGGCATTATTGACTGCTATCAGATGAGTGATAAACGCAAGGCCAAAGCGCAAATGCGCGATATCATCAACGCGCTATGCAAACTTCCGTCCACGAATAAAGAACTTGCACAACTTGGCCGCAGTCTAGATAAACGCCTAAGTGATGTCTTGGCATTTTTCGACGTAGGAGTCTCCAACGGACCAGTCGAAGCCATCAATGGACGCCTAGAACACCTCCGCGGAATCGCGCTTGGATTCCGCAACCTCACCCACTACATCCTTCGATGCCTCATCCACTCCGGACAGCTCACCCACAAAATCAACGCACTCTAAAAACGGAAGAGCCGGTTAACGCGTCACATGAGACATACAAGTATGGGCCGGTATCTAGTGGCCTGGTGCGAAAATCTTCGACCATGCAATCAAGATCTTTCGCCATCTCAGAGACCTGGGATTTTGAGAGATTATTGATACCTAGACTAGCGACAAGATCGTTCATCCTGCGAGTGGATACGCCCTTCAAGTAGCAGGTGGCTATCACGGTGGTGAGTGCTCGTTCGGCCCGGGTTCGTCGTTCCAGGAGCCAGTCCGGGAAGAACGATCCAGTGCGTAGCTTAGGTACTGCAACATCGATGGTACCCACGCGAGTATCTAGGTCGCGGTGGCGGTAGCCGTTGCGGACATTGGTGCGAGACTCAGACGTGGTGGCGTAATCGGCGCCGCAGACTTGGTCAGCTTGGGTCGAGAGGATTTGGTTAATGAAACCTTGAAGCATCTCGCGCATGAGATCTGGGGATGCTTGAGCGAGCAATTCGTCTAAGTAGGTAGTCGGGTCTATAGAATAAGGGGCAGCGGCCATCGTGGTTATCCCTTTCGAGGAAGTGTGGTTATGGAATCGAAAGGTACTACGGTGGTCGCCTCATTCATTCATAAGGGCTATCACCGATAGTTACAGATACACCACGCTAGCGGACACTGATAATAGAGAGTGCGGGACAAGAACCACTCGGAATGACCCACTAGCGGACTGGTCACAATCTGATTGTGTGCCTTCGTTGCGATCTGTCTTCCGGGCTGGTTCTCGCCCCGCACCGCGATCCGGTGATTCGGTCATGACTTTATAGGAGCGTGACCTCTCACCGTGACCACCCTGGCAGGTGTCATGGTACTAGTCCCATCAGTGTCTTGTCTGCCCGAACCCTCGGATCAGCGGCTACCTTCACCATTTCCCTATACGAAAGCGCTGACAGCCATGACCACAGACATCGATTTCTCTGCAAAACCCGTTGCTGGGGTCGACACCCACACCGACACCCACACCGTTGCCACGGTGACTGCAACCGGCCGGCATCTGGCCACCGAAACCTTTCCCACCACCAGGGCCGGCTACACACACCTCACCGAGTTTCTTAACAAGCACGGTGTCGGCACCGTCGGAGTAGAAGGAACCAACTCTTTCGGTGCCGGATTAACCCGGCACCTGATAGACCGTGGCTACACGGTAGTTGAAGTCCTGCGCCCGAAGCGCAGCATCCGACGCCGGGACGGGAAGTCAGATCCGGTGGATGCCCTTGCCGCCGCGCGACAGGTCCTGTCAGGGGAAGGACTGAGCACGCCTAAAGATTCCACAGGCCCGGTGGAGTCGTTACGAGCGTTACAGATCACCCGGAAACAGCTGGTGTCCACCACCACGACACTCATCACGACGATAAAGTCGTTGCTGGTCACAGCTCCTGATGATATCCGCACCCGCTACGGAACTATGACTAACCACACCCTTGTCAACGCATTGGTGTACTGCCGTCCATCGCCGGATCTTAGCGATCCGCGAAATGGTGTGCTGACCAGCCTGAAGATTCTGGCCACGACCTACCGCGCGTTGCGGGTGCAGTGTGATGAGTTGGAAGCCCGGATCTCTGCTCTGGTGTCAATGATCAATCCTCATGTCAGCAGTATCGTAGGATGTGGGGCTCTTGTTTCCGCTGATCTGTTGATCAGCATCGGAGATAATCCTGAGCGCATTCACTCGGAAGCAGCGCTGGCGAACTTGTGTGGGGTGGCTCCATTGCCGGCAAGCTCTGGGCGAACCAACCGGCACCGGCTTAATCGTGGTGGTGACCGGCGTGCGAACTCGGCGTTGTATCGGATTGCTCTTGTGAGGATGCGCTATGACCAACGCACCAAAGCCTACGTCGCTAGGCGCACCGCAGAAGGGTTGTCGAAAAAGGAAATTATTCGCTGCCTCAAGCGAGCCATCATCAGAGAGGTCTACCGCGTGATCTGTACCAAGCGCAGTACGCCCCAACCGAGGGATCTTCGGCGAGATGAGCTGAAAGAACTGCGCATCGCGAAGCAGCTCACCCAGGTGTACGTAGCGCAACATTTAGGGTGCGCCCCGGCGAGGATCAGTGACATCGAGACTGGAAAACGTCCGTTAACGGAATTAGCGTCGGCCTACGAAAAATTCCTGAAAACCGTTTGACACACTATAGGAGCATCAACACCCCGTTGACCATCGGCTACGTGCCCATTGCGTGCTCTGCACCGATTGCTATCGCTGACGCCCTGGGCCTGTTTAAAAAGCACGGCGCGAACGTCGTGTTGAAGAAGTTCTCCGGCTGGGCTGACCTATGGACGGCCTATGCCACAGAACAGCTGGACGTGGCGCACATGCTTTCACCCATGACCGTGGCGATTGATGCCGGCGTGACCAATGCCGCGCGCCCCACGGAGCTGTCTTTTACCCAAAACACTAATGGCCAGGCCATTACTTTGGCCTCCAAGCACTATGGCTCAGTGAACTCCGCGCAGGATTTCAAGGGCATGGTGCTGGGCATCCCGTTTGAGTACTCCGTGCACGCGTTGCTGCTGCGCGACTATTTGGCCGCGAACGGCGTGGACCCCATCGCTGATGTGGAACTGCGCCTGCTGCGACCAGCGGACATGGTGGCGCAGCTGTCCGTGGAAGGCATCGATGGCTTTATCGGCCCGGAGCCGTTCAACGAGCGCGCCATCAAGAGCGGCTCCGGCAAGATTTGGCTGATGACAAAGCAACTGTGGGACAAGCATCCATGCTGCTCGGTGGCGATGGCCAAGGAATGGAAGGCGGAGCACTCCAGCGCCGCGCAAGGTGTAAACAGCGCGCTGGAAGAAGCCGCTGCCATATTGAGCACCCCGGCGCAGTTCGATTCCTCCGCGCAGACGCTGTCGCAGGAAAAATACCTCAATCAGCCCGCAGAGCTTCTCGATGGCCCATTTTCAGGCGTCTACCAAGACTGGCACGGCAACACGCATACTGACTTAGAACGCATGTCCTTTGGCGACCCAACGGACCCGGCGGCAATCGTGTGGATGGCCACGCAGATTGCCCGCTGGGGCTTGGGCGGTGACACGTTGACGATGGATGATTCCACCATCATCGCCGCCGCAGAAAGCGTGCTTGTGCCGGGACTGGAAGTGACTGGCGAACACTTAAGTATTAACGGCGTGGATTTTGATCCACTGGCCCCTACTCGTGGATATGACCACATGGACTCGGTGATTTTTCGGTGAATACTAAACCCAAACCACTTCACGCCGTCATTATTGGCGTAGTGATGTTTATCCTCACCATCGGCATTTGGCAGTTTGCCGCCAACGCCGGGTGGATTAGCGATATCGCGCCAACGCCCGCGAATACTTTTGCGCGCGGCGTGGAGATTCTCTCCGACCCGTTCTATCAAGATGGCCCCGCCAGCGTCGGCATTTTCTGGCACCTGATGGCGAGTTTGCGTCGGGTGCTCTTTGGCTTCTTGCTCGCTGCGATTATAGCTTTGCCAGTGGGCTTTATTCTGGGGCGCAGTACCACGCTGCGCTGGGCTGTCGATCCGGTAGTGCAGGTTCTGCGCCCAGTCTCGCCACTGGCGTGGCTGCCACTCGGTCTCGCGCTTCTCAAAGACGCTGAAAACACCGCCGTCTTCGTCATCTTGCTCTCGGCGCTGTGGCCGATTCTAATTAACACCATCGATGCCGTGCGCAGCGTTAATCCGACGTATATCAACCTCGCGGATACCATCGGCACCGACTGGTGGTCGCGCATTGTGTACATCTGGCTGCCGGCTTCCTTGCCGGGCATTATTACCGGCCTGCGCTTGTCACTGTCCACCGCGTGGCTAGTTATTGTCGCGGCGGAGATGCTCATCGGCGGACGCGGCGTGGGCTTCTTCGTGTGGAACGCCTGGAACCGCCTGGATATTGACGCCATTGTTGTCGCGATTTTCATCATCGGTATCGCGGGCCTGATTCTTGACCACCTCGTCGGCGCATTGCAGAAAGTAGTTCGCTATGACTAAATCCCTAAAAACCACCGCGACTGATGCCTCAGTTGAACTGGACTCCATCACCAAGTCCTATGGCCCGACCACAATTATTGGTGATACCAGCATCAACATCAACGACGGCGAGTTCGTCGCCCTGCTGGGGCCTTCTGGTTGCGGCAAGTCCACCATTTTGAAGATGATTGCAGGTCTTGCGGAGCCATCCACCGGCACCGTTAGCACCGGTCACAAGAAGGTGCAGGGGCCTGGCCCGGACCGCGGCATGGTGTTCCAGGACCATGCGCTTTTGCCATGGATGACCGCGCGCGGCAACATCGACTTCGGGCTGCGCTCCGCACGACCAGGCTTGAGCAAAACCGAGCGCGCTGAGATTACCAAGAACCACTTGGAGCAAGTAGGGCTTTCCGATGCCGCTGAGCGCCGCCCCGCCCGCCTTTCCGGCGGCATGCAGCAGCGCGTCGGCATCGCACGCGCCTTCGCCATCGACCCGCCGATCATGCTTCTCGATGAACCCTTCGGCGCCCTCGACGCCCTGACTCGCCGCGAACTACAAATCCAGCTACTCAACATCTGGGAAGCATCACGCCGCACCGTCGTCATGGTCACCCACGACGTTGACGAAGCAATCCTGCTCTCCGACCGCGTCCTCGTCATGTCCAAGAGCCCTGAAGCCACCATCATCGCCGACATCAACGTCGACCTCCCGCGCCCACGCCACGAAGTCAGCGAAGACCCTTCCGTCGAAGCCAAGACCGCCGAACTGCGCAAGGAAATGCTCCACCTCCTCGAGCACTAGCCCCGTTGACCTCTCAAGCGGACTATTGTAGCCTGGGGAATAAGAATTAATAGTCCACAACGTGCGGGCAGGATGGCTCACTGCCGCGGCGAGGGGGAGACATGAGATTTATCAAAGGCGCAGTGGCGTTGTTGGCAGTGGGGGCGGTGGCCTTCGGGGGTTCGATCGCGGGAACTAGCTATGTGTTGGATTCGCGGGAGCAGGCAGAGCTAGAGGCGCAAGAAGAAGCACAGCTCGCGCGGGAGCGTAGCGCGATTGAGCCAGGAGTGGACGACAGTGTTGAAGCGGCGGCGAACGCGCCGGAGATTCGGGATAACATTGGTTCTTTTACCGTGCGCTGCCAGGTTCATGAAGGCGATGAGGACGGCCCGCTGATGGGCTTTGTTTTTGGCAACCATCATCAAAGCCTCGATACAGCACTGCATAGCGCGGAGATATTCCTCTCCCGCGTCGCGCCGGAAGGCAATGGGGAAGTCAGCCATTGCCGGACATGGGAGGACTACACGTCAATGGGTGCGTTCGATGAAAATGGACGGCCAGTCTAAAACTCTGGGATAGCCGGTATGATGCAAGGGAGTTTAAGCGCGCAGTACCTGGTTTAGGTCTCAATGTGGATGTGGAGTAATTCTTAATGGTCGTCGATGTTTCGCAGTTGTCATCATCGAACCAGGATTATGTAAAGGATCTTTTCAAGCTGGGGGAATGGAATGACGCACCAATCACTACCAAGCTGTTGTCACAGCAAGTTGGTGTGAGCCTGTCCAGCGCTTCTGACGCGGTGCGGAGGCTGGAGAAGAAGGGGCTTGTTAAACATGCCCCATACGGAGCCATCACCTTAAGTGAGCTGGGGCGAGAATACGCGCTGCAGATGGTGCGCAGGCATCGGCTTATCGAGACATTCTTGGTGACATCACTGAACTACCGGTGGGATCAGGTTCATGATGAAGCAGAACAGCTTGAGCACAGCGTCTCCGATTTCATGATTGATCAAATTGATGCCAGCTTGGGTTATCCCACCAGAGATCCGCACGGGGATCCCATTCCGAGCGCAGATGGGCAGTACCCGGATTTAAACGCTTTGGATGCGGAAAAGGGCCAGAAGCTGGTTAGCTTGGCAGAAATGACAGCTGGAGAAGTCGGCATTGTAGAGCGTATTCATGATGCAGATCCGGACATGCTGAAGCATTTTGCACAGCACGGACTTGTCGTTGGCGCCGATATTGCTGTGGGAGAATCCCAAGCATTCGCTGAATCTACGCAGATCATTTTGGGCAAGAATTCTGTATCTCTTGGCGCAGCAGCACTGCGCGCAGTATTAGTCCGCGTTTAGTTCTTTCCGGCTTTCGATTTCTATCATTTTTGACGTCTACCTGCACTCCTTGGCAACTACGTCGAAACGTAGTTTAATATTCAATAACGCGAAACTTTGAAGGTTGCTTGCTGCTTCATAGCCCTCGAGTAAGTGCCGCATTCGGGCTGTTAAAAATCCGGAAAGGAGTCATGCCATCGAATTTCAACCTGCTCAACACATATGGGGGGAAAGAACACCCCGCTTGGTTTATTTCTCATCAGTGAGTGAAAACACGCACCGTTTCGTGGTGAAACTTGGTCTTCCTGCGGTGAGAATTCCCCTTCGCCCCAAAGAAGGAATGCTCTGTGTAACCGACCCGTATGTGCTGATTCTTCCTACATACGGCGGCGGAAACATGAAAGCAGCGATCCCGGTTCAAGTGCGCAAGTTTCTCAATATTCCGTCGAACCGGGAGCAGTTGCGCGGTGTTATCACCGCCGGAAACACAAATTTTGGGGAGGCGTATTGCTGCGCTGGGCCAAAAATCGCACGCAAATGCGGCGTGCCTGAGCTCTACCGTTTCGAGCTCCTTGGAACTGACCATGACGTACAGACCGTGCGTGACGGCTTGCTCCGCTTTTTTGAAGAACCACTTTTCAATCAGCCCGCAAGCGATGCCACAAGTACCGAAAACACCAGAAAGGAACTTCATGAATCATCATGAACTATTAGAAAAATCGCAAACACCGCCCGGGTTTCGTCGGGCGAAGGAGATGCCGCTTCGGCCTATCAACTGGAACCGGATCCACGATGACAAGGACCTTGAAGTGTGGAACAGATTGACGTCTAACTTCTGGCTTCCAGAAAAAGTCCCCTTGTCCAATGACCTGGGCGATTGGCAGAAGCTGAGCGAGGTTGATCGCCAGCTCACCATGCGAGTCTTTACTGGCCTGACGTTGCTTGACACCGTGCAAGCAACCGTCGGCGAAATCAGCCAGATTCAAGATGCCCGAACTGAACATGAAGAAGCCGTGTACACCAACATCGCTTTCATGCAGGCGGTTCACGCGCGTAGCTATTCCTCGGTGTTCTCTACTTTGTCGAATACCCCGGAGATCGATGAAGCCTATGCCTGGGCTGTCAACAATGACATCCTGCAACAGCGAGTCAGAAAAATCATGGTCCACTATTACGGTGATGACGCGCTGAAACGAAAAGTGGCATCAACCTTGCTTTCATCGCTGCTGCTCTATGCCGGGTTTTATTTGCCGCTGCACTTTAGTGTTCACGGGAATCTGACCAACACCGCTGACATGATTCGGCTGATCCTTCGGGATAAAGCCGTGCACGGGTACTACTCCGGATACAAGTTTCAACGCGGTTTGGAACAGGCTTCGCCGCAGCGGCCCAAAGAAATGCGTGAATTCACCGTTGGGCTAACCCAGGAACTCTACGAGCTTGAGTTGGAATATTCGGGTGAACTCTATGAACCGCTCGGGCTGATGGATGATGTGGCAACTTTTGTTCGCTATAACGCCAACAAGGCTTTCATGAATCTTGGATATCCAAACCTCTTCCCACATGATCAGTGCCAAGTAAATCCCAAAATCTTGGCGGCGCTATCTCCTGGATCGGAAGAAAACCACGACTTCTTCTCCGGTTCGGGTTCCTCCTACATCATCGGCAAAGCAGAAGAGACCTCAGATGATGACTGGAATTTCTAATATCCACTTGAACTATCCCCAGGAGAACTCATGAAACTTCTCATCCTTGTAGGAAGCTTGCGCCGTCAGAGCATCGCACGCAAAATTGCACTGCACGTTACGGAACTTGTTCCTGACGGCGTTGACTGCGAGCTTTATAATCTGCGTGATTTGCCGCTCTATGACTTTGACTATGATGACCCGTCCGTTGTGGATAAACCTACTCCGCCGGAGTACCTGGCTTTCCGCGCAGCCATCAAGGAAGCAGATGCGGTCCTATTTGTCACCAGCGAGAACAATCGCACTATCCCGGCATGTTTGAAGAACGCCGTCGATATCGGATCCAAACCGAACAATGACGTGGCATGGAAGGCCAAAGCGGCGGGAATCATCAGTCACTCTGTGGGGCGTATGGGAGGATATTCGGCGCAGAAGAATCTCCGGCTAGCGTTGTCATATTTCGATATGGAATTTCCCGCACAACCAGAGGTGTTTCTTGGACAATCTCATTTGTTGATTGGAGAAGATGACCGCATACAAGCGGGCAGTACGATCGAGTTCGTGCGTGACTACGTGGAGCGTCTTATGGCGATCGCGAGCGCGAAACACTCGGCATAAAGGGTGCTGAAAACATCTCAAAGCCCCGCTTCTCAAATCCACTTGGTAGTGGATTTGAGAAGCGGGGCTTTGAGACTTGGTGCTAAAAGCTGAGGGCCTGGTCCGAGGACATGGTCCGAAGCTTTTAGTCTTCGCCTTCCTTGCGGATTTTCATCTCGGAGTTCTGCCACCAGCCGGTGCGGGTGAGCTCCTCGTAGTCGATCTCGGCTGGGTCAGGGGTGACGCCGGCGGAGTTGGTGCGCAGTTCGTACTTCTGGATTGCGCCCCAGTCACGGGCCCAGTCGCCCTCGAGGTAGGACGGGATTTCATAGGAGTAGTTGACTGCCTCGGCGGTTGCCATGGCGCCGCCGCCGGAGAAGGACTGGAAGTCCGTCAAAGAATTCTGCGCGGCAGCATCCGGAAGGATGCGGTACTCAGGAATCTCAGTGACACCAGAGAAGTGGTCGAAGGTGCGCTGGCATGGGAACTGGAATGCAGTAGACCAGTCCAGTAGACCCGGGATGGAGGAGTCGAACTGAGAATTCAACGACACCAGTTCCGGCACGCGCGGTGGGGTAAAGGCGAGCCAGGAGTCTTCGTCTGTGGAGTCATCGACAGCCACGAGGCGAACAACGTTTGCTTCTTCTGGAATCTCGTCCAGGCCGATGCGCAGGTTGCGCCACTTCGGGGTCGCGCCGACATCGCGAAGCTCAAGCTCACCGGTGTTGGTGACCTCATTGTCATCGGCGAGGGTGCCGTACTCCAAGGTCAGCTCCATGCCCTCTTGCTCAATGTCGTTGACGTCGTGGTGGTAGATATCGCCTGCAGCAGCAACCGACAACACTGGGGTGTTCTCACCTGGCTGCTCCGGCAGGTTGTACCACTGGGTGGTCACCTCAGAGGTGCCGCGCTGCCCGGAGTTGTAGGAGCCCAAAACCGGAACCTTGGTGTAGTCCAAGTTGAACGGCAGGTGCATGGTGGAACCATTAACGCCCTCGGTGCCGCGGACGCCGCCGGAGGAGGAGTCGGTGACATTCTCCGCATTCGCCTCAGCACCGGAGCCGGAACCGGACTCATCCACGTTGCCGCCCAATGATGGGTCGGCGCCGGAGGAAGCCTGGTCAGAATCGGACGAAGAACCGGTCTGAGTCGAACCAATTGCACCCACGGATGCAGAGTTCTGGTTCTCAGGCTCAATATCTTCCGGGATAAAGTTCGGGTCAAAGCCACGGCTGTCTTCATCTGGGTTGATCAGTGAGTCACCGAGCTCACCAGCAACAGGGGTCAAGAAAGCATCATTGGTGTTGGATTCAATCGAGGTGGCGTCAGCCATCTGACACACATTGCCGCCGATGGCATTCAGGTTGCCCTGGCCCACGGAGTAGCTCGGGGACTGGGAGATATAGCCCTTGGCAAAGGACAGACAAGAAAACGCGACGATGGCAACACACGCCATGGCCAGCGGCGCAGACAAAATGCTTGACCAGCGCTTCGGTGAGACCTCAGGGTGCTCAATGCCGTGGTTGGTGCGGTAGTTATGGCGCAGCGCCTGCACAATGCCGATGGCGATGATGACAAGGCCAATGACCATGACCACGGTGGAGGCTTCAATGGCCATGAACTGCACGGAACGGTCCCACCATGGAATGCCGAAGGAAGACACGTACCACCAGGCATTCCAGCCGGCCAAAGAGATAGCCATGAGCATGACCACCGATGCCACCGCGAAAGTCCTTGCACGCGGGGAACGCATAGCAATCTGTGACAGAACCACAGCGCCGAGCGCGGCAATCACACCGGCGATGCCAGCGTAGATACCGAAGTGGTGTGTCCACTTGGTTGGGGTGAACATGAGGAAGAACATGCTCAACGCCATTATGATGAGCAGGCGCTGGGTTGGGCCCTTCGGCGTGCCCAAAACCTTCTCATCGCGGATGAAGGCGTAGACGATGAGCGCCAGTGCGAAGAGCATGGTGAACATCGCAAAGCGGCGCGTCAGCGAGCCATCAACCGAGCCTTCGAACAAAGTGGTGTAGCGAACGTATTCGTCGTACCAGTTCAGCGATGGGCCCACGGCAGAGCGCACGCGGGTGGATTCCAGGACTGTCGCCAAGGTTTGATCGCTAAAAACTAACGCCAACACACTGGTGCCTACCGCCAAGAAGGATGCGATTAGAGGCAGCCACCCGCCGGCGGATTCCTTGCGGCGGCTGAAGATATTAAACAGCGCCGGCAAGCTGACTAGGAACACGCCAACTGCGAGCAGACCGGTCGGGCCAGCGGTTAGCGTCAGCGTTGCGGCAATGGTGCCAATCGCAGCCGGCAGCATGCGCGAGGTTGCGATGGAACGCTCAAACGAAGCCCAGGTGAAGATGACACCGAAAGCAACGATTGGCTCCGGACGGATGCCGTTGTTATACGGCAACCAGAATGCCAAGAACATGAATGCGGCGGTCCAGTGCGCGACGCGACGGTCATTAATAACTGGACCAAAGCGTGGCAGGATCTCACGCGAGAGGATAAACCACGTCAAAATCGCTGCGATCAGCGTGGGGATACGCATGAAGACGGAGGTGGCTGAAATATTGGATAGAAACGCCACGAGGTCGTAGTACGGGGTACCAAAAGGTGCCTCGGGAACGCCGTACCAACGGTAGTAGTTGGCCATATACGTCGAGTGCTCTTTGACCCGACCCATGGTCAAAATGAAGCCATCATCTGAGGTGTTGGAACCAAAGATGTGCCAGAAGCCCAAGATAGCTGCGACCACGCCATCGAGTGGGCGTACCTGCTTCCATGTGGCCGGCATGAAGCTAATCTTCTTGCCATCCAGGCGGTCCATGCGTGCGATGCACACCAGGGCAGCGAGCATCATGATGACGCCGCCGATCATCGCAATCAGCTTGATGGTGGTTGGTGCGGAAGTAAAGCGCGAGTTGATTTCAACATGCACATTCAGACCAGCGCCGGAAAGCTCCGTGAGGTTTTCCGGAGTGTCTTCAATCTCCGTGAACACGCCAACTACCTGCGGGCGCAGGTCATCTTCTGATTTTTCAGAAAACTCACCGACGGACACGGTGGTGCCGTCTTCGGCGGCGTGAATTTCGATCACATCGTCATCGGCAAGCTCTTGCACCTGCTCTTCCGACAAGGAAAGCACAACCTCATCCAAGGAAATGACCGAAAGGCCATCCTCGCCGGCACGGACAAACATGCCGCGGTTCGATGCTTCCTCCGACTCCGGCGGAACCGTGCCGTAGAGCAAATCCTGGCCCTCGCGCAGCATATCCACCGCCGTGACCGGGATCGTGGCATCAATTTCTTCCGGCGTCACCGAAATCAGCGGTGCCGTCACCGAATTCAGGGAGTCCTCGCGCGGCCATTCAAAAGACGACTGCGTCTGAGTCACTGGCAAAAACGGCGTGGCCATAAACAGCACGAAGCCCAAAAGACCCGTGATGATAGCGGCCATCCGCAAGCCCTTGGGGGCCGGGCGCGCGCTTAGCTCAGGAAGTTCGGCGGTGTAGACATCATTCACGTGAAAATACCTTAGTTCACTCGAGCGGCGACAACGAAAGGCCCAATCTGCTCAACGTCCCACAAGTTGGAATCATCGAAGACTTCTGGGTCAAACAAGATGGCGTCATAACGGACATTGGGCTGGTTAGGGAAGATATCCACGGCCAGGTGCGCCTTGTAGCCATCATCCGGGGATTCAATATCGCCGCGGAAAATCATGGCATCCGGCACATCCCATGGGTTGTTTTCCAGTGCCTGCACGAACTCTTCTGGGGTCTGATCCCAGGAATCATTCGCCCACGTGGCCATCTGCTCATTGCGTTCATCAAACTGGCCGAGCGGATTAGCGTAGTGCGCGGTAAACGCGTTGTAGCCAAAGTATGGGTGGTAGGCCAAGAAGAGCTTTTCATCCGTCATCACAATTTCAGCGTTGTGGTCTTGGAAGAAGTCCGAAATCTCTTGGTAGTAGCCTGCTGAGTCCGCAGGGAACTGGTCGGCGCGCTCACCGTTGCCGTCAGTATCGGTATAGGCATTATCAATGGCTGACTGGTGCGCCGCCGGGATTTCTTGCATGTAGAAGATGCCGGCCAGCGCCGCGATGACGGTAACAATAGCGGTGAGGTGCTCATGCGAGCGGTACTGCTCATACAGGTGCGCAAGACCCAAGACACCGGCGGTGGCCAGGATGAGCACCACCAGGATTTCTAGGCGGAAGCCCAACAAGGTGGTGCCCAGCAATGGCATGACCATGGAGGCCACGATCCACAGGTAGACGCCAATCAGCGCCCAGCCAAGCGTGCGGATGTGCACGTTTTTCACGCGCGCAACCAAGTAGATGATGCCGACCAGACACATCAGGCCGACGAGCGATGGCGCTAAGAATGGCACCGGAACTTCTGTTCCTTCTGCTGGCAGGTAGTGCTGCGCTGCGTTCTTAATAGGGAAATCTGCTTGCAGTACCGCGACAACATATGGCCCCCAGACAACAGCGGCGATGGCCAAGGAGCCAAAGCCGATGACCATCAACCGCAGAATCGGTTTGATTGAGCGTTCCACAATCGCGGTGACAAGTGCCACGAAGGACACCACGGTCACGGCAATCGCGCCGGTAAAGAGCGTGTAGAAAGTCGCGGAAATGCCCAGGAATACCAACAAACCGACGGTGGATCCCCAAGAGCCGTGGAACGCGCGGGAGCACATGATGGCTGCGGCCGGAACACCCAGCGCAATAATTGCTGAGTATGGCTCTTCCGTTGCCAGCGTCAACGTCAACGCGGTGGTGGTCAGCGCGATGACCGTACCCAGCGGCAAGGAGCCGGTCAGGCGCTGCCATACCGGAACCAGGATGCAGCACGCCATGGCGATGGACACCAATGACCATGGCTGGAATACTTCCCAGCCCGCAATACCCAACAGGTTGGCCATGCGCCCACCCAACCAGAACCAGCCCATGGGGTAGAAGGTCGGCATATCGGCATAGTTCATATCCGCATAGCCAGCCTGCTCCGTCATTCGCGTCAAGAACTGGGTACGAAAGACCTGGTCAACCTGAATGCCGTCGAGCCACAAACGCGTAGCAGACAGTGGCATGCCCAGACTAGCGATGACAATCAAAGCCGGTGAAAGATACGCCGCCACAACAGTTAGCCATTTAAGCGGCCCGTGCCCGTGTACGCCACGTTTGGTCCAGACATACAACAGCCCGGCCACGATAACGACGGTGGCAACAATCGCCACCGTCGACAAACCACGGGTAACCATGGATGTGTTGAACGCGGGAAGTGAAACCTGCTTGAACACAAACCAGGCCGCCAGTGTGACAACGCCACCGCCAATCGCTGCTGCCGCCATCCCCAACAACACACCCATAAAACTCATGGTGTCGCGGGTAGCAGGAGTCAACGACTGCGAGTCACGCGCCGGGGATGACGAAGGGGCAGTACTTGCGGGCGTTGCACCCGAAGAATCGGTCACAGTCATGGGTTTAGTCTCCCATACTTTTGCCCTATTCCTGATTAAAGGCCGCCCCCTCAGTCAAAGATGGGAGCGGCCTCATAGGTCTACAATTTCTCAATCTATCCTTTTGCTGGCGCGTTACTCACCAATGCTCAAGTGCTTAATACATTGCTTTGGTGGCTTCGTCATAGTTGCGTGGGAACCAGGGTTGGTCTTCGTCGCGGCCGCCGATAGGGAACCATGGTGGTGTCCAGCCTGATTCTTTGAGTACTTTTGGTGCTACCCAGCCGACTGTCACGCACGCAATGAGGTAGTTGTCCAGTGGATGGTGCTCGTTGAGCCAGTCCATCTCTTTTTCTGCCTCAGCGCGTTTGCCAAAATGATGGGGGCGTTTGCTGTCCCATTCCGGGATATGTCCTGGCTTTGGGCGTGATGAAATGATCCACACTTTGTCGCCAATGCTAGCGGGAGAAGTGAAACCTTGCCATTCGGGTTGGGCGTATTCAATAGCTGAAGACTCCATCTGCCAGACCGAAAGTGCTGGGCCACCTTCATGGAATGCAGCTATAAGTGTTTCATTGTATTCCCATGGAATGTACGCGACTAATTTCCTTTCGGAACCGAATTTGCGTGCTTCGCAGATCCATTGATACCCAGGAAGATCTTGTATTTCCATTACACCCCACACTTGATTCGAGCTGCGGGGATAGGCCCGCGCATAATAATTTTCCGACCTAAAGCGTTTTCTTCATGTGTCTTTCTTGCAGGAAAGCTACTTTTGGTCAATATTGTGCTTTGGTGGTTTCGTCGTAGTTGCGGGGAAACCAGGGTTGGTCTTGGTCGCGTCCGCCGATGGGAAACCAGGGTGGTGTCCATCCGGATTTTTCGAGCACGATTGGTGCTACCCAGCCGACTGTTATACATGCGATGAGGTAGTTGTCGTGTGGGTGGTGCTCGTTGAGCCAGTCCATCTCTTTTTCTGCCTCAGCACGCTTGTCGAAATGATAAGGGCGAAGTCCATCCCATTCTGGAATATGTCCTTGTTGGGGACGTGCCACGACGAGCCACACTTTGTCACCGATACTTGCCGGGGAGGTAAATCCCTGCCATTCAGGCTGTGAGTACTCGATAGTTGAGGAGTCTATTTGCCATGCGGCAAGTGCTGGGCCACCTTCATGGAATGCGGCTTCAAGCTCTTGTTTATATTCCCAAGGGACGTAGGCGACTAATTTCATTTGGGAACCGAATCCGCGTGCTTCGCAGATCCATTGATGCCCAGGAAGAGGTTGCATCTCCATCACACTCCACAGTCGATACGAGCAGCGGGAGGATAGACCCGTGCATAATAATTCTTACCGCCGACAGCAATCACTCCCCGCGCGCTGCCGCCGAACAGATTCGGCCTATTACCTTGACACTTGAATTCGAGCTTCTGGGTGTATAGGGACTTCTGGCCGTTATTGTTGGTGGAAAACTCTGTTCGGTGTACCCATCTGCCAAGTGGAGGTGGGAACCAGTGGTGAGTTCTTAACTGAAGTTGATGCTCAATTGAGTCAACTTTTGTTGTGCAGCTTGTACGAGCTTTGAATCCTACCGTCTGAAGTCCACTGCTGGAGCGCAGGTGAATGTTCTCCGGGTAAAGCGTGCAAGGGCCATATTCCTTTCCTGCAGTTAATGCTGAAACGGCAGGTTCAGAAGCAATAGCATTACCATTGAGGATTTGGTCTTCCAACTCGTCGAAATAACGGTTGGCCTCGGCTTCGGTGGGGAAGTAGATGTACGGCGTTACTATCGGCTGCGAAGCCTTAAATAATTCACCATTAATTGTCCCACCTTGAAAAGCTTGGTCAGCGTATGTACTTCCTTCGCGTGGTACTGCGTCGGCGATCGGGTATCCAAATCGGCCAGATTCATAACCCGCATCGGACCATTTATTGAGAATTTCTCCTTCAACAGGGTGTGCCCCATGCGATGGATGCCAGTAGATTGAACCAGCTTGGAAAATTGAGAATCGTCCCTTGCCATCCGAAGTCTTTGCTTCATTTGCGGTGGGGAATCCGAGTGGGCTGTCTGGACCTCCTAATTCGAGCCATTTCTCAAGAATTAGCCCATTGATGCTTGCGACGTGGAAACCATTGAGTGCTTGGCTGCGGTAAATCCTGCCACCTTGGAACTTTTGTACCCAACCGGTGAGTTCGCCGTCGATACCGGTATTTCCTTGGACCGGTACTTCTCCGGAGGTGGGGTAACCCATCCAGCCGGCTTCCCAGCCATTTGTCGCCCACACTGAAGCAGTGTGGCGTGCGACTGCATGAGCACCAGTTTCGGGAGACCAGTAAATCCAGCCATTAGCAAACTTTTGCCGAAAACCTTTCCCGTCAGGATTTCGGTGCTGCGGCTCGACTGGGTAGAGCAGCCAGCTGGTCACTCCGCCCAGGCGATTATATTGTCGAAGAATATCATCGCAAACTTTGATGTTCTTGGGCCAAATTGTGGAGCAAGTTGATGTGCTCTGCGCGGTTGTTGTTCTAGGACCCTCTTGAAATTCGGAGGCTGCGATACTTACTTCTGCGGCGTCGGCTTCTTGTTTTGAAATTCCTTGAGGAAGTTCGATTTCATCGCTCCACATGTCGCCGTTTATCGCCGGGTTGGGTTCTTCTAGCTGTTTGGCGGATTCAAGCTGGCGTTGTTGCTGCTCAACTTCTGCAGGTGTTAAACCAATCTCTCCATCAATCTCGATTGCTTGATCTTCTTGGAAAAGATGTGAATCGGCCAAAGTTTCACGCTCAGAGACACTGACTGTGCTGGCTGTATCGTTTACTCCAATAGTTGAGGCGGCAGCAGCAGGCTGTATGGAGAGGCTGAACAATGTTGTTAGAACCAACGCTTTGAAGGCAGCGGATTTACTTCGGTGACGTACAGGGATTTTCATAGGATCTCCCGAGGAATGAGTGAATGTTCGTACACCGCGCGTCGTACTAGTCCCAGATAGGAAACGGTGCCTAATCGAAGCCTAATGCGCTACACGGGATTTTGTTGCCGAATCGGGAAATAAATTCATGACACTCAATGGACCATTTGAAGACTCACACCAGCACGTTCAGCCGCTTCTACATTCCGGCTTCTTTGACACACCCGAAGAAGAAACCGTGTGCAGGTATAAAAATTACCGCTTACCAGGGATAAACCTAGTAAGCGGCGGCTAATCGTTCTGGCCGAGGTTAGAACGGCAGACGGCGGAAGATGGTCTGCGGGATGAACTTGAAAGCCAAAGAAACGTACTGGAACAGTGGGTGTACAAAGATAGAATCCTTGCCTTCCAGTACTGCCTTGACGGTTGCTTCAGCAACGTCATGAACATCCACGGTCAGTGGTGCTTCGCCGGCTTCGGCGGACATCTTGGTGCGTACCTGGCCTGGGCGAACAACCAGAACATTGGCGCCGGAGCCACGCAGGGCTTCGTTCAGGTTGACGTAGAAACCATCGGTGCCAGCCTTGGATGCGCCGTACACAAAGTTAGAACGACGCACGCGCATGCCGGCAACGGAGCTCAAAGCAACAATGGTGCCGTGACCCTGCGCCTTGAACTTGTTACCCAGCAACACACCAACCGAAACTGGTGCGGTGTAGTTGATCTGTGCGGAAGCCACGGCCTTAGCCTGGTCCTGCCACAATTCTTCCTGGTCGCCCAAGGTACCGAAGGAAACAACAGCAACATCAACGTCGCCGCGCTCAAATGCCTTGTCGATGACCTGCGGGTGGGACTCAAAATTAGTCGCGTCGAAGTCAATAACTTCCACGTCAGCGCCCTGTGCCTTCAAAGATTCTGCAGCATCAGCAATGCGTGGAGAATCCGCGCGTGCAGCGAGGGTGACCTTAGCTGGGCCGCGCTCGAGGAACTCGGAAATAATGCCCAGTCCGATTTCGCTGGTGCCGCCGAGCAGCAGCATGTGTTGTGCTTGTCCAGTTGCGTTAAGCATGAAAATTCCTTTCTTAGCGCAGCTCGAGGCGGCGTGACATATCGGAGGCGAAGACGCCGGTTGGGTCGATGTTGTTGCGGGTCTTCAACCAGCCCTCAAGCTCTGGGTACATGGTGTGGAAGTTTTCCGCGGAGGTGCGTGATTCTTTGGCCAGGTACAAACGGCCACCGAATTCCATGACGCGACGGTCCAAGTCATTCAGGAAATCTCCCAGACCTGGACGGATTGGGAAGTCCACGCAGACATTCCAGCCCGGCATTGGGTAGCTCAACGGCGCCTTGTTGCCTGGGCCGAACAGCTTGAACACGTTCAGAGCGGAGTAGTGGCCGGACTTTTGCATGTCACGGATGATGTCCTTGAAAGGCTCAACCGCGTCCATAGGGACCACGAACTGGTACTGCAAGAAACCCTTGGAGCCGTAGCCACGGTTCCACTCACCAATCAGGTCGAGTGGTTGGTAGAACTGCGTGAGGTTCTTGATCTTGTTCTTCGCCGGTGCGCCCATGGCGTAGTAGGCTTCGCCGATACCCATCAGGGTCAGCTTGTTCATGGTCCACGATGGGAAGATGTCCGGCACCTTCATCAACTGTGGCGCGTTGAACTTCAGCGGATCCGCTGCCAGCTTTGGTGCGAACTCTTCGAGCTGCTCCAGCGTGGCCAAAGAACCACGGGAGATAGTGGAACGGCCCAGCTTTGGCTCAGGTGAGATGACATCGAACCACGCCGAAGAGTAGGTGTAGTTGTGCTCTGAACCGTCAGAGTGCGCCGCTACCGTTTCTTCCAGGTTGTTGGTGCGCTCAGTATCCGAAATGAAGTAGGCCGTTTCGGTCTTGGTCATGCGGATGGTAGCTCGCAAGATAATACCGGTCAGACCCATACCGCCGATGGTTGCCCAGAACAGTTCAGCATCTGGGTCATCCTCGGTGCCTTCTGGTGTCAGGTGCAGGACACGGCCATCAGCAACGAGCAGTTCCATGCTGGTGACGTGGTCACCGAAGGAGCCCTCGGAGTGGTGGTTTTTGCCGTGAATATCAGGCCCGATTGCGCCGCCGATGGTGACCTGGCGGGTACCGGGAAGAACCGGAACCCACAGGCCGAAAGGCAATGCTGCCTTCATCAATTGGTCCAAGGTGACGCCGGCATCAACATCAACCAATGCTGATTCGGGGTCGATGGAGTGGATTCGGTTGAGCGACTGCATGTCAATGACAAGGCCGCCTGCGTTTTGCGCCGGGTCGCCGTAGGAACGACCCATGCCGCGAGCGATGACGCCGCGGCGCAGGTGCGCTGGCTTATCTGCATTGTCATCGGCGACCATGGCAACGGCCTGACGGATTTCATCAACGTCGGCGGTTGCCAGCACATGTGCGGTAGTAGGAGCCGTGCGGCCCCAGCCATGTAAAGATTTTACGGTGGTGTGCAATTCCATAGTTTTAGAGCTTACCTAGCTTTATCGACCTACCACCGAATCAACGGGGCTCATGTACCGATTACACAGGTGATTTTCAGTACAAGACCCCGTGATGAGGATCTTTCCTACACATCCTCAGTAGTTGTCGTTGCTTCTTCTCTGCTGCCTTCAGCAGCAGTTTCTTCGCCGGGTCGGCCTCCGCCGCCGCGTCCCATGCCCATGCCAGCACTGGGCTCAGGGGCAGTTTCGCTTAACGATGCCAAACTCGACCTAATGCTTTCCGCCAGTGTCGCCGCACCTTCATCGCCTGCTTCTTCCGCACGCGTTGCCAGCTCAGTAAGCGTTTCTTCAGCGTAGCCACTAGCAATCAGCTGCTCATATAACTCGGCATATGCTTCTTCGTACATGGCGTAGAACTCTTCATTATCCAAGAAGCGTTCCTTAAGGATGCTGCTATCGCTGCCACCGCCTGCGCCTGCACCTTCACCTTCTTCACCACCAGGCATTTCCATGCCATCGGGCATTTCCATACCTTCTGGCCGCTGTGGCATCTCGCCGTTCGTTGGCATCTCGGGCATTTCCATACCTTCGGGAAGAGCCGGCATTTCACCTGTAGTGGCGGTGGCGTCGTTATCGGTAGCGGTGCCAATTTCGGTGTCCTGCTGCACGCCGCCCATGCCACCGCCCATTCCGGATAGCGCTAGATTCAGGTCCGACGACAAGACCGTGAATTGCTTCTCGGTGGTGTCGTACCAGAGGTAGTAGTTATTACCAGGGCCGTCCATCGCATCGTTGTTGGACAAGATTTCTTGGGTGTCCACTACTCGAGGGTAACCGCAACAGACTCCGGTTGGATTTAATGTATGGAGGTTGAGAACGCGTAGCTGTTTAGTACAAATCCATGATGTCGCGGATTTCGGTGGGCAGTTCTTCCTGCGTAGTGATTTCGGGGCCTTCATATTCGCGCAAAATTTTGTAGACCAGGCCGCGGGAGGCGGAATCCAGCATCGGAATTTCTTCGGCCATCAGCCTGGTCATGAAATCATTCAGTGGAAGATTGGTGTGCTCCGCGGCGATAAAACGCCCATTGCGCTTGTCTTCTTCCGTGCGCTCATCTTGTGCAGCTTGCTGGGCAGGGGTCAGATTTTCCATCTTGCCGTCATACATGCCACCCAGCTTAGTCCTTGTACTTAGACCACTTGGCCTTCAGCTTCAGCTGCGGTGACCTTCGGGATGAACAGCGAGGTAGCTACGGAAATACCCAGGATGATTGCGGCGACCAGGAATGCGGTGGTGTAGCCGGCGGTGGAATCAGAACCGGCTGGGGAACCAGCAACCATGAATACCGGCAGGATGGCGAAGGAGACACCGGCACCCAGGTTGAAGGCGGCGGAGTTCATGCCAGGCAAGAAGCCCTCATTATCCTTTGGCGAGTTCACAACACCCAGGTTGTTGAGCACGATGTTGCCGATACCCGCGTAGGTGATACCCAGCAGGATGACGGAGATAATCAGCACGGCCTTGGAATGTACGCCGACGAATGCCAGAACCAGTAGCAAGATGGCGGAGGCAGCGTTGCCGATACGCAGCAGGTTGCCGTAGCCAATGATTGGCGCGAAGCGGCCCGCGAAAGGACCCACGGCTAGACCAATCAGTGCATAAGGAGCGAGCAGGAACAAGGAAGCTGCGTCGGCGCTCATGCTGAAGCCTGCGGTTGGGTTCTGAGCCAAGGAGACAGCCACGCCGTTGACGGCGGCGAAGACACCGGTCATGGTCAACACGGTGGTCAACAGCAGACCCCAGGTCGAACGGCGCTTGAGGTACTTTGGTGCAACCAGAGGCTGGTCGTGATTGTTCTCCCACTTCCAGAACACAGCAAAAACAGCCAGACCGATGACCAGTCCGATGATGACACCGAACCAGTTAGCGTTGCCAGCCTTGCCTGCTTCATTAACCGCCAAGGTGATGGCACAAACGCTGATGACCAGGAAGAGCGCGCCCCACCAGTCAACCTTGATGCCGCTGGAAGGCTTGGATTCAGGCGCCCAAGCAGCGACCATTGCCACGGCAATGAAACCGACGATGGCAATCAACCAGAATACGGAGCGGAAGCCCCAGTGTTCAGCCATCCAGCCGGAGATCAATACGTCAACGCCGGCAACGCCACCGTTAATAGCAGCAATCAGGCCAAGCAGGGTGCCCAGGCGGACTTCGTTCTTGACCTGGCTGCGCAGGATGATCAAGGTCATTGGGATGGTTGGGCCAGCAATTCCCTGCAGGGCACGGGCGAACATGAGCACGCCAATATTAGGAGCAAGCGCGGCAATCACACCACCGATAGCCATGACGGAGAGCATCACCAGCAAAATCTTGCGGCGGCCAACAATATCGGACAGACGAGGCAGGAACAGACCGCACAGTGCGCCACCGGTAAAGAACGCGGTTTGGGTCAGGCCAACGGCGGCCTCATCCGTGTTGAGCTCTTCCGCCATCGTGGTAAGCACCGGCGAGAGCATTGAAGCATTGAGCTGGAAGGCCACGGCCGCGGCGAGCAGCACCGTAAGCAGAAGTGGCAATCCACCCTTGCGAGAATCAATCGGATCAGCGATACCGGCAGAGCCACCGGCAGCAGAGGTTCGGGACATCAGGATCTCCTGTGTAGTAGAAAGCGCCGCAGTAAAAGCGCTTAAGGCATTAAGGCCGAAGTATTAGGACTTGAAATTGGTGTCGCCAATGCGGCGCAGCGCGTCAAAGAGGAGATCCCAGAACTTATCGGTATCCACATCCACGGCAACGGAGGTATTCGGCGAAGTAGCTTCTGGGTCATCAACAAGGCCCAACCCACTCGGGTCGTTATTAGACCAGGTACGACGGAAATCAACAATGGTTTGCCCACGCGCGTGTGCACCTTGGGTTTCCACATAGATAGGAGCGCGGATGGTGCGCACTACCGATGGATCTGCAACCGCTGCCACAGCGAGTGGATCATGCATTGGTGGGCCCGGGTAGTTGCGCTCTTTCATGTAAGAAGCGCCGAAGAATTCAACGAGTTCTGCGATGAACTGCGCAACGTCGGTGCCGATTGCCTTGAGCTGTTCCATTCGATCCGGGACAGCGAGTACTTGGTGGGTGACATCCAGACCAATCATGGTCACTGGCCAAGACTCTTCAAACACAATTGCTGCTGCATCAGGATCCGCAAGAATGTTGAACTCCGCAGCTGGAGTCATGTTGCCGGTGTGGTGGCCGCCGCCCATCAAGGTGACACCGCCAACGCGCTCGACTAGCTCTGGGTACATGCGCGCGAACAGGGCGATGTTGGTTAATGAACCAGTTGGAACAATGACAACAGAGCCAGGTTCATTGTCCTGAATGACTTGGGCAATGAGATTAACCGCGTGGGTGTCTTCCAGCGGCACGCCAGGTGCTGGAAGCTCTGGGCCGTCAAGGCCTGACTCGCCGTGGATTTCATCCGGGATGAGCTGTGGCCCAACCAGCGGGCGGGAAGCACCAGCAGCGAATGGGATACCGGTGATGTTGCCAACGCGGGCTAGCGCGCGGGCATTGGTGGTGACTTTTTCAAGGGTCTGGTTTCCTGCAACGGTGGTGACCGCGAGCAGCTCAAGGTTCGGATTACCGTGAGCTAGCAGCATTGCGATCGCATCATCATGTCCTGGGTCGCAGTCCAAAATTATCTTTTGTGCAGGTGAGGTAGTTTCTGCGTTCATGCCGCAGATTCTACTCCCTAGTCAACCATCTAATGCTGGTAACGGTCGTATCGAAGACGTTTACGACGCGGGAGATTCCTAATGCATCCGCCAATTACCTCTTCAATATACTTTTGTCAATGGTTTCAGCCTATATCAGTACTTAAGTACTGACGTCTAAGCTCCCACCTGCGGAAATGTGAAAGTCTAAAGGGCAGAAGGGTTGTTACGTAGTTAACATCCATGATTAGCGCTCAACGGGGGCGCGTCATTTTCTTGGAAGGAAAACCATGCCTAAATTACACCGACGCCTGTCTTTGGCAGTAGCGAGTATTCTATCTTGTGTTGCGCTGTCTCCTCTAATGGCGACAGCAAATGCAGTGGAGAATCCACAAAGTTCTGGAGAAGCTTCGAACGCAGAACTGGATGCAGGAGTGGAAGCCGAACTTGGTCAATTTTGGGACTCATACAATGTGCCATCTGAGCAGCAAAAGGACTTGTTGGAGAAATTGGAAAATGGTGTCCGATGGGACTCATTTGGCAAGAATGCAGAGCCTGTTTTATCAGAAGAGCAGGATAGTGCTGCCGAATCCGTAACAGTAAACCGTTTCGCAGATGGTTCCATTTCTGTAGAGTCAATCAGCAAGCCAACCGGTTTAAATGAGGGGATATCTACCCGCTCAGTTAAGGATTGCCGTGTTTTCAGTGACAATAATGGAACACAACGTCAAACTGGATGTCATGCTCAGGTGAATTTGGGGGTCATTAGTATGGGATTCTACTTCGACAAGATAACCAGCCCGGGTGCTCTTGGGCGAGTAACAAATCAGTACGGTGAGCACAATCATATTATCGGAGGTGCCCTAGGCAACCATCGTCTGCAAAAATTTAATGACCAGACAGTTCGCTATTCGGCAGATTTCGACGTTGCATTCAGGGGCTTCCCAGTAGGCTGGACGGCGTGGATGCAAGTAAACCTCGGGCAAGGAAACTATGCTTACACCACAAATAATTAAGGACGTGATTAAATGAATGCTGCAGCTATCTCGGGGATTTTAGTAGTCCTCATTGTCGCTCTTATTATTTGGCTAGTAGTTAGAGCCCGTAAGAGAAAATAGTCTGTAGAAAGTATGGCTGCTGTTGAGAGGACACCTTTTATACGATTGACAAGGGGTGTTCTCTTACCGGATTTCAGTGGGCTTACAATTTACAGGAGGAGATTGTAGTTGGTGCAGACCCCAAGTGTATTGAAGGTATCAGTGAATTACGGCTATTCCCCGTGGCACTGTACTTTGTGAACTGTGGGTTTGACTAGTTTCGAAGGTAAAAGCCTTGACTGTGGATATCCAGCGTAAGGATGCGAAATCCAACAATGTGCTGCAAACCTGGTCAATCGAGGAAATGTTCCATTCATACAGTTTTTTGGGGGGCTGAGGTGGTTGAAGACTCGGACATTTCATTTATTCTCGTTCTTCGAGATACAAACAGACCGTAGGGAAATCGTTTCTACTCTATTTTTCGGAACAGGCGTTAGATTTCCCCTTTTTCATACTAATAGACATGGGAGCGGGGGATCATCAATCGGTTTTATGCATGTTGGTTCATAGAAGTATGGCTTGGGTGTGGCAATGATTAGATCTAAATTGGGTGTAAAAGATGAGTATTTCCATCCTGCTCGTAGACGATGAAGAATCGGTTCGTGAATTACTTCCCAAGTACTTCCGAATTGACCCAGAATTAGAAGTAGTTACAACTACAAACAATGGACGTAGTGCGCGGGCGTGGCTAGAAGACAACACTTGCGACATTGTTCTTTCTGATATTCACATGCCTGGAATGAACGGGTTAGAGCTCTTGAGCTACATAAAAGAGCTCGATTCACCGCCAGTCTTTATCGCCATGACTGCGTTTGACACAGATGAGACAATGATGACGGCTTTGGCAAATGGCGCTGCTGGTTACGTTATTAAAGGACATCCACCAAGGACTATCATTCAAGCAATTCATAACGCATTAAGGGGCGGAACGAGCCTTTCACCTCAGTGCGTTAAAAGGCTTGTGTCTCACATTTCCTGGAACCAGACACGGGAAGGGAAAGAAAGCACCCCAATGACTTCGAGCGAGAAGTCCGTAATAAAATTGGTTCGCCGAGGAAAGAGTAATAGAGAAATCGCGAAAACATTGCACTTCTCAGAGTCTTATATTAAGGCGGTTGTGTCGTCGTTGCTGGAAAAGAGTAATTGTTCATCCAGAGCCGAGCTGATTGCGTGGTTTTCTTAATACTTAGGTCGTTCGAGGGTCGACTCATGAAACCTACTTCAATAGCGTTATGTTCTCAATCATTCAAAGTTAAGGAACCTACGTTGCCGCTCTCTGAAACGTCGGGTGAGGGCAGGACAGTTCGGCAAAGTGCTTGAATTGGGTGGAGATAGCCCTGAAGCTCTTGAATAATAGGTATTCTGGGGCGTCATGACAAACAATTCTGTGAACCCCGATGCCATTAGCAGCACGGTTAATGACGATGTAGATAATGAAGTAGATAATTACGCACTCGATGACACTTTGGCGGGACGTGTCGTGCAGGCTGGTTTTGTGGGTGCGGCGCTGTCATTTCCGGATTACATAAAGAACTCGAAGGCACTTGTTACTACCTATATTCTGACGCTCGCATCCTTTACGGGTCTGGTGGGTTACCTCAACGCGATTGATGAGGATGAAGAGCACAGCCCGCAGCCGCCGGAGGAATCAACCTTCCCGTTGTGGCAGCTTATCGCTGGTCTTAGCGTTGCCGGTGTGCTGAAGGTTCTGGGTTTGCGCAAGTTGGCAAAGGCATTGCGCAAGCAGGGTGCGAAGAAGCCATGGAGTATCTTTGGTGGCCTTGGTGCGGTTCTGGTTTTCGCGGTCAGCGAGTACGCTGCGCGCCGCGGATAAACACATTTAAGTACGCTGGGCACCATGTCAGGCACTGGAGTATTTGACCTCGACAGCCTTCGTGACCGTAAAAACAGGGAACGTTTAAAACAAACAGGCCCGAAAAACCAGGCTCACAAAGGCGGCGAGATCCACGATGACGCCGACACGACTGTCCAATTGCGCCGCGAGTCCCTCACGGTCATCCTGCAGGTATCCAATGTTCGGGATGACGCAGAGGTCCACCGCCACATCGGCATCAATGATGCGTTGACGTTCGCACAGCTTCACGATGTTTTGGTGACGTGCTTCGACCTGCCTCCGGAAGAATCCCCGTGGCACTTTTATCGCGTTGATAAGAGCGTTGAAAATGGCGCGGGTAAAGACGCCGACTCCACGAACGAGGAGCAAAGAACAGAATCCCGGAGGATTGATCCGAGCCATCATGTCGCGGAATTTCTGTGGCGTGAGGAGGAAGTGGTGGAATTCACCTGGGGATTGTGGGACTTCTCGCTCACAGTCGCAGATATCTACCCGCGTGATAGTGGTACCCCGCAGGCGCTGTGCGTCGGCGGCTCTGGTTCTTTCCCAGGCTCCCGGTTTGATCTCACCGCGATTAACGCGGAGCTCACCGGCCAGGCTGTCATTGATGAGGTTCTGACGTACCTGACTCCGCCGGCGCGCGGCATTATTGAACGCTCCCGCCTCTTTGACTTCGTGCCCCTGCTGCAGGCGCTCGATTTAAGCCGCGACGTGGAATTATCTCCGGAAATCTTGCAGAAGCTTTCCACTTTGCCGCGGGAAGTAACCACTGAAGGCCATGACGCTTTTTGGTCTGTGGTTCTAGGCCTTGCCTGCATGGGCGCGCAGGATCTGATGGATGCTGTCACCGTCACCACCATGGAAGCTTTGGGCTGGATTGATGATGACGGTGAGGAACTTACTGCCGATGAAATCTGGGGCATGTGTGAGGCATCGACAGGAGTCTTAGCGTCTGTTGGTGCCTGGGGACCCGACGCGGCAGCGCCTGTTGACCGTTTAGATATCCTCCGTGCGGTGTTGCGTGGGGTAGGCTAACCCTTCGTGACTTCATCGAGTAACTCTTTAAAGACCCAGCTGTCGCGGTTTGTGTTCGTGGGCATTTTCACCGCAATCCTGGACTATTCGGTCACCATGCTGCTGACCTATTTTGGCTTGCACCGCTCCGCGGCCAAAGCAATCGGCTGGGTCTTTGGCACCATCGCCGCATACCTTGTTAATGCGCGCTGGACTTTTGGTGCCAAGGTATCAGGCAAGACCGCTGTTACCGTCGGTCTTTTGTATGCCTCCACTTTTGCTGTGCAAAACGTGCTGTACTGGCTGCTGGAATCTCCACTCATCGCGCTTGGTTTTGAAGGTCTGACCAAGAACACCATCGCATTCGTTATTGCGCAGGGTGTTGCCACGGTGACTAACTTTGTCATCCAGCGTGTGTTCGTTTTTAAGTCTAAGTAGGTAGGATCACGCGATGACATCTAACGGTGCCGAGCGCCTGGCTAAATCAAATTCTCTCAAAGGCCAGTCCACCAAATTCGCCATCACCGGCGGCATCTCCGCCGTCATTGACGTGGTGCTGACCTGGCTGTTTCAGATTGTTCTGGAACTTCTGGGCAACATCGGCGCGCGTTCCGTCGGCTTCTTCTTCGGCACACTTACCGCGTATTTGCTCAACCGCCGCTGGACTTTCCGCGCCGAGCCATCCAAGCGCCGCTTCGCCATGGTGGCGCTAACATATGGCATCACTTATGTCATCAACATTGTGATTTACCGCTGGGCGTTTCCATTCTTCGACCACACTCTGGAATGGCGCTCCACTTACGCGCTGATTGTGGCATTTATTATCGCGCAGGGTACCGCCACCATCATTAACTTCTTTGTGCAGCGCTGGCTGATTTTCCGCAACGCCCCAAAAATTCGTGAAGTCTAGCGCCCCGGCACCGTTGCGCTCATCCTGCTTTCGCAGGTTCGCGCAACGCTGGATCGTTAGCTGTTTCGACGGGAAACCGTAAACGGCTTCCTAGCCGTTTTCAGGGCGACGGAAGTCTTCGCGGCGGCCGCGGTTGTGCAGCATGAGCCATTTGGCAAAACCCTTAGGGTCGTGCTGTTGGATGAGGAAGAACCAGCCGAAGCGCGCGAATTCTTGGGGCAGTAACTTACGCATACCGCGCTGCCACAGCAGGTAGCCGCGGTTGCGGTAGGTGAAGTAGCGTTTGAAATCGCCTTCGGGGTATTGGGTGTGCATTTTGCCGCCGAGGATTGGTTTGAACTCATCGGCGCCATCGGGGTGCAGGTAGGCGCAGGTGAGCGCGGTGCCGAAGCTCAGCCCGGAGTTGACCAGGCGGCGGTGGTATTCCACTTCATCACCGCGGATGAACAGGCGGTAGTCGGGGACACCGATGATTTCCATAGCTTTGGCCGAAATCAGCGCGCCGTTGAACAGGGAGGCGATGCCGGGCAGGAAGTCGCCTTCGAGCTCTTCCATGCGGCGTCGCCACACCAGTCCCTGACGCAGCGGGAAGGCCAGCGCACCGGGGTCGTTGATGTTGCACACAGCCGGGGAGACTTCGTGCAGGGCATTTGCCTCAGCCACGCGGTAGAGCTCAACGAGTACTTCGGCATCCGCTGGGCGGCCGTCGTCGTCGGCGCACCAAATGGCATCGGCGCCCAGGGACAGGGCGGTCAAAAATCCCAAGGCAAAGCCGCCGGCGCCGCCCAGGTTGGTCTCCGATGGTACGTAGACAGCACGGGAGCCCGCGAGATCATCGACAAGCTGCTTTACTGCGTCATCGGCGCCGTTGTCTACAACAATGACCCACTTGACGGGGTGGGTCTGTGACACTACTTGCTCCAGGGATGCGCGCAGCAATTCCACACGGTTGTGGGTGACAATCACCGCGGCGGTGGAACCGGCAGCGGATAGCGGGGCAATCTTTGGGGCAGTAGTGCGCTTATTGGGCATGTGGCTTATTCTTTCACGAAATCCCCGGTGGTAGCATTTCGCCATGGAACTTGCGCGCATCTGGCCACCTTTTGGATTAGAAATCACAGCCGCTAACGGCAGCCAAGAAATCACCTTGCGCGCGATGCGGGATGAAGACATCGCAATGCTTGCCGATGCCACCCCTGCCGCCATCTTCGGCCCCGCCATCCCGGAGCATGCGTTTGGCTGGCTTTTCGATGCTGACAACAACCCCGCGCGATTTCGCTGGTCCAACCGCGCGCAGATGACACCCGCGCACTGGTCCTTGGACCTGGTTGTTGTCCACGCGGGTGAAGTAGTGGGCTCAGTGGATATGCGCGCTAATGATTTCCCCGGTAACAAAACCGTGGAAACTGGCTCCTGGATTTACCACCGGTTGCAAGGCCAGGGGCTTGGCACCTTGGTCCGCCGCGCCATTGCGGAGATTAGCTTCAACCACTTCGGGGCGGAGCGTTTGACCACCGCCTGGGCGAATTCCAACACGGCGTCCGCGGCTGTTAGCGCGAAGCTGGGATATCAAAAAACTGCCGATATCACCGTGGACAGCCTCGGCCCCGCCAAACACACCGCGCCCGGCGTGCGCGCGGAACTGCTCCGCGAAAACTACCAACCGGATACGACTCTCACCTTCACCGTCAAGGGGGTGAGTCCCGAACTGAAAGCGCTGCTGGGAATCTAGACGCCCGCGTTGGTTTAAAATCGGGAGTAGATTGGGGTATATGTCGAGGCTAGAAAATGCACTTCAAACTTCGCAAACCTTCGTCACCGCCAGCATCGAAGCACCCGGACAATTAGGCACAATGCTCTCCGGTGCCGCGGTGTCTTTGCTGCCGCCCGAAGATGGCAAGGCTGCCTCCAAAGAGTTTCGCCTCGTGCTTCTTGATGAAGACCTCAGCATTATTGACACCCTCGCCGTTCACACCAGCTATGTCGCACAAACCAGCCATGTTTCTCATGACGGCCCGAATACAGTGAGCATCACCGGTACCGAAACCAAACTGGTTGATGAAAACGGCGTGCTATCGGTAGTGCTGGTGGAACACCATCAACAGCGGCGTATTGGAATCAAGTTCCACGCCCACGCCCCTACCCACAAACTACTTCGCGATGTCCTGCCTAGCCTGCAGTTTCTTGCCCTCATGAAATACGCTAAGAGTTTTCTGATTTACCCGCGCTGGGCCGCAATTCCGTACCACGAGGCCGTTGACATTACGTCGCTTTCCACCGAGTTCTGCACCGTGGTCAAGCGCTGGTACGACCTCGCCGATTCATTAAACAGTCTTCAACCGGGAACTCAGCCCGGCCTCAAATTCCCCGACCTTGCCACCCAACAACCCACCTGGCGCGCGCTCATGACCTCGAACCCAATTCACGAAAGCCTGGCCAACCTCATCGGTGATGAGAAACCCGATGGGGTTGCCCGCAAATCGTGGACACGTAGTTAAGCTGCTTAGTGGTTAAGCAGCGGCTTTCTTTTTGTCATCTTGATCAGCGAACCGAGCCTCGAAATCGACAGGGCTGATCATCCCGATTGCTGAGTGGCGACGGCGCCGATTGTAGACCATCTCAATCCAGCGAGCCACAGCCTTTCGGGCTGCATCACGGGCTGGCCATTTCTTCTGGTCATAAAACTCGGTCTTCAATGTCGACCAGAATGACTCGGCCATCGCGTTATCAAAGCACACACCAGTTCGGCCGACAGATTGCGCAATACTTAATTGCTGGCAGACATTCCACAATTGTTCACTCGTGAATTGAGTGCCACGATCCGCATGGAATACAAGGCCATCTGGCACATCACCACGCAGGGTGTAAGCCATGCGTAATGCGCGTTCAACGAGGTGAGAATCCTGCACGCTATCCATAGCCCAACCTAAGACTCTTCTGGAGTGCCCGTCGCGGATAACACACAGATATAGCCATCCTTCTCTGGTGCGTAGATAAGTAATATCCGACATCCACACCCGGTTGAGCTGACCTTGATCAAACAATCTTTTCACCAGGTCCGGAAGCGTGGACTTGTGCTTGGATTGAATCGTGGTCACCGGAACAAACGCCCTCGGTGAAATGCCCTCAATACCCATCATCCGCATACACTTGGCCACGGTTTTACGATTGACCATGATGCCTTTCTCAACCAGTTCTGCGGTAATACGTGGGGCACCATAGACTTCGTCTGATTTACGCCAAATATCATGGATATGCTTGTCCAACGCCTCGAGGAATCTCTGACGGCTATCATCGCCGCGCAGTCGGTTGGCTTGAACCTGCGCCCATTTGTAGTAGCCCGAACGAGAGACCTGTAGCAGCCTGCTCATACGTTTGTTCCTGTAGTTTGCCTTCTCCAGCTGTATTGGCTCAAATTTTTCCGATCGCGTTGCGACGCCACGAAGAAGGCGGTGGCTTTTGACAAGAACTCAATTCACCATCTTGGCTTCAGCAAGTTCCCTGCGCAGACGCGCATTTTCAGCCTTCAAATCTGCGTCGCTACGCCCATCGTCTGATCCTTGACGTTCACGTTCGAGTTTGACCCACGTACCCAAAATCGTGGCTGAGACACCGATTTCCTCAGCTACATGAGCAATCGGCCGCTCCGACTCGAGCACCAGCCGAGCGGCTTCTTGCCGAAAAGCCGGAGTGTACTTCTTTCTTGACGAACTCACAATGAACATCCTCTCCTACGGACACAAGATCCGCACTAATAGGGTGTCGACTAACCGAGGGTAACCGCAAGCGCGACCGGACCGCTATGAATTCGCTGAACGATCTCAACAGCAATAAATGGCTATTTACCTGGCTAGAACCACCAGAAGGATTTGTCGGAACCCCCAAATCCACCACCAACAGCTAGAAGGTGGCATCAACTCACCACTAAAACTCCTGGCGAGAAACCATCGCGGGATGAGCAAGGAACACCAACGCACCGCGATCGATTGGTGGCTGGCTTCAAAAACGCAGCTGCCTGCCGATCCCGTAGAAACCGCCAGGCAGCAACGCTGGGGTAAAGACGCACTCGCCAAAGTCAGCGCCTTACTCGAAGCGGAAGCACCCACACCACCAGAACATGGTGGACCAAGCGGATACGACACCGCAATCGATACCTCCTACCAGCACTCTATGGGAGTGCAGAAAGGATGGCTAGGCAGGTAAGACAATGTCCGCCGGCAACACACCGACGGACACACTTTTCTTTACTTAACCCCCATTAAGGATTCTCTACCGGGAAATTTGAATGTCCACTGTGGTTAATGAATACAATTTCTGAATTCAGAGCCGAAAACGAGAGCATCTCCGCACCCCATCTTTGCGGAGGGTACGGAGATGCTCTGCTGCAAATCCTGGCAACCATACTGCGAAGTAGCGCCTGCTAAGTGGCGCTACTTTTCTGGCCTACTGGAAAACCTATAGACCTTAGAAGTTAGGCAACTGTAGGCCTGGGATCGCGCCGTTCATTACGGCTGCAGCGCCACCAATGGCGAGCAGTGCCGCGATGATCAGGTCAGCGGAAGAACCTAGAGCCCACTCTTGGTCGGCATCGTTCTCGTAGGAAGATTCAAATACATCGAACCACGTCTCAACGGATGATTCCTTAACATCGTCTGAGCTGTTCTCGACGGAACTGTCAACTGCATCTGCGGAAGTTTCGTGGCCTGGTGACACATCGCCAGCGGCTGCTCCGTCATCGTCAGAGCTCTGTGCAACTGCGGCGGTGGTGGACAGGGAAATTGCAGTCACGGCTGCAACTGCGGCTGTAGCAAAGCGCTTCATGGGAATTCTCCTTGTTGTAGTTCTGAATAACGCGATTTCAACTATCTAACGGTGGCCACACTCACAAAATGTTTTAGAGTATGACTGGCGTTACCGAAAACCCTACAGTCGTTTCCAAGTGTTCTCTACTTGAAAATCAAGAAAGCCGATTTGTTGGCATTGATGGTATTGGCAAAAACTAATTCCGGCCAGGGAAAATGGAAATATGCTGTGTGTTACACATATTTGGAATGAAACTACGAATTCAGCCAATTTCTGGGGCATTCCTTGTTTTGAGATGTCGAAAACTTGGGGCGCGCCTCGCGCTGCAAGACCCCAAAGACGACGAAATCCGCCTTCCGGCAAAAGCGGAAAGCGGAGTGTTTGTTATCGCTGGTTGGTTCACTCCGGTGCGATGTGAGGCAGCGGGACGCCTGCTTGTACGGCTACGTTGTAGATGATTGCGCCGAGAGCAATGACGCCGGCGATTGCCAGGTATGAATCCAACTGAGTTCCGAACGGATCGTTGTTTTCAACGTCGGTTTCCAGGGAGCTCTTTGCAACACCCCAGCTGGATTCGGTAACAGCTTCGCTTGTTTCCTCAGAGCTGTTTTCCTTGATGCTTTCGTTCGCTTTTAGAGCCGTGTTTACCGAGCTGGAAGGTTCCTTCCGCGCGGTCCAGCTGCCAGGGTTCTTGATGTGCCATTCTGTAATTTCCAAGCCGATTTCGCGGTCAGCTTTAGAACTGGCGTCGAGGCCCTTAGCGGCGGCGGCGCCGGTGGAAAGGGACAGTGCGGTGGCGACTGCAAGGGTGGCAGCGGCGAATCGTTTCATTGGTGGTACTTCCTGCGTAGGGCTCAGGTGAGCGGTGATTATGAGGGGTCACTTGTTGGCCCCCTTTGCTCACGTAACCAGTACAGGGAGTAAAAGTCACCAAAAGTGGACAAAAAGAAGTCCTTTTGCCCACTGTGGTGGTTATATTCGGTGTAAACCGGGGTGGTTTACTTCCCTGCGGTGATTAGCGGGTGAAGTTCGGCAGAGAGAAGCCGGACTGTACAGCGAAGTTGTAGAGTGCTGCGCCGATGGCAACGATGGCGCCCAGGCCGGGGATGGTGTCCAGAGTGGTGCCGATTGCGTCGCTGTTTTCAACGTCGTTCTTGACGGAGCTCTTTGCAACGCCCCAGCTGGATTCAACTACGGAGTTGTGGTTTTCTTTGGAGCTGTTTTCGCGAACGGTGTCCGAAGAATCGTTGGCAGCATCGACGGAGCTGGTTGGCTCCTTGGTGAGGCTGTCGCTGGTTGGGTTTTCACCCTGCCAGCCGATGATGTCCTGACGGATTTCGCTGTCAGCCTCGGAGCTGCCAGCGCCGAGCGCAGGAGCGGCTGCAGCAGCGCCGGTGGATAGGGAAAGAGCGGTGATTGCTGCAACAGCAGCGGCGGAGAAGTTCTTCATGGGGGATTGCCTTCTAATGTAGGGCCCACATGAGCACTGAGAATTGAACGGTTTAGGTTTAAACCGGGCATTAGCTTAGCGCCAGATGTTGAGCCCGACGGGTAGAACGGCCAAGAAACCTGAGATTATTGTGAGTCTTCGCGCTCAAAACGCTCACGCATGTCGCGGACGTAGTTGCCTACTTCGGGGCCTTCGTATTCGCCGACGACATCGGCAACTTCGCCGGAAGAGCGGATTTCACCTTTGTCGATCCACAAGGCGGTGTTGCACAGCTGCGCCAGGAAGTCGTTGGAGTGGGAGGCAAAGACGAGGATGCCGGAGCGCTTCACCAGTTCTTCTAGGCGCACGCGGGCTTTGGCCATGAAGGCGGCATCGACGGCGCCGATGCCTTCATCGAGAAGCAAGATCTCTGGCTCAATGGAGGTCACCACGCCAAGGGCAAGGCGCACGCGCATACCGGTGGAATAGGTGCGCAGCGGCATGCTCAAGTAGTCGCCGAGTTCGGAGAACTCAGCAATCTCATCCATCTTCGCTTTCATCTGTTTGATGGTTTGGCCAAGAAACAGGCCGCGGATGATGATGTTGTCGTAGCCGGAGACTTCCGGGTCCATGCCCACGCCCAAGTCGAAGACAGGGGCGACGCGGCCGCGGACATCCGCTGAGCCGCGGGTGGGTTCATAAATGCCAGAAAGCAGGCGCAGCAGCGTGGACTTACCGGCGCCGTTGTGGCCGACGAGGCCGACGCGGTCGCCCTCACGCAAGTGAAGGTTGATGTCTTTGAGAGCTTCAACCACCACCACATTGTCATCGGTCTTGCCGATTGCGCCGCCGGCCGAGGACAGCATGGCTTTCTTTAGTGAGCGGGACTTGGCATCAAAGATGGGAAAGTCAACACACGCGTTATAAGTATCGATAGAAACCATGGTTCTCCTTAAACCCAGTAGCTGACGCGGAAACGCCAGTGGCGCATAGCCATCATGGCGAGGAAGAGGCCTACAACGGTGCAGCCCAGCACAATCCACCAGTGGTAGGCGGCAACGGGCTCACCAATCATCGGCGCGCGAACAATTTCCAGGTAGTGGTACAGCGGGTTAATTTCCGCGATACGCGCACGGTCAGCCACCGCGCCGCCCTGGTCAGTCAGTGTCTTGGTGGTCCACACAATCGGCGTGACATAAAACAGCAGCTGGGTTAGCGCTTCCAGCAGTGGTGCAACGTCACGGAAGCGGGTTGCCACAATGCCGAAGAACATGGCCACCCACACGCCGTTGACAATCAGCAGCAGCATGCCGGGGATGACCAGGAAGAATTCCCAACCCAAGGTGCGCGGGAAGATAAGAATGAGCAGGAGCCAGATAATTAGGTTATGACCCAAAAATAACGTTTGCCGCCACACCAGGCGGTAGACGTGCACCGACAGTGGTGCCGGCAGCTGTTTAATCAGGCCTTCATTATCAATGAAGATGGTGGAGCCTTCTTTAATAGCGCCGGAGATGAAGTTCCACATGATAAGGCCCACTGTCACGTGCGGAAGGAAGTCCGCCAGGGGCAGCTGGAACAGCATGGAGTACAGCAAACCCAAGGCTAGGGCCATGACACCGGTTGCGATGGTGATCCAGAATGGGCCCAGAACTGATCGGCGGTAGCGCTGCTTGATGTCCTGTAAGCCCAGCATGAGCCACAGTTCGCGCTGCTTGGCACCTTGTACTAAGTCTTTGAAGGCCGCACCGAAGGTCATCGAATGTGATGGCGGTACGGTTTCTCCCTCTGGGGTGCTCGTCATGCGCGCGATATCTGCGGCAAGTGAATTTATATCTTGCTCCATGTCGAATACCCTAGCCGCCGCGAGCCCAATATTAGGTTTTCACCCGCCCATAAAGCGGTATAGAGTAGGGTGCGACAAGGGCCAGCAGGAGGGAGAGCTCAACGTGGATGTTGCTAGCGTGCGCGGCCTTTATTCAGGGCTGTCGGACGGTTGGACATACCTAAACGCGCACGATACACCACAGATTGCGGAACGAGTTTCTGCAGGAGTGGCGCGTGCTTTCCGCATGTCTCCAGCCGTTGCAGCGGTGGAAACATCAAGTGGTTCTCATTCCGCGCCGGTGACGGCGGGACGTTTGGAACGCACCGACTTTATCGCTACCGCGCGGATGGCTGTTGCCGATCTCACGGATGCGCATCATGATGCTGTGGTGCTGGGACCAAGTTTGCCGGTTTTGTATTCACGTCTTGCGGCGCATTTGGGGCCGTTGCTTCGTCGTAATTCGACGGTGGTGTTGCAGCGGCTTGATTCAGCGTCGTTGGGCACGATTGATGCAGAGATTCGGTGGGCACAGCCCGACCTTGGCACGGGTGAGTTGCCAGGTTTCCAGTTCAATGAACTTATCGATGGCACAACAAGGTTCGTTTCATTCACCGCCGCGCATTCGGCGTTGGGGGCGGTAGCACCGGTCAAGGAGATTACAGAGATCGTGCGCGGCGCATCACGCGCATGGTCGCTTGTCGATGTATCCGCGTTAGCCACCTACCGGGCCATCGACATTGAAGAGCTCGGCGCGGACATCGTGGGCATTGACTTGGCGCAGCTGGGCGGCCCGGAGATTTCTGCGTTGGTTTTTCGCGATTCCACGATGTTTAAGCGTCTCAACGTGCAGCGCGAGGACTTAGAATCACCAATCTCGGCGGGTCTTGCCGGTGGTGTTGGTCCGTTGGCGGATCATTTCGCGCGCTTGGGCGATCCGGATGATGTGCTGCGCGGCTCGCGCCGTACGCGTCTGCGCAATTCCATGGCTGATGTGGCACAGCACATGAGCCAGCTTTCCGAAGAGCTTTATACCCTGATGGGCACCCTTCCCGCCGTGCACATTCTAGGTGTCACGGGTGAGGCCGCAGCCGGTGCGCGTACCGATAACCGCATTCCGCGACTGTCTTTTGCCGTGAAGAACGTGCCGGCCAAGACCGTGCATCAGCGTTTGTTCAGCAACGGTTTGGTCACCACGCTGACCCCACGCAGTGAGCTGCTCACCGAGATGGGCGTGGATGACATCGGCGGCGCGGTCACCGTGTCACTGAGTCCGTTTAATACCCATCAAGATATTGAGCATCTCATCCGCGTAGTCGCGTCCCTCGCGTAGATTCTTGCCGCCAAAGGCGCAGAATCTACGGCTCGAGGACGAGGGTTCCTGTGTGCGAGCTTGCTTCGAGGAAGCCGAGGGCCTTGGAGGCATCGGCTAGCGGCAGAACTTCGTGGATGTGGTGCTTGACGCGGCCTTCTTCCAGCATTGGCCACACGTTTTCAACGGTCTGGCGGACAATCTCTGCCTTCACATCAACCGGGCGGCGGCGCAGGGTGGTGCCGTGCAGGGAGATGCCCTTCATCATCATGATGCCCATGTTGATCTCGGCCTTATTGCCACCCTGCAGACCGATGGTGACCATGCGGCCGCCTTCGGCAAGAGCGAACATGTTCTTCTTCAAGTAAGGCCCGCCGATGATATCCAGTATCACGTTGCACTGATTCTTTAGTTCTTCAGCGAAGTCTTGCTCCTTGTAATTAATGAGGATGTCCGCGCCGTACTTCTTGCAGACTTCGAGCTTTTCTGCAGAACCTGCGGTTACCGCAACCTTGGCGCCGATGGCCTTGGCAATCTGAATAGCCATCAGGCCAATTCCGCCGCCACCGCCGTGAATCAGGATGGTTTCGCCTTCCTTGAGGCCCACTTCCATCACTATGTTGGACCACACGGTGCAGGCAGTTTCAATGACCGCGGCGGTTTCCGCGAAGGAGAAACCTTCAGGGATAGGAAGAAGCTGACCCTCTGGCACTGCTACGTACTCGGCGTAGCCGCCGCCGACTAACAGTGCGCCGACTTTTTCACCAACGCTGCGGTCGGTATCGCCAGCATCAGCAATTTCACCGGCGCATTCCAGGCCGATTATTTCTGAGCCGCCCTTTGGTGGTGGATAGTTGCCTTGTGCTTGGGTGAGGTCTGCGCGGTTTACACCTGCTGCGGCGATTTTTACCAGCACCTCACCGGGCTGCAGCTCAGGCTTGGGCACTTCCTGGAGTTCTAGCGCGGATGGGTCACCTTCGGTGGTTTGGACGATTGCTTTCATCACATCAGTCATGCCCTCCACGCTAATGAAGTTTTAGTAATCAGGCACGCAGTTTTAGTCTTTAACGTCCGATCGGGTAGTCTTTTCGTGTGCTTGAGATCTGGCATTTTCTAATGCGAGATTCTTTTATACAGCGCACGGAGACGTGGCAGAGCGGCCGAATGCACTGGTCTTGAAAACCAGCGTGGGGAAACTCACCGAGGGTTCAAATCCCTCCGTCTCCGCCAAATTTTTCAAAGTCTCGAGACATCGTTCCTCATTACGGTGCCTCGAGACTTTTCTATTCTGTGCTTGGCTTTACTGTTTATCCAGCCAGGCGTCGATGCCGCCGCGCAGCGAGTAGATGCCTTCGCTGAACCCTCGTTGGTTGAGGGCTTCAACTGCGCGTGCGGAGCGAATACCACCGGCGCAGTGGATAACCACTGGACGTGGCTCTTGTTGTGCTTGCGCTATTTCTTCTGGGGTTTCGCCATCCATGATGCGCGGTAGTGGGAATTTTAGAGTCCCGGGGATGGCGAACATCGCTACTTCGTCGGGGTTGCGCACGTCAATGACAAGGGCATTCTCCGGGATGTCATCGACTTCGGGGATGCGGGGCGTTGAGGCAGAATCAGCGGCAGAGACCGGGGCGCTGGTTGGTGGTTCTTCGAAGGCTTCTGCGCCCGAGGTTGGGCCGGTGGTGCGCACGCGATCGGTGACATCTGGGTTGCCGACCAACGGGATGTACTCCCACGTGCCTTCTAGTGCCGTGAAATACCCAATCTTGCCAATCAGTGGCGTGCCCACGCCGGTGAGCAGCTTAATTGCTTCTAGCGCCATGGCCGAACCCACCACGCCAACCGTCGGGCCGAGCACGCCCGCCTGGGAACAGGATGGCACTGAGCCGGGCGCCGGTGGGATAGGGAAGAGGTCCTCGTAGATAGGGCCGTGGTCGGCATAGAATACGGACAGTTGGGCATCGAAACCCAAGATAGATGCCCACACATGCGGAATGCCGTGCACCGCGCATGCCCAAGATGCGTTGTAGCGAGTGGCGAAGTTATCCGTGCCGTCGAGCACCACATCGGCGCCGCGCAGGCGCTCAATAATATTGTGCTCATCCAGGCGTTCTTCGACCACGTTGATGGTGACCTCTGGATTGAGGGCACTCAGCGCCTGCCGCGCGGACTCAGCCTTATTCACGCCAATATTGGCAGTGTTATGAATGACCTGCCGGTGCAGGTTCGACACATCCACGATGTCAGAATCAAAGATGGTTATTTCACCAACACCCGCGCCTGCCAAATACAACAATGCGGGCGAGCCAAGGCCGCCGGCGCCGATGACGGCTACGTGGGCATCGGCAAGCTTTTCTTGCGCTTCACGCCCGAAACCTGCCAGCGAAAGCTGCCTGCGATACCGGGAAATCTCCCGGGGACTAAGCTTCGTCATTCCAATCCCACCCACTGCGTTCCACCGGCGGAGAGTTCTTGTTCTTTCCAAATCGGGACTTCGGCCTTGACGGCATCGGCAAGCTGCGATGCTGCTTCAAACGCCTCCCGTCGGTGCGCGGATGCTGCGATGACCACGAAGGCCAAGTCGCCGATGCTCAATGTGCCGGTGCGGTGCGCACACCACAGGCGGACATGTGGATGCGCTGCGCTAATGCGCGCGGTGACCGCCTCAATTTCTAGCTGCGCCGAGGGGTGAGCCGAGTAAATCAACTTGGCCACACCCTGGCCGCCATCATGATCACGAACAACACCATCAAAAGTGACCACCGCCCCCATGGCATCCGTGGCAACCTCCGCGCGGGCCTGCGACATCACCGACTCAATTGGCTCAGTCATCATCACCGCGCCAATAACCTTGCCCGTCTGTTCATGAACATAAGCCGGGTCAAAAGCAGGATCATGGTTAGTGCTCATTGTTTCCTTTCATCACGTCGATGATGTGCCCCAAGATTCCCTCGAGCACCGCGCAGCCATCTTTCACACCACCCGGCGAACCGGGCAGCGTCATCACAAAAGTCTGCCTGGTAATCCCAGCTATACACCGCGACAACGCCGCCGTGGGGACAGTCTCCAATCCCTTGTTCCAAAACGCGACGGCGATGCCGGGAAGCTCTTTCACAATATGGGACTCAACTGCTTCAAAAGTGCGATCATCCGGGGTAATCCCCGTCCCTCCTGAGGTCAACAACACATCTGGGGCATCCGGACCATTCAACACATTGTCTATTGCTGACTGAATGTTCGCGTCAGCAACGATCACCGCATCAGGAGTGTCCAAGCCCTGGCTGCGCAAAAATTCCACAGCAATCTTGCCCGAACGATCTTCATACTCACCAGCAGCAGCGCGTGTCGATGCCACAACAACCAAACTCGTCCGTGGTTTATCTGACGTATTTTTAGAGTTCATAAACTTGAACCACCTCTCCAGCAGCTAAATTCGCGCCAGCAGGGATACGAATAAGGTGCGTTGCCTCCACCGCCTGGCTAATCAAATGCGAACCAGCCCCGCCAATAATGTGCGCGGTTAAAGTTCCATCATCTACAGACTCAACTCGGCCGCGGCGGAACTGATCGCGGCCTGCAATACCTGTTGTGGCTGCAGCTAGCTGTGCCCAAGATACCTGCGGTGTCTGGCCCAACACCGGCGCCACAAACAGCCGGAAACTCACCAGCGTGGACACCGGATTGCCAGGCAAACAAATAGCCGGAACACCTTCAAAAACCGCAAAGCCCTGCGGCCCGCCCGGCTGCTGGTCCACGTGGCCGAACCACGTGGAAGTTTCCATACTGGAAACTTCCACGGATTCAGGATTGGAAACTTTCAAAACCTGGCGCACGACTTCAAATTTGCCGGCGCTAATCCCGCCGGAAGTCACCACAACATCCGGCTGCATATCTTTAATAGCCGCCGCCAATGCAGATTTAAGGGCCGCTGGATCATCATTGGTGGACACGTGCCCGACCACGTCAATTCCAGCATCGGCGGCAAGTGCGCGCAGCATCGGCGCATTCGCATCCGGAATAGTGGCAGCAGCTTCTTCTACAGCTGACGTGCTTGACGATGAAATCTCCGCACCACCAGTGCAGATAAGCATGCGCGCCGGGCGAATGACCTCAATATGAGTAATTGATTGAGAAGCCAACGTTGCAACCGCTGCACCCGAAATCTTTGTCTCCGCTGGGATAATCACGCTACCTGCGCCGATATCGCAGCCTTGTTCACGAACAAACTGACCCGCTTCCACAGCAGGGACTTCAATATACTCACCCGGGCTGAGAAACTCCGCCGGGGTGGTGCGTTCCACGGGGATGATCGCGGTGGCATCGGCAGGCACTGCGGCACCCGTCATTATTGGTGCGGCCTTGCCCTCTAACAGCCTAGGCACTGTGCCCGCTGGAATGGTTTCGGTGACCTCAAACCGGCCACCATCGGCATGCGGCACGGCATAGCCATCCATCTGCGAATTATTAAACCGCGGGGAATCAAAACCCGCGGTGACATCTACGGCAGCGATACGGCCCAGGGATTGCTCCACTGGAATTTCTTCTATAATTTCTCCCGCAGAACGCTGGGGATGCTCAGCGATGAGCTGGCGAATCCGTGCAAGATAAGATTCCGGCGAAGTCATGGAACCATTGTAGGATAAGAGTCATGGTTGACGTGCACTTCTTCGCCGCTGCCCGGGACGCCGCTGGTTGTACCCACACGAGCTTTGAAAGCTCAGACGTTCCGGCCACGCTGGGTGATCTTCTAATTTCTCTATCCACTACTTTTACCGGCTCTACCGGCGCCGGGACCCCGATGGCAGACGTTCTTGAACGCTGCTCTTTCCTGCTCGACGGCAAGACCGGCACGGCGGAAACTTCCTTGCAGGGTGTTACCCGCGTAGACGTGCTCCCGCCTTTCGCTGGTGGCTAACTACGGAGCTGTTCAAGCGCGGTAACTGCGTGCGCTAGCTGCGTGCGCGCAGGGGGCTGGTGAAGAAATTCACGATGCCTGAGATGATTCCCAGGACAATGGCGCCGATGATGGCTGGCCACAGACCTTCAACGGCGAAGTGGGCATCTTGCAAGTCAATGACATTAAACAGCCACTCCGCAATCATCAAAACGATACCGTTAATAACGAGCGCGAAAAGCCCCAACGTAATACACGTCAAAGGCATGCCCAGCAGGCGAATGACCGGGGCAACAACTGTATTGACCAAGACGAAGACCACAGCCAAAACCAAGAACGCGGTGAGTTCTTCACCGGCCGCAGTGGTCAGATCGATTCCAGGGACAAATTCTACGACCACCCAAAGGCCCGCGGCGATAGCGATGACGTTTAATGCAAAGTTCCATAAAGAGCTCATGCCCCAGAGTATAAAGTAGTTCCCTGGCATCATTCTGCATGGTGGATTAGCCTTAGCTAAGCCTTACTGCCACCCTATTTGGTTCATGAGGGAAGTGGCAGGTATGCTGAACACCGCCTGTTTATAGGCAATGTTGGAGACGTGCCAGAGCGGCCGAATGGGGCTCACTGCTAATGAGTTGCTCTTTTAACAAAGAGCCGGAGGTTCAAATCCTCTCGTCTCCGCCACTGGGTTTCATCAAACCCTGAAAGGCCAGCCGGATGTAATTTTCTGGCTGGTCTTTTCTCATTCCTTCCCAGCATCGGATCGGTGCCTCATTGAAGTGGGGCGATTGAAGGTGGGGCAGCTGAGTTAAAGCTTTAAGATGAAACTGTAAGTTTTTACGTTCATCGATTTCCCAGGTAAAGCTAAGGATTGTCGGTAATTTTCAGCCACGAGGGCTATACAATCTATGTGTTCCTGAAAAATGAAGCTGGCGCCGATGGCATTTGGGGCGCATGCGCTGGCGGAATGGAAAACTTCTATAGTTATTGTGCGTAGACATAGTGATTTGTCGATTATTTGAGCTTCCCGTTACTGGAAAAAGCGATTTTGTTCACTAATTCACAAAAATTTCGTTAGAAGTAACGCAAAAGTCTTGCAATTCGATCGAGCGTGTTCTAGCATGAGAGCCATCAATGTAACGCACGCAAGCAGTCGCCTCGGACGTGAGTTGGAGATTATCGTTTGAGTTGGCCGTGCATATTATTCGTGTTCGAAATATGCTCCTTGGTGAGGCTAAATTGCTTTCACCAGCGGTTATGTTGACGGTAACCTCAGGCGGTACCCCCGTTTTGGGGCATTTGCTATGCCTAAAAGTTGCGTGGTTTACGCCTTTGGGATCTGGGAAAATATCTTTTTAAGCGCGGCCTTTCGTCTAAAATGTATAATATGCATGGCGTGAATATTATATGCGTTCTGATGTGGTGATTGCGCAGGTCGCCGGAAGCGATGCATACTCTAGGTACAAGTTCGTCACAAGGCGAGCAAACATCTATTTGAAAGGATCGTAATATGTTCACCCAGATCATCGATCTTCTGTCCAATGTTTTCTCCGGCGTTGCTGACTTCGTAGGCCAGTTCAGCTCCGAGACCTTTGACGCAATCGGCACCCTGTCTTCCAACGTATTCTAAGTAATACGGAAGTCGGCCCTCGCCGCCTGATGTAAGGTCGGGCGAGGAAGCTGTAGCGATATAGCGGGCGCTTCCCATACCTTGATTGGTATGGGAAGCGCTCCTTTTTGTTTTCTGTCAATCTCTTCCTGTGCTTACAGACCCTGATCGGGGAAAGTGCCCTCGTGGCCGAGCTCTCCAGCAGCAGCGTCCCAAAAGAAGGTCACGGTTGCCGTGTAGTTGGGCGCTTCAACGTTTGAGCCACCAGGTGCTCGCCCTTGTCCTGGATTTCCATGGCCTGCTGAGGGTAAGTTGAGTCGAAACCAAGGTATTCACTCTTGTGGGAAAACAAGATTTTCGTTTCGAACTGCGATTTTCCTTGCGGTTGTTGGATGGGTAGGGCATGGCTCAAGTCTGTGCAGGGGTCATAATTGCTCTTGCATTCACGGACCCAAGGGGGCATCGGGCGCGCTCGACGGGATGGGTGCCGTGATTGCATCGCTTGATGGGGAGATCTCGCAGTTTGGTTGTGGCGCGGGCGGTGGAGGTTCAGGAGATTCTGTCCTGGCTAGGGCTTCCGTGTTAGTAGCGGAAGGTGAAGTAGTAACCGGCACCATGCTTGGGGAACTTTCCAGGCTGCGTCGTCAATGTCTGCGCACGATACCGACCCGAAAGAGAGAAGGGCTGCGGCCAAAACTATGTGTGGGCGGCGCTTGAGTTGTGCTTTTAGAGTACGGGCATTAATTCATGATCGTATCAGCTATGAAACTAGAAGTGGACAGTATCACATGGGGAGTTTCGGTTTCCTTAACAAAAGTGTATCTAAGGTGCGCCAATAGCTTTTCGGCATTAAATTTTTCGGCAGTCTAAGCTGGGAGAGGGCTAAAGAAGATTTCCACGCTACACATTGGCCAAGGCATGCTGTTTAGCTCGACTGAGGCTGATGTGTAAACGATGTGGTTTATGGAGGTGCACATGAGCGATATGACAGACCAGTCAATGGATGTTTTGGATGATTGGTTGAAGACCGAAAAATCTATCGACCCGAAAGATGCACCTCGATTACAGAAACTTCTGGCGGACACACCGATCAAGGATGTTATCGCCCTAGTTGAGCGTCACAATGCGGCGCGTGCGGCATTGGCGTTGCGCTTGCTGTCACGGCAGCGGTCTATTGAAGTCTTTGATGCGCTGGATTCCGCGCACCAGGCGGACCTTATTGATGAGCTAGGCAATGCGGAAGTCTTTGAGTTCTTCGATGAGCTGGATCCAGATGACCGAGTATCACTCTTGGATGAGTTGCCCGCTGAAATTGCTGACCGCTTGCTGCGTTCGCTGACAAAGGACGAACGTGATGTCACCGGAGTGGTGCTGGGCTACCCGAAGGGAAGCATCGGCAGGCGAATGAGCCCCGAGGTTCCGGAAATCTACCGCGAGATGACCGTGGATGAGGCGCTCGCACGGATTCGTGAAACCGCTGATGGCCTGGAGACCATCTACACGCTGCCGGTCACGCGTAAAGACCGTCGCCTTGTGGGCGTGGTGTCATTTAGAACTCTGTTTACCGCGCGCGGCAATCGCTTGGTTGAAGACATCATGAATGAGCCGGTGTATGCCTACGCGCACGATGACGCGGAGGAAACTGCGCGTTGGTTCATGCCGCTGGACTTCCTGGCGATGCCAATCGTGGATGAATCCCAACGTCTGGTTGGTATTTTGACCTGGGACGACGCTGCCGACATTGTGGAAGAAGAAGACACTGAGGACTCCGCGCGTGCCGGCGGTACGGAAGCGCTGCAGCAGCCGTACATGTCTACGCCATTGATGAAGCTGGTGCGCTTACGCATCGTGTGGCTGTTGGTGCTGGCGATCTCAGCGCTGTTGACGGTGAAGGTACTTGATACTTTTGAAGACACCCTCGCCGCGGCTGTCGTGCTTTCATTGTTTATCCCCCTGTTGACGGGTACTGGTGGTAACACAGGCAACCAGGCTGCAACGACGGTGACACGTGCTTTGGCGCTGGGTGATGTCCGCTCGAAAGACTTCATGCAGGTTCTCTGGCGGGAACTTCGCGTAGGCCTAGTCTTGGGTACCTTGCTGGGTGCCCTGGGCTTCATTTTGGCCTCCCTGGTCTATGGGCTCGATATCGGCATAGTTATCGGCCTGACCTTGCTGTTGGTCTGTTCCATGTCTGCAACCGTCGGCGGTTTGATGCCGATTTTGGCCAAGACCATTGGCGCCGACCCAGCCGTATTTTCCAACCCGTTTATCTCCACCTTCTGTGACGCAACCGGCCTGATTGTGTACTTCCTCATCGCCAAGACGGTGTTAGGTTTGTAAACCCTCAACTTCACAAAAATGCGCCCACTCACCTGAACCTATGCTGTGTAACTTACCTAGTTACCCGGGGGTGATGTGGGTGTATTTTTGGCATCAATATTGTTTAAAGTTCCGATCTTGCAAAGATATTTTGTACGTTGTTTCTAAACCACTTCTGTGAATGAAGTCTCTAAATGCCTTGATTTTGGTAGAAATTTCATCAAGTTTGTATATGAATCTCTGCCACGTTCGGTGCATGGAGGCTTGGTTTGGAAGTAGCCCCGAGCATGATTTAGGAGCACACATATCTTATGTCGACCCCAGTTACGCAAGAATCGACGTCCCAAGCGGCGGGTGAGGAAGCCGAAGGCGTCAAGAAGTCTGAATGGCGCCGCCAAATCACAGGCATTTTTGTTGGCCTGATCCTCGCAGCCCTTGTATACGCCTTTTTCCCATCCAACTCCGTTGAAACCGTGCTGGAATCAACGGGCGCTAACCCAGAGACTGAATACACGCACCAGTCGCTGCGTATTGTCGCGGCTACCACTGTCCTGATGGGCGCTTGGTGGATGACAGAAGCAATTCCACTGGCCGCCACCGCCTTGCTCCCAATCGTGATCTTCCCAATCACGGGTGTCGCGGAATTCTCCGCAGTGGGCAGTCCTTACGCATCATCCACCATCTTCTTGTTCATGGGCGGCTTCCTGCTTGCCCTGGGCTTGCAGCGCTGGAACCTGCACCGCCGCTTGGCGCTGTACGTGGTCAAGGTTGTTGGTACTTCACCAAAGCGCCTGATCCTTGGTTTCATGATTGCAACGGGCTTCATGTCCATGTGGGTGTCTAACACCGCAACCGCAGTGGTCATGCTGCCAATCGGTATTTCAGTTCTGCAGCTGACGGCTGAAACCGTTGGCGGCATGAAGAACCAGAAGAAGTTCGCAACGTCGATGATGCTGGCTATTGCCTACTCCGCGTCCATCGGCTCCCTGGGCACTTTGATTGGTACCCCGCCAAACGCGCTGCTGGCTGGTTACATGCAAGAAGCACACGGTATCACCATTGGTTTCGGCCAGTGGATGATGGTCGGTATGCCATTGGCAATCGTGTTCACCGTCGTGGCATGGCTGGTATTGATCACCGTGTTCAAGCCAGAAATGGACCACATTCCAGGTGGCAAGGAACTCATTGATGAAGAGATTCACAAGCTGGGCAAGTGGACGGGTCCACAGATTCAGGTCGGCATCATCTTCGTCTTGGCCGCAGTAACCTGGGTTGGATTGCCATTGCTTATCGATGCCTTCGCGTGGGACATCCCTTATAACGACGCCATCGTTGGTATCGCCGCTGGCCTTTTGATGTTCACCTTGCCAGCTGACCGCAAGACCGGTGTCCGCCTGTTGGACTGGAAGACCGCAAATGAGCTTCCATGGGACGTTCTGTTGCTCTTCGGTGGTGGCCTGTCCCTGTCCGCAATGTTCACCGCCTCCGGTCTGTCCCTGTGGATTGGTGAGGTTGCTAAGGGTCTTGGCGCCCTGCCTATCTTCCTGCTCATGGGTGCTGTTGCTGCGCTGGTTCTGATTCTGACGGAGTTCACCTCCAACACCGCAACCGCAGCGACCTTCCTGCCAATCATGGGCGGTGTTGCCGTCGGTATCGGCCTGACCGCCAACGGCGAAGCCAACGTTCTGCTGCTGACCATCCCAGTGGCACTGGCCGCAACCTGTGCGTTCATGATGCCAGTGGCAACCCCGCCAAACGCTATTGCCTTCGGCTCTGGCTACGTCACTATTGGCGAGATGATCAAGGGCGGCGTCTGGCTCAACCTCATCGGCCTGGTTCTCATCACCCTGGCGGCGTACTTCGTTGCTATCCCAGTCTTCGGGCTCGTGATTTAACAACTCCCTATGTTGAGGTGCTTGTGCAACCTCAGCGGCTCAGAAGCCCAGCGACTCTTATTAACCATGAAGTCGCTGGGTTTCTTCTCTATCTATGACAGTCATGTCCCTCTCGGCAGCTCGAAGTGCGGACCGACTTAACGAGTAGATGAACTACACATAAAATCGCGGAAAAATAATAAACAACCAGCGGTTTTGTCAGTTTGTTAAAGTGTGAGTATAGTTAAGCAACGTTGCAGGGAACACCTACTAAGGGTTCACGGCAATGGGAAGCGCCCGTAGCTCAACGGATAGAGCATCTGACTACGGATCAGAAGGTTGGAGGTTCGAATCCTTTCGGGCGCACAGTGCAAAACCCCAGCTAGAATGGTTAATAACCAATCTGGCTGGGGTTTGTTCGTTGTTCTGTTCGAACTCGACCACGGCGACGCGGTCGCGGCCTATATGCCAAAAGTGGTGTCTGGCGGCGTGTCGGGGTGGGATGTTTAGCGGATGGTTCCTTTTCTGATTCCTACTGAGTGGTTGTATTCGGTTGGGATAGCATTGTCGTAGAGGGCTGGCCTTCCGGTTTCGTGGTTGGTGTGGTTCTCGGTGTGGGTTAAGACGTGGACTTTGGCGAGTTGGTCTTTTCCCCAGTTCTGCTGTCTGGCGATCTTGCGTGGGTCGTCAGGCAGTGGTGTTTTGTTGTAGAGCCACCATTCGAGCATTTTTCTTTGCCGTTCCCCGCCGCGCCCGCGGTGGCAGCGAGCGATGAATTTCAGTTGCGAGTTGATGCCGCCTTCTAGGCTGTTGGTATTTGATGCCCAAGATTCTTTGTCTATGGCTTGCTTTGGTGGGGTGAGGTAGGTAAATAGGTGTCCCTTTTTGTGCAGGTTAGTCAGCGAGTTATAGGCGCTGCGGACTCTGCGGTGGGTGAATTCATAGCGTTTGCCGGTGCGGTTTATTTCTGGGGGCAAGGGGGTTTTCTCGTTGAGGAAATCGTGGTGTTTGAGTCCGTATTTGTGGAGGTCGACGGCCCATTTTCGGGCTTGTTGCACGGTTTCTCTGCTTGTTAGTTCTAAGGCGAGATTATAGATTTCGCGTCCGGCTTCAGTCCGTGGCCGGGAGGTGACGTAGCGGCGAACAACTCGTTGGGCGTGGATGAGGCAGCGTTGGATCAAGGTGCTAGGCCAGAGCTTTTTGATGGCTGCTTGAGCACCTTGGCCGCCGTCGAGGACGACGCATAAGGGTGCTGCGAGTTTAGACAGTAGCTGCGTGTAGGAGTGGGTGGTTTCGTGTTTGCACCAGTGCCAGCACAAGACATGGTCGGGGGTTGAGGCTATGAGTAGGCATCCAGCTGCGGTGTAGGTGCCGTCGATGAAGATTTGGTCGTGGATGCGGTGTTTGTCAGGGTTGTTGGGTATTTCGATAAGCCATAGTGGTTCGAAGTAGCGGTATACGGTGCGGGTGGATACTTTCATCAGCCTGGCGCATTCGGTGATTGGGTAAATGCCGGTGACGTGGTTGTGGAAGTAGGTGAAGTGGCGCTTGGCAGTGATGTCTGGTCGGTGGGTTTGTTCGGATATTCCGCAGGTGGTGTTTTTACAGCGCCATCGGGTGCGTGCGTTTCTTTTCCCATTTTTCTTCATTTCCCCAGTGCATAGTGGGCATCGTGGTCGTATTTCGGGCATGAGAAATACAAAACCGCACCTGTTAGCACAGGTGCGGTAGAAACTTCGGGATTGACCGAAAAACTCGTGTGTGCAAGCTTTTTGACCTTGCAGAGTATTGATTTAGCTATTGAGAGCTGCGGAGATTGCCGGATCTAGACACCACTTTTGTCACATAGCCCGCGGTCGCTAATGGAACGCGGCAGTTTTGAGCAGTTTATGAAATGACGCAGTCCTCGCAAGGGGACAAGCGAGGACTGCGTTCTAGCGGGGCGAGTGTGCCGGGGGAGGGGGAGCAACTCACCACCAATCATCTAACAGGCACCCTCAGCAGATAGCTAGGGCTTGTGTATTCCAGTGGTCACGCGCTGTGCCGCAGCATGAATTACGGCTTCTAGTGGGCCGCGGCGGAAGAACCGGAACCAGAGCGCTGCGAGCAGCATGGGTAGTACTACAAAGAGTACGAGGCTGAGCCAGATGGAAATCATGGCTCCGCCGGCAAACAGCAACACCAGGAACCCGATGATGTGGCCAACATAGTAGGTCAGCGGCATCTTTCCAAGAGTGCTAAACGGGATGAGCACGGGTGCGGCAAAGTGCTCGATGAGTGAAAGCGCAGCCAAAACCAGCAAGACAAAACCAATTCCGCCGATGATTTCCATGATTGATCCGGAGTGGCTTGCGGCAAAGAGCAGGCTGCGGGCGTCGTTGAGGTTCGTCACGCCGAGGTCTGTATAAGCCATCGTGCCAAACTGGTCCATGAGCTGGTCATCGGTGGCATCGGCGAGAGCCGGATCCATGCCGCGGAAGACCGAGATGCGCTCGGACATGAAATCGGTGACGGTGACGAGTACAAAACTGGTGCCATAACCCACGACGACAAGTACGACGCCCCAGATGGCAGCCAGACGAGTGGTGAAGGTGGAGTCCAGAATCAAACGCCCGATGACAATGCCCGCGAGCAAGAAGGGAATCCAGGTGAGTACGGGATACATGCCATCGAAAAGCAACTGGCGAAAAGCCTGTACCGTGCCCTCGACGCTGGTGAAGCTGAAGATGGTGGGGACTCCGCCGATGACCAATTCATCACTGGTATCCCGCCACACCGTGCGCAACCAGAAGGACAATATCGGCGCTACAAGTGCCGTGAGCGCAGTCAAGATAACCAGGACACGAGTGGACAAGCGCAGCACAGGAATAGCCAGCAAAGACAGCACAGCGTAGGTGCTCAAAATGACAATAGGGCCGGCACTCAACAGCGGAAGCGTGATGCCGATGAGGAAAAGGATGATGGCGCGAACCAACAAGTCCCGGGAGCTGTTGCGATTGGCAAACCCCAAACGCTCGCGGTCTGTAACCGCATGGCTACGCGCAATCAATGCGGTGGACACACCCGCGAGGACCGCAAACATGATGGACGCGCGACCCGACACCAAAAATTCAATGGGCGCCGGAATCGGAACAAACGCAGCAATATGCGCCAGGAACATGCCGATAATTGCCAAAGCGCGAGCAGCATCAAGATAAGCAATCCGGGCCCGCGGCGCACGCACACTATGCGACGCAGGCGTTGCGGTTGAAATAGTCATAGCACCTATTTCAACCGATCCCTGGAGTTATTGATAGAGCGCTGACGATAAACTTCGTAGTAGAGCTGGCACTACCTTCGACGATCGCGGCGATGCAAAGACGATTTTTCTTGGCTATTTGAGGCTCGTTGCGTCTGCGATTTCGGCGAGCGCCCATTCGAGGGTGTCGTCATCGTGGGAGCCGAAACCAAAGACGATGCCGTTCTCGGCGTGGCTGCTGCCGCCCCAATATTTGGATAGTGCGGTGACCGCGATGCCGCGGGTGTTAAGTTCGGAGACGACGGCATCGGCAGGCTGTGCGCAGATGAGCACGGCGTGCAGACCACCGCTGATGGGGCGAAGCTCAGCACCATCGACGTTGGTGAATGTCGCTTGCACCGTGGCGCGCCGGCGGCGGTAAACGCGGCGAAGGCGTTGGGTGCGGCGTCTTAACGCGCCGGTATCTAGGAAATTAGCGATTGCGGCTTGGGTGATAGCGCTAACTGGCTGGCCAAGGACGCTGCGCAGTTCATTAAGACGCGGCGCAAGTGTTGGTGGGGCAACGAGGTAGCCGCAGGAAATATGCGGGCTGATAACTGAAGAAAAGGTGCCTAGCAGCACGGTGTGCTCAGCCGCGAGTGATGTCAGCGGCGGCAGGGGCATGCCGACGTAGCGCAGCTCAGAATCGAAGTCATCCTCGATGAGCAAGGTGTTGGCGCGCTCTGCCCAGGTGACCAGCTCAGTCCGGCGGTCAGCCGGCAATGAACCGCCGTAAGGATACTGGTGGCTGGGGGTAACAAGGACCGCATCCAGATCAGTCGGCAAATTTTCAACGACCAGACCCGAGGCATCGGTCGGAAGGTCAACAATGTCATAGCCCAGCACTTGTGGAACGCGGCGCAAACTGGGGTAACCAGGTGATTCCACACCAATGCGTGCGGCGCCATTAAAAGTGCGCAACAACAGCGTGAGCCCTTCGCGTGCACCGGCGGTGACAATAATGCGGGATGGGTCAGTAATCAGCCCACGCATGCGGCGCAGGTGCTCAGCAATCTCCACGCGCAGATCCATGAGTCCCTGCGCAGGGCGCTGCGCAGGGGGATTGGACGACGCCGCGCGCCACGATGCACGCCAGGCGGAGTCAATCAACGTGGAGGTATCAGGCACACCCGGGTCAAGACTCACCGTGCGCGGACCGGAGGGATGTTTCGGTGCCTGCGGTGCCGGAGGCGTTGAAACTTCCAGTTCCTTGGGTTTTAACAAATGCAGATGCGGGTTAATGGTGGTGCCTGAACCGTGCGTGGTCACGATGTATCCCTCAGCCGCGAGTTGGTCATAAGCGGTGACCACGCTGCCGCGGGAAACCCCGAGTTGTTTCGCCAAAGAACGGGTGCTGGGAATGTGGTCGCCGGGGCTTAATATTCGCTGGGCCACGAGAGCTCGAATCTGGGTGGTTAGCTGCGCTGGGATCGGTAAATTTTGCTCTGGGTCGAGTACCAGCGGCAATGAGGAGACGAGATCGGAACGCATGGATTAATCATGGCTCTAAAAGTGGTCTAATGCAATTGGTTCAATGTGGCTCTGTCCATAAACCACTTTGCGGGGTTTGATAATGCCCATGACTCAAACATTTGTTGAAGAAAATCAGAGCAAAAACTACCCGGAGACCGCTGGCACGCCCGTCAAGCGCGGCATCGCGGACTCCTTCAAGGGTGGCGTGATCATGGACGTGGTTACCCCGGAGCAGGCACGAATCGCGGAAGCATCCGGCGCGACCGCTGTCATGGCGCTAGAACGCGTGCCAGCGGATATCCGTGCGCAAGGTGGTGTGGCGCGTATGAGCGACCCGGACCTTATCGAAGGAATCGTCAACGCGGTGTCCATCCCAGTAATGGCCAAAGCGCGCATCGGCCACTTCGTTGAAGCACAGGTTCTGGAAGCTCTTGGCGTGGACTTCATCGATGAGTCAGAGGTGCTCAGCCCGGCGGACTTCGCGCACCACATCAACAAGTGGAAGTTCAATGTTCCATTCGTGTGCGGCGCAACGAACCTGGGCGAGGCGCTTCGTCGCGTCACTGAGGGCGCTGCGATGATTCGCTCCAAGGGTGAAGCCGGCACCGGCGATGTCTCTGAAGCAGTGCGTCACCTGCGCACCATTCGCGGCGACATCAACCGCCTGCGCACCCTGGACGAGGATGAGCTCTTCCTCGCCGCCAAAGAGTTCCAGGCGCCATTCGACTTGGTGCGTGAGGTTGCCGCCACTGGCAAGCTCCCAGTGACCACCTTCGTGGCTGGTGGCGTTTCCACTCCTGCCGATGCCGCCCTCGTTCGCCAAATGGGAGCCGAAGGCGTATTCGTCGGCTCCGGTATCTTCAAGTCCGGCAACCCAGAAGCCCGCGCCACCGCAATCGTGAAGGCCGCGCAGCATTTCGATGACCCATCCGTCATCGCTGACGTCTCCCGCGGTCTCGGCGAAGCCATGGTCGGCATCAACGTCGCCGACCTTCCCGCCCCTCACCGCCTTGCAGAACGTGGCTGGTAATCACTACGCTTAACCGCAACACCACACCCTCTCACGACGAAAAATCGTGATGGTGTGGTTTTCCAGTTTTCAAAGTGGTTTTAGTAAACCTCGATGCGCCCGCCGAGGGACTCGGCTTGTTTGAGGGTGGAGACCCAGCCGTAGGCGCCGGGCTTGAGGCGAAGCACGGGGCGGGAGGAAATCTTGACGGGGGAGACGGAGTTCTTGTGTGCGCCGGAGCGTGCGTCGAGGCGGGTGCGGGAGCGGTAGCCGGCATCAGCAAGGTAGCTTAAGTCGGCGGGGTCGGCGGCGAGGGCGTCGCGGGCATCGGCAAGCAAAATGAGTGCTTCGTCGAGTGCTTCTACGAGCGCGGCGGAGTTGGTCTCACACATCTGGCGGACCAGTGCTGGCGAGGTACCCGCTACTCGGGTGCCGTCCTTGAAGGAGCTGGCGGCCAGGGACTGAGCCAAAATTCCGCCGTTGTCGCCTACTACGGCGAGGGCCTCAGCCAGCACGTGCGGCAGGTGGGAGACGCGCGCGACGGCTGCGTCGTGATTAGCCACATGCACCGGAATAGCTTCCGCGCCAGCGAGCTGAATCAGTTTGGTGACATCGGTGAACAAGTCCACCCAGAACTTACCGGGGTTATCATTTTCCACGGCATAATCAAAAGCGATTGCCCACGCGGCCTGCTTAAACAAGCCGGTGTGGGAATGCTTCCAGCCGGAATCCGCGGTGCCCGCCATCGGGTGGGAACCCACGTATTGTGCTTCCAGGCCACGATCGCGTACCAAGCGAAGTACTTCTGCCTTGACGGAGACAACATCAGTGAAACCACACTGCGGGGCGTGTTCTTTAATAGCGTCCAAAATTTCGCCGACCGCATGCATGGGGACGGCTATGACGATCAAGGCGTCGTCGGTAGCCGCGCGCTGCAACGTGGCAACCAAATCATCGGAGGCATCGAAGCCCTCCTTGATGGCCGCACGTGCGCCGGAGGTAGAGCGATTGAAGCCATAAACTGGCTGGCCGTGCGCGGCAACATCACGAAGAAGGGAACCACCGATCAAACCTAAACCGATAATGCAGGTTGGGCGAAATACATCTTTTGAACTCACAGTGACAATTCTGGCACAAAACGACTAATCTCACGCATATGAGCGATGACGATTTTGACGGCTACTCATTCGCCATCACCGCCGCAGTTGGTGAGGGCGTCTGGGATGTGCGCAGCTTTGATGATCCTTTTGAGAATCCGCAGACCTCGGCCAAGGCGGTGAGGCAGTTGCGCGCGGAGGGCGCGGCCTTTGCCATGCTGTGCGTTGACGATGACTACTTTGTGGTTGTTCGCCCTGTTCCGGGCGGTGCGCGTTGGTTTATCTCTGATGCCACGATGGCTGTCGATGATGACTTCGCTGCAGGTGTGCTGGAGGAAGCCGGCTGCGAGATTCCAGACATCGACCCGCAGGACTTAGACGATGTGGACGGCTACGCGGATGGTGACTTCGATATTTTCGCCGACCTGGGCGTGAGCGAAGACCAGCTGGCGGCATACGTGGACAATGATGAGGATTACCCCTCTGACATGCTGCTGCGCATTGCCGGCGAGTTGGGTTTTGGAGATGAGCTCGAAGAAGAAATTAATTCCTAGCGTGCCAGAAGTTTCACAAGGGCCCGGGCTTCCAATGGAGCAGGGGCTGGTGCAGGCAACCCAGCGCATGCACCGCGCGCTGGAGGTTGCCGCGACTACGCCGGCGGGTGATGTGCCCGTAGGTGCGGTTATTTATGGCCCCGATGGCCGGGAGCTGGCCACCGGGGTGAATCGTCGTGAGCAGCTGGCCGATCCAACGGCGCACGCCGAGGTCGAGGCTATTCGCGCTGCCGTGGCCGTCTTCGGTGATGCTTGGCGTCTGCAGGACTGCGAGTTGGTGGTCACTTTAGAGCCCTGCGCCATGTGCGCGGGCGCGGCGCAGGCAGCCCGAGTGGGCTCCGTTGTATTCGGGGCATGGGAGCCAAAGACGGGCGCGTGCGGTTCGCTTGTTGATGTCCTCCGTGCTCCTGGTGCCCTGTTTGTCCCGCAGGTGCGCGCCGGAGTCTTGGAACAGCAATGCCAAGAAATATTGCGTGAATTCTTTGAAGATCTTCGCGGCGGCGCGCGGGAATAATAAGTATTATGACGAGGGTAATACAAACGCTTAAGAATGAAGGAGGCTCACAATGGGCGATTTTGGAAACAAGAAAGACGAGTTCGTAGGCAAGGCAAAGGAAACCTACGGCGAAGCAACTGGCGATGAGAAGACCGCTAACGAAGGCAAGGCAGAGCAGGTAATTGCTGATGCCAAGGAGAAGTTCTCTGACGCAGCTGATTCCATCAAGGACAAGGCCAATGAAGTCCTTGGTTCTTTCAAGAAGGATGAGGACGAAAAGTAAGTAACTAATTTCGTCCAATGCTTCCGCCTTTCGCCGCTGTAGCTCCCCGTGGTGTCATTGACAATGTCACTTGGGTAGCGCAGCGGCGATTTGGTTTCTTTGATCTTGCTGCAGTAACCTTGTTCGCGGTGGCGTGTCCGAGCGGCCGAAGGTGCTCGCCTCGAAAGCGAGTGTTGGGTAACCCCCAACCGAGGGTTCAAATCCCTCCGCCACCGCCAAAATTTCAAGCCTCCCGGGGCATCGTTTTAAGATATTTTTCTTAGCGGTGACCTCGGGATTCTTGTATCTAGACCGCTGGCACCGGCACCATGGTGGGCACAATAACGATGGTAAAGCTGATAGCTACGATGATCAGCACGAAGATACTTAAGACCGTGAAGCGAAGGCGGTCACGGATAACGCCCACGAATTCTCGGATGAATGCGCTGGGAAAGTAATACCATGCAGTCGGTGCGCCAACAACGTGCGCGTGCATTTCTAATGAACGACTAAGCAGCGCTGCGCGAAAGACGTGGTAATTATTGGTCGCTACGACCACGGGCGCGTTCGGTTCTGAGAGGAGCTTCCGAGAAAACCGCAGGTTTTCTTCGGTGGTGCGGGACTCGGTCTCTGCAACCACACGGGAAGGCTCAGCGCCATGCTCAATAAGATAATCACGCATGGCTTCGCCCTCGGGGCGGGGTTCATCAGCGCCTTGACCACCGCTGGTAATAATTGTCGGGCGAGACCCGAATTGTGACTGGACAGCGAAACCACGCTTGAGCCGGGCAGCTAGAAGCGGTGGCACTTTGCCATTGATAAGCCCTGAGCCCAAGACAATGATGGCCTCAGGCTCTGTGCGAATGCGACGACGCTGGTACAGCAGCCAAGCTGCGATGAACGCGGTGAAAGTGAAGCCGAAGTAGAACACAATCAGCATCACTGTCAGGTGCGCGCCGTAACGGAGCATATACGCCGTATCCGTGCTGACGGTATCTGACGGGGCCAGCATGCGCATGGTTGCTGGCAGAAAAAATAGGCCAATACCGGCTAACAGTGCCAATGCATTGCCCAGGGAGCGGCTTTCTTTGCGCAGGATTGTCAGACCCGAATAAAGAAGGAAGATCACGAGCGCGGGATAGCCGATGATGTTGCCGAGCAACAAGACAACACCGGCGATAAGCACCACGATGGTCAGCGGCGCGGGGTTACCGAGGTTGCTAAACCACAGGCCGATACCTAGAGCGAGCAAGCCGGAGCCCATGGCTAAATAGACAGGAGTGGCAATACGCCGACCATCGCGAATGAGCCCAGTGATACCAACAATAAGAAGCAGCGCGCCGAGAATACTTAGGCCAATAACGATGGCTGGTGCGATTGTCATTTCAGTTCCTTCCTCGAGAGCTGTTGTGCAAATTCGAGCCTGCGCCAAGTTGCCCAGTACACCAAGCCAGCAATGATAGACCCGGCGGTGGCTAGGCTATTTGCCGCCAGGTATAAATCCCATTCGATGACCGGATCGCGCAAATCTTGCATTCCAGCGAGATATCCCATAAGAGCGCAACAGCCAGTGTCATAAACCCACCAATAGACATCAACACGACATAGATAACCCGCAGTTTCGGACGGTATTCCGTTCTTTGAATAGCGCCGTAGCGAAGCAGGACAAGCGCCGCGATGGAACCCACAATGAGTGCTACGAAATCTGCACCGATGGTGTCAGAGAGCCGGTGCCATTTGGCGGTAACAGAATAAGCACCGATGCCTACTGACCAGGTCATTACAATCAACATGGCTAAACCACGGCAGCGATAAGGAACCACTAATATGGCTGCTACCAGCACCGTCATCGCGATAGTCGTGTGTCCGCTGGGGAAAGAATTGTGCGCATAATCGCCGGTTACTTCTACTAATTCTGGCCGCGGCAAGATAAAGCGTTTTAACGCTTGGGTGATCACTTGTCCACCAACAATGACGCCGACCGCTACGAATGCCAAAAGAACTTTCCGGCGCAGCAGCGCGATAAGTCCAATCACTGCGGTGGCGATACCCAGAGTCCAGATCGTGATATCTCCCAGGCCTTCCCACGCTTCATCACTATCAGCTGCCGATGCCTGGTCAGCGCCCCTGAGCGCAGCATTTTCCAATGCCTGCCCCCATAGGAGTCAGCACAGCCACTGCATAAACCGCAGCGAGTAAAACAATGGAGAACCCAAGCAAAGCCCACCAGCGCCGTGCCGACATGGATGAGGGGTTTATCGGGGTCCTTTGAGTTGAGTTCATTGGGCTTTCTTCGTGGGGGCTATAAAACAAGGCTGAGAGGCGGTAGGGCGGTTAAGTCTAATTAACAGCCTTAGGTTACTTGATGCGTGAAACCCATTGCGGTTCAGACGCTGCCACCTGTTCGAGGAATAGACGTATCCTGAATTCAACCGCGAAACCAGAAGGACTAAGTCATGGGCAGGAACACACTGCGAAAGGCTGCTTCATTAGCAGCATGCTTACTGCTGCTTTCTGCTTGCGAAACTATCCCCGCTGATTCCATTGGCACGCTGGATCGTGCACGTGATGGGGAATTAGTAGTTGGAGTTTCAGAGCACCATCCGTGGACGGATGTTTCAGAAAACGGGGACTACTCAGGGTCTGAAATAGAGCTCATTGAAGGGTTCGCTGAAAGTATTGGTGCAGACGTTCAATGGTACGCCGCCCCCGAATCTGTGCTGGCGGGCAAAATCAAAGAAGACCAGCTAGATGTTGCTATCGGCGGTTTAACCTCTACTTCCCCGTGGTCAACACATATGGCGTTTACTCGTCCGTATACGAAGGTTGATGGGGAAAGCATGGTGATGGGCACCCGGCTTGGAGAAAATGAGCTGCTGGTGGCACTGGAGCGTTATTTGGCGAAGGAGTTTGGTGAGATTTCATGAAGCTCAGGATGGATAAGCTAGGGAAACCAAAGCACGACAGGCTTCCTGAGAAGCTGCAGGACACGATGCACAAGGCTGTGCGTTTAGAGTGGGTCACCATCGGTTTTGTCAGCGTCACTATCATTTTGGTCGGAATTGTTGCCGGGCAATCACAGGCGATGCGTAGCGCGTGGGTAGAAGATATGCTTTCTTTGGTCCCTCCCGTTGCCTTTCTTATTGCCTCGCGGATTATCCGGATAGCGGCCAATAGAAAACAGCCTTATGGCTATCACCGCGCTATTGCGATCGGCCATCAAGCCGCCGCGATGGCGCTGCTCATCATGGGCGGTCTATTGGTCTATGAGTCAATTTCGGCCCTTATAAAGCAGGAAAAACCTCCGATTGGAGTGATAGTCCTCTTTGGCCATGATATTTGGATGGGGTGGCTGATGATTACCATCATGGCTATCACCGCTATCCCGATGGTGATTCTCGGACGAATGAAGCTTCGCCTGGCCAAAGAACTGCACGATAAGTTGCTTTACGCAGATGCTGATATGGCGAAGGCAGATTGGGGTACTGCGGCTGCCACTATTGTCGGCGTGCTCGGTATTGGTCTCGGATTCTGGTGGACTGACTCTATCGCCGCATTAGTAATTTCAGTGTCTATCGTGAAAGACGGAATTACCAATATCAAGGCAGCTGTGTCAGGACTCAGTGATGCTCGTGCCACCCGGTATGATAACTCGGCATTCCATCCGCTCACCTACGACGCCGAGAAACTCGCTCGCGAGACGGGTTGGGTCTTGCAAGCCCGGGCGCGCATTCGCGACCAGGGGCACATCTTCCATACGGAAATGTTTGTAGTTCCAGTATCTGATTACGTGCCTACTCTGGAAGAAACTGGCCATTTGCGAAACCAGATTGAAGAATTGGACTGGAAACTGCAGGATACAGTCGTAGCAGTGGTGGAAGAGCTAGACAACCAACAAGTACCGCCCTCGGATGAGAATCAAGCCGAGAGCGGTACTGGATAGGTTTTCAATCAGCGTAGTTGCAGCTTCATGAGAGTTGTTTCGCTTAAGGGGTGGGTGTTCCTCCGGTAACACCCAGGGTTTCACCGGCAACGTAGCTAGCTTCATCAGATGCTAGGAAGACGTAAGCGCCGGCTAACTCGACTGGATGGCCAGCTCTGCCGATTGGTGCGTGCTGGCCAAAACCTTCAATCTTTTCCTGGGGCTGGCCATGACTTGGCTGCAGCGGAGTCCAAAATGGCCCCGGTGCTACGGAGTTTACGCGGATGCCTTGCTCGATGAGACTCGCTGCCAGCCCTTTAGATAGGTTGTTCATAGCGGCCTTCGTCATGGCGTAGTCCAACAAGGTGGCTGAAGGTTCATAAGCCTGGATCGAGGATGTGAAAATGATGGAAGAACCAGGCTGCAGGTGGGGGATAGCGGCCTTGGTGACGCGAAATGTCCCGTACAGATTGACCTGCATGGTGTGATCAAAATCTTCATCATCAATGTTGGTCAGGCCATCAGCCCATACTTGGCGTGAAGCATTATTGACCAAGATGTCTAGGCCGCCGAGAGCCTCGACGCTTTTTTCCACCAGCGTGCGGCAGTATTCCGCGTCCTTGAAATCGCCTGGGTATGCAAATGCTGTTTGGCCGGTATCTTCAATGGCTTTGATGACACGGTCGGCATCAGGTTGTTCTTCTGGAAGATAAGCAATGGCTACGTCGGCGCCTTCGCGTGCATAAGCAATGGCAACGGCTGCGCCGATACCGGAATCGCCGCCGGTGACCAAAGCCTTTCGGCCCCGTAATCTGCCGCTACCTTGGTAATTATCAAGGCCAATGTCTGCTTGTGGTGACAGTTCAACGTCAAGGCCTGGTTCGGGTTGTGTTTGTTTTTCTGGGTCAACAGTGGGGTATAGCGTACGTGGATCTTCTGGCATTTTCGGTGCCTCTTTCCTCGAACGAATCATTGGACAGCACCCAGCATAGGGACATTAGTGGGAATTTTCGATGTCGTCTTTTTCACCTAGTGGCCACACAACATTGGCGGCTAACGGGATCTGGTGGGATGCACTTTCTAGAATGTGCATGAAGTATCCGGCAGTATTAGGGATAGCAATGACATCACCTGGCTTAACGCCGTGCGGGAAGCGAATACGACGGCGTAAAATGAGCTCGTCTTCGATGCAGTAGGCGCCCACTAAATAGGCTTCAAGTTCTTCGCCTTCAGTCTGATTCACGCTATCAGTGACATGCAGTGGGTCAATTAGAAAATCATCGGATGTCGTGCGGCATTGTGTACGGTTCATTGCCACACCAACCAATGGCAGTCCGTCACTGCGAGTCTTAACAAAGGCCACTTCCGTCAGAATGAGGCCACACCCATCAAGCAAACTCCGGCCGGGCTCCAAGTGCAGGCGCAGCCCGCGATCGATGAGCATCTGCGCAACACCGTCAGCAAGTACGTCCTCAAGCCATGCTCCGCGAACTGGTGACTGGTGGAAAGGGTAGGTGTTGGACAGTGGGTCAGCTTTCCATGTGAAAGGATCGGCATAGCCATCTAATACGGCATTGCGCGCATCGTGGTAGCGAGCCCATTGTTCAGAGGAGTCGATATAGCTCATAGGCACGCCACCTCCGAGATCTATGAATTGGGGTAAATGACCCGAGCTACGGAGAGAATCGATGAGATTGCAACACTCACGAAGGGCAATGGAACGGTCTTTTGCTGCGTAGCCATGAAGGTGAACATGCAACCCGACAATGTCGATGCCAGGGATTGGCGTATTGAGATGTTCTGCCCACTGAGCTGCTCGTTGACCAAAACGCGTTAGCGGCATGGACAAGGGATCGGGAGCTACACGGGGAGCTACCCGCGCAACTCGGCCGGCGGCTAGGTCCGCGATCCGATCAAGTTCATCGCGTGAGTCTGCAGAGATAACAACGCCTTGGGAAATTGCTAGTTCAAGTAGGCGATCCGGTTTAATAGCTGCTGATAAAATGATTCGCTCGCCTAGTACTCCTCGGTCGAGCACTTGCGCCAGCTCACGCTCACTAGCCACGTCAACACCATGTCCTGCATCGCGTACGGTGTCAACGAAAGTTAATGCCTTATTGGCCTTGCGGGCAAAAAAGATTCGGGTATCCACACCCATCTTCTTGCCTGCATTAACTAGCTCATCAATATTGTTTGGAAGCGAGCCCGCATGTAATACGTTGACGGGACTGCCGAACTTCTCAAGTAAGCCCCGGCACGTGGAAGGATCTGACACGAGTTCTTCTGCCCATGACTCGATGCGAGCAGTCAGAGGTGGGATGCCGTGAGCATGGTGGGTGGCGGAACATGCACTGTTTATAACCCGCTGTGCCCAACGAGGGATAACGTCATGCAGGGTTCGTGACAAAGTATCATTTCCTAGCACGACATCTTCAGTCATCCGACCTACCGCAGCTAAATGTTTTTGACCGATGACCGAGCCGTCACGAGATACATCTAAACCTCTTGTGCCAGGACGGATATGAGCGTGGCCTTGCTCAACCAAGCGGCCAATTATGGTTCCGGGAATAACACCAGGTGGTGATATTACAGCGTCAATAACTACCGTGATGTCCAGCTCTTTGACGAGGTCTGTCAGCGGTTCGTTACCGCGGTCAAGGTGGGAGATATCCACCGTTCCCTGTTCGATGAGGGTCTGAAGGTGCATTGCACTTTCGGGTGGCGGGCCAAAAGCGACGCGTTCCATTTCGCGGGCTAACTCCGCGAACCCGTTCAAACTATCGCGGCCTCCGTAAGAAGCGCGTTCCACAATGCTGGGATACATATCGCGCCAAGCAACTCCTAAGCCCCAAGCATCATTTTCTATGCCGGCGCGCTGTTGCACCTGGTACGAGACATCATGAAGGACCGCTTGAAGCTCAGATAGATCTTTGACGCATGATATCTTCTGGGCTCCAGCGTCCAAGATGTCACTGAGATCAATCCCGCTAGTATCAGGCTTAGAAGACATTAGTTGGCCTGTGCGGGTGATGGGAATAAAGACTGCCGGTTGGCATACGCGCGTGATGTCGATAAAGGTTAGCGCGGCTCCCCGTACAAGAACACGGTCGTGTGGCCCGATATCGTCCAGGTTGCTGGCCGGGTATGGAGAAGAAATAAGGCGTACGTTTTCAGGGACATCGTGGTGAGTTAACGCACCAGGCCCGTGCGCAGCATGACCTGTAGCTAACAGCACCTCATCGAAGTGCTCACCATGTACTGTCCATCGGCCGTTTGATTCTGGATCGGGTTCGAGATCTTCGACATGCATTGCGTGTTCCGTGAAACTGCAACCACGAGGTAGATATCGTTTTAAAGCCGCCCACGAATCCGCCAAAAACTCTCGGCACTGACCCCTGTTTGGTAGACACCTAATATCCCATCAACGTGGGACTGAAAGGTAATCTCCTCACTATGCCAAGCAAGACCTATACCGAAGAGTTCAAGCGTGATGCTGTCGCACTCTATGAGAATTCCTCGGGTGCTTCATTGACCACTATTGCCACTGATCTCGGGATCAACCGCGCTACCTTGCATAACTGGGTCAAAAGGTACGGGACGGCCGCGCGCACCACGATCATTACCCCGGATTCTTCCTCGTCGGCCTCGGTCACCGACACCGAGCGGATCCGGCAGCTTGAACGCCAAGTTAAACGCTTGCAAGAAGAGCGCGATATTTTGCAAAAGGCTGCTAAATATTTCGCGGAAGAGACGAATTGGTGATCCGCTTCCGGTTCGTTGACGACGCGCGAAAAACCTACCCGGTTAAGCGGTTATGTGAAGTTCTGACGTTGAATCGTTCCTCGTATTACAAATGGAAATCTAGTGCAGCCAAGCGCAAGAAACGCTTGTTTAGCGATGCTATCCTCGGCGCGAAAGTCAAGGCCGTGTTCGCCGCAGAAAAGGGCTGCTACGGCGCCAAACGCGTCACGGCAGAACTCAACGACAATCCAAAAGATAGACCTGTCAACCATAAACGGGTCGCACGGGTGATGAGGTCAATGAAATTGTTTGGGTTCACGAAAAAACGCAAAGTCACCACGACTGTTTCGGATAAGAAAAAACCAGTGTTTCCGGACCTAGTCGGACGGAAGTTCACTGCCGACAAGCCAAATCAGCTCTATGTCGGTGACATTACGTATTTGCCGATTGACGGTGGGGCAAATATGTACCTGGCTACCGTGATTGACTGCTATTCACGCAGGCTAATCGGTTTCGCGATTGCGGATCACATGCGCACTAGCTTGGTTCAAGATGCCCTCACAGCTGCCAAAGGCCAGCGAGGCAGCCTTAAAGGGGCAATATTTCACTCGGATCACGGCAGTGTTTATACCTCGCAAGCATTCCAGCAGACATGCACGCTACTTGGGGTGAAACAGTCGATGGGAGCAATTGGAACCAGCGCAGATAACGCCTTAGCTGAATCGTTTAACGCCTCAATGAAGCGTGAAGTGCTGCAAGATTCTAAAACATTCACTAACCAGCTGGTGTGTCGGAGGGAGGTGTTCCGGTGGTGCACCAGGTACAACACGATGCGAAGGCACTCGTGGTGTAATCACCTCGCACCAAACGTGTTTGAGCGGCACAATGAAGCTACACTCAAACGTGCTTCTTGATTAAATCCCTGTGTCTACTTTCCGGGGGTCAGGCCCCTGCTACTTGAAGGGCGTATCCACTCGCAGGATGAACGATCTTGTCGCCAGTTTGGGAATCAATAACCTGTCGAAGTCCCAGGTCTCTGAGATGGCGAAAGATCTTGATTTAATGGTCGAAGATTTTCGCACCAGGCCACTAGATACCGGTCCATACTTGTATGTCTCATGTGATGCGTTGACGATAAAAGTCCGTGAAGGCGGACGCGTTGTTAAAACCTCTGTTCTGTTGGCCACCGGAGTTAATGCCGAGGGTGACCTGGAACTATTGGGTATGCAGGTTGCTACATCTGAGTCTGTGGCGTCGTGGACTGGGTTCTTTAGGGATCTTAAAGCCCGCGGCTTGGATGAGGTCTATCTCGTTACCAGTGACGCGCATCTAGGTATCCAGCATGCGATTAGTGATGTCTTACCGAACGCGTCATGGCAGCGGTGCCGAACCCATTTCGCTAAGAACCTATCTGCGATGGTGCCAAAGACACAGTGGCCGACGCTATCGGCGATGTTTCATACGATATTCCAACAGCCAGATGCACAATCAGTCTGGACGCAAGCCCGCGAGGTCGTGGCGTTTTGTGAGGATAAGTTCCCACACGTCGCCAGTTACCTAGAAGAAGCTTTAGATGAGCTCTTGGCGTTTACCCACGCGCCGAAATCAGTGTGGAAGAAAGTCTGGTCGAATAACCCCACCGAGCGGTTGACCCGGGAGATCCGACGGCGCACAGATGTTGTTGGAATCTTCCCGAATCGTGATGCAGTAGTCAGACTCGTGGGTGCTGTGTTGGCAGAACAACATGATGATTGGATTCAGCAAAACCGCTACATGTCACTGACCAGTCTGGAGCAAACCAAGGCGATGATCACCGCCAACATCATCGACGCCGACACCACCAAGGAGGTCGCATGAACCAGTCACAGCACCAAGCACGTGCCGGTCCCTGACACCATCACACTGCTTGTTTCAACGAAAGGCAGAAACACCACTCGGGTGGACTTGACCTAATACGCACAAAGGCTCCTCTGTCCACGAGCCGGCTCATTTGAAATGCCGCGACGCCCAGCGACCTGGCCTGAGCAGACGTAACAAGACCCCATTGCTGAGACGCAAGATCTGCAGCTATTTCTAAAGCTTCATTCATTTTTGTGCTCCAATAATAGCGCATATGCAATTATTGAAGCATGCGCTTGAGATATGTCTCTAGCCTGAAGCTAGCTTTGGATGAAAACTGGGAAACGGCGCCGCATCCCTACAGCTGCGGCGCCGCCCTATTCCCTATCACTCACAACGGATTGGAGAAACCGTTAGTCCGCCCCCTAAGCGGACTACGTGAGCACTGCCCACAGTAGCACCGTCGAAATTGCCAAGTCCAACCTATTGCACCCTTCACAGGCACCTATTATTCAATTGCAAACATTCCAAAGCTTTTCCACAGATTTAGCCAAGCCACCAACGGCGCGCATACTAAGGTGGACAGGGATGATTACCTTTAATGAAGCAGCAGAAAAAGTCTTTCAGCACCGCGGACCTCTCGCAGGTGCGGCGGAAACCGAGACTCACTGGCTCTTTAGCGCGAGCCGCCCGGACAACTCCATCGGGCCGACTTTGGTCAACCGCGAGACCGGTGAGATTGAGCAGTATGACACCAACCCAAAGAATTGGCGCCCGGTACTGCAACAGTTCCGGGCGCAGGGGCCAACTCAGGTGCCAATCCCTGACGAGTTTTATGAGGCCCCGGAGCAGATCAAGGCTCCCTAAGAATTAGGGTGCAGGCACTGGTTCTACTTCGCGGGCCTGCCCGTCGCTTGGATCAGCTGGTTCTTCAAATACCTGCTGTGGCTTGCGGGTGATCACCGCAACTACAAAGCCAATGATAACGATGGCAGCCAACACAATCGCGGACGTCCACAACATGGTGGCGCTGCCTTCATTGCCGGCAGAAATCAGACCAGTGGTCGCCCAGTTCAACGGCGTCAGGTCCGCGAGCACTTGCCAGATGGTGCCCACCTCACCGGTGGTGGCCGTCTTCCAGACGTAGCCCACCAGGCCCACCTGCACAATGCCGGCCACAGCCGTTGCAATCAGTCCCGGTGTGGCCCCCATGCGCGCGAACACCGCGCGGGTCATCACGGTTGAAGCCAGTGATGCCAAAGTCATCATGACGGCGCCAACGACTAGGCCCAGCGGCGAGATAGATCCACCAAGCAACCACAGCAACATCGTGCCAGCCGCGACCAGACCAATCGTGCCCACGGTCAACGTAATAACCGGGCGGCCCAGACGATTAATCCAGGCCCAGCCCAATGCCGCACCGCCGAGCATCACCAATGCTGCAAGCAGCATGGCAACCACAGGGCTCAACGCGCCGGAGGTCTCCCCTTCTGCCGCGGCAAGTTCTGGGTCAACTTCCTCAGCACCTTCGCCCGCTGCTGGCGCCTGCACCGCTGGTAAGGCACGCTGCACTGCATCCGCCTTGGTCTTGTTCAGGTCGGCCATGGTCTTGACGCGATCAGCGCCATCGGCAAGCTCTTGCGAACCGCCAGTCAGATCCCCGGTACCCGATTGCAGCTCCTGCAGCCCAGCCAGCAACTGCTTGCTTCCCTCAGTCGCTGAGTAAACACCATCGTGATACGCATATCCCGGCACTTCCAGCTGATTAGCCAGCTCACGGGAACCATCTTGCAGCTCCGTGAGTGGTCCGGTGATTTCTTCACCGACATCAAAGTTTTCTAGTTGCTTCTTCAAATCCCCGATTGCAGAACGAATCTCTTTCGCGTCATCTGTATCGACGCCCTCCAGATCCTTTTCCGCCGCATCCACTGCCTCTAGCAGCTGGCCCTGAACCGCGCCTAGGCCAACCACCTGGTTGACCGCAGTATCTACGGCATTGGCCAACTCTGTCGCGCCATCGCCCAGTTGCCCCGTACCAGCCTGCAACTGCGTCATTCCGTTGGTCAGTTCCTGCGCGCCATCAACAAGCTGATCCACACCAGGTCCCAATTGGTCGGCGCCTTCGCGGAGCTCAGAGGTGCCATCTGCAAGCTGTTCTGCTCCCGTGACCAAGAAACCAGCCTGCGACTGCGCCTCACCCGCCGCGCGACGAGCATTCACAATGTCTTCCGCCGTGACCTGATCAGCCGGAGCCCCCGTAGCATCCTCCCCGCTCGACCACGCCTGGGACGGCTCCCAAGAAGTAGAAAACGCGAAAACCGCGCCCACAATAATGGGCACGGTCAAAAGCAACGACCATAGAGCGCGGGTGGTACGAGAAGTCATAGAAGAAAACTTATCTACCACCAGCGCCTTAATGGGCAAGGCGCACCGAGGGTGCGATTACTTCTTGGTTGCGTAAACTTCGCGAACGCGAGCGCCGAGCTCTTCGTCAACATTGGTCCAGTACTCATAGACCTGCTGCTCAACCTGCTCGGAGATGCCAGCCATTGCGTTGGTGATGTTGTCTACCAGACGCTCCTTCTCACCGTCATCATATACCTCGCGGTACAGGATGCCAGCCTGCATGAAGTCATCATCATCCTGGTGCTTCACGTAAGGAGCACGAACCAAGTCGGTGCCGTGTGGATCTGGGTTGACGTACAGGTCAGAAGCCTGGCCGTTAGGCTGAGCCGAGGTCTCACCGTCATCCAGGTAGCCAGCGCCCTTGCCATAGCGGTTAGGGCTGTACACAGGGTCATTCTCGTTGTTGAACAGGAAGGCCATGGAACCCTCGTGCTCGTAGGTGTTGACCTTGTCAGCGTTCAGTGGCTGGTTTACAGGCAGCTGCTTGTAGTTCGCACCAATGCGGTAACGCTGCTGGTCAGCGTATGCGAAGGTGCGAGCCTGAAGCATGCGGTCTGGGGAAAGGCCAACGCCAGGAACCAGGTTAGAAGGATCCAGAGCAACCTGCTCAATCTGAGCGAAGAAGTTGCGTGGGTTGCGGTTCAGAACGAAGTAGCCCACATCAACCAGTGGGTAATCCTTCTGGGACCAAGTCTTGGTCAGATCGAATGGGTTCCAGCGGTAGTTCTCTGCATCCTCGAAAGGCATGATCTGGACCTTAACGTCCCAGATTGGGTAGTCACCCTGCTCAATCGCGTTGTGCAGATCCTCACGGTGGTAGTCAGCATTCTTACCAGCCATCTCCGCTGCCTCAGCATCGGTGAAGGTCTCCCAGCCCTGACGGGTCTTGAAGTGGTACTTGATCCAGACTGGCTTGCCCTCTTCGTTGATCCACTGGAAGGTGTGGGAGCCGAAGCCGTCCTGGTGACGGGAGGTCTTAGGGGTACCGCGGTCACCCATCAAGTAGGTGACCTGGTGAGCGGACTCAGGAGTACGGGTCCAGAAATCCCACTGCATATCAGCGCTACGCAGACCGTTATTGCCAAGACGCTTCTGGGAGTGGATGAAATCTGGGAACTTCATGCCGTCGCGCAAGAAGAAGGTTGGGGTGTTGTTACCCACGATGTCGTAGTTGCCGTCTTCGGTGTAGAAGCGGAGTGCGAAACCGTGAACGTCACGCCAGGTATCAGGGGAGCCCTGCTCACCAGCAACGGTGGAGAAACGGACCATCATTGGGGTGACGGTGTCCTTCTGGAACAGCTTTGCCTTGGTGAACTCAGAAACATCTTCGGTGATGTGCAGTTCGCCGAATGCGCCGTGGCCCTTTGCGTGAGGGGTACGCTCTGGGACGCGCTCACGGTTGAAGTGAGCCAGCTTTTCAATCAGGTGGATGTCATTGAGGACGTTTGGGCCCTGTGGACCAGCGGTGATCGAGGTGTTCTCGGATGGGACAGGCTGACCAGATGGGCTAGTTGAATTGCCCTGGCCAGCGACACGCTCGCCCTTGTTCAGTACTTCATCAGCAGCAGACATTTGTGCTCCTAAGTCGTCGGGTTGATTGTCATGGGGTGCTTCCTATTCTAACCCCGTTTATAAACTTCGGCAAACAATAATCGAAGATTTATACGTTTTACCCAATATTCTCCGGGGCAATTGAAAAGATCTCCATATCGCCCCAGTTGAGCGCGTTTTCAACGCGGATTCATCTCCAACTTTTGACAGGATTACCACCATACGGATGACCCCCTATGTGGCTGGTAGATTCATAGAGGTGAATTCCAACCATGGGCGTGATGATGCGCGCGTTACTGAGCTTGCCTTGCAAGCCGGTCGCGGCGATCGGAGCGCACTCACGGAATTCATCCGCGCCACCCAAGATGATGTGTGGCGCCTGCTTGCGCACTTGGGCGGACCCGAAATAGCCGATGACCTCACGCAAGAGACTTACCTGCGTGTGATTGGTGCGCTCCCCCGCTTTGCCGCGCGGTCATCGGCACGCACCTGGCTGCTATCCCTCGCGCGTCGCGTGTGGGTGGACAACATCCGCCACGACATGGCCCGCCCACGGAAATCCGCCACCGAATATGAAGATGCCACCGCCCAGTCAGCCTCCCCTGAAAACTCCTCCGCGTGGGCCGAGTGGATCGATGCTCGCGCGCTGATCGATGCCCTGCCGGAAGACCGCCGCGAAGCGCTAATTCTTACCCAAGTTCTTGGCTACACCTATGAGGAAGCCGCAAAGATTGCCGGCGTTCGCGTGGGCACGATCCGCTCCCGTGTCTCCCGCGCACGCAAAGACCTCATCGAAGGCTCCTAGTTAACGGCTGCTATTTCCCAGCACCAGCCAATTGTTACGAAACATTGACACTACCTGGTTTCTACTCCACTAGCTGGCACATCACCACTAAGACTTCTCAGAAGTGGCAACCCTTTACTTCTTTTCCGGAAGACATAGATCACCACCCCGAGTAGGTTTGAAGTGTTGTACGGCTTCTTTAGCGAGATGCCCGTTATTTTTGCATCAGAGATTTGTTGGTATTCAGCCGACCGCGCGACGTGGGAAATAGCCATTGTTGGCAATGAGTACCTGCGTTTTGCGCGAGAAAAATTAATCGATTTGGAGTTGTCTTCCCATGATTAAACGCGCAGTGGGGATTTCCATGGCGTTTGTTGGCGTCCTTGTGGGCGCCGGTTTTGCTTCCGGCCAGGAAGCAATGCAGTACTTTGTTTCCTTTGGCGAGATGGGTTTGTGGGGCGTTCTCGTCGCCGCCGTCTTGACCACTATCACGGGTATTGCCGTCTTGCAGCTTGGCTCTTACTTCCAGGCGAATGAGCACACCGCGGTTTATAACCGCGTCTCCGGACCGATTACTTCCAAGATTTTGGATATCGGCACCCTTATTACTTTGTTCAGCATTGGCTTTGTCATGTTCGCCGGCGCTGGTTCTAACCTGGCGCAGCAATTCGATGGCCTCCCAATTTTCATGGGTGCACTCATTATGCTGATTCTGGTGCTCCTGACTGGTCTGTTGAACGTGGACAAGGTCACCGCAGTTATCGGCGCTATCACGCCAGTCATTATCATTCTGATCGTTGGCGTCACAGGCTACACCTTGCTTACCACGGACCTGGACGTTGCTGCGGCTCACGAATACGCGGTCAACAACGTTGACGGTCCGCTGCCTAACTGGTGGCTGTCTGCCATGAACTACACCGGTTTGAACATCATGTGTGCAGTGTCCATGGCGATTGTTATCGGCGGCAATATACTGGATAACCGTGCTGTTGGTCTGGGCGGCGTCTTGGGTGGTCTGACCACCTTGCTGCTGCTGGCCCTGCTGGTTTCTTCCCTGTTCTTTGTTGCACCAGAGGTTAACGGGACAGACCTTCCAGCCCTTGCCCTCATCAACGGTATTAACCCTGCACTGGGTTACATCATGACCTTCGCTATCTTCGGCATGATCTTCAACACCGCGGTGGGCATGTTCTACGCCATGGCGAAGCGTTTGACCCGCGATAAGCCACACCTGTTCTACCCCGTTTACGTAATTGCTTGTCTCATCGGCTTTGCTCTCTCTTTCGTCGGCTTCCAGCCCTTGGTTGCCAACGTCTACCCAATCTTGGGCTACATCGGTATTTTGATGATTGCTGTGATGTCCTTTGCATGGTTTAAGAACCGCGACAAGGTCAAGACCGAAACGGACCGCCGCATGCGCGCCCGCAAGCTGGTTGCGCGCAAGTTGGACCCACGCAAGCGCTTTAACAAGAAGAACGAGCGTGAGCTGGCAAAGCTAGCCAATGAATCCAACATGGCCACTCCAGAATTCGTCGAAGTTGTCTCTGATGAGGTCCTCGACGAGCTCGAATCCGATGCTGAGCTGGAAGACTTCGACCGTGAAGACCCAGCGCCTTCAGTCACCTATGTTCAGCACACCAAGCCAGTTATTCCCGCAATCGACGAGCCAGACACAACTTCAGCTGCGCCAACGACCTCAGCAGCAGATGGCGCTAACACTGAAACAACAGCAGGCAGCAACGCAACTCCTGCTAACGCGCCGGTTGGCAATCCAGACACTACAATCGATACAGCGGCCGCACCAACCACTACTCCGGATGCCGATCTTGATTTCGGCGGCCCAGAAGACTCAAACGCTACGCAAAAGAGCTAGCTTGCTCGCCTGCATGACTGTGTGCCGACTAGTTGGCTAGTTCGGCACAAGCGCAAGCTTCTACGAAGACACAACGCAAAAATCCACCTGTATTCGCTCTCGTTATGAGAAGCGTTCCAGGTGGATTTTTGTATTAGAAGCCTGCCGAGCTTTCTCGGAATTCCGTTCCCGGCAAGGCTGTGGTTTTAGACCAGCAGCTCAGCAATCTGGATGGTGTTTAGTGCTGCACCCTTGCGTAGGTTGTCACCGGCAACAACTAGGACAAGGCCCTTGTTGTCATCGGCGGACTGGTCCTGGCGGATACGGCCAACCAAAACCTCATCAATTCCGGTGGCGTCGAGTGGGGTTGGGACGTCAACTACCTTGACGCCGGCAGCAGTGCCGAGAGCTTCAAGGGCCTGCTCAGGGGTAATTGCGGAATCAAACTCAGCGTGGATGGTCATGGTGTGACCGGAAAAGACAGGCACGCGCACGCAGGTACCAGCAACGCGCAGCTCAGGAAGCTCCAAGATTTTCCGGGACTCGTTGCGCAGCTTCTGCTCTTCATCGGTTTCACCGGAGCCGTCATCCACCAGGTTGCCGGCCATTGGCAACGCGTTGTACGCGATTGGCGCAACATAAGGAGCGGTGTCCTCAACCTGCAGTGCGCTGCCAGTGCGCGCCAGCTCAACGTTGTGCTCACCGATCTGGTCAACCTGCTTAACCAGTGCCTCAACACCAGCGATGCCGGAACCAGAAACTGCCTGGTAGGAAGAAACGTGCAGGCGGTTAAGCCCAGCGAGGTTCGACAGCACCTTCAGCACTGGCATAGCAGCCATGGTGGTGCAGTTTGGGTTCGCGATAATGCCCTTGGAAGGGTTCTGCGCCGCATGCGGGTTGACCTCAGCCACCACCAAAGGAACCTCTGGATCCTTGCGGTAAGCGGAAGAGTTATCCACCACGGTTGCACCCGCGGCAGCGAAGACGGGCGCCCACTGCTTGGAAGTGGAACCCCCCGCGGAGAACAGCGCAATATCAACGTCAGCGACGGATTCCTCGGTTACCTGCGAGAGGTCTTCAACAACAATCTTGTCACCACGGAATTCCAGCTCAGTACCAGCGGAACGAGGTGATGCGAAAAAGCGAACCTTGTCAGCTGGGAAGTTACGCTCTTCCAAAATATCGCGCATAACTTGGCCAACCTGCCCGGTGGCACCAACTACTGCCAAAGTGGTCATGATTTATCTACCCTGTCTTTTAAAATCTTTTGTGTGTGCGCCAAGCCTTCCACAAGGCTTGCGCGGAAATCTAGAGCCTATCGGCCGGTGCCTGCGTAGACGGCTGCTTCTTCTTCGCCGCCGAGCTGGAACTTCTCGTGCAGTGCGCGTGCGGAACGGTCAAGGTCTGCCTCGCGTACGAGGACAGAAATGCGGATTTCAGAAGTCGAAATCAGCTCAATGTTCACATTCACATCACGCAGTGCCTCAGTGAAATCAGCGGTCACGCCTGGGTGCGACTTCATACCAGCACCAACCAAGGAAACCTTGCCCACCTGGTCATCGTATAAAACATTGCCCCAGGAGAATTCTTCCTTCATCTTGGACAAAATCTCCATGGCACGTGGGCCATCGGTGCGTGGGCAGGTGAACGTGATGTCAGTCTTGCCGTCTTCCAAAGAAGAAACGTTCTGCAACACCATGTCAATGTTGATCTCAGCGTCTGCGACCGCACGGAAGACCTTTGCGGCCTCACCAGGCTGGTCAGGAATGCCCAAGACGGTGACCTTGGCTTCGGACTTGTCAGTTGCTACACCAGTAAGTACTGCTTCTTCCATGGGAATATCCTCCATTGAACCGGCAATCAGCGTGCCGGCATCATTGCTGTATGACGAACGAACTCGAAGTGGAACATTAAAGGCACGCGCGTATTCCACGCTGCGCAGGACCAGAATCTTGGAACCAACCGCTGCCAGCTCCAGCATCTCCTCAAAGGAGAGCTTCTCCAGCTTCTGCGCGTTAGGAACAATGCGTGGGTCAGCGGTGTAGACACCATCAACGTCTGAGTAAATCTCACACACATCAGCGTTCAACGCTGCGGCAAGTGCAACCGCTGTGGTGTCGGAGCCACCGCGACCCAAGGTGGTGACATCGCGGGTGTCCTTATTAACGCCCTGGAAACCAGCCACAATACAAATGCGGCCCTTTTCCAGTGCTTCTTGCAAACGCCCCGGGGTGACATCAACAATGCGGGCATTGCCGTGGCGCTCAGTGGTGAGCACGCCTGCCTGGGAACCAGTGAAAGACTGTGCCGTAGCGCCCAAGGATTCCACTGCCATGGCCACGAGCGCGTTAGAAATACGCTCACCGGCGGTTAACAGCATGTCCATTTCGCGCTGCGGCGGAACTGGGTTGACCTGGGCTGCAAGGTCCAGCAGTTCATCGGTAGTGTCACCCATGGCGGAGCAGACAACAACCACGTCATTGCCTGCTTTTTTCGTCGCTACAATTCGCTCTGCCACTGCGCGAATGCGTTCGGCTGACTCCAGGGAGGAGCCTCCGTACTTTTGAACGATGAGGGCCACGTCGTGTTGCCGCCTTTCGCCTTGTCCTTTTATTTGCCAGTGGAAATTTTACGTTGTTTCGGCCGCCGCCACCGACTTCTTTTCATTCACCGCACCAGTTTGGTGAGGTGAATTATGGAATATAGGCGGTGACGTCGAACAACTGCTCAATTTCTATCACTTAGTAGTCAAATTCCTATCGTACAGGTTTAGCGTCTTTCTCCATAGTCCACACCCGCATTTTTGGGATCAATATTCCATTGACTGAAATGGTTTTTGCTTCAAGGAGGCATCGTCAAGCACTGGGCCAAGCACTGTCGAAACCTGAAGTTCTGTAATCTTGTCTCTCCATTTCCTCCATGACGGGTTTTTCACTACGGTATAGGGCGTGCTTTCAAACCTCATCGCAATCGCATTTGCCCTGGCATCGGCACTTGTTATTGCATGGGGCACCGTGGTTCGGCAAAGAATTGCCGAAAACGCCGACCGCTCGGTCATGCGCACTGCCATGGCCAGCCCACTGTGGTGGATTGGCACGGCCAGCGCCGTTATCGCCTATGGGCTGCAATTTATCGCGCTTGGTTTTGGCACCTTATTAATTGTCCAGCCCATATTGGTGCTGTCTTTAATGTTTACGTTGCCGCTGGCCGCCTGGTATCAGGGCCGACGTATGTCTTCAGAAGAGCTCATTTGGTGCAGCCTGCTCACCATTTCTGTGGGCGTTATTTTGGTCTTTGGTCGCCCCACCGGCGGCGTTACTTCCCCGCCGCTGGAACGCTGGCTTCCGTCCTTCGCGCTCGGGCTTGCCGCCATGGTGTTTTTCAGCGTCCTTGCTCAACGCATCCGCACGCAACGCGCTTTGCTGCTCGGCGTGGTCTGCGGCATTTTGTACGGCTTCGTTGCTGTACTTTCCAAAGCCGTGGTGGACACCCTCATGGAATCTGGTATCAACGGACTTTTGACCTCCTGGCCTTTCTACACCCTGGTCATCGCCGCCGGCAGCGGCACGGTTTTGCAACAATATTCATTCCACGCCGGACCGCTTAAACATTCATTGCCGGCCATGAAAATCATTGAGCCGCTCATCGCATTCACCTTGGGCTACACCGTTTTGAGCGAACAATTCCAGGTTCACACGTTCTTCGGTTGGACGGTTATGGCCTTCGCGGTTGCCACCATGGTTTTTGCCACCATCGTGCTTTCCCAAAAGCCGATGAGTACCCGGCCGCGGGTCAAAGTTTCTTCCGAACCGCATGATGCACGCACAACCGAAGCAGGACGGCTAGGGCATTCTCACTAGATTGCCCAGGGGAATACGGCGAGCATGTGCGCCGAAAACCAGGTGCCGAAAAGGCCCCAGCAGGTAACTAGAATCCAGGCGACCCAGTGCGGCAGGTGTTTGAGCGCGCCCCATGCCCAAGGGATAAACAGCAAGGCAGCGGGCAGCATCAGCCGCGGGCGAGAATGCATGACGCCATCTGACAACAAGACATTGGCGGCCAGGGCGAGTGAGAACAGCCAGGTTCCCACATCCACGCGACGCCAGGCCAGAATCAGTGCGAAAGGCACACCAATAATCACCATGGTGGTGAGCAAATAGCCAGCATTTTCGGTCGAGGTTAGGGTTTGCAGGATCCATTTACCAGTCGCCAAACCAAAATCGAAGCCGGTATTCCAGTGCTTTTCTTGGGTGCCAAAATAACCGCCGACGTGCTCAAGCTGCGTCGAAGCCCACCAGATATATCCGATCAGCGGCAGTGGCGAGATGATCACGGCCACCCATGCTTTGATGGACTTGCGCGCATAAAGAAAAACCATGACGGCGAATACAGCAACCAATGCGATTGCGGTAATGCGCACAAACGCCAAGGCAAAAATTACACCGCAGGCCATCCACCAGCGTTTATCCACCAAAGCAACCAGTACCCACACCGCCAACGCACCGAAGAGTGCTTCGGTATAAGGCATATTGAACACAATCGACATGGGCGCTGTGGTTGCCACAATCGCCGCAGCACATTGCCCGGCGCGACTATAACCCCAGCGCGCCACCAGCGCCATGACCCCGGCGGCTAAGAATACGGTGGCTATAAAGTTGAACAAGATTCCGGCGAGAGCATAATCCAGGCCAGTCACCAGGTGAATCAAGCGCATAATCATGGGAAAAGCCGGGAAGAATGCCAAGCGGATTTCCTCAGCCGGATCTTCACCGATGGTGCCAGCGAAATAGCCTTCGCCGGCAATGCCAACATAGTGCGCGGCGTCCCACTTGTTCAGCAGGCCCCACACGTTGTCTTCATTGACTGTTGCCAATAGTGCCAGCATGCCAATGCGCAGCAGGGTTCCAACAAACACAATGGCAATGGCCAACAGCCAGCCAGTTAGTCCTGGCCCCAGAGCATTTTTGCTTGCCGATGCCCCCGTGATGCGAAAGCCCGGCCATTTATCCAGGCCTAGCTTCTGCACCAGGCTGCGCGGTGATTGCGCGGGCACAGCACCGGTTGCGGGCTCGGGAGTAATTTCCGGCGCATCGTTGATACTTGGCGCTTCGCCTGTGTTCGTCTCAGTCGGGGTCGGCCGTTGACTCATAGTGCTAAATCGTAGCTTGCCCCCTTAGCTTCCAATCTCACCCCGGGGCCGTGGCAGTAATCAGCACAAACTTTAACCAGTACACGAAACAGTTTTCTCACAATATGAGATGTCGCACGTGCACGCACAGGGGGTAACAACACCTGACCCCTATGCCGGAAGTCACAGCATGCGCTAGGATTGTGCGCATGACTTACCGGGCACGGCAACTCCTTCTTTGCCGCGGCGGGTTCCAGTAGTCGTCTTAAGTACGACCGGCGCCCCGTCGCGGAGTTTGTTCTGCCGGTCGTACGACCCGGAATATTTCAGATGTTGCCCCATTAAGATGGGACTCGGGCACTAGACCCGGATAAATAAAACGAACACACACGTCACCAACATCTGGCTCTTACAAAGAAGGAATTTATCCCCCATGTCTCCTAAAGACTCATTCATTTCTGCTCCGCGCGAAATCACCACTCCATCTGGCCCTCGCCGCGAAGGACAACCAGCATGGAACAAGCAGCGCGCTTCTTCCATGCCGGTAGACCGCTACCTGACTTTCGCCCAAGAAGTTGAAGACATCACTCTGCCGGATCGCACCTGGCCAGATAAGAAGATTGAAGTTGCACCACAGTGGTGTGCAGTTGACCTGCGCGACGGCAACCAGGCACTGATTGACCCAATGTCACCGGCGCGTAAGCACCGCATGTTTGAACTGCTGGTCAAGATGGGCTTCAAGGAGATTGAGGTCGGTTTCCCATCTGCCTCCCAGACTGACTTTGACTTCGTGCGTGAAATCATTGAGCGGGACCTGATTCCAGAAGATGTCACCATCCAGGTTTTGGTGCAGGCGCGTGAGCATCTGATTCGCCGTACTTTTGAGGCTTGTGAAGGCGCAAAAAACGTTATTGTTCACTTCTACAATTCCACCTCTAAGCTGCAGCGACGCGTGGTCTTCCGAAAGGACAAGTCAGCTATCAAGCAGTTGGCAACAGATGCCGCTGAGCTGATAAAGACCATCGCTGCGGATTACCCAAACACCAATTGGCGCTGGGAGTACTCCCCAGAGTCCTTCACCGGCACCGAGCTGGATTTCGCCGTCGACGTGTGCAACGCCGTGGTGGACATCATGGAAGCTACGCCAGAAAACCCAATGATAATCAACCTGCCATCGACGGTAGAAATGATCACCCCGAATGTCTACGCAGACTCCATCGAGTGGATGCACCGCAACTTTGCAAAGCGTGATTCCATCATCATGTCGCTGCACCCACACAATGACCGTGGTGAAGGCGTTGCTGCAGCAGAGCTGGGTTACCTGGCCGGTGCTGACCGCATTGAAGGCTGCCTGTTCGGCAACGGTGAGCGTACCGGCAACGTTGACCTGGTGACTTTGGGTCTGAACATGATGACCCAGGGCGTGGATCCACAGATTGATTTCACGGACATCGCCGGCATCCGTTCCACCGTGGAGTACTGCAACCAGCTGCGTGTTCCTGAGCGCCACCCATACGGCGGCGACTTGGTCTTCACCGCGTTCTCTGGTTCCCACCAGGACGCCATCAACAAGGGCATGGACGCGCTGGCGGATTCCGTTCGCCCAGGTGCCACCAACACCGATGTCACCTACGAAGAGCTGCGTGAAACCACCTGGGAGGTTCCTTACCTGCCCATCGATCCAAAGGATATCGGCCGCGACTACGAGGCTGTTATCCGCGTGAACTCCCAGTCCGGCAAGGGCGGCGTCACCTACATCATGAAGACCGATCATGGTATCAAGATGCCACGCGCGATGCAGCCAGAGTTCTCTTCCGTTGTTCAGGCCATCACGGATGCTGAGGGCGGCGAGGTCAACTCCAAGCAGATGTGGGATGTGTTCAACCAGGAATATCTGGAGCGCACCACCCCGCTGGAAGTAACTGCGTTTGAGATCGATAACGCGGACAGCGATGACAAGGACGCAACTGTAGCTGCCACCGTTATTTACAACGGCAAGGAAACTCAGATTTCCGGCACCGGCAACGGCCCTATTGCGGCTTATGCGAATGCATTGGAGAAGCTGGAGATCGACTTCGAGGTTCTGGAGTACAGCCAGCACGCACGTTCTGCCGGTGATGATGCAGAAGCCGCTTGTTACATCGGCGCTGATGTCAACGGCATGAAGATGTGGGGCGTCGGTATCGCCGGCTCCACCACCCGTGCATCCCTGCGCGCCATGACCTCCGCAGTCAACCGCGCTCTGAGCTAATAAGCACCGAGTCAATTAACACCTTTCAAGGCTAAAACCGTGGCATAAACCAGCCGCGGTTTTAGCCTTTGACCCTAGAGCTTCGAAGTTTCGACCCAAAGCGTGGCCGAACACTATGAAGTTTGAGGTGTGAACTACAATTATGCCGATGACTAGCACGCACGATGAACAGCGACCTGGCCGCCACACGGTCACCAGGTCGCGCCGTGCTGCTTCCGCCCGCAAGGCCGCCGAGAATCCTGAGAAGACTCCAGAATCCCGTCCGATTCCGGGCTCGTGGCCAGCGGCCAAGCCTTCGGGCGATAAGCCTGGTGAAGTAAAGCCCGGTGAAGTGAAACCCAACGAGAACAAACCCGATGAGGAACAGCAGTCGGCACAGCCTTCTGATCACAATGAGGGCCAAGAGCAGCGCCGTCAGCGCCAGCCCAGCGAGGCTGAACTTGCTCGCCGTGAGGCAGTAGCCAAGTTCCCGTTTGTCTCAGTGACCTTGGGTGCTTCGGGCATTCACCCGTCGACGTCGCGATTAATTTCTTTTGATGCCGTCACCTACAACGCCGAAGGTGAAATCGGTGAGGCCACCCATATTGTCTTTAGCCCGGATTCTGATCCGGGGCCAAAGCACCAGCATGGTCTAACCCATGAGGAAGTTGCTGCGGGCATTCCTTTTTCCAAGGCTCTCAAGCGCGTGGACCGCGTGGTTGATGGCCGCACGCTCATCGTGCATGATGCCACGGTGACATGGGGTTTCTTGGTCTCTGAAGCACGCCGTGCGATGACCGCTGCGGCGCGTCAGAACCGTTCCCGCAACCGTAATAATCGCAACCGCTCACGTCGCATCAAGGTCGGGCACATCCCGCGACCCAAGGACATTATTGACACCTTGGCAACCGCGCGCCGGCATGAGGTGATGCTGCAAGATGTTCGTTTAGCTGCCGTTGCTATCTCCAGCGGTATTCCAACCACACCGCCAACCGCGAATGCGGAGCGTGCGCAGCGCCCGGCGGAGGACACCGCACGTGAAGAGACTTCCCTACTATGGCAGCTGTACAAGCAGCAGTCGCAGCGCGGCGAGGTAGTGTGCTTGGAGCCAAGTGAGCTGCGCGCCGATAAGTTCGGGCTGCAACGCTCACATATTCGTGTCGATGCTATGGAAGCACCACGCATGCACCACAACCCGGGGCAGTACACCCCGGGCCGTGAGCTGGTGCGCGGTATGGAGTTTGTTGTGGCACCTGAAATCGCGATGGACCCGGACATCATCATTGAAGCCGCCATGCGCGAGGAAATGAACTACACGGAAAAGCTGTCCCGTGAGACGTCTGTGGTGGTCTGCAATATCACCACTGACCTCGTGGGCAAGGCCATGCACGCGGACCGCAAGGACATCCCGCTCATGAGCGATGAAGCATTCTTGGCCGCCCTAGAACGCATCCAAGAAGCCGGTCCTGAGCCAGTCGTGGAAGAAAAGCCCACCACTGCCCCGCGTCCGCAGCGCCGCAACCCGAATTCCAGTTCCGCACCGCGCCGCAGCAACAATTCTGGAAAGCCTGCCAACTCCGGCAACGCCGGCGGCAATAGCGATAACACTGACGTCGAAGGCAACAACCGTCCACAGCGTAAATCCACGCACAGGCGCCGTCGCCGTCGCGGTTCCAACCCCAATAACCAGGGGCAGAACCAGAATCAAAGCCAGAGCCAGAGCCAGAGCCAGGGCCAAGGCCTAGGCCAGCAGCAGAGCAACAAACCGCAAGGGTCCGACCAAGGTTCCAACCAGGGGTCTAAGCAGGGCTCTAACCAAGGTTCTAACAACTCATCCCAGCAGCCCAAGCCTGGTCAGAACCAAGGCGGCGCAAATGCTGGCGGCGGTAACCAGGGCGGTGGCAAGTCCAGCAACCGTAGGCGTCGTCGTGGTGGGCGCGGTGGACGTAACCGGAACAGGCCGCGCAATCAGGACAACCGTGGCCAGGATGGAAATGCATCGGCAAGCAAAGGCTCTTCCGACAACTAGTTCTTGGAGTACTTGGTCTGCTCGTGGCCGCTGATTGTGTGAAATTTTTGCATCGGGGCAGATTCCCTCTCGGCGCGAGCGCTGCAATATAACGTTGCGGCTGTGATTCCGACTAGCCTAGAACCATGAGTTTTCAACTGCCGCGACAAGTAAATAAGTTACGCGCTAATGCCGCAGTGACTGCAGCACGTTTAGCCACATTCGCATCCCGTGCGACCGGCCGCGGCGCCGGCGGCATGATTGGTGGACTGGTTGCACGCGCAATCGATCCCAACATCATGGCGCAGTTAGCGGGCGAGCGTCCCGCAGTCCTGGTGACCGGCACCAACGGTAAATCCACCACCACGCGCATGCTGGCGGCAGCCATGCGCACCAAATACCAAGTTGCTACCAACGATGGTGGTGACAACATGGATGCTGGCATTGTCTCAGCGCTGATGGCCGGGGCAGATGCCTCCCACATCGTGCTGGAAGTAGATGAGCTGCACGTTCCGCACGTGGCTAAGTCCATAAATACTCAGGCGCTGGTGCTGCTGAACCTTTCGCGTGACCAGCTCGACCGCGTGGGTGAAATCAACAAGATTGAGCGTGCGCTGCGCGGTGCGGTGGAAGACAATCCGGACATGTTGGTCATCGCTAACTGCGATGATGTGCTGATGACCTCGGTGGCTTATGACGCGGAGAATGTCATTTGGGTATCCGCGGGTGCTGGCTGGTTCGGAGATTCGGTCAGTTGCCCACGCACCGGCGGGCATATCGTGCGCACCAGTGATGACTGGTACGCGGTGAAAAAGCTTGCCGATGGCCGCGAGTTCCGCCGCCCCACGCCAATCTGGGCAGTCGATGACAACGGCATGGTCACCCCAACCGGTGAAAAGGAACTGAATCTTTCCTTGCCGGGCCGCGCGAACCGTGGCAATGCCACCCAAGCAGTATCCGCGGCAGTGGAAGCATTCGAGGTCAACCTCGATGACGCCATTGCGGCAGCTGAACAAGTTGCTGATGTGGCCGGGCGCTACTCCACCATCCACCGTGGCAATCATGAGATTCGCCTGCTTTTGGCCAAGAACCCAGCGGGTTGGCAAGAAGCATTGTCCATGATTGACCGCAGCGCCGATGGCCTAGTCATTGCCACCAACGGCCAGGTCGCCGACGGCGTGGACATGTCCTGGCTATGGGACGTGAAATTTGAAGACTTTGAAGACCTCGCGGTCAAAGCTGCCGGTGAGCGCGGCACTGACCTCGCCGTGCGCTTGGTTTATGCCGACATCACACATGAACTTATCCCCGACCCGGTTCAAGCAATTGATTCCTGCCCGCCGGGGCGCGTGGAAGTCCTTGCCAATTACACCGCGTTCCGCGATTTGAAAAAGGCCCTCGAGCGCCAGGAAAAGGAGTCCTAATGACTATTGAGCTCAACATTGGTCTTGTCTTGCCCGACGTTCTGGGCACTTATGGCGATGACGGCAACGCGCTGGTCCTGCGCCAACGCGCCCGCATGCGCGGCTGGAGGGCAGAATTTCACCCCATCAATCTGGGTGAGGCAATCCCAGAAAACATGGACCTTTACACCGTTGGTGGCGGCGAGGACACTGCGCAGATTTTGGCGGCTGAGCACCTGCTCAAGCACACCGGCCTGTCCCGCGCAGCACAAGCCGGGCGTCCAATCTTTGCGGTCTGTGCTGGTCTGCAGGTCCTTGGTGAGTCCTTCCGCGCCTCGGGGCGGGTGGTTGATGGCTTAGGGCTTATTGATGCCACCACGACTCCCCTAGCCAACCGCGCCATCGGCGAAGTCACGTCCACCCCAACCGGTGCCGGTTTCACTGAGGGGCTGACCGAACCACTCACCGGTTTTGAAAACCACTTGGGCGCAACCATCCTCGGCCCATCAGCGCAGCCATTGGGCACGGTCACCCGCGGTATCGGCAACTCAGATGAGTCCGCCACCGCTGACTTGCATGACGGCAAAGACCAGCGCCGCGGCGAAGGTGCAGTGCAAGGCAGCGTTATCGCCACCTACATGCACGGACCTTGCTTGGCGCGTAACCCGCAGCTCGCGGACCTGCTGTTGGCAAAAGCCACCGGGCAGAGCATGGATGAGCTGGAGCCGTTGGATCTTCCGGCCATCGGCGAGCTGCGTGCGGAAAGGCTCAAAGCCTAAAGCCCTGCTTCCGCGGTGGTGTCCTGAGTAATTAGGGACACCACCGCTTTTTGCTAGTAACCTGCAAAGAATGAGTATGCGTGGAGGTGGTGGACCGCGAGGCGCGCGCGTGTCCAAAGCGGACCATGAAGCCCAACGGGAAATTAACCGTCAAGCGCCGAAAATCAAAAACCTCGGCTCGCGCATCTTTACGCTGTTTAAGCCCTACCGTGCGCAGATTTCCATCCTCATTGTCATGGTGCTGCTCTCTGCGGCGCTGGGTATTATCCCGCCGTTGATTACCCAACGCGTCTTCGACGACGGCCTGTTCCCGGAAACGGGAGGGCCGAATATGCCAGTGGTGCTGCAGTTGGTGGGCCTGATGCTGGGCATTTTCATCATCACGCAAATCATTTCCGTGGCGCAGGCTTACTACACCGCGCGCGTAGGAAACCGCGTCATGGGTGATTTACGCATTCAGCTTTTCGCGCACCTGCAGTCCATGGAGCTGGCGTTTTTCACCCGCACCAAAACCGGCGTTATTCAGTCCCGCCTGCAAAATGATGTCGGCGGCGTGGCTGGTGTGCTGTCTAATACGGTCTCCAGCGTCATTGGTAATACCGTCACGGTGATCTCTGCCTTCATCGCCATGGTGCTGCTGAGCTGGCAACTGACCATTATCGCGTTTATTGTGCTGCCTTTCTTGGTGTGGGGCCAGCGCCGCGTGGGCCAGATTCGCGCGAAGATCGCCGGGCAAGCCCAGGAATCACTGTCGGAGATGTCCGCGATTACGCAGGAGACGTTGTCTGTCTCCGGCGTGCTGCTGGCTAAGACTTACTCGCGTCAGAGTTCTGAGATTGAGCGCTACTCGGATGAGAACGCGCACCAGATTACGTTGCAGGTGCACCAGGCGATGAGCGGCCAGCTCTTCTTCGGTGTGGTCAACATCTTCATGTCTGCCGTGCCAGCCGTTGTGTACCTGGTTTCCGGCTGGCTGTTGAGCGCCGGAAGCAGCGGTTCCTTCGCTTTCGGGGAGGCTGGTATTACGGCCGGCACCATCGTCGCGTTCACCACTGTGCAATCACGCCTGCTGTTTCCCATGATGGGGCTTATGCGCGTGGCCCTGGATTTGCAGACGTCCTCGGCGTTGTTTGCGCGCATCTTTGAATATTTGGACATGAAACCAGCGATTGTGGATGCCCCGGATGCCAAGTCGCCTTCCGATGAACCAGGCAAGGCCGGACACATCCAATTCGATAACGTCAGCTTCCGCTACGAGGATGCCTCCGCCGAGTCACGTCCGACGTTGGACCGGGTGAGCTTTGATATTGAGCCGGGCCAATTCGTGGCATTTGTTGGCGCTTCCGGCTCGGGCAAGACGACCATTGGCAATCTGGTGCCCAGGCTTTATGATGCCTCCTCCGGCACCGTTTCTTATGCCGGTGATGACGTGCGCGATCTGAAGCAAGAAGAGCTGATGAAACACATTGGCGTGGTGACCCAGGAACCGTATCTTTTCCACGCCTCTATCGCGGAAAACCTGCGATACGGCAAACCGGGTGCGACGCAAGAAGAGATTGAAAAGGCCGCACGTCTGGCCAATATCCACGACACCATCACCAGCTTTGAAACCGGCTATGACACCGTCGTGGGTGAGCGCGGCTATCGTCTTTCCGGGGGTGAGAAACAGCGCATCGCCATCGCGCGCGTGCTGTTGAAGAACCCACGTGTGCTGGTTTTGGATGAGGCCACCAGTGCGCTAGATACCGTTAATGAGCGCGCCGTTCAGCACGCGCTCGATACCGCGGCGGAGGGTCGCACCACCATTGCGATTGCGCACCGCCTCTCCACAATTGAGGGTGCTGACCGCATCTATGTTGTTGACCGCGGGCAAATCATTGAATCCGGCACCCACGAGGAACTGCTGGACAAAGCTGGCGCCTATGCGCAGCTCTACTCGCAGCAGGCGACCTAAGCAGCTCGCCCACGCGACGGTTGGCTGAACTAGACCGTCAACCTTCCCTGCAGCGCACGCGATAGCGTCAGTTCGTCCACGAACTCCAGGTCCCCGCCCAAAGGCATGCCTGATGCCAAGCGGGTGATCTTCAAATCTGGGAAGTCGCGCAACAAGCGAACCAAGTATGCGGCGGTGGCTTCACCTTCCGTATTCGGGTCGGTGGCCAAGATGACTTCTGTGACATCCGGGGTTTCATCATATTGCGGGTTTTCTTTAGTGGAATCCGCAAGCTCACGGTCTGGCAGCACACCACCGATGCGCTGCAGCAACTGGGAGATGTTCAAGTCCTTCGGCCCCACATTTGCCAGCGGATCTAGCGCCCCACCCAGCACGTGGTAGCGGCCCTGGTACTCACCGGTGCGCTCAATGACCTGGATATCCTTCGGTTCTTCCACCACGCAGATGGTTCCGCGGTCGCGCTGCGAATTCACGCAAATACGGCAGACGGTCTCCCGGGAGATATTGCAGCAGATACGGCAGAAGGTCACGCCGTCGCGCACCGCGGTCAACGCGTTGGACAGGCGGTCAATATCTTCTGGGTCCATGTGCAGCACGTGGAACGCAATTCTTTGCGCGCTCTTAGGACCCACACCGGGAAGTCGCGACAGCTCATCAATGAGGTCTTGCAACGGTCCTTCAAACACGCTTAATAACGTCCCTTCATAAATAAATCACTGCCTATGGCGAAAACATCTAAAAGACCGTATCCGTTTCACTGTTGTAAAACGCACACGGTCTAAAAGTGGAAACTAGTTCAGCTTAGCCGAACAGGCCCTGCATTCCGCCATCGTTCATGCCCTGGGACAGGGGACCAATCTTTTCCTGTGCCAGCTGGCCAGCCTTCTCGTGTGCATCCTTGAATGCGCCGAAGACCAGGTCCTGCAAGGTTTCTACGTCTTCTGGGTCAACAACAGACTTGTCAATCTTCAAATCAACGAGTTCTGCGCCGCCGGTCATGGTGACGGTAACCATGCCGTTGCCGGCGGTACCTTCAACATTGGTTGCGAGGATTTCTTCCTGCGCCTTCTGCAACTCTGCCTGCACGCGTGCAGCCTGAGCCAGAATGTCATTCATGTCTGGGGTTGGGTTTTCTGGAGTAGTCATTGTCTGCCTTCCATAAAGTGCGTTTGTTAGTGCTTTTCTATTGAATCAGTGTACCGATTTCCCAGACGAGTCCCGGGAAAGTTGGCCATGATCACTAACAGCCAACGCTCCCACTGCCGCATTCTTACAGCTTGCGGGCACCGAGCTCCTTCGCCAGCAATTCCATGGCCACTTCAGTGGCACTTCGCCTATCCAACTGGCCCTGCTCGCGGGCGTCATCCATCATCTCGTTTTCTTCTGCCTCACGAGAATATCCACCGCCCGCTGATGCTCCGCCCGCTGATGGATTAGCGTGCGGCGAAGCAGGCGCCGATTGCGGCCCACCAGCAGGTGTCGGCGGTGCAGATGCAGTTGGTGCAGATGCTGTCGGGGCAGCCTGCTGCGATTGCTGCGCTGGTGGTAGATTCTGCGCCGGCGCACTCGCTGATTGATGCGCATCTTCTGGCGGCACGGAGTCATATTCTGGGCATTCTTCCGGCCCCGGATCTGGCGGCAACGGGCTTCCGTCACTGAACGTATCCGAGTTACGCAGTTCTTCCTCGCGCTGCTGCGTCAGGGCCTTGGCCTGGGCGATTCGTGCACGCCAGTCCTGCGCAGGCTCCGCCTTTGCCGCCGACGCTGGCGCAGCAGCATTGCCAGCTGCTGATTGTGGCGAAGTCGTCTGTTCTACCGCAGGTTTACTCGGTGCAGGTTGGCTCGGAGCATTCTGTGGTGCTGACTGCTGCGGCGCGGAAGGTCGCTGCACTGTCTGGTCCGGGGTCGACTGACCAGGCGTCGCGCCACCAAGTGCGCGTGGTGCGCCCCAACCTGAGGCCTGTTCCGGAGCTGGCTGCGCATCGGTGCTCTGTTGATTGTCGTGCTCGGTGTCGGCCGAAGATTGTGGCGTTGGGTTTTCTACAGACTCATCCGCTGGCGTTGAGGAAGCTGGATTGTTGTAGTCCCTAGGACTCTCTGCCTCCTGATCATCATCACGGGTCTCCCGTGAAGCATTGCTTGTTGCATTCGGATTCCAGGTCTCTGGTTTCTTCTTTTGCGCACTAAAACCTGCTGCTTCTGGGTTCGTGCCCACGATGCAGTTGACCGCCAATTGGCGTCCGGCTTCTTCAGAGACAACCGCAACAACATCCTTGTTGTTAGCCGGCGCATTCAAGCGTTCCGCCAATGCACCAGTGGTGTGTCCCAAAATCAACGTATCGTCTTTGAGTCCCAAGACCCGTGCTTCGGTGAGCATGATGCCCGCAATCTTGTTGCGCTTGGACACGCTCGCGCGCAGACGCTGCCAATCATTGCGCAGCTGTTCCACCAACTCATCCGGATCAGACGCCGCCGCAGCCGGTGTTGCCTCACCTGCCGGTTCGGCAACAGGTTCGGCGGATTGTTCTGCAACCGGTTCCGCACCAGGGGCTGTCGTAGGAACTGGCTCCGCAGGCGACTGCGACTCCTGCGACTGCTCAACAGGCTCAGCAGACTCGGCGGTCTCCGAAGCAGACGGTTCATTCTGGGACTGCTCAGGCTGCCAAGCAGAAGATTCATCGCTTGCATCCTGAGCGTGTGACTCTTGCTGCGCAGATGCTTGCCGTAGAGCTTCATGAACCGGCTGCTGGCTTACCTGAGACGCAGACTGCTCCGGCGCTGGCTGTGCCTGTGCCTGAGTTTGCTGTTCTGTGTGCTGCTGCACAGCGTTCTGCGGTTCAGGCTGCTGCCACTGCGCAGGTTGTTGTTGCGACGGCTGTTGTTGAGCAGGCTGCTGTGCGGGATGCTGCGCTGGCTGGTTTGGCATCGGCTGGCGCTGCTGTTGCTGCTGGCCGGCCTGGTTTTGTTGGCCGGGTTGTGCTTGCTCGCGCTTTTGGCCGCGGCGGGCGGCGATCTCGGCGACGGCTTTTTGGGCGGCGGCAAGGCCGGTGGCGCCGTTGTTGGAGCTAGAACCAGACGCGGCTGCGGAGGACTGGCCGGATTGACCAGGCTGTCCAGGTTGACCGGCCTGTTGGCTGTTGCGCTGAGGCGTGCCTTGGGCGGGCGCGCTGGAGGCAGCAACGTCGGTGGAGGTCGGAGCCATGACCAGGTGGGCGCACAGGATTTCTAGCAGCAGGCGCGGGGAGGTCGCGCCGCGCAGGGCACCGATTTGTTCGTTGACGGTGGCGGCATAGTGCGCAAGTTGGGCACCATTGAATAGCTGCGCTTGTTCGGTGAGGGTCTGGCCGCGGTCCACGGGGGCATCGACAAGCCCGGCGGCAATCGCGTCGGGAACGGCCTGCAAAATCATCAAATCGCGCAGACGTTCAAGCAAGTCGACGGCGAAGCGACGCGGTTCGTGGCCGGCTTCAATCACGGAATCGACGTGCTTAAACAGCGCGGCCTTATCGCCCTGCGCCAGCGCGGCAATGGTGTCATCCAGCAAGGTGACATCCGTGACGCCCAACAGTGGACGCGCAATGTCATAGGTCAGACCGTTGGGACCCGAACCGGCAAGCAGCTGGTCCAGGATAGACAACGTGTCACGCGGGGACCCGCCGCCGGCGGCAATGACCATCGGGTAGACGGAATCCTCAACGAACAGGCCTTCCGCAGCAACGGTGCGCTCCAGCAGGCCCTTCATCGCGGGAGGAGTCAGCAGGCGGAATGGGTAATGGTGCGTACGGGAACGGATGGTGCCAATGACCTTGTCCGGTTCCGTGGTCGCAAAAATAAAGATGAGATGCTCTGGTGGTTCCTCAACAATCTTCAACAGGGCATTAAAGCCCTGGTTGGTCACCATGTGGGCCTCATCGATGATGAAGATACGATAGCGGGAATCCGCCGGCGCGTAATAGGCACGCTCACGCAGCTCACGCATGTCTTCCACCGAGTTGTGCGATGCCGCGTCCAGCTCAGTTACGTCAAGGTTTCCCGGGCCACCAGGGGCCAGGGAAACACAGCTGGCGCACTCCCCACACGGGGTTGACGTTGGCCCCTGAACACAGTTGAGCGAACGCGCCATAATGCGCGCGGATGAGGTTTTGCCACAGCCGCGCGGACCGGAAAATAGGTACGCGTGATTAATGCGCCCTGAATCAAGTGCTGCTGAGAGCGGTTGGGTTACTTGTTCCTGCCCAACTACTTCAGCAAAAGTCGCTGGACGATATTTCCGGTATAAAGCCACGACGCTGATTCTACCTTCTTCGAATTGGGCTAGGAATCCGCCCGAGTCCAGTCCAAAATGTCGATGCCTTGTTCGGCAACCGCCTGCTGCACCGCCGGTACGCCTTCATCCACGGCGTAGGCGTATTCGGCATCAGTCAGCATGACTACCTGCAATGCCAAAGTCAGCCGTTCTTCCTCTTGGACCTGCGGGGATGGACCGCCCCACAAATATGGGGCGATCAGCATGGCGTGGGAGACGGTGATGTCGGCGGCGTCTTCCAGCGGGGAGGCAATATTAGGCAGCAGCACGCCGGGTTGTGCAGGAAGCACGCCGCCTGCGCTTTCGAGTTTCTCTGCCACGCCCACTATCGCTGCGGCAACAGCCGCCTGCGGTGCGCGCGTCACGGCTAGCAGCTCACAGCGCACGGCCATCTCAGTTCCTTGCTTGACCAACCCCGTGTTCACATCGGCGAACTGGGTGGTCACGGCAAGGTTTTGTTCATCATCTAACGCCGCCAAACCAAGCTGCCTGCCATTGACCTTCTTAAATTCAAGGTCAGCAGGGATTATCTGGTCTAACCAAACAGCAGTTTCCTCGCGGTTAATTTAGGCACCTAACTTCTCAATTGCGGCGAGCAGAACACAGGTAGCCACGCCATCCATGGCCTCTTCAACTTCTTCCTGTGGTGGCAGGGAAGGCGCTAGGCGGATGTTGCGGTCATTCGGGTCATCATTACCAGGGAAAGCAGAACCAGCCTTGGTCAGCACAATGCCGGCGTCCTTGGCCAGTTCCCACACGCGGGAAGCAGTGCCATCAATGACATCCATGGAGATGAAGTAGCCGCCTTCAGGCTTGGTCCAACGTGCAACCTCGTATTCGCCCAGTCGTTCTTCCAGGATGTTCTGCACAGCGGTGAACTTCGGCGCAAGGATGCCGGAGTGCTTGCGCATCACAGCACGTACGCCTTCAGCGGAGCCAAAGTAGTTCGCGTGTGCCAGCTGGTTGAGCTTGTTTGGACCAATACCGCGCGTGTTCGCGATGGACAGGTACCAGTCCAAGTTTGCCTTGGATGAAGCAAAGAAGGCCACGCCCGCGCCTGCGAAGGTGATCTTCGAAGTTGAAGACATCACCCAGAAGCGGTTCGGATTGCCGGCCTTTTCAGAAATGTCGAGCACGTCGATGATTTCTGGGAATTCCTCAGTCAGGGTGTGCACGGCGTACGCGTTGTCCCACATGATGCGGAAGTCCGGTGCGGCGGTCTCCATGGAGGCAAGCTTTTCGATGCTCTCCTTGCTAAACGTCACCCCAGTCGGGTTAGAGAACATTGGAACAGCCCACATGCCCTTAACCGATGGGTCCTTGACCAGTTCAGCGATAGCGTCAACATCTGGGCCGTCTTCGAGCATTGGCACGGTGACGTTTTCAAAACCGAACTGCTCAGAGATGGTGTGGTGGCGGTCGTAGCCTGGCACAGGACAAATCCACTTGCGCGCTTCATCCGCGAACCACGGCTGCTGAGAGTCATTGTTGCCGAATGCGCAGGACCAAGACACCAGATCAAATTCCATGTTCAAGGAAGAAGAATCAGCAGCCAGCAGTTGCGCTGGGTTCACACCGATTAGCTCGCCCCACAGCTCACGGATATCCGCGATGCCTTCAGCATTTCCGTAGTTACGCAGGTCCGCGCCGTTCTTGTCCTTGTAGTTGTCCTTACCCGGCAAAGTAAGCAGTTCATCAGCCAAATCCAGCTGCTCAGCGGATGGCTTACCGCGGGTGAGGTCAAGCTTGAGGCCCTTGGCCTTGAGCTCTTCATAATTTTTACGAGTGCGGTCAGCTAATTCTTTTAGCTGATCAGAGTCAAGTTCAAGCAGCGACATGAGACGTGCTCGCCTACCTTTCGGTTCTGTATAAGGCCCTATGTGGAGTCCAATAGTAGCCAATTAATACGACCGCTGGGCGCACATCCCCGCATTTGCGGGCGTCCGTTTTTGCAGGCACCATCAGCGCAAGCCTACCCGATGCAAAACAAAAAATCTCGGGCTTCCGCTTTCGCAGTAGCCCGAGATTTTCTCTGGCGGAGGATGTGGGATTTGAACCCACGAGGGGCGTGAGCCCCGCACGCGTTCCAGGCGTGTGACATAGGCCGCTAGTCGAATCCTCCGAGAAGAAACATTATCAGCACGGGTAAGTTGAAACAAAATCAGCAGGTCATCACACCTTTCTGCGTTTAAACCACCAACACGAACCGTACATAGTCTTTCTTCAATCCTTCCGTGGCCTTGTTCCCGTGATGCCGCCCCGCGAGCGCGGCTATTTCCCTTTCTATTTCGGCGCTATTTTCTTCATTTGATATTGAAGCCAACCAAGCGCTAGGCTCTAGGACAGGATTCCGCGTGGCGTACATCCTGTGAACTCCCCCAGGGCAGGAATGCAGCAAGGGTCAGCAGGCTCTGACGGGTGCGCGGGGTCCCCTTTAAGTTTTCGGGGTGATTTCAAAGGCACGCATCGGCTGCACCGGAGAACAACAAGACCTGCGTAGTACAACACGACTTCGACAGGGATTTAGAAAAAGGGTTGATTAGACGCTCAAATTAAATCTTCAAATCAAACCTTCAAAGATTCGGCGTCGAACTCATCTTGTTCCAGCCATTCCAAATGCGGTGGGGTGTTCATTCCCCACTCTTGGCGCTTGGCCAAGAAAGCTTCCGTGACTTCGGATACTTCATAGCCACCGTCAAAGAGATATTGGCGAAATCCGCGCGGTCCGGTGTCTTTGATCCACAGCCAGATGTAGTCGAGCAGTGAGTTATCCCCGATCAGGTCTTCGAGTCCTTCGGGGATAAATTGGCGTTCGGTGTCGAGGCGGTCTTTGAGGTCCTTGTCAAAGAACTCGTACAGATAGTCCATACTCTTGTCGAGTTCGGCGTATTCATAAATTCCCTGCCCATCCATGGCTGCCAGTGTAGCCAGAAGTGCTGCGCTACTTCCGGTCTTTGACTGTTAGCAGCGCGCGGTCGACTTCGCCGAGGATTTCATCCACGATGACAGGGTTAAATTCCCTGGTCTTGCGCATGCGCAGAAGCTCCGCCTGGGAGGCGAGCAAAGCGACTTCGCGGGCTTTGCTCGCCTCAGTGCGGGCGCGTTTGAGCTTTTCCATACGCACGCCACGTTCATCGGAGGAAAGGTCGCCGGCGCCGAGGTTTTCTTCAAACCAGTTATCCACCGCGACAGCGATTTCAGGATCCAGATTGTCGGCGCATTCGCGCAAGCTTGTCATCGCCGCTTGGCGGGAACGCTCAGAGACGGCAGCACGCATGGCATCCTCAGCAGCCTCGGATTGAGAGCGCAGCGACAGCTGATTCATCAGCCATGGCAACAGTAGTCCTGGAATCACCATGGTGACCAGCAAGACGGTGAGCGCGATAATCGCAAGCTCGTGGTGATATGCCAGGGTGCCTGTTGGGATGGACAAGATCAGCGCTAGTGTCACCAGTCCGCGCATGCCCGACCATGTCATCAGCAGGACTTCCTGCAGCCTGGTTGGGGCGCTGCGCCGCTGATTGGTCTTTTTGTTGATGAGGCAGACAATGTACATCCACACCCCGCGAATCACGATGGCAACCAGTGACAAACCGACGCCCACGAACACGGAATGCCAGAGATCTGAGCCGACCTCACCAATTGCGTCACGCACGGACATGCCAATGAGACCAAAAGCGACGCCGGTAAAAAGCAACTCAGCTGTCTCCCAGAAGTTCTGCCCCGAAGAGCGGTCCTCCGCCATCAAAGGTGCGCGGGAGCTGAGCTCAATCGCGGCGACCACCACGGCAATCACGCCGGATGCTTCCAAATACTCCGCGGTGATGTAGGTACCGAATGGCACCACCCAGGTCAGGGCATTACGCGCGGTGGAGTCATCAATGTGCTTCATAAACCACGCTGCTACCAAACCGATGACCAAACCCAGCACCGCGGCCACGACAGACGAGTACACGAAGTTCATAACGCCGCTGGCTACAGATAAGTCATTGCCCTCCGTAATCGCGAACAGCGCCAGGTGGAACAACACGATGGAGGCGGCATCATTGAAAAGCCCCTCGGTCTGCAGCGAGGTGGTAATGCGGTGCGGAATACCTGCCGGTTCCGCCACGGCTTCCACCGCTACCGGGTCTGGTGGTGCGATAGCAGCACCAATCAAAATGGCGCCCGCCAGACCGATTCCTGGCAGCCAGTACCATGCAGCCAAGCCCACGCCGGCGGTGGTGAGAATCACCAAAACGACAGAGAGCAGCACGATAGTTCGCCATTGCTCCCGAATCACGCCCCATGAGGTGCGCCGCGCCAATGCCCATAACAGTGGCGGTAGGAAGATAGGAAGAATCAGCTCCGAGGGCACCGTGAACGTAGTGAAACCCGGGATAAAGACCACCACGGTGGTAACCAGCGTCAGTAGCGCCGGCCATGGCAAACCGGTTCTGTTGCCCAAAGCAACTGAGAATACTGTGGCAAACAGCAGCCCAGTCAGGATCATTAAAACGTCCATGTGTGTATCCCTTTATATGGATCGGTGAGGCCTGTTTTGAGGCTTGGCGTGGTGGACTAGCTCGGGTTGGCCCAGGTAAATGGGCTGCGTGCGGCATCGGTTGCCGCAAACTCGACCGGGTCAAATGCCTCTTTTAGCCCTTCCGCCGTGGTGATGCCGTTATAACCAAGGGAGCGGGATAGCTGCCCGATGACGGTTTCAATTGAAGAATCCTCCAGCAGCTCACGCAAGGTCACCGCACCATCACGCTTGGCCAGGCGCTGGCCTGCAGAGTTAAGAACCAGCGGGACATGCACATAATTTGGGACGTCATAGCCCAACAATGTGGCTAAATACCCCTGCCGTGGCGCGGAGGACAACAGGTCATCACCGCGTACGACTTGGTCAATACCTTGGTCACCGTCATCAACCACCACTGCCAGGTTATATGCCCAGTCCGAACCCAGCGGGCCAATCTGATTCGCGTTGCCGCCACGACGCAAAATCATGTCATCGACATCGCCGGTGTACTCTCCCAACAATTCATCATGGACCGTAAAACTGGACACCTCGGCGCGCAGGCGAAGGGCGGGGACGCGGGAGGTATCGGCAAGCAATGCTCGCTTTTCTTCCCTTTCAGCATCGCTTAAATCGCGACATGTGCCCGAATATTGCCCCGGAATGGCATGCGGTGCGCGCGCTGCTTCCTGGATATCCTTGCGCGAGCAATAACACTCATAGTGCGGTAGCTTCGCCAGCGCGGCCTCATAAGCACCGTAGCGATCATGCTGGTAGATGACCTTCGTATCCCACTCAATACCCAATGCCGCAAGATCATCGAGCTGACGCTGTGCCGATTCCATGGAAGAGCGCTGCTGATCAATATCTTCCACCCGCATCAGGAACTGCCGGCCGGTACTGCGCGCAAACAACCACGCCAACACAGCAGTGCGTAGATTTCCAAAATGCAGATCACCAGAAGGGCTCGGCGCATAGCGGCCAGCGCCAGTGCCAGAGCTGGTGCCGGTGCGCGAGTTCGGCCTGTGCTCGTGCCCGGCGCCATGAGGTTGAGATTTGTTGTGTGGCGGATTTTCCATAATTTCCAGGTTACGACTCCAAGTGCGAAGATGTATTCCATGACAAGTAAATCGGCAACCGCAACCGCTGAAAATGGCGGCGAGAGCATCCGATTCATCCCGGTACAGTCCACTCTGTATCCGTGGTTGGTCACGGTGTTTGTCGTCGTCTTCCTCATTTCCAACATCAACGCCACCAAAGGCGTGGAACTTGGCCCTCTGATCACAGACGGCGCATTTTTCTTATTCCCTCTGGCCTATATCGTCGGCGACGTCCTGGCTGAGTGCTACGGCTTTAAATCGACCCGGCGCGCTATCTACATAGGCTTTTGCATGGCGCTTTTGGCCGTGGTGTGTTTCTATATCGCTATTTGGCTGCCTGCGGCAAGCTTCTATGAAGGCCAAGAAGCCTTCGCTGCGACCTTAGGCCTGGTGCCACAAATTGTTCTGGCTTCTCTGGCGGGCTACCTGGTGGGCCAGCTGCTCAACGCCTGGATCATGAACACGATGAAGAAACGTTCTGGCGAAGGCGGTTTGAAGACCCGCTTGATTGCCTCGACCGTTGTTGGTGAATTTGGCGACACTTTGCTGTTTTGCGCCATCGCCGCGTCCGTCATCGGTGTCGACTCCGTCGGCGGCTTCATCAACTACGTCGCCGTGGGCTTTTTCTGGAAGACACTCATTGAAATTGTGCTCTTGCCGGTGACCACCCGAGTGATCGCCTGGGTGAAAAAGCGCGAAGATTACGTTCCGGTGTGAATAAATTCTGGCAATGTTCTGAGCTAAAAGTACAAGAAGTGCTCAGTGATGTGCTTCCTCCAAATATTCACCAGATTCGACATGCCGTTTCGGTCGAGTTGCCATGGGCATTTCGGATAGCTGGTATCGCTTGAATGTCGGCGCATCCCCCCTCACAGAAACCATACTCGACCACTATGAAGGCTAATAGCAATCGCCACTATCCCGATAATCGGAAAGCACCGGCCGATATCCCAGCATTTTAGAGCCAATACCAATTTCGCAATCACCGCTGGCCAAACGTTGGAACCTCGCTAAATAAGTGACCTAGAACGCTTGACGGCGCCACACCGATTGAATAACATGCAACTTAGAATGGACTAACCTCAATCGAAAGTTTGACTCAGTATACGTCTCGCAGCCCTACACTGCCGCGGCAAGTTAGCGAACCAGCTCATCCGATCTCATAAATTCACATTCAAGGGGGCAATGCCATGAAAAAGCTCTTCACTTCTATATCGGCGCTTGTATTAATCACTATGTACTCGCCAATTTTTGCGAGCGCTCAAACCGATGAGTACCGCACAACATCACCCGGGCTCACCACAGCAGACGGGCTCCACCAGATAATTGATGGTGGCGAAACACAAAGCGATGATCCAACCGGATACAATTACGTTCCCGAGGATACAGATGCTTCAGGGAGCCTGATCCGGCCACTCAGCGCATCGGGCTACCAGCCTATCAACGGCTTTTCATTCACATTCAGAGGAAATACTTTCCACGTAACTACAGGCGAACTTCAACATAGAATCATTGGTTCTGGAAATTACATCCAGTCGGAAGGCTCTCAATATCGTGTACCTTCAACGATCTGCAATTGGAGAGTTGATTATCAGAATCGTACCGGAAGCCGAATTCACCGGACTTTTGTGGGTTCTAAGCACATTGGATGCAGCTTCGGAGCAGCTGCGGACACTGGACCCCAGAATGTTTACGTGCAGTCCGGCTCAAAGCAATGTGCGCGCCTTTTCGTCGCAGACCAATACCGTGGCGAGCAGTGCCACAATATAGGATAAATTATGCGAATCATCTTATTATTATGTGAGATATTCTCGCTGACTGTAGCAAGCGTCGCTTTTGTCATGGCATTCAATGAACTACACGGCGCTCGCCTGTCACTGGAGGCAGGCAGTGATCCTAGCGAAGCATTTCGATTGATTGATCAAGCTCACAGCATGCTCACGGTCGCAGCCATATTAGGCGGAATATTCTTGGTGCTTTTTATAATCAGACTGGTTCGGTATTCCGCAGAAGCCTTGGAACGCAAACGCGCTATAGCTGTTTGATGGTGCTTCATCCTGCTGAAGTACCTATCGAGGCAAGGGCTTGAACTAAAAAGTCTCATCCAACCCGGAAGCGTCATTTTGCTTCCGGTGTAAATAACTCCCGCCCCGTATGTGAGGCCTATATGCCAAAAGTGGTGTCTGGCGGCGTGTCGGGGTGGGATGTTTAGCGGATGGTTCCTTTTCTGATTCCTACTGAGTGGTTGTATTCGGTTGGGATAGCATTGTCGTAGAGGGCTGGCCTTCCGGTTTCGTGGTTGGTGTGGTTCTCGGTGTGGGTTAAGACGTGGACTTTGGCGAGTTGGTCTTTTCCCCAGTTCTGCTGTCTGGCGATCTTGCGTGGGTCGCCAGGCAGTGGTGTTTTGTTGTAGAGCCACCATTCGAGCATTTTTCTTTGCCGTTCCCCGCCGCGCCCGCGGTGGCAGCGAGCGATGAATTTCAGTTGCGAGTTGATGCCGCCTTCTAGTCTGTTGGTATTTGATGCCCAAGATTCTTTGTCTATCGCTTGTTTTGGTGGGGTGAGGTAGATAAATAGGTGTCCCTTTTTGTGCAGGTTAGTCAGCGAGTTATAGGCGCTGCGGACTCTGCGGTGGGTGAATTCATAGCGTTTGCCGGTGCGGTTTATTTCTGGGGGCAAGGGGGTTTTCTCGTTGAGGAAATCGTGGTGTTTGATTCCATATTTGTGGAGGTCGACGGCCCATTTTCGGGCTTGTTGCACGGTTTCTCTGCTTGTTAGTTCTAAGGCGAGATTATAGATTTCGCGTCCGGCTTCGGTCCGTGGCCGGGAGGTGACGTAGCGGCGAACAACTCGTTGGGCGTGGATGAGGCAGCGTTGGATCAAGGTGCTAGGCCAGAGCTTTTTGATGGCGGCTTGAGCACCTTGTCCRCCGTCGAGTACCACGCATAAGGGTGCTGCGAGTTTAGAGAGTAGCTGCGTGTAGGAGTGGGTGGTTTCGTGTTTGCACCAGTGCCAGCACAAGACGTGGTCGGAGGTTGAGGCTATGAGTAGACATCCGGCTGCGGTGTAGGTGCCGTCGATAAAGATTTGGTCGTGGATGCGGTGTTTGTCAGGGTTGTTGGGTATTTCGATAAGCCATAGTGGTTCGAAGTATCGGTATACGGTGCGGGTGGATACTTTCATCAGCCTGGCGCATTCGGTGATTGGGTAAATGCCGGTGACGTGGTTGTGGAAGTAGGTGAAGTGGCGCTTGGCAGTGATGTCTGGTCGGTGGGTTTGTTCGGATATTCCGCAGGTGGTGTTTTTACAGCGCCATCGGGTGCGTGCGTTTCTTTTCCCATTTTTCTTCATTTCCCCAGTGCATAGTGGGCATCGTGGTCGTATTTCGGGCATGAGAAATACAAAACCGCACCTGTTAGCACAGGTGCGGTAGAAACTTCGGGATTGACCGAAAAACTCGTGTGTGCAAGCTTTTTGACCTTGCAGAGTATTGATTTAGCTATTGAGAGCTGCGGAGATTGCCGGATCTAGACACCACTTTTGTCACATAGCCCGTATGTGATTAGGCTTGGTGTAGCAACGTTTAGTGGCTCGCCAAGCCATTTCTTTTTATGAAAGGGCAGGGATTTTATGGCAACGACAACTAATCAGGCTGAAACTACCGCGGATGTGCTGGCTATCGGTTTTGGTAAGGCCGGCAAGACCATCGCCATGAACCGCGCGGAGCACGGCGACCGCGTTATTTTGGTGGAGCAGTCCCCGAAGATGTACGGCGGCACCTGCATCAATATTGCGTGTGTCCCGACCAAGACCATGCTGGTAGACTCCGAGCGCGGCGTGAATTACGAAGGTTCGGTTCAGCACCGCGATAGCTTTATCGCCACCTTGAACAAGGTCAACAAGGAGCTTGCCGATGACTCCGGCGTGCTTGTTGTCGACGGGCACGCTGAATTCACCGGTTCGCATTCAGTGCTGGTCACCGGCGGTGAAGAAGAGCTGGCTATCACTGCGACCACGATTATTATCAATACCGGTTCGACCCCCGTCATCCCTGATATTCCAGGTGTAGATTCGTCTCGCGTCATAGATTCCACCGGTGCGCAGCATTTAGACTCCACGCCAGATTCTTTGGTCATCGTTGGCGGTGGCCCGATTGGTATGGAATTTGCCACCATGTTCACGCAGTTTGGCACGAAGGTCACCATCTTGGACCGCGGGGCAAAATTCGGCACAGCCTTCGATGAGGATGTTGCCACAGAGGTCAAAGCCGACTTAGAAACCAAAGGAATCACCATTATCAATGGCGCTGATGTCACGGAGCTGCACGATACCGATGACGGTATCAAAGTGCGTTACTCGGAGGATGGCGGTGAACATGCCATCGATGCCACCAACGTGCTCTTTTCCATTGGCCGTACTCCCGCCACCGAGGGCCTGGGATTAGAATCCGCTGGAATCGATACCACGGAACGCGGTGCGATTGCCGTGGATGAGCACCTGCGCACGAACGTCGAAGGTGTCTACGCAGCTGGTGATGTCACCGGGGGTCCGCAATTTACCTATATCTCTTATGACGACCACCGCGTGATCACCTCGGATCGCTGGGGCGATGGCTCGCGGGTAGCCACTGGACGGTTATACCCAACCACCACCTTTATTAATCCACCGGTTTCCACGATTGGCATGGGCGAGCAGGACGCCAAAGATAACGCTGCCTCCGGCGGGCACACCGCGGAGGTGCGGTTTAAAAAGATCGCCGATATTCCCATCATGCCGCGCCCGAAAATTTTGGGCACGCCAGAAGGTGTAGCGAAATTCATCATCGATGTGGAAGATGATCAGATCCTAGGCGCAACGTTGTACTGCGTTGATTCCCAAGAGCTCATCAACTTCGTAGCAGTGGCAATGCGCCAAAAGATTCCGGCCTCAGCGCTTGGCGATGGCATCTATACCCACCCGTCCAGCACCGAGGTCTTCAACGCACTCTTGGGTTAATCCCGCTACTTCTTGTTGGCGTAGTACCGTCCCATGAATTCATCGCGGTAGGCCTCGTAGTAGCCGCCATCGATGGACTTGCGGATGTTATCAACCAGGCTGATCATAAATTGCAGGTTGTGGATGGTGCACAAGGTTCCCGCCAAGAATTCCTTGGCTTTGAGCAGGTGGTGGATATACGCGCGAGAGTAATTCTCCGATACGTATCCACCGAATTCTTCATCGATTCCGCGGAAGTCACGCTTGAACCTCGCGCCCATCAAATTCATGCGGCCATCAAGGGTGTACACGCCACCACGGCGACCCAGACGAGTTGGCGCGACACAGTCAAAGGTGTCAGCACCGGCCTCAATCGCTGTAAACATGTCATCTGGTTCTGAGATACCCAGCAGGTGGCGTGGCTTGTTTTCTGGCAGCTCATCACAGCACCAGCCCACGATGGTGCCCAGGTTTTCTTTCTCCAGAGCACCACCCAGACCGAAGCCACCAAAGCCACGCTTGCCCTCTGCTTCTGCCTGCTCTGATAGCTGAACCAGCCCACGGGTGGCCTGACGGCGCAGGTCTTCATACTGTGCCCCCTGCACAACTCCCCATAACGACTGTTTCGGGCGGTGGGTGCGCTCATTGGTCAAACGTTCATGCTCATCTAAACAACGCTTTGCCCACCGGTGGGTGCGCTCAACAGACTGTTCCTGGTAGACGCGAGTATCCACCAGCGTGGTCAGCTCATCAAAGGCAAACATGATGTCCGCGCCCAGGCCATGCTGAATCTGCATGGAAACCTCTGGTGTGAAACGGTGCTTGGAACCATCAATGAAGGAACGGAAATCAACGCCGTCTTCATCCACGTGCGCAAGGCGCTCTTTCTTTGCCGCGCGGATATCGACTTCGGTCAACTTAGCCACGTCCATGGCAAGGACCTTTTTAAAGCCCACGCCCAAGCTCATCACCTGGAATCCGCCGGAGTCCGTATAGGTGGGCCCTTCCCAGTTTTCAAAGGCGCCGACGCCACCTGCTTCATCCACGATATCATGACCTGGCTGCAGGTACAGGTGGTAGGCATTGGACAAAATAGCCTGCGCACCAGTGGATTTAATCTGCTCAGGGGTTAGCGTCTTTACGGTTGCTTTGGTTGCAACAGGGATAAACGCCGGGGTTTGGATATCCCCATGTGGGGTGTGAATAACACCAGTGCGGCCGTGCTTGCCGGGGCTACCATCGCCCAAGCGGGTAGTCACATCAAAGGAAAGATCATCAGAGTGCTCATGGCTCATAGCCACCTAGTCTAATCTGTGTTCCTTCACGGACTATCCCAGGCCTATTTGGCTGAAAGGTCTTGCTCTTCAGTACGCTGTGCCCGCTCTTTCTCTTCCCACTCTTTTTCCAGAGCCGTGCCTTCAATATCTAGCGGCGGCATTGCCTTATCCATCCACTTTGGAAGCCACCACGTGGCTTTGCCCATGAGGAACATGGTGGCAGGAACCAGCGACATTCGGATGAAGAAGGCATCGAAGAATACGGCAACCGCCAGTGCGAAACCGAAGATTTGAATGAACGGTAGCGGCTGGTTAATAAACGCCACGAAGACCGAAATCATGATGATGGCCGCGGCAGTGACCACTCGTGCGCCTTGGGTAAAGCCGACGATGGTGGATTCATCCACACCCGAATACGGCGAGCCCGGCGATGGTTCACCTCCCGTGTGCGAGTAGTGCTCACGCATTCGGGTGACCAAGAATACTTGATAGTCCATAGCCAAACCGAAGGTGACGCCGATAAGGAAGATTGGCATGAAGGAAATCAACGGACCGGGCGCAGGAACCAAATCCCACAGGCCTTCCTGCCACACCAGAACAGTCAGTCCGAAGGCACTGCCCACGGACAATAGGAAGCCGAGTGCTGCGACCAGCGGGACAAGTAGAGAACGGAAGACCAAGAACAGCAGTAAAATAGCCAGCCCCACCACAAGGGCCAGATATAGCGGCATCGCTTCTTCCAAGCGTTCCGTGATGTCCAGCTGCACTGCAGTTAGACCCGTCATGCCGAGTTCCGCGCCGGTGGCATCTTCAATGCGACTGGTAGCCTCACGCAACGCGCTGGCCACGCCAACGGTTGCCACATCAGTTGGGGAAGTCTGCGGGGAGACCATAATCTGCGCTGCTTGGCCGTCTTCGCTCAAGCCCACAATCTGCGCATGGCGCACTCCACCGACACGTTTAAGCGCATCCGCGGTGTACATATATGACGACAGCTGTGCTTGTTCTTCCACTGTGGAATCTTCGCCCTGCGCTGCCATCAGTGGCTGCAGTGCTGCCGATTCAGTGTTGATGTTCTCCGCATCAACGATGACCAAGAATGGACCGTTGATACCTGGGTAGAAACCTTCCGATAGCAAGTCAGCTGCTTTACGCTGCGTGGTATCCGGATTAGAGGTGGTATCTGCTGGCAAAGACAATTCCATGTTCAGCACCGGCGCGGACAGTGCACCCAAACTCAGCACCACAAAAGCCATGACGACGCCCGGCATCTTGCGCACCAAGCGCACCCAACGGTTGCCCATGGTTGGGGTCATGCGGAACTTGCCCTTAGGTGGTTCAGCTTCAGCTGGCGCGGCAGCACCAAACTCCGCATCTGCGATTTGATCGCCTGCAACGCCAACTTCATTCGCCAGTTGCGAGGACTTCATGTCCTGTTTGTTGGATTTATTCTTCTTCGCGCGGCGTCGGTTACCCGCCACACCTGGGATGCGGCCCGCGAAAGCCTTATCGCCCAGCACGCCCAGTAGCGCCGGGATGAGGGTCAGTGCAACGACCACGGAAATGGCCACGGTTCCGGCCGCGGCCAGACCCATGGCGGTGAGGAAGCCGATATTGGCAACAATCAGCGCGAATAGCGCAATGAACACTGTGGCACCAGCGAAGACCACTGAGGAACCAGCCGTACCGGCAGCCATACCGGCTGCATCCGGCCCATCCTTGGTCTCACGCTCTGAGCGGTAGCGCGATAAAATAAAAAGTGCGTAGTCAATGCCCACCGCCAGGCCAATCATCACAGCCAGAACCGGAGTGATGTTGTTGAGCTCAACCCAGTGCGTTGCAATGAACAAACCCAGCGAGCCTAGGCCCACGCCAATCACTGCGGAAATCAGCGGCATACCTGCGGACACCAAAGAGCCGAAGGTGAAGATCAAAACCAAGAACGCAACGCCAAGACCGATGAGCTCTGAGGTGGTATTCACCGCGATTTCATCGCCGAAACCAGCACCGCCGGCCTCCACCTGGAGCCCCAAGTCACGCCCAATGTTCATCGCATCAGTAACGATATCCTTGTCGGACTGCTCAACCGAGTATGGGCTTTCCGCATCAAAGTTGAAGGTGGTGTACGCGATGGTCTCATCTTCATTGACCATGGACAGGTTGTCAGCGTCTTCACGCGCGGCTTCTTCTGGCAGACCCATCTCTGTGAACTGGTCAACGACGCCTTGTTCAAATTCCGGCGAAAACTCAATCGGATTACCAAAGCGCATGGTATCGCCCATGGCCAGGTTGTCTTCGAGGTAAGTAATCACCTCATCAATGGCTTCAGAATTTTCTGGATCTGAAAGCTTCTCCCCGTCCGGGGCTTTGAACACTAAGTTCACGGAGGCCGCATTGGCGGGGTTACCACCTTCAGGGAAAAGTTCCACCGTGCGATACGTTGCCTCAATCGCCGGGGTACCGGAGATAGAGAACTCTGAAGTCATGGGCTTCATCAGCGCTGCCGCTGCGCCGCCGACTCCTGCGAGCAACAGAACCCACGCGATGATGACTTTCCACTTGTTGAGGTACGACCAGCGACCTACGCGGAAAAGAAACTTAGCCACAGTGACAAACTACCTTCAACCAGACAACAGAAAATGAACCCTAAGGCTTAGAAAAGACTAGAACCCCTAGTTTAGGCATGGATTGTTGTCACGGAAATTTCCCAGACCATGTCCCGGTTAAATCTATTCTCCTCTACGCAGATTTTATGTCTGCGCACAGAGTGCGAGGCGCGCCCAACGCCACGCGCATCGGTCATACTTTACCAAGGCCTACTTAGCGGAGTACTGCGCGTTGAGCGCTGGACCAGCGATCAGGCTGAGGAAGCCCACGAGCTGGTCGATGATTCCGAAGAAGCCACCAAGAGTCGGCATGATAGCCAGCAGCAGTGGCGCGAATGGGCCGGCGTTATCTTCAATGGCCTGGGAGCTAGGCTGCTCAAACTCGTCTTGCTCTTTGGCGTCATCCTTGTCGCCGTCCTTATCGGAGTCGACATTTTCATCGGTGCTGCTCAAAGAAGAGGACTGGGAAGATGACTCCTCGCTAGACGCTTCTGCGGTGGCAGTCGCCTCAGTGGTGGTATGTTCCTTGGTGGTGTCTGCCTGTGCGACACCCGTGCCGACCAAAGTGAGTGAAACGGCAGCTGCTGCTACTGCGAGGCGGGTGATCTTCATGCCTAAGATTCCTTTACTTCCAAATGATCTTTATGAATCTGTTACTAAGTAATTATCGGACTCAGCTTCACTTCATTACATAAGCAAATTGAATGATCGAGAGACCACGGCAATCGTCCATTAAACGCAATGTGAATCGCGCGCCCCTTTTTTAGAACTCACAGCTAATGCAAATGCCCTCTACTGCATCGACACTTTTTGGGAGAAAGTACCTCCCATCAAACGTTCCGGGATAGTTTACACTCACATTTCCATTCGGGCTCCCCCATTGAAGCCCTGTATGATCGCATGCATGATACGTAACTCCGGTCACACTATCGCTGATGCCATTGGTAATACTCCACTTGTTAGGCTCGATAGACTGGCCCGAGATTGGAATTTCAATCTGTGGGCGAAGCTAGAGGCTTACAATCCGGGTGGCAGCGCTAAGGACCGAACAGCGCGTGCCATGGCCACGGCCAGCAGTCTCAATCCTGGGGCCACGGTCGTCGAGTCTAGTTCGGGAAACCTGGGTATCGCGCTTTCACGTGAAGCTGTGCTGGGTGATTGGACTTTTCACTGCGTTGTGGACCCGCGCGCGAATCGTACTACTGTCGCTCATATGAAAGCGCTTGGAACTGTGGTGCATCAAATCACTGAACCAGATCCTGAGACCGGCGATTGGCTTGTTGCGCGTCGGGCTCGCGTGGCTCAGCTACTTGAGCAGATGCCGGAGGCCGTCTGTTTGGATCAATATTCCAATACAGCGGCGTTTGTAGCGCACGATAAGGGCACAATGACAGAAATTGTGGCTCAGCTGGGTCACGCGCCGGATCATCTGCTGGTAGCGGTTAGCACCACAGGAACGATCGGCGGTTGCCTGCACTATGTTGCTTCGAACAATGTGGCGACCCAGGTCACGGCAGTAGATGCAGAAGGTTCAGTTCTTTTCGATGGCCATCCGGGCACCCGCCACCTTCCCGGTTTTGGTGCTGGCATGGTGCCGGAGCTTTCCAAGCAGCTATCTCCTCACAGGGTTATCCGTATTAAAGATCGGGCATCTGTTGACGCGGCCCGCACATTGGTCAGGACAGAAGCGATCCTTCCAGGAGCGTCAGGTGGGGCAGTTATCGCAGCTGTGGAAAAACTTCGGCCTAGTATCGCCGAAGGCAGTGATGTCGTGGTGATTGTGCATGATGATGGAACTAGGTACATGGACACGATGTACAACGACGATTGGGTGGAGAAAAACCTGTGATCAAGGTGGCAATCATCGGCGGCGGTCCACGGGGATTATGGGCCGCGGAAGAACTACTTGAGCTCGCACGACAACGGTCGGTGGATGTAGATCTTCATGTCTATGATGACGGATTTGGCGTAGCTTATAGTCTCGATCAACCCGAAGAATGGTTGGTCAATGTTCGCTCTTCTATTATCCGCACCCAACTGGGAAGCTTTGATGGATGGCTCCGTGCGCGCGGTGTCGGCACTGATTTTCCTCCCCGCCGGATGGTTGGAGGGGCCTGACCCCCGGAAAGTAGACACAGGGATTTAATCAAGAAGCACGTTTGAGTGTAGCTTCATTGTGCCGCTCAAACACGTTTGGTGCGAGGTGATTACACCACGAGTGCCTTCGCATCGTGTTGTACCTGGTGCACCACCGGAACACCTCCCTCCGACACACCAGCTGGTTAGTGAATGTTTTAGAATCTTGCAGCACTTCACGCTTCATTGAGGCGTTAAACGATTCAGCTAAGGCGTTATCTGCGCTGGTTCCAATTGCTCCCATCGACTGTTTCACCCCAAGTAGCGTGCATGTCTGCTGGAATGCTTGCGAGGTATAAACACTGCCGTGATCCGAGTGAAATATTGCCCCTTTAAGGCTGCCTCGCTGGCCTTTGGCAGCTGTGAGGGCATCTTGAACCAAGCTAGTGCGCATGTGATCCGCAATCGCGAAACCGATTAGCCTGCGTGAATAGCAGTCAATCACGGTAGCCAGGTACATATTTGCCCCACCGTCAATCGGCAAATACGTAATGTCACCGACATAGAGCTGATTTGGCTTGTCGGCAGTGAACTTCCGTCCGACTAGGTCCGGAAACACTGGTTTTTTCTTATCCGAAACAGTCGTGGTGACTTTGCGTTTTTTCGTGAACCCAAACAATTTCATTGACCTCATCACCCGTGCGACCCGTTTATGGTTGACAGGTCTATCTTTTGGATTGTCGTTGAGTTCTGCCGTGACGCGTTTGGCGCCGTAGCAGCCCTTTTCTGCGGCGAACACGGCCTTGACTTTCGCGCCGAGGATAGCATCGCTAAACAAGCGTTTCTTGCGCTTGGCTGCACTAGATTTCCATTTGTAATACGAGGAACGATTCAACGTCAGAACTTCACATAACCGCTTAACCGGGTAGGTTTTTCGCGCGTCGTCAACGAACCGGAAGCGGATCACCAATTCGTCTCTTCCGCGAAATATTTAGCAGCCTTTTGCAAAATATCGCGCTCTTCTTGCAAGCGTTTAACTTGGCGTTCAAGCTGCCGGATCCGCTCGGTGTCGGTGACCGAGGCCGACGAGGAAGAATCCGGGGTAATGATCGTGGTGCGCGCGGCCGTCCCGTACCTTTTGACCCAGTTATGCAAGGTAGCGCGGTTGATCCCGAGATCAGTGGCAATAGTGGTCAATGAAGCACCCGAGGAATTCTCATAGAGTGCGACAGCATCACGCTTGAACTCTTCGGTATAGGTCTTGCTTGGCATAGTGAGGAGATTACCTTTCAGTCCCACGTTGATGGGATATTAGGTGTCTACCAAACAGGGGTCAGTGCCCAGGTGGCTATCACGGTGGTGAGTGCGCGTTCTGCCCGGGTGCGTCGTTCCAGGAGCCAGTCCGGGAAGAACGATCCAGTGCGAAGCTTAGGTACTGCAACGTCGATGGTACCCACCCGGGTATCAAGGTCACGGTGGCGGTAACCGTTATCTCACAGGATCCGAACTCTATCTGGGTACACCTCATTCCAATTCAAGGCGTGGCAGCGGTACTGGTTCTGGGCATCGCGGCGATTTTGGGTTGGTCGGAGAAGCGACGCATCGCCAAGCTACAGGCTTCTGGTGAATTTGTGGGCACCACTGAGGTGAATGTTGCCGACATCGCGGCGGACTTCCAGAATCGTCAAGATGAGATTCAGGAACAAAAGGGCTACCACTTCCGCAAGGGTCGTGCGATCACCATCATCAACATCGTTCTTGCACTCGGCGTACTTGTCAGCTTGCTGTCTGGGCTATTGCCGCCGGCACCAGCATTCCTCATCGCAACCACGATTGCGCTGGTGCTCAACTTTGCTTCAGCCGATGACCAATCCGATGCCCTGAAGCGTCACGCGCCGAATGCCCTGTCCATGGCTGGTGTCATCCTGGCGGCAGCGATGTTCCTCGGCGTCCTCAATGAATCACGAATGCTGGAAGAAATCGCGCTGATGCTGGTGGCAGTCTTGCCAGAGGCTGTTGGGCCATACCTGCACGTCATTGTTGGCCTGCTGGGCGTTCCACTGGATCTGTTGACCTCTACCGACGCGTACTACTTCTCAGTGCTGCCAATCGTTCAAGAAACTGTCGCGACATATGATGTCAGCGGAATGGGCGCAGCATCCGCACTGATCATCGGCAATGTCATCGGTACTTTCGTCTCCCCATTCTCCCCAGCGCTGTGGTTGGCACTGGGCTTGGCCGGCGCCCAGATGGGCAAATACCTTAAGCTGGCATTCCCCATCGCTTGGGCGCTGTCTGTGACCATGGTGCTCGTCGCATTCTTCACCGGAATGCTGGTTTAAGTAGCCAGCTTGCCTCAGTGCGGTTTGAACTGGGAGTTGTGAAAGATCAGCGGAGTTTGCTCGGCGTAGCTGGTGGCGTCGAGCGCTTCGAGCACGGCGAGGGTGTGGTCGCCGGTGGTGATTTCCTCGACCAGGCGGGTGGTGAAGGTGGCGGTGGCGTCATCGACAACCATGGAAGTCGGTTGGCCATCGACAAGCCCTGCAACCGCCGTGATTGGTGTCGGAGCCTGCGCGAGAACTGGGCGAAGTGCAACAGGAGAAAAAGTAGTAGGCATGATATTTCCTTTGCAAAAGAGGGTTTACTAGTCTTCGAAACGGACATCGATTTGGTCCGCAAAGTCGAAGGTTTCGGGGAGAACTTCCGCGCGCTCAAATGCGCCGATGAGGTCATTTTGGGAATCAATCACTGTCTGATCGAGCGGGATTGGAAGGCGTGAGCTGCGGACATTAATCTCCGCGGCTTCGGCGTCAGCGCCGGTTTCCTCGGCGAAGATCTTCGCCCACTCCTCCGGATTATCCTTTGTCCACTGATACGCGCGGTCAATGCGATTAAGCAGGTCATCGATAGCTTCGGCGCGGGTGTCATCGGCAAGAGCTTGGTCGCTGGCGACACCAAACCCGTAGCCATTGGACAAACCCCCGGCGGTAATCAACGGCACCGCGCCGCTGACCTCTGCGATGGCGGTGTACGGATCCCACACCGCCCAGGCATCTACCTGGCCGGACTCAAAAGCGCTCTTGGAATCTGAAGGCTGCAGGAAATTGATATTCAGGTCCTCTACATCCACCCCGGCCTTTTCCAACTGCAAGACCAGGTGGCCGTGCGCGCTGGAGCCACGCGCCACTGCCACGCTTTTGCCCTTCAAATCCGCAACGGAGGTGATATCCGAATCCTCCGGAATGAGAATGGCATCGCCTTTGGTCTCATTGGAATATGCCGAGACCACCTTGGTATCAGTCAACCCACCGACAATCGGCGGCGTATTGCCCGTGATGGCGAAATCAATCTGCCCCGCATTTAACGCTTCAATCTGTGGTGGGCCCGAAGTAAACGTGGACCACGTGATGTCATAAGGAAGATCATCCAGCCCACCCGCGGCGGAGAGGATCTTCTCCGTGCCGGCGATCTGGTCGCCGACCTGCAGCGTGATGTTTTCAACGTCAGAGGTAGAGCCCCCGGCTGGCGAGCACGCCACCAACGACGTTGCGATGAGCCCTGCGATAGCGGTTACGGACAATGGTTTATAAATCTTGTTCATGAGGTGACCTTCAAAAGACGGAGGAGTTCAGCGGTGTAGTGAGCAAATTGCGGATTGTTGCGATCGCGCGGGGTGGGTAGCCCGACGGTGATTTCGGCAGAGATGTATCCGTCTTCGAGCAAAATCACTCGGTCGGCCAGAGCGACTGCTTCGGCAACATCATGGGTGACCAGAAGAATGCCGAAGTTGCGGGAGGACGCGGTGTCAAGCAGTAGTTGCAGCGCAGTAATGCGGGTCAGTGCGTCGAGAGCGCCAAAAGGCTCATCCAACAGCAGTAGCTCTGGCTTGCTAATCAGGGCCCGGGCCAAGGACACGCGCTGGGATTGTCTGCGGCCGAGCTAGCCTTCCGGCTGGGACAACCAACCCGTCCATGTCGGTTCGGGTGCTGCAGCGATGGTTGCGCAGGAACTCCTCAGCGCCCCCTTGAGCAGTGAAGACCCCGGCTCCACGCTGTACTTCTTTGCGCGCGAGGTGGTCAACCACGCGTGGATCGTCAACGGCGCCGTCCACCGTCTGCACTCCGGTAAGAACACTTCCGCATTTCACGATCTTGCCCGCGGCACTGGGCTGGAGCATGATGAGGTTCATCCTCTGAGCGGTCTAGCCACTGTCGCAGCAGCACAACGTGCAGGTGCGCAAGTACACACTTATCGGGAACTAGTACAAGCAGCCGGAAAGAATTCGACCGCGCGGCGCTTCGTCGATGCCCGCAATGACCTGCTGGTTGATGCCACCACATTAGTTCTAGACATCGTGGACCCCGCAGCACTCGTCCTGGCCGGCGAAGCATTCGTCATTGACCGCGTCGGCCTGCGCAATGTTGTGAACAAAGTCCGCGCGCGCCGGGCAGCAAGCCAGCTGCGGATTAGTTTGGCTAGCCCCGCTGCCACCCGGGACGCAGTGCGTCTGACCGGGGTTTATCCGCTGCGGGCGGAACCGCTGTTGGTGTAAAAATTGGTCGGGATAACAGGATTTGAACCTGCGACCTCGTCGTCCCGAACGACGCGCGCTACCAACCTGCGCCATATCCCGAATATCGCAATGCTTTGCGGTACTGAAAAATTATAACGCCGGGATGGGGTGCGTCCCCAAATCGCATTTCACGAATTTGGGGGTGGATTGCTTCATCTACTCGGCTACTTCGGTGATGCGCAGCAGCGTTGCCGAAGGGCGGCAGAAGATTCGCACTGGAGCAAACTTGGAGGTGCCCAGACCGTTGGAAACGTGCATCTTCATCGGACCGAAGTCATGCATGCCCTGCACGCGCTTGCGGTCAATGCCGGAATTAGTCACCAAAGCGTGGGAGCCCGGAAGGCAGATTTGACCGCCGTGGGTGTGGCCAGACAGTGACAATTGGTAGCCGTCAGCGGCGAACTTCTCCAGTACGCGTGGTTCAGGGCTGTGCAGCAAAGCCAGGGCAAGGTCAGCGTCAGGATTCGGTGCGCCGGCAACGTCCGCGTAATCATCCAAATCATGGTGCGGATCATCAACACCCGCGGCAGCAAGGCGCACGTTGCCCACCTGGAACTCATGGGTGGCTTGGTTGGCATCACGCCAGCCGTGCTCCATGAACGCCGCGCGCATGCCGCGCCATGGCAGATCCACATAAGAAGGCTCGCGCTTTGCGCCCCACAAATACTTGAATGGGTTCACAGGACGCGGCGCCCAATAATCATTGGTGCCAAAGACGAATAATCCAGGGCGCTTGAGCAGCGGACCCAATGCGCGCAGGACGTCTGGGACACCGGCGACATCAGAGAGATTATCGCCCGTATTGACCACCAAATCTGGCTCAAGAGCATCAAGTGCGGAAACCCACTCAATTTTTTTCTCCTGGCCTGGAATCATGTGCAGGTCGGAGATGTGCAGCAGCTTGAAGTCCTTCTCACCGCGCAAAGTGCCTGGTTTGAGAAGTGGCACGGTCACTTCCTTGAGCTCGAATTTGGTTAATTCGGAATAGCCCCACGCAAGGGTGGCAAGGCCCGCGATTGCTGGTGTTAGGAGTAATGGCACGATTTTCTTCACGCATCAAGCCTACAGGGGTAAATTAGGAAACTATGAGTCAGTTAAAAGAAACCATCCGTGCAGACCTCAAGACCTCCATGAAGGCTAAAGAAAAAGAGCGCACCGGTGCTATCCGTGCGCTTCTTGCCGCTATCCAGGCAGAAGAAACCACCGGTGCTCGTCATGAAATCACCGATGAAGACGTGTTGAAAGTTATCGCGCGTGAAATCAAGAAGCGCCGTGAGTCCGCGCAGATGTACTCGGATAATGGCCGTCCTGAGTTGGCCGAGGCAGAGCTGTCTGAGGTGCCTTACTTTGAGGCATACCAGCCGGCACAGCTTGATGATGCCGAGGTGGACAAGCTTGTCGATGACGCGATTGCCGAAGTTGGTGCTGATTCCATGGCGCAGATGGGCCAGGTTATGAAGATTGCCTCCGAGAAGGCTGCCGGCGCAGTTGATGGCAAGCGCCTGTCTGATGCAGTGAAAGGCAAGCTCAGCTCCTAAGCCTATTAATTAGGACATCTAATAGCCTTAGGAGTCAGTGGCCGAGGCAAAAAGAGGCAGACACCAGAGATTCTGGGTCTGCCTCTTTTGCTGCTAGATGAGCCTATCTACAACGCTTTAGTTAAAGCCGAATGTCCGGCGTAACTCATTGGTGAAGTTGTCGATATCATCCTGCGAAATCAGCGGTGGCGGATTACTGTTGCCGCCGTTTCCTCCGCCATTGCCGCGGCTATTGCTACCAGAATCATCGTCATCATCATCCGAGTCACTTCCGTCGCCCGAATTATTGGAGGCTGGCGCGGCATAGCCTGAACCGTCGGAAACCTGCAGAGTAATCTCCGCGCCGTCGGAGAGCCCATCGGTGCCAGTCAGTGCACGAACCACGGTGCCAGAACGCTGAGTATCTGGAACGGAAATGACGCGAACCTTGTAGCCCTCATCCTCCAGGATGCGGCGGGCATCGCCTTCGCTGCGGCCACGCAGAGAATCCATCAACTCAGAAGACTTGCCGTCATCATAAGCACGGTCATAATCCGGAATGGTTCCTTCGGTCGCGGTCTGCAGCTGCGTTGCCATGCCGAAAAAGGAGCGTGCTGGCTCAGTACCGCCGAAGAGTGAACCATCACCACACTGGCGAACCGGGCTGGTACACAGTGGGGTCGTGGTGGTGCCGTCGTTGTAAATGTACGGTGCGGCCGACAGACCAGAGTTGAAGCCCAAGAATGCTGCAGACTGGTTGGACTCGGTGGTACCGGTCTTCGCGGCAATCTCACCATTCCAGCCCATCTGGTTTGCAGCGGCTGCTGCAGTGCCGTGACCAGCATCCGCCGTCATGGCATTGGTCAAAGCATCCGCAGCGTCACTATCCATGACCTGCTCACATGGAGTGGACTCCACATAAACCTCATGGCCATTGCGGTCGGTAATGCCGGTGACTGGATTCGGTTCACACCAGGTGCCGTGCGATGCCAATGTTGCACCAACATTGGATAGCTCCAGTGGGTTTACCGCTGTTGGCCCCAGGGTGAAAGAACCCATTGGGGCTGCCTTAGCGAACTCCGCCAGGGAGTATTCATCGTTATAAGTGCCCTCATCGTCATAAGTACGCAGGCCCAGCTTGACCGCCATATCGACGGTAGCCTCGATGCCTACCTGTTCTTCCAACTGGATGAAGGTGGTGTTTGGTGAGTGTGCCAGCGCATCCTCAAAAGTCATGCGCGCCTGGTAGGTACCAGCATTTTCAACGCAGTAGCGGTTCGCAGGACAGTTCTCTGCGCCGCCGTGGCCCAGGCCCTCAGCGTCATAACGGGTAGGAACATCCAGCATGTTCTTAATGCCGTAGCCCGCTTCCACAGCGGCAGCAGCGGTAAAGACCTTAAAGATGGAGCCCGCGCCGTTACCCACCATGGAATATGGCTGCGGTAGCAAAGTTTCATTCTGATCCAGGTTCAAACCGTAAGTACGGGAAGAAACCATTGCCAGAACATCGCGGCTGGTCTCAGATGGACGAATCACGTTCACTACCGATGCAACACCAGCAGCATCGAAGGAAGTCTGCGCATTAATGGATTCTTTTGCGCGGTCCTGAATAACAGGATTCAGCGTGGTGTTGATGGTGTAGCCACCGCGTGCAAGCTCGTCTGTGCTCACGCCGCGCTCCTCGAGGTACTCCAGCACGTAGTCACAGAAGAATCCGCGGTCACCAGCGCCAATGCAACCATTCGGCAGAGTCGATGGAGATTCCAAGACGCCCAAAGAATCCGCATTAGCTTCATCAGCCTCGGCCTGGGAGATGTAACCGTTAGACACCATGGACTGCAGCACGGTTGCGCGACGCTTCAGAACTTCTTCCGTATTGGTGTACGGATTCAAGTATTCAGAAGACTGAACCATGCCGGCCAGCATTGCTGATTGTGGCAAAGTTAGCTCATTAGCATTGACGCCAAAGTAGGTGCGAGCTGCTGCTTCAATGCCATAGGCGTGGTTGCCAAAGGGGACAAGGTTGAGGTAATTCGCAAGAATCTCATCCTTTTCCAGAGTGCGGTCAATCTCCGCAGCCATGCGAATCTCACGCAGCTTACGGGTAATGGACTGCTCTGTTGCAGCCTGGCGCTCTTCATCCGATTCAGCATCTACTAGCAAGAGATAGTTCTTCACGTACTGCTGATTCAGCGTAGAAGCACCCTGGGAAACACCGCCGGCCAGCAGGTTAGTGGCCAAGGCACGGAAGTTACCCTGGAAGTCAACGCCTTCGTGCTCATAGAAGCGGTGGTCCTCAATCGAGACAATCGCATCCTTCATCGTCTGCGAAATCTGATCTGGCTCCACCGGGTGACGTCGCTGGTTAAACAGGTAGGCCATGTTGCCGCCATTGCTATCCCGGATGGTTGTTACACCCGGGGTGTTTCCCGCTTCCAGCTCTTCAATGTCTGATTCCATGGCATCAGTTGTTTTGGCGATTGCAACGCCAGAGAGACTAGCCAATGGGGCTAGTGCTACGGCGATGAGCAGGCCAATGATGATCGTTGCCAAAGAGATTCTTCCTAGAGCTTTCACTCCCAATACCCTACAAGGTCTATGCCCGGGAAGAAATACCAAACTCCCCCCTAAAGTGTGACCTGTTAGACAGCTTGCGAATGCTGTGAATACACTTACGGCCAACGCGTGAATACGCTGTGGATAGAGAATGTGTGGCTAAGCGGAAGGAGCGCCAGATGACCGTGAGCTTGAAACCGTCGAGTCAGGCTGGGACCTGCAATGTAACCCCGGAACGCGGGGAGTGGGTGACACAAGCTAAGTGTCGAAATGGCGACCCTGATGCACTTTTTGTGCGTGGTGCAGAGCAGCGTAAAGCTGCCGTAATTTGTCGTCATTGTCCGGTACTCAATGAATGTCGGGCTGATGCCTTGGATAACCGAGTTGAATTCGGAGTCTGGGGTGGACTGACTGAGCGCCAGCGCCGCGCACTTCTGCGTAAGAATCCACACATCACCAGCTGGGCCGACTATTTGGCCGAAGGTGGCGAGCTCGAAGGAATCTAATTCCTTCTCGCTCAACTGTCATCCACTTTCAATTTTACTACTAATTCCGTCGTGTAACTACGAAGCTGCCTTGCATCAGCAAATGGCTAACAAGAGCAGTTCGGGCTGATTGTTTAGCTTGTTTCCTGGCGGAATTTGTCATGCTTGGGCTGCTGCGTGGGTGATTTATCGAGGCAATATCCCCCGAGATCCACCTGACCAGCGCGCCCTTATGGACTTTTGTTTAAGATGGGTCGCATGAAGAAATGGGAATACGCAACCGCACCTGTCCTTACTCACGCCACCAAGCAGATTCTTGACTCTTGGGGCGAAGACGGCTGGGAGCTGGTCAGCATCACACCAGGTATGAACCCTGAAAACGTTGTTGCTTACTTCAAGCGAGAGGTGGAATAAAACATGTCAATCAAGGCTCGTCTCGAAGAACTTGGATACACCCTGCCGGCAGTGGCTAAGCCACTAGCTTCCTACGTTCCAGCAACTGTTGTTGGAAACCAGGTCTGGACCTCCGGCCAGCTTCCACTGGTTGAGGGCACATTGCCTGCAACAGGCAAGGTCGGCGCAGAAGTAACTTCCGAAAAGGCACAAGAACTAGCGCGTACCTGCATCCTCAACGGTCTCGCAGCCATTGACGCTGAGGTTGGACTGGACAACATCACCCGCGTCATCAAGGTTGTCGGCTTTGTGTCATCCGCTCCTGATTTCACTGGCCAGCCAGCTGTCATCAATGGCGCATCCGATTTCATCGGTGAAGTATTCGGTGAGGCCGGTGCTCACGCTCGTTCCGCAGTCGGCGTTGCCGTGCTGCCGAATAATGCACCAGTTGAAGTAGAACTCATCGTGGAATTCGCAAAGTAATAGGCTAGGCTGACATTTATGGAGCATCCTGCATACAGTCAACTGCGTCCCGTTACGCAGCACGCCGGTGTTGTGTTGTGTGATAACCCCAGCTACACAGCACTTGAAGGTACTAACACGTGGGTCATCAAAGGCGATGAAGATGGTGCCGCGATTGTTGTTGACCCGGGGCCAGATGATGAAGGTCATCTCAACGTAGTCACCGCAAAATCAGGCGGCGAAGTTGCGCTGATCTTGCTTACCCACCGTCATGATGACCACGCTGCAGGTGCACACCGTTTACGTCAGCTCACCGGTGCGCCAATTCGTGCATTCGACCCAAGCTACTGCAGCAAGGATGCGGAGCCGTTGGTTGATGGGGAGATCATTTCTCTCGACGGCATCAGCCCCACTCTCGAGGTCGCACACACTCCTGGTCATACCAGTGACTCCGTCAGTTTCCTCATCTGGGCTAGTCAGCCTCAAGAATCAGAGCTAGAAGGCATTGTCAGCGGTGACACCATCGCTGGACGCCACACCACGTTGCTCTCTGAAACTGATGGTGACCTTGAGGCTTACCTGAAGTCTTTGGACATGCTGGAAGAACGCGGCAAGAACGTGCCTTTGCTCCCCGGCCACGGACCGGATTTGCCGGACGTATCTGAAGTGGCACGCAAGTATATTGACCGCCGTCACCTGCGTCTGGATCAGATTCGGAAACTGTGGGCTGAGCACGGCAAAGACATTGAACTCAAAGTCATGATTGATGAGATGTATGACGATGTAGATCCAGTTCTACGCCACGCTGCTGAGCAGTCCACCCGCACTGCGCTGAAGTACTTGGAAGCACACCCGGATCAAGCCTAAAGGGCTTTCGCTCGAAACTTTTTTAAAGACCTAGTGAGTAATCAGTAGGTCTTTTCCTATTGGATTCCTTTTAGATGCTGGTGTGTGAAAACGACGCCCGCCATAGAGAAAGCGAATGCTCAACTCTACGGCGGGCGTATCTATGCAGTTTTAAATGCTATAGATTTTCTAGCAGGTATAACTAGCGGGCACGCTTTGCCAGGTGCTCGGTATCAACGATGACAACGGACTTGCCTTCCAAGCGAATCCAGCCACGGTGTGCGAACGTAGCCAAAGCCTTGTTCACGGTCTCACGGGAAGCACCGACCAGCTGGGCAATTTCTTCCTGAGTCAGGTCGTGGTTCACGCGCAGTGAGCCACCTTCCTGGACACCGAAGCGGTTTGCCAACTGCAGCAAGGTCTTTGCCACACGGCCAGGAACGTCAGTGAAGATGAGGTCCGCGAGGGACGCGTTGGTGCGACGCAGGCGGCGAGCCAGAACGCGAAGCAGCTGCTGCGCAATAGCAGGGTGGTCAGAGACCCACTGCTTGAGCATCTCCGAGTTCATGGTGGCTGCCTGAACCTCAGTCACGCACACTGCGGAGGAGGTACGTGGGCCTGGGTCGAAGATGGACAACTCACCGAACATGTCTGATGGACCCATGATGGTCAACAGGTTCTCACGTCCGTCAGCAGCGTGGCGTGCCAGCTTAATTTTGCCGGCGGTGATGATGTACAGGCGGTCGCCTGGCTCACCTTCTTCAAAGATGGTGGTGCCGCGTGGGAAACGAACAGTCTCCATCTGCTCAATCAAATTATTGACAGCTACCGGGTCGACACCCTGGAAAATGCCAGCGCGCGATAAAATTTCCTGTACGCCTTCCACGTGCGTCTCCTTTACTTTTAACGCCTAAAAATCTATAACACTCCACATCTTACAGTGGAATTAGTCACTATTGTGCAATTCCCCCCAATCAATCACGAAACTCCCGTTGAGGGAATCGTTGGGGTGGTTAGTGGAATGCCTAGCTATCAAGCACCTGTGTTTCGAGTTTCTCCATTAGGATGGCAAACAGCGCTAACCCGACGGGGACGAGTACTACTAAAACGATCATGTCCTAGAGTCTAACTAACGAGGAATCGATTAAGTTCCCAAACCTCAAGAATTCTCAAGAATACTTCATCGCGGCAAGGAGATTAGCCATGGGTATCGCTGAACGCGCGCAGCACATCAACGAAGTCTTAGCCGATGAATACCCTGATGCCCACTGCGAATTGAACTTCACCAACGCTCTAGAGCTCACCGTGGCCACGCTGCTCTCAGCACAAACCACTGATGTGCGGGTCAATCAAGTAACTCCAGAACTCTTTGCCGCTTATCCCACCGTGATGGATTATGCCACGGCGAATGAGCAAGACATCCAAGAAATCATCCGCACCTTAGGGCTCGCTCCATCCAAAGCCAAGCGCCTAGTGGGCGTGGGGCAAAAGCTCGTTGGGGATTTCAATGGGGAAGTGCCAACCAGCATTGAAGACCTCAGTTCTTTGCCCGGCGTTGGTCGAAAAACTGCGCTGGTAGTGCGCGGCAATGCTTTTGGCTTGCCGGGGCTGGCTGTAGATACCCACGTGAAACGGGTATCTTCCCGCCTTGGTCTGGCGCACGGAACCACTGAGCTCAAGATTGAAAAGGAACTGTGCGCGCTGCTTCCCGAAAAAGAGTGGACCATGTTCTCACATCGGCTGATTTTTCATGGCCGTCGCTGCTGCACTGCGAAGAAGCCGGCTTGTGGTGCGTGCCCCGTGCGCAAGGATTGTCCATTTCCTGCTGGAATGGTTGAAAGTTAAACTGATAAAGAACAAAAATTCCCCCAGTGGTTTATTGCCCAGATATTTAATACCTGTCTGATTAAGGGTTTCGTGGTGAAAAAGAGCGTTGTCCTGTCCGTGGTGGTCGCAATTGTGCTGACCATCGGCGTCATCTTCGCCGCCATGTCCATTCTCAACTCTGATTCCGGCTCAACTCCTGAAGACGTTAACGCCGAGGGCACGGTAGCCGAGGAGACAGCAGCTACAGAGGCTTCTGGTCAGGCCGAGGTGGGCGAGGAGACACGGTCAAGCAACTCTGCACCCGACAACATGCCGCAACGACCTGACTGCCCTGCTGAACCTGTAGCGGGGGTAGAACTACCGTGTCTCGGCGGCGATATGGGTGATGCGAAAGCTACCGACGAAGGCATTTCGATAGTCAACATCTGGGCCTGGTGGTGCGAACCTTGCCGCGAAGAACTTCCCTACCTGGAGCAAGTAGCCGAATCCCATCCCGAATGGAACGTCGTGGGCGTGCACGCCGACCGCAATGCGGGCAATGGCGCAGCTTTCCTCAACGACCTTGGCGTGGACCTGCCCAGCTACCAAGATGACTCCAACCTTTTCGCCGGAACACTCGCACTGCCTGGGGTTATCCCCATTACCCTGTTGGTGGTCGACGGGGAAGTGCAAGAGCGATTTATTAGGCCGTTTACCTCGGCCGAAGAGATAGAGACTTCTGTCACTGAAGCCTTGGGCTAAATAGCTAGGATGGGGAGCATGGCAGATAAGTTCCCCGATGCTGACTCGCCCGGCACTAATACTGAATTGCGTCCTGATTATGCGCCCGAATGGCTCCGTCCTGCACTCGATGTCACCGGTGAAGACGTTGTTGATGTCATTGGTGAGCGCACCCGAGTAGATGTTTTGTCTTCCCCTCGTTCCGCTGCCGTCTTGATGTTGCTGGGTGGAACCAGCAAGGAGGACGCCACAGTACTGTTGACCCACCGTTCCCCGCACCTGCGCTCACATTCTGGCCAAATTGCCTTTCCCGGCGGCAAAATTGACCCACCCGATGTCAACGTCGTGGATGCCGCGTTGCGCGAGGCATGGGAAGAAACCGGTCTTGACCGCACCACCGTTAACCCGTTAGCGCACTGGGGTGAAACCTTTGTGCCCGTGCGCGGCAACCGTATTAATGCGGTCTTGGCGCACTGGAGCACGCCTTCGCCGGTGGGCGTTGTGAACCAGGAAGAAGCCGATGACGTGTTTGTACTTCCGGTGTCCGAACTGCTGGATCCAGAAAACCGGCTGATGCTGGCGTGGGACAAGTGGACTTCTCCCAGCTTTCGCATCAATGACTACATCATCTGGGGATTTACCGCCGCAGCGCTGACAACATTGTTTAATAAAACCGGCTGGGAACGTGAATGGGACCAGGATAAACACTTTGATTTGCATGAGACCATCGCGGCCTCACGTAATAATGAACGTCGGGTCTAGTAAAGTCCCTTAGGTTAAGCATTCAACGCTAAAGGGAGAAGTTGTGGACCCATCGTGGATAGTTGACGGACTCATCATCGTGTCCGTCATAGCAGCGATGGGAATTGGCTGGCGCCAAGGCGGGTTCGCATCACTTTTGGCAGTCATCGGTATTGTTGCTGGTCTGGTTGTTGGCCTTGGCGTGGCACCCGTGGTGCTGAACGTGACGGACCAGGTTGCTATTCGCTTCTTGTTGGCGATTGGCATGCTGATTTTGTTAGTTGGCCTGGGCCAACTCATGGGCTCTGCACTAGGCCATGCCATACGTGACCGGATGAAAACCAAGTCCGCGCAACGCGTGGACTCCACCTTCGGCGCGATATTGATGTCCGTCTTCACCATCATTCTCATCTGGGTAATCGCTACTCCACTGGCCACCGGCTTATCTAACTCCGTGGGCAAGGGCTTGCGTGATTCCGCTATTTTGCGTGAAGTGCACGGTGTAATGCCGGCTGAGTTCGCGCAATTGCCGCGCAGCATTTCTGCGATGCTCAATGAATCTGGTTTGCCGCCAGTCATGATGCCGTGGGAAGAAGGCGCATCTGTTGAGGTTGATGAGCCAAACATTGAAGTCGCTGATCAAGAGATGGTACGTGCTGTGCGCCCATCCGTTGTCCACGTTATTGCTGATGCCGATGGCTGCCGCCGCCGCATGATGGGCTCCGGCTTTGTCACTGCTGACAACTACGTGGTGACCAACGCTCACGTTGTGGCCGGTACCCAAACCGCGTACGTGGACACCGTGCTGGGCATTAAAGAAGCACGCGTGGTCTACTACAACCCGGAAACTGACATTGCCGTGCTGAAGTCAGAGGACCTCGGCCTGGCACCACTGGAATGGGCTGATGGCCAATCCAACACCGGTGATGATGCTGTTGTGATGGGCTTTCCAAACTCCGGTCCCTTTACCGCCAACCCCGCGCGTGTACGCGAACGCGTCACCATTGCCGGACCAGATATCTATTCCAACAACCGCGTGGAACGCGAGTCCTACATCCTGCGTGGCAGTGTTGTTCAAGGCAACTCCGGCGGTCCTTTGATTTCTCCCGACGGCAAGGTTCTTGGCCTCATCTTTGGTGCCTCCGTGGACGACACCGACACCGGCTACGCCATCACCGCCCAAGAAGTCCAAAACCACATAGGTGATGTCACCCAACTGCAGAACTCCGTTGACACCCAAGAGTGCGTCGCACAATAACGATTTAACGCACGGGGAGCGGCAAAGCGTTAACCAGTAACTAAAGCAAAAGGACTCGCATTCGTAGGTTGTTGGAATTTCTTCCAACTCACTACAAGCGCGAGTCCCTTTTTGGGGCCTTTTGTTGGCCTTGCCTGGTGCCGGTGGCGGTTAGTTCTCGTTCAAGTCGAGGTTCCCGCCGATACCAATTTCAATGTGCATACCTGGCACAGAGTTGATGAGGTTCTTTGTGTAATCCTGGGTTGGATTGTCAAAGATTTCATCGGTCGTGCCCTGCTCAACCACAGCACCCTTTTGCATAACCACAACATCATCCGCGGTCTGGCGAACCACAGCCAAGTCGTGGGTAATGAACAGATAAGACAGGTTCAGGTCGCGCTGCAGTTCAGCCATTAGCTGAATGATCTGGTTCTGAACCAGAACGTCCAGTGCAGACACGGCCTCATCCAAGACAATGACCTCAGGGTTCAGTGCTAGAGCGCGGGCAATAGCAATACGCTGACGCTGACCACCGGAGAGCTCATCAGGGTAGCGGCGCATAGCCGAACGCGGCATAGCCACCATGTCTAGGAGCTCAGCCACGCGGTTCTCGCGGGCCTTGCGGTCCCCAATCTTGTGCAGACGCAGTGGCTCCTCGATGCACTTAAAGATGGAGTACATCGGGTCCAAAGAACCATAAGGGTTCTGGAAGACGACCTGCATCTTGCGGCGAAGGTCAAACAGCTGCTTGCTGTTGAGGGTGGAGACATCCGTTCCCTCATAAGAAATGGTGCCTGAGGTTGGCTCCAGCAAGTTCAATACCATGTTTGCCACGGTGGACTTACCGGAACCGGACTCCCCCACCAGCGCCAAGGTGGAACCGCGGCGCAAGTCGAAGGAGACATTATCCACGGCCTTGAAGTGCTTCTTATCGCCACGGGAACCACGGATATCGAATTCCTTGGTCAGGTTACGAACAGAGATAACCGCTTCTTCGGAACGCTCTTCGGAAGCACCCGCAATCAGTTCAGAAGACTCAATACCTGCTTCGCGTGCTGCACGAATACGTGAAGACGCCAGGGAAGGAGCAGCCGTGACCAAACGCTTGGTGTACGGGTGCTGCGGTGCCTTAAGAATCTGACGCGATGGGCCGGATTCCACGATACGACCACGGTGCATAACAATGAGGTGCTCTGCGCGCTCTGCTGCCAGACCCAAGTCGTGGGTAATAAACAGTACGGCGTTGCCGAGCTCCTTGGTCAGCGTTTCCAGGTGATCCAGAATCTGCTTCTGAACCGTCACGTCCAACGCGGAGGTTGGCTCATCGGCAATCAGCAGCTTCGGACGTGCTGCCAAGCCGATACCGATGAGAGCACGCTGGCGCATACCGCCGGAGAACTCATGTGGGTACTGCTTCGCGCGCCGCTCGGCATCGGGAAGCCCTGCTTCCTCCAGTACCTGCGCAACGCGCTCTTTGCGCTTGGATCCCTCAACCACATTGTTGGCCTTGAGGGATTCCTCGACCTGGGTGCCAATGCGCCACACCGGGTTGAGGTTGGACATTGGATCCTGCGGAACCAAGCCAATGTGAGAGCCGCGAAGCTTCTCATAATCCTTGTTATCGAAGCCAGTAATATCTTCGCCTTCGAAGATGATCTGGCCTTCAGTAACCTTGCCGTTGCCGGGAAGCAGACCAAGAATAGACATTGCGGTGGTGGACTTACCGGAGCCGGACTCACCCACGATTGCAACAGACTGGCCTGGGTAGATGGTCATGTTGACGCCGCGGACTGCTTCGACGATACCGGTGGAGGAAGCGAAGGCGATCTTGACGCCCTTCATCTCCAGCAATGGCTGTTCAGCGTTATGTTCAGTCATGATTATCGCTTCCTTGCCTTTGGATCGAGCGCGTCACGGACAACGTCACCCATCATGATAAAGCTCAATACGGTCAGTGCTAGGGCACCTGCTGGGTAGAACAGAACCATTGGTTCCTGGCGCAGTGATGCCTGTGCCTGAGAAATATCTCCACCCCACGAAACAATGGTTGGCGGAAGACCAATACCAAGGAACGACAGCGTTGCCTCAGCCACGATGAACGTACCAAGTGCCACCGTTGCGTAGGAGATGATTGGGGCTGCAGCGTTAGGCAGGGCGTGGCTGAACAGAATGCGCCACTTCGATGCACCAACAGAACGTGCTGCCTGAACGAATTCCTCGTTTTTAATGGACATCACGGCACCACGCGTAATACGGGCAATGTTAACCCAGCCGAAGAGACCGAGAACCAGAACCACGGTGAGGATGGTGCGGTATTCCTTGAACATCTGCATAACCACGATTGCTGCAAGAACCAGTGGAATTGCGAAGAAGATATCAGTAATACGGGACAAGATGGTGTCAGCCCAGCCGCCAAAGAAGCCAGCGATGGAGCCAACCAGGGCGCCAACAACGGTGACCAAAGCAGTGGTGAGAACACCCACGAGAACGGATGCACGTGCACCGTAGATAACGCGGGAGTAGATGTCACAGCCCTGGCGGTCAAAGCCGAAGATGTGTCCTTCCTCAGAAGGATTCAGTGAGTTGGCCAGCGTACAAGCGCGTGGATCGACAGAAGTAAACAGTGATGGGAACAGCGCCAGCAAAAGGGCAACCAAAATCATGAAGGAAGCAACCCAGAAGAGCGGACGCTTGCGCAGGTAGCGCCAAGCCTCAGCCCACTGCGAGGATGGTGCGGACTCGTCCTTAACGGCGTCCACTGCACCCAAACCGGTTTCATCAGTTTCGGCGATGTAGTGGTCCTGGCCGCGACGGCCCTGGGAAACCAAGATTTCTTCGCCGAGATCCTGGGGGTCTGTATTGCGATCGATATTAGGCATAGCGAATCCTTGGGTCGAGTACCGCGTAGAGAAGGTCAACCAGCAGGTTGGCCACAATGTAGATAACTACGAGGACGGTGGTAAAGGACACGATGGTGGTTGGCTCACCGCGCAGAATTGCTTGGTAGAGCGTGCCACCGACACCGTTGATACCGAAGATGCCCTCAGTAACAATGGCGCCAGTCATCAGGGAGCCGAGGTCGGCGCCGATGAAGGTAGCAACGGGAATCAGCGAGTTACGCAGCACGTGGCGGTTCATCACCTGGCCGCCTGACAAGCCCTTTGCGCGTGCAGTACGTACGTAGTCCGCGCGCATGTTCTCACTGACGGACTGTCGCGTCAGACGGATGATGTATGCACAGGAGAGCGCGCCCAGCACGATTGCTGGCATGAGCAGTGATTGGAATGATTCATCTCTACCGACTGTCACCGGTAGCAAGTCCCAGCGAATACCGACGATGTATTGGAAGACGAAGCCGGTAACGAAGGAAGGAACTGCAATAACCAGCAGGGAGACAACCAGAACGGTGGAGTCGAAGAAGCCACCGCGGCGGATGCCGGAGAATACGCCGAAGGCGATACCGAAGATGGTCTCGAAGACAATAGCCATGAAGGCCAGCTTCAGAGTTACTGGGAAGACATTCTGCATTACCTCTGTAACCGGCACGCCGGAGAAGGTGGTGCCAAAGTCCAGGGTCAAAATGCCCTTGACATACAGCAGGTACTGAATAATGAATGGCTTGTCCAGGTTATATTCAGCCTCAATGCGTGCACGCGCGGCTTCGGTCAAGCCGCGGTCACCGCCCAGTGCCTCTACCGGATCACCAGGCATGAGGAAGACAAGCGCGTAGATGAGCAGGGTCGCTCCGAAGAACACCGGAATCATCTGGAGCACTCGTCGCCCAATGTAGCGCAACATAAATGTGTCCTTTACAAAATTGTGGGTCCAACTACCGATTCCGCAACGTATCTAAGTCACCAAGTCGAGTCGTTGTGACTTATCTTAAATCCCTCGCCCTGCTACTGATAATCGGCACAGCCCCATTTGAAAGCCTATTCACCCAACGTAAATAAACTGTTGAGTGTTACGTCCTATAGTGTGGTATACGAAAATTAATAAGCTGGGCTAATCCAAGAAACCATAAAAATCTATCCCATAAAATGGGAAACCGCTCGCTGGCTGCGGTCTTTCACGGTTACCCCAAATAGTGGGCAATCTTGGCGTCCCCGATTTGAAACAAGTGTGAATAACTGTTGCAGACATTGGCAGCTGTTGTGAAGAATCCTAGCCCGCAAGCCAGGATCGCACTAGGGGGAAGTACTAAAAAGATGATGGAGACGGGCGTATAGGCCCGCTGGATTCAGCCTTGGAGGGGTGGCATGACTAAGCCCTCGCCATCCAACAGGTGCGTGGAGCGAGGGCCTAGCTTAAGAACTTACGTCATCAGTTAGGTCCAAGGACCCGGGGAGAAATTAGTTCTTGGTGATATCGGTGAAGATTGGAACGGAGTCCCAGCCGAAGACCACGTTGTCAACGTTCTCAGAGTAGCCAGCGGTCACGTTGGAGTACCACAGTGGGATAGCTGGAAGGTCTTCGAACAGGATGGTCTGAGCTTCCTTGAAGCGCTCTGCTGCTTCCTCAGGGGAGTCAGCTGCGTCAGCCTCGCGGATCTTCGCGTCGAAGTCTGGGTTGGAGTAGTCACCATCGTTGGAACCAGCGCCGGTGCCGTACATTGCGGCCAGGAAGTTACCCATACCTGGGTAGTCAGCCTGCCAGCCGGTACGGAATGCGGTTTCGATGGTGCGGTTGGTGACCTCATCACGCAGGGACTTGAAGTCTGGGTAAGGAGCGCCGATTGCTTCGATTTCCAGGGTGTTCTTGATGGAGTTTGCAGCTGCATCAACCCATGCCTGGTGGCCGCCGTCAGAGTCGTACGCAATTGCGAACTCTGGAGAGGACCACTCGTTCATTTCATCAGCCTGTGCCCAGAGTTCCTTAGCCTTTTCTGGGTCGTATTCAAGAACCTCGTTGCCTGGTACGTCCTCAGAGAAGCCAGCTACAACTGGAGAGGTGAAGTCAGAAGCAGGGGTGCGGGTGTTCTGGAAGATGGTCTCAGTGATCTCTTCACGGTTGATGGCGTGGGACAGTGCCTGGCGGCGCAGAACGCCTTCCTCGCCACCGAAGTGCTCTAGGTTCTCACCAATGGTGAAGGATTGGAAGACAGCGGAAGGCTGGTTGACTGCACGGTCGCCCAGGTCAGACTCGTAGACAGAGAACGCGGAGTCTGGAATCTTGTCCAGAACGTCCAGGTTGCCGGAAAGCAGGTCAGCATAAGCTGCATCCTGGGATGGGTAGAAGATGATGTCTAGGCCATCGTTTTGTGCAGCGTTGTCGCCAGCATAGTCAGGGTTTGGTACCAGCAATGCGTTGGAATTGTGGTTCCACTCTTCGAGCATGTATGGGCCGTTGCCCACTGGGTTCTCGCCGAAGGCGTCCATGTCTTCGAAAGCAACCTCTGGAAGTGGGGAGAACGCGGAGTAGCCCAAGCGCTGAGGGAAGTCAGCGGTTGGGTTGTTCATGGTTACCTTGAAGGTCTTGTCATCAATAACCTCAAGACCCTCAAGCTCTTCCACGCCTTCTTCTGCATAGCCCTTGATTGGCTCGAAGAAGTAAGCACCGAGCTGTGCGTTAGCAACAGCGTAGTTCCATGCATCAACGAAGGAGTTCGCGGTGACGTCAGTGCCGTCGGTGAACTTCCAGTCCTTCAGGGTGATGGTGAATTCGGTGTTATCGTCGTTTGGTTCGATGGACTCTGCAACTTCGTTGTAGGTCTCACCCTCAGCGTCGTAGCCAACTAGGCCGGAGAAGATCGAGTCAACGATCTTGCCGCCGCCAGTTTCGTTGGTGTTGGCAGGAACCAGCGGGTTCTGGGGCTCGGTGCCGATAGTCAGGATGTAGTTGTCACCGCCGGACGATGCACCGCCGTCGGATGCAGCGGAATCATCGGAAGATGAGGAGTCGGAGCAGGCCACGAGGGCGAGCGAGGTTGAGGCTGCAGCAAGCAGCGCGATCGTCTTCTTGATCGTCATGAGGGTGGACCTCCACGTTGAGATGAAAAAACCTATAGCCGAACCTGTGATTGGGCTTGGAGTAAATCTACCTTGTGAAAGACGGCACAGACAAGATTAACTAATCTGCACTGGTTAAGGCGGTTGAGTCCCACTCAGTGAAACTTGGAGCTACCTGCAAAGACTGCGAATTATTTTGCTAAGAATGTATTTTATCTCACCCCAGTTAAGGGGTGAGACGTATCCAACTAGAAATGGCCTCAATGAACCCAGAAGAGTTCTCAATGTGGGGCATGTTCTTGGCTTTTTCTATTGTCTGCTCGGTAAATGCAGAGGCTACCCGTGCCTTTGCCCGGCGAATAACGGGCAACCACAGACGCTGTCCTGAGTACAAAAACAGCACCGGTGATTCGACCCGTCTCTCCATCCAGCGAAGAGGAACGCTTGAAGTTAGAAGCCGGTGGTTGTGGATAGTTCCGCGTTGAACGTTGCCAATCTGCGCCGCGGATTGACGCAGACGGAGATTCTCTTCAAAGCGCAGCACGTCGTTTTTCCGGAACTTTGATGAGGTGTTGTTGCTTAGCTCGGCTTTGTAGAATCGCTGCGGAACTTTACGCACAGGCAGGCGGCACCAAATGGAGCTGATCAACAAATACAGGAAATCCCAGGGGCGGGCGGCCATGCTGCGGCGGAAATCAACGGGGTAGGCCCCGGAAATACTCACGACTCCGGCAACGCGCTCCGGTTTATCAATAGCCACTGACCAGGCCAGCGAAGCGCCGGTGTCATTGCCCACCACAATGGCTTTGTCATAGCCGAGCGCCTGGATGACGCCGGAGATATCCCCGGTGAGAGTGCGGATGTCTTGCCCTAGTCCTGCTGGTGGTTTATCCGACATGCCAAATCCACGCAGGTCTACAGCGGCCACTCGAAAGCCCTTCTGAGCAAGTGGTGCAATGACATCGCGGTATTCGAACCAGCCACCAAAAGTGCCGTGAATAAGAACAATCAGTGGATTACCATTTTCGCCCGCGGTCACCACGTGCAGGCGAATGCCGTGGGTATGGACAAACTCATGTTCAAAATCGCCTTTGAGTTCAACCACGGACGGGGAGAGGGGCTTAGACGGCAAGTTAAGTCCTTAAATGTTTAATGCTGCTGGGGTTACGTTGATTCTTCAATGCTGACGCTAGCTAAATGGTGGTGTTAGTGGGAATGCGTGGGCAAAAGAATCCGGCATCGGTGGTTCATACAAAAATCCGCCCGCGGCAGGAAGTCGTGCAACGGGCGGATAGGTGAAGGTGGGGAGGAAAGGAAAAGGAAACCTTTAGGTGTAAAGACCCTTGTTGCGCTTTTCCACAGCATTGGTTGCCTTACCTGGAACCAAGTGCTTGAGCTCACCGACAGATTCAATCGTCTTCTCGGGTTTCTTAACCTTCTTGACTTGGCTAAAGCCGATTGCTGCCAAGACGCCGGCGATGACGATCATGAGAAGGAAGACAATCAGGTAAGCAGCCCAGCGGTCGAACCACAGGTGGGTGAGTAGCTCCGCGAGGAAGAAGAAAAAGAAGAAAGAGCTGTACAGCGCGATAACACCGGCAACGCCGAACAGGCCGGCACCAATGCCGCCCTTCTTGGCGGATGCAGCTAGCTCAGTCTTTGCCAGCTCAATCTCGGAGCGAACCAAGGTGGAAATCTGCTCGGTTGCGTTAGAAACTAGCGTTCCGATAGAAGTCTCACCCGGCTTGCTGGTGTCAACATCCGATAGCGGAATGGAGTTGACCTTTGGGCCGAAGCTCTCGGCACCATCGGTGTAGAGTCCGTCTTTGCTCACGGTAGAATACCTTCCTCAAAAGGGTGCGCAGTGTCGTTTCATTAATCTTTAATAACCACAGTAGATCAAAAACCTCCCTGTGACATACGTGCCCATCCTAATAGATTTAGATGTAGATGATCCGTTTGGCGTAGCGATTGCCTAAAACAGTGCTCATGAATACCCCTAAATAGCGGCCGAACACGTGCCAGCTACCTGGCAATTAGCCAATTTTGGCTAGGTGAAGCCCGCCTATTATCGTCCGGGAATTACTATCCGGCTAGCGGCGTGTGAGCCCAGGACAAGAAGTCTGGGGTCTTATGGGCTTTGCGTGGCTCCAGCGGTGGACGCTGAAACAACCAGATGCCGGCTACCACCAAAGCCGCAACGCCAGCTACAACGGAAGCGCCAATGCCTACTTCCTTCGCACCAGGCATAGTAAATAGAGGAACAGGATCGCGGAATGTGCGGATATCCCAACCGTTTTCCAGCGCGGCCTTCTTCATGGCGCGGTCAGGATTCACGGCAACAGGGTTGCCCACCAATTCCAACATTGGAATATCGGTAGCAGAATCCGAGTAGGCAAAGCTTTCAGCCAAGTTAATGTTCTCAGTCTGTCCAATCTTCGCCACGGCATCAGCTTTGGCATGGCCTTTGAGGTAGTGGACAATACCGCCGGTAAAGCGGCCATCCACGGTTTCAAGTTCAGTAGCCACAACGTGCTCCACGCCGAGTTCTTCAGCGATAAGACGAACGAGTGTTGCTTCAGAAGCGGAGATAATCACAACTTCATGGCCAGCGGCCTGGTGGAACTTAATGAGCTCACGGGCCTCATGGTAAATCGCCGGAGTAACCACGGTATGCATGGTTTCACGCGCGATGTTTTCTACTTCTTCCACAGACCAGCCAGTAACCATCGCCGCCAATTGGTCGCGCGTGGCATCCATCTGTTCCGAAGTCTGGCCCGCCATCATGTAGCTGGCCTTAGCCAAAGTCATCTGCAATGCATCGGCAGGAGTAATAAGCCCGTTGTTCATGAATTCTTTGCCAAATGCAAAGGCAGATGAGGTGGCAATGATCGTCTTGTCCAGATCGAAGAATGCCGCGATACGGCCGTTCTTCGCTGGTAGATGATCATGTGTGCTCATATGCTGCTTCCGTAAATCCATGTCAATCGCTCACTCCAGGATATCGCCTTAATGAAAGTGACGGAGTGTAACGATTGGGTAAATTGTTAACTTCTGTGACTATTGTGGCACTGCTGTGGCTCAATGTCTATAGGGAGAATCGTAGAGTTTCCTTCCTGTGTTACTGACTTATCCACAGATTTTTAATGACACGTCAACGTTCGGGGTGAAAATCGGGTAGTTATCCACAGGCAACTCAATTGGCACTAGTGCGGGCTTGTGCCCAACGGTCATAGTTGAGCCATGACGCACCACACCGATTTTATCCTCATAGCCTGCACAGACCCAGTAGTCTCCCCAGAGGCAGCGCACGCCGCGGCCGCTACCCGGCGCGAAGTCATCCACGCAACCGATCCGCGCGATTTGAGCCGCTACGCACCAGACGCATCGGCAGTGATTGTGGACTCTTCTACCGCCGCGCATGTAGCTGCCACAGGTCGAAGATCACGTATTTACTATGTGGCGCCGGAACCCGGGCCGATTGATTATGAGGCCGCGCTTCGATCCCGCGCCGAGCAGGCTTTCATTTTGCCAGCAGAATCCACGCAGTTGCTACAAGCTTTGGCGGCAGATTCCACCCAGCAGACCAGCAATGCAGCACTTCGCATCACGGTGGTTGGGGCCAGCGGGGGAGTTGGGGCATCAACACTTGCCGCAGCAATAGCCCGAACGGTGTGTACGGAGCAAGCTTCCGCTTTGCTTGTCGATGCCATCCCGATCTCCGGCGGCCTTGACCTTCTCATGGGACTGGAGTCAGCACCTGGTGCACGCTGGCCGGATGTCTCTTTAGGAACAGGCGCTATTGATGCCGTGGACTTGGCAGGTGCGTTGCCCAGTACCCAGGATGGCGTCACCGTGTTGTCATCGGCGCGGACCAGAGTGGATACGCCGTTTCGGTTAGAAAACGAAGCGGTAGAGCGCATGATTGCAGCAGCTGCCGGGGGCTTCGATGTTCTAGTTGTTGATGCACCTCCCGCCGCTATCCCACACGCATCCGATCTAGTGGTCGTGGTGTGCGCTGCGGAAGTACGGTCTTCCGCGGCAACCACAGAGATTTGTGCAGAACTTAAAGCACGTGGCACCAAATTTGTTGTCGCACTGCGGCACCGCGGATGGTCCGGACTGAGCTCACGCGAAATTGAACGCATAACGCACGGCGAGGTTGCAGTAGAGATTCCACACTTGAAGAATCTCACCAAAGCCACAGAAGTGGCAGGGATGCCTGCGTCATTACCGAAGAAACTCGCGGCGATAGCGTCTGAGCTTCTGTATGCGGCGGGGTGGTGAATGACATGGAAAACACCCAAGCATTCGTCTCTTCTTTGCAGGCAGCGCTGGCCGAAGAGCCAACCTTGGCGCACAATCCTGCGGCGCTAGCACGGCGAATTCGGGAAGAAGCCGGTGTCATCAGTGATGTTGAGGTGCTAGAAATCTTGCGACAGCTCCGCAATGACACCTCTGGCCTGGGCCTGCTGGAACAAGTCCTGGCGCGCCCCGGTATTACAGACGTGGTGGTCAACGGTCCGAACGATGTCTTTGTGGACCAGGGCAACGGGTTGCAGCGCGTAGCTATCTCATTTAAATCCGACGCGGAGGTGCGCAGACTAGCCACCAGGTTGGCCATTAGCTGTGGTCAGCGCTTAGATGATGCCCAGCCTTTCGCAGATGGCCGCATTAATCGTGATGACGGAACAAGCCTGCGCATCCATGCTTTGCTCGCTCCGCCCAGTGAATCCGGAACCTGTTTGAGCATTCGTGTGCTGCGCCAATCCAACACCACGCTTAATGATCTAGTGGACAACCAGACAGTAACCAGTGAAAGTGCGGAGCTTCTGCGCGCGATGATTGCTGCCCGAACATCTTTCCTTGTTATTGGTGGTACAGGCTCGGGCAAGACCACACTGCTGTCGGCGTTGCTATCGGAAGTTCCTGATTCTGAACGTCTCGTTGTTATTGAGGACACCGCGGAGCTGCGTCCGAATCATCCACATTCAGTCACATTGGTCTCGCGCCGGGCGAATGCTGAGGGTACCGGGGAGATCACCATGGCGCAGCTGCTGCGTCAGTCACTGCGTATGCGCCCCGACCGAATCGTGGTGGGTGAGATTCGAGGCGCCGAAGTCGTGGACCTGCTGGCCGCTTTAAATACTGGTCACGATGGCGGTGCCGGAACCCTGCACGCCAATTCTTTGAATGAAGTCCCGGCGCGCATGGAGGCACTTGCTGCGCTGGGCGGGCTTGACCGAACTGGCCTGCATTCCCAGCTCGCCGCAGCCGTCGATGTTGTACTCACTATGTCACGTGAGCCGGAAGGCCGACGGCTTCGTGAAATCGGCATTCTCACTGGCAACCCCGTCACCACTGAAGTTATCTGGTCTGCCGAATCGGGCGAACATCCCGGCTACCAGGAATTCACCAAACGCATCATGCCACGAACTGAAGTTGCAGGAGCTTCTGAATCTTCAGAACCTTCAGAACCTTCAGAAGCTCCCGCTTCGAGGACTTCGGATATTGAGGGGCTGCATATCCCGGCTGGCTTCGAAGGCTCCTTCAATAACTTTCCACTCGGGGAGGACTCATGAACCCAGCATCCTATGCACTGATTTTGCTTGCTCTGAGCACGCTGTTGCCAGAGGCAAAGAATTCCGGGCGGGTAGAAAATGACAAGAAATCTGCCAAAGGCATGCCTGCCTGGATGATTCTGGCGGCGGTATTTCTTGCAGTATTTCTTTTCATGGTCATCGGCCGGTTGACGGTGATTCTTACCGCCGTCATCGTTGCCGGCACCGTCGCGCACAGCCTGACGCAAGCGCACAAGAAGAAAGCCAGCTTGCATGCTGAAGATTCCATTGCCCGTTTACTCGGAAGCATGACGGCTGACTTGCGCGCCGGGTCATCGTTCCCGGCGGCGTTGAAACGTGGTGCGGATGATTTATCCACCAGTTTAACTGCATCGATCGAGCTTACAGCGGCTATTGCCACCGCGGCTGTCATTACACATCGCGGCGGCAGCGTATCCACTGTGCTTTCCGCCTCCCATCCGCAGCTCAAGACACTGGGATCCCTGTGCACGCTGAGCGAAAAGCACGGAATCCCATTGTCTGATGTCTTCGAGCAAGCCCACAACCAGATTGAAGCTAGAAAACGCCACCGTGCTGCCACCAAAGCAAGCCTTCAAGGACCGCAGGCAACCGCCATTGTCCTCACGCTCTTGCCACTGGCAGGAATTTTGATGGGAACCATCATGGGCGCCAAGCCCGCCGGGTTCCTACTCGGTGGCGGACTTGGGGGACTGCTCCTCGTTATCGGTGTCGCCCTGGCATGTGCCGGATTTAGCTGGTCACGCATTCTCATCGCCAACGCCGCTAGCTAAGAAAACTAAGAGAAAAGAAAAGTAAAAGGAAACGACATGAATTACAGCATCATTGCACTCATCCTCATCGCAGCAACCTGCTGGATGCCCAGCGCTACAAGTAATACGGCATCACGTGTGGACCGAATACTAAGCCCCAAGACCCCGCGCGCCGGGCCAGAGGAAACACCTGCGAAGCAAGGCAAACTGCAACTGCTGCTCAGCAAGGTCTCGCCACAGAATTCACCTTCTGTCGATCCTTTGGTCATCGCCGACGACATTGAGCTCTTCGTCGCTTGCGTGCGCGCCGGGTTATCGGTTCAACAAGCCACCAGTGCAGTGTCCATCGTGGCCGATGAACCCACCGCAACCTACTGGAAGCAGGTGAACTCATTGCTCGCGCTCGGCGTCGAACCCGAAAGAGCGTGGGTGCACATGCGGCAGCTTCCCGGATTACAAGAACTGGCACGGCTCGTAACCATGTCTGAGCATTCTGGTGCAGCCATTGCTTCTGGTTGTCAACGGCTGGTGGAAACCCTGCGGTCGGACGCCACCAGCAATGCCATTGCGAAAGCAGAGCGAGCAGGAGTGTTTATCTCCCTGCCACTGGCAATGTGCTTCTTACCCGCATTCATCGTGCTCGGCTTGGTGCCCGTGGTCATCAGTCTTGGCGCACAACTTCTCTAACCACATCGAAACAAACACCGAAACACACACCGAAAAGGAAAATCATGAACTCTTACAACAACCCAGCAACCAAAGCCCTCGCAATCATGACCAAGAAAGCGGCATCACTCAACAATGATTCAGGTATGTCGACAGTTGAATACGCGATGGGATCTTTAGCTGCCGCAGCCCTAGCCGCTGTCCTTTACATGGTCATCAATGGTGGCGCCGTGGTTGATGCCATTGAGGGAATCATTACTGACGCACTGTCTAATACACCAGGCTAAAGCCCTTTTAGAAACCCACTAAGAAACGAGAATGAATCGTGAAGAAGCTGGTACTTAATGACCGGGGCTCGGTCACCATTGAAGCGGCGCTGTCTTTGTCGGTGCTCATCATTGTGGCTGCGGCAATCGTGGGAGCGATGGCGACCATGGCGGCATATATCTCAGCCGTTGATATTGCCGGGGCTGCGGCGCGGGCTCACGCCATCGGCGTTGAATACCAGCCTCCTCGCTCGGATATATCCGTCAGCGTCGGCGAATCAGCAGGACTGGTTATAGTAACCGCGAGTGTTCCAGGAGTTATCGGCACCATGAGCGCTGATGCCGCATTCCCGGCGGAAGTTGGTGGGCAGTAATGCGCAGAAAGATTCTCGATGATTCCGGATATGCCACCATCGCCTCATCCGGCATTGTGATTGCCGTCGTGGTGTTGCTTGCAGCAGTCGCCATATTTATTACACGCGTGATTGCCTTTCACGAAGCCCAAGTAGCTGCCGACATGGCTGCTATCTCCGGTGCTTATGTATTAGTTAGTGGCGAAGACGGGTGCGCTGAAGCAGGGCGGATTGCGCTAGCCAACGGCGGAAGTCTTGACCAGTGCAGTATTAGCGGAAGCGACATTCAAGTCGCCATCACCGTGCGGAATCAAACCGCACACGCGAAAGCGGGACCCATCTAGCCAGATGTAAGAGAAACCAGCGCGCCGAGAAGCTTCAGCGCACCTGCCTTGTCCAGTGGCTGGTTGCCGTTGCCGCACTTAGGCGATTGCACGCAGGAGGGGCAGCCGGATTCACAAGGGCAGGAGCGCACGGCTTCGAAGGTGGCTTCAATCCACTCGGGGAAACGCTTGAAACCTTCCTCGGCGAAACCGGCGCCGCCTGAGTGACCGTCGTAGACAAAGACGGTCGGCATCTGTGTGTCCTGGTGCAAAGCGGTGGACACACCGCCGATATCCCAGCGGTCACACGTTGCAATCAACGGCAACAAACCAATGGCGGAATGCTCAGCAGCATGCAGCGCGCCGGGAATATCGGCAGCACGAATACCCATGGCTTCTAATGCCAGCGGATCAACCGTGTATGCCACCGCGCGGGTGCGCAGGCGCTGCTCCGGGAGGTCAAGGGGGAAGAGGTCGGAGGTGGTGCCATCGGCAAGCTTGCGGAAATATCCCACAACCTGGTCGGTTACCTCAACATCAACCAATGCGGCCCACACGCCACCGCCGTAATCAACCAGCTCATCCTCATTCGCGGCACTCATAATCGCAATATCCGTGGTGGCATTGGGTTGCGTTGAATACTCCGGCTCACCCGGGGTGGCAAAGGCAATGCCTTCCTCTATATCTAGATCATCAATGACAAAACTCTCGCCCTGATGCAGATACACCGCGCCCGGATGAACCTGGGACGAGGCGCGGGCACCATCAACCGTGCCCAGCAAGCGCCCATCGCTGGTGTCCATGATGAGAACGTCATTGCCCGCACCGCCGCGCAGGCTCACCTGCGAGTGCGCGGTCTCCGGACGAAGCTCGCCGTCGAGCTGCGGAACGGCAAACCAGCCTTGTGGGCGGCGGCGAATCAATCCTTCTTGCGCGAGCGCCTGAATGACCTGCTCAGCGTGGTAAAAGCGCACCTCGGCATCCGTGAGGGGCTGCTCGATGCACGCGCAATACATGTGGCCGTAAAGAATATAAGGATTCTCCGGATTGAATACGCTCGCCTCAACTGGACGTCCTAGCAGCGCATCGGGGTTATGAACCAGGTAGGTATCCATCGGCTCATCGCGCGCGACCAACACCACCAGGGAGCCTTGACCACGGCGGCCGGCACGCCCGGCCTGCTGCCAAAAGCTGGCCACAGTACCTGGGAAACCAGCGGTGACTACGGCGTCGAGCCCACCAACATCAATGCCCAGTTCCAGCGCGGATGTGGTGGCAACGCCGAGCAGCTCACCGTTATCCAGCGCTTTTTCCAGCTTGCGGCGGTCCTCAGCGAGGTATCCCGCACGGTAGGACGCAATGCGTTGCGCGAAATCGGGGCGAGCCAGGCCACCGGAAAGCTCAGCCTGGCAGCGCAAAGCCACCTGCTCCGCCGAGCGGCGTGAGCGCACAAAGGTCATCGTTCGTGCGCCCTCGGCAACAATCGCCGCCATCATCTCTGCAGCTTCTGTGGTTGCTGCACGCCGAACCGGCGCGCCATTATCGCCTTCAGCGCCCTCAATAAATCCCGGTTCCCACAGCGCAATGGTGCGCTCACCCGTGGGGGCGCCGTCTTCGGTGACTTCCTTGATGCCAACGCGGCTGGTCAGGCGTTTCATATGGTCGGCCGGATCATTCATGGTCGCCGATGCCCCGATGATGGTGGGGTGCGCACCATAACGTGCGCACAGCCGCAACAGTCGCCGCAGCACCAGCGCGACGTGTGCGCCGAAAACCCCGCGGTAGGAGTGGCATTCATCAATCACAATGAACTGCAGCTGCCGCAGGAACCTTGTCCACCGCTCATGCGCGGCAAGGATGGACATGTGCACCATGTCTGGGTTGGAAAACACAAAACGCGCATGGTCACGAATCCCGGCACGAGCCTCCGACGGGGTATCGCCGTCATACGGGGAGGGGATAATAGAGCTTAGCTTGTCGATGCCTTTGGTCAACTCCATAATCGCTAACAGCTGGTCTGACCCCAAAGCCTTGGTCGGGGTTAAATACAGTGCGCATGCCGTGTCATCTTCGGCCAGGCGGGTAAGGATGGGCAGTTGGTAGCCCAAGGACTTGCCTGATGAAGTGCCAGTGGCAACCACCACGTCAATGCCGGCGAAGGCTGCGTCCGCGACCTCGCGCTGATGAGAATAGAGCTGTGTGATCTCGCGCTGTTGAAACTTCTCCACCAATTCCGGCAGCGCCCACTGCGGCCAATCGGCATAGCGGGCTTCCTTCGCCGGTTGGGTGACGGAATGAGTCAAAGAGGAGGTAGAAAACCGTGGGGAAAGAGAAGAAAGTAGTTCCTCGCCGAAATACAAAATCTACCCCCTAAATAGGTGGACTATAAAAAGAAATCCTTTAAAGACTACCGCCATAAGGAGCAAACGTGTCACACTGACTGTGGTCGCAGTTTCTTGGCGCAAGATTTAACACCACTTTGGTGCTCGCAAAAAGAGTTATGGCAAGATTTTATCGCGTGCACCCGGGGGACCGGGAGTTCGAAAAAGTTTGTTTGACCCGGCGTTGATAATTCTTCAACGACGACTCCCCCTATTTTTAAGGAAAAATATCATGGCACAGGGAACCGTAAAATGGTTTAACGCTGAAAAGGGCTTCGGCTTCATCGCTCCAGAGGATGGCTCCGCAGACGTTTTCGTTCACTACTCCGAGATCAAGGGCAACGGCTTCCGTACCCTCGAAGAGAACCAGAAGGTTTCCTTCGAAATCGGTGAGGGCGCTAAGGGCCCACAGGCAACCAACGTTAACGCTGTCTAAGCTTTAACTAACTGCCTTTATCCTCCACATCCACTGCGGATGTGATGACTGGATAAAAAAATAAGGACTCCTTCGGGAGTCCTTTTTTCATGCCCTTTCTCGGATGAAAACTAGTGGTTGTCTCGTCGGTTTAGCTGCTCACTGCGGCTTTGGATTTGGCAGAAGCGGCATGTGGTGGCCAGATTTTGTCGAAGATCCACATGAAGACGAAGGTGTAGATGAGGAAGAACACTAGGATGCCGGCTTCGAGGATGAAGGCTTCGAAGAGGGAGACTTTGAGAATCCAGGCAACAACAGGGATGAGGAAAAACATCAGGCCGCCCTCGAAGCCGATGGAGTGAACAATGCGGCGTTTGACGGTGCGGGTTTGGGATTCCTGGCGGCGCTCCCATGCTTCAAACATGGAGGTCCAGATGAAGTTCCAGATGACAGCAACGGTGGAAGAGGCAATGGCGACCGCGCCGGATTGGCCGCCGCCGAAGCCCAGCAGGGACAACCCTAAGGTGACCGCCAAGATAGCCACCAGCTCATAAGTGATGACGTAGATGATGCGGCGGGTAGTCGCAGACAAAGTTCCTCCAGAAAGCTCAAATTTAAGTGCGAGCTTAGAGCTTAGAGTCGATCTTGCAAGAAAGCATCTTTTGAGGGCTCAAGTGTCCTAGTCACTATGGGGATCGGCTAGTTGTAGGGAAACCGAAAGACAAAAGTAACGGTTGGAAAGCGCTGCAAGGCTTTGAGGTCCTTGAGACACATTAGTGACACCTAGAGTTTATATTTCTCCTGTTCATGGCGCTGGTAGGATCCGCTCCATGCAGTTTCGAATGTTTGAAGAATATGCGTGTACACAGGGAATCGATGTTGAAGTGGTGCCTGAATCACAAAATAGTGACTACGAATCTGGAGTGGTGATGATGAACGGCGAGAAGTGGCACATCCGGACTGCACGAAATACTCCAAGAAAGCCAGGTGCTTTTGTAGCGTTTTGGTGCCGCAATGGGAAAGGGGAAACCGTTCCCTTCAAAGCTGATGAGGGTGCCGCAGGATTGTTGGTCTTCACGGGCTCGCGCAATCGACGCGGCGTTTTTCGATTCTCGGCCAAGGCCTTAGAAGAATTAGGCATTACGGAAGGAAAGCACGCGGGAAAGCGCGGATTCCGGGTTTATCCATCATGGTGTCGCAACTTGAATCCACAAGCTGAATCAACACAACATGCACAGATGCCAGCATTTCAAGAATATTGAGTGCCTGGTTTGTTTGCGTTTTCAACTGTAACTGAGGCGAATTTTTGCGAGGCTCAGTTGTGTGCTTCGGCGTAGCCGCGGCGCACATCCAAAGCATCCATGATTTTGTTCTGGGTGCGTTGGACTAGGAAGCCCAAGATGGTTGCCAGAATTACTGAGAGGATCATGCCGATGAGTGGCTGGCTGGAGAACAACACGCCGCCGAGATAACCAATCGCTAGAGCTTGGGCGGCCCAAATCATGACGCCGATGGAGTCGAAGATAAAGAACATCGGCCAGGGAAAACGCACGGAGCCCAGCAGGATGGTCAGCAGCAGGCGGGCGGAAGGGATAAAACGCGCGATGATGATCGCGGCACCAGCGTTGCGCCGCATGTTGCGCTTGACCCACACCAGTGCGGTGTAGGTTTTAGAACCCCGCCGAATCCGGTTGATATAAGGCATCAGCCGTGTACCCAGTAAGAAGCACAGGTTGTCACCGATGATTGCGCACATGATGGCCACTAGGAACATCAACCCAATGTTGGGCTCACCGCGGGCGCCGGCCCAGGCGCCGACCAGGTTCAAAGGAATTTCAGAAGGTAGTACTGGGATGAAGCTGTCGCCGAAAATTAAAATACCGACAACTGGGTAAACCCATGCAGTGGACATTAGGGATTCAATCCACATCATGAGGGTGTCAACCACTGTTGCGTACTCCGTTCTTTGAGCAAATTGGGTCTTGAAAAGATTCTAGTTGCAAACGCCCAAACTTCTACTGATGTGTAATAAGTTCAACAGTTAAGCAGCACTCTAATGGCTATTTCATGGCAAAGCATCAGAAAGCCACGGTAGTTGCAGGTATGTGTGAGTTTGCCAAATTAGCGGCGAAAATGCGGGGCGCAATTTGTAGCCTTTTGTATCGTGTGGTGAAGTAGTGGTAGTAACATCTGAAACAGCCCTATTAAATACTGTATGAAAGTTAAATCTGCGCCCAAGATGACTTGGTGGTTTCTTTCGCTGTGTACTGTAGGGGCAATTAGACATTAGGTTCGAATCATCGAAGGAGATGAGGTCGACGTGGCAGAGCCATCAGGCAAGACACTGGTCATCGTGGAGTCAGGTACCAAGGCGAAGAAGATTCAGCCGTACCTGGGTGACAAATACATAGTTGAGGCCTCAGTGGGCCATATTCGCGACTTGCCTCGTGGTGCTGCTGACGTTCCTGCGAAGTTCAAGAAGGAAGCATGGGCGCGCCTGGGCGTGAACCCAGAAGATGACTTCACTCCGCTTTATGTCATTAGCCCGGATAAGAAAAAGAAGGTCGCGGACCTCAAAGCTAAGCTCAAAGAGTGCGACCAGCTTTATCTGGCAACAGACCCGGACCGCGAAGGTGAAGCCATCGCGTGGCACTTGCTGGAGGTCTTGAAGCCCAAGGTTCCGGTTCGCCGAATGGTGTTCAATGAGATCACCAAAGCCGCTATTTTGGAAGCGGCGGAGAATACCCGTGAGCTGGATGAGGACCTGATTGATGCGCAGGAAACCCGCCGCATATTGGACCGTCTGTACGGCTATGAGGTCTCCCCGGTGCTGTGGAAGAAGGTCATGCCACGTCTGTCCGCAGGCCGTGTTCAGTCGGTTGCCACCCGCGTGATCGTTGAGCGTGAGCGTGAACGCATGGCGTTCGTGTCTGCGGAGTACTGGGATCTTTCAGCTGATTTGGCTGCCCAGAACGCGGACTCGGCGAATCCGGCGCAGTTCAATGCGCGTCTGAGCAGCGTTGATGGTGAGCGCGTGGCGCAGGGCCGTGACTTTGGTGATGACGGCAAGCTCACCACCAATGAAGTGGTGGTGCTGGATCAAAAGAGAGCACAGTCGCTTGCCGATGGCCTCGATAAAGCCGCCATGCACGTCGCTTCTGTGGAACACAAGCCTTATACCCGTAAGCCTTATGCACCGTTTATGACGTCGACTCTGCAGCAGGAGGCGGGCCGTCGCCTGCACTTTACTTCTGAGCGCACCATGCGTATTGCGCAGCGTTTGTACGAAAACGGTCACATTACCTATATGCGTACTGACTCCACGTCGCTGTCTCAGCAGGGTTTGACCGCTGCGCGTGATGCTGCGGTGTCGAACTTCGGCAAGGAGTATGCGGCTTCTAGCGCGCGTCGTTATGACCGCAAGGTCAAAAACTCGCAGGAAGCGCACGAGGCAATTCGTCCTGCCGGCGAAACTTTCGCCACCCCAGGTCAGCTGTCTGGTCAGCTGGATACTGAGGAGTTTAAGCTCTACGAGCTGATCTGGAAGCGCACCGTCGCCTCCCAGATGGAGGACGCCAAGGGCCAGTCCATGAAGGTCACCGTCGCAGGTCAGGCCGCAACCGGGGAGAACGTGGAGTTCTCCGCTACCGGCCGTACTATTACCTTCCCTGGCTTCCTCAAAGCTTATGAGGACCAGGCATCGGCGAAGAATGAGGATGAAAACCGTCTGCCACAGCTGGCAGAAGGCGATGACCTCAACGTCGCAGAAGTTACCGTCGATGGTCACTCCACCAACCCGCCGGCACGATATACCGAGGCCAGCTTGGTGAAGAAGATGGAAGATCTCGGCATCGGCCGTCCTTCCACCTATGCATCCATTATCAAGACCATCCAGGACCGCGGCTACGTGCTCTCGCGTGGCAACGCGCTGGTCCCAAGCTGGGTTGCTTTCGCCGTTGTTGGTCTGTTGGAGTCCAACTTCACGGAGCTGGTGGACTTTGACTTCACTTCCTCGATGGAAGATGAGCTGGATGCTATCGCGTCCGGCAATGAGGACCGCACGCGCTGGCTCAACAGCTTCTACTTCGGTGATGCCGAAAAGGGCAGTGAGGCAGGAGACGTCAAGGCAGCTTCCATCGCTAGGCACGGCGGGCTTAAATCACTTGTCGATGTCAACCTAGAAAGCATTGACGCCCGCAAGGTCAACTCCATCAAGCTGTACACGGATACCGAGGGCCGTGACGTCTTCGTACGCGTGGGCCGCTATGGTCCATACATCGAGCGTCAGATCGGTGTGAACGCTGAAGGCGAGCCGGAATACCAACGCGCAAATCTGTCTGAGACCACCACTCCGGATGAGCTCAATGAGGAACTGGCAGAAAAGCTCTTTGCTACCCCGCAGGGTGGACGTGAGTTGGGTGAGAACCCAGCCAATGGCCGCACCGTGGTGGCTAAGGAAGGCCGTTTCGGTCCTTATGTCACCGAGGTTGTGCGCGAAGATGAGCGCGCCAAGGCAGAAGCCGAGGCCGAGGACGTTGTGGCGCAGGAACGTGCTGCGGAAGATAAGCAGCGCAAAGAAGATGGCATGCGCGCGAAGAATTGGGAAACCAAGACAGCTGCGAAGCAAAAAGAAAAGCGTATCGCCGAGTACATCGATGAAAAACTCAAGCCGGGCACTGCCTCGCTGTTTAGCTCCATGGAGCCATCCAAGGTCACTCTTGATGACGCGTTGAAGCTGCTGTCTTTGCCACGCGAGGTTGGCGTTGATACCGCGGATAATGAAATGATTACCGCGCAGAACGGCCGCTATGGTCCGTACCTGAAGAAGGGCTCGGATTCGCGTTCTTTGGCAAATGAAGAGCAGATCTTCTCCATCACCTTGGATGAGGCACGCCGCATCTATGCTGAGCCGAAGCGTCGTGGACGTCAGGCTGCGCAGCCGCCGCTAAAGCAGCTGGGCGATAATGACGTTTCCGGCAAGCCAATGTCGGTCAAGGATGGCCGCTTCGGCCCTTATGTCACCGATGGCACCACGAATGCTTCGCTGCGCAAGGGCGACTCCCCGGAAACCTTGACGGACCAGCGCGCGAACGAGCTGCTGTCTGAGCGTCGCGCCAAGCAGGACGCTGACGGTGGTGCCGCGAAGAAGACCACTAAGAAGGCCACGAAGTCTTCGGCTAAAAAGACCACTAAGAAGTCTACAAAGTCGACGGCCAAGAAGTCGACCAAGCGCGCTACTAAGAAGCCTTCACCAGCAACGAAGAACGTGGTCAAGGCAGGCTCTCGCCGGAAGTAAAAACAGCGGTAGTCTGGGCAGGGTTAGCACAAGCGCGAAAGGACTAACCCATGCCACAGCTGCCGCTGACCGAAACGTTGGAAGAAGGGCTCGATGAGCTACTTGTCGATGTTGCACCGATGAAAGCCGAAGGCGAATTCGGCACCCGTTCTCTCGAAGGTTTCCATGCCTTAGTTGCTGCGCTGCTGCCTATGCCCAAAGAACAAGAACGCCTAGCGGCAGCCATCCTTAATGATGTCAGCTTCTTTAGCCGCATCGTGCCCTTCGCACCGAAGGTGCATGTGCTGGCAGAGCCAGCAATCTTGCTCCTGCTTGCCGGTAATTCGATTGCCCGCGCGGGTGAAATTACGCCGGGGCACTATGTGTCCTTGGACGAATACGCGCAGGAAAAGCGCAACCCGGGCTCTATCGATGCCCCGACTGCCACACCGCAGACGCTAGAAACAGATTCTTTGTGGCAAACCACCGGTGGCTTAGTCGCGGGAGCGATGGCGCGTATCGCGAAGAACAGGGCCGAAAAGACTCTTGACCTGCGCACGCCGTCGCGTTGGGGCGTAAAAGCCGTTGTCTTGTCCAACCTGGGCTATTCCGCAGCGGCACTCGGTGCGGGTGCGCGCCCGCAAGGAAAGACCATCGGTCTTTATGCCGGGGTCTGGGCCGCTGGCGTGGGCGCTGCGGTGCTTGCAGCGAAGTCCAAGAAGGTCTCGAACGATATGGTCCCCGCCGTCATCTTGGGCGGTGCGGCTTCTGCGACCACCGCTGCGCTGGCATCGGATGAGTCCGTCTTTCGCTCCGGTTCCATCGCCGCGCGCGGCGCTAGCCACGGCGCGAACCTACTCTTTGCCGCAGAAGCCATGACCTTTGCCCGCGCGATAGTAGAAGGCAGCATCGAGGCGAAGCGGCACAAGCGCAATCTCTACTCAATCCTCGGTGCGGCGGAAAGCTCCTCCAGCTTCATTGGCCACCTGCTGCTCGCGGATGGCCTCAACCGCCGCTAATCCTGGCCCTGCTGCGGCTGCTGCTCTAGCCTCTTGCGCTGCTTCGCGCTGTAGAGCTCGGGCTGCAGCGTCGGGCCATAGGACAGGCGGCGGTGGATAGCCTCGAAAGGACCACGCTTGTTGGTCTTTTCCAGCATCCACGCGAGAAGCAGCGACGCCACCCATACGCCGAATGCCAGCGCCGTCTGCGCGGTGACGCTATCAGGCGTGTAGCCAAGGACAACGGGGTAGCAGATGATGAAGAAGGCAATGGACTGGAAGACATAGCCGCTCATGGAGCGTTTGCCCAGCGCCATGGGCACCTGCAGCCACACCGGCAGGGCTTCGCCATTGTTGACGCGGGCTTGGAAAGGCTGCAGCAGCAATGCGAACATCGCCAGCAGTGCTGGGCCGGTGAGCGTGCCAACAAAGGAGTTGGTGGCTAAGAACAACGCTTCTAGCTCATTTGGCAAAACGCTGATGGCTGCCAGGCCCCACGGCAGTCCGATTCCGAGGATGATGATCCAGCCGAATACCGTCCAGGCGATGAGTTCTTTGCGGTGCGAGGCGGCATCGGCAAGCACACCGCGACGCGCCCAGGTGAAACCGATGAGCATGATCGGGCCATAAGCAATGAGATAAAACGGGTAGCCGGTCAGACCCAAACCAAAGGTAATGGCGTTGTACTGCAACAAACCCCCGAGGGTGCTGTAGTCCGTGCCCGCGATGCCAGCCGAGGTAAACGCGCTCATATCAATGCCGGAGATAAGACCCCACAGCAAGAACGCAAGGCTGCCGACAAACGTCAATCCGATGATGACATAAGAAATAATGGACAGCACTTTATCGCGCATGGTCAACAACAAACCGATGATCATGCCGGAGAGACCGTAGTAGAACATGATATCGCCATAGAAAATCAGCAACAGGTGCACAGCGCCGAAAACGGCGAGGAAGAAGTAACGGCGGACGATGATCTGTCGTGCGCGTTGTGGTGGAAAGCGCTTGCGCCACAAGCTCATGGCAATCAGACCCACGCCGAATCCCAGCAGCGTGGTAAACAACGGCAAACCACGAGTATGCGCAAACAACGTGGTCAACACAGCCAGAATCTGGTCAAAAACACTATTGATGGAGCCGAGAAACTCCGAATGTGCCGCCCCGGGCGTTAACCACGCGGTGGGGAGGTTCGCCACCGCGATGCCCAGCAATGCCACGCCACGCGCGACGTCAGGTACCACCATGCGGGTTGTGCTTAAGCCCTTCGATGGGGATTGTTGCATTCCATTGTCATCTACTGCCATGCGGCCAAGAATAGCAGCACAATTCCCGCACGGTTATTGTGCGGCGTTGCCGCGTGCTTCCAACTCCCGGCGCTGCTTCTTAGTGTGCAACTCTGGCTGCATTGTGGGGCCATAAGACAGGCGCCGGTGCACCTTCTCAAATGGGCCTTGCATGTCTGCCTTTTCCAACACCCAGGCCAGGATGAGGGACACGCCCCACACTCCGACTGCCAGGCCTATCTGTGCGCTGACGCTATCGGGCCTGATGCCAAGGACGACGGGGTAGCAGATGATGAAGAAGGCGAAGGACTGGAACAAGTAGCCACTCATGGAGCGTTTGCCCAAAGCCATCGGCGCCTTCAGCCAGACTGGCGGGGTTTCACCGCGGTTGACGCGATCCTGGAATGGCTGCAGCGCCAGCGCGAACATCGCCAGCAAAGCAGGACCGGTGATTGCGCCATTCATCAAGTTGGCGAACATGAAGGTCTCTGCGTATTCATTCGGCAGTACCCCAATTTCTGAAAGCCCCCACGGCAGGCCAACACCGAGGATATAAATCCAGCCGATAACCACCCAGGTCCACAGTTCTTTGCGGTGGGAGGGGACATCAACAAGCACACCGCGACGCGCCCACGTAAAACCAATGAGCATGATGGGTGCGTAACCCACCAGGTAAAACGGGTAATTTACGAAGTTGATAGCAAAGGTCGTGGCATTAAAAGCCAGCAAACCGCCCAGCGTGGTGGTATCAAAGTCACCGATGTTTGTGCTCTCAGTAACCCCGCTCATATCCAGCCCGGATACCAATGCCCACATCAAAAACAGCGTGCCCGCGGCAGTCAACACGGCGAGCACCACATAAGCGACGATGCTGAGGATTTTATCGCGCACGGTCAACAACAAACCGAGGATAATGCCGGTCAACCCGTAGTAGAACATGATGTCGCCATAGAAGATAAAGATGAGGTGGATGGCACCGAATAAAGCGAGGAAGAAGTAGCGGCGAAGAATGACCTGCCGCGCGCGCTTGGCCGGAAACTGCTTGCGCCACAGGCTCATGGCGATGAGCCCAACACCGAAACCCAGCAGTGTAGAAAACAGCGGCAGCCCGCGATTATGCGCGAACATTGTGGTTAGAACGGCCAGAACCTGGTCGAAGATATTGTTTATCGAACCAAGAAAGGCCGTGTGCGGGGCGCCCGGGGTCAGCCACGCGGTGGGGATGTTTGCTATCGCGATGCCGAGCAGCGCCATACCGCGCGCTACATCGGGCACAACCATGCGTGCTTTAGTGGTTGCGCCGGCTAGTGGTTGTTGAGATGGTCTGTTGTCATCTACCGTCATGCGGCTAAGAGTAACAGCTACAACTCCGCGCGGTCGGCCAACGTTGCGCGGATTGGGCGCGCCAGCTGAGTCATGCGGCGGCGTCCGCGCAGCTCAATGGACTTCATGAAAGTCCAGCGGGCCTGTTCAGTTTCATTAGCGTTCTTTAACGTCGAAGCGTTGGTCAGAACGCGGCCTGGGGTTTCCTTCGCCAACTCCGTCAGACGTGCGGCTTCATTCACGGCGTCACCAATGACGGTGTATTCGAAGCGGTCATGGCCACCGATGTGCCCGGCCACCACGTGGCCCGCGGCGACACCAATGCCGGCTTGCAGTTCCATGTTGCGCAGCTCGTGGCGCAGCTCGCGCGCTGCCTGCAGCGCCATCGACGTGGAGTCATACACGTTGAGTGGCGCACCGAAGATGGCCAGTGCCGCGTCGCCCTGGAACTTGTTGATGATGCCCTTGTTGCGGTGCACCACATCAACCACGTGCTCAAAGAAGTTGTTGAGCTCTTCCACAACGCGCTCAGGAGTGTTGTTAACGGCGAAGTTGGTGGAACCAATAACGTCAATAAACAGCACCGCCACCTTGCGGTCCTCGCCGCCGAGCTCAGGGCGTTCATCCAATGCGCGCTGCGCAACTTCATCGCCGACATAACGGCCGAAAAGATCGCGCAGACGTTGACGTTCATGCAGACCGCGCATCATTTCATTAAAGCCCGCCTGCAGCACGCCCAGCTCCGAGCCGTCGTAGATGTCTACTTCTACGTGGCGTTCGCCGCGGCGCACGCGGTTGATGGCATCTTGCAGCTCATAAATCGGATCCACCACGCTCATGGTGGAGTAGGCGGTAGCGATAGCGCCCGTGCCCAAAGCCGTCAGCGTCAACGCGATAACGGCCGGCAGGATGTCATCGGAATCCCCGGTAAACAGGCCAGAACGCTGCGCCAAGAAGACCAAAATAATGCCCAGCAACGGCACCGCAGTGGACATGAACCACGACAGATACAGGCGGCTTTTAATGGGTGGTTCCAGCGTGGAGTCCTCAAACCGCCGCGCCAGCGCCGACGCTGCCACGGGGCGAACCATGCGCTCGGCCTGCAGATACGTAATCAGTACCACGATCATGCCCGCCAAGGTGGTGGATACGCCCACCACGAGTGCGAGTTTGCCATCAGAAGCAGAGGTGGTCACCACGGCGAGAACAATGCCGATAAGCCATACTAGGGCCGCGACGGCAGCCTGATAAATAGGAATGCGCATGACCAGGTTGCGCACCATATTCGGGTCATGGGCATCCGGGTTGCGCTGCCAATCCCACACGGGCCTAAACAGCAGCATGGTGGCAGCCATGCCCACGAGCACCGCGAAGATAACGTAAGCGGCGCCAATCACGAAGAGGTTATCAAAGTCAGTGGTAAACGCGTGGATCTCCGGCATGGGCAGGAAGAAAATCACGAAGGTCATAATCGCAATTGCGCCGACGATATTGGTTCCGAGCACGATCGCGGCATAGGTGGGCCACGAGGTGCTCATCAACCAAGAAAAACCGCGCATGACTCTGCTCATAGCTTCCCACTCTATCGTTATTACTAACCCCTTCGTGCGAAAAGGTCGGACATCACTTAACCCGGTGTGAAGGTGGGCGGTCAGGGTGTGGAGAAGGAAGAAAGTAATATGGTTGGGGTGAATGAGATTTCAGTAGCGCAGCGCTTGGCCGACCGCCCTGGGGTGCAGGAGACCATCATGGCGGCAGCCCGCGCCGCACGTGGTTTGCCGGGGGCAGATTCGCGCGCGATGAGCCATTCGTGGTTGTTTACTGGCCCGCCCGGTTCGGGGCGTTCTAATGCCGCGTTGGCATTCGCTGCGGCGTTGATGTGCACCAACCCGGATACCAATGGCCCCGAGGCGGAGCTAGGCTGCGGGCAGTGCGATGCCTGCCGTTCGGTGCTGGACACGCAGTCGCACACGGACTTGAAGTTTTGGGCGCCGCAGGGGCTCACCATCAAGGTGGATGAGGTCCGCGGGGTTATTAAGGATGCTATCGCTTTGCCGACGCATGCGAAGTTCCGCGTCATCATCTTCGATAATGCTGACCGAATGACCCCGGGTGCGTCCAATGCGTTGCTCAAGACGGTGGAGGAGCCATCGGCGCAGACCGTCATCATCATGTGCGCGCCATCGGCGGATCCGCAGGATTTCTCGCAGACTCTGCGCTCGCGTTGCCGCCACCTTTATATCCCCTCACCGTCGGTGGAGTACATCGTGGAGCAGTTGGTGTCTGAAGGGGCATCGCCTGCCGATGCCCACCTCGCCGCCCTCACTTCTCTTCGCCACGTGGGACGTGCGCGCCGGTTGGTCACCAACCCCGAGGCACAAAAGCGCCGTGCAATGGCGATTAATCTGGCTGAGGACGTTTTCCACGGATCGCAAGCCTTCCAGTCCACCCAGGCGCTCATCAAGCTAGTGAATGAAGAGGCAAAAACTGATGGCGCGCAGCGGGAAGAAAAAGAGATCTCCGACTTGGAAGTCGCCTATGGCGCGGGCGGTAAAGGCAAGGGAACCGGGCGTGAAAACCGCGATTTGAAGTCTGCGGTCAAGCGCTTGGAAGAACAGCACAAGCTGCGCCAAACGCGTCGCCAACGCGACTACCTGGACTTGGTTCTGGTGGACTTGGCCGGCATTTACCGCGACGCCCTGATGCGCAAAGTCGGCGCCGAGGTGGAATTAACCCACCCGGACTTTGAAGGTCTTGCCGATGAACTGGCCAACCGCGTTAGCGAAGAAGGCCTTTTGGCCTGCCAGAACGCCATCCGGAAATGCCGTGAACAAATGAATCACAACGTCACGCAGCAAATTGCTTTCGATGGCCTTGTCGGCCGCCTGCGTTTAGCCTGCAAGACCAGGTGATTTACCCGCTAATAACCAGCTGATTTCACGCCCGCATATCGGCTGGGCTATTCTTTATGAGCGCTGATTTCTAATCTCGGCGCAGGCCGCTTTAGCTCAGTCGGTAGAGCGTCTCACTCGTAATGAGAAGGTCAGGAGTTCGATTCTCCTAAGCGGCTCAAATAAAACCCCAGTCAGAACACGAAAACTGTTCCGGCTGGGGTTTACACGTTGCGAAGGTTGTGGGCAGCAAGACCTGATCAAGCCCAGCCAGAAGCGCTTGGGTACTTCAAACGGGGCTTGAATCCAATCCATTGAGGGGAGAACTCCGTGGAGTCTGTCTCCAATTGCAATTTAACGCTCTTTTGGCAATCTTGACCAGAGCTTGCTCACTCCAGTGGCATTAGCTGCGTACTTCATCCAGCCGCTGCAGAGTTGGTTCCAGCTGCTCCAGCGCCCACGGCACGGATTGAACGGTCGGAGTGCCGATGGCGTTGGCGGTGATGAAGTCTGCGCTGAAAACGGTGTCGTTTTTCACCGGTTCTAGCTCGTTCCAGCCCTGGGCGTCGGCGGGGTCTGCGCCGGTAGGCCAGGATAGAAGCATGTCGGTGTTGAAGATTCCGATGTTTTCTTCGGAGATGAAAGCGCGTCCGCCATCTTGACCTGCTTCTTTGATTTCTGCTGGAACGATGACACCGAGATCTGACAGGAATTCGTTGGCTGGGTCGGTATCTTCCGTGACAACCGCGAAGCCTTGAGGACTAATCTGCACGAATGCTCCAGTCGCGCCTTCGAGCCCTGGGTGTGCCTCGCGCACGGCTTCGATTTGGGCGTCGACTTCATCGATGGCTGCTTGTGCTTCGCTTTCGCGGTCTGTGATCTGCCCGGCAATAAGTGTTGCTTCGCGCCAGTCGTTGACCAATCCACCGCCAACAACACCGACGGTTGGTGCAATCTTGCTGAGCTTGTCGTATGCGTCCTGGTCTGGCAGGTATCCAGCCAAAATGACATCAGGTTTCTGGGCGGCAATCTTTTCTATATTTGCCAGGATGCTTTCACCAGCAGCGGTGTCATATGAAGCAGTGTTCTCGGCTGCGTAGTCAGCCCACGGGCCACCATCTTCCAGCTGGCTGACGGTGAGCGCCATAGTGATATCAACGCCCAGCTCGCCCAAAGCATTGGACCACGTGCCATCGAGCGTGGCGATGCTTTCCGGATTGAGCGGCACTTCAGTTTCGCCGTAGGCGTGGGAAACCGTAATGTTTTCCGAAGCTTCCGAGGTTTCTGCGTCTCCCGAATCTTCACCGGCCTCAGCAGCAAAAGTTTCGGCAGTCTCGGTTGCTGGTTCTCCATCTTCGCTGCTACACGCGGCGGTGCCTGCGAGCGCGAGGCTAGCCATCGCTAAACCTGCTGCTGCCTTTGTGACCAGGTTGAATTTGCCAGTCTTCCTATTTGTAGCCAAGTTCTTTGCCCACCTTCTTGTGATTGTAGGAAAGGAGCGTTCCCCGAAAGCGCACCCCATTAACTGGCTTAATGTAGCATAGGCTAGCCTAAGGTGAAAGAGGTTCTGTGCTGAATCACAAAGAAACCCCAGGCGAAAGCATTGAAGGATAATGCTCTTGACTGGGGTTGCTGAGCTCTAGAGATTAGAGCAGGCGCGGCACGACCTTGCCGGTGGGGTTGCGGGGCAGTTCGTCGATGAAGTGTACGTCGCGGGGAACGGAGTGGTCGGCGAGGTTTTCGCGGACGAATTCGCGGATGGAGTCATCGTTAAGCGAATGGCCTGCTTCGTCGTCGCGGCGAACGACCCAGACTGCTACGCGGGCAAAGGTCAGGTCATCTTCAACGCCTTGGGCGTGAACATCCTTGATGCCTGACATTTCTTCCAGGATTTCAATGACGGACTGCGGGTGGACATTCTCGCCACCGACGATGATCATGTCATCGGCGCGGCCCACGATGTGCAGGTGGTTATCCTCATCGATGAAGCCCAGGTCGCCGATGGAAACCAGGCCTTCTTTCTTGTTCACCTTCTTGTCCGGATTGGTGTAGCCAATCAGGGCGGTTTCATTGGTGAGGAAGACTTCGCCGATTTCACCGCGTGGCTTCTCGAGGCCATCCTTGCCGATGATGCGCAGCTTGGTGCCCGAGGCAATCTTACCGGCGGTGGTTGGGTCCTTTGCTACCTGCTCAGCGGTAGCGGCAGAAGCGAGAGCCAGCTCAGTGGAGCCATAAGCGTTGCACAGAATTGGGCCGAAGCGGCCGTGTACGTCTTTGACCAGCTGTGGGGAGACAGCGTTGCCAGCGGAGGCAATGAACTCCAGGGTGGAGGTGTCGTACTTCTTTTCAGGATCGGCCTGGATCATCTGCTTGTAGAAGACCGGGGAGGACACCATGCCCTCGAGCTTGTAGCGCTCGATGTCATCCAGAACGGACTCCGGGTTGAAAATGCGGTGGGTGACAACGGTGTTGCGCGCACCGAGCGCCAGGTTGATGGCTGCCCAGCCCCAAGTGTGGAACATGGATGCGGTGACCTGAACCTTTTGATCCGCGCGCCAAGGGATAGTACCCATCAGTGTTGCGACAACAACCGGGAAGACTGGCTCATTGCGCATGATGCCCTTCGGGATGCCGGTGGTACCCGAAGACATCAGCACGATCATGCCGTGGCGGGGGAACATCGGCAGCTTGACGTCCTTGAGACGCTCAGGGTGCGCCACAATGTCCTTCATCAGCGGGTAGTTGTGCTCAGCTACCTCATAAGGCTCGGTGCCAGTGCCTTCCGATGCCGTATCGAAACCAATAATGACCGGGGTATCGCTCAGGATGTCCGTTGGCATGCGGTCGGCGAACTCATCATCGATGATGAGCACATTGATGCCGCATTCCTTAATAGATCCCGCGAGCTGCTCCTTGGAAGAGCTGACGTTGAGCAAATAAATGGAAGCGCCGGCGTAGCCCTTCGCCGCCGTGGGGGTGACAATGCCGCGGCCGTTGCGCGCCATGATGCCCAAACGGATTTCATCAAGTCCAAGTGATAGCAGGTGCTTAGCTAGCGTGCGCGCATTATTGCGCAGCTGACGGTAGGTAATCGCACCTGTGTCATCGATAAGAGCAACGCGTTCTGGGCACGTAGCGTAGCCCTGTTCCAACTCACGCGCGGTGGTCAGGCGGTAACGCGCCAAGTTCGCCGGTAAAACGGCGGTCGCCTTCGCGCCGTGTGCGCCAATAATGCCAGAGTTCACCAGTGCCGGTACCAGTGCAGCTACACCCTTGGCCTGGAAAATGACTTCCTGGATCCCTTTGGGGTTAAATAGTGCTGAAACGTTTAATGCCATGGCGACGATGAAATCCTTGTAATTGAAAATAAGAAAATTAAGAGTCTAGTTCCTCAACGGGTGTATCGCTCCGGGGACTCCAGGCGTTTCTCGCGTTACTAGAGTGACAATTGTTAGTTATGATGTTTTCTATTAACTAACCTACGCTAGCGAATATAGTGTAATTTTGTCTGGGAACACAAACATAGATGAGGAATCGAAGGCCTAAGAAATTGAAAAAGCTTCGTACATTACTCGCCGCCGCACTGCTTGCGCTCACCGTAGTTGCTGCACCCACCGCCTCGGCCGCGCAAAAGAACCTAGTCGCCTTCGGTGATTCCATCCTGGCCGACCCCGGTGCAGATATTTATCTGTCTTCGCGTTTGACCTCGTCTACCGCCAACGGCGCTAACTGCCCGTCATCTAATAACTTTGCCAAGCGCACCGGCGCAAAGGTTGGCCTTCCGGTACGTGACTACTCCTGCTCCGGTGCAGTCTCGATGTCGCAGGGTCCGCAGATTTCCACGCAGATCGACACCGCCATCCGCAACGGTGCGTTGACCGCTGATACGCAGCGCGTGATCTTCTCATCTGGTTTCAACGACACCTACAACAACTCCAACCTGTCGCGTGACCAGCTGCGCGCTCGTTTTGTGCGCACCACCGCGCCACAGATTGAGCGCATCAAGCGCGCCGCCCCGAATGCCCGCATTCAGATTGTTGGCTACCCAACCATCGGCTCCGGCAACCGCTATTGCCTGCTGCACTTCGGTCCAAACCCATCTGACTCCACCTACCTGCCGCAGGTTCGCGGCTGGGAGGACTCCGCGCAGTGGATGCAGGTTGACCTAGCCCGCGCCACAGGCACTGAGTTCGTGGACATCAAGCCACAAACCCGCAACAACGGCATGTGTGCCGGCGCCGGTGACCGCTACTTCGCCGGACTCATTGACTTCACCGGCGGCAACGGCAACCTGCCAATCCACATCAACGCCCGCGGCCACGAAGCCGTCGCGCGCATCCTGGCACGCAGCTAGCTGCTTAAATTCTCATAACGTTTCTGCCCTCGAATCGCGAGGTGTGGGAACGTTTTTCATTAGCGGACGGAAACTAGATTTTAAGCTAGCCTTGGCCACATGAGCGAAAACGTAACTGGAGTAATCGCGCGCGAAAAGGGCGCAGAAGTAGAATCCGTCACCATTGTGATCCCGGAGCCAGGACCAAATGACGTCATCGTCAAAATCCAGGCTTGCGGTGTTTGCCACACTGACTTGGCTTACCGCGATGGCGATATTGAAGACGCATACCCATTCCTGCTCGGCCACGAGGCTGCTGGTGTGGTTGAAAGCATCGGCGAGGACGTCACCCACGTTGAAGAGGGCGACTTTGTTGTCCTGAACTGGCGTGCAGTCTGCGGCGAGTGCCGTGCATGTAAGAAGGGTGATCCGAAGTACTGCTTCAACACCCACAACGCTTCCAAGAAGATGACTTTGGAAGACGGCACGGAGCTGACCTCGGCGCTGGGCATCGGCGCATTCGCAGACAAGACCCTGGTTCATGAGGGCCAGTGCACCAAGGTGGATCCGGAATCCGACCCAGCAGCGGTTGGCCTGTTGGGCTGCGGTGTCATGGCTGGTCTTGGCGCGGCGGTCAACACCGCTGACATCAAGCGCGGCGAGTCCGTGGCAGTCTTTGGCGTTGGTGGCGTTGGCATGGCTGCTGTTGCTGGTGCCGTGCTGGCGGGTGCGTCCAAGGTTATTGCGATTGACTTGGACGCAGACAAGCTGGAGACCGCAAAGAACACCTTCGGCGCGACCCACACCATCGACTCTTCCAAGCTCAGCGAAGAAGAAGTTATTGAAAAGGTGCGCGAGCTAACCGATGGCTTTGGCACCGATGTCGCCATCGACGCCGTGGGCATCCCAGTAACCAGCCGTCAGGCTTTCTACGCCCGCGACCTTGCCGGCCGCATGGTTCTAGTTGGCGTGCCAAACCAGACCGCGCGCTTCGATATCCCAGCGGCGGACTTCTTCGGCCGCGGCGGCGCACTGAAGTCCTCCTGGTATGGCGACTGCCTGCCAGAGCGCGACTTCCCAATGTATGCAGACCTGGCCAACCAGGGCCGTTTCCCATTGGACAAGTTCGTGACTGAGCGCGTTGGTATCAATGATGTTGAGCAGGCTTTTGCCACCATGAAGACCGGCAAGGTCTTGCGTTCAGTTGTCGAGATCTAAAAGGAGAATCCATGAAGATTGACAAGTTTGTAACCAACGGTAAGTTCCGCCTTGATGGCGGCGAGTGGGACGTGGACAATAACGTCTACATCCTCGGCGGCAAGGGCGGCGTGTACATCGTCGACCCAGCGCACGATGCGGAAGCTGTCATTGATGAATTAGCAGGTCGTCCCGTGCGCGGGATTATCTTGACCCACGCGCACAATGACCACTGTGAGCTCGCGCCGCAGCTGGCTGAGCACTTCGGCGTGGAGGTTCACCTGCACCCTGAAGATGACATGCTGTGGAGGGAAACCAACGGTGATGCACCGTATGTTCCGCTGAGCGATAACCAGCAGTTTGAGCTTGACGGCGAGAAAATCACCGTCTTCCACACCCCTGGCCACTCACCGGGTTGCGTGGTGCTGCACCTGCCGCAGGACAACGTGCTGCTCTCCGGCGACACGCTGTTCAACGGTGGTCCTGGAGCGACGGGCCGCAAATACTCCGACTTCGATGTCATCGTGGAGTCTTTGCGCAACGTTGTCTTCAACCTGCCGGGTGAGACTAAGGTCTACCCAGGCCACGGCGCGGAGACCACCATCGGTGCAGAGGCAGCGCGTATCGATGAATACGTAGCGCGCGGCTACTAGCTCTAACGTGGATTAACCATTGACTAGCCCTTGGGCTAGTCTTCGCGGGCTGCGGTGTGTAAATATGCACCGTAGCCCGATTTTTCCAGCGGCCCTGCAAGCTCCGAAAGCGTTGCGGCGTTGATGAATCCTTCGCGGTAGGCCGCAACTTCGGGGGAGCCGATGATAGTGCCGGTGCGCTTTTGCAGCACCTCCACATAGGCAGAAGCCTCAGACATGGAATCTACTGTACCGGTATCCAGCCACACGTCCCCGCGCAAAAGCCGCTTGACGTGCAGTTTGCCCTGCTTTAAATAGGCGTCATTAATAGCGGTGATTTCTAGCTCCCCGCGCGCGGAAGGCTCGATGGTTTTAGCTATCTCCACCACGGAGTTATCATAGAAATAAAGCCCGACCACCGCGTGGTTAGATTTTGGTTCCGCGGGCTTTTCCTCAATCGAGAGTGCCTGGCCGGAGTCATCGAATTCCACCACACCGTAGCGCTGGGGGTCAGAGACTTCATAAGCGAAGATGATGCCACCGTCGGGGGTCCTGCATTCTGCCAGCGCAGTGGAAAAGCCATGTCCATCAAAGATATTATCGCCCAGCACGAGGGCGACATCGTCATCACCAATGAACTCCTCACCAATGATGAATGCCTGCGCAAGCCCTTCCGGCTTGGGCTGCACGGCGTAGCTGAGCATCAGACCCAACTGGGAGCCATCACCCAGTAAGCGTTCAAATGCCGCTGAATCCTCGGGCGTGGTGATGATGAGAATCTCCCGAATCCCCGCCTGAATCAGCGTGGACAGCGGGTAGTACACCATCGGCTTGTCATAAATCGGCATCAGCTGCTTCGAAATGCCCTTGGTGATGGGGTAGAGGCGCGTGCCCGACCCGCCGGCGAGAATGATTCCCTTCATAGCTATAAAGCCTAGCGCCTAGCTTTCCAACAAAGCGAGATACAAAGCCAACGAGGAGCGCCAATTCGACGTCTTGAAACCGGTTGCCTCAATCTTGGACAAATCCAGCGTGGATTCCGCCGGGCGCGGCGCCTCCACTGCTGGCGCAGGCTGGCCATTTTTCTCGGCCTGCTGGGCGCGGTAGGTGTTGTACTGCTCGCTGGTCACAGAATGCACTTCCGCCGGGTCATGGCCCATGCCGATGAACACCGCCATGGCAATCTCATCGCGGGTCACCGCATCCCCACCGGAGGTGAGGTTGTACACGCCATAATCCGCACCAGTATCCAACAAGTGCTTAATGCCCTTGGCCAGGTCCTCAGCATAGGTTGGACGCCCGCGTTGATCATTAATCACCAACGGTTCGATGTTGCGGCTTGCTAGAGACGCCATGGTGGACATGAAGTTATTACCCTCACCAAAGACCCACGCGGTGCGGATGACATAGTGCCGGGGTGCGGTTTGGGCGGCGGTATCGCCAGCGGCTTTCGATGCCCCATAGGCCGACAACGGCGACGCCAGCTCCTCCTCGGAGTGGATGTCGCGGGTGCCGTCGAAAATATAATCCGAAGACACGTGCACCAACGTCAGGTTATTCTCCGCAGCAACGGCCGCCAGGCGCGCCGGTGCCGTGGCGTTAACCGCCCAGGCACCTGCACGGTCAGTTTCCGCGCCGTTGACATCGTTATAAGCCGCACAGTTGATAATCGCCTCATACTGACGCCATGGGCGTGCCGTGGCGATATCTTCGGCAGTGATATCAAAGTCCGCACGGGTTGCGAACTCCACGTGCGCCGCATTCTTATACGCCGTACGCAGTGCGCGCCCCAGCTGGCCATCGGCGCCGGTGACGAGGATTTTGCGCGGTGGCATGGGTAAGACTTCGGCAAGCTGCGGGTGCAAACGGTCCTTGTCTGAAATCTCAGTTGGCTCCAATGGCCAATCCACCATGTCCAAATTTACTGCGGTGTACTGCGCATCCGGCGACCAGTGGTCAGAGACCAAATAGGAGTAGACGGTGTCATCTTCCAAAGCCTGGAAACCATTAGCCACCCCGCGCGGGACAAAGACCGCGGTCTCCGGGCCGATTTCCGTGCTGACCAGCTGTCCATAGGTAGCAGAGCCCTCCCGCAGATCACACCACGCACCGTATACCTTGCCGTGGGCGACAGAGACCAGCTTGTCCCAGGGCTCCGCGTGCAGCCCGCGCGTCACGCCTGCCGATGCATTAAAAGAAAAGTTGTGCTGCACCACGCCAAAATCTGGCAGGCCAGCTTCAACCATGCGCTCACGCTGCCAGTTCTCCTTAAACCAGCCGCGATTGTCACCGTGGACATCCAGGTGAACAATGAGCAGGCCGTCAATCTCAGTGGATTCAATATGCACGCAGGTAGCTACCTTTCTAGAATTACTGGCCTTGGGAGGCGTAGGTGGATTCGACGGATTCTTTAGACGCACTCCACCAAGAACGGTTATTGGTGTACCAGGCGATAGTCTGCTCAAGGCCCTCGCGCAGGTTGGTGTAGCGCGGGCTCCAACCCAGTTCTTCGCGCAGCTTGGTTGCGTCCATGGCGTAGCGTTGGTCATGGCCAGGCCTATCGGCGACGTGCTCGTAGTCGCCGGGGCGGCCCATGAGCTCACAGATGAGCTCAATGACCTCACCGTTGTTGATGTCCTTTTGGTCTGCACCGATATTGTAGGTCTCACCAAATTCGCCGTGGCTTAAGATATCGAGCACCGCCAAGTTATGGTCATCTACATGAATCCAATCGCGGACCTGCTCACCCGTGCCATAAAGCTTCGGCGTGCGGCCATCTAAAATATTGGTGATTTGCCGCGGAATGAACTTCTCAATGTGCTGATAAGGCCCATAGTTATTGGAGCAGTTGGAGACAGTCACCGGCACACCAAAAGACCGTGCCCACGCGCGCACCAGATGGTCAGAACCCGCCTTGGACGCCGAGTACGGCGAGGACGGCGCATAAGCAGTGGACTCAGTGAACTTGGTGGGCGCACCGATTTCTAAATCACCAAAAACTTCATCCGTGGACACGTGGTGGAAATATACCCCATTCTTGCGCGCTGCCTCCAACAACGTGAAAGTGCCCATGATGTTGGTGGTAATAAACGGCGAAGGATCCTTCAAAGAATTGTCATTGTGCGACTCCGCCGCAAAGTGCACGATGACATCGGTGTTTCCCACCAAATCATCGACAAGCTGTGCGTCATTGATATCCCCCTCAACGAGCTTAGCCTTGGTCCCGGCAAGGTTCTCCCGGTTGCCCGCATAAGTTAGCTTGTCAATGACCACGACCTCACACTGCGGCCACTCCTGCTCAACAAGGCGCACGAAATTCGCGCCAATAAACCCCGCCCCACCGGTGACCAGCATGCGCTGAAATACACGCGGCGTGCGGAATAAGTCAGTGGAACTGGTTGAATTATCAAAAGTGCGCATGGGGTCTAAGTCTATACCGAGATTTATGCCGGGAATTTGGGCAGTGGTTTCTGGTTCAGCCAAACATCGAGAAGCTCTGCGAGCTCTTCTGTCGCGATACCCGCGCGGGTTGCGGCGGCCTCAACGTGGCCGATGAAATCATCCGGCACCACCGTGCTGTGGCGCGCGCCGTGGAGGTAATTGCGCACCGCAGCGAAGAAAGCCTCATCGCCGAGCAGACGGCGCAACGCATGGATGGTAATCGCGCCGCGCTTGTACACGCGATCATCAAACATGTCGCGGGTACCTGGATCCGCAAGCGTCAGATCCTGGCCTTTACGGCTCAGCACCAAGTAATGGCTGCGCGCGACCTCATGCGCAGTACTGGTGCCCAAGTGCTCCACCCACAGCCACTCGCAATAGCAGGCGAAACCTTCATTGAGCCAGATATCCTTCCACTCCGAAATTCCGACAGCGTTGCCAAACCATTGGTGCGACAACTCGTGCGCAATCAAGCGCTCAAAACGGTGGTCGCCAGCGATGTGGTTGGATCCGAAAATGGAAAGGCCCTGTGCCTCCAGCGGAATCTCCAGCTCATCATCGGTGATGACCACCTGATAATCCGGGAAAGGATACTCGCCGAAGACAGACTCATAAAAGTCCAGCATTTCCTGCTGCTGTTTAAACTCTTCCTCCACCCGCGCGCGCAAGTGCGCCGGCGCCCACGCCGTGGTGTTGCGGCCCAGCTTGAACTTTGTGTACTCGCCAACCTGAATGGTGGCCAAATACGTTGCCATCGGGGAATCCACCTTGTAATGCCAGGTGGTGGTGCTGTTTTGTGCCTTCTTGGACACCAGCTTGCCGTTGGAAATCACGGTGAAAGGACTATCCGCAGTGACACGAATGTCATAAGTCGCCTTCTCACTTGGCGTGTCATCACACGGGAACCAGCTCGGCGCACCGTTGGGCTGCGAAGCTACAAGCGCACCGGACTCAGTTTCCTCCCAACCGATCTCGCCCCACGCGGTGCGGATGGGACGAGGATTGCCGCCATAGCGCACGGTGAGGACGAAGTCGGTGCCGGCTTCAATGGTGTCATCGAAAGTAATGCGAACCTTGCCGCCGGACTGCCGAAAGCGCGTGATCTTGATGCCCTCATTGGCCGAAACGCGACGCGTCGCCATTGCGCCGCCCAGGTCTAGGGTCAGCTTGTCCAAGTCTTCCTCGATGGAAATATGCAACTTGGCAACGCCAGAAAGCAGGTTCGGCTCAACCCGGTAGACCAATTCCAGGTCATAATGCTCAATAGAAAATCCGAGGTTGAAATCAACCCCGGTATAAGAATCTTTAAATTCCCCAGACAAATGCTTAAGGGCGGTAGATAGCAGCGACTTCATGATGCTGCAATTCTACCGCCCTTAAGGCTTCTGGCTAATTCGGTACTGAATCAGTCCTGCGCGAACTAGTTCAAAGCACGCTCAAATACTGGCCAGGATTCACGGATGTCTTCCTTCCATCCTGGCCAAGAGTGGGTGCCGGTGTCACGGAAGTTGTAGGTAGCTGGAATGTTCTGGCTATCCAGCTTTGCCTTGAAGTTGTGGGTGCAGTGGTTAACGCCGGCTTCAATGACGCCGCCTTCAATCTGCAAGGTAGCTGCACCAACGGAAGCGACCGTCGGGTCAACGCCCTGCTTGGTGTAGTAAGAAGGCATGTCAGTCATACCTGGCAGGCCGTTACCCGAGGAGATGTACAGCTCAGTACCGCGCAGCTTCTCAGAGTTCATCAGCGCGTCATTGTAACGGTTCTGGCGGGAACCCATGGGGCCCCACATCTGCTCCGGCTGGCCGCCGCCACGGTTAACGGTCAAACGCAATGCCTCATACTCAAATGGGGCAGCGGTTGCTGCACAACCAGCGAAGGAACCAACCGCGTCATAGAAACCTGGGTTGTGCTGAGCGAACAACAGCGCGGAAGTCGCGGACATGGACATGCCGGCAACCGCACGCTTATTGGAAGCCTGCAGACGATCTTCCAGTGGTCCTGGCAGCTCCTTGGTCATGAAGGTTTCCCACTTCTGTGGGCCCTTCAGGTATTCACGGTTAGGGCTGGTGTTCCAGTCGGTGTAGTAGGAAAAGGCGCCCCCTTGCACAATAACAACGTTGACGTTCTTGTTGGCGTAGAAGTCCACCGCACGGGTCATGTTCAGCCAGTCAGCGTTCTGCTCAGCGCCGCCAGCGCCGTTGAGCAGGTAGATGGTTGGGCGGTTGGCATCCTTAGCCTTGATGACCGAAATTGGAACAACGCGGCCATTCATCGCAGGTGAGGTTGCTTCCAGCTTAAGAACGCGTGGATCATCACCGTACTTCTGGAACCACTGCTGGTCCTCGATCTCCGGAGTAATCGTCATATCGCGAACCTCAGACAGCTGGGTGTTGCCAGCTACCTGCTCAGGGGCCACGGTTGCTGCCGATGCCGCCGGTGCAACCAACAAGGTGCCAGCGACCGCGAGCGCTGCGGCAAAAGTCTTCATACGCTTCATAGGTGTTTCTTTTCCGTATCTACATGTAAAAGAGCGGGAGCCCGCACTCAGCGATAATCATAGAAGATGATCTTCGAGTGCGAGCTATAAGTTACTAGGACGCCAGTCCCAAGCCACGGGCGAAGGTTGGCCAGGACTCAGAAAGGTCCTTGCGCCAGCCTGGCCAGGAGTGGGTGCCGGTTGGGCGGAAGTTCCAGTCAGCGTCAATACCCTGGGAATCCATCTTGGCCTTCAGGTCATGAGTACAGGAGTTAGCGGCTGCCTCAATGATGCCGCCCTCAATGATGAGGGTGGAAGAACCCTGTGCCGCAGCGGACAGGCCCTGGGACTCAATCTTGGAAGAGCCCATATCGGTCATGCCTGGCAGACCGGAGTTGGCAGAAACATAAACCTCGGACTCACGCAGGTTGTTTGCGTTGACGAGGCCGTCGTTGTAGACGTTGTACTCGCCACCCTGTGGACCCCACATCTGAGTGGTGTTGCCGCCACCGCGGTTGACGGTGAGGTTTGCGAACATGTTAGGGAATGGGCGGGAAGTTGCCGCACAACCGGAGAAGGAACCAACAGCGTTATAGAAACCTGGGTTGTGCTCAGCCAGAACCAGTGCGGAGGTAGCCGACATGGACATGCCCGCGATAGCGCGCTTCTTATTGCCGTTGATTTCGTTCTCTAGGACATCAGGCAGCTCCTTGGTCAGGAAGGTTTCCCAGAGGATCTTTTCCTGCGTCAGGTAACCGGACTGTGGGGACTCCACCCAGTCGGTGTAGTAGGAGAAGGCGCCAGCCTGTGGGATAACCACGTTGACGTTCTTGTCCTTGTAGAACTCAATGATGTTTTCTTCAGGCTCCAGGTCAGAGTAGGTGGTCGCGGTGATCCAGTCCATCCCCTGCTCCGCGCCGCCAGCGCCGTTGAGCATGTAGATGGTTGGACGCTTTTCATCGAAGGTGTCATCCGGGGTGATGACGGCCAGCGGAATTTCCATGTCCATGGAAGGGGAGGATGCATTGAAGCCAATGACGTGGTCCAACCAGTCACGGTTGCCGTTCTCATCCTTGTGGTTGTACACGCGGGTCATCCAGGTCTCATTGAGAGGAGCCTTCTTGTTTTCCGCGATGTACTCCTGCATCTTGGCAGCAATGTCCAGCTCAGTCAGGACAGCTGGTTCAGCGCTCTCAGTCTGGAAGGTTTCTGCGCCGTCAGCGCCCTCAGCCGGAGAATTGTCGCCCTGCTGAGTCAGCGACTCGCCAGCAGCATCTACCAAATCCTGGATGAGGTCAGTGTCGGTTGCGGTGTCACCATCAGTAGCGGTGAAATCGCGGTCCTCGTCGCCCTCATTGGTGGTAGCAGCAGCGGTGTCGGCCTCTTCAACTTCATCCACGGCCACGTCGCCATCAGTGTTTTCTTCACTGCCGGTGTCGACATCAGACGTGTTTTCATTATTGGTTTGCTCGGAGCCATCTTGCGCGACAGCTGGCAGTGCAAACGCGCCTGCAGACAGGGCAATTGCTGCTGTCACGGCGGTTACGTTGCGCAGGAGTTTCATAAAACCAGTGCTTCCTTATTGACGAGAACTGACACTAAAGTGCGACACCGAATGTGACGACCTTCAATTTCGTGCCAGCAGCCTGAAAAATCTTTACGTGCGAGATAATATTCCGCTGCTTAACTATCGACTGATACTCAGATTTTGTTAGCAGAGATTAAGTTAATGCCGCTCAGAAAGGGTTTTGACATTTCCCGAACGGAAGTTCCTTAAAAACCTACTAAAGAAACCTGCCCAGCAGTTACTAAATCGTGGAACGAGCATAGCTTAACAGCAAATTAATGTGAATGGTGGTACTGAAGTGACAAATATGTCATAATCTTCGCAGAGGCCTTGCAGTGCGCATGTTGAATATGAAAGAAGTGGCTAATCTTCTTTGGTATTGAGCTTGAAGTGCTGGTGACAAGGGCTTTGTCCACCAACCGGTAACGGCCTATTGCTTCCAACCGTTAGTAATAGATGTCAACGCGAAATCTTGTAGCACGGTGTGAAACTGGCCATCGGCTGAAAGCTGAAGGTTAATAATCGCCCGCGTGAAGGATCGCTACTGAGCTTCCAAACAACATGAAAGAGCAGCAACATGAGCTTTATTGATTCCATGATCGTGGCTTTCACCACCGCAATCGGCCCATTCGTCCACATGGGTTCTTCCGCATCCTCCAACCTGGCACTCTCCCTCGGGCTGTTCTAAGCGCTGATTGAGAGAAGTCCCGGGGCTCTTTCGCTTCGGGGGTAGTACCTCATTTTGGGGCTACCAAACCCCGCCTACCACCCAATGAGACTGGGTGGTTTTGTGGTTTTCGGCGCAGATTCATTCGTGGTGCACTGTAGAAACGGGTTCGCGGGGTGAATAAGTCATCCCGATGCAGACATTTGGCTAGTGATTTAAGTACCCTAGTAGGTGTGACTAATGAACATTATGACGTAGTAGTAATCGGCGCGGGCCCTGGTGGCTACGTGTCCGCCATTCGTGCAGCACAGCTGGGCAAGAAGGTTGCGGTTGTAGAGAAGCAGTACTGGGGCGGTGTTTGCTTGAACGTGGGTTGTATCCCATCCAAGGCACTGCTTAAGAATGCGGAAGTTGCGCACACCTTCAACCATGAGGCTAAGACCTTTGGTATCTCCGGTGACGTGAGCTTTGACTTCGGTGTAGCGCACAAGCGCTCCCGCAAGGTCTCCGCGGGCATCGTCAAGGGTGTCCACTACCTGATGAAGAAGAACAACATTACGGAAATCGACGGCCTGGGCTCCTTCAAGGATGCTAAGACCCTGGAGATTACTGAGGGCAATGACAAGGGTAAGACCATTACCTTTGACAACGCCATCATTGCTACCGGTTCCGTTGTTCGTTCCCTGCCAGGCGTAGAAATCGGTGGTAACATCGTTTCCTACGAAGAGCAGATTCTGGAAGAAAACAAGCCAGATTCCATGGTTATCGTTGGCGCTGGCGCCATCGGCATGGAGTTCGCATACGTTTTGGCTAACTACGGCGTGGACGTTACCATCGTCGAGTTCATGGATCGCGTTCTTCCAAATGAGGACAAGGACGTCTCCAAGGAGATTGCTAAGCAGTACAAAAAGCTTGGCGTTAAGCTCATGACCGGCTACAAGACCACATCCATCAAGGACAACGGCGATAACGTCACCGTTGAGGTTGAGTCCAAGGACGGTTCCAAGAAGGACACCCTGACCGTGGACCGCTGCATGGTTTCCATCGGTTTCGCTCCTCGCACCGAGGGCTTCGGTCTGGAAAACACCGGCGTGAAGCTCACCGAGCGCGGCGCAATTGATATTGATGACCGCATGCGCACCAACGTTGACGGCATCTACGCTATCGGTGACGTCACCGCTAAGCTGCAGCTAGCACACGTTGCTGAAGCACAGGGTGTTGTTGCTGCTGAGACCATCGCTGATGCAGAAACCCAGGAGCTGGGCGACTACATGATGATGCCTCGCGCAACCTTCTGCAATCCGCAGGTTGCATCCTTCGGCTACACCGAAGAGCAGGCTAAGGAAAAGTTCCCTGATCGCGAGATCAAGGTTGCTACCTTCCCATTCTCCGCAAACGGTAAGGCAGCTGGCCTGGCTGAAACCGCTGGCTTTGTAAAGCTGGTTGCTGACGCTGAGTTCGGCGAACTGCTGGGCGGCCACATGGTTGGCGCTAACGTTTCTGAGCTGCTGCCAGAGCTGACCATGGCACAGCGCTTCGACCTCACCGCTGAGGAAATCGGACGCAACGTTCACACCCACCCAACCCTGTCTGAGGCAATGAAGGAAGCTGCCCACGGCATTGCTGGACACATGATCAACCTCTAAAAATCCTTAGCTTTAGGGACTTCTAGAAAACGTCCGAAGGGCGGCGCACTCCACAATGTGAGTGCGCCGCCCTTCGGCTTTGTTAGTTGTTTGTTAGTACGGCGCTACCGAGCTGCGGTGAGCATCAATTTCAAGTGGTTCGTTGATTGGTGGGAAAGCGCGCTGCGCACAGTTTTCACGTGGACACATGCGGCAGCCAATACCGATGGGGGTGGCTACGGACATGTCGGTGAGATCAAGACCTTCGGCGTAAATGGTGCGGTCTGCGTGGCGGGCCTCGCAGCCGAGACCAACAGAAAACAGTTTGCTGGTGTCTTTGAACTGGCCTTGTGGATGGCGGATGGAACGCGCAATCCACAAGTAGTTGCGCCCGTCCGGCATCTGCGCCAGTTGGCGGGAAATAACGCCAGGCTGCGCGAAGGTTTCGTACACATTCCACAGCGGGCACGTGCCGCCCGAGTTGGAAAAATGCACGCCAGTCGCGGATTGGCGCTTGGACATATTGCCGGCGCGGTCCACGCGGACGAAAGTAAACGGGATGCCACGCTGGTTAGGGCGCTGCAATGTGGAAAGGCGTGAAGCCACGGTCTCATATCCCACGCCAAAGACCTGGCAGAGGTACTCAATGTCGTATCCGCACTGCTCAGCTTCAGTATGGAAAGTGTCATAAGGCATCAAGGTTGCAGCCGCAAAGTAGCTGGCGATGCCACGGTGAGCCAGATTGAGTGAAGCTTCAGAAGTAAAAGGCTCGTCATCGGTAAGTTCTTTGAGCAAATCCCCAGCCTCAAGGAACGACAACTCTGCTGCCATGCGGAATGCGCGCTGGCCTTCGGTCAAACGGCTGGCCAAGGCCAAAACGCCAGTTTCAGAATCAAAGCTGTGCTGGGTTCCATCCAGCGGGGAAGTGGTGATGACCTCGACGTTGTGCTTTTCCTTCAAGCGTTCAACGAGGGCGTCTTCGGTTTCTCGAATCCTGAAATTGGACACGTCAAGCTCTGCGGATAGCCGCTCCGCGGTGTTATCCAAAGCGTCCAAATAGTTTTGCCGAGCATAAAAGAAATCACGAACTTCATCGTGCGGCATGGACAATGCCTGCGAACCATCGCGGGTGCGGCGAGTATCAGTTGCCAAGGATAGTTTGTCCCGGGCGTTTCGGTAACGGCGGTGAATATCAACCATGGTGCGCGCGACAGAGGGATGGTTATAAACCAGTTCGCTCAATTCCTGGAACTCCACCGGGGTAGGGCAGAGTTCCTTGTCTTGAACAACATCCTGAATTTCAGCAAGCAACCGTGAGTCATCATCGCGGGAGAAGAATGTGGCATCGACGCCAAAAACTTCGGTGATGCGAAGAAGGACGGGAACGGTGAGGGGACGAACGTCGTGTTCGATTTGATTGACATAGCTGGCTGAAAGGCCGAGTGTTGCAGCGAGGGAAGCTTGGCTTAAATCGCGTTCGCGGCGCAGTTGACGAAGGCGGGATCCCACGTAGGTCTTACTCATGGCCGCAAGATTACACAATAGAAATTGCCATTATCGGGAAATTAGCAAAGTTTGTGTCAAGATCGTTCGCGAATCTGCAAATGTGGGTGTGAGTAGGCACTTAGCCAAAGTTGCAATGTTTGATAGGGGTGGGGTGGGGGAGCACTTACGAAAGTATGACACCGATCGGGGTGAATACCTCACCCTTGGAAACGTCTGTGCCAAACCTCACAATTTGCCTAATCTTTACGCAACACCAGTGTTGCCTAAAGGGATGAACCCAAGCGTGCGGCGGTATTTGATGGCATGAAGCTAGGTGATCCTTACCTAACAGTTGTGCGGACGTCAACAAATGCTGGCCAAAAAACGGTTCACAAGCAGGCATATCGACTGGTAACCGGCGGTTATTCCTGCGTAAGGTAATAGCGACTATGGAGGTGTCATGACTGTTAAAAATCCGGACCGTGAAGCATTAGACCACGGCCACATTACTAATGAGCCACTGCGTGCCAAGCCGTCAACTCCGTCTTGGGCGCTGAAGCTGACCATGGCTGTAACAGGCCTACTTTTTGCTTTGTTCGTTATCGGCCATATGGCCGGCAACCTGAAGCTTTACTCGCCAGCCCACGGCGGCGAAGAAGCCCTGGACAAGTACGGTGAATTCCTGCGCAGCATGGGTGAGCCAATCTTGCCGCACGGCACTTTGCTGTGGGTAATCCGCATCGTCTTGCTGGCAGCACTGTTCGCACACATCTACGGCGCGATTGTCCTGCACAGCCGCTCCCGTGATTCTCGCGGCAAGTTCCGTCGCACCAACCTCATGGGTGGCCTGGGTTCATTTGCAACCCGCACCATGCTGGTTACCGGCGTCGTGCTGTTGCTCTTCATCATCTTCCACATTCTGGACCTCACCATGGGTGTTGCTCCAGCTGCGTCTGATTCCTTCGTTCATGGTGCTGTTAAGGCAAACATGATTGCGACCTTCAGCCGCTGGCCAGTCACCATCTTCTACGTGCTGGCAATGCTGTGCCTTTTCTTGCACTTGACTCACGGCATCAAGCTGGCTGCTAATGACTTGAGCCTGACCGGTTTCAAGACTCGCCAGACCTTCTTGTTCTTGTCTTATGTCATTCCAGCAGTTGTCTGCTTGGGCAACATCATCATGCCGCTGTCCATCGCCTTTGGCTGGGTCAGCTAGGAACCAGGACTGATAGGAAAGTTTGAATAACCCATGACTAACACTGAACTGTTGCGAGAGCACCCGAACTTCTCGCACCCTAAGTCCATCGTTGACGGTGTCTCTGCAGGTAACATCCTGGAATCTCACGAACCTCACGGTGTGCCTATGAAGGATATGTGGAACTACCACAAGGACCACATGGACCTTGTGTCTCCACTTAACCGCCGTAAGTTCACCGTTCTGGTTGCCGGCACTGGCCTGTCCGCTGGTGCAGCTGCGGCAGCACTCGGCGAGCTGGGCTACAACGTTAAGGTCTTCACCTACCATGACTCCCCACGTCGTGCGCACTCCATTGCTGCACAGGGTGGTGTGAACTCTTCACGTTCCAAGAAGGTTGACAACGACTCCGCTTATCGCCATGCAAAGGATACCGTCAAGGGCGGCGACTACCGTTGCCGTGAGTCCGATTGCTGGCGTTTGGCGATGGAATCCCCACGCGTTATCGACCACATGAACGCTATTGGTGCACCGTTCGCCCGTGAGTACGGCGGCACCCTGGCAACGCGTTCCTTCGGCGGTGTGCAGGTCTCCCGTACCTACTACACCCGTGGACAAACCGGTCAGCAGCTGCAGCTGTCCACCACTTCTGCGCTTTACCGCCAGCTGGGCCTGGGCAACGTGGAGCTTTTTGCTCACCACGATATGCAGGACGTTATTACCTACGACAACGAAGGTAAGAACCGTGCAGGCGGCATTGTTACCCGTAACCTGATCACTGGTGAGCTCAAGGCTTTCACCGGTAACGCAGTTATCTTGGGTACCGGTGGCTACGGCAACGTTTACCACATGTCCACCTTGGCGAAGAACTCGAACGCCGGCGCTTTGATGCGTGCCTACGAGCAGGGTGCATACTTTGCTTCCCCAGCATTCATCCAGTTCCACCCAACCGGTCTTCCAGTGAACTCTTCCTGGCAGTCTAAGACCATTTTGATGTCGGAGTCGCTGCGCAATGACGGCCGCATCTGGTCTCCTAAGACCGAAGGTGATGACCGCGATCCAAACTCCATCCCAGATGACGAGCGCGATTACTTCCTGGAGCGCCGCTACCCGGCGTTCGGCAACCTCGTTCCCCGTGACGTTGCATCCCGTGCGATTTCTCAGCAGATCAACGCCGGCTACGGCGTTGGCCCTCTGAAGAACTCTGTATACCTTGACTTCCGTGACGCAATTCAGCGTCTAGGCAAGGACACCATCCGTGAGCGTTACTCCAACCTCATTGAGATGTATGAAGAAGCAATTGGTGAGTCTGCATACGAATCCCCAATGCGTATTGCGCCTACTTGCCACTTCACCATGGGCGGTCTGTGGACCGACTTCAATGAGATGACTTCCATTGAAGGTTTGTTCGCCACCGGTGAGGCATCTTGGACCTACCACGGTGCTAACCGTCTGGGCGCAAACTCCCTGTTGTCTGCTTCTGTCGATGGCTGGTTCACCTTGCCATTCACCGTTCCTCACTTCTTGGCTAAGCACCTCGGTGAGGAGAAGCTGGCGGAGGACTCCGCTGAGGCAAAGGTAGCGGTTGAGCGTGCGCAGGCACGTATTGACCGCCTGATGAACATTCGTGGTGAAAACCCACACGGTCCTGCGTACTACCACCGCCAGCTCGGTGAGATTCTGTACTGGGGCTGCGGCGTTTCTCGAAACATCGAGGATCTTAAGACCTCGATTGAAAAGATTCGCGAATTGCGCAAGGACTTCTGGGCGAACGTACGTATCCCAGGCTCCGCTGATGACATGAACCAGGTGCTGGAGTACGGTGCCCGCGTTGCTGACTACATCGACCTCGGTGAGCTCATGTGTATTGATGCTCTCGACCGCGATGAGTCCTGTGGCGCGCACTTTCGTGATGACCACCTGTCCGAAGACGGCGAAGCTGAGCGCGATGATGAGAACTGGTGCTTCGTGTCCGCTTGGGAGCCAGGCGAAACCGAAGGCGAATTCATCCGCCACGCTGAACCGCTGTACTTTGATTCGATCCCGTTGATGACTAGGAACTACAAGTAATGAAGCTGACTTTAAAGATCTGGCGTCAGGCTGGACCAACCCACGACGGTAACTTTGAGACCGTTCAGGTCGACGATGCCGAAGAACATATGTCAATCCTCGAACTTCTTGACCACGTCAACGACCAGATTATTGAGCGTGGCGAAGAGCCGTTCGCTTTTGCATCTGACTGCCGTGAAGGTATCTGTGGTACCTGTGGTTTGACCGTAAATGGCCGCCCGCACGGCCCCGGACAAAACACTCCTGCTTGTCAGCAGCGTTTATTCCAGTTCACTGATGGCGACACCGTAACCTTGGAGCCTTTCCGTTCCGCTGCTTACCCAGTAATCAAGGACATGGTCGTTGACCGTCGCGCCCTTGACCACGTCATGGAGCAGGGTGGCTACGTCTCCATGGATGGAGGTACTGCACCAGATGCAGACACCTTGCACCAGAACCACGAGACCGCTGAGTACGCTCTGGACCACGCAGCCTGCATCGGCTGTGGTGCTTGTGTTGCAGCTTGCCCTAACGGCGCTGCTCACCTGTTCACCGGTGCAAAGCTGGTTCACCTCTCCCTGATGCCTTTGGGCAAGGATGAGCGTGGCCGTCGTGCACGCAACATGGTTGATGACCTGGAGACCAACTTCGGTCACTGCTCCCTCTACGGTGAGTGCGCCGATGTTTGCCCTGCGGGCATCCCATTGACTGCTGTGGCAGCTGTTACCAGCGAGCGTGCTCGCGCAGCTTTCCGCGGCAAGGATGACTAAGCTATAGTCATCTATAGAAAACCGTAAATATTAAGGTACGAGAAAGAGATCCCAGCCGCTATGAGTGCACATGATCCGGCAGTAGCTGACTTCCGCAGTGAGACCTACCCTGAGTTCACAGGGGACATTTCGGATAATTACGTTGAGGGCTACGTTCCTAACTCTTTGTCCGCTCCTCACTCTTCCCTGAACACCACCTCAATGTGGGTTGGTATGGGACTTCTGATGGGAACTCTGCCGCCTGCAGGCATCATCGTGTGGGCCTTGGGTGTCATGGTTGAGCCAGCTGGCCTTCAGAGTGCTCAGCAGCACCAGACCTTGCTGTGGATCGGCGTCGTTGCCACCATCATCGTTGCTATTGTTGCAATCGTTCTGATGTGGACTGGCCGCAAGGGCCTGCGTGAATTCCGTGCAAGAACTGGCCGCAAGGACTAGTACTTAGCCTTACACCTCCACACAAAACCCGCTGGTAACAACCAGCGGGTTTTGTGATCGCATAGACTCAATTGAAGTGAAGATTTAAGTCATCTAATGGATTTTGGAGACCACACCACCCATGGGTAAACACCGCGCCGTTGAACCGGAGAACAACACTCAGGAGGAGGCGCAGAATCCGCAGAACGATGCCGACAACGCTGAGATAACTTCACCTGAAACGCCACCGGCGCCTGTAAAGACGAAGGCTCCCGCGAAGCGCGATGACTTCCGCAAGGTACCAGGACCATCGGCTGAGGTTGAGGCGCAGCGCCGCCGTACCCTGCGCAATCACAAGGCATTCGTCACGGCACTTCTTATTGTTGCCGCGGTTATCTTCTTGGCGTGTTCGTGGTGGCAGAACCAAGAAGGCGGCGCTCCGACATGGGTTGGGTACGTCCGCGCAGCCGCAGAAGCCGGCATGATTGGTGGCCTCGCAGACTGGTTCGCGGTCACCGCGCTATTTAGACACCCGCTGGGCATTCCAATTCCACACACAGCACTTATCCGGAAAAAGAAGGATTCCGTTGGCGAGGCGCTTTCGGGGTTCGTGGGGGAGAACTTCCTCAACGCGGAGCTGATTACGGACAAAGTCTCCCAGGCGAATATCCCAGAAAAGCTTGGTGCATGGCTGTCCCAGACCGAAAACGCGGAGAAGGTTTCCCGCGAAGCCGGCCGACTGACCGCCAATGCAGTGCGCGCGATGGACCCCAAAGACGCAGAGATGCTCATTCAGTCCCAACTGATTGACAAGCTCGGCGAGCCACAGTGGGGCCCACCTTTGGGCAAGCTGCTCGAAGGCCTCATCGAAGACGGCAAGGTGGAGCCAGTTGTCAATGAGCTCATCGATTGGGGCCACAAGAAGGTTCTGACCATGGAAGATTCTGTGGTCACCCTCATCGATGAACGTATGCCGACCTGGGCACCGCGCTTTGCCCGCTCCATGGTGGGGGAGCGTGTGTACAAGGAACTGGTTGATTGGGTTACTGACGTCAAAAATGATGATGACCACGAGGCCCGTCATGCTATTCGCCGCGGACTGCACAACTTCGCATCCGACCTGCAGACAGATCCCGAACTCATCGGCCGCGTGGAATCGCTCAAGTCTGACATCATGGGCTCCACCCCAGTCCAGGGCGCAGCCGAGGCGATTTGGGCCAAGGCCGCGGAAGCTATCATCACTCAGGCTGAAACCTCTGATTCGATGCTGCGCGAGAAGATCGTCGAACTGTGCGTGAAGTGGGGTACCAACATCCAAGAAGACCCGCATTTGCGCGAGTCTCTGGACAACCGTATCCAAGGCGTGGCACGTTTCCTGGCAGATAACTACGCGCCAGAGGTTACCAACATTATTTCGGAGACCATCGAACGCTGGGATGCAGATGAGGCATCGGACAAGATCGAGCTGATGGTGGGCAAAGACCTGCAGTTCATTCGTCTCAACGGCACGCTTGTTGGTGCGCTCGCGGGTCTTGTGATTTACGCGGTTAACCACCTGATTTTCGGCCTCTAGTTTCCACTGCCCGGTATTCTTGGACAGCGCGTTGTGATCAACGCCGCTATTATGGAGACAAAACCGCACCATTGACCAAGGAGTTCATCATGGCTGAAGAAAAGTCCCCTTACGATTCCTACGACGACGCGACGAACGCAGCTAACGCGGCTGACGATGCCGACGGCGCGAAGCACCGCAAAGACGGCGAGGCCGATGACGGTGCGAATGAAACCCTCGAGTCGCTGAAGGCGGCTGGTTCATCCGCTTTTGGCTTGGCGAAAGAGTTCACCAACCGTTTCCGTGAAGATCGTGCCGCACAGTCTGAGGTAAGTGATGCAGCAGATCCGACTGACGGCACCGAGTCCGGCAAGAAAGGCTCCTTCTTCGACCGCGCTACGGAATTTGCCAAGGATGTTTCTGGCTCTGTTCGCCGCGCGGCGGAAGAAACCCGTGAGACCGAGACCTACTCAGATGCCAAGGAGAAGGCCGGCAGTGCTTTCGGCGTTGTCCGGGAGGAAGCATCGGACGCGGTCAACACCGTGAAAGAGCGCATGAATGAGCGCAAGGAAGCCAAGGCTGCTGAGAATGGCGCTGAGGAAAAGCCAGTTACCAAGGGCGATGATGTCGCTGACCCGACCGCTGAGGTAGTCGACGGCGAAGTCATCTCCTCCGAAGATGACACCAAGTAGCACCCTGGCGCACTCTCATTCACAGGTTAACGCCAGAGTATCGGTGCTGTATGTGAATACCGTTTGCCCACTAGGTGCATTGGCTTAGTGGCTGATAGGATCACTAGCAGTATCGGGCGTCTAGAGTCTTCTGGGCGCGAAACACTTTTTATGATTGAGACTTGACTGACACCATCATGGCTTTTGCATCTGCGTTATTGACCTTCGTTCAACTCTTCGAGGCTAACCTGTTCCGCGTGCTTGCTATCGCGGCGATTGCCGGTTTGGTCATGGTGTTTATGACCCGCGAAGATGCGTTCCCGGCAGGTGACCGCCACCCAAAGATGATTTGGGCGGCAATCCTGGGTGGTTCAGCGTTCGCCATGATTTTCCCACTGCCAATCTTGTCGTGGGTCGGCGCGGTCGCTACCGGCATCTACTGGTTTGATGTCAGGCCGCATCTCCGGTCGCTCATCAACGGTGAGTACAACTACTAGTCTTTAACAAAAATCAAGAATCAAAGGGCGCAGATTTATCTTCTGTGTCCTTTAACTTTTACCCAAAGGTTGTCATGTCTGAATTTGTAGCTTTGTCTATGCTCGGTGCTTCTGCCGACCAGCTCAAGAAGATTGTTGAGCAGATGGGTACTTTGCCGCACATTGGCAACCAGTGCTTTCGTGTGGTCGTCGATCCCACGCAGATCACTCTCGCCGCTCAGCTAGTCAAAGACGCCCAGCTTCCGGTCATGATCATTAGCGTCGCGGGCTATCCAACGGGACGCCATCACACGCTGATTAAGGCCTCAGAGGCGCGCCTTGCCGTGCAGTCTGGCGCGGAGGAAATCTGGGTGAGTGTGGACAACACTATCGCGGATTCCAATACTCATCTCAGCGAGCTCATCGCCATTTCGGAGGCGTGCCCGGACCCCGTCCAGCTGGGGCTTATCGCACCGCTTTCCGGTGCTCCCACGCACCCCGCAGCCCACGCCGCCATCCAGGCAGCACGCCAAGCAGGCTTCAAGCGCATTATCTCCAGGCAAGGATCGCCGGAGCTAGCGGAGGCAGCATCCCCGCTGGAATTTCACGTCGTGGACCTCTAAACGCCTCCTTTCAGAGCACTAGCCGAGGGTTTAGATTAGTCTCATCGCTCCCATCGCGCTCACATCATGAGTGTTGCTCACTAGTTTTCCGGCGGAGGTTAAAAGTTTGACTTTGCCGCGGTGGCGAATCATGCGGCCGCGTTTGGGTTTCGTGAAGTTCTTGCCCTGAACTTCACCGGCATCGTTGACGCCGTTATGATAGACACACAGCCTGGTGAGATTCGATGGGTTGGTCTGACCGCCGTTCTTGTGTGCCTCCAAGTGGTGCACCTGGCACCTATCCGCTGGCACCTTGCAGTCTGGCCATGGGCACACCAGGTTTTCTGCCATGGCTAGAATCCGTTGCTTTCCTGATGCGAACCGCGCTTAGTAGAGATTGACGGGCCCTGCGGTGGGGTGGAAGAGCCCGGCATAGACTTTGTCACCGAGGGCGCCGGACATCGCAAGGTTAACGATTTCCGCGCCAGTCGTGGTGGTCCCGTCGGAGGCTTCGATGATGGATTCGTTGCCTTCGCCCCAGATGATTTGCGCAGATTGATCCAGGCCGATGGCAATGACCGTGCGGTATTCCGGTTTGAGTATTCCTCCGCCACCGTCAATAAGTTTCCAAATGCCTCCAACAGCGCTTTCTTCCTCGGCTGCTCAGTGGTTTCTATCGCGTAGAGGGTCTTCGTAAAATCAGTGATTCGGCGCTGCGTATCCGTCACGGTCATGGTGCGCATGCCGTTCTTGGACTGGCTCACTTTTACACCGGGCTCTTTCGGTTTGTCGCCTTGGATTTCTTTCACACGCCGGTTGCCGTAGGCATTGACTTCCTTGCACGAGCCCTCGTGTGCGATAAGCTCTGCGCGCAGTTTCCAGGCTGCGCCGCGCTTCTTCAATTTCTTCGCGTATCTATTAACCATCATGAGATGGTCGAGGCTTAACTGGCGTTGTTCGGCCAGCACTATTGATTCGCGCTGCAGGCGCGGGGAGTCGGCGGAGCCGAGAAGGCTATCGGCAAGCTTGGAGCACTCCTTTGCTTTAGGCAGCACAATGCCCAAGTCCTCCAAGTCATAGGGAGACTGCTCGTTGATAAAGCGGAGGAACCCTATGCCCTGGGAGTAGATGAATTTGATTGCGTGAAGAAAGTCCATAACTTCGACGCTAAACCCACAACGAAAGCCCGCACCAGAGCAGGCCTGAATACCTGTGGATAATTACATTGACACGTCACCCAACAGGCCAAGTTATCCACAGGCAGCGCCTTGGTTAGCTTGCCGGCGCAGGTTCTTCAACAGCCTGAGCGGTCTGGCTCATCTGCTGGCTTAACTCGTTGAAGTTCACGTTATCGCCGGCCATGCGGATGGAAACGGTGCCGTCATTGATGGTGATGTCCTCAATGGACAAATCACCGGTGAACTGGTCTTGCATGCCCTTGCTTAGGCCCTCAGAGATGGACTGGGTGGCTTGTTCAGGCAGGGAGACACCAAAGAGGGTGGAATCGGTTGCTTCCAGCTGCAGCTGGCCGTCAACAGCAGATGGCTGCAGGGAGATGGTGGCTAGTCCTCCGCCGAGCTGGAAGTCCAACACGCCTTCTTCGCCGTTGGCGGTGATTTCAGTGACCACAACATCGCGCAGCATGTCCACGCCGGATTCACTAGCGATTGCCTCCTGGAAGGTAATCAGTAAATAGTCCTCTGGGATAACGGTGGTGGCAACCAAATGACGCGCCACAGGATCCTCAGTCAGGGTCATGCCTTCCATTTCCACGGTGGATTCTGGCTGGCCGGTAATAACGTTGCCGTTGATTTGCAGCGTGGAGGGGGTGTGCATTTCTAGCTGCGAGACTTCGCCGCCGAGCAGACCAAAAATCAGTGGGGAAGGGCCGAAGGACACCGTAGGTTTTTCTGATACCTCAATGCCGTCTTCTTGCGCGGCGGCATGGAACTGGTCCTTCATCTGTTTCGCGGTAAACCAGCGCAGGCCGAATTCTGCGATCAAGACGATGATGAGCACAGCCACCAAAGTGCCGACGATGATTTTCCACGCGGTTGATCCCGCTGATTTAGTCTTTGCCATAGGTACTAGTGTGACGCATGTGCACCACTTCGGGCAATGCGGGAGTCAAAGCAGGGTGGCAATTCACAGTTAAACTGCAGGCGCTACTACATTCCAGTCCACAGTTAGGACGCAATCCCGAATCCGGCGGCGAATCGGATGCAAGGCAATTCCTTGGGCCTGCATGAGTTTACGGGCCTCGCGCCAGCGAATCCGCGGGCCGTGCGGGGCCCAGCCGGCGGTGTGCGCCCAGGCTTCATCGGCAGCCTTGAGCAATTCATAGATGGGCTCGCCCGGCACATTGCGGTGAATAAGGACCTTGGGCAGACGCTCCGCTAGCTGTGAGGGGGTTTCCACATCGAAGGGATCCCACGCCAACGTCAGAGTCTTCGGCCCGTGCGCATCCAGCAAGATCCAGGTGCTGCGCCGCCCCAGCTCATCGCAGGTGCCCTCCACGAAGAAGCCACCGGGCGCAAGACGGGAGGTAACTGACTCCCAGGCCGCGGGCACCTGGTCCACGTCATATTGGCGCAGCACATTAAATGCGCGCACCAGCTGTGGCCGATAGCCGCGCAGCTCGAAGCCGCCGAGCTCAAAGTTCACACCATCGCGCGGCGGCAAAACGCGCTCGGGATTGATTTCCAGGCCCGTCACCCGCACCGAAGGGTTCACCGCGCCCACTCCACGGTGGTGGTGTAGGACGCGCCATAGCCAACATCCAAAGCCAGAGGCTCGGGCGTCATGCGCAGCAGCGAAGAAATCTCCGGGTGATAAGCCATCCACCGGTCACAGCGCCGTAGCCGGTTGTGCCCGGTGGTGCCGCGGGTAATAACGCCAAAAGGCCGACCAGCTACTGCGTCAGCGCGCAGATTATGTGCATGGTCGGCCATTACGAGGTGGAGAAAACCTTAGAGGTTCTCAGCAATCCACTGCTCAGCCAGGTTAGCTTCGTTGCCGAAGAGCTCTTCCAGAGCCTCGCCAACCTTAGGTTCAATAGCGGCACCCATCAGTGGGATGTTGATGGAGACATCGGTGGTGTAGTTCAGCTTGGTAGCTTCGCCTTCACTAGCCAGGTTGATGTCGCCCTTGAAATCAACTGGGGTGCCCTTCACGTCAGCGTTGAAGGCGGTGGTGAACTTTTCGCCGTCCAGCTTGCCGATGCTCAAAACGCGCTTGACCTTGAGGGACTGGGAAACCATGGCACGAACTGCTTCTGGCAGAAGGGTGGTTGGAAGAACCTCGAAGAGGGTTGCTTCTTCACCGGTGAACTCGTTGACCTCGCCTGGTTCTGGGGAGAGGTTGGCTACGATGTACTCCCAGAATTCCTTGGTGGAGTACGCCTGGTGCACCTTTTCAATGGGGTGATTGATAGTTACGGTGTTTTCGCTACGGGTTGACATGGTTAACAGACTACCTTGGTAGGTGTGAACGATGAATTTATGACCCAGCACCTGAAAGAATTCGTCGGCGTTGAGGTGGACAATGAGGCCACTTTCGCCGACATGACCACGCTGCGTGTGGGCGGGAAACCCCGCTATACGGTGCGTTGTCACAATGCGGATGCGGCTAGTTTCGTAGTCCGCGTGCTCGATGGTGAAAATATTCCGATTGTCATTGTTGGTGATGGTTCTAATCTGCTGGTGGCGGATGAATCCATGGGCCAGGGTGAGTTGGATTATGTTGCGGTGTCGTTGGAGTTTGACCACATTCAGGTCAATAAGGATTCGGGCATTGTGCGTGCCGGTGCGGGCGCGAATTGGGACAAGGTTGTCGCAGCGGCTGTCGATGCCGGCTTGGGCGGCATCGAGTGCCTATCGGGCATTCCGGGCCGTGCGGGCGCGGTGCCAGTGCAAAACGTCGGTGCTTATGGCACTGAGGTCTCTGACGTGCTGACCTGGGTGCGCCTGTATGACCGCCGGACTGAGAAAGATGAATGGGTGGAGGCTTCCACGTTGGAGCTGCGTTACCGCTATTCCAACATCAAGTTCACCGAGCGCGCCGTGGTGCTTGCCATTGAGATGCAGTTGACTACCGATGGCCTTTCCGCCCCGCTGAACTTCCGCCAGCTCACTGAGAACCCTGGCGAGCGTCGCCCCGCCGACGAGATTCGTAACACCGTCCTGGAGCTGCGCCGCGGCAAGGGCATGGTGCTCAATCCCTCCGATAAGGACACCTGGTCCGCCGGCTCCTTCTTTACCAATCCCATCGTGGCCGAAGAAAAAGCTGACGAGGTCGCACAGCGCGTTGCCGCAAAACTTGGCGATGAAGCCGCCGAAACCATGCCGCGCTTCGACGTCGAGGGAGGCAAAAAGCTTTCCGCGGCGTGGCTGATTGAGCGCGCAGGTTTCAAGCGCGGCTACCCCGGTATTGAGGCGCAGGCTCGCTTGTCGACGCTACATACCCTCGCGCTCACCAACCGCGGTGAGGCCACCTCCAAGGACATCGTGGACTTGGCGCGCACCATCCGCGATGGCGTCTTCGACGAATTCGGCGTCAAGCTCATCCCCGAACCAGTGTGGCTCGGCACCGAAATCTAAGACTTACCCCGTTTGCGAAGCCTAGAAAAATCAATAACCCCGGTGATGTACGGCTAAAACGTAGGGATCTCTCCGGGGCCTTCGATTTGGGAGCCTACTTAGCTGCCTGGCGCTTGTCGAATTCGGCAAAAGCTGCCAGGAGATCTAGGTTCGCGTCCCGTACATCTTCGTGGTGGACGAGCTCTTCAACCTGCGCCAAAAGAGGAGTGAAGGACCGGTTGGACGTGTTCTCAATCCCTATGCCAACACGCTCGGCATAGGGGTCTTCCCCAATAGGGCCAATCGCCCAGCGTGCCCCGGTGGTTGCGATCATCCACGTGCCGGCAATGCCGAGGATGAAAAAGCTCCCTCCCCGGTTGGTTGTGGTTTCCCACAGTACCAATTCCGGGAGGGAGCTAATCTCTCTCGCGTGGCGTTAGCCTGCTAACTGCACCTTACTTGGCCGGAGGGAAGGTGCCTTCGGCGGTGAGACGGATGTCATCGTCAAGCAAGAGCGCAATTTCTGCGGCCTTGTCGGCGGCGACTGGGCCGTAGTTCTCGATCTCTACGGTGCCGGCTGTGTCAGGTAGACGGCGGCCGTCGATGACCTCGAAGAGAACTTCCTTGCCAATCATGCCGGCTTCGAAGCGGGCAGCGCCGGTAGCGAGGCGGGCATTGGCCTTCTCGCGCCATTCGGCAGCAGCCTCAGGCGATACCTGCTGAGCTACGGCAGCTTCGAAGACACCTGGGTGAGCGTAAACCAGCAGTGCACCCACGTGGCCGAAGCCCAAGGAAGTCAGCGCAGCGGCTTTCACAGGACGGTTAGCTGCCTCGACATGTAGTGGGGAACGCAGCCAGACAAGGTTCTTCGCCTTTGGCTCAATCAGCGGGTCAACACAGTCCAGAGACTGGTTCGCTGGGATGCGGCCAGTGCGGAAGACGTCAATCAAACCACCGGTCTGGAACAGTGCCGCACCAGCCTTGGAGTGACCGGTCAGGGTCTTCTGCGAGATGACGAACAGTGGCTGGTCAACGTCGCGGCCAATAGCTGGCCACAGGATGGAGTGTAGCTCCGACTCGTTCGGGTCATTAGCGTTGGTGGAAGTGTCGTGCTTGGACAGCACCGAAACATCGTTCGGGGTCAGACCAAGCCCTGCCAGGCCCTTGGCCAGACGGGAGTTCTTGCGTCCACGGCCAGCACCCAAAGCGCCCAGACCTGGAGCAGGAATGGAGGTGTGTGCACCGTCGCCGTAGGAAGCCGCGTGAGCAACCACAGCGTAAACCGGCAGACCCATCTCACGAGCCAGGGAGCCGCGAACCAGAAGGACGGTACCGCCGCCTTCTGCCTCGAGGAAGCCGCCACGACGGCGGTCATTCGCACGGGAGATGAAGCGGTCATCGATGCCCTGGTCGGTCTCGGAGCGCGGCAGCAATGAAAACACTAACGGCAGACTGCGGAGAAACCTTCCCAAATCGTCAGACTTATCGCAATCCACTGCTGAAAGCTCAGAGACGGTTGCCGATATTTACAACCACAAAACCCAGGAAAATCCTGGGATAGAAACTCTGCCGAAGTCATGACACAAGCACTAAGAGAAACCGGTAGCATCATCTAAATGCACATCAACTGGTGCAACGACGCCCAGAATTCAAAACGCACTCTAAAACTGGAAAGCCAGCAAAGCTCCCCGTTGGCTGGAACTGAGTGTTAGCTGACCGACTGATGAGGAGTTTATGGCTTAGCTGACTGGCGCTTATCGAACTCGGCAAAAGCTGCTAGAAGATCCAAGTTTGCACTTCTTTCTGACGCATCTAGCACGAGCTCTTCCGCTTGTGCCAAAAGCGGCGTAAAAGACTTGGCATTGGGATTTTCAATTCCAATGCCGACCCGTTCCGCATAGGGACTTTCCTCGATGGGCCCAATTGCCCAACGAGCCTCGGAGCTAGCGATCATCCATGTCCCAGTTATTGCAACAATTTTGTGGATTTTTTGTTGTTGGTCGTCGTTGGATTCTAAAATTGTGTTCAAAATGTCCTTAGGAAAACCGCCTTCTCCGTTGGCCACTAGTTTTCGGTCTGCTCTGTTTAAAGATGCAAGTGCTTCGGGCACCTCCTGATTTTCAAATTTTTCTAGTCGGTTGCCGAACTGTTCCCTGTAACCTTCTAGCATCAGTTGATTCAATTCCTTTCGGATGGAAACTCGAGAAATTTTATTGATGCATCCACCAGATGCCTTTGCCGTTGTTGAGTTCTGGGTGCCAATGGCAATCTGCTTTCGTCGCCCAGTACCCAATGCCAGGATCCTTGCGCATTTCTTCCAGAGCTTCTCGGCATTGCCTTCCGTCCTCAAACATCCTCTTGCCAATATCAGCGTGGGCCTGAGGTGCAATTGCAACTGACACTGCGGCCAACAGAGATGAAAGAGCTAGAAATGCTGATAATAGGGCTGGTTTAAAACTGTGGGTGAGTTCTTGCGGATTACCTTTTAGCATTTTTCAATCCCGTCGATTCGGCCCGTGTGAGGAGCGATGTTTGCTCTCGTTCCTGCCAGTACTAGTTTGCAAGCTGAATCTGGTGAAAACGCCATCTTGACTTTGACACGGAGATCCCATTCACAATTATTGTAGACTTGCACGAATCCTTTTTCTGAAACAGCTCGGACGCAATCTGGCGCCCATTCCGTCTCGGATAGCTGAGAAGTGCTAGGCTGCGATTCAATTGATTCAATTTCCCCCAATTCGTCGACAGCGATGATGACCTCCCCTTGTACAGTTTGACTGCTCTGTGCATTTGCAGTTGGAATTACTATCAGAGATGCACTAATAAGTGCCGCCGTGATGGCAGAAAAGCGTTGTTTTAAAGTAGCCAATTTAGCCCACAATGCCGATAATCTTGAAATTGGTCATCTCGACGATTACGAGCGACCTAATTTCAATTTGTATCATTCCCTGTACGAGAATGGAACCGTCAAACCTGACTTGGCTCAGATTAGTACGGTGTTCCCACGGCACGGCGCCGAATATCGCTCACGATTTCTACTAACTCCGGCGGTAGCGGCACTGCCGCGACCGCCTCGTGCCCGCCGACATTGATCCGCATCTCCCGGTAACCACGCAGCGTCTGCACCAGTTTCTTCAACGACCACCCCGATGCCGACTCCAGCCAACGACCCACCGCCAACGCCGCCATCACCACCGTCAGGTGAGCATCAATCGACTGCTTGAGCGTGTGGAAGATCGGTCGGGCCTTCAGATCCGACTTCGCCATCCGGAATGACCGCTCAATCTGAAACAACCGCCGGTAGTAGCCGATGATCACCATCGGATCCTCATCCAACCTGCTGGTCACGTAGGCTTTGATCCCTGCCAGCTCGCGGTGCTGGGAAGCGAGTTCGAGGTTGACTTCCTTGGTCGTCTTTCCCATTTTCACGTACCGGTTGCGCTTGACCGGGGTCTTTCCTTCTGCGATGTTGCGGGCCTTGCGCAGTGACTCGTCAATCCCCTTGACGGTCCGGCGGGCTCGGTCGGCGGAGTAGTGGTAGATCGTCCGTGACGGTCGGATCCCCTTGGCCGGGTCGCCGGGATCCCGGCTGACCCAGATCTGATCGTGGGTGTACTCGACCCCGGGATGGTCGTTGCGCCACTTCCAGATCGGGTACGGCAACTCCCTGGTCTTGCCACCCAGGACATATGACAGGCCGGCGGCGTCCAGGTCCCGCCGGTTGGCCTCACTGATCATCCCGGCGTCGGCGACGACGGTGACGTCATGCAGGTCGTAGGTGTCCATGAACGCTTCCACCGAGGGAAGGAACGTCTTCGTTTCCGCCCTGTTCCCTTCAAAAGCCTGGATGCGCAGTGGGAACCCGTTCACGTCAGTGAGCATGCCGACGGTGATCTGCGGATCAATCCGGCGCTCCTTACTGAACCCGGGCTCACGGAACCCGTCACCTTCGTCAGCTTCCCAGTAGAGGGTGGTTACGTCGTAGAGCACCAGTGACGTCGGCCCGATGCCCGCATGATCAGCGCACACGGCGGTGACCGCGTCGCGGAACTCGTCAGTGGCGTAGCGAGGCAGTCGGCGCTTAATCGTCGAGTAACTCGCCGAGGTTGCTCCGGCTTCGGCCAGCACACGGATGGAGTCGTACTTCGAGCCTGGCTGCAGGATCCGGGCGGTGACCAGGCCAGCGAACACGTCATCATTGTCGGCAGCAACGTCCAGGCCGATTGCCCTATAGGCGGTGTCGATCGCGTCGAGCAGGTAGCCGGAGCGTTGTGCGGTGACCTCCCACGGTTGCTCTTCGGTGCCTGTCCCACGGACTGCTGGGATATCGGTGACGTCGAGGTCCAGGCCGAGTTCGAGCTGGTTGCCCTGGAGTCGTCGGGCGGCTTCGGCCTTCAGCGCGGCAAGTTCGGCGTCGGTGTGGGCTGAGCCGAGGTGTTCCATCGAGGTCGCACCACCAGCGTAGGAGTAGATGATCTGCACCGCAGTAGCCCCGGAGGCGGTGGTCACGGTGCGGATCCTGGGCTGCATGTTCAGGAGTCTACCGGTCCAGGACTGACTGTTTAGTACGGTTTCTCGCCGAATTCCGCCGAAGCCCCGCAGGTCACGGACTTAGATGACGTGACAACACCGAAACGTGAGCCAAGTCAGGTCAAACGGGACTGTGATTAAATCGTTATAATAGGTTGGCCTTGCCTTGCTATGTTCGCATTGTGTTAAACGCTGGATCTGCATGAATAGCTATGGTTGGTATAGATTTTGTCCCCTAACAGGGCGAAGGCTCCCCACCAGCCAGACTGTTCAGTCAGTCCCGGCCGGTGGGGAGCCTTCGCGTGAGCGCGGGTTAGCGCGCCCTACGCGGTTCTACTTGGCCGGAGGGAAGGTGCCTTCGGCGGTGAGACGGATGTCATCGTCAAGCAAGAGCGCAATTTCTGCGGCCTTGTCGGCGGCGACTGGGCCGTAGTTCTCGATCTCTACGGTGCCGGCTGTGTCAGGTAGACGGCGGCCGTCGATGACCTCGAAGAGAACTTCCTTGCCAATCATGCCGGCTTCGAAGCGGGCAGCGCCGGTAGCGAGGCGGGCATTGGCCTTCTCGCGCCATTCGGCAGCAGCCTCAGGCGATACCTGCTGAGCTACGGCAGCTTCGAAGACACCTGGGTGAGCGTAAACCAGCAGTGCACCCACGTGGCCGAAGCCCAAGGAAGTCAGCGCAGCGGCTTTCACAGGACGGTTAGCTGCCTCGACATGTAGTGGGGAACGCAGCCAGACAAGGTTCTTCGCCTTTGGCTCAATCAGCGGGTCAACACAGTCCAGAGACTGGTTCGCTGGGATGCGGCCAGTGCGGAAGACGTCAATCAAACCACCGGTCTGGAACAGTGCCGCACCAGCCTTGGAGTGACCGGTCAGGGTCTTCTGCGAGATGACGAACAGTGGCTGGTCAACGTCGCGGCCAATAGCTGGCCACAGGATGGAGTGTAGCTCCGACTCGTTCGGGTCATTAGCGTTGGTGGAAGTGTCGTGCTTGGACAGCACCGAAACATCGTTCGGGGTCAGACCCAAACCAGCCAGGCCCTTGGCCAGACGGGAGTTCTTACGTCCACGGCCAGCACCCAAAGCACCCAGACCTGGAGCAGGAATGGAGGTGTGTGCACCGTCGCCGTAGGAAGCCGCGTGAGCAACCACAGCGTAAACCGGCAGACCCATCTCACGAGCCAGGGAGCCGCGAACCAGAAGGACGGTACCGCCGCCTTCTGCCTCGAGGAAGCCGCCACGACGGCGGTCATTCGCACGGGAGATGAAGCGGTCATCAATGCCCTGGTCGGTCATCTTCTTGGTCTCGGCGGTTGCATTCATATCGCCGAAGCCGGTCAAAGACTCAACCTGAACGTCATCAATACCACCGGCAACAACCAAGTCGGCCTTGCCCAAAGCAATCTTGTCCACGCCCTCTTCGATGGACACCGCAGCGGTTGCACAAGCACCGATTGGGTGAATCATCGAACCGTAGCCGCCAACCAGAGACTGCATGGTGTGCGCTGCAATAACGTTTGGCAGTGCCTCCTGCAGGATGTCAGAAGGACGGTCTTCACCGAGCAGACGTGTCACGAAGACCTTGTGCAGGGATTCCATGCCGCCGATACCGGTGCCCTGGGTGGTAGCAACCTGTGCTGGGTGGATAACCTGCAGCAACTCTGTTGGGCTGAAACCTGCCTGGGTAAACGCATCCACCGCGGTAACCAGGTTCCAGACTGCCATGCGGTCAAGAGCATCCAGCATGTGGTCTGGGATGCCCCACTTGGCTGCATCGAAGTGCTCAGGCATTTGACCTGCAACGGTGCGGGTCAAGGTTGCCTTGCGTGGAACACGCGCGGTTGCGCCCTTGAGGCGGGTGACTTCCCACTCGCCGTCAACTTCACGCAGCTTGGTAAAGGATGGGTCTGCTTCTTCAATATCGCGTGCTTCCTGCTCAGAAGCCACGGTGAAGACAATATCGCGGTCCAAGAACACGGAAGTCAGGTCAATAGAGCCCTGGTCAACCATGTTGTACTTGTCGGTCAGGGTGCGGATACCGGAGCGGGCAACAACTTCATCGCGGAAGCGGTTGTAGATATCCGCCTCATCGATCTCGTTGCCGTCCTCGTCGTACCAGGCGGGACGTGGGTCATTTGCCCACTGCACCAGACCGGTCATCCAAGCCAATTCCAGAACACCGGCAGCAGTCAGGTCAACAGAACCATCGCGCTGCAGACCGTATTCTGCTTCGAAGCGGGTACGGCCAGAGCCCCAGGAGGAAACCTCGCCGACACCGGCGATGACAACCATGTCATCCAAGTCGGTGGTGACTTCTCCGACTTCACCTTCTGGCAACGCGGCAGGCAGTTCTACCTGGCGGGTGTTAGGCAAAGCCAGGATGGTGACTTCTTCTGCCGCGGAAACGCTATCCGATTCTTCAGAAGCGGATGCGTTTTCCGCGTCTTCGCGAACCTGCGCAGCAAGCTCGGAGATGGAGATCTTGGAAGAACCAAGACCACCGGTCAGATCCAGCTCCAGTGGAGCCTCGGCTGCCTGCGCGCGGGACTCAGCGGATGCCAAGGACATCAGCTGGGAAGAAATCTCTTCTGGGTCCCACACGTGGATGCCAGCTTGTTCTGCAGCTGGGATGAGGATGTCATTGCCACCCATCAGGGAAGTGCCGGATACCCAGCCAATCTTCGCCTGCGCTAGGGTGACACCTTCTGGCCAGCCTGCCTCTGCAGACCACTTCGCCAAAATAGCGTCCAAAGCTGCCTTGACCTCGCCATAAGCGCCGTCGCCGCCGAACATGCCGCGGTTCGGGGAACCAGGCAGAACGATGTGGCAGCGGGTGTCCACGCCTTGCTGCGCAAGGTTGGACAGGCCAGCGATGGTGCGCTCAACCGACCACAGCAGCAGACGGGTCTGGTTCTCTGCCTGCGGACCTGCATCCGCAACGGAACCGGACACGCTTGGTGCCGCGAATGGGAATGCCAAGGTTGGGGTCAAAGCTGGCTTGGTGATCTTGACTTCGTTGCCAACAGACTCACGCTGCTCAGTGCCAATCCAGTCGATGAGGGCATCAACGTCGCGGTAGGAGCTAAGGTTCGCTGGAACAACCCACAGGGCTGCGCCTGGGATGGCGTGTGCAGCGTAGAGCTTGCGTGCGAATTCCTTACGGGACTGGCTGACACGGGACGCGGTCATGATGACGGTCGCGCCGCCTTCGAGCAGACGCTCCACCAAAGCGGTAGCAATGGAACCAGGTGCAGCACCGGTGACCAGTGCGACATCGCCGGCGAACTCGCCGTTGAGTTCTTCACGTGCTGCTGAAGCAATAGCCTGCAGGGTTTCTGTAGAGGTTGCCTTCGCGTGCGCACCCGTGGATACAGCGGTGTTGTTAGCCCACCACTCAGCTTGCTTAGCGATAGTCTCGCCGGTGCCACGGAAACGGTCCGCTGGAAGGTCCAGCTCGCCGAGCGCGACGCGCGCGAGGTCTTCACGTGCGGAAGCCCAACGGTCATCGAAAAGCACTGCTTGCTTTGCATCGAATGCTGGGGTGACGGTCTTCGCCCAACCGGACCCGAGCTCAGCCTCAACGGTCTCGAACAAGGTGTTGTCAGTCTCTGGGGTCTCTGGTGCTTCATCGACCAGACCGAGCTGCGTCAGAATCTGGCGAGCAGCGGTTGCCAGAACACCGTTTTCACCGGTGACGGTGTCAGCATAAGCATCCAGGGCCGCGGAGTCTACAACTCCACCGCCGCCAGCGGAACCAGCGGAACCCATGGACACGGACGTGCCGTGAGCTGCCGCGACGGACTGAACTGCGGCATCGACAAGAGCGTCCACATCCGACTTCGAGGAAGCAGAAGATGGAACGGTGGACAAGGAGCCACCACGCACGGAATCTTCTTCGCGGGAGCCGAGCAGGATTTCTGCCTCAACATGGGAAGCCCAAGAAGCAGGCAGTCCCCAGGTGCCGGTGACGCGCTCAGAAATGTAGGCCGGCTTCACGCCTGCTGCACCAGTGAGCTGGCGCAGACGAGCAGTGATTGCCTCAGACAAGACGGTGCCGAATGGGGAGTAACCCGGTGCAGCAGTCTTGACGCGCTCGCGCAGGGTTGCCACGTCAGCATCAGCTGCGCCATCAATAGCTGGCACGCCGATTTCCGCGGACATATCCATCAACAGCTGGTTACGGCGGGAGGAGACACCGTTGGTGAGCTCTTCGACCGTATCGGTGTCATTGATCTGGTCCTGGCGGATCTTGTTCTGGAAAGCGAACAGAACCATGATTGCTTCAGCAGCGCTAAATGGCAGGTCCGGAGCATCGCTGGCTGCAGTGGCGCCAGCCGACGATACAGGCGCTGATGGTGCAGCAGCGACGGTCTGTGGCTCAGCAGATGGGATGGCCTGAGTGTTGTCAGATGCGGCAGCGGCGGATTCCGCTGGTGCTTCCGATGCAGAGGTGGAAGACGTTGCTTCGCGCTCTTCGGCGTCGAAGGTAGCAGCTGGTGCTTCCTTGACGTCTTGCAGCATGACCTGATCCTGGTCGCGCTCAACGTTGAATACTGGCAGGTCAACGCCCGCGATGTCCATGGAACGCTTAGCCAGGTTGGTCAAGGTAGGCGATGCCGCGAGACCAACTTCAATGATCTGGTCTACTTCACCAAAGAGCAGTTCCTGGGTTTCAATCCAGCGAACTGGGGAAGCGAACTGCCAGGACAGCAGCTCGATGACGAGCAGGCGAGCAAGAGCTTGGTCATCAAGGTCTTCAACCTTGAGGTTGTCCAGCTTGCCGGAAGGAGCCAGTGGCTTAACCTTCTCCACGAATTCCTGGGTGAGCTCGAATGGGGAAGCCACCAGGTTTGGCACGTAACGGCCAACCAGTGCGTCCAAGTCGAGGGTTGCTGGCAGCAGTTCATCGAGCTTTTCAGCGAATGCTGGAACGCCGCCGCGCAGAACCTGGGAGTGGAAAGGCACGTCAATGCCAGGAACCGTGACATATGCGCGGTCCTTGACGGAGTTAGCCTTCTTCTTCAGTGCGGCCAGACCAGCCTTGGTACCCGCGATGGAGTACTGCTGGCCAGCGATGTTGTAGTTAACAATCTCCAGGAACTCGCCGGTTTCTTCGGCGGTCTGAGCAATGTATGCCTCAACCTGGTCAGCTGGAACACCAATCATGTTTGGACGCAGTGCGCCCATGCCGTAGTTGGAGTTACCGTTTGCATCGCGCTCAACGAGCGTGCCCATGGCGGAACCACGAGAGTACACGATGTCAATGACAGCTTCGAGGTCGAAGATATTCGCCAAAGATGCAAGCGCGGTGTACTCACCAAGGGAGTGGCCGGCGTACATGGAGTTGGTGCCCAAAGCGCCAGCTTCGCGCAGACGCTCAGTCTGGGCATAAGCAACCACTGCGAGGGCGACCTGGGTGAACTGGGTCAGGTGCAGAACGCCGTTCGGGTGGATGAACTTGGTGCCGCGAACAACCAGCTCAGTTGGGTTGTCATCAATGATCTGGCGGATGCTAAAGCCCAGCGCGGTGCGGGTGTGGCGGTCAGCGCGGCGCCATACCTCGCGTGCGGCTGCCGATGCATCACGGTCGCCACGGCCCATGCCCTCAGCCTGGATGCCCTGGCCTGGGTAGACATAAGCGGTGCGTGGCTGCGCCATCAGTGCCTGGCCGCGGGAAACGACTTCGCCGTCGATACGGCAGGTGACCTCGAATGCAGCGTGGATGCCCTTGCGGCCGACGCGCTCAACGGTGATTTCAACCTCGTCATTGAGCTGAACCATGCCGAACATGGAGTAGGTCCAGCCGACCACGGTGCCGTGGTTGCCAGCCAGGTGCTGAGCGGTGGCCGAGAGCCACATGCCGTGCACCAGTGGTGCTTCCAGGTTGACCAGCCGTGCTGCGTTGGTGGAGGTGTGAATTGGGTTGTAGTCACCAGAGACCAGCGCGAATGGGGTCATGTCTGCTGGTGCGGTGACAACAGCGCGGTCCACGAAGGAGCGTGGAGTGGTCTCCACCTTGTCCTGGGACTTGCCGCCGCCCCATGCTGGTGCAGGAACTGGGACAGAAGAACCGGTTGCGCGGCCACGGATGGCGAAACGCTGCATCTGCGTTGCGACGACTTCCTGGGTCTGCGCGTCACGCAGTTCCAGTTCAACGGTGACAATGCGGCCCGCGTTGGATTCGGCGATAGAAGCACAACGGGAAGTTACGTCAATGCGACGGCCTTCGCCCTTGGCTCCTCTCGCGAGTTCCTGGAGAGGAACTCGCACGTCAACAACGTGGTCCAGGTGAACCGCGTTGAGCAGGCCTTCGATGACTGGAAAGTCAGTGCCAGCTGGCTCGCCGTGCTCTTCGGTCAAACGACCGGTGCCCAGCGCGGTGTAGATTGCTGGCCAGCAAGGGCCAACCAGTGCGTCCGGGGTACCAGCATTTGCGGTGCCCAGGGCTGCGCCGGTGACAGCGGTGTGCGCGGTCAGCAGGGTAGAAGGCAAAGTGAAGGAGTACTCCACCAGGCCGTAGGGGTTCTCTTCAGAGACAGAACCCTCAATAACCTTCGGCAGTGCGGTGATTTCATCGCCGGTCTCGGAGATGGAACCAACACCAGCAACGCCTGCGAGCAGGTCAAAGACGGCCTTTGGTAAACGTGCATCATCCACAACTGGGGATGCACCGGTTGCTACTGCCTCAGACAGCGCAACTGGGATGTCCACGTGCTTGACGTAGAACGGACGCTGCTCTTCGGGGAGGTTATCCCAGTAAGAATCAGAGTTGATGCGAATGGCCAAGCCTTCGCCGTCATCAACGATGTCGAATGCTTCGTCTGGCAGCTCAAATGCTGGGTTAGCAATGAGGTGACCGTGCCACATGATGGTTGGCGCGTTGCGCAGGAATTCTTCTGCGGTCTTAGCCGAAGCCAAGCGGGAGTAGAGGGAAACCGACTCCACGCCGGCATCGCCAAGCGCTGCGGTGGTTGCGTCCTCGAAGCGGCCAAGCAGCTCAGCTACTGGCTCATTCTTCTTGGTAATACCCGCAACAGCGACTGGGCCAGGGATGATACGTACGCCGTCAGCGTCGTAGCGTGGGTCCTGTGCCTGCCACAGGGTGTCCTTTGCAAACCATTCCTTGAGATCACCGTCAATAGCGGTGGTCCACGGCATTGGCTTGACGTGCTTGCGGATAAGGGTTGGGAACCATGCCTCATCACGAGTGTTGACCTTGGTGGTCTTCGCATTCGGGTAAGCAGCAATCAGCTTTGCCACTGCCTCTGGTGCGTTCTCGGAATCTTCGAGTGAAGGGAACAGGGTTGGGATTTCACCATGGTCAGCTTCGTTGAGACGAGCCTCAACGCGCTGCAGAAGATCATGGAAACGATCGTGCCAGGTTGGGTCAACCCATGGGAATGCACGTTCTGCGAAGCGGGAAGCCCACTCCTCGTAGGTCATTTCCGAAACATCGCCGAAGTAAGGTTTCGAGGTCTTTGCCAAAGCCGCGATGATTTCATCACGGCGGGAGTCATAGTCCTCGATAGGGATCGAGGTGATCAGGCGGGATGCCTTAGCGAAAGAGTTATCAACCTCGTGCAGGTCAGCCAACAGGTGGGACTGGGAGGAAGATACGCCGCCGTCAGCCTTCAGGCGGCCAACCCAGCCGCCGTTGGTGTCTGGGGTGATACCTGGGGTGTCAACGAGCAGCTGCTTGACGTCATCATTAGCAGTTGCTTCCTTGGTTGCCATGGCAACGGTGCCCAAGAAGACGCCATCAACCGGCATGATTGGCAAGCCGTACTTGGTGGACCAGGAACCGGTCAGGTACTCAGATGCACGGTCAGGGGAGTAGATGCCGCCACCAACGGTGATCGCAAGGTTGGCGTGCTGGCGTGCCGATGCATAGGTGGCTAGCAGCATTTCATCCAGGTCAACCCACGAGTGGTGGCCACCAGCGTGGCCGTCTTCGATCTGGATGATGACGCGGTGCTCAGGATTATCCGCAGCGATAGCGATGCAGTCCTGAATCTGCTTGGTGGTACCTGGCTTGAAGGAGATATAAGGGAATCCATCAGCGGTGAGCTGGTCCAGCAGTTCCTTTGCTTCATCCAACTCAGGGATACCCGCGGAAATGGTGACGCCGGTAAAAGCCGCGCCGTTAGCGCGTGCCTTTGGCACAATGCGAGCCTGACCGAACTGCAGGTTCCACAGGTAGCGGTCGAAGAACATGGTGTTAAATGCTGCGGTGCGACCTGGCTCCAAAAGCTCCATCATGCCGTCTTTATTGATGGTAAAAGCTTCATCGGAGTACTGTCCGCCGCCGGCCATCTCTGACCAGTAGCCGCCGTTTGCAGCAGCAGCAACAATGCCCGGATCCATGGTGGTTGGGGTCATACCGCCCAGGATGATGGGGGACATGCCGGTCCACTCAGAGAAACGGGTCTGGGTGTAGGACTTGCCGTTTGGCAGGGAAATCAGCTTTGGTGAGAACTCTTCGTAGTTCACAGCGGTTGGCAGCTCAGTACCTGGGGTTGCCAGATTATCGCGCTCAGCTGGGGTAGCGGCAGGAACAACTACCTTGCCGGTACCGCCAACTAGTGGTGCAGTCAAAGAAGACAGGCCACGGTCCAGCGCTACTAGGTAGTTGGAGTCCAATGCCGCAACGGCCTCAACCCAGCTGTGTGGCTGAACCAGGATGGAGTCAGCGAGTTCGCGTGCCAGCTTTGCGTCCAGGCCACACTGCTGTGCGTATTCCACGGTCAAGTCTGCAGTGGCCTGCAGGGATGAGTGGTGGAAAGGAAGTGCTACCGGCAGAACGTCGAACTTCGGGTTGATTTCAGAACCACCGATGAGACGCTCTTCGAGTGCCTCATTGTAGGACTTTGCAGCATGCTCGATGTTGGACTCGGTCTTAGCCAAATCCTCTGGAGTGCCGGACAATGCAAAGTGCACGCGGCCGTTGACAACAGCAATAGCTGCGTCACCCGCGAGGTACTCTTCAACCAGTTCACGTGGCACGCCACGGACAGTCAACATGTGGGAGCGGGAATCATTCGCGCCCTGGGTAACAGCAGCTGCGGTACCCATCAAAACTGCAAGAGCCAGGGCCTGGCGTGCATCCTTGACAGCTGCAACGCCCAAAGAACCCTGGGAGTGACCAGCAAGCTGCGCGGAGTCTACGTCCAAGCCAAGCTCACGAAGGTGGTCAATGGCACCAATCTGGCCCAGAACAATACCTGGGATGGAGTATGCCGGGTAAGCGTCATAGTCCTTAGCCACTGGTGGCTCGCCCGCTGGGGTGCTAGCCAATTCTTCCAAGCGCTCATAGACACCTGGGCAAGAGGAGGCGATGATTCGCGCTACAGGGCCGGTGGTGGTGCGTACTTCTGCAAGGATATTGCGCAGGTTTTCTGCCTGGTGGTGGCTGGCTGCGGCATCGGCGATAGCCTTTTGCCATGCAGAACCCTGACCTGCAAACAGCACTGCCGGAGCAGTGCTGTCATTGGACAAGGTAAGCAAGGGGGTCAACGACATAACTGTTAGTCCTCTTTAAACGTATCGGTGATATTTTCCGTGGCTTTTCCCTAAGCCAGAAAGTGGCGCGATAGGCGTCATGGAGTTTGCTAAACAAATACAAACTATCGCGATTACGCCACCGTAGCCTACTTGTGCGTAAGTTTGGAGCTTCACACACCCAAATGTGAGGTTTTTCTCATATTTGCAAAAGATGTAACCGATCGTGTCCTGACCACGAGAATCACCGAGGAAAACTCACGAAATAGTCCCCGAATTTAACGTAAAACCAGCCTGTTACGACCCTGAAATTTCACTGAAAATGCCTGGATCTTGGATGAGGTTAAAGGGGGCGATTATCTTCGATTTTAAACTGAGAATGACGTTCTGTATGGAGTTCGGTAAACTTAGGCGCGTCAACATACGTGTGTGAAATTTGCAAAGTTGTGGTTACTTTGTACGAAAGATAGGGGCATAGGGGTAAGGAGAAGGTTAAATCAATAGTTGTGTCGTTATTGTCTGTAATTTTGGTGCTTGGCATTGCTCCGCCTGCGACTGCAAAGGGGGAGCCGAATTTGTCTGAAATCACGGCAGAGCAGGCAGAAGTTTACGAACTTGAAGAAGACATTGCCGATGGCTTCGAAACAATGTTCACTAAGGTAGTTGTGCCAAATGAAAACGGAGTCTGGGAAGTCGATCCCGAGGCTGCCGCAGAAATACTTCCTGAAATGTCGATGGAAGAGTTGCAAAGCGCAGCAGATTTGCTTAACGCTGAAGAACAGTCCGCCGCGCAGACGCGGAGCGCAGGAGCTTATGGTCGCTGTGTGGCAGAAAGTTTTCTACCTGGGTTTATCAATTACTCTGATGCTGTTCGAATTGGGCAAAGGCTAAGGGCTAAGGACTGGAAAGGTGCAGCTAATGTGTTGACACAGGCATGGGCTACAGCTGCCGCAGGAAATGCCTTGGAATATGGGGCGTCACAGGGTCTCCGTGAATTTCTGAAAAAGAATCCTGCCGTATTCACCGCCAGGATAGTGGTGTATGCCGCATCTTGCGCTCTGACTACATAGCTCAAAAGGATGGAATTGTGTTTGGGTATATCCCTACAGGGCGGTTTGATTTAACCGACGAAGAAACCGAAGGAGTCCCACTCGTTCGTACCAAGCAACGGGCGTACATGATCGCAGTTTGGGCTGGGCCTTGGGGCGCTCATCAATTCTTTTTGGGAAATACTCTCGGCGGGCTAGCTCACTGGCTGGTACTTGGCACGCTCGTCGGATTTCCGTCTTCGATGGGGTTCTGGACTGGCTTTCCGCTTGCATTGCTTCTCAATATTGGGACCTGGCTTTTTGCCATATATTCCATGGCCACCATGGATGAAGATGACCCGAGGCTTCGGGGCCAGACATCTGCACAATATGTTGATCGTATGCTCTGGTTCTGCAAGGTGTCGCTGTGGGGTGTTGATTTTTGGAAGAAGCACCGAGAGACCCAGTCGCGGGATTTGGCATAGAACTGGCCCATCGTTTGTGTATTCTTTGAGCTTCTCAACGTTAAAATCCAAACAGACGATGGTTTTCTCGTATTCAGAGAACTGTCAAATTCGTGATGGGTGGTTGGGCCGCTGATGGAGATTTCCGATTTTGAGGCTGCCATTGAGGCTGCAGAAAACAATGATGAAGCCACACTAGTGGCTTTGTTTAGCCAGTTTTCTGCAGAGGAATGGAGTGAAGTTTCGTATGAGTGGAAGTTTGACAATGCTGAGAAAGTAAGCGATTTCATTCAAGAAACCGTCAAAATTCTTCCAGCGAGTGTGGAGTTCGAGAGAATTCAGAATTTAGTTTATGACTATCTGTTTCCTCTTGTTCATCTTCCGGGGTCGGTTGATCTAGCTGCTACAGCTTTGGTGACGTTTTGGAATAGGCATCAAAACGGGGACACCAATGCTCTGATTGAGGATTTAAAGGATTTCGAGGAACATCCTGATGGCGATCGGGTGGCTGAAATAGCTGCTACGGCTAAAGGGATCGAACTTCAGAAGTGAAGCTGGCTTTTCTTGGATAATCAAGACGTACCTGTAGTTCCATCGTACGTACTGGCATTGGAGGACCTCAAATATGGAATTGACACCTCGCGCTAAAACCTTCCTGACAACTGCGGAAGCGATTGCCCGTGAATCGGGGGCTGATAAGGTCGGAGCGGAGCATATACAACTTGCACTGCTCGCGGATACGTCTTCAGTTCCGTACCAAGTGATCAATGCAGAATGCGATGCACAGTTCTTGCGCAAAAAGCTCCTGGAGCATATAGATAGCAATGGGTATAAACAGTCAACAAATCGTGCGCGATTCCTGGACTAGCTAGTTAGCTGCTAGAACCTGCGCCAAGGCACTGCCCTGTTTGCGAGTGGCTATTGAATATAGCGAGTGCGGGGCTCGGCGAGCAGGTGCTCCGCCATGTAGGGCTGGGTGAAGCGTACATGCCCGTGTGAGGAAGGCTCGATGAGCTCTTGCTTAATCAAAGCGGCGCGGATTCGGCTGATGCCGGTGGTGGTTTTCTTAAGCAGCCCGGCAATTTCACCAATGGATTGTTCTTCCCGGCCAAGGCGCGCCATGGAGCGTAGGAACTCGCGCTGCAGGTCAGTAACGTGGCGCAGTGCTGGTCGATGCACCTGGGAGCCAAAAGTATCGATGGCCTCTTTGAGAATCTCCTCAATAACTGCTTCGGTGACTTCGCTGTTTGCATTGTCTTTAGTGACCCGCCATGCCAGGGCGCCGATGAGCTGTACCAAGTAGGGGAATCCGTAGGAAGCCTCGGCCGCGCGCCGGGCGGCGGCGTTGCCGAAGTGGATACCGGAGCCATCGGCAGTAGATGCAAGAAGGCTCATGGTGTCATCGGCAGTCAATGGCCCTAACTCATAAGCGCTCGCGCGGCGCAGGAATGTAGTGCCCGGCAAATCCAGTAAGTCCCGGGTGCCAACGGTTAGACCAGCAAATGCGAGTGCCACGGGAAGCTCATCTTTAATGAGATTCTGGAAAGCCTGTGCCACCGCGGCCAAATCCTCGCTCGGAGCGTCTTGGACTTCATCAATGGCAATGAACACGCCACTGCCACTGGTGTAATCCAAGAGCTGACGGATACGTGTCTCCACGGTGGGAACCGGCTGCAGCTGCCCATACCGTGGGTCAAGCTCTGTTTCCACCCGGCCCAGGCCAGCGATGCCAAGCGTTTTCAACCTGGTCTCTGCCTGCGGGTTGAGCTTCGCAATGTGCGACGGGATGGCTGTATTGATAAGGTGTTCAGCCATACCTGCACCGCCGATACCGCGCACCGAAATCCAGCCACGAGCTTCTGCAATATCTTCAAGCTCCGTCAGCAACACTGTCTTGCCAATTCCTCGCGTGCCGCTAATCAACATAGCCCGGTCGGGGTGTCCCACCGGGCTATCTAGCGCTTCCGAAAAGCCCTCGAGAATAGCCTTCCGCCCAGCCCAAAAGCGCGGTGAAGCACCAAAGGTCGGACGAAAAGGATTCGGGGTTTCTGCAGGAAGCTCAGGATTCTTCGAACGCGGGGACATAGGTACAAGTTACATAAATGCATAGTAGAACGGGCATTGGCTAAGCAGATTCAACGTAGAGGGGCGCCGCAGCAACCGACTACAGCTTCAAGATGGTAGTACTCCGTAAGCGCATCCTACCCAATGTTTGTCCTATCGATTTCACCAATGTCTATATACGCTCATGGTGGGATTCTTAGTTCAACAATATCTGAAAGCCCTGCTATCAAACCCTTATAAGCAACTGGGGTTATATAACTGTTTGTGAATCAATATTTATTTTTATCGAATTCCCGGCTGGATTTGTAGAGGTCTGTTATTCTACTTTTGCGCGTGAAATGCCGGCGTGAGAACTGAGGGTGGTGAGGGAAATGGGTATATTGAACCGCGACAGCTATAACTGTTCGCAGTTGGTGTGGGCAGCGTATAAAGCGGCATCGAATGGGCAAATTGATATTGGTGAGCGGTTTCCGTATGAGCCTTATCGGGCTGGAGTATATCCAATTGATATCCTTCGATCGCATCGAACCGTAGAGTACTCCTAGGATTTGGGCTTGATGATTGGTGCAGATTATTCCCGAGCTTCTAGGGTTTCTCTAGTAGTTTGTATGTTTATCGGCTCTTTCGTGTTGGCGTCTTGTGTTCGTGATGTTCCGCAGGGTTCCGAATTGGAATTAGAAGATGCGCAGTTTATTGGGCATACGATAGACATTTTCGATAATGCTGAAACACAGAATAGTGTTTTTCTTTCCGCCGAAGGCGGTGTGGCGGCAAAAGGAATCAAGAAGGCTGGGTATCAGTATTTTTCAGCCCTTAGACGTCTAGATTCGGGGTTTATTGCTACAAGTTCTGAAGAATTGATAATGGTGGATGGTGTGACTGGTGAGGTTGACACCATTGCCATGCCTGATGGAGATAAGGGGTCACTTACAAAAGTTGCGGTTGCGGATCGAGAGCCGCAAAACACGACTGTTGTCTATGAATTCAATGAAACGGGTGATAATCCTGTCGGAAACTATGATTCGATTCTCGTCACGGTTCATGATGGTGTGGCTAAAGATAGTGGACGCAGGATTCGTCCAGTAGATGCTATGACAGCATGTGAAGACAGATCAGTGCATTGGATAGAACGTGACATTGAAATCACAGGAGAACGCAGAGAATTCGGGCCGGCTATCTACATGTATTGGGCGGCTGATGCTGATGAACCCGCAGAAATTCCCATTGACGGACAAGAATTGGACTATGCAGCAATTTCGGGTGGCACTCTAGGCTGTAATGGGGAGACGGGGTACTACGTCCGTGGCGATTTTGATGAAAAGCGAGGGGAGTCTTTCGCTACGTCCACGGAGATCACATTCGATGGCGAGAAAGTTGACGTGGGAGAAACGATCGAACTTGGCTATGTTCCCGAAAGGCGACTGGCACGATTTGATGACGTAGATACCAAGACAAAACGTTATTCAGTTTTTGACGAAGATGGGAACTTCAGCACGGTCGATCTGAAAACTGGTGAGTGGATATTTGATCGTGTCTCGGTTGTGCCTCCCTTGTGGGGTTATTCAATGACTTTCGATGAAAATATGGCATACATGGTAAACAGCGCTCCCGAAGGTGAGAAAGAAGTCTTTGAGGTACTAGCGATATCTCTTGATGATCCAACTTGTACGCATAGCACGCGCATAGCAGCGTACCAAGGGCATGAAAACCCTCCACGTGGTTGGATCGCGACGGATTCGATGGTCCCAATTAACGTATTTCCCCCAGTGCCTGAGTCGAGCTGTGGGTAGAGCATATTGCTCTTGCTACCACTGATAATGGAAGTATCCGCCCTCTCCTGATTGCTGTGAAGCACAGGGGAGGGCGGATATTATTTTGACTACTTCTCCAATAACTTGAGCAGGTCTGCTTGGACCTCGCGGCGGCGGATCTTGCCCAGTTGGTCTTTGGCAAGGTCCTCGAAGTGGTAGAAGGTGCGTGGCACTTTGTAGCGGGTGAGGCGTTCGCGGGAGAAGTCCTTGAGGCCCTCGGGATCTAGGGCGGCGCCATCGCGAAGCGTCACGCAGGCAACGACATCCTCGGAGCCATCGTGGCGGGGGCGGCCAACCACGGCGACATCGGTGATATCCGGGTGGGTGCGCAGGATTTCTTCGACCTCAGCAGGGTAGACGTTGAAACCACCGGTGATGATGATTTCCTTGATGCGCGCAACCAATCGCACAAAGCCGTCTTCTTCCATAACGCCAACGTCGCCGGTGCGGAACCAATCACCGTGGAAGGCTTCCTCGGTGGCTTCGGGCTTGTTCAGGTATCCCTTGAACACCTGAGGTCCGCGAACCAGAAGCTCGCCTTCCTCGCCGTCGGGCATGGTCTCATCCAGATTATCTGGGTTGGCAATGCGCACTTCCGTATCAGGGAAAGGCAGGCCAACATAGCCTGGGCGGGTTTTGCCGTTCATAGGGTTGCCACAAATAACTGGGGAAGTCTCAGTTAGACCGTAGCCTTCCACCAGTTTGCCGCCGGTGAGAGTTTCCCAGTCCTCAACGGTAGAGACCGGCAGTGTAGAAGCGCCGGAAAAGGCATTGTCAATGCCCTTGATTTCAATATTTTTCTCATTCGCGGCCTGAATGATCTTCTCGTACAAGGTTGGCACGCCCGGTGCGAAAGTAGGGGTGTGTTTCTTCAACACATCAATGATCAACGGAACCTGCGGCGCTGGCAGCAAAACCATCTCTGCACCAACATAAGGGCCAAGGGTTGCCACCATGGTCAAACCGTAGACATGGAACATCGGCAAGGTAGCGAGGAAGCGTTGCTGCTTATCCCGCAAGCCCGGAACCCATGCCTCACCCATGACACACATCGAAGCCATGTTTCCGTGGCTGAGCATGGCGCCCTTAGGCTGACCAGTGGTGCCCGAGGTATACAGAATCAGCGCGGTATCTTCCTTGGTAACCGCAGGAAACTCAATATCTTTACCGGAACCACCAATAGCGTGTGAGCACAAGGTAGACCATGGGACGGTATTAGGGGCATCGCCAGTAAGCGCGTCACGCTTGGACGTAATTGGCGGAACTGGGATGCGCAGCAGAAGCTGCATGCGACGTGGCATGGCTTCAGTCATATTGACGGAGATGATGGTCTCCAAAGGGGTAACGCCACGCAGCTTTTCCAACGTTGGCGCGGCCTTGTCCCACACAATAGCCACGCGTGCCCCATGGTCCTTGAAAAGGCTTTCAAGCTCATGCGCGGTGTAGAGCGGATTATGCTCAACCACCGTCGCGCCGAGCTTGAGCACTGCATAGAACGCGGCGATGTGCTGTGGACAGTTCGGCAGAACCAAGGCCACGCGGTCGCCGGGGCGAATGCCAAAGGCCTTGAGCCCAGCCGCGGCAGCACGTACCTGGTGGTCCAGGTCGCTGTAAGTCTGCGTGCGGCCAAAGAAATAGGTCGCGGACTTGTTGCCGTTCTTTTCTAAGTTGTTGTCATAGAAATCAACCAGCGTGTCATCGCCGTAGTTCAGATGCGGTTCGGTCCACTCAGCATAATTGTGGATCCAAGCCTTGGTTTGAAATGCCGACATAAGACGTCCTCCCAGGGATAATGTATCGATGGTGCATCTGCAACGGTCAGCGTGAAAATCTTGCGGGGCCAACCGGCGAGAAGTGGCAAAGAAGTGATGTACTTCTTATGAGCTTAGTGCACCAAGTCCTATCGCTTGGGAGGACGAGTTAATTACTTATCGCCCAGCATCTTAAGAAGATCCTGCTGGACTTCGCGGCGGCGAATCTTGCCCAGCTGGTCTTTGGCCAGTTCTTCAAAGTGGTAGAAGGTACGTGGCACCTTGTAGCGGGTAAGACGCTCGCGGGCAAAGTCTTTTAGACCTTCTGGGTCGAGAGCAGCACCGTCGCGCAGCGTGACACACGCGACCACATCTTCGGATCCGTCATGACGTGGACGTCCAACTACGGCAATGCCTTCGATATCTGGATGCGCTGAGATAGCTTCCTCGACCTCACCAGGGTAGACGTTGAATCCGCCGGTGATGATGATTTCCTTGAGGCGGGCTACGAGACGGACAAAGCCATCTTCTTCCATGACGCCTGCGTCACCAGTGCGGAACCAATCACCGTGAAAGGTTGCGGCGGTAGCTTCTGGATTATTGAGATAACCCTTGAATACCTGTGGGCCGCGGACTAGCAGCTCACCTTCCTCGCCATCAGGCATAGTTTCATCGAGGTTTTCTGGGTTAGCAATACGTACCTCGGTATCTGGAAACGGTAGGCCGACATAGCCCGGACGGTGGTTACCGTCCATCGGGTTGGCACAAATAACCGGTGCTGTTTCAGTCAGGCCGTAGCCTTCCACCAGCAAGCCGCCGGAGAATGCTTCCCACCGTGCTACGGTACGAACCGGCAATGTTGCGGCACCAGAGAAAGAACTCGCAATCGGATGCTGCGTCTTATCCATGCCCTTTTCTTCAGCTGCAGCCAAAATCTTGTCATACAGAGTTGGCACGCCTGGCGCCCACGTTGGCGTGTGCTTCTTAATAACATCCATAATCAGCGGAATCTGTGGTGCCGGCAGCAGGATAATTTCCGCGCCAACGTAAACACCCAGCGCTACCACGGTGGTCATGCCGTACACATGGAAGAACGGCAGCGCCGCGAGGAAACGCTCCGGCTTTTCACCAAGTCCTGGAACCCACGCCTTGCCCATGACACAGTTGGCCAAAATATTGGCATGGGAAATCATCGCACCCTTGGGTGCGCCCGTGGTGCCGGAGGTATACAGAATCAGAGCGGTGTCATCATGAGAGACTTCATTGTTGACAAAGTCCCTGCCATTGCCGCCGATGGCTTGAGAAATCAGCGTTGACCATGGAACCGTATTTGGGGCAGCGCCTGTTAATGCATCGCGCTTGGCGCTAATCGGAGGAATTGGAATGCTCAGCAGCAGCTGCATGCGACGCGGCATTGCTTCAGTCATGTTGACGGAGACAATGGTTTCCAAGTCAGTAGTAGCGCGAATCATTTCCAGCGTTGGTGCCGCTTTATCCCAAGTAATGGCTACGCGTGCGCCGTGGTCTTTGAAAAGTCCTTCGAGTTCATGCGCGGTGTACAGCGGGTTGTGCTCAACCACAGTTGCGCCAAGCTTTTGAATAGCGAAGAAAGCCGCGAGGTGCTGCGGGCAGTTTGGAAGCACAATAGCGACGCGGTCACCCGGACGGATGCCAAAGGCTTTCAGGCCTGCGGCGGCAGCACGCACCTGCTGGTCAAGTTCTTTGTAGTTTTGGCCGCGTCCGAAGAAATAAGTAGCGGGTTTGTCGGCGTTGAGCTCCAAGTTGCGGTCATAGATTGACGCGAGGGTGTCTTCGCCATATTCCAGTTCGGGTTCGGTCCAAGGGGCGTAGAGCTTGGTCCAGGCCTTGGTTTCAGATGCTGACATGCGGTCCTTCCAAATGTTCGGGCTCGCGTTAATGCGATTGTGTTCGGTTATTCAGTATGAATTGACGCCGAAACAATAACAGTGTGGAGAAACTGTATTTAGACGCCTAAATATTTTAGGCTCCATAATACAGAGCGAACATGATGGAAACCTCACCTTTGTTCGGTTTGTTGCAGGAAAACTTCTTCCACCCCCAGATGCGAAAAATTCCCACATCGGTATCCGTCATTCTCAGCCAGGTGTTGCGGCGAAAGTGGGGGATGTGTCCGATGCGGGAAAGCCTGTGCAGTGAATCTGCGAGTGTGGCTGTTACTTGTTTTGCTTCTCCAAGAGGTTGATCAGATCCTGCTGGACTTCGCGGCGGCGGATCTTGCCCAGCTGGTCCTTAGCCAGGGCTTCGAAGTGGTAGAAAGTGCGTGGAACCTTGTAGCGGGTCAGGCGCTCGCGGGAGAATTCCTTGAGGCCCTCGGGATCCAATGCGGCGCCATCGCGAAGGGCTACGCACGCAACGACATCCTCGGAGCCGTCCTCGCGTGGGCGGCCCACCACGGCTGCTTCTTCCACATCTGGGTGGGAGAGAAGTGCTTCTTCAACCTCAGCTGGATATACATTGAAACCACCAGTGATGATGACTTCCTTCAAGCGTGCAACCAGGCGGATGAAACCGTCTTCTTCCATGATTCCCAAGTCGCCGGTGCGGAACCAGCCATTGTGGAAGGCCTGCTCTGTTGCCTCCGGGTTGTTGAGGTAGCCCTTGAAAACCTGTGGGCCGCGGGCGATGATTTCGCCTTCCTCACCATCCGGCATGATTTCATCCGGGTTCTCTGGATTAACAATGCGGATTTCCGTATCGGGGAAAGGGATGCCCACGTAGCCAGGACGGCGGCTATCAGTCATTGGGTTGCCAATAAGAATTGGGGAAGTCTCTGTTAAGCCAAAGCCCTCAACCAGGCGGCCTTGGGTGAGCTCTTCCCAGTCCTCCACGGTGGAAACCGGAAGAGAGGCAGCGCCAGAGAATGCACTGCGGATGCCCTTAATAGCAATGCCTTTGTCCTTGGCTGCTTCCACGATTCGGCTGTAGAGCGTTGGCACGCCCGGAACCCAGGTTGGGGTGCGCTTTTTCATGATGTCCATGATGAGTGGAATCTGCGGGGAGGGGAGAAGGACCAGCTCGCCGCCGATGAACTGCGCCAAGGTGAGGTTCATGGTCAGGCCATAAGCGTGGAAGAACGGCAGCGCTGCCAGCATGCGCTCATCGGAATCACCCAACTCTGGAACCCAAGCCTTGCCCTGCGCGATATTGGCAAAGAGAGAGCCGTGGGTAAGTTCGGCGCCCTTGGGCTGGCCCGTGGTGCCGGAGGTGTACATAACCACGGCGGTGGTGTCCGTGGTGACTGATGGCTCAGATTCAATATCGCTGCCGTCGCCACCAATGGCGTTGCCAATCAAAGTGTCCCAGGGAACTGAATTGCGGGCTTCGCCGGAGAGCTGATCGCGCTTTGCCTTAAGCGGTGGAACCGGAATGCGTAGGGCAATCTGCTGCAACGTGGGCATCGCGTCAATCATGTTGACGGAAATAACGGTCTCTAAGTCAGTCGTTCCGCGCAGTTTCTCCAGGGTTGGTGCTGCTTTATCCCACGCAATAGCAATGCGGGCACCGTGATCCTTAAAGAGTTTTTCCAGCTCGGGCGCGGTGTACAGCGGGTTGTGCTCAACTACCGATGCGCCCAGCTTGAGCACGGCATAAAAGGCGGCGACGTGCTGCGGGCAGTTCGGCAGAACCATTGCTACGCGGTCGCCCGGGCGTACGCCGAAAGCCTTCAAGCCGGCGGCCGCGCGGCGAACCTGACGGTCCAGATCTGCATAAGATTGGCTGCGGCCAAAGAAGCTCAACGCCGACTTGTGGCCATTAATTGCCAGGTTGTTGTCATAGACGTCCAGCAAGGTGGTGTCGCCGTAGTCTAAGGAATGGGGAGTCCATTCAGGGTAGTGCTGAAGCCAAGTTTTATTTTCTGTAGCAGACATTTAATCCTTCTAATCTCATATTGAAATCAAAGTATTGAGCAGCGCAGGATGGACTGTGGGGCACGATCTGCCACACACCATACCGTTGGTTACGTAAGGGTTTATTGCGTCCAGTGTAGCTACTTAAACTTGAGGATTCCCTCAGTAGCGAAGGTAAAATACATCACGCATTAAACTGTTTCTCGAATAAATCAAGTTTATTTTCACAACTACGGTGTGCGCTCATTGAATATGTCGCGGGCATCAATGTCGATGAGCTTGAGCAATGCATCGTGAGCAATGCGGTACTTGATGCCCAGCTTGCCGCCGCCGATGATGTAGGACTCTTCATTCAACCGGGAAGAATCCCCGACCACCCCAAGACCGTCTGGCAAACCGATAGGCCCGACGCTGTCGCGTTCCATCTGCGTCAATGCCAGCGCATCATCCATCGGCATGAAAGATGCTTTTCCACCCAGGGCTCGTTTCATGCCCTTGTTATCCAAGGTGTGGGTTGCTGGCACCAGCACTAGATAAGGTGCGCGCTCGCCGTTGCTTTTGACGGATACAACAATGGAATTGATGCTCTGGCTTGCAGAAACATCGTATTTCTCCATAAAAGATGCGGTATCAGAAACATCCGGGTTCATCGTGATGACTTCGACAATGTTATCTGGAGCGTTGTCTGGTTTCGCAGCGGGGTTATTGGCGGAATCGGTGGCGGTGCTGTTTTCAGGCTGGCTCATGCGGCTTAGATTCTTTCACTCAAGGTGTATGGGGCGTAGTGAAAGTCTAGGATGTCCGGTATGAGAGTCGCCATGATTGCAATGCATACCTCGCCAATTGCCCAGCCTGGCTCCGGTGACGCTGGCGGGATGAACGTCTACGTGCTGTCCATTGCAACGCAGTTGGCGCGCAAGGGCGTGGACGTGGATATTTTCACGCGCGCGACCCGTCCGAGCCAGGGCGAGATTGTGGAGATTGAGCCGCACCTGCGCGTCATTAACATTGTGGCGGGTCCTTTTGAGGGCCTGAGCAAAGAAGAGCTGCCAACGCAGTTGGCGGCGTTTTCTGGTGGCATGGTGCAGTTTATTAAGTGCAATAACTTGTTCTATGATCTCATCCACTCCCACTATTGGCTCTCGGGCCAGGTGGGCTGGCTGTTGCGTGATTTGTGGGGCATTCCCTTCGTGCACACGGCACACACCCTGGCGGCGGTGAAGAATGCTTACCGGGCTGCCGATGATTCCCCGGAGTCGGAAGCGCGACGTATCTGTGAGCAGCAGCTGTCAGATAATGCGGATGTCATGGTGGTCAACACTGAGGATGAAAAGCGCGAGCTGATCGCGCATTATGATGCGCAGGAATGCCACATTGATGTGATCACTCCTGGCGCGGACACGGATCTCTTTACTCCCGGCACCGACCGCAATACTGAGCGTAGTCGCCGTGAATTAGGTATTCCGCTGCACACCAAAGTTGTGGCATTCGTGGGCCGATTGCAGAAGTTCAAGGGCCCAGAGGTGCTCATTCGCGCAACGGCAGAATTGTTTAAGCGTGACCCGCACCGAAATCTCCGTGTGGTTATTTGTGGTGGGGCATCGGGTGAGGCGTCGAACGTGCAAAGCTACCACGAACTAGCGCGTGAGCTGGGCGTTACCCACCGCATTCGTTTCCTTGATGCCCGCCCGCCGCAGGAGCTAGTTGCGGTGTATCAGGCTGCGGATATTGTTGCGGTGCCAAGTTACAACGAGTCTTTTGGTCTGGTAGCTATGGAAGCCCAGGCCACCGGTACGCCTGTTGTTGCTGCGCGCGTGGGCGGTTTGCCGATTGCCGTTGACCACAATGTCACGGGCTTGCTTATTGATGGCCACGATCCCGCAACCTGGGCTGATTCGCTGGGAGAGCTGCTCGATGATGACGAACGGCGCATCGCCATGGGCGAGGAAGCCGTGGGGCATGCGGCGAAGTTTAGTTGGGCTGCCTCGGCGCAGGACCTGTTGAAGGTCTACGAAGAAGCAACCAAGCTGGACATGTCTGAATGCCACGGCCCGCGCCAAGCTGCCGGAATCTAAAGCTTTTTAAATCACAAATATTAAAGGCGCGTTAAGCATCGTTTCGTGGCATGCTTGAGGGCATGACTAACGGAAAGCTAATTCTTTTACGCCATGGCCAGTCCAAGTGGAATGAATCCAACCAGTTCACCGGCTGGGTTGATGTTGATTTGACCGAAAAGGGCGAGGCCGAGGCCAAGCGTGGCGGTGAGATGTTGGTAGAAAACAACATTTTGCCTTCTGTTGTGTACACCTCCTTGTTGCGCCGTGCGATCCGCACCGCCAACATTTCCCTCAATGCAGCGGATCGTCACTGGATTCCAGTCATCCGTGACTGGCGTTTGAATGAGCGCCACTACGGTGCGCTGCAGGGGCTGAACAAGGCAGAGACCAAGGATAAGTACGGTGATGAGCAGTTCATGGAGTGGCGTCGTTCTTACGGCACCCCGCCGCCAGAGCTTGCCGATGACGCTGAGTACTCCCAGGCCGAAGACGTTCGTTATGCACACCTGGATACCGTCCCGCGCACCGAGTGCCTTAAGGATGTTGTTGAGCGTTTCATTCCTTACTTCAAGGAAGAAATTCTGCCTCGCGCCCAGCGCGGCGAGACCGTCTTGGTAGCGGCCCATGGCAACTCTTTGCGTGCACTGGTGAAGTACTTGGACAACATCTCCGATGATGACATTGCGGAACTCAACATCCCAACCGGCATTCCACTGGTGTATGAAATCACCGAATCCGGCGAGGTTGTCAACCCAGGCGGTACCTACCTGGACCCAGAAGCAGCAGCAGCTGGCGCTGCAGCAGTCGCAGCGCAGGGCGGCAAGTAAAAGAAGTTTCAGCTGGCACAAACACCCCAGGGAGCGCATAATTTCCCTGGGGTGCTTCAGTGCCCAGGGCTTCGGGCCAAAGAGATTGAGCCCTGAAGAGTTCTAGCCTTTTACCTGAGTAGGAGAAATAGTGGCAACGGCAATTGCATTCATCGCAGGCATCATCGTCTGCCTCATTGCAATGCCGGTTTTCCGATTCATCCAACGCCGGGTCTTAAGCTCCCGGCAATCCAGCTCGATTGAAGCTAACCAGGTCACCACCGTGAGCCAGGTGCTGCACTTGGCTATTCAAGGCGCTCCGACTGGCGTGACAGTGGTGGACCAATCCGGGGATGTCATTTTGTCTAATCCGGCGGCACACGAGATGACGATTGTGCATGACCGCTCCATCAACCCTGAGCTGTGGCGCGTTGCCGAAAAAGTCTTTGATGATAAAGAAGAGCGCATCATTGACCATTCCATTTCCAAACGCCGCACCGGCAACCGAGTGCTGCAGATTCGCGCACTGGTTAAACCGCTAACGCTTATTGATGACCGCTTTGTCATTATCTTCGCCACAGATGAATCTGAATACGCGCGCATGGAATCAGCGCGCCGTGACTTTGTGGCCAACGTGTCCCACGAACTCAAGACACCCGTTGGCGGTATCGCTTTGCTGGCGGAAGCGCTGCTGGATTCTCCCGAAGATCCGGAGCATGTCGAATACTTCGGCTCGCGCGTGCAAAAAGAGGCCTACCGCATGGCGGATATGGTCAATGAGCTCATCGCACTATCCAAGCTGCAGGGCGCCGAGGCACTCCCAGAATTGGAACCAGTATCCGTGGATGCGATTGTGAATGAAGCAATCATCCGCAACCAGCTGACCGCCGAATCCCATGAAATTCAGATCACTCGTGGCATGAGCGTTGACGCTTTGGTTGAGGGTGACAAGGCACTGCTGGTGACCGCAGTTTCCAATCTAATTGCCAACGCGGTGCACTACTCACCAGAGGCAATGCCGGTATCCATCTCCCAAAAGCGCATCAATGATGACATCGTTGCCATCCGCGTCACGGACCGCGGAATTGGTATCGCTCCTGAGGATCAAGCGCGTGTGTTTGAACGCTTTTTCCGTGTTGATAAAGCCCGATCGCGGCAAACTGGCGGAACTGGCCTAGGATTGGCAATAGTAAAGCACGTTGTTGCAAACCACGGCGGAAACATTAAATTGTGGTCTCGTCTTGGCACTGGATCAACATTTACAATTGAACTTCCTATTTATCACGAACCAAAGCCTGAAAAGATTCCGGCGGCGACAGATAATGAACATGAGAAGTCTCCGAAGGCTGACTTGCACTCTGCGGTAGCTCGGGCAGCTTCTCGTCGAAAGGATAAAACCTCATGACGACTATCCTCATCGTCGAAGACGAAGAATCGTTGGCAGATCCGCTGGCGTTCCTTCTCCGAAAAGAGGGGTTTGATCCCATCGTGGCGCACGATGGCAAAACCGCACTCGCTGAGTTTGGCCGCCACGACGTGGACATCGTACTGCTGGATCTGATGCTGCCCGGAATGTCAGGAACCGATGTGTGCAAGCAACTGCGTGCTACTTCTTCGGTTCCCGTGATTATGGTGACCGCCCGTGATTCTGAAATCGACAAAGTCGTCGGACTAGAACTCGGCGCCGATGACTATGTCACCAAGCCATACTCCTCCCGCGAACTCATTGCTCGTATTCGCGCGGTGCTGCGTCGCGGCGGCGAAGCAGTCGAAGCCGATGAAGAATTTGATGACCAGATTCTCGAAGGCGGACGCGTGCGCATGGACGTCGAACGCCACACCGTCTCCGTCGACGGCGAAGCAGTCTCCATGCCGCTGAAAGAATTCGACCTTCTAGAGTACCTCCTGCGCAACGCCGGACGCGTACTCACCCGCGGCCAGCTCATCGACCGCATCTGGGGCGCAGATTACGTCGGCGACACCAAGACCCTAGACGTCCACGTCAAGCGCCTGCGCTCCAAGATCGAATCCGAACCCTCACGCCCACAACACCTCGTAACCGTGCGCGGGTTGGGGTATAAGTTCGACGTCTAAATAGTTGGATAAGTAGTCTCGATAGCGATCAGAAAGATCTCATTAAGTCGTGCACCGTACCCCATTGAAATTCTAAAGAGGTTAGGCTAGTCTTAATTCTATTCTAGGTTGGTGATTCTTCATAGGGGCGCTGACCGGGGATAACCGTTGAAGTTGGGCTCAAACTGAGTCCAACTAAATCTTATTTCGGTAAGGGGAATCGAAAATGAAGTCAATTCAAGGCTTGATTACGGGGGTGGCGATAGTGGCCCTTGCGGTAATTGGGGCTCCTGTGGCCAGTGCCGCGCCTGTCACAGGTGCTGAGGCTGCAAAACAAGTTGTACTTGAACAATTCAGGGAAAACCTAGCTGAAGCATCGGAAGCTGGAGATGCTGAAGCAGCTGAAAGTGTTGAGTCGTTTGACTCATTGACACGGCAGCAGAGATCGGAACTGGCCGAGCTGCTTACCGGAGAGCGTACATGGGAACCTTCCACGAATCTTGACGAGGAAATTGTAGTGGAACGCGGTGTGGTACCTCGTGCAGCGGCCGCTGCGACTCAATCTCGGACGATTTGGTATACCAGCGCATTTACATTTGCGGGTATTAAAGTTACTGAAACAAAGGTGACTGGTCGGTATACTGCACAGGGTAGTTCTGCAAAGAGAATTCTCTCGAATTCTTGTACTGTAGTTCGGAATTTTCAGCCGTTTACCAACGTTAACACTAACCAATCTGCTTCTTACGTAAACGGGAAAAATGCAGTTTTTGATTGTCGTGTTCGAGTGCAGAGAGGAATTCCTACCGCCTGGGGTACCATTGACTGGTCTACCAAAGAACAGGTTCAAACTGTTTCGGGGAGTGGATACGGAACTGTAGTAAGTCGAGGATGGAGATAGAAAGCATGAATCCGCTAATCCCTTCGGTACTGGACGGATTGATGATGGCCTTGGTTGTCCTTGCTTTTGCTTTGGCGATATGGGCGATAGTCGAGCTTGTACGAGAAAAGGGTAGACCTCGGCATGCAGTGGTTCGGTTGATTTTAATAATCTTAGTGCCTCTGATCGGTGCAGGAGTATCTCTGTATTGGGCCAGGGTAACCCGACACGCAAACCTTTAAATCTGCGGATATTGCCGGTTGGTAGAAGCTTCTACCAACCGGCCTTTTTGCTCGCCGGGTGCAATGGCAACTCGACGTTTACGGTCTTGGCGGCATCGCGAAGCTTGGCACGCTGCTCGCAATGCGCACGAAGAATCTCATAAGACTCCTTGCCCAACAACGCGGTGAGTTCTGAAACATGCGAACGCCACATCGGCTCAGGAGAGTTGTGACAGTCAGAGTCCGTGGTGCAATACCAATCAAAGTCCTCGCCGCCATTGCCCCAACCGCGACGGTCATATTCACCCAAAGTGGTGCGCAGAATCTCCTGGCCATCGGTGCGCTCTTCCCACTCTTCATGACGGCGGATAGGAAGCTGCCAACACACCTCCGGCTTAACCACGGTTAAATCGTGGACTTCGGCCATAGCCCACTGGTGCAAAGCACAACCCGCACCGGTTGCCCAGCCAGCACGGTTAGCAAAAATACAAGCGCCATCCAGCACCTTGGTCTTGAGCGCTGGCTCTGGTTCACCATCATCGCCATCGAGCTCATCCCACACCAGCCACGGCTCAACCTGGAGTGGATCTTCGGCCGCCAAGAACTCGTCTGCCCCCGCAGGGCGGTTTTGCCAGTATTTTGCTGGCATATTCGCAACAGCGTCATAGAGCTGATCCCGGTCAGTTTCATCAGCCATGAATGCCCCATGACCACAGCAGCCCACATCAGGATTCTCAGAATCAATACCAAAGCAACGCTCAGTTCCGAACTGGCAGGTGTAATGCGACTCTAACCAGGTCAAATCCACGGAATAGACGTGGAACTCATCTGCGGGGTCGGTAAATTCAAACCACTCCCTGGGAAAATCCGGCGCTAACTCGCGGCCTGCGCGGATGGATGCGGCGGCCGGAGAGATTTCGGGAAAACCAAGGTGAACAGTTTTCGACGATGGTTGGTATTGCTGTAAAAAATCCGGGCGATTCACACTTACCCACGGTAGACCTACTACGCTGTTGGGTGTGCGATTAGGTGTATTAGATGTCGGAAGTAATACTGTCCACCTCGTGGCAGTCAATGCCACCAATGGCGGCCGTCCGACCCCGATGAGTGACTGGAAGACTCCGTTGCGTCTTGTCGAGCAACTGGACAAGGACGGCAACATTCACGCCAAAGGTGTGAAGAAGCTTGTCGCCTCCGTCGGCGAGGCTGCTGAGCTGGGCAAAAAGCTCGATTGCGATGAGTTCATTGCCTTCGCTACTTCCGCCGTGCGTTCCGCGCCGAACTCTGATGAGGTCTTGGACACCGTCGAGAAAGAAACCGGAGTCCGCCTGGAGGTGCTCAGCGGTGAGGAAGAAGCACAACTGACCTTCTTGGCTGTGCGTCGTTGGTACGGTTGGTCCGCAGGCCGTGTGACCAACATCGACATCGGCGGTGGCTCGCTTGAGCTATCCACAGGTTCAGACGAGCACCCAGAGATGGCCTTCTCTCTCGACTTGGGCGCGGGCCGGTTGACCCACAACTGGTTTGATACTGACCCACCGGCGAAGAAGCATGTTCAGGCCCTGCGTGACTACATCGACGCGGAGCTCGAAGGCCCGGCCTCACAGATGAAGAGCCTGGGCCCTGCTCGCCTGGCTGTTGGCACATCGAAGACGTTGCGTTCATTGTCGCGCCTGACTGGTTCAGCACCGTCGTCCGCCGGTCCTTTCGTGCAGCGCACGCTGACGGCTGCTGGTTTGCGCCAGCTGATAAACTTTATTTCTCGAATGACAGCGGCAGACCGTGCGGATCTGGAGGGCGTAAGCTCTGATAGGTCGCACCAGATTGTTGCTGGTGCCCTCGTGGCTGAAGCTTCTATGCGTGCATTAGGCCTAGAAAAGTTGGAAATCTGCCCGTGGGCATTGCGTGAAGGCGTAATTTTGCGCCGGACTGACAAGGGACTGGATTAAGAACATGGCTGAGGAAAAGCAATTAACGGTTGCCGAACTGCTTGCTCGCAACGCCAAAGAGCGTGAGGGCCGTGCAGAAAAGAGCGCTTCCGCTAAGGAAACCGAAGGTGCCGAAGCACAAGAAGCTCCGCGCCGTCGCCGTCGACGCAGCTTGGATGAGGGCGGAGTATCCGTCGCGGAGCTCACCGGCTCCATCAAGCGTGTCGAGGCTGAGCCTGCGCGTTCCCGTCACTCCAGCACAAGTGATTCCCCAGCTGCTGTAACCCGCGCTTCGAAGACGACTGAGAAGCCCGCTGAATCCAAGTCTTCTGAAGCCAAGGCACCAGAGGCCAAGCCTGAAGCTAAGCCAGCAGCAAAGGCTGGTGAGAAGGCAGACACAAAGGAAGCATCCAAGGGAACTGCTGCTGCGAAGTCTGCAGAGGCGAAGCCCACTGTCGCTAAGCCAGCGGCGAAGGCTAGTGAGAAGATCGAGAAGAAGGCTGAGAAGCCGGCCAATGATGACACGACAGTCATTCAGAAGGTCGACGCTCCTGCCGAGGATTCTTCGAAGGCTAAGGATGCTGCGGCGGGCCCGAAGGCTGCAAAGACGGATGAAACCACCGTTATGCCGGCACAGCCAGCAACTGCGGCTACTGGTGTGAAGGCGGCAGAAGCCAAGACGGCTACTGCTAGCCCAGCTGCCAAGGACACCGAGTCAACTGGTGAGATTCCAGTAGTTGAAGATGAGCGTCAGCCTGATTCGGCCAAGCTTGCACAGCGCGATGATGCTGAGCTGGATGAGGCGGAAGATGATGGCAAGCTCAGCGCAGTATCCATCGTGGTTCTAGCGCTTGTCGGCATCATCGTCGGTGCGATTGTATTCAAGGGCTTTGAAGTACTTTGGGGACGCTTTGACCGCATCATCGTCTCCATCTTGGCGCTGGTTGTTACTGGCGCCATGGTTGGTATCGTTCACGCGCTGCGCACTGCACGAGACGCAGTCTCAATGTCTTTGGCGGGCGTCGTCGGTCTGATTTTGACCTTCGGCCCACTGCTTATCATCCTGCTGTAGGTCCAATCGCGGTATGAATCCGCACATGTCGAATTAAGGTCTCAATTTCGAGAAATTTGCCGGCTATTACCTTCTGGTGGTGGCCGGCTTTGACAATGTCTGGCACGCTGGAATACATGACAAAAATTGCAATTATCGGCGGTGGCCAGATTGGTGAAGCACTCACCGGTGGTCTCATCGCATCAGGATTTGATGGAAAAGACATTGTTGTAACCAACCGTGGGGCAGAACGCCGCAAGGAGTTCGAGGAAACCTACAAGGTCAACACCACGGACAACAACCAGGAAGCAGTAAGCGACGCAGACGTTGTGTTCGTCTGCGTGAAGCCATACGCAATCGTCGACATGTTCGCAGAAATCAACGACAGCCTGCCTGAGGGTGCCGTTGTTGTGTCCATGGCCGCGGCAATCAATCTGGAGAAGCTCGAAGGCGCTGTGGGACCGAAGGTTCCAGTCGTGCGTTCTTTGCCTAATACACCAATGCTGGTACGAAACGGCATGAACATTGTGGTTCCGGGCAAGAACGTCACCAGTGAGCAGCTAGACACCGTTAAGGAACTGCTCTCCACCGTGGGCCAGGTATTGGAGCTGACCGAAGACAAGATGGACGTGGCGGCAGCCTTGGCTGGTTCTGGTCCGGCTTATTACTTCCTTGTTACCGAGGCGCTCATCGACGCAGGCGTGAACCTGGGTCTTACTCGTGATCAGGCATCGGAATTGGCAAATGTTACCGCGGCCGGCGCAGGACAGCTTCTGGTGGAGTCTGAGAAGAACGCCAGCAGCCTGCGCTACGGTGTTTCCTCCCCGGGCGGCACCACCGTGGCAGCACTACGTGAGCTCGAAGAGTCCGGCATCCGTGGCGCATTCTTCCGCGCAATTGAGAAGTGCGTGGAGCGTACCCGCTCAATCAGCTAGACAATCCGCCGGTTATTCCGACAATGTGAACAATGTGACAAATCTGACTCAAGTGTCCTGAGCGCTCAAAGTTTCCCAGGGTACACGCAGGGTAAATAACGTACGTGTGATACCCGCGGGGGTGAAATGAATAGTTGTGACAGGAAATTTTTACACTTGAGTCGCATTAGTCACATGTTTCACGCTAGGCTGGTTCCAGCACGAACGTGATCATTCTGTGGGAGGGGAAGCCTACAGCGCGTTTCGGGCTGAAAGGTATTGGATTATGGCTAATGAAGATAAGGGAACCTTTCTAACGGTCGCAGAGGTCGCGGATATAATGCGCGTCTCGAAGATGACTGTTTACCGACTGGTTCATGCAGGCGATCTGCCAGCTGTTCGCGTGGGACGTTCTTTCCGCGTTAACGACAAGGCAGTTCAGGATTACTTGAACAACTCGGTTTACGACGTTGGATAGTCCGCTCCTGTTTTAAGTCTCGCAGCGCCCTCCTCTTTGTGTCTCACTGTTTGTGGACAGAAGGTGGAGGGCGCTGTTGTATGCGTTATAAAAGGGGCGTTTTGGGCGCTGGTACTTCGACCAGTAGAATGATATGCATTCGTGTCAGCGCCCGCGCGCCGATTCTGGCTGCGGCCTGCTAAAGAGTGCACCTTGAGCGGGTAAGGAGCTGACAGGTTTAGTACGTACTAAAAGTTTGAAAGGAAACCTCCTATGGGTTCAGTTATTAAGAAGCGTCGTAAGCGCATGTCCAAGAAGAAGCACCGCAAGATGCTTCGCCGCACTCGCGTGCAGCGTCGTAAGCTGGGCAAGTAAAGCTTCAAAAGCCAAGGCTCTGAGTCTCCACTTCGGTGGGAACTCAGAGCCTTGTGTTATATCCGGGCTTGCATGCTGGGTGGATAAATGTGACTTAGGGAGCGGGCCTTCTACTTAGTACTCTTTGGGCCCTTGGTGCCACGCTTGAGAATCAGGCGCCAGCTGCCGAGTGAGAAGACGGCAGTGAGAAGGGCTGGAAGGCCATAGGCGCGGACGGCCCGGCGAACGGAACGGTAGTCACGGATGAGCCAGTCGTTGTCCTCGGCGTAGTCACGCAGTTTCTTGTCCGGATTAATCGCCACGGCGGTGCCAACCATAGACAGCATGGGGACGTCGTTCGCAGAATCGGAATAAGCGGTGCAGCGAGCTAGATCTAGTTGTTCAATGGTGGCAAGAGCCGCAACCGCATGGCGCTTGCCGGGGCCGTGCAAGATATCGCCCACGAGCCTGCCGGTGAACTTGCCGTCTTTGACCTCCGCGACGGTGCCGAGCGCGCCAGTAAAGCCGAATCGCTGCGCAAGAATCTGCGCCAACTGCACCGGGGTGGCGGTGACAAGCCAAACCTGTTGCCCGGCATCCAAGTGCATCTGCGCCAACTCCCGGGTTCCAGGATAAGCGCGCCGGGCCATGGAATTATCCACAATCTCTTCACACAAAGCCACCATGTCATCCACGGAACGGTCTTTGAAAAAATCCAAGGCTAATTCGCGGCCTTTGTCCACGTCTTGGGCGTTTTCTTTGCCGGAGATTCGAAATTTTAACTGCTTCCACACAATGGTGCGGATCTGTTTGAAGGTCAGAAAGCGCTTGCGCGCCAGGCCCAGTCCAAATGAAATCAGGGAAGAGCCCTGAATCAAGGTGTTATCAACATCAAAGAATGCTGCCGCACCAGAATCAATCGGGATATCAGGGTCGGCTGCGGTGATGTGCTTGCTGCCAGCAGCGTCAAAAGAACCAGAAACCGAATCCACGCCTTTGGTGAAAGAGTCGAAATCTAGCCCGAAGACTTCTTCAATCGCGGCTCCTGCAGCAGCTTCACCGGCGGCGCGCTGAGCTTCATCATTGATGGGCGGCAGGTAGGTGTTTTCAACGAAATTGCGCAGGTTGCCGCGGCTTGCCGTCCAGTTCGCCAGGAAATCACGAGGTGATTCCGGGAAGCCTGGAGGGGTAGGGTTAGAAGTCATCGCGTTCCTGGGGGAGAGGTTAAAGCTCAAAGTCTTTCAGTAACGTTTCCATAGTAATGGTTTTAGGCCTGTGCGTCTTGCGGAGCCAAGACGCAAGAAGCCCTCAGGGTTACTCATGCTGTTGAAAAGGAGAACTGCCATCCACACCGTTGAATTGATGGTTCGCACCACGTGCGGATCGTGTAAACGCGTCCATGAACAAATCAAGCCAGTCGTCGCAGATGCTGGTGCCAAGCTTGTGGTGCGAAATGTTGACCATGACAAGGAGCTGGCTGCGGAATACGGTGACCGCGTTCCGGTTGTGGTGGTTGACAGTGAAGAATTTAGCGCCTGGGAAGTAGACAATGCCGAACTCGCTGCGGAGCTTGCACAGTAAGCGCACATTGCAGCTGAGCAGAGCGTTGGTGGCCGCTCAGTTCGGGATCCGTCAACTAAAAGGGTATCCTTTGGGTTGATCTTAAATATCGTATTTTTTATTGATAAAAGGGGTGCGGTGTTCTAAGCGCTCACAGCCCCATGAATCTGCCAAGAAGACAGCTTTTAAAGTCCCCATTTTTAAAGCGGCCGCTGTGGCAGTGCACATTGTGAGCAGCTAACGCCGCATCCGCACGCGTGGAGGAATGTTCATGAGCATGCTCGTTGTGGGAATGTCCCACCAGTCAGCCCCAGTGGCGCTGCTAGAACGACTCAGCATGGATGACACGGTTCGTAATGACACTTGTGAGGTTTTGACTCAGAAGCCGTCATTGTCTGAGGCGATGATCGTGTCCACTTGTAACCGCCTTGAGGTTTATACCGTCACTAATTCTTTCCACACTGGTGTCCAGGATGTGGTGAAGGTATTGGCTGCCAATTCAGGTGTGGATGAGGATGAGCTGCGCGGTTATTTGTACGTGCGCTATGCCGATGCCGCGGCGGAGCATTTGCTTACCGTTGCAGCGGGCTTGGATTCCATGGTGGTGGGTGAGCAGCAGATTATTGGTCAGGTTCGCACGGCCTACCAGCACGCGGCGGAGCAGGGCGCGATTGGTCCGCGCATTCACGCCTTGGCGCAGTCGGCGTTGCACACTGGCAAGCGCGTGCATTCTGAAACAACAATTGATGAGGCCGGATCTTCGATGGTCTCTTTCGCTTTTGACCAGGCCATGATGGGTATGGGGGCAGTGGATCTACGCGGTAAGACGGCGTTGATTCTCGGCGCGGGTGCTATGTCTTCGCTGGCAGCAACGCAGGCAGGTCGTTTGGGCGTGGATAAGTTGATCATTGCTAATCGCACGTTTGATCGTGCGGAGCGTTTGGTGGGACATTCCATCGAGGCGGGTGTGCAGGCAGAGGCGATTGACTTCGCGGACCGCGCGCAGGTGCTTGCCGATGTCGATTTGGCCATTTCCGCCACTGGCGCCCAAGACTTCACTCTGGCTAAGGACGATATTCCAGCGGGCCACAATTTGATGATGGTGGACTTGTCTTTGCCACGCGATATTGATGATGCCGTGATGGAGCATGAGGGCGTGACGCTGATCAATATTGAGCGCCTCAGCAACTCTTTGGAAGCAGCAGATACCGAGGTCGCGGGCGGTACAGATCCGCAGGTTGCAGCGCGAAAGATTGTGCGCGAAGAGTTGGAGGCTTATAGCTCCGCGCAGCGTGTGCGAGAGGTTGTGCCAGCGGTAGCGGCTTTGCGCCGTCGCGCAGCAGACGTCGTCGAGTGCGAGTTGGGCAGGTTGCAGCAAAAGTCGCCAGAGCTTACCGATGAACAAATTGGGGACGTTTCCCAAGCGCTCAAGCGCGTGGTGGACAAGTTGCTGCATGAGCCAACTGTTCGCGCGAAGAAGCTGGCTGCGAACTCCGGTACAGTCAGCCATGAAACCGCACTGCAAGAACTCTTTGGCCTGCAGCTTGAAGGTTCCGGCGTTGCCGTTGATGTCAAAGAATTACCAGAAAATCTTGATGCTCAGGTATCAGGAAAGGATGTATAGGAATGTCTGAAACTACTCAGGACAAGCCACTGAAAAAGATTGGCACCCGTGGCTCCAAGCTGGCAACAACGCAGGCTGGGCATGTGCGGGACTGGATTACGGCGAATGGCACTCCTAGTGAACTGCACATTGTGACTACTGCGGGTGACGTCAACATGGCGCCCGTTGAGCGCATTGGTGTGGGTGTGTTCACCCATGCCCTGCGCGAGGCGCTGCATGAGCGCGAATGCGATATCGCGGTGCATTCTTTCAAGGACCTTCCCACGGCGCCGGATGAGCGTTTCCACCTTATCGTGCCAACGCGTGAAGATAACCGTGAGGCGCTTATCGCACGTGACGGCCTCACGCTTGAGCAGCTGCCAAAGGGGGCCAAGGTAGGTACCTCTGCACCACGTCGTGTGTCCCAGCTCAAGGCGTTGCGCCCGGATCTGGATATCCGCCCGCTGCGCGGCAACATTGAAACTCGCATGTCTTATGTCACCGACGGCGAACTAGACGCTGTCATGTTGGCTTATGCCGGACTAGTCCGCGCAGGTTATGCCGACCGCGCCACTGAGGTATTCTCCCCGGATGTCATCATGCCTGCCCCAGCGCAGGGCGCGTTGGCTGTGGAGGTCAATGCTTCCGATGCCGAGCTGGTCAACGCAGTGAACTCAGTATCTGATGCCAAGGCAGGGCTGCAAGCTGCTGGTGAGCGCGCAATCTTGCGCCGTCTCGAAGCAGGATGCACCGCGCCAGTGGCAGCGACATCGGTCATCGATGGTGACATGATCACCGTCCACGGCGGGGTCTTCGCACTCGACGGCTCCAAGCAGATGGTTGCCGCTGAGACCGGTCCGCTGGAAAACGCGTATGACCTGGGAGTCAAGGTCGCAGAATCTCTCCTCGAGCAGGGGGCAAGCGAAATCCTCGACGCTAGCTAAAAACTCTTCTCATACTCGCTGAGCCCCGCGTGGGGCGAGCATCCGGAGCCTGTGGAACTGTGTGACGTGGCACCTGTTATAGGTGTGGGTTTTGATTGCGGCCAGTTCAACTTATATGGTGTAAATATCACATGGTCTATTCCGGATGTTTTATCGGCTCCCTTTAAGAGCACCCAGGGTGGAAAACCCTGGGCTTTTGACCGTAATGACCAGTTCATATTTCCGTTTTGCACATTGGCTCAACGGTCTTTAGCGTCCAGCGTTTCCACCGGCACGATCTCTATGGTGGCGCGCGGTGGCAAAGACCACATTGATTGCCGTTGATACTAGAAAAGAACCTTTAATGAGCAATGCCGTGCCCCAGCTTGGCAAAGTTATCTTCGTTGGCGCAGGCCCAGGAAACCCTGAGTTACTGACCGTACGTGCCCGTGAAGTACTAGCCCATAACGCGATCGCGATCGTAGATTCTGAGGTTTTAAACGGTGTTCGGGACATAGTTGGCTGCGCTCTTCCAGTTCCGGAAGACAAGCTCAAAGCATATGAAGCTCACTATGAAGAGCTTGTTGCAGAAGCCAAGGCACAAGGCGCGCGTCGTAAGCCGCCACGTCCAGTGGCGCCAACCGCAGCGGATTTGCGCGAAGCAACCCCCACCAATGGGGAATCTGGCGTAGCTGCCAATGTAGAGGCTGTCACCAAGGGACTGGAAGAAGCGCAGGCCTTTGCCGTGGAGCATCACCACCCAGAATCCCTGGATGTCATCCGCCTCGTTGCCGGAAACCCACTCAACCGTGAATCGATTAAGGCAGAGATCAACGCAGTGGCAGCAGCTGGCTTGGAATTCCAGGTCGTGCCAGGCATGTCTTTGCCATCCACCGTGCCTTCCTTCGCTGGTCTGGCCTTGGGTTCTACCTACACCGAAGCAGATGTCACCGACGGCGAAGTTGACTGGGACCGCCTTGCACAGGCGGCACAGCCACTTGTGCTACAGGCAACCGCTGAGCATCTTCCACTGATTTCTCAAGAGCTGCTGTCTCGTGGTCTACCAGCTGATACGGAAGCGTTTGTGACCGTGCACGGTACTACCCGTTTGCAGCGTACGTATGAGACGAACTTGGGGACCATCGGCAAGCTGAATGCGGAACTGGCTGGCCCGTTGGTCATTACTTTGGGCCGCAGCTTTGACGACCGCAACAAGTACTCCTGGTGGGAGAACCGTTCCCTTTACGGCTGGCGTGTGCTGGTGCCACGTCCAAAGGACCAGGCTGCGCCCATGTCAGCGCGTCTGGCATCCTACGGTGCCATCCCGCAATCCGTGCCCACCATTTCTGTGGAGCCACCACGCAACCCAGCGCAGATGGACCGCGCTATCAAGGGCATCGTGGAAGGCCGCTACAAGTGGATTGTTTTCACCTCCGTCAACGCCGTGACCGCGGTGTGGGACAAAATTGCTGACTTCGGCCTCGACGCGCGTGACTTCGCTGGCGTCAACCTTGCCGCCGTAGGGGAGAAGACCGCCGACGCCATCCGCGAAAAAGGCATGCAGCCTGAGGTGCTACCAAAGCCAAACCGCCAAAACGCTGAGGGCCTGGTTGACGTTTTCCCGAACTTCGTTGAAGACATCGACGCCGTTGGCCGCGTGCTTTTGCCACGCGCTGATATCGCCGGCGAAGCACTCGTTACCGGCCTGGAAGGTCTGGGCTGGGAAGTTGATGACGTTGTTGCTTACCGCACCGTGCGCGCGGCACCACCATCATCTGAAGTTCGCGACATGATTAAATCCGGTGGCTTCGACGCCGTGGCGTTTACCTCCGGCTCGACCGTCCGCAACCTGGTTGGCATTGCCGGTAAACCACACCAGCGCACCATCATCGCCTGCATTGGCCCATCCACCAAGGCTGCTGCCGAAGAGATGGGTCTGCGCGTTGACGTCATGCCAGAAGTCGCCGATGTTCCATCACTCGTTGATGCCCTCGCCGACCACGTCGCAGCCCTGCGCGCCTCCGGCAACCTGCCCGCACCCCGCAAGAAACGCCGCGCACGCAAGAAGACCGTTAAAGTCGAAGGTTAAAGTGCTAGCGCACTTTAACGTAAGAGACTTCAAGCTGAAGGAGCCTGATCAAGGTGAGCAATTTTCTACATCGTCGTCCACGTCGTTTGCGCCAAAACCCTGCAATGCGGGAAGTGGTAGCGGAAACCCAGCTTTCACCGCGGGACTTCATTCTTCCGATGTTCTTCGCGGATGGAATCGATGCACCACGTGAGATTTCCTCCATGCCTGGTGTCTACCAGCACACCGAAGAATCCCTCGTGCAAGCAGTGCGAGAAGCTTATGAAGCTGGCGTGCGATGCGTGGACCTTTTCGGCGTACCGCGTGATGAAGACAAAGATGCGCAAGGTTCACCAGCGTGGGACCCAGAAGGTGTCCTCAACCGCGCATTGCGCCTGCTGCGTAAGGAATTCGGCAATGACATGCTGATCATGGCTGATACCTGCCTAGACGAATTCACCGACCACGGTCACTGCGGCGTGCTCGATGAAGAAGGTCGCGTGGACAATGACGCCACCGTGGAACTGTATGTAGCTATGGCCATTGCGCAGGCACGCGCCGGCGCACACATCGTCTCACCGTCCGGCATGATGGACGGCCAGATTGGTGCCATCCGTGAAGGCTTGGACGCAGCAGGATTCCAGGACGTTGCCATCGTGGCTTACTCGGCGAAGTACGCCTCTGCTTTCTTCGGCCCATTCCGCGAAGCAGTCGGTTCTTCCCTCGAAGGCGACCGCCGTACCTACCAGCAGGACCCATCGAACTACCGTGAATCAATGCTGGAAGTAGACATGGATATTGACGAAGGCGCAGACTTCGTCATGGTCAAACCAGCGTTGCCATACCTAGACGTACTGTCCGGCGTGGCGGAGCGTTCCCCAGTCCCAGTTGCGGCTTATCAGGTCTCTGGTGAGTACGCGATGATAAAGGCTGCAGGCGCTAATGGCTGGGTTGATGAAAAGGCAGTTATGATGGAGTCTTTAATCTCCATTAAGCGCGCAGGCGCTGATCAAATTTTCACCTACTTCGCTACCGAAGCCGCCCGTATTCTGGCGAAGAAGGCTTAAATAGCTCGCTAACTAGCAACTAGAAGCCGTCTCAAGGAGGCCTCCCCACCGTGATTCCCGTGCCATCGATTGTCGCACAGCAAACCAGCCCAAACCCACCGGGTTTAGGAGAAAATCACGGTGAGGACTCCACACCCCAGCTCAAAGACGACAAGCGGAACCTTCCCGAGCACCACGAAGCCGCGCCGAAGCCACCTGCCAAAGGTGATGAAGACGGACAGGGCAAGGACGCAAACGGCCCGCTAGCGGGCAAGCCGGAATCTGTGCAGCTGCTCATCAAAATAATGGGTGGCGCAGTAATCCTGGAGTTCATCCATCAGATTTTCTCCTTCATCCTGGCCATTGTGAACTTCGATGTTCTTCGCGCCACTGCAAAGCGCACCATCGGTGAAGATTCGCAGCTGTCAGATACTCTGATCAACCTCACTGCCTGGGGTTCATTGGCGCTGACCACCCTAATTTCTTTGACCATCATTGGTCTTTTGGCCGTTATGCTGCGGCTTTTGTACAAGAAATCCAAGCACGCGGGCACTGCGCGCCGCATGCTGTTCGTGTTCTCCTTGTACTTCACGTTCCGGCTTTTCCTGGTGTTTATGACCAGGCCTGCCACCGGCACCAACTCCCCGGACTGGCTGTACGTGGTCGATGGATCCCTGCAGATCCTGGTGGGCGTTGCCGCAGTTCTTGTTCTGGTCTTTTCCTCCCGTGAGGAAACTTTGGAATACACCGGCGAGATGGAAAAGCTCCGCCAGTTTGAACAAGAGCAGAAAAAACTGCAGGAACAGCGCGCTCGTGAGGCCAAAGAAAAGCTGGAAAACGGCGAGACGGGCAAGGGCGCGAAAGGCTCTAAGCGCGGCAAGAACGTGCAGGATGAAGCCGACTACGGCACCTTCAAGGGCATGCTTGGCCGCTGGACCAAGGGCGGCAAGAATGACAAGAAGAACAGCAAAAATGATGCTGGTAAAAACGACAAAGACAAGGACGCTAAGTAAAGTCTCAATCAACTAAGCGTGGTGGCATTGCCGCTGCGCAAGTAGATTTCAAAGATAAAGGATTCGTGCGATGGCCGATTACGATCGACAACAAGGACCGGTTGATTACAACCGTAAGTACACCCCGCCGCGCGTTCCGCAGGAAGTTTCACCAGGCCCGCTGCGGTGGGCGTACTGGATTCTTGTTCTTGCCGCCGTGGTCATGCTGTGCGCTGGATTCATTGGAATCTTCGGAACGGGTGCAGAACCCGTTGAAGAACCAGGTGCGGTGAAATTCAACCACTACCTGATTGTCGGAACTAACATCATCGGCGCGATTGTCTTCTCTTTGGTCTCCCCGCAGTTGGCGCAAGGATCCAAGCTGGCACGCCGCATTATCACCGGCACGGCAGTGGTAGTGCTCTTTGTTGTTGTCGCCGGATTCCTCATTGGAGTATCCGGATTCTTCCTCATCATCATCCCTGTCTTGCTGGCAGCGGCACTGTTGATGATGTTTAGGCCTTCCTCGAATGATTACATCGCGAAGAAGTCCGGCGATCCCACTTGGGACTGATCATCACCGCACCCTGCTGGACTCATACTTTTGTACGACGGTGAGGCATAATAGCAAGCATGTCGAAACGTAATCTGACCAATGCTCCCTTGCTTGATGCTGCTGCTGGAAAGACCCCATCGCGCCCAGCAGTGTGGTTTATGCGCCAAGCCGGCCGCTCGTTGCCGGAATACCGTCAAGTGCGCGAGGGCATTTCGATGCTGGATTCGTGCTTCATGCCAGAACTCCTCGCTGAAATCACCCTGCAGCCAGTACGTCGCCACGATGTTGATGCGGCAATCTTGTTCTCCGATATCGTAGTCCCACTCAAAGCTGCCGGTGTCGGAGTAGATATCGTTGCTGGCCGTGGCCCAGTCATGGATAAGGCTGTCACCACCCGCGAGGACGTCAAGAACTTCCCAATCCTGGACAATGACGTGCCGGAGGTTGCCGAAGGTATCAAGATCATCATTGATGAGCTCACCGACAAGCAGTCTCTAATCGGTTTTGTCGGCGCACCATTTACCTTGGCTTCCTACTTGATTGAGGGCGGTCCTTCGAAGAACCATGAAAAGACCAAGGCTTTGATGCACTCCGAGCCTGAAACCTGGCATGCCCTGATGGAACGCCTGGTGCCAACGATTACCAACTTCCTGGACGTACAGGTTGAAGCGGGTATTGATGCGATGCAGCTTTTTGACTCCTGGGCGGGATACCTCAACCGCGAGGACTACCGTAACTTTGTACTGCCGTACTCCACGCAGATTCTGAAGCATGTTGAAGGTGTAGTGCCGCGTATCCACTTTGGAGTGGGAACCGGTGAACTGCTGCCGGCCATGGCTGAAGCAGGCTCTGAAGTCATGGGCGTGGATTACCGCGTGCGCATGGACGAGGCTGCGGAGCGAATCCACGCGGCACACGGCGCGCATGCACTGCAGGGTAACTTGGATCCAGCATTACTCTTTGCTGGTGATGACGCCGTTCGCGGCGCCGTCCGCAACATCCGTGACCAGGTTTCGGCGGCGCAAGCTGCAGGCCACGCCACTGGACATATTTGGAACCTTGGCCACGGCGTCTTGCCAACCACTGAGGCTGAAGCAATCACGCGTGCAGTATCAATCATTCACGAGGAGGGCTAAATGAGAATTGCCATTGTTGGCGCAGGTCTAGCGGGACTTACCGCTGCTTATGAGCTTCGTGAGGTAGCAGCAGCTGAGGATTCCCAGGTGGATGTCTTTGAAGCTTCTGACCGGATCGGCGGCAAGCTGTTCACAGTGCCGTTTAATGATGGCCCCGTCGACCTTGGTGCGGAAGCTTTCCTGGCCCGGCGTGAAGATGCCGTGGAATTCTTTACTGAACTCGGCCTGGCTGATTCTCTCGTTGAACCATCCGGTAAATCCTCGCTGGTGTACTCCGGCGGTGAATTACAGAATCTGCCGCGCGGTGGCGTGATGGGTATTCCATCTACCTCTGCACCGATTGCGCACCTGGTCAGCGAAGAAACCGCGCGCAAGATTGATGCTGAGGCCGATACCGCGGCGATTAATTGGACGGTCGGAGAAGACCGCAGTATCGGCAAACTAGTGCGTGAGCGCTACGGCGATGAAGTTGTGGACCGTGTCGTCTCTTCACTGCTCGGCGGTGTCTACTCCTGCTTGGCTGATGACTTGGGTATCCGCGCGACTGTCCCACAGTTGGCAGAAGCACTGGACGCCCTGGCTGAAGCAGGGGAGAGGGTCACCTTGTCTGGTGCAGTTTCCAAGATTGAACAGTCCCGTCCGGCGCCTGGTGGTGGTGAGGCCAAGCCAGTCTTTAATGCTTTCGCTGGTGGCTATGCGGAGCTATATGAAACCCTGGCGGAGAAATCCGGTGCGGATATCCACCTCGATACTTTCGTTTCAGGCATTACCTTTGACGCTAAGAACTCCACCTACACTATCGCCGGCCAAGGAGTTCCGGGTGATGCTGAACCTTATGACCGCGTGATTGTGGCAACCCCCGCGCCAACCACCGCGCGCTTGCTGTCCAAGGCAGCGCCGGAAGCCGCGGAAGCGCTCAAGCCAGTGAAGCTGGCAAGCTCTGCGATTGTTGGATTCAAGTTTGATTCTGATGCTGGCTTGCCGGATTCTTCCGGGCTGCTCATCGCAGCGGACCAGCCGGGCGTACACGCGAAGGCGTTTACGTTTAGCTCGAAGAAGTGGCCGCACATCAAAAACCGTATTGGTGATGGCGCTGTCATTCGCGCAAGCTTCGGACGCTTCGGCGATGATTCCCTGGCGCGTGAGGATGAAGACACCCTGGTGGATTACGCCCTTGATGACCTGCTGGCAATCACCGGTTTTGATGCCCGGGAAGCAGGCGTGAGTGAAATCTACACCCAGCGCTGGTTTGGCGGCCTGCCACGCTTTGACGAAAACCACCTCGCCACCGTAGCAACGGTTCGTGAGAAACTCACCGCACAACCGGGCCTGGACGTCACCGGCGCCTGGGCCGGCGGCGTTGGCGTTCCTGCCGTTGTGGCAGACGCACGCGCTGCGGCTAAGCGCGTCCGCGAAGGCTAGAACCACCCTGCCACGCACTTTGGCATACAACTAGGCAAGCCCCGAGCTACAGGAAAATCCTGTGGCCCGGGGCTTGCTGCGTGTGCTAGCTCCTAGCCAGAATCTAGCGGTCGTGGAAACACTAACTAGTCTTTGCGGTAGACGAAGATGGAGGAGAAGTCCTCATCGCCGTGGCCGAGTTCTTGCTGGCGTTCAAAGTTCTTAATGGCGGCTTGCACGGCTGGCAGCTCTTGGTCAGCGGTGTCCACCATCAGCTTGGAGTCTTTGCACAGCGCGTCCACGGTGAAATCACCAGGGGCTGTGTCACGCTCACCAAGAATGAATGGGGCTTTCATGTTCTTCATAAACGCCAGGCCGGTGATGTCCAGCATCTTTAGGACTTCTTCCTGAGCTAAGCCTTCGGATTCGCCGAGGTTAAGTGCTTCCAGAACGCCCTGTGCGGTAACGGACAAAGCCAGGTTGGCCAGAAGCTTGCCGGTGGCGGCCTTGGCGGCAGAATCCACACCGATTAGCTTGTTCTCACCAGCCCAGGGGCGGGCGATATCAAGAGCTACCTCGCGGCGGGCATCATCCGGGGTGCCCACATAAACGCCGAGCTCGCCATTACGCGCCGGAATCAAAGAACCTACAACTGGGGCGTGGACATAAGATTCCACAGCATCGGCGAATTCGCGTGCGGCTTCCGGGGAAACAGTAGTGGTATCAATCCAGGTAATGCCAGCAGGAATCAGATCTTGGCCAATAACAACCTCGCGGATATCATCCGGGCCGAACAGAGAAGTGATGATTACTTCAGCACCCTCAACCGCCGCGGCAGGAGAGTCCGCCAAAGTTGCGCCCTCATCCACCAAGGGCTGCGCGCGCTCAGCCGTGCGGTTCCATACGGTGACGTCGTGCGATTTTATGACATAACGCGCCAGTTCAGAGCCCATGCGTCCAGTACCTAAAAATGCAATCTTCATAGTTGCCTATTGTGCCAAAGATTTGCCAAAGTGGGAGCTTATGGCATGGATCATTCTTGTTCTCTCCGGCGCATTCGAATCCGTCTGGGCAATCGCTCTTTCTAGGTCAGAAGGCTTTACGCGCCTGTGGCCGTCAGTGACCTTCTTCGTGGCGGTCGTCATTTCCATGGGTGGGCTGGCCTGGGCTATGAAGTCCTTACCAGTGGGTACCGCTTATGCCGTGTGGGTTGGTGTGGGCGCATCTATTACCATCATTTACTCCTTCGCCACCGGCCAAGAAGCCGTAACTACGCTCAAACTTGTGTTCCTGCTCATGATCATCGCCGGCCTTATTGGCCTGCGCGTGGTCAATTAAGTGCCCTGCTGAATTAGGGGCTGCGCCGATTTAAGGAACCACGAGGCGCAGGTCCGGGATGTCGGAGCCGGGGAATTTCAGCACTGGGCCCTGCTTTTCTGGGGTTTGTGGCGCTGGTTTCGGGGTCTGTTTCGGGGCAGGTTGCGGTGCCGGCTGTGGAGCTGGCTGCGGTGCGGGCTGTGCTGGTGGCGGCGTGTACGCCGGGGTGGCAGGTGCAGCCGGCGCGGCCGGGGCAGGGGGCTGCACAATCGGGGATTGAACTTGGGCAGGAGGAGCTACCGCAGCGGGGGAATCCACCGGTTCAGATGCGGGACGCGACGCGGCGTCATCATCGTCCGGGGCAGCGGTGCTGGTTGCCGGTTGTGATGTCGGTGACGTTGAGATGTTCTCACCGAAGCCTGCGCGCCGGGAGATTGGCTGCGGCAGGTGCGCCGGTTGCCATGCATGGGAGGAATGCGCGGCGGTGTTTTCGATCGGCTCCTCTTCAGCCGAGCATGCAGTCAACATCGATGCTGACATGACAACAATGGCGCCAATGAGCAGCGGAAACCTCCCACGGCGGGTGGTGGTGTGGTTGGTCGATGGAACATCGAAAAGCATTGCAAAACCCCCAAATGCAACCTGAAATATAAATAGATTCCCCCGGAACTTCTTCCCCTTAACCTTCTAAGAGTCTAGCGCGCTTGTAAAGCAGGCGCATCACAGCGTTTATTCAAACTTTCGTATAACGGAAAAATACGTACAATGAGGGCTATGGCTTCTTCCCCGGACTCCTCACATTCAACTAAAACTTCTAACTCTGCGCAGTGGTTTTCCCGCGCCAGCAATGTCACCCCGGGCGGTGTGAATTCGCCGGTTCGTGCATTTGGCTCCGTTGGTGGTCAGGCCCGCGTTATTGCATCCGCGAAGGGCTCCAAGCTGATTGACGTTGATGGCAATAGCTTTGTTGACCTCGTGGGCTCTTATGGACCAATGATTCACGGCAATGCGCATCCTGACATCGTCAAGGCTGTACAAGATGTGGCTATTGATGGTTTGAGCTTTGGTGCCCCAACGGTGGGGGAGACCTTGCTGGCGGAAGAAATTATTTCCCGTACCGCTGCGGAAAAGGTGCGTCTGGTCAACTCTGGCACGGAGGCAACTATGTCCGCTGTGCGTTTGGCACGTGGCTTTACCGGCCGCGCCAAGGTCTTGAAGTTTGATGGCTGCTACCACGGCCATGTGGATGCCTTGCTGGCCGCGGCTGGTTCCGGCGTGGCAACGCTGGCGCTGCCAGATTCCCCAGGTGTTACCGGTGCGGCGGCAGCGGATACCATCGTTGTTCCTTATAACGATATTGAAGCAGTCAAGAAGGCATTCGCTGATAATCCAGGTGAGATTGCCTGCATTATCGCTGAGGCAGCAGCGGGCAACATGGGTACCGTGGCGCCGGAAGAAGGCTTTAATCAGGCGCTCAAGGAGATTGCGCACGCTGATGGCGCGCTGTTGATTTTGGATGAGGTCATGACTGGCTTCCGCACCTCCCACAAGGGTTGGTTCGGCGTGGATGAGGTCGCTGGTGACCTGGTGACCTTCGGCAAGGTTGTCTCCGGTGGTTTGCCAGCGGCAGCTTTCGGTGGCCGCGCGGACATCATGGATTACCTGGCGCCAGTCGGTCCGGTTTACCAAGCAGGTACGTTGTCCGGAAACCCGGTGGCCATGGCATCAGGTTTGGCATCGCTTAAGCTTGCCGATGAATCTTTGTACCCACGCCTTGCTGCCCACGCCGACAGGCTCTCCGACATGATTTCGGCAGCGCTTGAAGCTGAAGGCGTTGCGCACCACATGCAGCGCGCATCTTCCATGCTGTCCATCCGCTTCGCTGAGGGCGAGGGCCGCAACTTTGACGACATGAAGGCAGCCGATACCTTCCGCTTTACCCCGTTCTTCCACGAATTGTTGAACGCTGGCGTCATGGTTCCACCAAGCCCATTTGAGACCTGGTTTGTATCTGATGCGCTAACAGACGATGATTTTGAGGTAATCGAAAAGGCTCTCAAGCCTGCTGCCAAGGCAGCTGCTCAAGCGGAAGGATAATCCAGCTGTGACGAAAACTATCGTCCACCTCGTGCGCCACGGCGAGGTCCACAACCCAGATAAAATTCTGTACGGCCGTATCCCTGGCTACCACCTCTCGGCCCGTGGACATTCCATGGCAGCGCGCACAGCGAAAGCCTTCGAAGGCCACGATGTGACCTATCTAGCGGCGTCACCTTTGCAGCGCACCCAAGAAACTGCACAGCCTTTTGCCAAGGTCACAGGCCTTGACGTGGAAATTGATAAGGCTCTGATTGAATCAGGAAACCGTTTTGAGGGTCTGCATGTTAAGGGCGTACGCTCAGCGCTGTGGAATCCACAACGCTGGCCACTTCTGCGCAATCCGCTCCAGCCGAGCTGGGGCGAGCCATTCACAGAGATCGCATCTCGCATGATGGATGCTGTGAAACGCGCCCGCGTCAACGCCGAAGGACATGAGGCGATTGTTGTTAGCCACCAGCTGCCAATCGTCATGGTGCAGCGCACCGTCCTTGGACTGCGTTTGCCGCATGCGCCGTGGAACCGCGAATGTGATCTGGCGTCGGTGTCTTCCATCGTCTTTGACGACGACAAGATCGTCGATATTTTCTACTCTTCACCAGCACAAAGCATCTAAGTTTTACTGCACCTTCTCACGTTTTAGAAAGTCTCTTTCATGTTTGACTCCAAGCGCCTAGCGTCAGCGGCTGTTATTGCCGCCGCCAGCGTGCTCATGGCCTCGTGCGCCCAAGAATCCGACAATGCCCAAAACGCAGTTGCCGTTGGCGGCACCTTCGAATTCATCACACCCGGTGGCCAACAAGAGATTTTCTATGATGAGGCAGAGCGCAAGCCACTGCAGACCTTCTCTGGTGAATCCTTGATGGAAGAATCAGAGACTATTTCTCTGGATGATTATGAGGGCCAGATTGTTGTTCTCAACTCCTGGGGGCAGTGGTGTGCACCGTGTCGTGCGGAAGTAGATGACTTGCAGCGTGTGCAGGAGGATCTGGAAGAGCGCGAGCTGGGCACCGTGTTGGGTATTAATGTGCGTGATTACAATCCGCAGATTGCCCGTGATTTTAAAGAAGATAACGGTGTGAGTTTCCCGTCCATCTATGACCCACCGTTTAAGACGGCGGCAGCGCTCGGCGGCGTGCCCACCTCGGTGGTGCCAACCACCATCGTGTTGGATAACCAGCACCGTCCGGCCGCAGTCTTCTTGCGCGGCATTACAGACAGTGACATCTTGACTGTCATTGATGACCTCGAGCAAGAACAAGCGAGCTAACACGTGACTGATATCGGAACCGCCTTCGCAGACATGGCCGCTAGCGGCCCGCTGCTCTTAGGCATCTTGGCAGCCGCTGCCGCCGGCTTGGTGTCTTTTGCATCGCCATGCGTGGTGCCACTGGTACCGGGCTACATGTCCTACTTGGCAGGCCTTGTCGGCGGCCAGGTGGAATTCAAGGGCAACAGCCCCGTGGTGACCAAGCAACGCCAATGGGCCGTGGTTGGTGCGGCACTGCTGTTTATCTTGGGCTTTACCGTCGTATTCGTGCTGGCTACAGTGTCTGTCTTCGGTGCAATTTCGATGTTGACGCTAAACGCTGAGATGCTCATGCGCGTCGGCGGCATCATCACCATCTTGATGGGCATTGTGTTCATGGGCGGCATTGGCTTTATGCAAAATGACACGCGCATGGCACCAAAGCGCTGGACGAACTGGCTTGGTGCGCCCTTGCTGGGCGGTGTGTTTGCACTGGGTTGGACCCCTTGTTTGGGTCCAACGCTGGCCGCCATCATTTCCGTTTCAGCAGGAACCGAAGGCATGACGGCCGCGCGCGGAACCATCTTGGTCATCGGTTACTGCCTGGGTCTGGGCTTGCCATTCTTGCTGGTTGCACTGAGCTCAGCCCGTGCGATGCGCAGCATTGAATGGATGCGCAAGCACTCCCGCAAGATTCAAATCATTGGTGGTATCACCATGATCATCGTTGGTGTCCTGCTCACCTCTGGCGCGTGGGCATACTTCATCAACTGGGTTCGTCAATGGACCGTCGAATACGGCATGACGCTGATTTAAGCGTAGAAATAGGAGACTGTCCCCGCCATGAAGAAAATTGGTACTTGGCTTCGCCGTGCCTGGCACTGGCTCACCAGCATGCGCACCGCACTCGCATTGCTGTTCTTGCTCGCACTCGCTGCCATCCCCGGCTCGCTGCTGCCGCAGCGCGACTTGAATGAAACCAACGTCAATGAGTTCATCGCCTCCAACGGCCGCGTTGCAGAAATCTATGACAAGCTGCAGCTGTTTGATGTCTTCAACTCCACCTGGTTTACGGCCATCTTTGTGCTACTGACCATCTCCTTGGTGGGCTGCATCATTCCGCGTTCCTGGGATCACTACAAGGCGTGGAAGACAGAACCAACTCGTGCGCCGCGCAACTTCAACCGCATGCAGATGCACGCGGAGGGTGAGACTGAGCGCAGCTTTGATGAGATGTACGCGCAGGTGAAAACTAAGCTGAAGAAGTGGCGCGTTTCAGAATTTCAGCCGGAAGAAGACCGCGCGGGCGCTTTCGCGTTCTCCGCGGAGCGCGGTTATGGCCGTGAATTGGCGAACCTGATTTTCCACGTCTCTCTCGTGGCTGTCTTGGTCACCGTGGCCTTTGGCCGCCTGGTGTACTACGAAGGCCAGGTCATTGTGGTGACCAATACCGGCTCTTCCGATCTGGAGCAGTCCACAGAGTTCTGTAATACCTCGTTGTCTAACTATGACAGCTTCCGTGCAGGTGCTCTTTTCGATGGCACCGGGTTGCACGATTTCTGCTTCCAAGCCCATGACTTTGTGGGTGACTACCTGCCGAACGGCCAGGCAGAAATGTTTACCTCCAACGTCTCCTATGCCGAGGGCGAAGACATCTTCACTGATCCTGAGACCTGGGATGACTATGAGCTGAAGGTCAACCACCCTCTGCGTACGGACAACAACCGTATTTACCTGCAGGGTCACGGCTTTGCGCCAACCATTACGGTGGAGTGGCCCAATGGTGAAACCCGTACGCAGACCGTGCAGTTCCGCCCGGATGACCCAACCTTCTTCTTGTCTTCTGGTGTGATGCGCTTTGACCCACCAGCAGGCATGTACCCAGATTTGTATGAGCGTCGCCAAAATCAGTTGGCTATCCAGGGCCTGTTCGCGCCTACGGCTAGCTGGGATGGCGAGAACAATGAGTTGTTGACCTCCAGCTTCCCATCCATGATGGACCCTGCGATGGCGGTGGATATCTACCGTGGTGACGCTGGCCTGGATACCGGTACCGCGCAGTCCATCTTTGATTTGGACTCTTCACTGGTGCACTCGGGCCAGCTGCAGCGCATTGACCGCGTCAATCTGACCATGGATGAATCGGTCACGCTTGATGATGGCACCACGGTGACCTTCAACGGCGCTAATGAGTTTGCCAACTTCCAGATTTCTTATGACCCAACCCAAAAGTGGGTCTTGGTTTCTGCGATGACGATGTTGATTTCCTTGGTCTTCTCGCTGGTGATTAAGCGCCGCCGCATTTGGATTCGCCTGCGCCCGCTTGGCGATGACAAGGGCACGTCCATTGAAATGGCCGGCCTAGCCCGCACGGACCGTGCTGGTTGGTCGGAAGAGTTTGATGAGCTCTACCGCGATCTTCTGGAACTTCCGGACCCCGATGAAGTCGAGGAAGACGCGCTATTTACCGAGGACTAATAGCCCTTGCACCATAATGATTCACAGCATCACACTAATCCTCCAAAAGTTGGTTTGGGATGAACAAAAGTAGTAGGGTGTTGTGCATATAAGCTGCTTTTTAGTGGTCTAACTCCGATAGGTAAGAAATTGATGCCGGTTAATCAGAATCTATCCAACTTCTCAGACATTGCGTTTCAAACAGCATTTGTTGTTTATGCAGTCGCGTTGGTTTTGTCCCTCATTTATTACGGCCGTCTCAACGGCGTGATTGATGCCCGCCGTCAGCACTCCGAAGCAAAAGCCGCCGCGTCGAAGGCGAAGGCAACCGTTGCTGCGAACGGTTCTGCTGCTGGCAGCTCCGATATCGTCGAAGACGATGCTTCCGGCGTTGACTCCACGTCAAGGCCGATCGGTAATGGATCAGAGTCAGATATTGCTGCGCAGGAATCCAAGGTAGATCGCCTGGGCGGCATGACGCAGTCACTGTTGTGGGTGGCCCTGGTCTTGCACCTGGCATCGATTGTGTTGCGTGGCTTGGCGGTCAACCGCTTCCCGCTGGGCAATCTGTATGAGTACATGATGATGATTACCTTCGGTGCGATGTTGGCGGTCATGATCGCGATGCAGCGCAAGGAATGGCGCACCCTGTGGCCATGGCTGTTGACCCCGATGTTGGCGTTGATGTTCTACGGCTCCACCAAGCTTTATGCTGAGTCCGCGCCAGTGGTACCAGCGCTGCAATCCTACTGGTTGCCAGTACATGTCACCATCGTCTCTCTAGGTGGTTCCTTAGGCATCGTCTCCGGTATCGCTTCTGTCCTGCACCTGCTGCGTCGCTCGCAGCCAAAGGGCCAGGAAAAGGGCTTCTTCGGCGCAATGGCAAAGCCACTGCCGTCAGAAAAGAAGCTGGACCAGATGGCCTACCGCGTTGCCGTGGTTACCCTGCCAACACTCGGTCTGGGTATTGTGCTTGGCGCTATTTGGGCGGAAGCCGCTTGGGGTCGTTTCTGGGGCTGGGACCCGAAGGAAACCGTGTCCTTTGCTACCTGGATTTTGTACGCTGCTTACCTGCACGCACGTGCGACACCATCCTGGGCGAAGTTTGCGCCGTGGATCAATATTGTTGCGTTGGCTACGATGATCTTTAATTTGTTCTTCATCAATATGGTGGTCTCTGGCCTCCATTCCTACGCTGGACTGAATTAACTTACATGGTCAATCCAACTCGCAATAAGCAAGGCAAGCCCGCAAGTGACAACCACACGTTAGTTGAGCTCGGAAACGAGCTTGCGCAGCGCCGCCGTGAATGCGGCATCGTGCAGCAAGACCTCGCTAAAACGGTGGGTGTCTCGCGCTCCACGCTGCACACCATCGAGCATGGTGGGGAAGGCGTGCGCTGGGAGAAAGTCATTGCTGTCGCCCAGGCACTGAACTTCGACTTAGCTTTGGTGCCTAGAAAGTCTGGCGCTTAAAAAGGTGCCTAGAAACAAGGCGCCTAGAAATCTGCAGATTAGCTGGCTTATTTTTCATCGCCGTCTAACTCATCCGGACTTGAATCCGGGTTCTTGGGTTCATCCAGGTTCTTCGGGTTGGTGCGGCGATTTTCTTCTTCAGCGCGCTCCCGAGCCCGGCGTTGTTTGAAGGCTTCTTTTTCGAGATTCCACAGGAAGTCTTCGTCATCATCAGGGCCTTTAATCTCACGCTTAGGTTGCTGCTGTACGGCCTGGGATTTGCGCTTCCAAGAGCTTGGACCAAAGGCTTTCCAGACCAAAATAACAGCAGCGATAATCAGTAGCAGTAATATTATCCGACCCATACAGCCCATGATACGGGGCGGGAATCTAAGGAGGTAAACTAAGTGCCTGTGGATGATCAAGCACCAATTCCAGACCCAGAACTCCGCGCGAAATCGCGCCGCGCAGTTATCAAATACGGCCTCGCCCGCCTTGGCCTCTTTATCGGTCTAACCGTGGTCATTCAAACCCTGGCGGTGCTCATTGACGCACCAATCCCGCTGGTATTCACCGCACTATTGGCGTTGTTCGTAGCCCTGCCACTGTCGATGTTGATTTTCTCCAAGTGGCGCCTCGAAGCCACCGAGTCCATCGCGGAATACTCCCGTCAGCGCCAAGAGCACAAGGCGTGGGTTCAGCGTGAGCTTTCCGGCCGCGCCGACGGCGACGAAGATTACTAACCTTTTAGCTTTCCAGCCTTCCAGCTTCAGGCTTCGCGCCTAAGTGCTCGAGCAGCGCTACGCGCCACCACGCCCAGTCATGCCCGCCGTCATGGACATGCAGCTCGTGCTTAATATCTCGTGCCTTCAGCGCCATGGCTAGCATGTGCGCTTTGTTCACCATCGCGCCTTCGCGTACGCCAACGTCAATGACAACGTGTTGGGGAAGTGCTTTGGCCTTTGCCTGGTAATACTGCTCCGTGAGCCAGCCATGCGTCGGCCGGGCCAAATCACGCGGCGTACTGCCTGGTTCGGGACTCCACCACAAAGACGGTGACTGCGCAATGATGGTGGAATATCGCTCCTGGTGGCGGATGCCGGCATACAGCGCCGAAAGCCCGCCGAGGGACTGCCCAGCAATGAGGTTGGCTGCTGGTGCAAGAACAATCCCGGCATCTTCTGCTTGCTGGCGAATCCAGTCCTCACCCGCGGTGCCCACATCTTCTAAGAACTCCGCATTGGCTTTTAACTGCTCCAAGCGGTGTTCATTATTGTGGTTAACAATGCCCAGCACCGCGACCGGCTCCATTCCATCACCCATCGCGTTTTCTAACGCGCGGGGGAGGTCGTGTTTAAAGAACCAGGTTTCGGCATCGAAAAGCGTAAGCAACCTGCACGGCTGTGCGTCAGGCTCTTCCTTACTTAAATGCGTGGGCAGGTAGGCGAAAATCTTCAGCCCAGAGTCCTCCAGGTAAGTGGTACGAACCTCACCACGCAGCTTTCTATCCCTGCCGTGCCAATGGTCTTGGGATGGTGCAAGCGGACCTGAGATAAGGGAAATGCCGCGGCCTTCCTCATCCACATCCAAATTGGTGGATAAAGAAACCCCAGACACTACTGCGCGGTCCGTACGCGGGTGCCGAGGCGGCCCCGGCTGGCGCGGTATCTCGGCGGCTTCATCATCGTCAGTGAGCAAACTGAAGCTATAGGCGCCGCAGTAGGTAGGGCTTAGCGGCAGCGTGCGCACCCAAATATCGGTGCCAGGTACGTGGCGCATTAACCCATAGTCGTAATTCTCTTTTTCCGTAATGCGGTTGAGATTGAGATGCACGCCGGTGACCTTGCGGGTTTCCAGGTCCAACTTCCAGTGGTATCTAGACAAATCAAAAAGCCGCACCGCGAAAGTAGCGGTGTTGGTTTTCTCATCAAATTCAGCAGAGCCTAAAGAGACACCCATCCACGCTCTGTCTAGTTCCAGCTCACCGCTTTTCGCCGCAGCCTTCAGCCTGCGCACCAGCTTGTTCTCAACAGTGGCAGCAATTGCTTCCGTACCCTTGCGGGACTTAGCGGTGGGCTTTTTCGCGCGCGGTACGCGGGGTTCTGCAGACACGAGGGTTTCCTTGGTGGGATACAGCGGGTGAATCTATCGTCCAAACAGTAGCGCGATAAGCAGCATCACCGGAAGGGATGCGAATGTTGTGATGAACACGGTGTCACGCGCGATGGTTTGTCCCCGTTCAAAGGTGGCGGCGAAGTTGTAGACGTTTTGCGCGGTGGGCAGCGCGCACAAGATGGTGCAGGCGTAGACCAGGTCGGCCTCTAAGCCCAGCAAGGTTGCCATGGCAAAGCCTGCCAGCGGCATGCCGACGAGCTTGAGTGCCGTGGCGGTAAGAACCGCAGGGCGAGACTTTGCATCGGAGAGTACGCCCGAACCGGAAATGGATGCACCAAAGCTCATCAGCACCATCGGAATGGACGCGCCTCCCAACAGCGCGATGGGTTCGGCCACAGGCGCTGGGACTTCCCAGCCCATAACGGCCACGATGAAACCAGCAATTGACGCCAGCACAACGGGGTTGAGTAGGCCAGTCTTGACCGCACCCCAAAAAGAGCCGCCGCCGAGCATGCCCAGGATGACCGGGGTAAACACCATCATCTGAAGCAGCATGATGGGCACAACATGGGTGGCATCGCCAATGACGTAGATGCTCACCGGCAGGCCAATATTGACGGAGTTGAAATAGCTTGCCGATGCCGCGCCGATTCCCACCCCAGCCGCGCCTTGGCGGAAGAAGAAAATGGCATAAACTACCGACACCAAAATCGTGGCCAAGCTGATAACCAGCGTGACCGGGGTGAGGAAGTTCTCTGGGTCGGAGGTGGAGACGGCATCGAAAAGCAATGCTGGGGTAGCGGCATAGAAGGCCACCCGGTTGAACATCAACCGCTCTGAATTAGAGCGAATAACCTTGGTGCGCGCCAACATCCAGCCGGTAAAAATGACGGCCAAGATGATGGTGAATCCGGTGATTACTCCCAGCATGGACTACACCAGCGCTACAGCAAGAGCGGTGGTCACGGCCCATATCAACATGGCGCGGCCCGTTAGTCCCAGCACCGGAATGAGCTCCGGGCCGCGTGCCCCCTTATTGATAATGCGCACTGAGGTCAGCGCAAACGGAATGTACACCAGACCAATCAGCGCAGCCCAGGAACCAATGGCGATAAGCAGTGTGTACGCCACGGGCAGCGCCAGCAAAATGGTGAACAAGGTGCGGGAACGTCCGTCCCCCAGGCGCACGGCCAAGGTGATCTTGCCGGTCTGTGAGTCTGAGGGAATGTCACGAATATTGTTGGCCAGGTTCACCGCGGCGCTCATACCGCCGATACCAAGTGCAAGCAGTAAGCCGGTAAAGGACAACGTGCCCGCCTGCGTGAACTGGGTGCCAAGTACTGCGACTAGGCCAAAGAACACAAAGACTGCGACTTCGCCCAGGCCGCGGTAGCCATAAGGGTTCTTGCCGCCGGTATAAAACCATGCGCCGGCGATACAGAGTGCGCCGATGAGGATGAACCACCATGCGCCAGCTGCCAGGGACAACCAGATGCCGGCAACACCTGCGACGGCAAAGCATCCGAAAGCAGCGAACTTAACGTGCTGCGGCTTAGCCAGACCACCGCCGGTGAGACGCTGCGGCCCGGAGCGGTCATCATCAGTGCCGCGGATACCGTCGGAGTAATCATTGGCAAAGTTCACGCCAATAATTAGCGCCCAAGCCACAATGAGCGCCAGCAACGCTCGCCCGAAGTGGAACCCACCGATGGCTGCGGCAGCACCGCTACCAGCCAAGACAGGGGCGAATGCATTCGCCCAGGTGTGTGGGCGCGCGCCCTCGAGCCAATTTTTAGCACTAGACATAGCGTCCATTGTCTCACGATGTAAAAATCACCGCCGCAATGGCCAAATAGCAACAGTGGCGTAGGTGGCTTGGTTGCAAGGGGAGTTAAATTGCTAACTCAACTGGGGCAATTCGGTCTCTGAACTAGTTGAATTCCCACAAGAGGTCTACCGTTTGTTAGGACATAGCCGCCCCAAGACTTGAGTCATACCGATTGACTCCCAATCACCCTGCCCTTTTAGGCCCGTTCAAAGGAAGGCGCGTACCCATGAGCACCTCCAACGCAACTGAAGCACGCTTCCCCATTGTTCCTTTGACAGCGATGAGCTTCGCGGCATTCGTCTACGTCACTTTTGAAATGTTTGCCGTGGGCCTTATTCGCCCCATGGCCCGTGACTTGGATGTCTCTGAGTCACGCATTGGTTTGCTGATGACGGTCTATGCCTCAGTGGTCGCGATTGTGACAATCCCGGCGATGATGTGGCTCGCGCGTTTTAATAAGCGCACCATCTTCCTGATTACCCTGGGCTTTTTGGCCGCCGGCATTGTGATTCAGGCGCTGACCGTCAGTTACGCAATGCTGGCTGTCGGCCGCATCATCGCGGCGCTAACCCACGGTGTCTTCTGGGCGCTGGTGGGCCCGATGGCCGCGCGCATGTCACCGGGGAATACGGGCAAGGCCGTGGGTGTTGTCTCCGTCGGTTCCACAATGGCATTGGTGGTCGGATCGCCGCTGGCAACCTGGATTGGTGAGCTTATCGGCTGGCGTCCTGCGACCTGGCTGTTGGGCGTGCTGACTATCGCAGCCGTCGCAGTTCTGGTTCCAACCGTGCCGTCCTTGCCGCCGCTGCCCAAGGAAACCGCTGCAAAGGCTAAGAAGAAACTGCCGTGGGGCCTTATCTCCCTGGTGATTTTCTTGATGCTCGCGGTCACCGGTGTCTTCGCCGCCTACACTTACCTCGGCCTCATCATCGCGGAAACCGCCGGCGATGGCTTCGTTTCTGCTGGTCTCTTTGCATTCGGTGCGCTCGGGCTGGTGGGCGTTACCGTGGCAACCCGCACGGTGGATCGCCGCATGCTGCGCGGCAGTGTGCACACCACCACGCTCTTTGTCATCGCCGCCATTTTGGGCCAGCTCGCCTTCGGCTTAGAAGGCGTGGTGTCCGTGGTCATCGTGTTCCTCGCTATCACCGTCTTTGGCGGCGCTTATGGCGCGTTGCCAACGCTGGGCACGACCATTTTCCTGCACGCGGCGCGTGATAACCCGGATGCAGCATCCTCGCTGTACGTGGTGACCTACCAGGTGGGTATCGCTTCCGGCGCGGCATTGGGTGCCTTGGCTGTCGATACCTCCTGGACCGCCGGCACCCTATGGATCATGGCCGGTCTGTCCCTGGCGTCCACGCTGGTGCTCGCGCTCTGGTCGCGCCCACTACTGCGCTAGTACTACTGCGCTAGTGCTACTGGGCTAGCTGAACTAGATGCGCTGCAAAGCGCATATTTTAGGCCACTTCCGCTCGCGAAAATCCCAGCAAGGGAAGTGGCCTTCGTTATTTATGTTCACTGTGAATCGTAGGCTTGCAAAGCTAGCAACAATGGTCAGCGCAAAATTCACAAATGTTCGCAGATCGTACTTCCTATTAGGCAATAGATTTGGCTATTCTTTTCGGATTAGAAACTACTCTCGACTCAAAGAGAAGCTAGGCGATACTTCAAGACCGCAACATTACAGCGAAACACTCAGAACCTGACTGAAGAAGAAATCTTCGACGCGCACGAAGGCGGCAAGCTGTCCATCGGATCCACTCGTCCGCTGCGCGACCTGCGTGACCTCTCCTTGGCGTACACCCCGGGTGTTGCCAAGGTGTGTGAAGCAATTGCTGAAGCCCCAGAGGTTGCCCGCACCCACACTGGCGTTGGCAACACCGTTGCTGTCATCTCCGACGGTTCCGCAGTTCTGGGCTTGGGCGACATCGGACCGCAGGCATCCCTGCCCGTTATGGAGGGCAAGGCGCAGCTGTTCAGCGCGTTTGCTGGTTTGAAGTCCGTTCCAATCGTTTTGGATACCCAGGACGTTGATCAGCTGGTGGAAACCATCGCCGCAATCGCACTATCCTTCGGTGCTATCAACCTGGAAGATGTCTCTGCGCCGCGTTGTTTTGAGGTAGAACACCGTCTGATTGAGCGCCTGGACATCCCAGTGATGCACGATGACCAGCACGGCACCGCCGTGGTCATCCTCGCGGCCCTGAAGAGTGTACTCAAGCTGGTTGAGCGTGAGCTCAAGGGCTTAAAGATTGTCATCTCCGGCGCAGGTGCTGCAGGTGTCGCTGCCGTGGACATGCTCAAGAAAGCTGGTGCCACCGACATCATCGTCCTGGACTCTCGCGGTGTCATCCACGAGTCCCGCACTGACCTGTCTGAGGTCAAGGCCGCGCTTGCTACAAAGACCGACCCACGCGGCGTCACTGGTGGCATCAATGAGGCCTTTACCGGCGCTGAGCTGTTCATCGGCGTTTCCGGCGGCAGCATCGGCGAAGATGCTTTGAAGCTGATGGCGCCAGGTCCAATCCTGTTCACCCCTGGCAAACCCAACCCCTGAAATCGACCCTGCTCTGTCACAGAAGTACGGCGCGATTGTGGCAACCGGCCGTTCCGATCTGCCAAACCAGATCAACAACGTCCTGGCATTCCCAGGTATCTTCGCCGGTGCACTGGCTGCAAAGGTGAAGAAGATCACCCCGGAGATGAAGCTTGCTGCTGCCGATGCCATCGCCGCCATCGCCGCAGAAGACCTCGCCGTAGGCAAAATCGTGCCACAGGCAATCGACCCAAGCGTCGCCCCAGCCGTCAAGGCCGCAGTGCAGGCAGCCGCTGAAGGACAAGGCGCTTAATGCGCTAAGCGGATTATGAAATGGCAAAAATGAAGGACTTTTGAACCGGAAGTAGTGGAGGATTTACGGCTCAAAAGTCCTTTTTCTAGTGGTCTTCAATCAAACCGCGCAGGCGCTGGAAGATGCCGGCGCCATCGTGGCCAATGCCATCGTGCTGGAACATGTTGGTAACTTCCTTGCGCAGATCGCCATAGGCGTTTGCGGTATCGAGGGAGTATACAAACGGCACGTAGATGTCGTCGAGGTAGATTTCGGCAGCGGAGATGGGGGCATCGGCAAGCACTGCGGCGTCATAAGGAGAGGTGCTCCACTCGTGGGCGGCTGCGGCCATCGCTGAGTCTTTGACCGGGATGAGCGCGGGGTCTTCGTCGAATTGCCACGGGAAGATGTGCTCGCCGGTGAGGTAGAACTTTTCCGCGGTGCGTGGATCTAGGTTTTCTTCAAAGCCGGCGATTTCCTCGCGCATGCGGTGCGCTGACCAATTGGTGGCAGCTTGTCCGCCGACACCGCCGTAGATGGACTCATGAATAGAGGCATACAGCGGGTTGCCCTCAAAAGAGACCTGCGCGCCCACATTAGCCAAAAAGTCCGTGCGCAAACGCTTCTCGCCGCCGGTCGTGTGGAAAGGGTTTTCCAGCAAATAAGCCAGCGAATGAAAGCCCACTCCGCGGCCTAAATTGATGCCGATGGTGCGGAATCGGCTCGAAGAAAGGCGCTCACCCGTGGGCAGGGTTTCATCCGACTCATCCAGGTGGGCTGCGATTTCGCGGATGCGGTCCTCAACCCAGGGGTACTCGCGGTAGAAACGATCGTGGCGCACCTGCAGCTTGGCAAAAGTGGTGCGGTACAAATCATCCACGGGCGCATCAAGGGTGGGCAAACCTCCCGTGAGATAGGCGTGCTCCACGGATTCTGGGTGGCGGGAGAGATAAGAGGTGATGCAGAAACCACCGAACGACTGGCCAAACAGTGACCACTTGTCCAGGTTCAGGTGCTTGCGCAGCGCCTCAGCGTCTTCAACGATGTACTCCTGGCGCAGCAAATTCAATCGCTTAACATCGGCAGGATTCGCCGAATCAATGCGGTGTGAATTACCCGTGCCGCGCTGGTCCAACAAGATGACGCGGAATTCTTTGAGCATCTCGCCGATCACGCCGGAGTCATTGACCGGGCGTGGGGCAGGGGAGCCCGGGCCACCCTGCAAATAGACTATTGCTGGGGCATCGTGCTTGTCCGGCGCCACAATTTCGCGTGCGAAAAGCTCAAAAGTATCACCATCCGGGGCAGTGAAAGGATCCCAAGGAACCTGGATGGTGTGGGTGAAAAAGTCATAGCCAAAGTGTCGGTTTGTCCTCATGGGACTCAACTTTACGGCCTGTGGCGTGTCCACGTTGTGAGATTGGCTTATCGCCCAAAGAGTTTCAACACCGCCTGGCGGTCGACTTTGCCAGGACCCGTTACGGGCATCTCCGGAAGGCGCTTGAGTTCTTTGGGCAGCTGCCAGCGGGGGATATCTGTCTCTTCGAGGGACTCGAGAATATCCGGCATGGACGCCCAGCCGGTATAGGCTGCAACGATTGCTTGGCCGAGGCGTGGGTGCGGTGTGCCCACCACGCAAGCTTGGTCAACGCCAGCGACTTTGAGCATCGCGGTTTCTAATACCTCCGGGTGCAGCTTAAGCCCGCCGGAGTCAATGATGTTGTCTAACCGGCCGGTCACCGTGAGCACGCCGGCCTTCAGGACACCGCCATCGGAAGTTTGGAACCAGCCGGGTTCGGCGAATGCTTCATGTCCTGGTGCATTGCGGTAGCCATGCGCGATGGTCGGCCCGCCCAAATGGATGCGGCCGCCGTCCACGCGGATTTCCGTTCCGGGCAGCGCAACGCCGTCATAGACGCAGCCGCCGGCGGTCTCCGATGAGCCGTAGGTGGTCACGATGTTGATACCCAACTTGGTTGCAGCGTCCAACAACTGCGGGTTGGTAGCTGCACCGCCGACCAAGATGGCGTCATAGGTTTGCAGGGCCTCGACGCCGTTGTTTGAGTCCGTGGCCTTAGCCAGCTGCATCGGAGCGAGCGAGGTATAGGTGCGTTCACCAGTTTCTTTGAGCTCGCGGGTCGCGCCGGCGAATTCATCGATGTTAAAGCCGCGGCTGACATCGATAGCCAAAGGCTCAACCCCTGCCACCATGGAACGGATGAGCACCTGCAGCCCTGCGATGTGGTGCGCGGGCATGGCGAGTAGCCAGTGCCCCATGCCGCCTAAGCGTTGATAGGTGGCATCCGCGCTGGCAATAAGATTCTGCGCGGTTAACTGCGCGCCCTTGGGTGTGCCCGTGGAACCGGAAGTGGGCACCACTAGGGCAACGCTAGAGTCGATTTCTTGCCCGGCCCGCTGCGAGTTTTTCAGCAGCGTGGATTTAGTGGTGTCATTCGCAGGCAAAGGCAGCAAGGAATAACGCCCGGTAATAGCCATCTCTAAATCAGGGAGGATGGCAAGCGGGTTGGAGGGGGAGACAGGTAAAGGACGTAGAACATTGGGCACGGAGCTAAATCTTAGTCAGCTTTCAGCTGCTTTTACTTCTGCGACGTGGGCTGATAAGAAAACGAAACCCAAGAATAAGGATGAAGATTCCGGCATAGGCAACTGCCATGAACGCTGAGGTCGAAGCATTGGCGTGATAAGCCAGCCAGAAACCAATCGGCGCACCGCACAGTGCAACACCGCAGGCAACGGCGAGCATGGTGGGAACCCGGTTGCTGAGAAGTCGCGCGCAGATAGCCGGGAAGACCATCAGCGCGATGACCAGCATGGCGCCGGCCGCATGGAAGGCAGCGGTGGCGGTGGCAGCAACAAGTGCAATAAATATGGTGTGCAGCCCGCGGGTGCGGATACCGGCAACGCGGGAGAACCCTGAATCGAAGGTCGCGGTGGTCAGCCGCGGCATGCACAGCAGGATAAAGGCGGCGTTGACGATGGCAACAACTAGCATGACCAGGCTGTATCCCGGATTAGAAAAGGCCACCAGGTTGAGATCACCCACCAAGACGGCGTGCACGTCCAAGTGCACGTGCGAGAGGTGAGTAGAAATCAGGATAATGCCGGCGGCAAACAGTGCCGGGAAGATTAATCCGAGTGCTGCGTCATTGGTGATAAGCCCTGAGCGGCCAATCCATTCGGTCAGCAGCGCCACCATCAATCCACCGAGCGCGGCGGTGAGCAACAACCACGGGGAGTTGAGGTCAGCTGTGAACATGTAGCCCACGGCGATGCCGGGTAAGACGGCGTGTCCGATGCCATCGATAAGCATCGAATCGCGTTTAAGCACCACGAATACCCCGGGAATCGCGCAGGCAAGAGCCGTGGTAATAGCTAATAAGCAGGCACTGAGTGCAAGAGTCATGTTAAGCACGCACCTTTGATAACGCTAGAGAAACCGCGGCGATAAGTGCCTGGACCAGCACAATAGCCGGGCCAGTGGGGATTGCGCCGAGCGCGGTATTGCCAACGGCGATGGAAAGATAAGAACCAATCGCAGCAGAAAGTCCACCGATGAGGCTGGCGCACACAATGAATGGAATCAGACGGTGCGTCCATTGGCGCGCGGCAATCGCCGGGGCGATAACCACTGCGACCATGAGCACCACGCCAACGACTTTGACGCCGATGACGGTGGTGGCGACCAGGGCAATAAAGCCCATGGCGCGGATGATATTTATTTTGATGCCCGCGAGTTGGGCGAAAGGGGCGTCAAAGACGACAGCGGACTGCTTAAGGTGTACCAACGAAAGGATAAGCAGTACGCCGCCGCCAATGACAAGTGCGGATCTCACATCGGCGCGGGTCAGGGTCGAGGCATTTCCCAGCAGGTAATCCTGGATGCCGGCTTTGCCGGGTAGTGGATTGCGGGAAATGTACTGGAGTAACAGCATGCCGAGTGAGAAGAAAGTCGTTAAAGTCGCAGCCATTGCAGCATCACGATGAATGATGGTGCGCTGCGTTATCGCAGAGATTATTGCCACCGCGGTGAGGCCGGTGACCACGGAGCCCACTATCAGCAGCAGGGGATTGCGGCCATCAAACCCGAGCCAGGTGCAGATGAGGAAGACACCGAGTAACCCGGGCAGGCTGGAGTGCGCGATGGCATCAGCGATAAGCGCTTGGCGCTGCACCAGAACCAGGGGTCCTAATGCGCCGGCGCACAGGCCGATGATGACCGTGCCCCATAATGCTTGGGAGTATGTGTAGTCCGTGAGAAGTTCGAGTGGATTCATCACAGATATCAACGGGGGAGGGAGAAAAGTTGGGAGATGGCTGAATCAGTCAAGGTTTCAGCAGTGGGGCCACTAGCGATGATGCCCTCTGGTCCCAGCAAAATGACGTCATCACAGTAGGTGGCGACTTCCGCCAGGTTGTGGTGAACCAACAACACCGTCACGCCGCTATCGCGTAGTTCACGCAGCACGGCAACGATGGCGTCTTGGCTAGCCGCGTCGACTCCGGCGAAAGGCTCATCCAAAATCAACAAGTCCGGCTCGGTGGCCAAAGTGCGTGCCAACAGTACGCGTTGACGCTGACCACCAGAAAGCGCGGCAATCGGACGGCGCGCCAAGTCAGCAGCACCGGTGCGCTCCAGCGCGCGATGCGCTGCCTGCTTCTCAGCTTTGCCGGGCCACCGGTACCACGGCAGTCGTGCGCTAAGACCCATGAGTGCAAGGTCTTCGACGATTGCGGGGAAGGACCAATCTAAGTCAGCTTGCTGCGGCATATATCCCAGGCGACGCCGGAAAGCGTCTAAAGACTGACTATCGAAAAGCACCTGCGCGCCGGGCTCCGCCCGAACCAAACCCACTGCTGCTTTAACCAGCGTGGACTTCCCGGAACCGTTGGCCCCGACTAGCCCGGTGATTCTCCCGCGGCGCACATGGGTGGAGATCCCACTGAGTACGCGATTGGAACCATAGCTGACTGAAAGACCTGCGATATCAATCATTTGCTCAAGCCTGCTTCCACGGTTTCGGCGTTGTGCTTGAACGCGCCCAAGTAGGTATCAGTTGGTGCCGTTGGGCCCAAGGTGTCAGCGAAGAGCTCTTCATCGGAGACTTCCACCGTCCAACCGCGGGAGTCCACGGCCTCACTCAAGGAGGTGATTGCCTGCGGATTCGCTTGGTTGTCCTGGAAGATAACCGGCACTTCCTCATCCGCAATCAAGTCAGCTAACTGGGATATCTCTTGTGGCGACTTGGCTGCTTCGGTGCTGACAAAGTCCGTTGCGTGCACCTCAAAGTCAAAGGTCTTGCCAAAGTAATTGAAGGCATCATGGCCGGTAATCAGAGTGCGAGTGGAGACACCTTCCAGCACCGCGGATGCTTCTTTAGCGGCCGCGTCAATTTCATCGCCGTAGGAATCAGCATTCGCTGCATAGGTATCGGCGTTGTCTGCGTCAACCTCGCTGAGCTTGTCACCGATGAGGTCCACAACCTCAGTCCACAGCTCCGGCGAATTCCAGATGTGTGGGTCATAGAGCTGCTCGCCGCCAGCGCCTTCTTCCGGCCATGTCAACAGGTCAGCGGTATCAAGCTGGTCACCAACGGCTAGCTGCTTGTCACCCAAAGACTCCAACTGGGTGATCATCTGGGCTTCTAAGTGCAGGCCATTCCACAGCACCAGGTCCGCGTCTTGCATCTTTTCGATGTCCTTGGTGGACGGCTGGTAGGTATGCGGATCGCCGCCTGGCCCAACCATGGTGAACACATCTGCATCCGACGCGATGTTCTTTGCCGCATCCGCCAGGTAACCAGTGGTAGCAAAGATGCTGAGCGATTCACCGGAGCCATCTGCATTCCCATCGGCACTTGCGCCGGGGCCAACTCCCGAGTCAGTGGAACAAGCTGTCAATGCACACACAGCGCCAACGGCTGTGAGTCCAAGAAAAAGTCGTTTCATTTCCATCCTTGAAAATCTAGGTTCAATGGGTTGAACAATCGAAAGCATACGGATGAAGATTAATATTTAAAACGCTTTGTCTACGATGGGGGTATGCACGTGACAGATTTACCTGAGCGCACCCAGGATTACCTCAAGGAATTGTTCAATCATGAGGAGCGCTCCGGGGTTAACCTTCCCCTCGCGTTGGGGGACTTGGCTGCCGCCTTGGATCAGAAACTGCCCACCGCATCCGAAGCAGTCAAGCGCCTGGCGGCCAAAGACCTAGTTGTTCATGAGCGCTACCGCGGCGTGACGCTGACGGACCTGGGCCGGGACCTGGCGCGGCAGGTTGCCCGCCGTCACCGTCTGCTGGAATCTTTCCTGGTCACCACGTTGGGTTATACCTGGGATGAGGTGCATGAGGAAGCAGACGTGCTTGAACACGCTTGCTCTGACCGCTTTATTGCCCGCCTTGATGCCCACTTGGATTACCCCAAGCGCGACCCGCACGGGGATCCCATCCCGCTTGCCGATGGCACCACGGACCCCCTATCCACCTGCACCCTCGCGGGCATCAGCGCTGGCCAAGAAGTCATCATGGAACAAGTCAACGACTCCGATCCGGAGCTCCTGCGCTTTCTAGCCACCCAAAACATGCGTCCCGGAGCCACCATCGAAGTTGTCGAAGCCCCACTCGCCGGCCTTCTTCACATCAAAGTCGATGGCGGGAAACCCTTTGCCCTTGCCGAAGTCGCTGCCCACGAAATCACCGTGCGGGCTATCGCTGACTAAACTCGCGATCATCAATAACGGGCCGAGGGGATTCCAATGAACGAGAAGCAAGCGTTAGAAATTGCCAATAAATATTATCCGGACTTTGTGTGGGTCTATGCCGAAAGGATGCACAACGATGGGTGGTTAGTTCGGCCAGAGGGGGATGGCCATACCAAGGGATTACCCGGTGTTTATATTGACCCAGACGGCAGTCCGGAAATGTACGGGAGCGTGCCCGATTCATGGCCTCAAGCTATTCACGAATTCATCCAGCTTTCTGATGAAGAAGGGGATGAGGATTGGGGTGATTTTGTGGATTAAATGCCACGCCCTGGGGTCAAAATGTTCTTTGGATCCAGAGCGTTCTTAATCAGTTGCTGGGCATGGCGGGTTGCGCTGTCTATTTGCAATGGCAATTCAGCCTGTTTGACCATTCCAATGCCGTGTTCGCCGCTGATAGTTCCTCCCAGTTTGAGAGCAAGGCGGGTGATGTCGTCGATGACGACTTCTGCTGCGGCATAGCCTTCTGGAGTGTCATCGGCTTCAACAGTGGGGTGCAGGTTGCCGTCACCGGCGTGGGCAACGACTGAAACTTCCAATCCGCGTGCGGCCGAAATCTCGTCGATGCCATGAAAGATGGTGGCGAGTTCGCCAATTGGTACCGCGACATCGCAGGAAACTCGCAGTCCCTTCGCGCTGAGAGCGGGATTGGCCAAGCGGCGTGCTTCCAACAGGCTGTCACCTTCGGCGATGATGGCTTCGGTGGCGCCAAATTCGCGGCATAGCTGGGTGGTCTCGGTGGCAGATGCCTCTGCGTGCAGTCCGGTGAACTGGCCGATGAGCAATGCACTGCCGTTTGCTGGGAGGCCAGATGGCTTGTATTGCTCGATGATTTGCACGCTGCGGGCATCCAAAAGCTCCAAAACTTCTGGCTTCTGTGCGCCGTTCACGATAGCTGTCACCGCGCGCCCGGCATCCTCGATCGAGTCGAAGCTGGCGCGGAACACGCGCGGAGTTCCAGGTGCAATTGGTTTGAGCCGAACGGTAGCGCTAGTGACCACACCGAGCGTTCCCTCCGAACCGACGAACAAGCTGGTCAAGTCCAAGCCCACAACATTCTTTATTGTCCGCGCACCGGTGTGCAGGATACTGCCGTCGGCGAGAACAACCTCGAGCGAAGCTACTGAATCACGCGTAACTCCGTGGCTAACACAGCGAAGCCCACCGGCATTTGTTGCGATGTTGCCGCCGATGGTGGAGATTTCAGCACTGGCTGGATCGGGGGCGAAGAAGAGATCGTGCTCAGCCGCTGCCTGATTCAGCCTGGCGTTGATAACTCCGGCTTGGACCTTAGAGAGTCGGTTCACCGGGTCGATCCAATCGATCTGGTTCATGCGCTCCAAAGAGATGACGAGTCCATCAGCATAAGCGAGCGCACCACCACTCAAGCCCGTACCAGTTCCACGCACCGAAACTGTCACTCCATTGCGATTAGCCCACTGAAGTGCCGTGGATACTTCCTCCGTTGTTTCAGGGAAGACTGCAGCGAGTGCTGTGCCTTCAGGGCTATAACGTGACTCATCCCGCGAAACGTGGTCCAGCTCAGCGCCTTCCGATACGAATCGGTCTGTAAAGAATTCACGAAGTTCATCAGTCGGAGGGGTGGTCAATGCGTGTGAGCTCATGAAGTCCTTCAATCTTTGTTCAGGGTTGCAGGGCTGCAGAGCTGATTAAAAGCTTTCTGTGAAGCCTAACGCCTTCCCAATCGGCTCGTGCCGAAATATTCAATTAGTCCAGCTCTGGAAGCATCCGCAATGCGCGAATTCAGCAAGCGGGTACCAACGCGGGGAAACATGGGCGCCAAACCGAATCGAAAACGTCGAAAGCCGACACCCGAAGGTGTCGACTGAAGTGCGGTTGAAGATATATAGCGCTAGTTTGATTCCAGGTGATTGACTGGAAGCTAAGCAGCTACAGGGGTCTTAACTGATGCTTCCTTGTTCTTGAAAATGAAGCGGTCTGCGGCGTACTGGCCAGGACCTGCGGTAAGGAAGATGACTGCGCCGGCAGCGATGGTCATGACCAGCTCCCACCCGTTGCCGTCAATCATGACGCCGGAGGCGAAGTGTCCACCCCAGATACCAGCGCCAATCATCTGCAGAACTACAAGACCTGCAGCAATGCGGGTGATAAGGCCAATGAGGATTAGGATGCCGCCGACGAGCTCGACGACGGAAGCAATAGGAGCGGCAATGCCTGCGGCGGGAACGCCCATGCCGTTGAATGCTTCGGTGGTGCCTGCAATAGTCCATTCGTTGAACTTCTGCCAGCCATGGGCAATGAGGACAGAACCGAGGATGATACGTGCAATGAGAAGTCCTGCGGACTCAACCGGTGACTTAAAGCTTGAAGTTAAATTAAGCATGAGGGAAGTGTAAACCACTCATGTTGTCGCATCAACTTAAACCTTTAACTAATTTCAAATGAGTGAATTGCAGCAGAGTGAAGCTGGAGTGAAGGGGATGCATTATTTCCAGCTCCTGCGTGGATCGTGTTGTGCAACTTGGCGCAATTGGCTGCCTGTAATTGCCCATGCTGGGTAGGTGTTATCGATTGCCTGAAGTACAGAAAGCATGTCGTTTAGGCGATGCCTTATATTAGTTTCAAGCAAATTCTCTTGATGTGAAACGCGATTTCGTAGTCGTGTAAGGCGTTCAATTCTCTTGCCTATTTCTTTGCGGGAAGCGTCAGAGTTTTGAATTCGAGGAAAAGCTTTGTGAAGCCCTTCCTGCCAGAGAACCTGAGCCCGTTGTCTATGAGCCGGGAGTGCTTCACCCAGAAGATTTGCCCAATTTCCAAGTGACAATTGGGCGATTACATCGTCATGAGTGAGTGGCGCATTTTTACGGCGATGTCCGCTTGTTCGATGCTTGGATGCGTTCGCCGCCCGTCGCCGAGCTTGAGCGAGGGGTCTCTTGAACATCTCATGAAGGAGCTCGCCTGTCTGGTGTTCGAGAGACCAATCTCGGTATCCGCAGGCCTGGTAATTCCATTCCTGAAGCACAAGGTCCATTGAATTTCGGGTCAGGACTTCAAAGTGTGAAAGCTGGGAATGGATTGCGCCGGCTAGCTGGGTATTCCATCGATAAAGTTGAATCGCTTTTTCAAGGTTCTGGTCGGCGGCGTTGAGATATCGTATGAAGCGAGCCGCGCCGAGCATTCTGTCTATTTCAGCCTTTGTTTTCATAGAATTCGATGGTATCTTTGGAAGTAGAGCGTCGATGTAGGTCGGTGCACTTTACCCCACAGCCCCGAGCAATTGCTCGGGGCTGTTGTTTTTCGAAAATCTTTCATCTACCAGTTGTTTTGTTGGCTGGTTTGTCTGATTAGTTTTCGCCTTTTTTGAAAGTCAGAACTTGACAAAGACTATGGTTTGAAAAATTGCCCACTAAAGTGGGCAATTCGGTTCCGAATGGACGAGATCCTTGGCTGAGAAGGAGCTAGGAGTGCGCACCTGCTAGTGCCGATTCACGACCGTGGCTGCAAAGATGGAGAATCCGTTTCTTAGTAGTAGTACGGGAACTCTTCCCAGTTAGGGTCGCGCTTTTGGAGGAAGGAGTCGCGGCCTTCGACGGCTTCGTCGGTCATGTAGGCGAGGCGGGTGGCTTCGCCGGCGAAGACTTGCTGGCCCATGAGGCCGTCGTCGGTGAGGTTGAAAGCGAACTTCAGCATGCGCTGCGCGGTGGGGGACTTGGTGTTGATTTCGCGGGCGGCATCGATAGCTTCTTGCTCAATATCCTTGTGGTCGGCCACGATGTTAACCGCGCCCATCTGCTGCATGCGCTCAGCGGAGTAGGTGCGGCCTAGGAAGAAGATCTCGCGGGCGTACTTTTGGCCAACCATCTTTGCCAGGTAGGCAGAGCCGTAGCCGGCGTCGAAGGATCCGACATCGGCGTCGGTCTGCTTGAAAGCGGCTTCCTGGCGTGATGCGATGGTCAGATCACAGACCACGTGCAGGGAGTGCCCGCCGCCGGCGGCCCAACCATTGACCACGGCGATGACAACCTTCGGCATGGTGCGAATCAGGCGTTGTACTTCCAAGATGTGCAGGCGGCCGCCTTCCACCTTTTCACGGGCGGCATCAACAGTATCGGCGGTTTCACCATCGGCGTAGCGGTAGCCGGAGCGGCCACGGATACGCTGGTCGCCACCAGAGCAAAATGCCCAGCCGCCATCTTTTTCACTTGGACCATTGCCGGTCAGCAGCACGGTGCCCACATCCGGGGTGCGGCGCGCATGGCCGAGCACGTGGTAGAGCTCATCCACGGTGTGCGGACGGAAAGCATTGCGGACCTCAGGGCGGTCAAACGCGATACGCACGATGCCGTTCGCGCGGCCTTCACCCACGTGGCGGTGGTAAGTGATGTCAGTGAGGTCGGAAAAACCTTCCACTGTGCGCCACTGGGAGGCATCGAAAGGGTTGTCAGTGCTATAAGTTCGGGTTGCAGTCATGCACTCTAATCTAGTCGCCGGCTAAACTAGGCAGCATGCAGATCGACGATATCCTAGACCGCGCGCACGTTGTCGCGCTTCCACTGGCCGTAAAATTCCGCGGAATCACCACGCGTGAAGCACTACTGATTGATGGCCCGGCAGGCTGGGGCGAGTTCTCACCATTTGTGGAATATGGTCCGCAAGAATCCGCGTCGTGGCTAGCCGCAGGTCTGGAAGCAGCTTACGAAGGTTTCCCCGAACTGGTGCGAGACAGAGTCGAAGTCAACGGCACCATCCCAGCGGTTGCGGCAGAGCAAGTGCCGGAATTAATGAACCGATACCCAGGCGTGCGCACCTGGAAAGTAAAGGTGGCTGAGCCAGGACAAAGCCTGCACGACGATATCGCGCGGGTTAACGCCGTGCGCGAATATGCGAGTGAGCATAACCCGAGTTTGTCTCCCATTATTCGGGTTGATGCCAACGGCGGCTGGAGCGTGGAGGAGGCCATTGCAGCGGCAAAAGAAATGATGCCGCTGGATTACATGGAGCAGCCATGCCGGACAGCTGAGGAGCTCGCTGAGGTACGCAGTCAGCTCATGCGCAACGGATTGTTTGTGCGCGTTGCCGCGGATGAATCCATTCGTAAGGCCAATGACCCCTACCGGGTGGCGGAGTTGCAGGCGGCAGACGTGGCAATCGTCAAGCCTGCTCCCTTAGGCGGTGTGCGCAAGACCCTGGAGATTGCGCGCAACCTGCGCGCGCGGCACATGGATGTCACTGTTGCCTCCGCGCTGGATACGGCCGTTGGTATTTCCATGGGTTTGGCAACCGTGGCGGCACTGCCGAAGATTTATGACGATGAAGATATTGATGTAATTCCATCCGCTGCGGGGCTTGCTACGGGCTCATTGTTCTTGGAAGATGTGGCGGCACCGCGCCAGCTTGTGGGTGGCGCCCTGCCCGCAGCGCCTATCGCCGCCGAATTAGATCGGCTGGAAGCGCTCGTTGCGCCCGCTGAGCGCCGCGACTGGTGGTTTAATCGCGTTCGTGAATGCTATTCGGTATTGAATTCAAAATAATTTTCCCAGCCGGTGACCTGCGGTTGTTCACCTGGTGTTAATTTTCCATGCAGGTCAGCCTGTTGTGAGGTGATTAACAGCTGGATACTCTAGGGTGGCATGGGCACAGGCAAAGTAGTAGCAGGCATTCTGACGGTCCTTGGGCTTGCCGCAACCAGCGCGCCAATTGCGATGGCGCAGGAGTCGCAAGAAGCCGGGGAAAATAACGTACCTCCAACCATGCTCATCCTTGACGCGTCTGGCTCCATGGGGGAAACCGATGCTGGCGGGCAGACCCGCATGGACACCGCCAAGGAAGCAACGCACACCTTCCTGGATGGCGTTCCGGAGGATTCTGAACTTGGATTCATCACCTACGGCACGGGGACTTCCAATGCGCCGGAAGAGCGCGAGGCCGGCTGTGAAGATGTGACCACCCTGGCGCCGCTAGCCAGCGGGCAGCTGGATGATATCCGCGGGGAAGTCGATGGCATTGAGGCCTCCGGCTACACCCCGATGGGACCAGCCTTGCGCCAGGCTGCTGATGAACTTCCTGAAGAAGGCGCGCGCAACGTGGTGCTGGTGTCAGACGGCATTGATACCTGCGCGCCACCACCGGTCTGTGATGTGGCGAAAGAACTACATGATCAAGGCATTGACCTGATCATCAACACCGTGGGCTTCTTAGTTGATGGTGAAGCGCGCGCCGAGCTTGAGTGCATAGCTGAAGCGGGCGGCGGTCAGTACCTGGATGCCAATGATGCTGATAGCTTGGCTGAATCCATGCGGGTGCTGCACACACGCTCAATCAACGCGTATGAGTCAGACTTGGAAGAATACGAAGGCTCCGATAGTGAAACCGCGCCAACGGAAGTGCCCGCGGACGTGGAGGCTTTCTCCTCACCGCTGCATGATCCAGGTGCAGCACTTAATGAAATCAACAGCCCTGCCCAGCACTGGCGCATTCCAGTAGAAGAAGGCGAGCGCCTGGCCATTTCAGGTCTGACCGTTCAGCCGCCGAGCTTTGGTGGGTTGTTTGATACCCGGTTCGGTATGAGCCTGGATTTCGCGGACTCTGCATGCCGGGCTTCAGACTGGAATCAGGTTGATTCCAGCTCAGCGCAGGGTGTGCAGGCAGTCGCAGCCATCAGTGAGATCGCAGGCGAAGAGTGCGGTGCAGATGGCTACGTGGACTTTTCTATCTCGCGCGTTGGCAATTATCTTGAAGGCCAAGATATCCCGATGGAACTGAAAATCACCCGCTTTGCCGGTGAGGACGTCAGTGAGGTACCAGACCCTGAAGCCGAATCTGAACTTGGTGAAGTCAGCATTCCGGAAAACACCGAGACCGCTGCACCTGGTACTTGGTTTGATGATGCAGCTGAGCTGCCCGATGGCAATGAGCAGGGCGTGAGCGCCGATATTGTTCCGGGTGAAACGCACTTTTACAAGGTGCCTGTGGAATATGGTCAGCGTCTTGCCGCAGCCATTCAAAATGATGGCACGGATGTTGAGCGCGGGAGCGGTATCTCCGTGGACCAGCTGGTGGTTAACGTCTATAACGAAGCCCGTCAACCGGTGCTGCCTTCGGAAAACGTGCAGCTCAATAATGATGATCCCAAGGTCTTCGGCCATGCCGCGCCCCTGAACTACCGCAACATGGAAGAGGGTGACAGTAGCACCGGCCGCTTGTACCAAGACGGCGACCAATACATCGCGGTAAACTACCAACGGATGTCCAACAGCGGCAATGAAGAAGTCGGCGACGGTGAACAACACACCGCCCGCTACTCACTCGCAGCACTAGTAGACGGCGAAGCACAACCCGGCCCAACCTTTACTGCAGCCTCCGCAGATTCCGATTCTGAAGCACCAGCCGAAGACTCCGAAGATGTAGAAGCCGATGATGCTGCGGCAGATTCCCTTGAGGACAGCGAACAAGGTAGCAGTGCTTCAGAGGGCATTGGCGTTATTGCTTGGGTGCTGCCGGGCCTTGTGATGTTGGTTATCGCAGGCGTGGTCTTTGTGTACTTCTCAAAGTCGAAGAAAAAATAGGAGCCTACTTCAGGTTCTGAGTAGCTAGGTACTCCAAGATGGCCTTGACGCGGCGGTTGTCCTCGGATGCGTCAAGGCCTAGTTTCATGAAGATGTTGGAGACATGCTTGGCCACCGCCGCTGATGACAGCACGAGCTTGGAGGCGATGTCTTTGTTGGACATGCCCTGTGACATGAGCTCGAGGACTTCTTGTTCACGCGGGGTGAGCGTGGCAAGACCGGAGCGCGACGTGGACATTAAGGCGCTGGCAACAGTCGGGTCAATGACGGTGCCGCCGCTTGCCACGATGGCGAGGGAATCCAAGAAAGAAGCGACTTCGCTGATGCGGTCTTTGAGCAGGTAGCCGGTACCACCCGTGGCATCGGCGAATAGCTCGGAAGCATAGACTGGCGCGACATATTGGCTGACCACCATGACCGCTAGGTTTGGGTAGGTCTCACGCAGGGTTACTGCTGCCTGCAGGCCATCATCAGACATGGATGGAGGCATACGCACGTCTGTAATAACAACGTCCGGGACCTGTTCTTTAACCACCTCAATGAGCTCAGGCGCGCTGGAAGCCTGCCCGATTACTTTATGCCCGCGGCGCTCAAGGAGCCCTGCGATACCTTCACGAAGAAGTGCTGAGTCATCGGCCACCACGATGGAAAGTTCTGCCATTGCTACTCCTTAGTCCTGTTCTTTGCTGCCTTTGTCAATTTTCCCTGCGGTGCCACTGCTTGCAGCGGTGCCGATAGTAAAAGTGGGTTGCCCGCGGTCAACCAACAGTGGAATCCGCGCGGAAACGCTGGTGGGACCGCCTTCGGGGGAGGTGATTTCCAGCCAGCCGCCGAAGGCATCGAGCCTATCGCGCATGCCGGCAAGCCCCGCGCCGGGCTTGAGGCGAATGCCGCCGGGGCCTTGATCCACCACCGTGATGTGTAAGTGCTTGTCCGCGATGAGAAGAACGGAAACGTCGGCGCCGGGGGCGTGCTTGGCGGAGTTGGTCAGTGCTTCAGCGCAGAAGAAATAGCCGGCGGCAAGAACGCTGGGGGATAGCTGCGGCAAGGGATGTGGTGCCGAGACCAGCACGTGCGGGCCGTAGCCGGCGGCCATGTCTTTGACCGCGGCCACTAGTCCGCGGTCAGCAAGAACTTGCGGGTGGATGCCATGCACGGTTTTGCGCAGGGCATCCAAGCCATCGTTGAGGTCCTGCTGCGCGGCGCGGATGAGTTCATCTACCTCCGGCGGGGCATCAAGCAGTGCCTCGCCCAGTTTGATGGATGCTGCCACAAGGTATTGCTGGGTACCGTCATGTAAGTCGCGCTCAATGCGGGAGCGTTCCACCTCATAGGCATCGGCGATGGCGCGCCGGGATTTGGTGAGCTCAGCTATCTTTTCTGCCTGCGTTTGCTCACTCGTTACACCGGGTTTGTCGCGGTTGCGCTTTCTCCACATGCCACCCAGGGTAGTGCCAGCACTACCTGAAAGTGCAACGCTGGCACCATGGTTTTTAAATACCGGAGCGAGTGAAATAGTGAGCATGGGAAATACACCAAACAACACAGCAAGCATTCTTCATCTGGATGACGTCACCAAAGACTTCGGTGGCGCGCCAGTCCTGTCCGGAATCAGCCTCGACATCAAAGGCGGCGAAACCGTCGCCATCATGGGCCCATCGGGTTCAGGTAAATCCACGCTCTTGCACTGCATGTCCGGCGTGCTCACCCCAACATCCGGCAAGGTGGTGTTTAACAACGCCGTGCTTTCCGAGGCCTCCGATGCCGCCCGCTCCCGCACCCGTCTCTCGGATTTCGGGTTCGTCTTCCAAGACCACCAGCTGCTGCCAGAACTCAGCGCACTCGACAATGTGGCACTGCCAGCCATGCTCAAGGGAATTTCGCGCTCGGCGTCACGCGATAAAGCACAAGAACTGCTCAATCAACTTGGTTTGGGAATGCTGGTGGACCGCCGTCCTGGCCAGGTATCTGGTGGCCAGGCGCAGCGCATCGCTATTGCGCGAGCGCTGGTAACCTCTCCGGCTGTCATCTTCGCCGATGAACCAACCGGTGCACTGGACCAAGCAACGGGCCATGAAGTCATGCAGTTGCTCTCCGCCGTGGTGCAGCGCACCGGCGCCGCACTGGTCATGGTCACCCATGACGCGCAGGTGGCTGATTGGATGGAACGCCGCATTGAAATCCGCGACGGCATCATCCATGACGATCGTTTGGTAGGTGGCCGCCGATGAAAACCAGCACTCTAGTCTTTGACCTTCACAAAGCCGCGCTGCAAACCCGCACTGGCACAGGCATCGTCACGCTGCTTGCCATTATGAGCCTGACGGTAAGCTCCACCATCGCCTTCCTTGTCGCGGGCGGTACCTGGATGTTCTACTCGCGTGAACAACGGCCGGAAGACTTTCCAATCCTTCAAGAATCCATGGGCGGTGGCCCAGTAGAAGATATGATGCGAACCTGGGTCATCCTGGCGCTGTTTGCCTGCGCCTTCCTGGTGCCCACCATCTTTTCTCTCACATCACAGGCTGCGGTGCTCGGTGCATCGGGACGCGAAAAGCGTCTGGCCACCCTCCGCCTGCTCGGTCTATCTTCCGGGGATATCACCCGCATGACCATGCTGGAAACCGCAGTTCAAGCCATCATCGGTATCGTGCTCGGCGGATTCATCAGCGTGCTTTTGGCACCCATCTTTTCTAATTTGTCCTTCCAACACGTGCAGATCAGTACCTCTGAAATTCTGCTTCCATGGTGGGGGTATCTCGCCGTCGCTGCCGTGGTCTTCTTCCTAGCCAGCGGTGCATCGGTTGCTGGTATGCAGCGTGTTCGCGTGGGACCTTTGGGCGTATCGCGCAAGGAAATGCCACCGGCATTGAAGTACCGCGGCGTCATCATCTTCGTGGTTTTTACCGTGTTCACCCTGGTGCTTGTTAACCAGACGAACCTGAACTCCAGTATTTCTGCGATTGGATTTACAGCATTGGTTATCTCCATCAACATCATGCTGATCAACTGGTTTGTGCCTTTTATCCTGCAGATTCTCTACCGCATGCTGTCGATTGTGCCGGGTACTTCACACTTTGTGGCAAGCCAGCGCATTGCCGCTGATGCCAAAACTACCTGGCGGCGCAGCGCTTCCATGGCTTTCTTCGGCGTCATCGCAGGTTTCTTGGTTATCTCACCACTGGGCAATGATGGTCTGACCAGCCTGATGAGCGAAGACCCTGGCGCGCTGATGATGTTCACAGACATCACCACCGGTGGCCTGCTCACCCTGGGTTTCGGGTTTGTGCTGTCCTCCATGGCTATCTTCCTCGGACTGTCTTCCCAGCTCTTTGAGCAAGCAGGTCTGACCCGGTCACTGCACCTGATGGGTGTAAAGCGCAGCTTCTACTTCCGCACCCAGCTGTTTGAAACCCTCGGCCCCATCATCATTGTGTCGCTTATTGGTTTCGCCTTCGGCGCAATGGTGGGCATGGTCATGCTCTCTTCCGCGATGGCCGAGGTGAACCTGGTGGCACGTCTTTCCATGGCTGGCGCATTCCTCGGCGTGGGCTGGTTGTTTACCCTCGCGGCTATCTCGGCAGTGGAACCGCTGCGCAAACGCACACTGACTATAGGACGAAACAATGATTAAGAAGATTCTTCTATCCCTCTTCGTTGTCATCATCGGCGCTGTTCTTGCCGCCGTGTACTTCCTCGGACCCACCATGGGCGCGATGTTTACGGGCAAGGCCATCTTCTTAGGCCATGACAGCCCGCAGCGCTACGGCAACGCCGTGCTGACCCTTGCAGAAACTCAAGGCATTTATGCGGACTCGGAAGAGTTCGCTCGCGCCAAAGTGGAAGCCCAGGCAGCCATCGAATCCGCTGACTCGCGGGACGAGCTCTATGAGCCGTTGAAGAAGGCAGTCAAAGCTGCCGGCGGCAAGCACTCCAACCTGGTCACACCAGATCAGAGCGCTGAAGTCGATGAGTCGATTGAAACGGCGGAGCAGCCAAGCATCGACAGTCAAGGCGGTATCGTGACCGTAAAGGTACCTGGTGTTAACCGTAATGCGGACGTGCAGGGCTACGCCGATACGATTGCTGCCGGAGTAGAAGATGCCACCTGCGTGGCCGTGGACTTACGCGGCAATGGCGGCGGCGATATGGGGCCAATGCTCGCTGGGCTCTCACCGCTGCTGCCCGATGGTGATGCACTGTTCTTCCACTCGGCGATGGGCGATACTCCGGTCACCGTGGATGGCACATCCACCACAGGCGGTGGCACAGCATTGAGTGTCGATGCGAAAAAGAACACCAATATTCCCATCGCCGTGCTTGTCGATGAAGGCACCGCCTCCTCCGGCGAAGCCACCATGTTGGCCTTTAAAGGCTTGGAAAATGCTGTGTCTTTCGGGCAGCCCACCGCCGGTTATGCCTCCGCCAATACGGTCTATGACTTCCCTGATGACAGCTACCTCATGCTGACGATTGCGCAGGATATGGACCGAAACGGCGACATCTATGGAGATGAACCTGTTGAACCAGACCACATTGTGGATGATGCGATGGGCTCCGCACAGGCTTGGCTTTCTGAACACGGTTGCCGGTAGCGTGTTGAGGCATGAATGATCGACCACGGCAATACTTCCCCGGCGAAGACGATCCCAACGCCTCCCAGCAACCACAGCAGGGATACAACCAACAGGGTTACAGCCAGCAGCCGCAGCACGGCTACTCCCAGCAGCCGCAAGCGGAGGGTTTCTACGAGTTCCCCGAAGACCAGCAGGCTTATGCGGGTGGGGCAGGTGCAGCGGGAGCTTCCGCGGCTGGCGCTCACGCTGGCGGCGCGGGCAGCAACGGGGGCGGCGGAGGCAATGGCCTAACCGTCACGCTTGGTGTCATCGCAGCCCTAGCCTTGCTTGCTGCAGGTGCGCTGTTGTTCCTGTGGCGCTCTTCCGCGGATGAGGCTGATAAGGAGCCACCGCCACCAGTGACGGAAACGGTCACGGAGACTGAAACTGAAATGCAAACAGAAACAGTTACTGAAACCGAGACGGAGACTGAAACCACCACGGTGACCGATAGTCCGCTGCCTGATATGTCTGATCTGCCAGAGGTCCCTGAAGATCCAGAAGACGTTGAGAACTGGGTCAATGACATCTTCGGACAGCGGCAATAGGTAATTTGGTCACGCACAGTAGATTAGAGGCATGAATTCGAAGTCTTTAGTTCTCGCACAAGCCGTAGCAGCGCAACTTTCCCGGCACATCACCGATGTGGTGATCTGCCCGGGGTCGCGTAATTCGCCATTGTCATTGGCGCTTTTGGCGCGGGAAGACGTGCGTGTTCACACCCGCATTGATGAGCGCACCGCCGCATTCTTCGCGCTTGGATTGGCACGGGTATCAGGCCGTCACGTTGCGGTGATGATGACTTCGGGCACCGCCGTGGCAAATGCTTTGCCAGCGATGATTGAAGCGCACTATAGCCATGTTCCTCTAGCGGTTGTCAGCGCTGACCGTCCCGTGCGGCTAGTAGGCACGGGTGCCTCACAGACAATTGAACAGCAGGGGCTATTCGGGGTGTATGCCGATACCGTGCAGGTGGCTGAACCTACCGATATTCCATTTATGGCAGAGGCGTTTACCTCCCGCCGCCAGATTCATATCAACGTCGCACTTGATGCGCCACTGCTGGAAGACTCTGCACTGCCGGCCCCAACTGATCGCACGCAGCAGCGTGCACCGATGGCCGGCTGGGTCAACCACGGTGAAGTCGAGGTTGATCTGTCCCGCAACACGCTGGTGATTGCCGGTGATGAAGCGTGGGCCGTGGAAGGACTCGAAGACATCCCAACCATCGCGGAACCAACCGCACCAGCGCCGTATCACCCCGTGCACCCGGCTGCCGCACGCGTTTTCCGCAAAGACCAGGTCTCCGCGAATGACTATGTGGTCAACACCCGCGTCGATCAGGTCATTGTGGTGGGACACCCGACCTTGCACCGCGATGTGATGGCGTTGATTTCTGACCCAGATGTTGATCTGATTTGTCTGTCACGCACCCCAGACATCACCAACCCGCGCGGTGAACTCGCGCGCATTGGCACCACCGTCAAAGTCAGCGGTCAACCAACTCGTGACTGGATGAAGATTTGTGAAGGCGCCGCTAAAGCAGGCTCTGATGCCGTGCGTGAAGCACTAGAGAATGAAGAACATGGCTTTACTGGTCTGCATGCGGCTGCCGCTGTGGCCGATACCTTGGCAGTAGGGGATTCCATCTTCATTGGTTCCTCCAACCCAATCCGCGATATGTCCCTGGTGGGCTTGCCGTTTGATGGCGTCGATGTGTACTCCGCGCGTGGTGCCGCCGGCATTGACGGCTCTATTTCCCAAGCACTTGGCGTAGCCGTCGAAACCCAAACCCGTGAGCGCAAACTGCCACGCGCGCCGCGCACCGTAGCGCTATTGGGCGACCTAACCTTCCTGCACGACCTGACCGGCCTGGTCATCGGCCCTGATGAGGTGCGTCCAGAAAACCTCACCATCGTCATCTCCAATGACAACGGCGGCGGTATTTTTGAGACTCTCGAAACCGGCCGGGACTCCCTGCGCGGTGACTTTGAAAAAGCCTTTGGCACCCCACACGAAGTAGAAATCGAGCCCCTCATCGAAGGCTTCGGCTTAGACTACCGCCGCGCGGATACCGCCCAAGAACTACTGGACACTCTGGCAGAACTCGCCGAATTCGCTGTGGGGATCACCGTGGTGGAAGCCCGTGTGAACCGCCAGTCGCGCCGGGCACTGCATCAAGAAATCTCTTCGAAGAATGCGTTCTAGCCACCATGCGTTTTAGAGTCCGTCGCCGCGTCAACCAGCTGATCGTGGGTCTGTACGCCGCGGCACTGCTGGCTGCCGTGGCGATGGTCGTGGGGCCATTTATCAATGACATGAAGATTGGTGCTGACCCGCAACGTGCCTTGGGCACAATCACTGGTGTTGATTGGATGCGCACCGCCGTGGAATATCAAGATGCCGATGGCATCTACTACCAGCCATCTTCAGGTCTGCTTTATCCCACGGGTCTTGCCACAGGCCAGCAAGTCTGGGTGACCTATGCCGGGGATAATCCCGAACTGGTCAAGGTTGAAGGCCGCGAATGGACACTGTCCATCATTCCTGCTCTTTCTGTCGCTGCCGTTAGCTCCCTTATCGCCGGCGGCGCCTGGTGGCTAGTGAATTACCGTCGCAAACGTGAAACCATGGACACCGAAGAATAGGCTCAAGCGCGCACTTGAGTGGGCCGGGTGAGTAATGAGCGTCACTGCCAAATTAGGCTTCGGTGACTAGGATGGTTCGCGTATGCGCCAAGCTGCACAAATAGCGGGGTAGCAAGGAAATTATCCACAATTTCGTGCAGATTTTACGCAAATATAACCTTATTCGCCGAAGATGAGAGATTATGCGTGTAGCGATTGTTGCGGAATCCTTCCTCCCAAACATTAATGGTGTGACCAACTCGGTTTTGCGAGTTTTGGAGCACCTGCATAGGGAAGGCCATGAAGCGATAGTCATTGCGCCGGGGGCTCGTAATGGCCAAGAAGAAGTCAGTGACTATCTTGGTTTCCCCATCCGCAGGGTGCCCACCGTCAAGGTTCCAATGATTGACTCGTTGCCTGTCGGTGTACCAACCACTGTGGTGGATAGTGAACTTCGTGAATTCCAGCCGGACATCATTCACTTAGCAAGCCCCTTCGTTTTAGGCGCGGCCGGAGCATTCTCCGCACGCCAGCTGCGCATCCCCGCGGTGGCGCTCTATCAAACCGACGTGGCGGGCTTTGCCACCAAATACCAGCTTTCAGCGCTGGCCTTCGGCGTGTGGGAGTGGCTGCGCACCATCCACAATTCCTGCCAGATGACACTGGCGCCAAGTTCTTTGACCATCGCAGACTTAGAACACCACCACATCAAAAATGTCCGCCACTGGGGACGTGGTGTGGACGCGGTGCGTTTCCATCCTTCCAAGCGCTCTGAGTCACTGCGCAAGCAGTGGGACCCAACGAGGAACAAGCGGATCGTCGGATTCGTGGGACGCCTTGCCGCGGAGAAAGGCGTGCACCGCCTCTCCGCGTTAAATGATCGCGAGGATATTCAGCTGGTCATTGTTGGTGATGGTCCAGAGCGCCCGCTGCTGGAAGCTCAGCTTCCCAACGCTGTATTCACCGGCGCCTTGGGCGGGGAAGCACTTGCACATGCTTATGCTTCGCTGGATATTTTCGTGCACGCCGGCGAATTTGAAACCTTCTGCCAGGCCATCCAGGAGGCTCAGGCTTCTGGTGTTCCCACCATCGGTCCACGCGCGGGTGGTCCAGTAGACCTCATCGAAGAAGGCGTTAACGGCTACTTGTTGGAGGTAGACACGTTCATTGAAGACTTGCCGGCAGCAGTCGATGCCATTGATAGCCCCGACTTTGGTGTGAATGCGCGTGCTTCCATTGAGAACAAAACCTGGGAAGCGCTATGCCGTCAGCTCATGGGCTATTACGAGGAAGTTCTGGAGTCCACACGCAAGGTTCCGTTGACCATTTTGGGGCAGCGTCCAGAGCTGCCGAGGTGGGCTACTCGCGCTCTTGGTGCGCGCGTAGCTTAAACTATTCTGCGTGGGTAAAAAGGCAGATTTAAACAAGAAGCCCCTCGACGTTGCGTCCATGTTTGACGCCGTCGGGGAGAAGTACGACATCACCAACACCGTCTTGTCCTTTGGCCAGGACCGTCGATGGCGCAAGATCACGCGCGAGCGTTTGAACCTGCAGCCGGGTGAAAAAGTACTTGACCTTGCCGCTGGTACCGCGGTGTCCACTGTTGAACTGTCCAAGTCGGGCGCGTGGTGTGTGGCGTGTGATTTCTCCCGCGGCATGTTGGCAGCGGGCACCGACCGTGACGTACCCAAGGTTGCCGGTGACGGCATGAACCTGCCTTTTGCAGACAACACCTTTGATGCCGTGACCATTTCTTATGGCCTACGAAACATCCACGACTTTGAGCTGGGACTGCGCGAGATGGCACGGGTGACCAAGCCTGGTGGACGTCTTGCCGTGGCCGAATTCTCCAAGCCAGTAATCCCGGTATTCGGCACGTTCTACAAAGAATATTTGATGCGCCTTCTACCACCCATCGCGCGCTTCGTATCCTCGAATGCAGACGCTTATGTCTACCTGGCCGAGTCCATCCGCGCATGGCCAGAACAGGAAGAACTAGCCGCAGTGATCAACCGCAACGGTTGGGAAGGTGCAAGCTGGAAGAACCTCACCGGCGGCATCGTGGCGCTTCACTCCGCGGTAAAGCCCGCGGCCTAAGGGCGGCGGTAAAGCCTGCGGTCTTCCGTCCTCGGCTTTACCGGAGAAAGCGCACGACAACGCCTCGGATTTACCGGAGAAAGCGCACGACAACGCCTCGGGTTTACCGAAAAGGGGCTACCCCAGCCAGCAAGCGTGAATTAGACCGTGGAGTCCCACAGGGGCGAACCAGCGCGGGCGGTGGAGACCACGCTGCCGGCGGCACGCCACAGGCGAGCGGTGAAATCACGGTCTTCCTCGGTGATGAGATTGCCCATCAAACGCGCAGCAACATGCATTGGTCCGCGCAGCCCAATAGGGCCAGCCAGCGGCAGAAACTGCGGGTAAGTCAGCACGCGCGCGAGGGTGCGCGCCAGCATGAAAGCTTCGCCATACTCGCGGCGCAACAAGTCAGGCCACACCAAGGTGAGGTCTTTGTTGGTGCCCAGTAATTCTGCTGCCAGTGCGGCGGTTTCCAAGCCATAATCAATGCCCTCGCCATTGAGTGGGTTCACACAAGCGGCGGCGTCACCGATGATCATCCAGTTCGCGCCAGCCACGTTGGACACCGCGCCACCCATAGGTAAAGCGGCGGATGTGACAAACTTCTCATCGCCCAGTTGCCACTTCTCCCGCTGCTGGCTGGCGTACAGCGACAGCAGCTTTTTCGTGTTTACTTTTGCCGGGCGTTTTTCCGTGGACAAGGCACCACAACCAAGGTTGACGGAGCCATCACCAATCGGGAAAATCCAGCCATAACCCGGCTGCACCACGCCGCTCTCATCGCGCAATTCCACGTGCGAATGCATCCACGGCTCATCAGAAAACGGGGACTCGCAATAGGAGCGCGCCGCAATGCCAAAGACTTCACCCTTGTGCCATTGCCGGCCGAGTTTCTGCCCAAAAGTAGAGCGCACACCATCGGCAATGATGACCTCACGCGCGCGAATCTTGGTATCGCCTACGCTGAATTCAGTAAGTCGATTGCCCTCTAGCACGGGATTTGTAGCGGGTGTTCCGGCGAGCAAGGTGGCGCCGGCGGCTACGGCGGCATCGACAAGCAATGCGTCCAAGTGGTGCCTTTGCAACGCCGTACCCTCGGCACACAGATAAGTTGTTGGCCACGGGGCTGTCGCCGACGTTCCGAAACCGTGCAGCTTTAAACCCTTATTGCGGTAAGTTGCGTTGACCTCAACGCCAAGCTGGTTCAGCTGGTGCATACCCCGCGGGGTGAGGCCATCACCACACGTTTTATCGCGCGGAAATTCTGAAGAATCAATCAGCACGGTCTCAAAACCGCGGCGCACAGCATGCAGTGCTGCTGCTGCTCCGCTGGGGCCCGCGCCGATGACAGCAACATCAAAAAGCTCAACCATGCGAACTATTGTCGCACGCGGGTACCCTGAAGTGGGTTATGCACCTTAGTTCGACTACGGTTATTGTTTGTCTAAGTTTAGTTTTATCGAGCACAAGGACCTGTACACAATGAGCAACCACGCCGTGGATCTGGGGGATGACCAGCTCAATGATCGCATTGCTGCCGGCGTTGCCGCCGTTGAACGCTTGCTGCACGATGAAACCAACCGCGGAGCGTCCTTTGTTTCCGACAAAGCACAGCACCTATCTGAAGCTGGCGGAAAGCGTTTCCGCCCCATAATGGCCCTTTTGGCGTCCGAGTATGGCCAGACGCCAGGCAGTGAAAGCGTTGTCAAAGCCGGCACCGTCGTGGAGATGGTGCACGTGGCAACGCTTTATCACGACGATGTCATGGATGAAGCTGACCGCCGCCGTGGCGTGGAGTCAGCGAACTCCCGCTGGAATAACTCCGTTGCCATCCTCGCGGGTGACGCGCTGCTGGCGCACGCCTCGCGTTTGATGAGTCAGTTGGATACCCACACCGTTGAGCATTTTGCTGAAACCTTTGAAGAGCTCGTCACCGGGCAGATGCGTGAAACCATCGGCGCAGGTGAAGCAAACCCGATTGAGCACTATATGGCGGTCATCAAGGAAAAGACCGCGGTGCTGATCGCTTCCGCAGGCTATTTGGGTGCTTACCATTCCGGTGCCACCAAGGAGCAGGCCACAGCGCTGCGCACCATCGGTGGCGCAATCGGCATGGTCTTCCAGATTGTCGACGACATCATCGACATCTTCTCCGATTCCCAGGAGTCCGGAAAGACTCCAGGCACAGACCTGCGTGAGGGCGTGTTCACCTTGCCAGTCCTGTATGCCCTGGAAGAGGATTCTGAAGCCGGAGAGGGCCTTCGTGGCTTGCTCACGGGCCCTTTGGGGGCCGATGCTGACGTAGAGCGTGCATTGGAGCTTCTGCGCGCATCTAATGGCCGTGAGCGCGCGCTTGCAGACGTCCAGCGTTACCTCGACATCGTTTCCGCCGAATGCTCGGCGCTGCCGGATATCCCAGCCACCCACGCGTTGTTGAGCCTGGCGTCTTACACCGCTGCCCGCGTGGGATAGTGTAGGCGTTAACACGCGCGAATGTGCGGGTTAACCTGCCGATTTGCTTAGATGCTGGGTGCGCGTAGTAGAGTAATTAACCGCACCGAAAAGTGCCTGCCAGGTTGTCCGAGCGGCCAAAGGAAGCGGACTGTAAATCCGCCGGCGTATGCCTTCAGAAGTTCGAATCTTCTACCTGGCACCAAATAAGAGTTGAGCCCCGTTTGATTTTCCAAACGGGGCTCAACTTTTTCTTTACTTAACCCTGGCTTCACGCTGACCCAGTGCTCTCAGCCCGTGGGTTAGGGCTGGAGCGTATTCGTGGACTGGGGTGAAGCGGGGGAAATTCTTAGGCAGCTAGTGGGATGACGCCGACGAGGATGCCGACGGCCAGCATGGTGAGGGAAACGATGACTGCGCGCCACAGAACCTTCTTGTGGTGGTCGCCCAGGTTCACCTTGGCCAAGGACACCAGCAGCAAGATAGCTGGCACCAGAGGGGACTGCATGTGCACTGGCTGGCCGGTGATGGAGGCACGTGCCATTTCAACAGGCTCGATGCCGAAGTGCGCGGCGCTTTCAGAAAGTACCGGCAGGATGCCGAAGTAGAAAGCGTCATTGGACATGAAGAAGGTCATTGGGATGGACAGCAAGCCCGTGATTGGGGCAAGGTAGGCGCCCATGGAATCCGGGATGATGGAGGTAATCCAGGCCGCCATTGCATCGACCATGCCGGTGCCAGAGAAGACACCAACTAGGACGCCTGCTGCTAGAACCATGGAGACTACGCCGACGATGGAAGAGGAGTGCGCCAGCATTTCCGTTGCCTGGTCTTTGACCTTCGGGAAGTTCACGGCCAGTGCCAGGCCGGTACCGACCATGAACACGAATGCTAGTGGGAAGATATCAGCAACCAGGGCGACCATGACCACGATGGTCAAAACCAGGTTGAACCAAATCAGGTTCGGGCGCAGCGTTGCGCGGTGTGGATCCAACATGGTGTCGGTCAAGCCATCCTGAGAGTCTTCATCCTCGAAAGAGTTGATGGAGACATGTTCATCGACTTTGTTCTCACGGACATCGACAAGCACGCCGCCACCGCCGGTGCCATCGCCACGTGGGGTGTCGTTGTTCTTGCCGCGGGAGCTGCCGCCGCCGGTGCCGCCGGTGGCGGAATCATCGTCAGCATTGTCAGCATTGTCAGCGTTGCCATTGAAGCGGGAGGAATCAATCTTGCCGCCCAGGCGGTTGCGCTCAGCAATGCCGAGGAACCACGCGAAGGCGAAGACAATGATGACGCCAGCTACCAGCGATGGAATCATCGGCACGAAGACCTCTGCTGGGTCCAAGCCCAAGGCTGCTGCCGCGCGTACGGTAGGCCCGCCCCACGGCAGAATGTTCATGGTGCCGTTGATAAGACCAGCAACCACGGTCAAGACTACTGGGCTCATGCCGAGGCGCAGGTATAGCGGCAACATTGCCGAAGTAGTGATGATGAAGGTGGTAGAGCCATCGCCGTCGAGAGAGACAACGCCAGCCAACAGCGCGGTGGCAAGCACAACCTTCGCTGGGTCATTGCCCAAAGCCCGGGTGATAACCCGAATCAGCGGGTCAAACAATCCGACGTCAATCATGATGCCGAAGTACATGATGGCGAACATCAACAGCGCCGCTGTGGGCGCCATGTCCTTGATGGCGTCGATGACCATATCGCCGATACCGAGGCCGGCGCCGGCGATGAGGCCGAAGATGGTGGGGACCAAAATCAGCGCAACCATGGGGGTTGAACGGCCGATCATAATGAGCGTCATGAAAGTGACAATCATGGCAAAGCCCAAACCGACGAGGATTCCGTCGGACAACGTATGGCTCGGCGCGTACTCGGCGGCCAACGTGTAAATGGTGGGGGAATACATCCTGACTCCTTGAATGGGGACTGTGGCAGTAACCCCAGGAACATCGAAGTGCCCTGGAAGACTAGCGACAGCCTAAAGTGGGCTTTGTCACTAGCCAAGTGTTTGGTGCTTTGGGTTATTAGTAGTGCAAAATCATCGTTTAGTGCATTTAGTTCACCTGGTTTGGACTCCATGGTTTGGCGTGCTCAAATGATATTTTCACCCTCAAACGTTTAAGGAAGTTTCACTCATGCGCTTTACCACCCGTGTGCTGCTCTTGCAGCTGCTCACCGTGGTGGCAGTTGTTGCCACCAGCACTGCGGTGTTCATCGGGTTGAGCATGGCGCAGCTTCGCGATGAAGCAGAAACCTCCGCCCTGATGATTGCGCGCACTGTGGCCGCTGAACCTGAGGTGCGTGAGCTGGTGGCCGAGGAAGCGCAAGATGAGGAAAATCCGCCCGCAGAAGAGCTTGCCCAGGGGCAGCTGCAGCAGTACGCGGTCGCGGCGTCGCAGTCCACAGGTGCTTTGTTTGTGGTCATCACTGACCAAAACGGCATGCGCTTGGCGCACCCGGATGAGGACCTGCTGAATCTGCTGGTAAGCACTAGCTTCTCTGAAGCGATGGAAGGCCGTGAAGTTGTGGCCTGGGAGCGCGGAACCTTGGGCGAATCAGCCCGCGCGAAGGTTCCGGTCTTTGCCCCAGGTAGTGATACGCCAGTCGGGGAAGTCAGCGTCGGCTTTGAACGCGCTGGTGTGTTTGATGACTTGCCGCGCAAACTGCTGTTTATCGGCGCAGCTGCGCTGTTGGCGTTGGTCATCGGTCTGATTGCTTCGCTGATTCTGCGGAAGCGCTGGGAGAAGTTGACCTTGGGCTTGCAGCCTGAGGAACTGGTGGTGCTGGTGCAAAACCAAGCGGCGGTCTTGGATGGTGTTGGTGATGGCGTGATTGCGCTGGATACTGATGGCGTTATCCGCCTGAGCAATGGGGCGGCTAACCGCATCTTTGGAATATTGGATTCGGAGAACCTGACACTAGCGGATTTGGATCTCGCCGATGACGTGGTGGCTGACCTGGAAGGAGGCACTGCGCGTGATGGAGTAGTCGCCAATGGCCGAGTGATCTTCTTGGAAGCGCGCTCTGTGGACCGTGGCGGGCAGGCATTGGGCTCTGTCATCGTCGTGCGTGACCGCACGGATTTGATGGCACTTTCGGAGCGGCTCGACTCCGTGCGCGCTATGACCTCAGCGCTGCGCGTGCAACGCCATGAATTCGCCAACCGCATCCACGTGGCCGCGGGATTGGTGGAAGCCGGGCGCATGCAGGAAGCCACTGAATTCCTGCACACTATGCGCAGCCGCGGCCCCGTGGACTATCCGCTGGTGGGCGTAGAGCTGATTACCGAGCCATTCCTCCAGGCGTTCTTGGGTGCAAAGTCTTTGGAAGCCTCGGAGCGTGGCGTGAGCCTGCAGATCCGGGAGGAAACGCTGGTGCTGGGCAACGTTGCTGAAGTAGAAGACGTAGCTACCGTTCTGGGCAACTTGGTGGATAATGCCGTGACAGCAGCAGTAGCTAGCGATGAATTGCGGCTGGTGGAGGTCACACTGCTGGATGATGCTGACCAGCTGGTTATCGTCGTAGCCGATTCTGGCCCGGGTATAACGCCAGGCGCCGACCCGTTCGCCCATCAGCCGAAGAAGCTGGCTGAGAATGACCAAGACAGCGGTCAGCTGAAAGATCATATCCATGGCCACGGCATTGGGCTCACGCTTTCACAAGACATGGCGCAGCGCCGCGGCGGCGAGGTATGGCTCGTTGAGCCCGGCGGCGAAAAGTCCCGCCGCGGAGCAGTATTTGGCGCGCGTTTGCCCGATGTGATGGAACCGGACGACAGCGTGAACTACCGTGAAGTGCAAGAGGAGGACAAGTAAATGACTGATCGCACATGGTCCGTGCTGGTTGTCGATGATGACTTCCGGGTCGCCGGCATTCACGCGGAAATGGTTGACTCCGCTCCCGGTTTCACCGTGCAAAATTCGGTACGCACCATCGCTGAGGCGCAAGACGCCATCAAGTCCTTTCCGCCTGATTTGATGTTGGTTGATGTCTTCCTGCCTGATGGTGATGGCATTGAACTGGTCCACCACACCGGCATTGACGCGATTATTCTCAGTGCGGCGGATGAAGCCGCCACCGTGCGTCGGGCTATGCGCGCGGGCGCTTTGGGGTACTTGCTCAAGCCATTTCAACGTGCCCAGCTGCTGGATCGCCTCGACCGCTACGCCCGCTACCGCCACGTGGTGGAAGGCAAGCGCGGGTTGCGTCAGGACAAGATTGATCAAGCCATGTCCATCCTGCATGGGGCGGCACCGACGCTGCCGGTTTCCAGTTCATCGACAGAGCAGTTGCTTCTCGATGCCTTAGAGAGCGGCGAACTCTCCGCCGCCGAAGCCGCCGGAATTGCCGGCGTCTCCCGCGAAACAGCGCAACGCCGCCTAGCCACGATGGCGAGCCAAGGTGTTGTCCAGATTCGTCTGCGCTACGGCGCAGCAGGCAGGCCTGAGCATCTTTACTCCAAAATGTCGTGAGTCTTAATAGCTGACGCATGAAGACTCACAGATAAGTCAAAAGAAACATGAATAGGGTATGTAGAAAATGTGCGATTAACTGGCGATTTGTGTTTGTAACTCGTTTCGGGTTAATCTTTTCAAGGCTTCAGAGAGAGCGCGAAAGCACATAATCAAAGAAGCTAAGCCCCCTTAGCTCAGTCGGCAGAGCGTTTCCATGGTAAGGAAAAGGTCGACAGTTCGATTCTGTCAGGGGGCTCTGTTCATTTATCGCCACGGTCTATAATCTTGGTTAGTAAATGGCCTCTGGCGGTGTAGCTCAGTGGTAGAGCAAGCGACTCATAATCGCTGTGTCGCGAGTTCAATTCTCGCCATCGCTACCGGGTAAAAGCTCCCGCAACTTCGATTGTGAAATTGAAGAAGCTGGGTGCTTTTTATATCCCAGATGATGACTCTGGTAACATAACCATCGTCTCAAAGGGGCGTGGCGCAATTGGTAGCGCAACGGTCTCCAAAACCGTAGGTTGCAGGTTCGAGTCCTGTCGCCCCTGCCAAAGAAAAAGTTAGGCCCGGCCAGCAATGGTCGGGCCTAACTTTTGTCTGATGGTTGGCCACCTTGACTGGCTTTGATAGACTCGTTCAGGTTCAACAAGATCATCGAAGATCTTTGCACGTATTTTCCTTAGAGGAGCATTCTCGCAGTGACTGATAATTCTGGGGCACAACGCCCAACTGGCAAGCGCCAACTCTCTGGTGCTGCTGAAACGTCCTCGGATGCTTACCAGAACAAGCGAGTAGTCCGCGCTGAAGCGGGCGAAGGCGACAGCAAGCCAGGCGGCGGTGCTGTGGCATTCGTGCCTGAGGTTGTCTCTGAAATGAAGAAGGTCGTCTGGCCTACCGCGAAGGAAATGCTGCAGTACACCCTCGTGGTCTTCGCTTTCTTGATTATCTTGACCGCTCTTGTGTGGGGCGTAGATTCTGTGACCGGCATGGGCATAGAATGGCTGCTAGTTCGCTAGCGTTATACAAACTGGCTTTTTTACAGTAGAATAGCCGCTAAGTTCACTATCATCCCGCTAGTTCCTCTCCGTGGAACGGCGGGATAATTTATTGAAGATGGAGCACATTATGACCGAGAACAACGAGAGCACGAACGCCAATCCTGAGGACACCGGCAACAACCTTGGTGAAGCTTTTATCGAATCCATGCAGACCCAAGCGGCAGAAGCAGTAGAAGCTGCTGAAGCTGAAACCGAAGCCGTCGAGGCTGAAGTAGCTGAGTCCGACGCTGTTGACTCCGACGTTACTGACGCTGAAGGCGTTGAGGTTGCTGAGGAAGCTCCGGCTGAAGACGCTCCTGCAGAAGAAGCGGCTGCTGAGCCTGCAGAGGCAGCTGACGCTGAGGATGCAGCTGCCGAGGGCGAGTCTGACTTCGAGGCAGATTACCGCCGCCGTCTGCGCAAGTACACCAAGGAGCTCAAGGAGCTTCCAGGGCAGTGGTTCATCATTCAGTGCTACTCCGGCTACGAAAACAAGGTTAAGACCAACCTGGACATGCGTGCCCAGACCTTGGAAGTTGAAGACTCAATCTTCGACGTAGTTGTTCCAGTTGAGCAGGTTGTTGAAAACAAGGACGGCAAGAAGAAGCTTGTTAAGCGCAAGCTGCTTCCTGGCTATGTTCTGGTTCGCATGGATCTCAATGATGCTGCATGGTCTGTTGTTCGTGATACCCCAGGTGTGACCAGCTTCGTGGGCAATGAGGGTAACGCAACCCCTGTTAAGCACCGCGATGTTGCTAAGTTCTTGCTGCCAAAGGAAGGTGCAGCGGCTGCAGGCGATGCAGCAGCGAATGCAGCCGAGGGCGAGCAGGTTATCTCCATGCCGGAGAAGGAAGAAGCAAAGAAGTACGCACACGACTATGTTGTTGGCGAGTCAGTGACCATTCTGTCCGGCCCATTTGCTTCTGTTTCTGCAACCATCTCTGAGATCGATCCAGAAACCGGCAAGATGGTTGGTCTGGTTTCCATCTTCGGACGTGAGACCCCAGTTGAGCTGTCTCCAACTGAGATTGAGCGCATTAACTAATTTGGGTAATGCCTAGTATCTAGATTAGGCTAGGTCTACGTGTGTAAATTTCTTGCACACGTCGATTTTTCATTTATATCCCCGGTGGCCACAAAGGTGGCATCCGGACGGGCCTTGCTATTCATCGTGGCGGGATAACCCGGTAACACGGAAAGAGGTAATTCGATGGCTCCTAAGAAGAAGAAAAAGGTTTCTGGCCTCATCAAGCTGCAGATCGAAGCAGGCGCTGCTAACCCAGCTCCTCCAGTCGGTCCTGCACTGGGTGCACACGGCGTTAACATCATGGAATTCTGCAAGGCGTACAATGCTGCAACCGAATCCATGCGCGGAAACGTTGTCCCAGTAGAAATCACCGTCTACGAAGACCGTTCATTCGACTTCATCCTGAAGTCCCCACCAGCAGCTAAGCTGCTGCTCAAGGCTGCAGGTCTGAAGAAGGGCTCCGGCGTTCCTCACACCGACAAGGTCGGCTCCGTGACTTGGGATCAGTGCAAGGAAATTGCAGAGACCAAGAAGGAAGACCTCAACGCACGTGACATCGAAGCTGGCGCAGCGATCATCGCTGGTACCGCTCGCTCCATGGGCATCACCGTTGACGGCGCTCCAGAATAAACAACTTCATGTGGCAGGGCCAGCTTCGGCCCGCTAAACACCACACCAATCCACCATCTCATTCATAAGGATTTGATTTAAATGAGCAAGAACTCCAAGGCATACAAGGCCGCTGCGGAACTCGTTGACAAGGGTCGTCTGTACCGCCCAATCGAGGCTGCAAAGCTGGCTAAGGACACCTCCTCCAAGAACTTCGACGCAACCGTTGACGTTGCTTTCCGTCTGGGCGTTGACCCACGTAAGGCAGACCAGCTAGTTCGCGGCACCGTATCTTTGCCACACGGCACTGGTAAGGACGTTCGCGTTGCTGTCTTCGCTGAAGGCGAGAAGGCAACCGAGGCTGAGGCTGCAGGCGCTGAGGTAGTCGGCACCGAGGCTCTTCTTGAGGCAATCAACGCTGGCAATCTGGACTTCGACGTTGCAATTGCAACCCCAGACCAGATGGCTAAGGTTGGCCGCGTAGCTCGCGTCCTGGGTCCACGTGGTCTGATGCCTAACCCTAAGACCGGCACCGTCACCACCGACGTTGCTAAGGCAGTTGCTGACGTCAAGGGCGGCAAGATCTCCTTCCGCGTTGACAAGGCAGCTAACCTGCACGCAATGATCGGCAAGGCTTCCTTCGACGCTGAGAAGTTGGCTGAGAACTACGGCGCTCTGCTCGACGAGCTGCTGCGTATCAAGCCAGCATCTTCCAAGGGTATCTACCTGAAGAAGATCACCTTGTCCACCACTAATGGCCCTGGTATCCCAGTTGATTCTTCTGTACAGAAGAACTTCGCTGAGTAATTCTTCAGCTAGTCAGTTCACTGGCTAATGTTTAACGCCCTCACTTCGGTGGGGGCGTTTTCGCATATATTGAGTAGGTGGCGCCACCGTGAACCTGGAGGAGCAATGCAGGACAACAAAAATTCCAACTTTCAAGGCTTGTCCTATCCGCGGCAGCTGGTGGGGAAGAGCCTATTGCTTGCTAATGCTCAATGGCGTCCCGATGACTCTTGGCACGTCGTGGACTATTCCCGGACGATTGGCCGTGGTGAAGATGACTTCGCGCGGGCGGTCGATAACCTGTTGTCCTGGCGGGCGCATCGCGCTGCGTGTGTCAGGGTAAAAGGGGAGCCTGAACCAGGGGAGACAGTTCAGCTGTATTTTGGGCCGACGGTATCGCCATGCCGAATCATCTCTGTTAAGCGCAGTCCACGACGCGTGGATTTGATATATGGAACCATGCATGGGCACATCGAATGCGGCGAAGAAGCCTTCATTATTGAGCTGGATTCGGATGATGAGGTCATCGGCCGCTGTGTTGCCTTCTCACAGCATTCGTGGTGGTTGGCCAGGCTTTTTAGCGGACCGGCACGCATCGTCCAGCGATGGGCGACGAAACGTTATGTACGTGGTATGGGTCGTGATTTGGAGAATGTGGTAGTAGGGCGTTAGAGTAAGACCCGAAGTTTGGACGAACCCACTTGGTTCCAAGTGAAGGTTCGTGCTCAAGTTTCACCGAAGACCGTAGGTTATCTGAAGTATTCGGATCGAAGGACCCCGCACTCATTGGGGCAGCCCACGCAGGAGACGCTTGTTGCACTCTGGCCATTAGATTGGCTTGATTGTGTGCCTCGTGCTCTTGCACGGGGCTTTTTTGATGTTTGACATCAGATTGGCTCCGGCGGAACAAAAGAGATGTTTTGAAAGGAGGCGAGTAAGGAAATGGCAAACCCAAAGAACACTGCGGACTTGGCTGAGCTGAAGGAGAAGATTGCTGAATCTTCCTCCATCGTTATCACCGAGTACCGTGGCCTGACTGTTGCACAGCTTCAGGAGCTGCGTGGCAACCTGGGCTTTGATGTTAATTACTCCGTCGCCAAGAACACCCTCTTCAAGATCGCTGCCAACGAAGCTGGCATCGAAGGCCTTGATGAACACCTGACCGGCCCAACCGCTATCGCCTTCATTAAGGGCGAAGCAGTCGACGCTGCCAAGGTTATGAAGAAGTTCGCCGATGATAACGAGGCTCTCGTTCTCAAGGGCGGCTACATGGACGGCAACGCTTTGTCTGCCGACCAAGTCAAGGCTATCGCCGACCTGGACAACCGCGAGACCACTCTCGCAAAGCTGGCTGGCGCAATGAAGGGCAACTTGGCAAAGGCTGCAGGCCTGTTCAATGCCCCTGCTTCTCAGATTGCACGCCTCTCGGCTGCACTTCAGGAGAAGAAGGAAGCTTAAGTCGCGCACCACGTGCGCAACACAATCTACAACATGTCGGATTTAGAAAAGTTCGACTAAAGAAAGGATGCCTACCATGGCTAAGCTCACCAAGGACGAGCTCATTGAAGCGTTCAAGGAAATGACCCTCATCGAGCTCTCTGAGTTCGTTAAGGAATTCGAAGAGGTCTTCGACGTAACCGCTGCTGCTCCTGTAGCTGCTGTTGCTGCTGCACCAGGTGCAGAGGCTGCTGCTGAGGAAGAGAAGGACGAGTTCGACGTTGTCCTGACCGACGCTGGTGCAAAGAAGATCGGCGTTATTAAGGCTGTTCGCGAAATCGTTTCCGGCCTGGGCCTGAAGGAAGCTAAGGAGCTCGTTGAGGGCGCACCTAAGGCTATCCTCGAAGCTGCAAGCAAGGACGACGCTGAAGCTGCTAAGGCTAAGCTGGAAGAAGCTGGCGCTTCCGTCGAGCTCAAGTAATTTAGAGCTTTACTTCAAAAATCCTCCGCCAACCGTTGGTTCACACCGACAGTTGCCGGGGGATTTTTTCGATCTCAAGATGAGGGCGGATTCTAGCTTTCGTTGGTATCCGCCGTGAGGGGCTAATGGTCAAAAGGTGTTGTTTTGCGGCGTGTTGTCGTAATGGTCAAAAGGTGTTGGTGGGGGTTAGCGCATCCGGCCTTTTCTGATTCCCATATTGTGGTTGTAGGCAGTGTCTATGGCGTTGTCTAGGGCTGCTGGACGTCCGTCTTCGTGACCGTTGGTGGCTTGTTGTTCCTGGTTGGCAAGGGTTGTTGCTTTGGCGAGTGCGTCTTTGCCCCAGTTTTGTTGCCTGGCGATTTCTATGGGATCGCCAGGCAGCTGCGTATGTAGGTAGAGCCACCAGTCGCAGGCGATTCGTTGGTGTTCATCTCGTAATCCACGGTGGTTGTAGGTCAGGTCTTTGATAGGTGAGTTGATTCCGCCTTCAAGGCTGTTGGTGGTGCGCTTGATTTCTGTGTCACCAGATTGTTCGGTTAGAAATGTAAATAGGTGCTGATTTTTGGCGAGCTTTTCAAGTTGGTAATAGATTCCGCGGTGGGTGTAATGGGTGTACCACCACTGTTTATTGTTTCTTTTGGATGCGGGGATCTGCTCGATGGGAGTGTCTTTGACGTAGGTCTTTTCGTTGAGTTGGTGACGAAAGGTCTGACCGAATTTATGCAGCTTGATTGTCCATTCTGCGGCTTGGTCGAGTGTGCGTACTTTCAGTAGGTCTTGAGACAGTCTTCGTAGGGCTTTGCCCATGGCAGAACTAGGATGTAGTCCTGTTGCGCGTTGGATGTTGCGTTTGATGTGGACGAGGCATCGCTGAATTTTTGTGTCTGGCCAGATAGTTTGAAGGGCTTTGTGGGTGCCGTGATGGCCGTCGATGGTGACTATGCGTGGTGGGGCCATAGTGTCAAGGAGTCGGGAGTATGACCAGGAGTCTTCGGTGTGGCACCAAAACCATGAAATAACGTGGTTGATATCGGCTGCTACGAGCAGGCATTTTGTGTTGAAGTAGGTGCCGTCGATAAAGACTTGGTCATAGACGCGTTGCCGATCAACGGGTACGGGTGGCTGGATGTACCAGAAGCATCGGAATCGTCTTTGCAATGTTGACAGGCTAATGCTGTGTTGCTGTGCTGTGTATTTGAGTGAGTGTCCGTTGATAAGCCAATGGATGAATACGGCGAACCACTTGGCGTGTGTTGCGTTGTCGTTTGTATCGCGGGTAAAGGTGTGGCGACAGGTTTTACAGCGATATCGTTGGCGTTTGCCACGGGTAGTTCCATGTTTGATGCTGGGTTCGCCGCAGGCGGGGCATGAGGGGGATCTGTTGCTCATCCTCATATTTTGGACAGGGCGTGTAGCACACTCAGGCGCGGACGCCTGCATTTCCGCCCGATTCCGTAGCTACCGCCCCTGAGGAGAGCAACAATCCATGGTTACGGCAGCTCAGGTATCAGAAATGGACTATTTTACCAACACCTTTTGACCATTAGCCCGCCGTGAGAAGCTTGCGGGCGGTATCCAAGGTTCTGATAGCCTGCGAACGGTCAATACGCACCAACGTGAAGCTGCTAATCGTCATCGCGGTTATGGCGTCAACAAGGCGGGACTGGGCGGGGGAATCCAGATGCGGTTTGGCGGCGCGTACGCCCGCGGTAACGGCGCTGCGAAGCTCTTCTAGGTAGTTGGTGATAACGCGGCAGACTTCCGGGTCGTGGGCCAAAGTGGTGCCTGTTGCATTGACGAGTAGACAGCCGGGGGCTGACTCCAATTTTTCGAAGGCTTTGCTCAAACCCGAGAGATAGTCGGATAGGGCAGTAGGTTCAACGCTTTCCTGAGTGAGAGGTCGAAGACGGGGGCGTACGACCTCGTCGAGGTAGTTGTCCACGGCGGCATCGAATAGCCCGCGCTTGGAGCCGAAGCTGTTGTAAATGCTGGAGCGATTGAGTCCCGTCGCTTTTTCCAACGTGGGCAGTGCTGTTTCGGCGTAGCCTTCGCGCCAAAACACATCGCGTGCTGCGCGGATGACCGTTTCTCTATCGAATGCGGCAGTGCGTGTCATGAGAGATTCCCTTCTCGCCGTTGCTGAACCGTTCGTTTCAGTATATATTTGAACCGTTCAGTTCAAAAAGCGGCGCTGGAATCGTCGCACACTTCAGAAAGATCGCGACATGCTGATTGCAGCTTCCATCCTCACAGGGTTCGCCGCCCTCATCCACGTCTATATCTTCTATATGGAGTCACTCGCGTGGACCAGCAAACGAACTCGTGCCACCTTCGGGCTCACCGAAGAGCAAGCACGCAGCACGCAGGAGATGGCTTTCAATCAAGGGTTTTACAATCTCTTCCTTGCCATCGCGGTCTTTGTCGGCTTGGTCTATCTAGCCCTGGGCAACCAGGCTGTTGGTGCAACGTTACTGTTTGTCGGCGCCGGTTCCATGGTCGCCGCTGCTGTAGTTCTGTTCATCTTTAGTGCTGATAAGCGCGCTGCCGCATTGAAACAGGGAGTGATTCCAGCACTTGGGCTCATAGCCTTGGTGCTCGCGCTTGGAGAGTGTCTAATGGTTTGTGTGTGAGGGGTTTCCCTTACATGAAGGAGATAAACCATAATGGATTCTGTGGCGAAACGAGATCCGGAAGATTCCGCGAAGATTAAAGCGATCGAGCAGAAACTGCTCGCGAACCCGGAGATATCCAAGCTCATTGACGAGCTGGGAACCACAGCAACGGACGCCAACGACCTAGTCCGGGGATTACTGCAAGCTTCGGTCACCCGTGGCTTGGAAGCCGAAATGGATGCCCACCTGGGTTATTCCAAAGGCGATCGTGAGACCAAAGCGGCCGGTGGTGGCGATAATTATCGCAACGGATCCTATGTCAAAAAGGTTGATTCGAACTACGGCCCGGTCGATGTCACCGTCCCACGTGATCGGCAGGGCACGTTCTTGCCCACGATGGTGCCGAAAGGCTCACGCAGGTTAACCGATGTCGATGACATGATCATCAGTTTGTATGCCGGTGGCAGGGCCTGACCCCCGGAAAGTAGACACAGGGATTTAATCAAGAAGCACGTTTGAGTGTAGCTTCATTGTGCCGCTCAAACACGTTTGGTGCGAGGTGATTACACCACGAGTGCCTTCGCATCGTGTTGTACCTGGTGCACCACCGGAACACCTCCCTCCGACACACCAGCTGGTTAGTGAATGTTTTAGAATCTTGCAGCACTTCACGCTTCATTGAGGCGTTAAACGATTCAGCTAAGGCGTTATCTGCGCTGGTTCCAATTGCTCCCATCGACTGTTTCACCCCAAGTAGCGTGCATGTCTGCTGGAATGCTTGCGAGGTATAAACACTGCCGTGATCCGAGTGAAATATTGCCCCTTTAAGGCTGCCTCGCTGGCCTTTGGCAGCTGTAAGGGCATCTTGAACCAAGCTAGTGCGCATGTGATCCGCAATCGCGAAACCGATTAGCCTGCGTGAATAGCAGTCAATCACGGTAGCCAGGTACATATTTGCCCCACCGTCAATCGGCAAATACGTAATGTCACCGACATAGAGCTGATTTGGCTTGTCGGCAGTGAACTTCCGTCCGACTAGGTCCGGAAACACTGGTTTTTTCTTATCCGAAACAGTCGTGGTGACTTTGCGTTTTTTCGTGAACCCAAACAATTTCATTGACCTCATCACCCGTGCGACCCGTTTATGGTTGACAGGTCTATCTTTTGGATTGTCGTTGAGTTCTGCCGTGACGCGTTTGGCGCCGTAGCAGCCCTTTTCTGCGGCGAACACGGCCTTGACTTTCGCGCCGAGGATAGCATCGCTAAACAAGCGTTTCTTGCGCTTGGCTGCACTAGATTTCCATTTGTAATACGAGGAACGATTCAACGTCAGAACTTCACATAACCGCTTAACCGGGTAGGTTTTTCGCGCGTCGTCAACGAACCGGAAGCGGATCACCAATTCGTCTCTTCCGCGAAATATTTAGCAGCCTTTTGCAAAATATCGCGCTCTTCTTGCAAGCGTTTAACTTGGCGTTCAAGCTGCCGGATCCGCTCGGTGTCGGTGACCGAGGCCGACGAGGAAGAATCCGGGGTAATGATCGTGGTGCGCGCGGCCGTCCCGTACCTTTTGACCCAGTTATGCAAGGTAGCGCGGTTGATCCCGAGATCAGTGGCAATAGTGGTCAATGAAGCACCCGAGGAATTCTCATAGAGTGCGACAGCATCACGCTTGAACTCTTCGGTATAGGTCTTGCTTGGCATAGTGAGGAGATTACCTTTCAGTCCCACGTTGATGGGATATTAGGTGTCTACCAAACAGGGGTCAGTGCCGCATGACAGTGCGCGATATCCAGCATCATATGGCCACGGCCATGAGGGTTGATATCTCGCATGAAACGATTTCCGCAGTGACTGATGCGGTGCTAGATGAAGTCATGATCTGGCAAAACCGTCAGCTAGACGAGTTCTACCCCGTAATTTTCTTAGATGCCCTGCGTATCAAAGTTCGCGACGGTGGACGAGTAGTTAACAAGTCCGCCTTTTTGGCTATCGGCGTGGATATGGACGGGATCAAACACATCCTGGGTATCTGGTTGGCGAAAGAAGAAGGCGCCTCCTTCTGGGCTCATGTGTGCGCGAACCTGGCAAGCCGTGGAGTCCAGGACGTGTTTATTGTCTGCTGCGATGGTTTGAAAGGCCTGCCGGAAGCGGTGGAAGCAACGTGGCCGGATTCGATGGTGCAGACCTGTGTGGTGCATTTGATTCGTGCAGCAAACCGGTGGGTGGCCTATGGCGATCGTAAGACCGTATCTGCGGCGTTGAAGAAGGTGTATACCGCGCCTGAAGAGGCAACCGCACGTGCAGCGTTGGATGAATTCGCCGACTCAGAACTGGGCCAGAAATATCCCCAATCAGTCAAGGTCTGGACGGATGCGTGGGAGCGTTTCGTGCCGTTTCTGCAGTTCCCGCCGATGGCCAGAAAGGTCATCTATACGACAAACTCGATTGAGTCGATGAATAACGAGCTGCGTAAAGCTACCCGTAACCGCGTGCAATTTACCAATGATGATTCCGCGATTAAGACGCTGTGGTTGATGATCTGCAATATTGAGGATAAACGCGCGGCTAAACGCGCAAAACAGGGCAAGAAAGCTGCTGCTACCAGCGGAAGACTCATCGAAGGCAGAAAGGTCACCAACTGGAAACAAGCCATCAACCAAATGGCCGTGGCCTACCCCGAACGATTCACCAACTACCTATAAATCACTAACCCCGAAAGCCCCACACACAAAATACTTGACACGCTCCGCGCTTGCGCTTTAACTCAGCAGAAAATACCACCCAGCTTTTAAAAGAAGGTCCCATAATGTCCAACATCACAAGCATCCACATCCAACTCATCAACCGCCCCAACGGATGGCCAACGCATGATGATTTCCGCGTGGAGTCAGTTGAGTACGGTGAGCTTGAGCCGGGACAAGTTCGCGTTCGCAATGAGTTTGTATCGGTTGATCCGTATATGCGTGGGCGCATGAATGACACCCGCAGCTATGTTGCGCCATTCGCGCTCGGGGAGACCATTACCGGTGGCGCGGTTGGCCGCGTGGTCGAGTCGGCATCGGACTCCCTGCACATTGGCACCGCGGTATTGCATCAGCATGGCTGGAGCGATGTCATTCAAGCAGACGCGGAAACCTTCCGCCCAGTGCCTGATATCGAAGGTGTTCCGCTGTCAGTGCACCTTCACATTTTGGGTATGACGGGGCTTACCGCTTATGTTGGTCTGACGGCTATTGCCGGGCTGAAAGAAGGTGACACGGTGTTTGTCTCCGGCGCGGCAGGGGCTGTGGGCACAGCCGCTGGCCAGATTGCCAAGCTACTGGGTGCCGGGCGCGTTATTGGCTCAGCAGGTTCGGCTGAAAAGGTTGCATTGCTAACGGAGAAGTACGGCTATGACGAGGCCTTTAATTACAAGGAAGTCAACGTCCGGGAGCAACTGGCCGTTGTAGCGCCAGAAGGCGTGGATGTGTACTTCGATAACGTCGGTGGGGACCACCTGGAAGCAGCTCTCGATGTCATGAAAGACGGCGGGCGCATTGCTCTGTGTGGCGCCATTGCGGGGTATAACTCCACCGACCGCACGCCAGGTCCGGACAATATGGCCAACATCATCACGCGTGGGCTAAAGCTTGAGGGATTTACCCTGGCCAACTATCTGCACCTGGCGCCGGAATTCCGTGAGAAGATGACGCCATGGTTTGCAGAGGGCCAGATTGCCTACGATGAGACGGTTGTTGATGGCATTGAGAATACTGTCGATGCCTTCCTTGACATGATGTGGGGCGCTAACACCGGCAAGATGCTGGTCCGCGTCATCTAGGTCCCTTTAATTACCGTAGAGCTTAGGAGCTGCAAGCTCTAAGCCCGACGGCGAGGCCAGAACGTGCCGATTAAGCCCAGCAGAATGATGATTCCGCCGGCGATGAGTAGTGAAAGTCGCACGGTGCGGGCGGTGGATTCGCGGGGGATATCTGCTGCCTGAGCGAGCATCGCTGCGCGGTCTTCTTCTGTGCTTGATGCGTTGAGAACTAGCGCGTCATGGTCGGCGTTGCCTTCGCGGTCAGCGTAATAATCATGAATGTCCACGTCCATGCCCACTAGCAGCCCGGTCTCTTGGTCGACGTAAAGGTCGCGGGTACCGGAGTGGAAAAGATAGCCAGCCTCAGTGCCGCCTTCTTCAGTTTCCAGCTGGGTGGTGTTGAATGCCCCAGCGTAAAGAGTCGCAACGTTCACCGGTTCAATTTCTTGGTGGTAGCGGTAAACCGTGCGGCCTTCCATGTCGAGTTCTTCTTCAAACACGGCATCGCGTGCCTGGCGCAAGGTTGGATCGAATGCCGGGTAGGTGGTCTTCTCGGCGTTGGAGGGGAACTTGAACCAGTAGCCATCGACAGCCGAAGTGGCCATTGGTGAAGCGAGCTGGTAGCTAATGTCTGCCTCGCTGGTGGCCTCACCAGTCACGCGGTCCACGGTGTAGCTCCAGATTTGAGCCTGAACTAGGTTCTCAATCGCATCATCTTCGCCCTCGCCGCGAAACGTGGATTCTCCAATGCTAACCGTCGCGTTCTGCTCATCCGCTGGGTCCTGGATATCCACATGCATCTGATAAGTGACGACGCCGTTGTATTCCTCGGTGCCTTCTTCACTAATTTCCTGCGCGGTGCCATTGTCATCTGTCAACGTATATGTTGCGCCGGTCAGGTCTAGCGGAAGGCGAGCGCTGGAATGAAGAAACTGTGGGGCAACAATGCCCGCAACCAGCAACGCGACACCGAGACCTAGCAGCACAATGGATATAACTCGAGACTTAGGCAGCATGGGGCATTAGTCTACCCGGCACCATGAGGATCTCTTGACGCGCGGGCCGAATGTTTCATAATCCGAAAGCCTCATGGTAGATTGCCGCGGTAGGACACAACGCGCAATGGCGCGTGAAATCCGCCCACAGCTGATGCTGAGAAGTTGAAGAAGATTCATGGAATCTAAAGCTTCTCCTAGGTGCTCGAGAATCTCCGATATGGAAATTCTTCGACAAACGCTTAGAATGCACACTGTGCTTGAACTGCAAAGATCCGGAGTAGTTCGCGCAATAGTCTGTGTCGAATAAAAAAGTCAAGTCTAACTTTACATGGGGGCATATTTAGACTAGGCTGTTTCTTTGCGCTGGAATCCGGATCTTCAGTGCGCATTTAGCCTTGGCGAACAGTAATGGTAAAGCTGATTTGACAGGGTGATTTTGTGCTATCTGAACCCGACTATTCCACAGCAGACCGAATGCTAAATCTACCAGCGGTTTTCGTTCCTCAAGGTGGTTCTTGAGGAAACGTTCCGCGTGAGGTGCTGGAAGGACCCATCTTGGCAGTCTCCCGCCAGACCAAGTCAGTGGCCAATATCCCTGGAGCTCCGAAGCGTTATTCGTTCGCTAAAATTAGCGAGCCAATTGCGGTTCCGGGCCTCCTTGATCTACAACTTGAATCGTTTTCATGGCTCATCGGCACGCCTGAGTGGCGTGAGCGTCAGCAGGAAGAGCGCGGCGCTGAAGCCCGCATTTCCTCTGGCCTCGAAGACATCTTGGACGAGTTGTCCCCAATTCAGGACTACTCCGGCAACATGTCTTTGTCGCTGTCCGAGCCACGCTTTGAACCGGTGAAGAACACCGTTGATGAGTGCAAGGAAAAGGACATTAACTACTCTGCACCGCTGTACGTCACGGCAGAGTTCATCAATAACGACACCCAGGAAATTAAGTCTCAGACCGTCTTCATTGGTGATTTCCCAATGATGACCGATGAGGGCACCTTCATTGTCAACGGCACCGAGCGTGTTGTTGTTTCTCAGCTGGTGCGTTCCCCAGGTGTCTACTTCGACCAGACTATTGATAAGTCCACGGAGCGCCCATTGCACTCCGTGAAGGTCATCCCATCCCGCGGTGCATGGCTCGAATTCGACGTGGACAAGCGCGACACCGTTGGTGTGCGTATTGACCGCAAGCGTCGTCAGCCAGTCACCGTATTGCTGAAGGCATTGGGCTGGACCGAACAGCAGATCCGCGACCGTTTCGGTTTCTCCGAGTTGATGATGTCCACTCTGGAATCCGACGGCGTTGCAAACACCGACGAAGCATTGCTGGAGATCTACCGCAAGCAGCGTCCAGGTGAGCAGCCAACCCGCGATCTTGCACAGTCCTTGCTGGACAACTCCTTCTTCCGTGCAAAGCGCTACGATCTGGCACGCGTTGGCCGCTACAAGGTCAACCGCAAGCTGGGTCTTGGTGGCGATCATGAAGGTCTGATGACCCTGACCGAAGAAGACATTGCAGTCACCCTGGAATACTTGGTCCGTCTTCACACTGGTGAGCGTGAGATGAAGGCACCTAACGGTGACACCATTCCAGTAAACACCGACGACATCGACCACTTTGGTAACCGTCGTCTGCGTACTGTTGGTGAGCTGATTCAGAACCAGGTTCGTGTTGGCCTGTCCCGTATGGAGCGTGTTGTGCGTGAGCGCATGACCACCCAGGACGCAGAGTCCATCACTCCTACCTCTTTGATCAACGTTCGTCCTGTTTCTGCAGCTATCCGTGAGTTCTTCGGAACTTCCCAGCTGTCGCAGTTCATGGACCAGAACAACTCGCTGTCGGGTCTGACACACAAGCGTCGTCTGTCTGCGCTAGGACCGGGTGGTCTGTCCCGTGAGCGCGCCGGCATTGAGGTTCGAGACGTTCACCCATCTCACTACGGCCGTATGTGCCCAATTGAGACTCCCGAAGGTCCGAACATTGGTCTGATCGGTTCCTTGGCTTCATACGCTCGCGTGAATGCTTTTGGCTTCATTGAGACTCCTTACCGCAAGGTTGAGAACGGCCGCGTCACTGACGAGGTTCGTTACCTGACCGCGGATGAAGAGGACCGCTACTCAATCGCGCAGGCTGAGGTTGAGCAGGACGCTGAAGGCAACATCATCGGCGACCGTATTGAGGTTCGTCTCAAGGACGGCGATATCGGCGTGACCGACGCTAACGGCGTTGATTACGTTGACGTTTCTCCACGTCAGATGGTCTCTGTTGGTACCGCGATGATTCCATTCTTGGAGCACGACGATGCTAACCGTGCACTGATGGGTGCGAACATGCAGAAGCAGGCTGTTCCACTGGTTCGTGGCGAGGCACCTTGCGTTGGTACCGGTATGGAGCTGCGCGCTGCATACGATGCTGGCGATATGGTTATCACCCCGAAGGCTGGTGTTGTAGAAAACGTCAACGCTGACCTCATCACCATCATGGACGATGAAGGCATCCGCGACACCTACATGCTGCGCAAGTTCGAGCGCACCAACCAGGGCACCAACTACAACCAGACTCCTCTGGTCAACATGGGCGACCGTGTTGAGGCAGGCCAGGTGCTTGCTGATGGTCCAGGTACCCACAACGGTGAAATGTCTCTTGGTCGTAACCTGCTCGTGGCGTTCATGCCATGGGAAGGCCACAACTACGAGGATGCAATCATCCTGAACCAGCGCATTGTGGAAGAGGACATCTTGACCTCCATCCACATTGAGGAGCACGAGATTGATGCTCGTGACACCAAGCTGGGTGCAGAAGAGATCACTCGTGAGATTCCAAACGTGTCCGAAGATGTTCTTCGTGATCTGGATGATCGCGGCATCATCCGCATCGGTGCAGATGTTCGCCCAGGCGACATCCTGGTAGGTAAGGTCACTCCTAAGGGTGAGACCGAGCTGACCCCAGAAGAACGCCTGCTGCGCGCCATCTTCGGTGAGAAGGCTCGTGAAGTTCGCGACACCTCCATGAAGGTTCCTCACGGTGAGACCGGCAAGGTTATTGGCGTTGCTCGTTTCTCCCGTGAAGATGATGATGATTTGGCACCTGGTGTCAATGAGATGATCCGTGTCTACGTTGCTCAGAAGCGTAAGATCCAGGACGGCGATAAGCTCGCTGGCCGCCACGGCAACAAGGGCGTTGTGGGTAAGGTTCTGCCTCCTGAGGACATGCCATTCATGGCTGACGGCACCCCAGTTGACGTCATCTTGAACACCCACGGTGTTCCACGTCGTATGAACATTGGTCAGGTTCTTGAGTTGCACCTGGGCTGGCTGGCAAAGACCGGCTGGACCGTGGACACTGAAGATCCAAATAATGAGGAGCTGCTGAAGACTCTGCCTCCAGAACTCTATGACGTTCCGGCTGACTCTTTGACTGCAACGCCTGTCTTCGACGGTGCAACCAATGAGGAACTGACCCGTTTGCTGGCTTCTTCCAAGCCAAACCGTGATGGTGACGTCATGGTGAATGAGAACGGTAAGGCACAGCTTTTCGATGGCCGCTCTGGCGAGCCATACATGTACCCAATCTCGGTTGGCTACATGTACATGCTGAAGCTGCACCACCTCATTGATGAGAAGATCCACGCACGTTCCACCGGTCCTTACTCCATGATTACCCAGCAGCCACTGGGTGGTAAGGCACAGTTCGGTGGCCAGCGCTTTGGTGAGATGGAGGTGTGGGCAATGCAGGCATACGGCGCTGCTTACACCCTGCAGGAACTCCTGACCATCAAGTCCGATGACGTGGTTGGTCGTGTCAAGGTCTACGAGGCAATTGTTAAGGGCGACAACATCCCGGATCCAGGTATTCCTGAGTCCTTTAAGGTGTTGCTCAAGGAGCTGCAGTCCCTGTGTCTGAACGTTGAAGTTCTTTCCACTGACGGCACTCCAATGGAGCTTTCTGGCACCGACGAAGATGATCTGGAATCCGGTTCTTCCATGGGCATTAACCTGTCCCGTGATGAGAACTCTTCCGCAGACATCGCTTAACAAGTGCTAGGCGTCGCAAGCGCCTAAACCCGCAGGACTGCAATTTGCAGTCGTGTGCAGTTTGGGCGCAGGCGATGGATGAAACGTTAATTAGAACTAAAAGCCAATCAACTTCCTCCGATTCAGGAGGATGAAAGGGAGACGTTACGTGTTCGACGTAAATCTCTTCGACGAGCTTCGTATTGGACTGGCCACCGCCGACGACATTCGCCGTTGGTCTAAGGGCGAGGTTAAGAAGCCTGAGACCATCAACTACCGCACCTTGAAGCCAGAAAAGGACGGCCTTTTCTGTGAGCGTATCTTTGGCCCTACCCGTGACTGGGAGTGCCAGTGCGGTAAGTACAAGCGTGTCCGCTACAAGGGCATTATTTGTGAGCGTTGTGGCGTTGAGGTCACGAAGTCCAAGGTTCGTCGTGAGCGCATGGGCCACATTGAGCTCGCTGCGCCAGTAACCCACATCTGGTACTTCAAGGGTGTCCCATCCCGTTTGGGCTACCTGTTGGATCTTGCTCCGAAGGACCTGGAGCGCATCATCTACTTCGCAGCTAACATCATCACCTCTGTTGATGATGAGGCTCGCCACAATGACCTGTCTACTCTCGAGGGCGAAATGCTCTTGGAGAAGAAGGACGTTGAGGATGACGTTCAGGCTGAAATCGCTGAGCGTGCTTCCAAGCTGGAAGATGACCTGGCTGCACTCGAGGCAGAGGGTGCTAAGGCTGATGCCCGCCGCAAGGTTCAGAATGCTGCTGATAAGGAAATGCAGCATATTCGTGAGCGCGGTGAGCGTGAGGTACAGCGTCTGGATGAAATCTGGAACACCTTCAACAAGCTTGCTCCAAAGCAGATGATCATTGATGAATCCATCTACGAAGAGCTGGTTGACCGCTACGAGGATTACTTCACCGGCGGCATGGGCGCGGAAGCTATCCAGACCCTGATCCGCAACTTCGACCTCGACGCAGAGGCAGAAGAGCTGCGCGACATCATCAACAATGGCAAGGGCCAGAAGAAGATGCGTGCGCTCAAGCGCCTCAAGGTTGTTGCTGCATTCCAGCGTTCGGGCAATGACCCAGCTGGTATGGTCTTGGACTCCATCCCAGTGATCCCACCAGAGCTGCGCCCAATGGTTCAGCTTGACGGTGGCCGCTTCGCAACCTCCGACTTGAACGACCTTTACCGTCGTGTCATCAACCGCAACAACCGCCTCAAGCGCATGATCGACCTCGGTGCACCTGAGATCATCGTGAACAACGAGAAGCGTATGTTGCAGGAATCTGTTGACGCACTGTTTGACAACGGCCGTCGTGGCCGCCCAGTCTCCGGTCCTGGCAACCGTCCACTGAAGTCCTTGAGCGACCTGCTCAAGGGTAAGCAGGGTCGTTTCCGTCAGAACCTGCTGGGTAAGCGTGTTGACTACTCTGGTCGTTCCGTAATTATTGTTGGTCCTCAGCTGAAGCTGCACGAGTGTGGTCTTCCTAAGCTGATGGCTCTGGAACTGTTCAAGCCATTCGTGATGAAGCGACTGGTTGAAAATGACTACGCGCAGAACATCAAGTCCGCTAAGCGCATGGTTGAGCGTCAGCGTCCAGAGGTATGGGACGTTCTGGAAGAAGCAATTTCTGAGCACCCAGTTCTTTTGAACCGTGCACCAACCCTGCACCGTCTGGGCATCCAGGCGTTCGAGCCAAAGCTGGTTGAGGGTAAGGCTATTCAGCTGCACCCACTGGCTTGTGAAGCATTCAACGCCGACTTCGACGGTGACCAGATGGCAGTTCACCTGCCACTGTCCGCAGAAGCACAGGCTGAGGCTCGTGTTCTGATGCTGTCCTCCAACAACATTCTCTCCCCAGCGTCGGGTAAGCCACTGGCTATGCCACGCCTGGACATGGTGACCGGTCTGTACTTCCTCACCATGAACAAGCGCGAGGATGAAATTGGTGGCAACGGCCGCTACGCACCAGCGGATGAGAACGGTCCTGCACAGGGCGTGTACTCCTCCTACGCAGAAGCCATCATGGCTTATGACCGTGGTGTCCTTGGCCTGCAGGCTCCAATCAAGGTTCGCATTGATCACCTGCGTCCAACTGAGGCAATTGAGGCAGCTCAGTTCCCAGACGGCTGGACCAAGGGCGAGTCCTGGATGGCTGAGACCACCCTGGGTCGCATCATGTTCAATGAGCTCCTGCCATGGAACTACCCATACCTTGAGGGCGTCATGGTCCGTAAGGGCGGCTCCAAGGACATCGTCCTGCTCGGTGACGTCATCAACGACCTCGCTATCAAGTACCCAATGATCACCGTGGCGCAGGTGCTGGACAAGATGAAGGATGCCGGTTTCTACTGGGCAACCCGCTCTTGCGTCACCATCACCATGCACGACGTTCTGGTTCTTCCAAACAAGACCGAGATGCTCGAGTCTTATGAGAAGGAAGCAGAGCGCATTGAGCGCAAGTACTGGGATCAGGGTGCGCTGACTGAGCGTGAGCGCTACGACCGTCTGGTTGAGCTATGGAAGGATGCAACCGACTCCGTGGGTAACGCGGTTGAGGCTTTGTACCCTGACGACAACCCAATTCCGATGATCGTTAAGTCTGGTGCAGCAGGTAACATGCGTCAGATCTGGACCCTGGCCGGCATGAAGGGCATGGTTGTGAACTCTAAGGGTGACTACATCACCCGTCCGATTAAGACCTCCTTCCGTGAAGGTCTGTCGGTTCTGGAGTACTTCAACAACTCCCACGGTTCCCGTAAGGGTCTGGCGGATACCGCTCTGCGTACCGCTGACTCCGGCTACCTGACCCGTCGTCTGGTTGACGTTGCGCAGGATGTCATCGTTCGCGAAGACGACTGTGGCACCCGTCAGGGCGTTCGCGTCCCAATCGGCGAGGAAGTTGCTGAAGGCACCTACGCTGTTCACGAGCTGTGGGAGACCTCAGCTTCGGGCCGTGTTGTTGCAACCGATGTCAAGGATGCTGAAGGCAACGTTGTTGCTGAAGCAGGCGCAGACCTCACTGAGGAACTGACCGACAAGCTGGTTAACGCAGGCGTTACTGAGGTCAAGGTTCGCTCCGTGCTTACCTGCCAGACACCAGCCGGTGTTTGTGCAAAGTGCTACGGCAAGTCCATGGCTTCTGGCCAGCTGGTCGATATCGGCGAAGCCGTCGGTATTGTTGCAGCGCAGTCCATTGGTGAGCCTGGTACCCAGCTGACAATGCGTACCTTCCACCAGGGTGGTGTCGGTGGCGACATTACCGGTGGTCTGCCTCGTGTTCAGGAGCTGTTTGAGGCACGTAACCCTAAGAACCGTGCACCAATCGCTTCTGTCGATGGCACCATCTCGCTGTCTGATGAAGGTAACTTCTGGACCTTGACCATTACTCCGGACGATGGTTCGGACAACGTGGTCTACGAGAAGCTGTCGAAGCGTCAGGGCCTTGCTCAGGTTCGTCGCCCAATGGAGTCCAACCCGAACGCGATGATCGAGCGCTCCTTGCGTGACGGTGACCATGTCACCACCGGTCTTCGTCTGATGCGCGGTGCGGCTGACCCACACGACGTGCTCGAGGTTCTCGGTCGCCGTGGTGTGGAAAAGCACCTCATTGATGAAGTTCAGGCTGTTTACCGTGCTCAGGGTGTGGCCATCCACGATAAGCACATCGAGATCATCATCCGTCAGATGCTGCGTCGCGGTACCGTCATCGATTCGGGTAACACCGACTTGCTGCCAGGTACTCTGGTTGACCTTTCCGAGGCACGCCAGATCAACGCCACGATGCAGGCAGAGGGCAATGAGCCAGCACAGCTGCGTTCAGAGATCATGGGTATTACCAAGGCTTCCTTGGCTACCGAGTCTTGGCTGTCTGCGGCGTCCTTCCAGGAGACCACCCGCGTGCTTACCGATGCCGCTATTAACAAGCGCTCCGATAAGCTAATCGGCCTCAAGGAGAACGTCATCATCGGTAAGCTGATCCCAGCTGGTACCGGTATCTCTCGCTACCGCAACATCTCCGTTAAGCCAACCGAGGCTGCCCGCAACGCGGCATACTCGATTCCGACTTACGGCGATTCCATCTACGGCGACGACGGCTTCGGTGAGTTCACCGGCGCTTCCGTCCCACTGGATGAGGACTTCACCTTCTAAGGGAATTGTTCACGGAAGAAATTCCGTGGCCACTTTCCGGGAGACTTAGAAGTAGTCCCTGCGAGATAAGGGCAGCGCCCGCGCACTGATTTTTCAGTAGCGCGGGCGCTGCCGTTTTGTTTTGCCCACGTGGTGGTTCAAGGCGAGATATTTGCCATGCGTATGAGCACTCTGGTAGTTCTTGAGGAGCATCATATTCATTTACGGGTGCTCGCAAGCAAAGTGCGGGCTGAGACCCCTGGCGCAGGCGCTGGGAAACCGTCGAACTTGAACCGGATAATGCCGGCGAAAGGATAAAAGAAATGGTTACTTTAGCTAACCCTGCTCGCACTCTCAGTTGGCGAGTCGTAGACATTATCGTTGCTTCCATCCTCGCAGTAGCCTGCGGCCTAGTGTTCGTCTTTTGGAACTCAGTTGGCTACGCCTGGTTTATGGCCATGGACGCACTCACTCCCGGTCTTGGTGGATTGGCAACCGGCATTTGGCTCGCCGGCGGTGTCATCGGTGCGCTGGTCATCCGCAAACCGGGCGCAGCAATCTACGTGGAAACTCTCGCGGCAACTGTCTCGGCTGTCTTCGGCTCCCAGTGGGGACCAGAGACTTTGTACTCCGGCCTGGCACAGGGTTTGGGCGTGGAAATCGTCTTCGCTATCTTCCTCTACCGCCGTTTCAGCCTGACCGTCGCAGCGCTGGGCGGTATCGGCGCGGCCATCGGAGCGTTTGTCCTCGAGCTGTTTACCTCCGCGAACATCGCTAAGTCCTTGGAATTCAACCTCATTTACCTCACCTGCCTGGTAATCTCGGGCGCAATCCTCGCGGGAGCACTGAGCTTCTTCGCGGTGAAAGCTCTGGCTAAGACCGGTGCCTTGGACCGTTTTGCCGTAGGACGCGAGCAGCGCGAGCGTTAATGCCACAGATTGTTGCCCGCGGGCTGAGCTGGCAACATGCCGGCCGGCATCAGCCCGCAATTAATGAACTAGACCTGAGCATTGAACACGGCGAACGTCTTTTACTCGCCGGTGATTCAGGCTCCGGAAAGTCCACGCTCATGGCTGCTCTCGCGGGTGTGCTGGGAGGGGATGATGAAGGCACTTTGCAGGGTGAGCTCACTATCAATGCTGCTAATGTCGGCCTCGTCCTACAAGACCCTGACTCGCAGGTCATTGCCTCGCGCGTGGGAGATGACGTCGCCTTCGGGTGTGAAAACCTCGGCCTTGAACGCGATGACATCTGGCACCGCGTGCACCGCAGCTTAGAAATGGTGGGCCTTGACCTCGACATTGATCATCCCACTGCGCGGCTATCCGGCGGGCAGAAGCAACGCCTGGCGCTAGCGGGGGTTATTGCCATGGGTGCGGAAGTCATCTTGCTGGATGAACCCACCGCGAACTTGGATGCGCAAGGCGCTGCCGATGTCGTCGCGGCGGTAAACCACGTGGTGGAAGAAACCGGCGCCACGCTGATAGTCATTGAACACAACTACAAAGATTGGGCGCCGGTTTTGAATCGCGCCATCGTGTTGCATCACGGCGCGAAGGTTTATGACGGCGACGTGCAGCCAGCCATCGAGGCACGTAAGATTACAGATCTTCCGGTGGCACGCACACAGCTTGCCGATGCTTCTTCGGCGCTGTGCTCCAAAGACCTCATCACGCGCTTTGGTCCGGCACGTACTTTGGCGATTCCCGAAGGTGCATCGACAGTTATCACCGGTGCAAACGGCTCTGGAAAAACCACCTGGTTGATGACCATGGCAGGGCTTATTGACCCTATCTCCGGCGAGTTGGGATATTCCGACAGCGTGCGCAAGGGACTAGCTAAGTCCCCGCACAAGTGGACTTCAGCGCAGCTGGCACACCGCATTGGATACGTCTTCCAAAACCCAGAACACCAATTTGTCGCGCGAAGCGTCATCGACGAAATGCGGGTCGGTCCGCAGGTCATGGGGGAGAAGGTCGACCAAGACCGCATCGACAAGCTGCTGGAGCGACTCCGGCTAACCTCTTTGGTCAATGCCAACCCGTTTACTCTGTCCGGTGGCGAAAAACGCCGACTGTCCGTGGCAACGGCTCTGGTAACCGCACCTGAAGTGGTGCTATTGGATGAGCCGACTTTTGGCCAGGACCCGCAGACCTTCGCGGAGCTCGTGCGCATGATTCGTGAGTTGGCTGACTCCGGTGTCACCGTGGCATCCATTACCCACGATGAACTATTTATTTCGGCTCTGGCTGATGCCCACCTGGTGGTGAGCGCCCATGCCTAACCTGATTCGTGGGGTCAATCCGCTCACGCGCTTGGCGCTGATACTGCTTATCACCACCCCGCTGCTGTTGTCTGTGGATTGGGTGAGCGCTGCCGTCTCATTGCTGGTTACTTTTATCTTCGCGCCCCTGTGCGGCATCGGGCTTGTGCGATTGCTGAAGATGTCTTGGCCGCTGTTTATCATCTCACCTATTTCCGGCATTTCGATGTTGCTCTATGCGCAAGAAGGTGGAAGGGAATATTTCTCCTTCTTCCTGGCTACGGTGACTGACAATTCCATCGAGCTTGCCCTGGCCATGATGCTGCGCGTGCTGGCGGTGGCCTTGCCCGTCATTGTGCTCGCGCGCGATATCGACCCAACGGAACTCGGCGATGCCCTCGCACAAATCCTCCGGCTTCCCGCACGCTTTGTCATCGGCGCGGTAGCTGGCGTGCGCATGCTGACCCTGTTTAAAGACGACTGGCAAGCCATGACGCAGGCGCGACGCGCACGCGGACTAGCGGACCGCGGAAAAATAGCTCATACCTTGTCCATGTCCTTCGGCCTGCTGGTTCTTGCCCTGCGCCGCGGCGGCAAGCTTGCCACCGCGATGGAAGCGCGTGGCTTTGGCCGCCCCATTCCCGGCGGAAACAAACGTACCTGGGCACGAGAATCAAAGCTCACCCGCACCGACTGGATAGTCATGCTGTGCAGCCTGATACTAGCCAGCCTTCCCGTCATCATCTCCGTCGCCACTGATTCCTGGCGCTTCCTCGGGCTCTAACGCAAAATCGCTGAACGCGAATTTGCGGACTAGTCGACGTAATTTTGCGTTAGAGCGGAAGGCAGAAGGAGACTTGCGAATAAGAAGAGCAAAGTTCGTACCCGAAATCGATTTAGCGCCTACCATGAGAAGGACGTAGTTCGGGCCGAAACTTTTGGCAAAGCATTTGAAAGGTGTGGCTAGGAAAGCACAGAATCGCGTTGAAGATCGAGATTACGATAAACAAGTATCGACGCAGTTCTTAATGGCTAATCCCAATTCCATGACACTGATTATTGAAACCATCATTGACCTTGCGGACAACACGGAAGGCGTGCCCAACGGATTTCTGCCGAATGACGAAGGTGATATTGGAGAAATTACGCCCGTTCCAGTCGGCCAAGAAGAGGCTGAGCAGGAAGTAGTGGAAACTACGTCTTTTGAGCAGGCACAGGACTTGCTGGAAGACAACATCGCAAGCCTTGCAGCAAAGCGCAACAAGCCCATGCGCCCGGTCACAGTACTTATCGATGGCCCTTCGGGCGCCGGCAAGACATGGTTCGCAGCACGGCTTTCAGAGCACATGCTGTGGCAAACCGTGCATCTAGATGAGTTCTATCCCGGCTGGCATGGACTGGAAAAGGGCAGCGACATGGTCAAAAGCCAGGTGCTGCGCAAGATGAACCCGGGATATTGGCGCTGGGATTGGCATGCCAATGCTCCCGCTGAGTGGTACAGCCTCGACGGCCGCGATGACCTTATCGTGGAAGGCGTTGGCGCCGTGACGGAAGAAAACATTGCGGCCGCAGCGCGACGCGGATCAGTTATTACGGTGATGGTCACCGGGCCCCGCGAAGCACGACGCTCCCGCGCATTGGACCGTGATGAAGGCTATGAAGACTGGTTTGAAACTTGGGAGCGTCAAGAAACTGAACACTTCGCGCGGCTATTTGAAGCCGACCTGAAACCAGACTTGGTGTGGGAGTGGCAGTACCGCGCGGAGCAGTAATGAAGCAGTGATCGGATAGTCGCAGATCAGAGGAACAATTAGAGCACAACCGCGTTTTGTTAAAACCGGTGAGGCTTTGGTAGTGTTAGCGGAAGTTCGTTGCATTTTGTGACGAAGAGTCTGAACCTTTTCTCAGCAACACACACCAGTCAGTTGTGACTCGGTGGGGAATAGGTATCTGGACACGCGGTAGGACCCCGGAAAAGAGTCCTTATTTTTGCGTGTTTAGGCATCTATTTCGCACCGCGGCGCATGAATCTGGTGAGATACGTTGACGAGGCAAGAAATTTCTACCACTTAAGAAAGACTGATAATGCCAACTATTCAGCAGCTGGTCCGCAAGGGCCGCCATGATAAGCGCACCAAGGTCGCTACTGCTGCGCTGAAGGGTTCCCCTCAGCGTCGTGGCGTATGCACCCGCGTTTACACCACCACTCCTAAGAAGCCTAACTCCGCTCTGCGTAAGGTTGCACGTGTGCGCCTGACCACCGGTATTGAGGTTTCCGCATACATCCCAGGCGAGGGCCACAACCTGCAGGAGCACTCCATGGTGCTCGTTCGCGGTGGTCGTGTGAAGGACCTTCCTGGTGTTCGTTACAAGATCGTCCGTGGCTCCTTGGATACCCAGGGTGTTAAGGACCGCAAGCAGGCCCGTTCCCGTTACGGTGCTAAGAAGGGACAGTAATTAAAAATGCGTAAGAATGCTGCTCCAAAGCGTCCCGTAGTCAAAGATCCAGTTTACAACTCTGAGCAGGTTACTCAGCTGGTAAACAAGGTCCTTCTCGACGGTAAGAAGTCCACCGCAGAGCGTATCGTTTACGGCGCTCTGGAGATCTGCCGTGAAAAGACCGGCACCGATCCAGTAGGCACCCTGGAAAAGGCTCTTGGCAACATCCGCCCTGACCTTGAGGTTCGTTCCCGCCGTGTTGGTGGCGCAACCTACCAGGTTCCAATCGAGGTTCGTCCAGGCCGTGCAAACACCCTTGCACTGCGTTGGATGGTCACCTTCACCCGTCAGCGTCGTGAGAACTCCATGATCGAGCGTCTGGCAAATGAGATCTTGGATGCATCCAACGGTCTGGGCGCTTCCGTGAAGCGTCGCGAAGACACCCACAAGATGGCTGAGGCTAACCGCGCCTTCGCTCACTACCGCTGGTAGTTTGTGGCTGACCATGACCCGAGCAACACACCGGTTAAGTTCGTTCTGTTTCGCTAGCGTGCTAGCCGTTACAGCGACCCAGGCCTTTTAAGCGCCTTGGGCCGGATAACTTAAAAATGTGATTTGCTCGGGTCATCGTTTTCGATGCATATAGAGCAAACTGGTCACTAATGAGCACTCTGAATCACAATAAAAGTTCGTGTAGCAATTCTTAAGATAAATTTCATCTAAGAATTCGCTCTCTGGGCTGCTAATGAGCGCAAATAGTGGCAAGATTGATCGAGAACTAATGTACGTAACTGCGTTTGTTTAAGAGATGAACTCTCTTGGGCGAACGTGACAACAAACGAGTTGGGGTATTAACCGTGGCACAAGAAGTGCTTAAGGACCTGAAGAAGGTTCGCAACATCGGCATCATGGCGCACATCGATGCCGGTAAAACCACCACGACCGAACGTATCCTCTTCTACACCGGTATCAACCGCAAGGTAGGCGAGACCCACGACGGCGCATCCACCACTGACTGGATGGAGCAGGAGAAAGAGCGCGGTATCACCATTACCTCCGCTGCTGTTACCTGTTTCTGGGAGGGTAACCAGATCAACATCATCGACACCCCGGGTCACGTTGACTTCACCGTTGAGGTTGAGCGTTCCCTGCGTGTTCTTGATGGCGCTGTTGCTGTCTTCGACGGCAAGGAAGGCGTTGAGCCACAGTCCGAGCAGGTTTGGCGTCAGGCTGCGAAGTACGACGTTCCACGTATCTGCTTCGTGAACAAGATGGACAAGATGGGTGCAGACTTCTACTACACCGTCAGCACCATCGTTGACCGCCTGGGCGCAAAGCCATTGGTTATGCAGCTGCCTATCGGCGCTGAAGATGACTTCGACGGCGTTGTCGACTTGCTCGAGATGAAGGCACTCATGTGGCCTGGCAAGACCGCGATCGGCACCGAGGCTACCGTTGAGGAAATCCCTGCTGACCTGGTTGACAAGGCTAACGAGTACCGCGAGAAGCTCGTTGAGACCGTTGCTGAGTCCGACGAAGAGCTCATGGAAAAGTACTTCGGTGGCGAGGAAATCTCCATCGACGAGCTGAAGACCGCTATCCGCAAGATGGTCATCAACTCCGAGATCTACCCTGTTTACTGTGGTACCGCGTACCGCAACAAGGGTGTTCAGCCATTGCTCGACGCTGTTATCGACTTCCTTCCTAACCCACTTGACGTGGGCGAGGTTCACGGCCACGCTGTTGGCAATGAGGACGAGGAGCTTACCCGTAAGCCTTCCATCGAATCCCCATTCTCCGGCCTGGCGTTCAAGATTGCAGCTCACCCATTCTTCGGTCAGCTCATCTTCGTCCGCGTGTACTCCGGCAAGGTTACCCCTGGTGATGAAGTTCAGAACACCACCAAGGGCAAGAAGGAGCGCATCGGTAAGCTGTTCCAGATGCACGCCAACAAGGAAAACCCTGTTGAAGAGGCAGTAGCTGGCAACATCTACGCTGTTATCGGCCTGAAGGACACCACCACCGGTGACACCCTGTCCGACCGCGCAAACCCAATCATTCTGGAGTCCATGGACTTCCCAGATCCAGTTATCAAGGTTTCCATCGAGCCTAAGACCAAGGCCGACCAGGAGAAGCTGGGTACCGCTATTCAGAAGCTTGCTGCTGAGGACCCAACCTTCACCGTTGAACTTGATGATGAGACCGGCCAGACCGTTATCGGCGGCATGGGCGAGCTCCACCTGGACGTTCTTGTTGACCGCATGAAGCGCGAATACAAGGTCGAGGCAAACATCGGTAACCCACAGGTTGCTTACCGTGAGACCATCCGCAAGACTGTTCAGTCTCTGGATTACACTCACAAGAAGCAGACCGGTGGTTCGGGTCAGTTCGCAAAGGTTATCGTCTCCATCGAGCCTTACAACCCAGATCCATCCGAGCTGGAAGAGGGCGAGTCCGCAACCTACAAGTTCGAGAACGCCGTTACCGGTGGCCGTATTCCTCGTGAATACATCCCATCCGTTGACGCTGGTATCCAGGACGCAATGCAGTACGGCTTCCTCGCAGGCTTCCCACTGGTTAACGTTAAGGCAACCCTGGAAGACGGCGCTTACCACGACGTTGACTCCTCGGAAATGGCCTTCAAGTTGGCTGGTTCCCAGGTTCTGAAGGAAGCTGTTGCAAAGGCAAAGCCAGTTCTGCTGGAGCCTTTGATGGCAGTGGAAATCACCACCCCAGAAGAGTTCATGGGCGACGTTATCGGTGACGTTAACTCCCGTCGTGGACAGGTCAATGCAATGGAAGACCGCGCTGGCGCCAAGCTGGTTAAGGCAAAGGTTCCACTGTCTGAGATGTTCGGCTACGTTGGCGACCTTCGTTCCCGCACCCAGGGCCGCGCTAACTACTCCATGGTCTTCGACTCCTACGCTGAGGTTCCATCCTCCGTATCCCAGGAGATCATTGAAGAGCGCACCGGCGGCTCCAAGTAAGCCACCTGCTCTAAACGCTGCCTGAACAAGACTTGGCTGGTATTTTCCGCCAGTTGAACCAACCAAGTCCAGGTAGCATTTGAGGAGGGTAGGGGTCACGCTGAAGCAGCAGGTAGAATACTGTTGGTTGAGCTGGCCGTTACCCTCCTAGGATCCCAGATGATTCTTGTCGAGGACTAACGTCCGCACAAATCTTCCGCGGACAATTTCAAGCCCCTTTAGCTGGTTTGAAAAATCCGTGGCATAAATCTAGGATCGTGTAACTGGCACGAAAAGAAAGCGTCATGTGCGCTTGGGACTATCTTTCGGGATATTCCAGGTGCCGTGACAACTGTCAACCACGTGGCTGCGAAAGTCGTAGTCACAATGAAGTCCAGGAGGACATACAGTGGCAAAGGCTAAGTTTGAGCGTTCGAAGCCGCACGTAAACATCGGCACCATCGGACACGTCGACCACGGTAAGACCACCACCACCGCAGCTATCACCAAGGTTCTGGCTGACCAGTACCCTGATGAGAACGAAGCGTTCGCTTTCGACATGATCGATAAGGCTCCTGAGGAGAAGGAGCGCGGTATTACCATTAACATCTCCCACGTTGAGTACTCCACCCCTAAGCGCCACTACGCACACGTAGACGCTCCAGGCCACGCCGACTACATCAAGAACATGATTACCGGTGCTGCTCAGATGGACGGCGCTATCCTGGTTGTTGCTGCAACCGACGGCCCAATGCCACAGACCCGTGAGCACGTTCTTCTTGCTCGCCAGGTTGGCGTTCCTTACATCCTCGTTGCACTGAACAAGTGCGACATGGTTGACGATGAGGAAATCATCGAGCTCGTTGAGATGGAAGTTCGTGAACTTCTGGCTGAGCAGGAGTTCGACGAGGAAGCTCCAATCGTTCACATCTCCGCTCTGGGCGCCCTGAACGGCGAAGAGAAGTGGGTTAACTCCGTTATCGAGCTCATGCAGGCTTGTGACGACGCTATCCCAGACCCAGTTCGTGAGACTGAGAAGCCATTCTTGATGCCAATCGAGGACATCTTCACCATTACCGGTCGTGGCACCGTTGTTACCGGTCGTGTTGAGCGCGGTCAGCTGAAGGTCAACGAGGACATCGAGATCATCGGTATCCAGGAGAAGTCCATCTCCACCACCGTTACCGGTATCGAGATGTTCCGCAAGATGATGGACTACACCGAGGCTGGCGACAACTGTGGTCTGCTTCTGCGTGGTACCAAGCGTGAAGAAGTTGAGCGCGGCCAGGTTGCTATTAAGCCAGGCGCTTACACCCCTCACAAGAAGTTCGAGGGCTCCGTCTACGTCCTGAAGAAGGAAGAGGGCGGCCGCCACACCCCATTCATGGACAACTACCGTCCACAGTTCTACTTCCGCACCACCGACGTTACCGGTGTTGTGAAGTTGCCTGAGGGTGTTGAGATGGTCATGCCTGGCGACAACGTCGACATGTCCGTTGAGCTCATCCAGCCAGTTGCTATGGACGAGGGCCTGCGCTTCGCTATCCGCGAGGGCTCCCGTACCGTTGGTGCTGGTCGTGTGACCAAGGTTGTTGAGTAAATCTTTACTCTCTAACTAACGCTTAATCCGCTTTCCTCCTTGTTGGGGAAAGCGGATTTTTGCTGTTTTGGTACTTACCAGCTAGAACAGAACTAACTCGAACTAGCCTGAATTAACCTGAAGTACGCAATCCCGTGGCAAGCCCGTTCATGGTGACTTGGATGGTCTTCGACACTAGGAATGAGTCGTCGCCGGCACGGTAGCGGCGCAGCAGCTCAATCTGAATCGCGTTAAGCGGCAGCAGATTAGGGTAGCGGCGCTGTACTGAGCGCTCCAGACGCTCATTGCCGGCCATCAGGGAATCATGGTCAGTAATGCGATGGAAGACCTCGCGGGTAAGAGCGTATTCTTCCGCGATGGTGTTGTACACGCGCTGCGACGTCTCAATATCATCAACCAAGGTGGAGTAAATCTTCGCTAAATCCATGGAAGCCTTGCCCATGACCTGCGCCATGTTATCCAGCACGGAGCGGAAAAATGGCCATGCGTGGTATAGCGTACGCAGGTCATCCCAACGAGCATCATCATCGCCAGCCCAACGCGTGATGCCGGTGCCGACACCGAACCAGCCGGGAAGATTCACGCGCGACTGCGACCATGACAACACCCACGGAATTGCACGCAAGTCTGCAATGGACTCGGTTTGCTTGCGGGCCGTCGGGCGTGAGCCCATGTTCAAATCACCAATCTCATGCAGCGGTGTGGACTGGGTGAAGTAGTCAATGAATCCCTCATCATGGCGCACCAGGCTGGCGTATTTCTCGCCGGCGAGCCCGGAAATTTCCCGCATGATGCTATAAGCACGCTCTGGTTCTTTCAGCTTTTCCGTATTCAAAAGTGAGGCTTCTAGCGTGCCCGCGACAAATGCTTCCAAGTGACGGCGAGCAGTGGTTGCTGTGCCATAGCGAGCGGAGATGACCTCACCTTGTTCGGTGATGCGTACTGAGCCGCGCACTGCGCCTTCTGGCTGTGCCAAGATGGCGTCATAGGTCGGTCCACCACCGCGGCCCACAGCGCCACCGCGGCCATGCGAGAAACGTAAACCGATACCGTGGGTATTGCAGGCCTCAACAATCTCCAGCTGCGCGTCATAGAGCGCCCAGTTGGCGGAAAGATACCCGCCGTCCTTATTAGAGTCCGAATAGCCCAAAACAACTTCTTGGGTGTCTCCGCGCCCACGCAAATAGTCACGGTAGAGCGGTACATCCCATAGCTCCTGTAGAATCTTCGCGCCGGCCTTCAAGTCATCGATGGTTTCAAACAGCGGTGCGATATCCACGGAACCCACCAGTCGCCCGCGCGCAGGATCGAAGCTCAGCAGGCCAACCTCCTTGAGCAACACCATCGGCTCCAGAATGTCACTTACTGTGCCTGTCATAGAGACAATGCAGTGCGGGACGACATCGACGCCGAGCGTGTCCACGGCGTCTGCTGCTGCCCGAAATATCCCCAGTTCCCTCTCAGTCACCTCGCTATAGGTTGCAGACCACGGGAAGGTCAGCGGACGTGCAGAAGTCAGTTCAGCAGCTAACAGTTCGCGCTTGGCTTGCTCATTCAGGCCCTTATAGCCAGCACCAGAAGCAGTGACACCCGCTCCCGCGAAAAGCTCATCCAGCACCGCCTCGAAGGACTCTGAGTTCTGGCGTAAATCCAAGGCGTTGAGGTGGAAACCGAAAGAGTCCAGCGCGGAGCGGATACGCAGGAGGCGGTCATCGGCAATGATGGCGTCATTGAATTGGCGCAGCGAGCGGTCAATGATGTCCAGCTCGGCCTTAAACTCTGCCGGAGAGCTATAGGGCGCAAATTCGTTGACCTCATCTTGAGCTGCGTCTTTAACACTGTCTCCTGCGATACTTGCTCGCGTCGCAGTCATGCGCCCCAGCACGCCGTGGATAGCGCGACGATAAGGCTCATCCACGCGGCTTGGAACGTCGTTATTGCCGCGCGCGGCTAACTCCTGCAATTCCGCAGAGCTTTCTGAATACCTATCGGAGATGCTCAGCTCCTTTTCCAACAACCCGAGCTGGTCCACGTGATACTCCAGCACCGTGTCCGCAGCCGTACGCGTGGCATAAGTCAGCGTCTCACCGGTGACGTACGGATTGCCGTCATGGTCACCGCCGATCCAGGAACCGGTACGCACCACCTGACGGTTGGGCACTGCGCCGCCAAAAACGTCTCGCAGGCCCGCAATCGTGTCGCGATTAATCGCAGGTACCTGCTCCAGCAAGCTGCGCTTGAAATAGCGCAGACCCACATTGACCTCGTCCTCAATCTGCGGCCGGGCAATTCGAATTAGCGCTGTTTGCCACAAGATGGTCATACGCAAGTGCGCCTCACGCTCAATCTCAGCTAGGCGCGTAATCCGCCGCGGTGTCTGCGGCTGTGCCAGAATCCCGTGGCGCTCGCGCAGCAGTTTGATAATGCGCTTTTGCACATCAAAGACCGTGCGTCGTCGCGTCTCTGTCGGGTGCGCAGTAAAGACAGGGGAGACCAGTGCTGCATCCAGCACGCGGGTGACTTCGCTGGTGCTCACGCCATCGGCAGCCTTCAGCTTGGCCAGCACGCCTTCCAATGAGGCATCGGGAGCATGCTCGCCCGAGTCTTCGCGCGCTGCCAATGCCGATTCATCATCCAAGTCCTCTGCGATATTCGCCATCAGCGCAAAGTGGCTAAAGGAACGCGCAACCAAATTGATTTTGTTCTCATCCACATCGCGAAACGTCGATAGCAAAGCCTCGGCGTCTTCCTCACCGCGCGCCACACCAAACGCGAGCCGGCGGGTGGACTCCACCAGCTCGTATACGTCCTCGCCTTCCTGCTCAGCGATAACCCGGCCGAGGATTCGACCAAGCAAGCGGATATCGTCGCGAACCTGTTCACTCATTGCGCTGGAATTCCTTTCAGGGGATAGGTAGTGATACCGAACATAGTCGACTGCCCGGTGTGATGCGCGAAATGGGTGTATATTTTTCCCTAAACTACCTCCGGTTTAAGGTTGAGGGCATGAAAGATCCCACGCGCATTGATGAAATCCTTCGCGCCGTTCGCAATGCTTGGGCCGGACAGCCGGATCTCACGCTGCCCACGTTGATGGCAATGGCCGCGAATCAGGGCATCGGGTGGGGTAGCAGTGATGAGGAACTCATTGGCTACCTGGAGTCCATCGCTCAGAACTACCCGCCCGAAATCACACCGGACGACCTGGCAGATGGGGGCGGTTTCATGCTCACCATGATGGATAAAGGTCTTCGCATTTCGCTTGTCGATTCCCACGTGATCGTCCGCAGTCACCCGAGCCATCAAACAGTGGTGTGGGAATTTGATAGTTTCCGCACCACTGGCCCTGGCTTCCCTCTGGTGATTACCGATACTGCTGGTATTGACCATCGTCTGGGAATCACCGAGCGCATCACCAGCCTTGAGCCAGACTCCAATCGCGCTGACCTTAAGGGACTCAGCCGGGCTGATATTGGTGATGCCGTCTACGGCATCGTGACCGAAGACGGGCGCACTGTGACGCTATCGCGGCGCTTGGAGGTTTCTTCCGCTGACCGCCGTAGCCTTGAAGTAAGCCACTATCAGTGGAACCGCGTGATCTCACACGCCCCGCTTATCGTTGAGCTTGCCGGCGGTGAGCTCCTGGAGCTTGGAACACCGACCAAGGTTCTACTCGCGGAAACTTAAGACATAACGAAAGCGCGTTAATGGTTAGGACCATTAACGCGCTTAATGTATTCGTATTACTTGCCTACTTTATCGAAGTGCAGGTTATAGACCGTCTGCACATCAGCATCGGGGAAAGCTGCCCGGAAATCTGACTCGGATTCCTCAACAAGTCGGCGAACTTCCGATAGCTCAGTCGAGGCATTCGCCAAGACCGTAAAGGTGATGGTCTGTTGCTTTTCCAGAATCGCGACCTTGCTCTTGGCGCTTTCAATGCCTGGCTGCTTTGCCAATGACTGCGCAATGCCTTGCCCGGCAGCGTTGAACATGGTCTTGATGGTGCCATTGTCATCGCTGACCGCGGATTCCACACCGTTGAAGCGGTAGGTGCGCACATTGGCAATGGCCATCCAGATGCCGAAGAACAACGCCAGGATGCCCGTCGCAATCAGGACGTAGATGTACCAGCTTTGCTCTGGCACAGCGGCCCACACGTCATGCTGGACCCACTCGGCGAGGTAGTTCGCGAATTCCACGTTGAAGTACATCAGAACTGGCCATACACCGAGCACGATCAGGATGAGCGCCAGCAGGATGAAGATTGTGCGGTCGATACCGCGTAATGCCTTAGACATTGTTTCCCAACTCCTGCTTCTTTTCTACTTCGACGTACACATCAACCGTGGTGCCAAGCTCCTTCAAAGAGTGCTTCACACTATCAGTAACGCGCTGCGCCAGCATCGGATCATTAACGTCGCCAGAGATGGTCACCTCAACTTTGAGGCCCTTCTTGGTGTTTCCTGTCGTGCGGGTCTGCGCTGTGCTCACACCTGGCAAACGCCGTGCGGTGGCACTGACCAAACGCGCAATATCAACGGGGCGAATCCACATAGCAGCCGTTGTGCCCTGACCAGCTTCCACAGCAGGGGAAGGGCCAACTGGGACATGCGTCATCCGTCCGCGACGCACCGAAATGAGGAAGAACAACAAACCCACAACAATGGAACCAATACCAGCCCACACCATCCACATTGGGAGTGGAGGAGTGCCAATCAACTCAAAGACCGGCGCTGTCCACAGCTCACGCGTGGATTCGGAATACGTCACCCACATATCGCGCCACGCCACACACGCCAGTGCGATGAGCGCTAGGCCCAACAAGATGGCAAGCCAACGAACTGGCGGGGACAAACGCGGCTGCTTAGAAGTAAAAGCCGGGGCGGAACCCTCCAACGTCGTGTGCGCAGCCGTGACATAGCCATCCGCTGAGGTTCGCGCGGTAGTCTTGTTCTGCGGTTCCGTCACAGACAACGTCGTCTCCGGCTCAGCCGGTTCAACCGTTTCAGTTGGCCCGGTCGATTCAGTCGGCTCAACCTGCTGTGGTTCCTGCGCAGACGGTACTTCGACTTTGGGAGTCACTGCGGTCGGAGTGTCATCGGCAGGCTGCTGTGCAACAGACTTGAACTCTACGGTTTCAAACGATGACTTCTTGCTCGATGACTTATCACTCATGACCGAACTCCGTTCCCATCGTCGGCCTAATTTCTGGCTTGCGCACCTCAACCGGGTGAACCTCAATATGGCGAAGCTGCACTGGCTTTGGTGCGAAGACGCGCGAAGGCTCAGGATTAGCGGACTCCACATGAATCTCGCGCAAAGGCTGCTCATCCGGAACGTCTATTTGCTTCAGCTCACGCTCATCTGGAACGTGAACATCCTGCAAGTGCAGCTCGCGTGGGTTGGACTTAGGCACGTAAACCTCCTCCAAACGTGGGTTGACCTCACCGCTTGGGCGAATCTCAACTTCTTTTGGCGTCTCAACAGACCGAACTTCCACCGGCGCTGCGGAATTTACTGGACGCAACTGCTTCGGCGCAGGCGTAGCCACTGATTCCGCTCGTGTTCTATCAGTCCACTCAGCGGCATCAAATCGATGCACATTCGTGGAAGAGGAACGTGTGACCGGATGGTTGACCTTCGTTGGTGAGACCGCCGGAATTGAAGCATGGAAATTCACCGGCGCTGCCGCCGCAGAATTGCTGACGCGGTTTCCTGGCTCCAAGTGGCCAACGGTGACGTTGACACGCGTGGTGGAGTATCCAGTGAACTGCGCAATCGCGGAAATGATCGCCGCACGGGTCTGTGCTGCAACCTGAGTAACCGGCGAAGGCCATGCCACCGCGATGGTGGATTCCACAGCCGTCATCCGGGCATCTGGATCGGATTGCACAATGCTGCGTGGGTATCCACGGCCGCCGATGCCGGCCAGCTTGGAATCAATCGTGACAGTGCCGGGAACGGCCTTGATAGCCTGGGCAACAATGCGTTCTAACGTGCGGACGCTGATCTCTGTGGTGCCCGGGGCGTTAGCAACATGGACACCACCAGCATCCGCCTGGGGTGCGTGTGGTGTGATAGTCATTAGCCGCGGCCTTTACCTACGACGTTGTTCCAGATTTCACCCAGGTTGATGCGGCCATCAAAGTGCGCGCCGATTACACCACCGACGGCGCCGAGAATGACAGCCAGGAAGAACAATGGCCAGGCGTTAGTCATAATGGCAATCGCTAAAATAATGCCCAGTGCGACGCCAATATAGGTGTAGTTCTTCATAAGAACTCCTTCGCTATGTGGATTTAAAAAATCTTTAAAAATTACGCGCTCGTGCCTGAAATGGCGTCGGCAAAGATGACATCGACGCGAGTTAACTCAGGGCAGGCAGAGAGTGCTGCGCCCCGAATCTCTGCGCCCAGCTCGTGCAGTACCTTCTCCGCGGAGACATCCACAACCACATGGATTTCAATCACGGTGTCTTCACGCGGGGAAGGCTTCCGAAGGCCGGTGACTCGATCCCCAGCGAACAGCAGTGAAACCTCACCGAACGAGCCCGCAGACAATCCGCCGACGCCGTTCAAGGCGAGCACTTCATCACGAATGCGCTGCGCCGTCGCTAAATCAAGCACGAAGCGAGAGTCCTGAGGACGTGCTGTACGGGGTGATGTCATAAACCGAGACTTCCGTTTCTATTCTCTAGTTAGGACTGAAGGTGCTAACTAGAAGTGGTTGATAGCAGGGGTCTGCTGGGATGCAACCGCTGCGTTGTTGTTCTCAGACTCGTCCTGGGAGTCCTCGACCTTTTCATTAGGCAGCTTCACGTCGTGGACAACAACGTCCACGCGATCGACCTCAAGGCCGGTCATGCGCTCAATAGCGTTGATGGTGTTGCGACGGATGGCCTCAGCCAGCTCGTGGATTGCCACACCGTACTCAGCGATGATCGCGACCTCGATGGAAGCCACACCCTCAGCAACGGTTACGGAAACGCCCTGGCGTACATCTTCATTGCCGCCGAAGGATTCGCGGATGGTGCCCACCAGACGAGCGCCGCCGCCACCGAGTGCTGCAACACCAGATACTTCACGTGCTGCGATGCCGGCAATCTTGGAAACGACAGCATTATCGATGGTGGTGGTACCGAACTCGGTCTCCAAGTTCTCATTGACCTTGCGTGGGGTCTCTACTGCGTCGGTGGTTGCAGCGCCGGTTGCCCCAGCAACGGTCTTTGGGGTTGGGTTTTCTTCACCAAAGAAGTTGTTGTCATTATTATTGTCAGCCATGATATTTCACTCGCTTTCATTGGATACTTAGGAAATTTCAGTGTGGCGCCTCATAGGCAAAGGCGAACGTAATAAAGCCTACGCAAAATTCAATTGCCGGGCGCCCGAGTGCGACGATCGTTAACGAACGTCAACATAACTGTTATAGAAAGATTTTCTGCCAACATATTCAGCGCTGAAGTGTTGTCGCGTTGCAGAGTCGCAGTGTTGCGGCACCTGCCGATGCGTCCCGAAAGTGAAATTCCTAACGTTTTGAAAAAGGGTTTGGAAAATGCCCCGCAGCATGCTTAAATACATAGGTTGCCTTAACACGTCGTGAGGCGCACGGATTAACTGTGCAAAACGCGGCGCTGGTGAGGCGAACATGACACCTTCGATGTCAGTGCGAAAGCACAACGACGGGAAGGCTGGTTCATCGGGCGATGTCCGCGCATAAGCAGAGGCAACCCGAGATGCCAGACCGGAGAAGGAGCATGGCAAATGAACAGCGGCAGTATACGTAAGGGATTTTTTGCGTGCCACGTGTAATGCGTGACCACACCATCCCCTTCCGGATTTTGGCTCATTATGAACCACTACTGTGCCTGCGATTTTGTCAGGCTGCAGCAGCTGTTATGTAAGTCAGAATCAAACTGGCGTTGCGACCAGGCTCTTTGCCCGGACAACGTTATAGAGAACATCGAGAAGCAATTTCCCACCGCTTCGCGCCCCGGATAAGCCGGGAATGTGAAAGTGGGGAAGCGAGGAAGAGGATAAGCGTGGCGGGACAAAAAATCCGCATTAGGCTGAAGGCCTACGATCACGAGACAATCGACGCTTCTGCAAAGAAGATCGTTGAGACGGTAACCCGCACGGGTGCTCGTGTTGTCGGCCCGGTGCCACTACCGACCGAGAAGAACGTATACGCCGTTATTCGTTCTCCACACAAGTACAAGGACTCTCGCGAGCACTTCGAGATGCGCACCCACAAGCGCCTCATCGACATTCTCGACCCAACCCCGAAGACCGTTGACGCTCTTATGCGCATCGATCTTCCGGCAAGTGTCGACGTCAATATCCAGTGATCGACGAATAAAACTTTGGTGGAGAAATAATAATGACTAACGAGATCAAGGGCATTCTGGGCAAGAAGCTCGGCATGACTCAGGTCTTTGACGAGGAGAACCGCGTAGTACCGGTAACCGTCGTCGAGGCTGGGCCATGCGTTGTGACCCAGATTCGCACCGTAGAAACCGATGGCTACAACGCCATCCAGATCGCCTTTGGCGAGATCGACCCACGCAAGGCAAACAAGCCAGCATCCGGCCACTTCAAGAAGGCTGGTGTAACCCCACGTCGCCACGTAGCAGAAATCCGCATGGATGATGTCTCTGCTTACGAAATCGGCCAGGACGTCACCGTTGAAATCTTCGAGGGCAGCACCTTCGTTGACGTCACCGGTACTTCCAAGGGTCACGGCTACGCTGGTGCTATGAAGCGCCACGGCTTCGCTGGCCAGGGCGCTGCTCACGGTAACCAGGCTGCTCACCGCCGCGTCGGTGGCATTGGCGGCGCTGCTACCCCAGGCCGCGTCTTCAAGGGCAAGCGCATGGCTGGCCGCATGGGTTCCGATCGCGTAACCACGCAGAACCTTAAGATTCAGAAGATCGATGCCGAGTCCAACCTGCTGCTCATCAAGGGTGCTATCCCTGGTGTTCGCGGTGGCCTCGTCACCGTCAAGACCGCAGTGAAGGGCGGTGCACACGCATGAGCAACCTTAAGCTAGACGTCAAGACTGCTGAGGGTAAGACCAATGGCTCAGTCGAGTTGCCGGCCGAGATCTTTGACGCAGAGGTGTCCATCGCTTTGATGCACCAGGTCGTCAACGCTCAGCTTGCTGCTGCTCGTCAGGGCACGCACTCGACCAAGACCCGTGGAGAGGTTCGCGGCGGTGGCCGTAAGCCTTTCCGTCAGAAGGGCACCGGTCGCGCACGTCAGGGCTCCATCCGCGCTCCGCACTACACCGGCGGCGGCGTTGTACACGGCCCTAAGCCACGCGACTACGCACAGCGCACCCCAAAGAAGATGATCAAGGCTGCTCTCTTCGGTGCACTGTCTGACCGTGCTCGCAACGAGCGCATCCACGTAATCGAAGAATTGGTAGCGGGCCAGACCCCATCTACCAAGTCTGCTAAGGCATTCATCGAGAGCCTGACCGACCGCAAGACTGTCTTGCTGGTTGTCGGCCGCGAAGACTTGAATGCTCGCCGCAGCGCCAACAACCTGTCTAACGTTCACATTCTGGACGCTGGTCAGCTGAACACCTACGACGTTCTCAACGCTGATGACGTTGTGTTCTCTGTTGAGGCTCTGCACTCCTTCATCAACCGCGCAGGCGGCAAGGATGAGGCTAAGGAGGCCAACAATGTCTAAGATTGCTAACCCACGCGACATCATCCTGGCACCAGTAGTGTCTGAAAAGTCCTACGGTCTGATGGAGCAGAACGTTTACACGTTCTACGTCGCAACGGATTCCAACAAGACCCAGATTAAAGATGCCGTAGAGAAGATCTTCGGCGTGAAGGTCGACTCCGTTAACACCGTTAACCGTGCAGGTAAGCGTAAGCGCACCCGCACCGGCTACGGCGTACGTAAGTCCACCAAGCGCGCCTACGTGACTCTCCGTGAAGGCAGCGACTCCATCGACATCTTCGGCGCAAGCGCCTAAGAGGAAAGTCGAGAGGTAAGGAATAACTATGGCTATTCGTAAGTACAAGCCGACAACTCCGGGTCGCCGCCAGAGCTCCGTTTCCATGTTCGAGGAGATCACTCGCTCGACCCCGGAAAAGTCTCTGCTGCGCCCTATTTCCAAGACTGGTGGCCGTAACAACTACGGTCGCATCACCACCCGCCACATCGGCGGTGGCCACAAGCGTCGTTACCGCGTGATTGACTTCCGTCGTCACGACAAGGACGGCATCCCGGCAAAGGTCGCTCACATCGAGTACGACCCAAACCGCACCGCAAACATTGCTTTGCTGCACTACTTCGATGGCGAGAAGCGATACATCATCGCTCCTAAGGGCCTGAAGCAGGGCACCGTTGTTGAGGCCGGCGCTAACGCCGACATCAAGGTTGGCAACAACCTGCCATTGCGCAACATCCCAACCGGTACCATTATCCATTCCGTTGAATTGAAGCCTGGCGCTGGTGCAAAGCTTGCACGTTCCGCTGGTTCCTCCATCCAACTGTTGGGTAAGGAAGGCAAGTACGCAGTTCTGCGTATGCCATCTTCCGAAATCCGCCGCGTTGACATTCGTTGCCGCGCAACCGTGGGTGAGGTCGGCAACGCTGACCAGATGAACATCCGCTGGGGCAAGGCTGGTCGTATGCGTTGGAAGGGCGTTCGCCCAACCGTCCGTGGTGTCGTTATGAACCCGGTCGACCACCCACACGGTGGTGGTGAAGGTAAGACCTCTGGTGGTCGTCACCCTGTGTCCCCTTGGGGCCAGAAAGAGGGTCGTACCCGTAACCCTAACCGTTACTCCAACAACATGATCGTACGACGTCGTCGTCCGAACAAGAAGCGCTAAGAGGAGGTAAACAATGCCACGCAGCCTTAAGAAAGGCCCATTCGTAGATGAGCACCTCCTCAACAAGGTGGATGCTCAGAACGAGGCAAACACCAAGCAGGTCATCAAGACCTGGTCTCGCCGCTCGACCATTCTCCCTGATTTCATTGGTCACACCTTCGCCGTCCACGACGGTCGTAAGCATGTCCCAGTGTTCATCGAGGACTCCATGGTCGGCCACAAGCTCGGCGAGTTTGCACCAACCAAGACCTTCAAGGGTCACGTCAAGGAAGATAAGAAGGGACGTCGATAAGCGATGAGTGAAACCATCACCTCCGCATCCGCAACGGCCCGTTTCGTTCGCGTAACCCCTATGAAGGCACGTCGCGTCATCGATTTGGTCCGCGGCAAGTCCGTCGCCGAAGCTCTGGCTATCTTGAAGTACGCACCTCAGGGCGCTGCTAAGCCAGTAGCTAAGGTTGTAGCTTCTGCTGCAGCTAACGCTGAGAACAACTTCGGTCTGGACCCACGCACCCTGGTCATCTCTGAGGCTTATGCTAACGAGGGTCCAACCATGCGTCGCTTCCAGCCACGCGCCCAGGGCCGTGCATTCATGATCCGTAAGCGCACCAGCCACATCACCGTGGTGGTCGAGAGCCAGAAGGAAGGGGCCAAGTAATGGGCCAGAAAATCCATCCTCACGGCCTACGTTTGGGCATCACTTCCGACTGGAAGACCCACTGGTTTGCCGATAAGGACTACGCAAACTACGTAGCCGAAGACATCAAGATCCGCGAGTACCTGTCCAAGGGCCTCGAGCGCGCCGGCATCGCCGACGTTGTCATCGAGCGCACCCGCGACCGCGTCCGCGTCGACATTCACACCGCTCGTCCGGGCATCGTGATTGGCCGTCGTGGCGCTGAGGCTGACCGCATCCGCCGCGAGCTCGAGAAGCTCACCGGCAAGATGGTTGCGCTCAACATCCTCGAGGTCAAGCAGGTCGATGCATCCGCTAACCTGGTTGCACAGTCCATCGCTGAGCAGCTTGTAAACCGTGTGGCTTTCCGTCGCGCGATGCGCAAGGCTATCCAGGGCGCTATGCGTCAGCCACAGGTCAAGGGCATCAAGGTTCTGTGCTCCGGCCGTTTGGGCGGCGCAGAAATGTCCCGCACCGAGCGCTACCACGAGGGTCGCGTTCCACTGCACACCCTTCGCGCTGAGATCGACTACGGCTTTGCAGAAGCACACACCACTTTCGGACGCATCGGCGTCAAGGTGTGGATCTACAAGGGCGACGTAGTCGGTGGCGTGCGCGAGTCCGAACTGAACGCTCCGTCTCAGGGCCGCAACCGCGGTGACCGTGGCGGCCGTCCACGCCGTGGTGGCCAGCGCCGCCAGCGTGCACAGAAGCAGGAGGGCTAATTCATGCTTATCCCTAAGCGCGTAAAGTACCGCCGCCAGCACCGCCCAACCCGTAGCGGTCTGTCCAAGGGCGGAAACCGCATCAACTTCGGTGAGTACGCAATCCAGGCTCTCGAGCCTGCATACGTCACCAACCGTCAGATTGAGGCTGCTCGTATTGCCATCAACCGCCACGTCAAGCGTGGTGGCAAGGTATGGATCACCATCTACCCAGACCGTCCTTTGACCCAGAAGCCACTTGGTGTTCGTATGGGCTCCGGTAAGGGTCCAGTTGAGAAGTGGGTGGCTAACGTTAAGCCAGGCCGCATTCTCTTCGAGATGTCCTACCCTGATGAAGCAACCGCTATTGAGGCTCTGCGTCGTGCAGGCCAGAAGCTGCCTTGCAAGGTCCGTATCATCAAGAAGGAGGACCAGTTCTAATGGCACTAGGTACCCCTGCCCACGAGTTCCGCGAACTCGACAACGCTGAACTGGACAAGCGTCTTGCGGATGCGAAGGAAGAACTGTTCAACCTTCGTTTCCAGAAGGCAACCGGTCAGCTGACCAACAACCAGCGTGTTGGCGCCGTAAAGCGCGACATTGCTCGTATCTACACCGTTCTGCGTGAGCGCGAGCTTGGTTTGTCCGTCGTTCCGGGAGCTGAGGCATAAAAATGAGTGAGGCAATTGTGAACGAAACCCAGAATGAAAAGGGCAACCGCAAGACCCGTACTGGTGTTGTAGTTTCCGACAAGATGAACAAGACCATTGTTGTCGAGTTGGAAAACCGTAAGCAGCACGCACTGTACGGCAAGATCATGCGTAACAACCCACGTGTTAAGGTCCACGACGAAGACGAAACCGCCGGCATCGGCGACCGCGTTCTGATTCAGGAATGCCGTCCACTGTCCAAGGACAAGCACCACCGTCTGGTTGAAGTTGTAGAGAAGGCTAAGTAAGACTGGCACTGACCCCTGTTTGGTAGACACCTAATATCCCATCAACGTGGGACTGAAAGGTAATCTCCTCACTATGCCAAGCAAGACCTATACCGAAGAGTTCAAGCGTGATGCTGTCGCACTCTATGAGAATTCCTCGGGTGCTTCATTGACCACTATTGCCACTGATCTCGGGATCAACCGCGCTACCTTGCATAACTGGGTCAAAAGGTACGGGACGGCCGCGCGCACCACGATCATTACCCCGGATTCTTCCTCGTCGGCCTCGGTCACCGACACCGAGCGGATCCGGCAGCTTGAACGCCAAGTTAAACGCTTGCAAGAAGAGCGCGATATTTTGCAAAAGGCTGCTAAATATTTCGCGGAAGAGACGAATTGGTGATCCGCTTCCGGTTCGTTGACGACGCGCGAAAAACCTACCCGGTTAAGCGGTTATGTGAAGTTCTGACGTTGAATCGTTCCTCGTATTACAAATGGAAATCTAGTGCAGCCAAGCGCAAGAAACGCTTGTTTAGCGATGCTATCCTCGGCGCGAAAGTCAAGGCCGTGTTCGCCGCAGAAAAGGGCTGCTACGGCGCCAAACGCGTCACGGCAGAACTCAACGACAATCCAAAAGATAGACCTGTCAACCATAAACGGGTCGCACGGGTGATGAGGTCAATGAAATTGTTTGGGTTCACGAAAAAACGCAAAGTCACCACGACTGTTTCGGATAAGAAAAAACCAGTGTTTCCGGACCTAGTCGGACGGAAGTTCACTGCCGACAAGCCAAATCAGCTCTATGTCGGTGACATTACGTATTTGCCGATTGACGGTGGGGCAAATATGTACCTGGCTACCGTGATTGACTGCTATTCACGCAGGCTAATCGGTTTCGCGATTGCGGATCACATGCGCACTAGCTTGGTTCAAGATGCCCTTACAGCTGCCAAAGGCCAGCGAGGCAGCCTTAAAGGGGCAATATTTCACTCGGATCACGGCAGTGTTTATACCTCGCAAGCATTCCAGCAGACATGCACGCTACTTGGGGTGAAACAGTCGATGGGAGCAATTGGAACCAGCGCAGATTAACGCCTTAGCTGAATCGTTTAACGCCTCAATGAAGCGTGAAGTGCTGCAAGATTCTAAAACATTCACTAACCAGCTGGTGTGTCGGAGGGAGGTGTTCCGGTGGTGCACCAGGTACAACACGATGCGAAGGCACTCGTGGTGTAATCACCTCGCACCAAACGTGTTTGAGCGGCACAATGAAGCTACACTCAAACGTGCTTCTTGATTAAATCCCTGTGTCTACTTTCCGGGGGTCAGGCCCACTTACACCCTCTCCACGGCTTAACCGCGGAAACGAATGCGGGCTACATGAGAAATCATGTAGCCCGCATTTTGCGTCTTTAAACTAGGCGAAGGAGCATATGGCCTCGAAAAGCTAGACAGTCGAAGTTACAACCGGCGGGTCGACCGTGCATAGTGCATCTCCGAAACCTACGGATTGGCCTGCGACTGCCGCTGGTAGGACCGCACCGAGTTTCTTAGAGTTCGATACCACCACTGGTGTGGTGACCGGGTAGCCAGCTGCCTTGATTGCTGGGATGTCGAATTCAGCCAATAGATCCCCGGCTTTGACTTCATCGCCCTTGTTTACGTGCGCGGTGAAGTGCTCTCCTTTGAGATTCACGGTGTCGAAACCGATGTGCATCAAGATGTCCACGTTGTTCCCCTCGGCGTCTTTACCGCGAACAGCGTAGGCATGCCCTGAGGGGAATGTGACGGTTACTTTGCCGTCAATAGGGGAGAGCAGCTTTCCGGTCTCTGGCTCAACCGCCATGCCGGATCTGAGTTTGCCAGCTGCAAACATTGGGTCACTGACTTCCGACAGATTCATTGCGTTACCGTGCAGCGGTGATGCAATAGTCGTGGCGTTGTCTGCAGGCGCCACGAGAGGTTCCTGTGCAGGAGAATCTGCAGCAGCTGGGATCTCATCTGGATCGATGGTGCCATTGCGGCTAAGCAGTACTCGGCCGTAGATGTATGCCCCAGCAAAGGACACGACCAGCGTAATCACACAAATTAGCAGATACGCTGGCACGGAAGACCCTTGGATCGAGACGGGGCCGATGAATCCCGCGGCACCCAGCGCAGTGGCCAGAACACCAAAGAGCGCGACGAGTGCACCGCCAATAGCGGAGGCACAGATGGCGATATAGAAAGGCCAGCGCAGACGCAGGTTAACACCGAACATGGCAGGCTCAGTGATACCAAAGAGCGCGGAGACACCAGAAGCGCCGGAAAGACCTTTAAGTTTGTCAGACTTGGCCAGGAAATAGACCGCGAGTGTTGCTCCACCCTGCGCAATATTCGACATCGCTGCGATTGGGAAGATGAAGGAACCACCCTGGGTCCACAGCATGGTTTCCACAGGAGGGAAGGACTGGTGCAGGCCTGTAATCACGATTGGCTCGTAGACCAGACCAAAGAGAAGGCCACCCACAGGACCGGCGAAGTCGTAAATGTTGGCCAGCCCGTACGCCAACTGGTCACCGACCCAACGCAGGGCAGGACCCAGAGCCATAAAGGTAATGAATGCTGTTATGAGTAGCGTCAACACTGGCGTGACTAGGAAGTCCACGGTGCCTTTGAACTTGGATTGGAAGAACTTCTCCAGCGTTGCCAGCACCCAGGAAATAACAAGAATCGGTAAGACAAAGCCCTGGTAACCAGTCTGCGTGACATCAAAGCCGAAAATGTCCCAATAGGTCATCGAGCCATCTTCCATCGCGGCAGCAACGGCGTAGCCATTGATCAGGTCCGGCATTACCATCGCCATGGCAATTCCGGCGCCGAGGAATTCATTGCCGCCAAAGCGTTTGGTTGCGGTGAATCCCACCAACACAGGCAAGAACGCGAATGGCGCCGACGCCAGAGTATTAATAAGCCCGGCGGTGCCCTCCCACGCCGGGTACATCTCAATCACAGACTGCTCACCGAAAAGACCTGGCTGTGTGAGCACATTGTTGATGGCCATGAGCAGACCACCGCCGACCAGAATCGGAATCAGTGGCACAAAGATGTCCGCGAGAATCTTAACGGCGCGGGAGAACCAGTTTCCGGAATTCGCAGCGATGTCCTTGAGCTTGTCCGTTGAGACAGCGATATCTTTCTTCGCTTGCTGCGTCATCTCATTGAACACCACGTTGACATCACCAGGTCCAACAATGGCCTGGAACATGCCGCCGGCCTCGAAGGTTCCCTTCAAATCCGGGTCATTATCAAGAGCTTGCTTATCAATACCCTTGCTATCTTTCACCACCACCCGCAGCCGGGTAGCGCAGTGGGCAACGCCCGCAATATTGTCTTCGCCGCCGCGCGCTTCCAGCACCGTGGTAGCAACGCGTTTATGGTCCATGAGGTACATCCTTGTGAGGTAAGCAGAACTGAATCTCTACTTATTACACACATCACTCGGATATAAATCAACAGATTCAGACAAAAACCTTTTGTTTATGTGGTTTCTGTTGTCCAGTTTTGCCATTCTTCAAAGATTTGCACGCTCAAAGCAAAGCTCTGGCTGAATACTTCTACTGCGCAGCCATCGGCAATCGCGGTAATCTCACCCGGTGCGCAAACAACGCTTCGAGTTTCATCGCCTGTAGGTAGGTGACGGCGAATAAGCAGTTTGCCCTCGGCGTGCCAGGTGGAAAGGCGTGGCGTGGCGGCATCGACAAGCGAAAGCGTCTCATCATGTTCACAGGTTGCGGTTGCTACTGCACCGAAGCCTTGCGTTTGAGGCTTATCGGGCAGCGGGAACAGTGGCACCTGATGCAGAACGCCATTGTGCAAGGTAGTGCGACGCGGCAGGGTTAGCGCATGAACCCAGCCCTCAGCGTCAACAGTTGGGTTGTCATCTTGGGCAGGGAGTCCCATCCAGCCTATCGTGATGGCGTCATCGCCGGTGCTCAAAAGCTGCGGGGCATAGAATTCAAAACCGTAGTCTAGCTCCGTAAAGCCGCGAGTGACGTGGAAGGTTGAGCCTTCCAGGCGGCCGACGATGTAGCCGCACTGGTCGGAAGAAACATAGTGCTCGTCTTGCTGGGCAAGACCCTGCGGGCAGTAAACCAAAACGTCATAGGTGCGTCCGTCGCTGTGGTCGAGCATCGAAATCAAGTTTGGGCACTCCCACATGTATCCACGCGGAACGAGGTCGGGGCTAAGCCCTGGCTGTGCGTTGGTGACGTCGAATTCGAGGACGCCGGTGAATTCCCAGGACTTCAGATCATCTGAGTGATACACGGCGATGGCACCGGATTCCTCCGTGGTTTGCGCACCCAACACCATTCGCCAACGTTCACCGTCGCAGACGATGTGAGGATCGCGGAAATGTCCAGTAAATCCCTCGGGCGCATCCGGGATGAGGGGGTTAGCTGCGTCCTTGCGGTATGTCCCGCCCATGGGGTGGTTGGGCACGCTTGCGTGGACACGATTTTGGCTTGGAATCCTCCGGCCATCAACTTTGAGGTTGCCGGTATAAAAGAGCCAAATATCATCGCCGTCTTTTACTGCGCCGCCGGAATAGCAACCATGCGCGTCATAGTCGGCATCGGGATATAGCGCATCGGGATGGTGCAACGGAACCTGTGCTTCGCGCGTACTGACCGATGCATGACCCCAACCCGTTCGCTTCTGGCCTTCAGGAAAGGCCGGATCATGCTGGTAAAAGATGTGCAGGCTGTCGTCTTCGATGAAGATGCCGTTCGGATCGTTGAGCCGGCCGAAAGGGGGAGTGATATGGAAGTTCGGGCGATTCGTAGGTCATAGCACCACAGTGTAAAGCAATGCCGCCCATGGCGACCTTGGAGGAAAGATTGGCGGAATCTAGTGGGCATAACGAAACCCCCTCTTGTCACCAGCTTCCGCGGTGAAAGCTGCCCTGTTGGACAAGAGGGGGTGTTCGTCTTCTACTGCAAATCCGCGTTCGTGGTTGAGGCCGAAGCCTCAACGCCAGGAGTGTCGAATTTAAGGACGCCGCTGATTAAGCGGTGAAGAAACGACGTGCGCCGAAAGCAGCAGCGCCAAGCACAGACAGTGCAGCCAATGCGAACAGAACACGAGCAACGGTGTTGTCACCGGTCTCAGCGTTCATACCGCGGTCACCAAGAGTGGTGGTTTCGCAGTTCTCGTCATTGTTGCCGTCACCACTGTTGCCGCCATTGTTCTCGGTGGACTCGCAGTCTTCGCGGTTGTTTTCGTTGCCTGGGGTGCGCTCGCGGTCGCGGTCACGATCACGGTCGCCGTCGGAACCTTCATAGTCACAGCTGTAGCCGAACTTCTTGGCTGCAGCCTGGTCAGACTTGAATTCGTCCTGCTCGGACAGTTCACCGTCGCGGTTAGCAGAGTCGGTGACGTAGTGCTCGCCGTCCTCGTGCTTGAACCAGGTGCTGCCGTCGAACTCGAAGGACTCAGGGCGCTCGTCGCCCCACTTGATGTTTAAGGTTGCGCCTTCATCGTCGGCGCACTCTACGCGGGACTTGGAGCCGCCGCCGTATGGGGTTTCGCCTTCGTTGTGGTCACGGTCGCTGTCGTCCTCTTTGTCGCGGTCACCATCGGTGTTTTCATCTTTGGTGCCTCGATCGCCGAGGGTGGTGGTTTCTTGAGGGACCGCACCCTCGGAAGCGCTGGCTGGAACGCCAGCGAAAGCGATCGCGCCAGTTAGCGCGGCTGCGGCCAAGGTTGTGCCAAGACGCTTCATGCTGTTACTCCTAGATTGGTTTTGCGAATATGCGTGGATTGAGATCCACGAAGACCCCACACGCACTATCAGATACAATAGCAACATGATTAAAATGAGTCGCACAGCAACACGCCAGTAACATTTAAAACATTTTTAACATCTTTAACATTTTTCTAAATGGCATCAACCACTCGTGAATATTGCCATCCCACAACAGCGTTCTTTACCGCTGCTTGCAGGAGGTTTGGCGGCTGGATGCAGCTAATTGTCAGCAGCCTTCCTGGTGTGGCGGACGTGCCCCAAATTTCTGCAGATTGCGACAGGCCGGATTTTTCTGGCTCGTGTAAGTCAGTTGCTTCATAAACCAGCCACAAATCACCGGATTCCTCAGTTCGGATAAAGAGCTCATCACCCACGGAAACCTGGTGTTCATCAGCCGTGCCATCGTAGAGATCATTGAACACCGCCGGCACGCCGGCGCCGGTATGGCCTGCGATGACCACGATGTCAGATGCGTCGGTTCCGGGCTGTGAGTAAGGCCGGTCATCTGAGGTGTACGTGCAGGCTTCTGACATGGTGTCCGGGTCGATGGCACCATCTGTCACCGCGCAGTTTTCAGCTTCAAAATCTGCCCGCAAATCAATCGATGGAATGTACATTTCCACTGGCCGCGAGGGTTTCACTGTGATATCGAGTGGGGCAGGGGACGCGGAAGTGCTTATCACTGCTTCCTCGCTCGCTTCATCGTAGTCACCGCCGCGGGAGACAACCGCCGTGATAGCCGCGAGGATAATGACAATTAATAGAGCAATCGCAATATAAAGGCGCATGCGCGGTGGGATGGCAAAGATGGCATCGACAAGCTTTTGGCGAAAAGTCTTGCGCGGACCCAACGTGCCACGCCCACGCTGCTCCCGCGAAGGCGGCCTACGGTATTGCTGAGGCTGATTGTCGCGCCCTGCGGCCATATCGTGCACCTGCTTTAACTAGAAAGAAATGTTGCTCCCTTATATTAGGGCTATCATCAGACGTTATGAACCAAGGCGCGTCTATTCCACAACCACGCGGCCCCCTGCGTGATGAGCTCGGTGCCGCGAAATACCGACATGAAGCAATTGCCGCTGTCTTGCGGGCATCACCGGGCCATGGACTGCAAGTAATGGCGCATCGCCGTGAACGCGAGCCTTTCGCGGGGCAGTGGGCGCTGCCATCGGGGCCGCTGGAAGTTGATGAAAATATTGAGCAGTCCGTACGGCGGCACCTGGTGGTGCCCGTGAACTTTATGGAACAACTGGGCACGCGCTCTGAAGTCGGTCGTGATCCCTTCGACCGCACAGTGGCCACTGCCTATGTTGGTCTGGTTGCGTGGGACCAGCTTGCTGATGTCGACTTTGTGCACTTGGACCAAGACTGGGCCTTTGACCACGGCGAAATTGCCAGTGATGCTGTGGCGCGTCTGCGCGCAAAATTGTCCTATACAAATATTGCTTTCGCGATGTGCCCGGAGGAATTTACCCTCTCGGACCTCTCGCGCGCCTACGAAGCCGTACTAGGGTATCCGGTAGCTGTATCCAACCTGCAACGGGTACTCAAACGGCGCGGGCAGTTAGAGCTGACCGGAAACCTCTCGCGGCCCGGCAAAGCCGGCGGACGGCCAGCGAAACAATTCCGGTTTGTGCGTAGGCAGCTCGAAGTCACCGATCCCTTTGCTGCTTTTGCGCCCGCGACGTTTTGACCAGCAGATAAAGTGATTTGGAGGAGCCGCGAGGAATGTGGTTTAATGCTTAGGTTGCATAGCGCGTGGAGAGCGCCGTGTGGTGCGTTTCCGAACCACACCCAATCCTGGCGGGCCTGAAGTTATCGGCCCGACGCGAATGCACTGTTAAGCAAAAGACCGCGTGTGTCAAGGTCGGAAATTTTGGCACACATTAATCCAGGTCAGGAGACCCAAAGTGATTCAGAAAGAATCGCGTCTACGAGTCGCCGATAACTCTGGTGCACGTGAAGTTCTGTGCATCCGCGTCCTCGGTGGATCCGTACGACGTTCAGGTGGCATTGGCGACACCATTGTCGCGACTGTCAAGGAAGCAACCCCAGGCGGCAACGTAAAGCAGGGCGAAGTTGTTCGCGCTGTTATCGTCCGCACCAAGAAGGAAACCCGTCGTCCAGATGGCTCCTACATCAGCTTCGACGAGAACGCAGCTGTCATCTTGAAGAACGACAGCGAGCCACGCGGTACCCGCATCTTCGGCCCTGTTGCTCGTGAACTTCGTGACAAGAAGTTCATGAAGATCGTTTCACTTGCACCGGAGGTGATCTAATCTTATGAAGGTTCATAAGGGAGATATGGTGATTGTTATTTCGGGCCCAGATAAGGGCGCGAAGGGCAAGGTCATCGAGGCATACCCAAAGCGTGAGCGCGTCCTAGTAGAGGGCGTTAACCGTATCAAGAAGCACGTTGCAAATTCTGCCCCAGAGCGCGGCGCAGAATCCGGCGGCATTGTTACCCAGGAAGCTCCAATCCACGTTTCTAACGTTGCGTTGATTGACTCCGAGGGCAATCCAACCCGCGTCGGCTACCGTTTCGATGAAAACGGCAAGAAAGTCCGTATCGCGCGTAGCAACGGGAAGGACATCTAATCATGAGCGAGAACTACACCCCTCGTCTAAAGACTCGCTACCGCGAGGAAATCAAGGATGCTCTTAACAAGGAGTTCTCCTACGACAACGTCATGCAGATTCCTGGCGTCGTTAAGGTTGTTGTCAACATGGGCGTCGGCGACGCTGCACGTGACTCCAAGCTGATCAACGGTGCGCTGGAAGACCTGACCGCTATTACCGGTCAGAAGCCACAGCTGCGTCGTGCACGTAAGTCCATCGCGAACTTCAAGCTGCGTGAGGGCATGCCAATCGGCGCCCGCGTTACCCTTCGTGGTGACCGCATGTGGGAGTTCCTGGACCGCCTGCTGACCATCGCGCTGCCACGTATTCGTGACTTCCGCGGTCTGTCTGACCAGCAGTTCGACGGCAACGGTAACTACACCTTCGGCCTGTCCGAGCAGACCATGTTCTACGAAATTGACGTAGACAAGGTTGACCGCCCACGCGGTATGGACATCACCGTTGTTACCACCGCTACCAACGATGAGGAAGGCCGCAAGCTGCTTCGCGAGCTCGGCTTCCCATTCAAGTAAATAGCGCTTTAAATCCCGCTAACCACATTGTGTTGGTTAGCGGGATTTTTCGATCCTAAAGACCTCTCCGGTATCCGTCCGTGACCAAGGATATTTTGCAATCATTCTGCAAAACCCACCTTCGACCGCTAATGTGTTACCGGTAAAAATATTGGCGGGAAGAATATTACCGCCATATGCAGTCGCCGGAAGCGTGAGAAGGAAAACGAAGCCCATGAGCCTGAATGAAACAATCGAAGCTGGCGTTGGCAAGAAGGTCGCACTCTTTGATGAAGACCAGCCACGTTTTGGTGTTCGTGGCATCCTCGCTGGCGTGTACTTGGCACTGGGTACGGCATTTGCTGGTGTAGTGGGGCAGGTACTCAACCCCGTATTGCCGGGGCTCGGTGGGCAAGTTTTCGCAGCCCTGTTTGGTCTGGGCTTGTTTGCAATTGTTGTTCTCAATGCTGAGCTGGCGACAGGCTCGATGATGTTCATGAGCTATGGTGCAACAACCAGGCAAATCACCTGGGCTAAGGCGATATGGGTGGTTTTCATGACCACCGTTTACAACCTCATCGGCGTGGCCATTATTGGCGCCGCCTTGGCGATGTCTGCGAAATTCGCCGACATGGACGCAGCACATTTGCTGTCAACTATCTCTCAGGACAAGTTGGTTAAAAGCCCCGAGGGCATGATTGTTGAAGGAATGGTGGCGAACTTCGTGGTCAACATGGCTATTATCGCCGGCATCTTCGCCAAAGAAGTGGTGTCGAAGTTCTTCGCCATCGTGCCAATCATCGCAATCTTCGTGGGTCTGTCCACCGAGCACGTCATCGCAAACTTCTGCGTCATGGTCATCACGGCGTTCTCCTCTGACCCGTTGCCCGCTGCGATGAGCTTTGGCTCGGTGTCGATTAACTGGATTCTGGTGTGGATCGGCAACTTCATTGGTGGCGGCCTGCTCATGGGCGGGGTCTACGCCTGGCTCAACAAAGGCCCAGCGGTTTACCGCGACTAAAGCTTGGCCGGGGTTGCAAGCTTTCCGGCATACAGGTTGAAGCGGTCACCGCGGGCGAATCCAACCAGGTTCATCCCGACATTGCGCGCGGTATCAACCGCAAGCGATGAGGCAGCCGAGACTGCAATAAGCGATCCAAAGCCCCCCATCGCAGCTTTTTGGACAAGCTCAAATGAAGCGCGCGAGCTCATGACCAAAATCAAGTCATTGGCAGGCAGCATGCCTTCCATGATGAGGTGGCCGATGACTTTATCGGCCGCATTGTGCCTGCCGATGTCCTCGCGCACCACAATCGGATTGCCCTCATAATCAAATGCGCCCGCCGCGTGAATCCCGCCAGTCTTGCGGAACTGCTTTTGATATTCCCGCAACTTATCCGGCAACGTTGCAGCCAACTCCGGGTCGAGTGCGACATCGGGCATCGGATGGTAGAGCTTTAACGCCAATTCCTCAATAGAAGAGGTACCGCACACGCCGCAGGCGGAGTTAGTCACGGTCAAGCGAATTGCCCGTGGTGCGAGTTCAATGTTGTTGGACAACTGAACGTCTAATACGTTGTAGGTGTTTTCGCCCTGGGCATTGGTGCCGGCGCAGTAACGCGCGGTGGCCACGTCTTCGACCGTCCGAATGTGGCCTTCGGAATGCAAGAAGCCGTGTGCGAGTTCAATGTCATGGCCCGGGGTGCGCATGGTGGTGGTGACGGTCTGGTGCCCAACTCGAATTTCTAAGGGTTCTTCCGCAGTAACCGAATCGGCGCGCGTGTCTTCCTCCCATCCTGTTCCGTCTTCGGTGCGGCGCATGCGGGTTACTGCGTAAGACTGATTCAAACGCCCTGCCATTAGTACTCCTTGTTAACTAGTGCACTTAGCTTATTGATGTTTGCCGTGACCTCTTCCGGCGAACTAGACGCCAGGCCCACCAAAAATGCGGTCAGTGGGGCAGCGGGGCGCGAGCGGTTATGGGCGACGTCCCGTGTGAGATCTAGAAGCTGTTTGATGTGGTGCGTTGCGTCCTCCGCAGGAAGCCCCAGCACCTGACTTGCCTCGACGAGCCACTCGTGTGCGGTCTGTACCGCCTTGTCATCCTTGTTGTCATCATTGGACTCACTCATATCCAACACTGTAGTACCCCGACCCAATTCCCAAAGATGTGAACTTCACCCCAAGTGTTTTGGAAAACGCCAGCTAAAACGGTAAAGTAGCACGTCGGACTAGCACTACGCCGCCCAACTGTGGTTGAGCTGCAAAGATGTGCTTTTCCGAGCATGATTTTTATACATCTACTTTGTTGTAGGCCCCTCGCCAAATTTAGCGGCCCGTGTATGCATCAAAGGGTGGCGAGCGCCCTCCGGTACTGACCGGTGGGAGCGTAAGTAGCCCGAAATCACACGGAAAACGCAGGTGAGTTGCGGGAACCGCAACGAGAAAGGCAAACGGTCACTTAATTATGACCATGACAGATCCTATCGCCGACATGCTGTCGCGCGTGCGCAATGCAAACCATGCGCAGCACGACACCGTGTCGATGCCGACCTCCAAGATCAAGGCAAACATTGCTGAAATCTTGAAGCAGGAAGGCTACATCGCTGACTACTCCGTCGAGGGCCGCGAGCTGTCCCTCGAGCTTAAATACAACAACCGTGAGCGTTCCCTTTCGGGTCTGCGCCGCGTGTCTAAGCCAGGTCTGCGTGTGTACGCAAAGTCCACTAACCTGCCTAAGGTTCTAGGCGGCCTCGGCGTGGCTATCATCTCCACGTCCTACGGCCTTCTGACCGACCGTCAGGCTACCGAGAAGGGCGTAGGCGGAGAAGTCCTCGCCTACGTCTGGTAAAGGGAGGTATGCACAATGTCACGAATTGGTAAGGCACCCATCGCTTTGGCGAATGGCGTAGAAACCAAGATCAACGGCCAAACCGTTGAGGTAAAGGGCCCTAAGGGCACTCTCACTGTTGAGATCCCTGCTCCAATCACCGCAGAAGTTGAAGAGAACGAGCTGCGCGTTGTTCGTCCGGACGATCACCGCACCAGCCGTGCACTGCACGGTCTGTCCCGCTCCCTCATCAACAATGCAGTTGTTGGCGTCACCGAGGGCTACACCATCAAGATGGAAATCTTCGGTGTTGGTTACCGTGTAGTACAAAAGGGCAAGGACCTTGAGTTCGCCCTGGGTTACTCCCACCCGATCCTCATTGAGGCTCCAGAGGGAATCACCTTCGCTACCGATGGCACCACCAAGTTGTCCATCTCCGGTATTGACAAGCAAAACGTCGGACAGATCGCCGCGAACATCCGCCGTCTGCGTAAGGATGATCCTTACAAGGGCAAGGGTATCCGTTACGCTGGCGAGCAGATCCGTCGCAAGGTCGGAAAGACGGGTAAGTAAGCAATGGCAAACACTGAAACCGCAAAGCGCACCCCAGTCGGCAAGGACATTTCCACCCGACGTCGCGAAGCACGTGCTCGTCGTCACTTCCGCGTCCGTAAGACCCTGCGTGGAACCCCAGAGGCTCCACGTTTGGTTGTCCACCGCTCCTCCCGCCACATGCATGTCCAGGTCATCGATGACTTGGCTGGCCACACCCTGGCTGCAGCTTCCTCCATGGAAGCTGACGTGCGCGCACTCGAGGGCGACAAGAAGGCCAAGGCATCCAAGGTTGGCGCACTGATTGCTGCGCGTGCCAAGGAAGCTGGCATCGAAGCTGTCGTCTTCGACCGTGCAGGCTACAAGTACCACGGTCGCGTCGCAGCTCTTGCAGACGCCGCTCGCGAAGGTGGTCTGAAGTTCTAATGGTCAACGGAAACATCAACGGAAGGAACGCCTAATGTCGGACCGTGAACAGCGTGACGGCGGACGCTCCGCCGAAAACAACAACAACCGTGGCGGCCGCGGCCGTCGCGACGATCGTCGTAACCAGCAGGACAACGAGCGCGATAAGTACATCGAGCGCGTTGTAACCATCAACCGCGTCTCCAAGACCGTGAAGGGTGGACGCAACATGTCGTTCACCGCACTGGTCATCGTTGGTGACGGCCAGGGCATGGTTGGCGTTGGCTACGGCAAGGCTAAGGAAGTACCTGCTGCAATCCAGAAGGGTGCAGAAGAGGCTCGCAAGAACTTCTTCCGCGTTCCAATGGTTGGCGGCACCATCACCCACCCAGTCCAGGGTCGCGACGCAGCTGGCATCGTTATGATGAAGCCTGCAGCTCCTGGTACCGGTGTTATCGCTGGCGGCGCTGCTCGTCCAGTTCTTGAGTGTGCTGGTATCCAGGACATCCTGTCGAAGTCTCTCGGCTCCGATAATGCCCTCAACGTCGTCCGCGCAACCATGGACGGCCTGAAGCAGCTGGTTCGCCCTGAAGAGGTTGCCGCACGTCGTGGCAAGTCCTTGGAAGAGGTTGCTCCAGCACGTATGCTGCGCCAGCGCGCAGGTCAGGAGGCATAAAATAATGGCTCTGAAGATTACACAGGTAAAGGGCCTGGTAGGCACCAAGCCAAACCACCGCAAGAACATTGAGGCTTTGGGCCTCAAGCGCATCGGTCACTCTGTTATTCAGCAGGACACCCCGATCATCCGTGGTATGGCTAATAAGGTTCGTCACCTGGTCACCGTTGAAGAAGTGGCAGGGGAGTAATAACCATGGCTGATATCATCAAGCTGCATGATTTGCGCCCAACCAAGGGCGCAAACAAGCCAAAGACCCGCGTTGGCCGCGGTGAGGCATCCAAGGGTAAGACCGCTGGCCGCGGTACCAAGGGTACCAAGGCACGTAAGCAAGTTTCGGCTGCTTTCGAGGGTGGTCAGATGCCTATCCACATGCGTCTGCCTAAGCTCAAGGGCTTCAAGAACCCGAACAAGATTACCTACCAGGTAGTCAACGTTGCGGATTTGGCAGAAGCATTCCCACAGGGTGGCGACGTCGCAGTAGCTGACATCGTTGCCGCTGGCCTGGTCCGTGCTAAGCAGCCGGTCAAGGTTCTGGGCGAAGGCGACCTCAGCGTCAAGCTGAACGTCACCGCAGACAAGTTCTCTAAGTCTGCTGTAGAAAAGATTGAAGCAGCTGGCGGTTCCACCACCGCTACGAAGTAAGTCTTAGCTACACACATTTAAGCAAGGCCTTCTTAAGGAAATCAGCGCAAGCTGAACACCTTAAGGAGGCCTTCTTGCATGGTTAGGGCCACCTTAGAAACCTGAGAGTGTGATAAGCAGCAACCCGATGTGGTTGGTTGCTAACAAGCTGGTAGGGTAATGGGGTCATAACTGTTGAAGTTGCTTCTTTCAAGCCCTACTCCGGTTTCCAAGAAAGCATTATCAAAGACCGCCTTGTCGTAGGCAGCCCACGTGCTGCATCTGCGCTGAGGGCAGGAGGATTATTTAGTGTCCGCCATTATTCAGGCATTTAAGGACGCCGATCTCCGTAAGAAGATCATTTTCACCATCGTGATGATCATTGCTTACCGTATCGGCGCCCAGATCCCGACTCCGGGAGTGGATTACGCAACCATCGCGGGGCGTCTGCGTCAGCTCACCCAAGAATCAGGTGACCTCTATTCGGTCATTAACCTGTTCTCAGGTGGTGCGCTGTTGCAGTTGTCTATTTTCGCGATCGGCATCATGCCGTACATTACTGCGTCGATCATCGTTCAGCTTCTGACCGTGGTTATTCCGCACTTCGAGCAATTGAAGAAGGAAGGCCAGTCCGGTCAGTCCAAGATGACCCAGTACACGCGATATCTCACTCTGGCGCTGGCACTGCTGCAGTCCGCAGGCATTGTGGCTCTGGCTGACCGCCAGCAGCTGCTCGGCCAGGGCGTTGAGGTGCTTGACGCAGACCGCAACATCTTCACCCTCATCGTGATGGTCATTGTCATGACCTCCGGTGCGGTGTTGGTGATGTGGATGGGCGAGCTCATCACGGAGAAGGGCATCGGCAACGGTATGTCGCTGCTGATCTTCGCGGGTATTGCTACCCGCCTGCCAACCGACGGACTGCAGATCCTGCAAAACAACGGTGGTTTGGTCTTTGCCATGGTTGTTGTCGGCGTCGTGGTTCTGGTTGTCGGTATTACCTTCATCGAGCAGGGACAGCGCCGCATTCCGGTGCAGTACGCAAAGCGTATGGTGGGCCGTCGTCAGTATGGTGGTTCTTCCACCTACCTGCCGTTGAAGGTCAACCAGGCCGGCGTTATCCCGGTCATCTTCGCGTCCTCCCTGATCTACATGCCAGTTCTGATCACCCAGATTGTAAACTCCGGACAGGCAGTACCACCGGATAACTGGTGGCAGCGCAACGTCATCGCATGGCTGCAGGCGCCATCGTCTTGGCAGTACATTCTGGCGTACTTCGTGCTGACTATCTTCTTCTCTTACTTCTATGTCTCCGTTCAGTACGATCCAGCGGAGCAAGCAGATAATATGAAGCGTTACGGCGGCTTCATTCCGGGCATTCGTCCGGGCCGTCCGACCGCAGAATACTTGGGCTTTGTCATGAACCGTTTGCTGTTCGTCGGCGCAACCTACCTCGCGCTGATTGCAGTGTTGCCAAACATCTTGCTCGACGCGGGTGTTGGCGGACAGGGTTCTGGTGGCGGCATGTCCGCTTTCGGCGGTACCGCTATTCTGATTCTTGTCTCCGTGGCACTGACTACGGTCAAGCAAATTGAATCCCAGCTTCTCCAATCCAACTACGAAGGACTTCTTAAGTAATGCGACTCGTTCTCCTCGGCCCTCCAGGTGCTGGCAAAGGTACCCAGGCAGCTATCCTCAGCGAAAAGCTGAACGTTCCTCACATCTCCACCGGTGATCTCTTCCGCGCTAACATCGGCGAAGGCACTCCACTCGGTGTAGAAGCAAAGTCCTACATGGATGCCGGCAAGCTTGTGCCAACTGATGTCACCGCGCGCATGGTGGAAGACCGCCTGTCCCAGGACGATGCCGCGAATGGCTTCCTTCTGGACGGTTTCCCACGCACTGTTGAGCAGGCAGAGATCCTTAAGGACCTGCTGGCTAAGAACGGTCAGAGCTTGGATGGCGTTTTGAACTTCCAGGTCACCGATGACGTCGTTGTTGAGCGCATGCTGGCCCGCGGCCGCGCAGATGACAATGAAGAGACCATCCGTACCCGCATGTCTGTCTACCGTGAGGAGACCATGCCGTTGATCGATCACTACGGTGAGAAGATCATCGACATCAAGGCTGAGGGCACCGTTGAGGAAATCAACGCAGCGGCTATGGAAGCCATCGGTAAGTAAATGGGTCGTCGCAGCCGCAAAAACCAGATTCCAGCACGCACCCCAGGTGAGCTGGATGCCATGCAAGCCGCCGGCGAGATTGTCGGCCGCACCCTGCAGGCGGTGCGAGCGGCTGCCAAACCTGGTGTGACCACCAAGGAGCTTGACGCTCTGGCGGAGGCCACCATTCGTGAAGCTGGCGCCGTGCCAACATTTTTGGGCTACGGCGGTTTCACTGGCAGCATCTGTGCTTCGGTCAATGACGTGATTGTGCACGGCATTCCGAGCGAGAAGCTGGTTCTCAAAGAAGGCGACCTGGTCTCAATTGACTGTGGCGCTACCTTGGACGGCTGGGTGGGGGACTCAGCATGGACTTTCGGTATCGGCAAGCTGGGGGAGAACCCGCAAAAGCTTAACGATGCCACCGCGTGGATCCTGGAGCAAGGTATCGATAAGATGCGTCCAGGAAATCGTCTCAGCGATGTTTCTCACGCTATTGAAATGGCCACCTATGAGGCTGAAGATAAGTGGGAAGTCGAACTTTTCATTGTTGATGGCTTTGGCGGACACGGCATCGGCCGCACCATGCACGAAGACCCCTTCTTGCCGAATGAGGGTCGTGCGAACCGCGGACCAATCATTCAAGAAGGCTCCGTGTTGGCGATTGAGCCACTGATCACTCTGGGTACTGAAGACAACTTCGTTGACGCCGATGATGAGTGGACCGTTTACACCGAAGATGGTTCATGGGCCGCGCATTGGGAGCATACTGTTGCCGCAACTGCCGATGGTCCGCGAATTTTAACGCCGCGCTACTAGATAACTATGCGAATTGTGGCAGGAAGGTTTATACTTCTTGCCATGTTGAAAACCAGCTTTGTCGGTGTCCGTCGCTCGCTCGTAGCGCTCGCTGCTACTGCAGCTACCGCTGTTGCGTTGCTTGGGGCATCGCCAGCAGCGCAGGCACAACCTGCCACCCCAGATTACGCTCAGAGTTCCTCTGACTTGAGCTTCGATGACGTCTTGAATGATACGCGTGAGAACGCGTGGAACTCACGCAACGCTTTTCTGAAGCAGGTCAGCGAATCCAACCCTGAAGCCGCATCCCAGATTCGTCCAGTGCTTGATAGCACCATGGATGTAGTCTTCCCGGGTCTGCGCGCTCAGAAGGAACGCGAAGAGAAGGCTCGTTTGGCAGCCATTGAGAAGGCACGCCAAGCTGAGGTAGCGGCTGAGAAGGCACGCGCTGAGGAAGCTGCACGCAAGGCTGAAGCTGAGCGCAAGCGCCGTGAATTCAATGTTGGCCCTTGTCCAGCTGACGCTGACGTCTGTGTCGACCTTGACGGTCGTCGTACCTGGCTGCAGAACAACGGAAACATCACTTATGTTGCACCGTCCATGGCGCCAGGTAAGGCTGGCCAGGAGACCCCACGCGGTACCTTCTACGTGAACCGTAAGGTCAAGGACGAAATCTCTTACGAGTTCAACAACGCGCCAATGCCTTACGCGATCTACTTCACCAACAACGGCCACGCGTTCCACATGGGCAACCCAGCCTATGACTCCGCTGGTTGTGTCCGTCTGCCAGAGCAGGCCGCTCTGCGCTACTGGGACAACCTGCATGTCGGCGACAAGGTCTTCATCTACTAATTAAGATCGCGCTTAATGGCCAAAACTTTGAGCGGCGCGTTCCTTCCCGTCAACAGGGGAAGGAACGCGCCGCTTTTGTGAGGTAGTCCAGTTGCCGTTGGAGGGTTAAGTAAAGAAAAGTGTGTCTGTCGGTGTGTTGCCGGCGGACATTGTGTTATCTACCTAGCCATCCTTTCTGTATTCCCATAGAGTGCTGGTAGGTGGTATCGATTGCGGTGTCGTATCCGCTTGGGCCACCGATTTCTGGTGGTGTGGGTGATTCCGCTTCGAGTAAGGCGTTGACTTTGGCGAGTGCGTCTTTACCCCAGCGTTGCTGCCTGGCGGTCTTTACGGGCTCGGCAGGCAGCTGCGTTTTTGATGCGAGCCACCAATCGATGGCGGTGCGTTGGTGTTCTTTGCTCATTCCGCGGTGGTTTCTGGCGAGGAGTTTGAGCGGTGAGTTGATGCCACCTTCAAGGCTGTTGGTGGTGGATTTTGGTGTTCCAATGAATCCTTCGGGTGGTTCTATCCAGGTAAATAGCCATTTTTTGCTGTTGAGGTTGTTTAGCGAATTCATGGCTGTGCGGTCTCGTTTGTGTGTCCAGTCCCAGGTTTTCCCGCTGGGGTGTTGACCGCGTTTATAAAAGGTTTTCTTAGCGAGTGTGGGTTTGTAAAACTCGTGGGTAGCCAGCAGGTTTGTAGTCCATTGGTAGGCGTCGTCGGGGGTTTCTACTTTGGTCAGCGACAGGGCTAGTGCGTAGATGGCTTTGCCTGCTTCTGTGCGTGGCCTGGAGGTGGTTTGGCGTCTGATATGGCGTTGAACGTGGACGGTGCAGCGTTGAATGTGGCTGGTGGGCCAGCATTTTTTGATTGCTGATAAGGCTCCGGTCCCGCCGTCGAGGGTGATGATCAGTGGGGGCTGTAGTTGGGAGATGAGTTTGATGTAGTTGGTGGTGGATTCTTTATCGCACCACAGCCATGCGACGACGTGGTCGAGGCTTGCGGCGATGAGCAGGCACTGTTTGTTGAGGTAGGTGCCGTCGATAAATAGCTGGTCATAGACCCTATTGTGGTCGATTTCTACGTTAGGTTGTATCAGCCAGCACCATTTCATGCGTGCGTGCAGGGTTTGGCGGGTGGTGTTGTGTTCTTGTGCGAGGCTGTTGAGGGAACGACCCGTGGTGATCCAGGTGTAGAACAGTCGGAAGGTTGCGGCGTCTTTGCTGGCTTGTTGGCTGTTTCTTACTGAGGATCCGCGGCAGCCTTGTGTGCATCGCCAGCGTTGGGTGCCGGCTTGTGTGTATCCGTTTTTCTTCATTAGCCCTGTACAGATGGGGCATCTTGGTCTGTTTGTACTCACCGGAAAATCAAACCAGAACCGGTTAGCACACTTTTCACGGGATCTCGGTATTGAACGCAAAAGGCCGGTTAATAGCTCTTGGAGACCTATTAACCGGCTAAAAACAGTTGTTGAGCTGGCAGAAGTAAGCTAATTCAGACACACTTTTCTTTACTTAGCCCTCATTGGATTTCTATTTGCTATTGATGCGTACTCCGCTATTGAAGAACCGTAACAACAAGAATGTTTCGATAGTTTGTTTGAGGTGTCCGCGCTGCTGTCAGGGATGGGTTCTAGCATGGCCTTGATGTTGACGTTCAGAAGCAAAGAGTCCATGTGTTTGACAAGCAGTCTTTGAAAATTGCGGTTGATGTGGGTGGGGCAATGTTGATTCCATACGAAATTGATCAGATCTATGAAGAGGCCTGCGAAAGATCAATGGTTTATCGGACTGAATTTCATGAACTGTTGGAAGTGAAATACGAAAATGAACTGGGTTGTCCGGTATCAGAAGTGATCGATGACGCCACTTTGAATTCCAAATCTGTGCAAATAGCCGACGACTTCGCCTACACCGAATATGTACGCCCGATGATCGATCGTGCTATTGGACACCACGAAAATGTGGTAGCAAATTCTGATATAAGCACCATTGAAGTCCTGCAGTCACCCACTCTGTGGAAAGTTCATTGGGGGATCTTTCCAACCGACCTCGTGCGACGTGATGCTATCCGAAAACGCCGGCTGCAGAAGCGTTGGGCAGGAAAAGTTGGGGTTTGCCGACTTTGTGAACCGCTTGCGTAATTGAAGACGAGTTACGTGTTACGGCTGTGGGCGGGCTGACCAGCGGCAAGACGGGCAACGGCATTTGGAAAACCGGCGTGTACCGCGTAAGCTATGTCGATGGTGTATGCGCACACGTGATCGTGTGTTGGCTGCATCAGGTAGTAGACATTTAAAAATGCAGGTAGCCGTAACAAAATTGGCTGCCAGAAAAGTAGAGGTTATGGCTAAGGAAGGCGCAATTGAGGTAGAGGGTCGCATTGTCGAACCGCTTCCAAACGCAATGTTCCGTGTCGAGCTCGATAATGGGCATAAGGTTCTTGCTCACATTTCCGGCAAGATGCGTCAGCACTACATCCGTATTCTCCCAGAGGACCGCGTTGTAGTGGAGTTGTCTCCTTATGACCTGACCCGCGGACGCATCGTCTACCGCTACAAGTAAAAACCGAAAGCCTCCTTAATCAGGGGTACTCGCAAGGTCGAGTGCTCTACTAATACCTCAGGCCACGGTGGCCAGAGCCTGCACCACAATGTTGCCCATAGACCCGGTCGGACCGGGCGAAGCGTGACATGGTGCGGGGCGGTTAAGGAGAAAACCACCGTAACAACCCGAAAGGACACGCCACATGGCACGTCTAGCTGGTGTTGATCTTCCACGCAACAAGCGCATGGAGATCGCGCTCACTTACATTTACGGAATCGGCCCAAGCCGTTCCAAGGAGCTACTGGAAAAGACCGGTATTTCTCCTGACCTGCGCACCGACAACCTTGATGATGATCAGCTGTCGGCGCTTCGTGACGCTATTGAAGGCTCCTGGAAGGTAGAGGGTGACCTCCGCCGTCAGGTTCAGGCTGACATTCGTCGCAAGATTGAAATCGGTTGCTACCAGGGTCTGCGCCACCGTCGTGGCCTGCCAGTCCGTGGTCAGCGCACCAAGACCAATGCGCGTACGCGTAAGGGTCCTAAGAAGACGATCGCAGGAAAGAAGAAGTAATAAATGGCTCAGAAGACTCGTTCCACGGCGCGCCGTTCCGGCCGTCGTGTAGTCAAGAAGAACGTGGCCCAGGGCCACGCTTACATTAAGTCAAACTTCAACAACACCATCGTGTCCATCACGGACCCATCCGGTGCTGTTATCTCTTGGTCCTCCTCAGGTCAGGTTGGCTTCAAGGGATCCCGTAAGTCCACTCCATTCGCAGCGCAGATGGCAGCAGAGTCTGCAGCTCGCAAGGCAATGGAGCACGGCATGAAGAAGGTTGACGTATTCGTTAAGGGCCCAGGTTCGGGCCGCGAAACCGCAATCCGCTCACTACAGGCTGCCGGCTTGGAAGTTTCGTCTATCTCTGACGTAACCCCACAGCCACACAATGGCTGCCGACCACCGAAGCGTCGCCACGTTTAAGGGAAGGAAGAACTAAACTATGGCTCGTTATACCGGCCCCGCTACTCGTGTATCCCGCCGTCTTCGCGTCGACTTGGTCGGTGGCGATATGGCTTTCGAACGCCGCCCATACCCACCGGGACAGGCTGGCCGAAACCGCATCAAGGAATCTGAGTACCTGCTGCAGCTCCAGGAGAAGCAGAAGGCAAAGTACACCTACGGTGTGCTGGAGCGTCAGTTCCGTCGCTACTACGTAGAGGCAAACCGTCAGACGGGTAAGACCGGCGACAACCTGGTTGTCCTGCTCGAAACCCGCCTTGACAATGTTGTCTACCGCGCAGGTCTGGCACGTACTCGTCGTCAGGCACGTCAGCTTGTTTCCCACGGTCACTTCACCGTGAACGGCAAGAAGACCAACGTTCCTTCTTACCGCGTTTCGCAATACGACATCATCGATATTCGCGAGCGTTCCCAGAAGATGGAATGGTTCGAAGAGGCTCAGGATCGTCTCGGCGAAGCTGTTGTTCCAGCTTGGCTGCAGGTTGTTCCTGAATCCCTGCGCATCCTCGTGCACCAGCTGCCCGAGCGCGCTCAGATCGACGTTCCGCTGCAGGAGCAGCTCATCGTCGAGCTTTACTCGAAGTAAACTGTTTAACCGTACGGTGCCATCAAAAGCACGGTGCGGTTATCTCAGGAATCAATCGGATTCCTTCCATAATTTTCACCCTCTACCGGCGTCAAATAGCGGTCGTCGACAAGGAGAAGTTCCATGCTTATTTCACAGCGTCCACAGGTTACCGAGGAGTTCATCGACTCTTCCCGCTCCCGTTTCGTATTCGAACCACTGGAGCCAGGTTTCGGCTACACCATCGGTAACTCCATGCGCCGTACCCTGCTGTCTTCCATCCCTGGTGCAGCAGTAACTTCCATCAAGATTGATGGTGTTCTCCATGAGTTCACCACCATCAACGGTGTGAAGGAAGACGTTTCCGAGATCATCTTGAATGTCAAGAACTTGGTACTGTCCTCTGACTCTGACGAGCCAGTTGTTATGTACCTGAGCAAGGAAGGCCCTGGCGCAGTAACCGCTGGCGACATTCAGCCGCCAGCTGGTGTGGAAATCCACAACCCAGAGATGACTATTGCAACTCTGAACGATACTGCGAAGTTGGACATGGAATTCGTCGTTGAGCGTGGCCGTGGCTACGTTCCTGCAGCACCAACTTCTGGTGACATCGGACGTATTCCGGTTGACCAGATTTACTCCCCAGTGCTGAAGGTCTCTTACAAGGTTGAAGCTACTCGTGTTGAGCAGCGCACCGACTTTGACAAGCTGATCATCGACGTGGAAACCAAGAACTCTATTTCTGCACGCGACGCCCTGGCATCTGCTGGCGGCACCCTGGTCGAGCTCTTCGGCCTGGCTCGCGAGCTGAACACCGCTGCTGAAGGCATCGAGATCGGACCATCCCCACAGGAGTCCGAGTACATCGCTGCTTACAGCATGCCAATTGAGGACTTGAACTTCTCCGTACGTTCGTACAACTGCCTGAAGCGTCAGGAAATCCACACCGTTGGTGAGCTCGCAGAGTGCACCGAATCGGACCTGCTGGATATCCGCAACTTCGGACAGAAGTCCATCAACGAGGTGAAGATTAAGCTGGCTAACCTGAATCTGGCTCTCAAGGACACCCCTGAGGACTTCGATCCAACCCAGCTCGAAGGCTATGACGCCGAAACCGGTGACTTCAAGGATCCGGCTGAATCCGAGTAAATAGCAATTGTGCTAGACCAAGGAAACCTTGGTCGCGCGCTCTACCTAATCCGCACACGAGGAGTACTTAAATGCCTACCCCTAAGAAGGGTGCCCGTCTCGGCGGCTCCGCTAAGCAGCAGGCTCACCTGCTGAGCAACTTGGCAGCTAGCCTGTTCGAGCACGGCGCTATCAAGACCACCGATGCGAAGGCGAAGATGCTTCGTCCTTACGCAGAGAAGATCATCACCAAGGCTAAGGGTGGAACCCTGGCTGACCGTCGTTCCGTGCTGAAGCTCATCCCACACAAGGATGTTGTTGCACACCTCTTCGACGAGTTGGCGCCACAGTTCGAAAACCGTGCAGGTGGCTACACCCGCACCGTTAAGCTGGACAACCGTGCCGGCGACAACGCTCCAATGTCCCAGATTTCCCTGGTTCTTGAGGAGACTGTTTCTGCAGAGGCATTCCGCGCTACCCGCGCAGCTGCTTCCAAGAAGGCTGAAGAAGAAGCTGTTGAAGAGACCTCTGTAGAGGAAACCACTGCTGAGGAAACCCCAGCAGAGGAGACCGCTACCGAGGAAGCTCCAGCAGCAGAAGAGGCTAAGGAAGAAGAGAAGTAATTCTCTTTATCTCCTAGTAGCCCTCAAGGGCCCTGTACCACTTAGGTACAGGGCCCTTTTCCTATGCGCGTCAGTTGTCCGCCATTGCCATACAACCTCTCGTGAAACTCTACGAGTGGCGGTGCTGCCGCACATGACCGATGGCTTCGGTGCCCAGATCCCCCAGATGCCCGAGAGGAATGACTGAGTCGTGTGGCGACCTACAGTTCACACTCTCGTTGGAGATGACCTAGCTATGGACCTAGCCATGCGCCTAAAGCTCTGCACCTACACGAGGGGCAGGAAGCAACGAGAGCTTTCAGGGGAGCCCTCTCACCTCAGGCACGGGCGGTGGGGTAGGAGGTGTTGAAATGCAAAAAGCTGAGGCCCACACCGTCTACTACGCGATGTGGGTCTCAGCCGACACATAAGGAGATATCCGAGGCAGCTCTTACAGCAAGCACCCTGACTTGCTGCTACTGTTCCCCTTCTGCTTCACAGTGCAGTAATTAAGCCTGTGGCAGGTACTGCTGGATCTGTGGCAGGAATGCTGCGATGCCGCCAGCGATTGCTGCGAGGATGCCAGCGCCGAACAGGAACTGCTCGTTCTCTGAGGAGCCTTCGCCATCTTCGGTTTCATCGGTGGAGCTGGAGACGTCGGAGGACAGGCCTTCGGTGGAGCCCTCAGAGTTCTCGCCATCTTCAGAGGAGCCCACGTCGGAGGAGAGCTGGTCTGCAGATTTCTCAAGGTTGGAGGACAGTTCCTCGCTGGACTGCTCGGCCTCGGAGGAGACGTCGCCTTCGTCTTCAGTGTTCTCGCCCTCAGAAGACTGGGTGACGCTGTCTGCGGAACCCTCTCCCTGTGCGAATGCGGTTGGTGCGGTCATTGCGCCTGCACCCATGAGTGCGGTTGCGGATGCTACAGCGGCGAACTTCTTGAACTTCTTCATAATGGTTGTTCCTTCCAGCTTTTGCTTTAGAGAAAATCTCATGCACGCCCAGCCTCGCCCCGAGGTGGTGCGGTGAACGTGCTCGGGAACCATTATTGCAACAGCGCAGCGGTGCGTGTCCACCTGAATTTTCGGTGACAGGTCACAGTTGTTGGTAGTTATTTCCATTTCTGTGAGTGATGCCCTTGGGAAAGGTTTGGCTTCACAGGCTTTTCCAAGCGCCCTCATGTGGGGGTACAATCGCGGGTTATGACTGATTTACCGAAGCTTGTCCGGTTGCGTTTCGACCTCGCCTACGATGGCACTGATTTTCATGGGTGGGCTAGCCAAAAAGGCGGGTTGCGCACGGTACAAGGGGTGCTTGAGCAGTGCTTATCGATGATCCTGCGCCACCCCATTGAGCTGACCGTCGCGGGTCGAACCGATGCTGGGGTGCATTCGGCAGGTCAGGTCGCGCATGCGGATGTCCCTGTTGACAGCCTTAATCAGCGCAGTATTGATGGGGATCCGGCGAAGCTGGTTCGCCGTTTAGCAAAGCTTGTCGATGATGATATCCGCGTTTCTAACGTCTCTTTTGCCCCTGAGGGATTCGATGCGCGCTTTTCGGCGTTGCGCCGGCACTATGTCTATCGCATCACCACTGATCCGGCGGGTGCTTTGCCCACTCGAGTGCGCGATACTGCGGTGTGGACTAGGGCAGTGGATGTCGATTTGATGCAGGAAGCCGCCACCACATTGGTAGGGCTGCATGATTTTGCGGCCTTCTGTAAGGCCAAACCCAATGCCACCACTATTCGGGATTTGCAGGAGTTTTATTGGGTGGATGCATCCACTGCAACTGAGCCCAACTTGTATGAAGCCCATGTCACCGCCGATGCTTTTTGCTGGTCAATGGTGCGCTCGCTCGTCGGTTGCTGCCTAGCTGTTGGCGAAGGGCGCCGCGATATCAACTTCGTGGAGGCAATGCTGGCTGAGTCAGAGCGTTCTTCTTCTATCCCCGTTGCCGCGGCGAAAGGCTTGTCCTTGGTTGGTGTGGACTACCCCGCGGACGAGGATTTAGCAGCGCGAACACTGGTCACACGGGATAAAAGGAGTGCTAACATTATTTAGGTTGCGTGTTTGCACGCACTTAAATATTCGGGGGAGTGTTTCGGGGAGTGTTTGACTGTGTCTAAATTGGCACCGACTACTAAGGCGCAAGTCTCAGGGCATAAGTTTTTAGTTCGTCGAATGCAACATGCGCTGGTCTTAGGTGACATCAGCATGATTCATGATCCATTAGCGAGTCGGCGCCGCGCGCTGATTTTCGGGGCCATCGCGGTGGTGCTCATTGCGTTGGGCTCGGGACTGTTGGCGTGGCTGCGTCCGGACCCGAATCCCGGTGATGCGCAATTGCTGCGCTCTGAACAGTCGCAACTGTATGTCCGCGTGGAAGAAACACTGCATCCGGTGGCGAATCTGGCGTCTGCCCGGCTGATTCTGGGGGAAGCCGCTGAACCAGCAAGCATCGGCAGTTCAGCACTAGAAGACGCAGCGCTGGGAACGCCGATCGGTATTGCAGATGCACCGATTGAGCTGGCAGCACCCCCAGAGATAGACCCATTGGCACCGCGCCCAGACAATACGTGGGCTGCGTGCCTGGCTCCACCCGGGCACGATGAGCCACCTTTTGTCACCAGTGCCACGCGCGACGGTGACGGGGTAGAGCATGAATTGGTGGTCAGCGTCGGCCATGAATTACAAGAACTGCCCGAACCAGCCGCAGCATATCTGAGACATCAAGACCGAGATTGGCTGGTTACTAGCGAAGGCCGTGCGCTGTTGCCTGCCGCTAATAGTGATGATGGGCGGATAATCCGCCGCGCGCTTAACCTATCGGAACCAGTCGAAGTACCGGCGGAATTCCTCAACGCATTTGCCGAAAACCCGCCGATTCGCCTGCCCGAGGTAGAACTGCTGCACGCAGATAACCAAACCTGGGCGCAGGTCGACGGCGGAATAGTAGCGCTCACAGAAACTCAGGCGAGGGTGTTGGCGGATGCTTCAGCACCACTTCGCACCGTATCCACCCAAGAACTTGCCGGGCTTGCCGATATCACCGACCCGGCCATTGATGTTCTTCCCGCTACGGTTCCGAGCATCGTTGATGGAGATTCCTGGTTGTGCGCCAATACTGAGGGCGCTGCGGTGGAACTTACTCCGGTGGATTCTTTGGTCGAGCTTCCCGGGGAAAGTTCCGCGAGCTATTTCACCGGGCTTAGCGGCGGTGCGGTCGCGGTAGATACCGGCTCAGGGGTGCACGTTATTGAGTCCACCGGCCGCCGTCATGAGCTTCCCGATGTCGCCCTGGTTGATGCTTTGGGCGTCGACGTGCAGGAAGCGGCGTGGCCGATCGTGAGATTGCTGCCTGAGGCGACCGCTCTGACGCGGGAGAACGCCTTGGCCGCAAGCTACTAACCATCCCTGCGATAAACAAGGCTATAAAACCAGCCCCGCCTATAGCGGCGATGAGCTTCCATAATCTGCCTTGCGCTGCAAAGCCTGCCGCCGGTGCAGGTGTTATCTCCACCGCGCGTTCTTTCACCACATAAGAAGCTGGTACGTGGCTTAGCGCTGCCAGTGGATCATGCACATTATTGGCTGACTGTGCCGCACCATAAATTATGTTGCGCACTTGGCGCGGGGATAGTCTCGGGTTGCGCTCCAACATCAACGCGACGGTGCCACTGACCGTGGGCGTGGCGTAGCTGGTTCCATTGAATCCACTTTCGCTGCCATTTTTGATTGCCCCACGCATCCAACCGGTGCCATTCGGATGCATGGCGATATCGACGGCTCCGGGCGCACTGACCCAGTCGCTTTCAATGACAGGCAAGGAGTACCCCGCTAGCTCATACTCGGTGGACAATGCTGCGACTGTAATAACAGTGTCTTCGATAGCAGGGTAGACCACCATGCCCGGCTCACAGTCACCATCGACATTGCCTGCCGATGCCAACACCACGACTCCCGCGCGCTCCGCCCTATCAAGAGCCTCGGTCAAGCCATGTGAATCGAGGTTCTCCGCCTGCTGTTTTGTCATGCAGGAAACCACCGAGAGGCTAATGACGCGTGCCCCGGCATCAACCGCAGCGTGCACGGATTCCGCCATGGTGGCCAATGACCCGGAACTTTCTGAATCCGGTGTAGAGCGATAGTGCAGGGAAGTTTGCCGAATAGCCATCAGCGTGGCATCGGGCGCGATGCCCATGTCCCGCGCGCCAATGACGCTGGCAACCACCGTGCCGTGAATATCGCAATCATGAAAGGGCGCAGGCGTATCGGGCACCACGAGGTCCGGGCCTGCTTCGAGCTGCGGAAACTGCTCGTGGGCAGAAACACCAGTATCAATGATGGCAACTTTGATGCCTTTGCCCGTGGCCAAAGAATGCAGCCGCGCGCGGTAGTCCTGCTGCGCTGGGCTAAACGACGGTGATTCCGCAGAACCCAGCGGCACCGCGCACGCGGTATCTTGTGCCCACGCTGGAGCCGTCGGTGCTGCAATGGCAATCGGTACCAGAATTAGTGCTGCGAGCGCACTTGCCATCCGGCGCATTATCCCAGACCCCGAATGAACTCGAAGAGCCCGGCCAGATGCGCGGCCATCGGCAAACATGCAACCAGCGCAACTGCCTCCAACCGCTCAAACCACTGGATGGTTGTCGGCGTTGCATGTTGGATTCGCGGCGCCCACCACGGGGAAACCAATGCCAACACGATGGGAATGCACGCCGCCATCCACAGTGTGATGTGTACCTGCCCGTGAAAATCAGCAACCGCAACTACCACCGGCGCGCAGACTGCCGCGGCAGCAGCCAGCACCGTCATGGACCACGCAGCCACAACCTGCCGGTGACGCGCTGCGTGCAGCAGCACCGCAAAACACAACGCAAGGCACAACAGTGTGCTCACAATTGGTGTCGTTGAGCTGGTCAGCGCCAAATACGCCAGCGCAACAACCGTGACGATTGTTAGCCCTAAACAAATCCCTTCATATATAAAGTGCGCACGCTGCGAGCGTTCATCAATGTTGTCCACCATCTCATCTGAGACCGCCAAGTCCTGACCAGCGGTAGGCAACTGTGGAACCCGCAGGCCAGCGGCCATAGTAGAGAGCCCGGGCGCGACGGCAATAATGATGACCGCTGCACCAACCACAGCCCCAGCACTATGAGGCACGGTCAACGCTGCGAGAACCAATAAACCCCCAATGGTGGTGGCCGCACCCGTGGTGCGCGCATGCGAAATCGCTAAAACATGGCAGGCCAACGCCATCACTGCGCAGGCGAGTGCTGCGGCATAAAGTCCGTAACTTAAACCCCGCGCGGTATCAATCGGCCAGCCAGAAACCGCAATGCCCGCAGCAATCGGTGCTGCCGAAATCACCAACCATGCCAGCACCAGCTGCCGATGCCACACCGCCAACACCAACGCGCCCAACGCAATCGTTAACCCAGCTAGAGCAATAGACCCCGCAATTTGTGAGGACCCTAAGAATCCAACCACCCCGCCGGCAGCACACAACGCAACTACTACCCACAAGGTCTGCAAACCACGCGCGGGCTGGTCAGTGCCTGAATACACCAATGCCTCAGCCGAGTCACGGATGACCGGCGCCGGTAGGTCCTCGGATGGTGAAAGTAACAGCACCGATCCATCGACAAGCTGCGTGGCGGACAGCGGCGCCGACTGATCCACAGGGCGCCCGGCGGCGGTTGATGCGCGCCACGGACGAGTCACCGACGGTGCCCCCACAAAGTCCGTGACCTCGGACATCAATTCATTCAATGAAGATGAGACCGGCAACGCCAAGTCTGCTTCTTTGCGGAATTCACCCACGTGACAACGCACCGTGACCCGCACACTTTGTGAAAAACTCACTGTTCCCCCGAAATAAAGTTTGAAATTTGTTGGCACCCCACCTTGCCCAACCGTATCTATTGTGGCTTACTTGTTAGAGCGTGTCCACTGTTTTGGACACTGCCTTTTCGGGGATGAGGGGGAAATTTAATATGCGCGTTGTCGATCCGATCTCGTTTGCGCTGCGAGATCCAGCGCCGCCACTACCAACGGGCAGCCTTGATGCTGAACCCGTTCCGCAGGCAGCCCGCAGCCAGCCGCTGCCGCTGATGCGAATTTTGATGCCGCTGATCATGGTGGTGGTCATGCTGGGCATGGTCGCGATGATGGTGCTGTCATCCAACGGCGCACCGAATCCGATGATGTTGATGTTCCCGATGATGATGCTGGCCTCAATGGCCATGATGTTTAATCCACAAAGCGCGAATGACCCGGATGAATCTCGGCGTACATATCTGCGGCATTTAGCGTCGCTTCGTGATGAAGCTTTAGGCAATGGCGAATCCCAGCGAAGGCATGAACTGCACCGGCATCCCGCGCCAGAAGATTTGCAGGCATTGGCGGGTACCGCGCGCATGTGGGAGCGCGCCGGGGGAGATGAAGACGCGTTTGAAATCCGCATCGGTCTAGGCCCGGCGGCGCTGGTCACTCCCATTAACGTGGCCGAATCGGGCGCGGCGGAAGACTTGGATCCTGTCTGCGCGGTGCGGTTGCGGCACACACTCGCGGGGGTGAGCACAGTAGCGGACATGCCGGTCGCATTGCAGCTGCAAGCCTTCCGCTTTCTAGGTCTTGCTGGGGACGGCGCACGGGATGTGGTGCGTGCAATGGTGCTGCAGTTGGCTATGTTTCATGGCCCGGAGACCGTTGGTTTTCGCGTTATCGGTGAAGGCTGGGAGTGGTTGAAGTGGTTGCCACACACCCGGAACCCAGACGCAGCGGGATTCGTGTGTTTGCTGGTTGATGACACCCCAACCACCGGGGTGGAGCCCTTTATCGATGATGCTGGTGTGCACTGCATCGTCGATATCGCATCGCGGCGCACCACAGCATTGGGCGTGCGAGCTGAACAAGAGGGGCTTTTATTACTTGTCGATGACGGCCTGCGTGTTGTCACCGCCGGCGGTGACGAGGAACTTGGCATACCCGACATGGTCAGCGAAGAATCAGCTGTGACCTGCGCACGGGCGCTCGCGCGCTTTAGCCGCCCTGAGATGACTGCCACCGATACCCGCCTTGACCTACTGAGTTTGCTGGGATTTTCTGATGTCTCGGAAATGACTGGCCCTGCGTTATGGCCAGGGCGCGTGGGCGCCGCACGGCTCGCAGTACCAATTGGGTTGTCACCTTCACAGACACCGGTGATGATAGACCTGAAAGAATCCGCCCAGGGTGGTATGGGTCCACACGGATTGTGCATTGGCGCCACGGGCTCGGGTAAATCGGAAGCGCTGCGCACCATCGTGTTATCCCTTGCCGCAACGCACAGTCCGGATGAACTGAACTTTGTCCTCGTGGACTTCAAGGGCGGCGCCACATTTCTGGGTTGTGACTACTTGCCGCACACAGCCGCGGTGATTACCAACTTAGAAGATGAATCCTCACTGGTTGAGCGCATGTATGATGCGATCTCCGGGGAGATGAACCGCCGGCAGGAGATCCTGCGTGATGCCGGAAACTACGCCAACGTCACCGATTACACCACCGCGCGGCTAAGCGGACAGGAAGACCTGGCACCACTCCCAGCGCTGGTCATCGTGGTCGATGAGTTCTCAGAATTGCTCATGCAGCACCCTGACTTCGCTGAGCTTTTCGTTGCGGTCGGCCGCTTGGGCCGTTCCTTGCACGTGCACCTGCTGCTCGCATCGCAGCGCCTGGAAGAAGGAAGGCTGCGCGGACTGGATTCACACTTGTCTTATCGCTTGGGATTGAAGACGTTTTCTGCTGCTGAGTCACGTCAGGTCCTAGGAGTTCCGGATGCTTATCACCTGCCCGGCGAACCGGGCGCTGGATATTTGAAGACAGATGCTGATGCGCTTAGTCGATTTCAGGCCTTCTACGTGTCTGGTGGCGTGGTGCGTGAGACCGTACCAATTGCCCAAGACGAAGAAAGCCGCATGGGAATCAAAGAGTTCAACGGCTGGGATGAAGATTTCTCATCGGCGATTACCCCAGATACTTACGTGGATAACTCCACTACGCTGCTTGATGAAGTCGTGGATGCCACCCGCGCCGAAGCTTTGGCACGCGGGCAATCCGCTCATCGCGTGTGGCTGCCGCCGCTGCCGCAAGCCATTGAACTACCAGCCATCGCGGCGGACTTCGTCCCGGAAGAAGGCGTAGGCATCCAGGCACCGATTGGAATCATCGACAGGCCCTACTACCAGCGCCAAGACCCACTCATGGTGGACCTGACGTCCGGCCACATGGCGCTGTGTGGCGGTCCGCAATCCGGCAAGTCGACGGCACTGCGCACCATTGTCGCATCGTTGGCCGCAGCGTATTCGCCAGAATTCTTACGCTTCTACGTCATTGACTTGGGCGGCGGGCAGCTGTCCGCGCTGGAACGCCTGCCGCATGTGGCAGCTGTTGCCGGGCGTCACGAGGACGAGAAGGTCCGCCGCATCATTGATGAAGTATCCGGCCTGGTGGACTTTCCCGAAGCACGCCATACCTTCCTGGTCATCGATGGCTGGCACGCGATTGGAACATCCGGCGCGGAATTTGAAGATCTCAGCGAAGCACTGACCAGACTCGCTGCCGACGGTCCTTCCGCGCACGTGCACGTCATTATTTCCACGCCGCGCTGGACCACCATGCGCCCAGCTATCCGCGATCTCATCTCAGAACGGCTAGAGCTCAAACTCGGTGAGCCCATGGACTCGCTGTTTGACCGCAAGAAACAACAAAAACTTCCCAGCGCACCGGGCCGCGGAATTACACCTGCGGGAGAGTTCTTCCTCTTCGCCAGCACATCGCGCCAGGATATCGCCCATATTGAAACCTCCTGGGCAAACGTGGCACCGGTGCCGAAGCTTAAAATGTTGCCGCAACAGCTCACCGTCGCAGACCTCGATCCCTCAGCCGACGACATTCCATGGGCTCTCGGTGGACGTGATCTGGACACTCAGCATTGGGATACCCGCATGAACTTCGTGGTTATCGGCACTTCTGGTGTGGGTAAGTCCTCGCTGTTGGCCACCTTGCTGCAGGGGATTGCTGCCAAAGACAGTGCTGAGGCACGCATTGTGCTTATCGATGAACGCCGTGCCCACCTTGGCACCATCGAACAATCGATGCTGGCGGCTTATTCAGCGACTTCCGCTGCGACGGAAAAGGCAGTGCGCGATACCGCGACCACGCTCAAAGCTCGCCTGCCGGGCCCAGACGTTACGCCGGCAGAGCTTGCCGCACGCAGTTGGTGGACCGGGCCGGATATTTACGTTGTCATCGATGACCTTGACCTGGTCAGTGAAATGGCGCTGGCGCCCTTGGTGGAGTTGTTTCCGCATGCCCGCGATATTGGCCTGCACATTGTGGTTGCGCGGAAAGCCGGCGGAATCGGGCGCGCACTGTTCGGGCAGTTCCTGTCTAACCTGCGCGATACCCAACCGGCAGTCTTTGTCATGGATTCCCCGCGTGATGAAGGCGCGATGTTTGGAATCAAACCAGCGAATCAGCCGGTTGGACGCGGGCAACTGGGGATTGGTGGGCAGTTGGTCGGGCTGTGCCAGGCCGCGCTGCCGGTGCTCAAAGAAGTTGAAAACGAAGCAGGGAATGAAGGTTAGAAGATGTCGTTATATGAATCCACCACGGTCAATCTCACCATCACGGTGTTAGATACGGCCACCATATTTGAAGGGCCAGAGTCGATCTATCGTTATGATCTCCCTGGCACAGCCATCGTGGAAGGCTGGGCACTATCCGGTGTGATGGAACAGGCACAAAAGCTGCTGCCTGCCCAATGGCCGGATGTGCGGGTTGCAGTCGTCGCGGATTCCTCCGGCGGGCCAATGTCGCATGAAGCAGTAAAGATTATTCGCCGTCAGCTGCAAGTCCACGATGTCATCATTGCCGAACGCGAACCGGTCACAGCTCTAGCCATCCCACAGCATGAACCAGAAGAACTAGAGCCCGAAGAAATCATCGATGATGATGAGATTATCCGCCCGGTAGGTGATGAAGAATCCTTTCTTGAGCGCATTAAACAGCGTAAAGGACTCATTGCGATCATCGTGGTGGTAGTGCTGATCATCATCCTTATCGCGTGGTTCTTCTTGCGCAGTGCGACTAGTGCTGCCAGCGATTCCGCTGCGCCAGTGAACACAACTACGATCGCTGAAGTAGGGCCGGCACCGGAGATATCAACGCAGGCATCGGAAACTTCGGGAACACAGGCAAACACTAGTGCGGCACCGGCGCATCAAACAATCGAAGCCGGGGGACTGCGCGTCATGCTGCCCGCAGGATTTACCCATACGGAAGAAGAAGGCCTGGTTACTGCGACCGGTCAAGACCCGAACCTGCGCATCATTATGGCGATGGACCCGCTCTATGCTGTACCCGCCAACGCTTTATTTGCAGAAGTCCGCGCGCAGATCGACAGCGACGAAACCTTGTCCAACCCACATGAAGCCAATGGCCGGTTGACTTATTTGGAGCATCCGGGCGATGACTCTGAGGTTACTTGGACAACCTGGGTAGAAGATGACCAGCAAGTATCGCTGGGATGCCACACCCGCAAGGCGCCCAGCATGGCGCAGCGCGCGGCGTGCCGAATGGCTTCGGAGTCCATAGAAAAAGTTTCTTAAACAACTTCGGGAACCTTCCGGGATAAGGCTGAGTCCAATGTAGTTAAGGAAGCACGGTAGGGGGTTTGACCGCAGCTTCCGATGGACACATAACGCACACTCACAACCCATAAGAAGGGGCTAGATCAATGAGCCAAATGTTTAAGACCGAAGCAGAAGTGATGGTCGCGACCGCAGGCCGCGTCGACAACACCAATGATGAAGTATCCGCTGAACTGACCCGCCTGCAGGGCGTCGTGGACCAGGTTCGCGCCAGCTGGACCGGTTCCGCGCAGGTGTCCTTTGACAACTTGATGAACCGCTATGACGCATCCTCGCAGCAGCTGCAGGAAGCACTGCTTTCCATCAGCGAAAACATTCGATCGAATGCTCGCAATTTCGATAATGTCGAGGCGCAAAACCAGGACGCGTTCAACAACGTCGGCGGCGGACTCGCCCTCTAATTCGCACACCAATTCATACCTCTATATATAAGGACACGAAGGAATAGTCACCATGAGCGAAATCAAGTACCAATTCGGCGCCATCTCCAACGCCGCCGCTGACATCAACTCCACCTCTTCCCGCATCAACGGTCTGCTCGATGACCTTAAGGGCGTCATCGCGCCGATGGCAGCAACCTGGGAAGGCGAATCTGCCGCGGCATACAACGAGGCGCAGGCCAAGTGGGACAAGGCAGCAGCTGAGCTCAACACCGTGCTGGCCACCATCTCCAACACCGTTTCCCAGTCCAACGACCGCATGAGTGACGTCAACCGTCGCGCCGCAGCAAGCTGGGGATAACTGAATTCATTAATCATTCATTCATTCAGTAATGAACTAATGTCCCAGGCGGGATAACACACCAGGTGCGCAGGCGAGATTGCGCTTTTCGATGCATGGGCTTTGCATCGGCAAGCAATGTAATACTGCGCACCTGGTGTGTTTTGGTTTTCTGGGTATCGGCGATTATGCTAGATACCCTGTGTGCTTTGTCGGGCTTAGTCCGACGCACTGTCTGCAGGTCTCCACCGGCCGCTGCATGACAATGTATGGGCACGTAGCGCTGGCCGGCAGCCCCCAGAGACAACTCCAAGGAGTCATTTTGTCTACTTTCCACCCAAAGAGCGGTGACATTACCCGTAAGTGGTACGTCATCGACGCAACTGATGTGGTTCTGGGCAAGCTTGCTTCCACCGTGGCAGACCTGCTGCGAGGCAAGCACAAGCCTCAGTTCGCACCAAACGTTGACTGTGGTGACCACGTCATCATCATCAACGCTGAAAAGATTCACATTTCTTCCAACAAGCGCGACCGCGAAATGCGTTACCGCCACTCCGGTTACCCGGGTGGCCTGCGCACCATGACCCTGGGCCAGTCCCTGGATGCTAACCCAGCGCGCGTTATCGAAGAAGCTGTTACCGGCATGATGCCACACAACAAGCTTTCGAGCTCCTCTGCTAAGAAGCTTCATGTCTTCAACGGCGCAGAGCACCCATACGCCGGCCAGAAGCCGGAGACCTTCGAGTTTAAGCAGGTGGCACAGTAATGGCTGATAACGAAAACTTCGAGAACAACGTAGCTGACGCTGCTGACATCGCTGCAGCAGCTGCCGCTACCGAAGAGTTCACCAATACCATTGGTGATTCCATTGCTCCAGAGGCATCCGCAGAGACCGAAGCTGAAGCTCCAGTCCTGCACGAGGGCCCAATCCAGACCGTTGGTCGTCGTAAGCGCGCAATTGCTCGTGTACGCATGATCGCTGGTTCCGGTGAGATCACCGTTAACGGCCGCACCCTGGACAACTACTTCCCGAACAAGCTTCACCAGCAGGACGTTCTCCTGCCATTGACCTTGCTTGATCGTGAAGGCCAGTTCGACATCAAGGTTTCCGTCAACGGCGGTGGCCCAACCGGTCAGTCCGGCGCTTTGCGTCTGGCTATTGCCCGTGCACTGAACGTCTACAACCCAGCTGACCGCGCAGCCCTGAAGAAGGCTGGTCTGCTGACCCGTGACGCACGTGCAGTTGAGCGTAAGAAGGCTGGTCTGCACAAGGCACGTCGTGCTCCGCAGTACTCCAAGCGTTAATCTTCGCTTTTTGCCTCATTCCCGTCGCACTCTCCTTGTGGAAGTTGCGGCGGGTTTGTTCGTTTTCGGGGTTCGATAGTTTCCCGCCCCGAGTCAGCGAAGCATGCACCGAACGTGCATAATCTATTGTTATGACTCGACTTTTTGGAACTGATGGCGTCCGTGGCCTGGCAAACAAGAAACTCACCCCGATTCTGGCGTTGAAGCTGGGACAAGCAGCGGCGGAAGTGCTGACTGCGGACCGTGAATCCTATGAACTTCGACCAACGGCGGTGATTGGCCGGGATCCTCGCGTCTCTGGTGAGATGCTGGATGCTGCTATCGCTTCTGGTTTGGCGTCGCGCGGTGTGGATGTTGTACGGGTTGGTGTGTTGCCGACGCCGGCTATCGCTTTTCTTACCGATGACTACGGTGCGGACCTAGGCGTCATGATTTCCGCGTCGCACAACCCGATGCCGGATAATGGCATTAAGTTCTTCACCGCCGGTGGCCGTAAGCTGCCAGATTCCATCGAGGATCAGATTCAGGCGACCATGGAAGGCTTGAGCGAGGAAGGCCCAACTGGTACGAATCTGGGACGGATTATTTCTGAGGCTCCTGACGCCCGTGACCGCTACCTGAAGCACCTGCGTGAGGCAGTTGCTGTAGACCTGTCCGGCTTGAAGGTTGTGGTGGATGCTGCAAATGGTGCTGCATCCCGCGTCGCGATTGAAGCTTACCGCGCTGCCGGTGCGGAGGTCGTGCCGATTCACAACAAGCCAAACGCGTTCAACATCAACGAAAACTGCGGTTCCACCCACATTGAAAAGACTCAGGAAGCCGTTGTCGAGCACGGTGCGCACCTGGGCTTGGCCCATGACGGTGATGCTGACCGTTGCTTGGCTGTCGATGCTGAGGGAAATCTGGTTGACGGCGACCAAATCATGGCGATCTTGGCCGTGGGTATGAAGGAAGAAAACAACCTGCGCTTCAACACCTTGGTTGCAACAGTGATGTCGAACCTGGGTTTAAAACTCGCCATGAAGGAACAGGGCATTGAGGTGCGTGAGACCAAGGTGGGCGACCGCTACGTGGTCGAAGAGCTCATCCGTGGAGACTTCTCCCTCGGTGGCGAGCAGTCCGGCCACATCGTGTTGCCTGAAGACTGCACTACTGGCGATGGCACCTTGTCGGGCCTATCCCTGATGGCGCGCATGGCGAAGACCGGCAAGTCTTTGAAGGAACTGGCTTCGGTGATGACCGTGCTGCCACAGACGCTGATTAACGTTCCTGTGTCCAACAAGGCGGCCATCATGGATTCTGCTGATGTTCGCGCTGCTATCGCGCAGGCGGAAGAAGAACTCGGTGAATCCGGCCGTGTGCTGCTGCGTCCTTCCGGCACTGAGGAACTGTTCCGCGTCATGGTTGAAGCGGCCGAAGAAGAGCAGGCCCGCAAGGTTGCTGGCCGTCTCGCTGCGGTAGTCGCAGCCGTTTAAAAACGCCGCCGCTAAAACTTTTTAGCCCTTCCCCGGAACCTTCGAGTCGAGGTTCCAGTCCAATATTGATAGCGCACAAATTCGTGTGAATTCATGGACTTATCAAAGGGGGAGGGCTTTTTCGTGTCTGATGTACACTTCGACCATTCCGAAGCCGTCGGGAAACTCAATGACCTCATCGCTGAAACCACCGGGCGTCAGGATGCTTTGAATCAGCGGCTGCCGCATTTCCCGCAGGCCGCTGCCGGCCGCGACTTCGACGGCTACGCCCGCCGTATCCAATCCAAGCTCGCAACGATTCATAAGCTTCGCAACTATCGCTTGCAGAATATCTCCAACTCGGCGCGGGCTGCGATTGCTGAGTTCGACGCCGCCAAGGCTACCGATGAAGGCTCAGCCGCCGCGTTCCGCCAGTTTGAGATTGGGGAGGGCAAATGAGTTCAGTCGCATCTCAAGCCTCCAGCAAGCTTGCAGAATTCCAAACCACAGTCGCTGAGTTCCAAGCCGCCTCCGCCGGACAATACGCGGGCCCGTCGACTCCCTTCGAACTCATTTGGGACCGAATTCAAGCCACCGACGGACTCGAATCTTACAAACTCGTCGAACAAGTCGAGGCCGCCGTCGGCCCTACCAGAGAAGAACGCGATAGTCGTGGCAGTGGCAAGAAAGGCAAGGGCAATGCAGGACTCATTGGAATCGCTGGCGGGCTTTTAAAGAACCTTCTTCTGGGAACGATAACGTCGTTTGGTGGCGGCATGATTGCGGACCGCATCAGGAAACTCTTGAATGATGACGAAGAAGATGATGATCAGTGCAGCGCACTTATTGACGATTCCAAGAAGTGCGCGGACACCATCGACGATATTTGCAGTACATCTGATTCGGCGATGTCAAGCATTCTTGAATCAAGCACTGGCTTCCTTTCCCTGCTAACCGAGGTGCTGCGGCGTACCCCACAGGGAATGCTGGTAACCGGTGTTCTGATGGCCGGAAACTACCTGATTGAAAACACCAACGATCAGGTCGTGGGAACGTGCCAAGACCGTGATGACTTTCTGGATAAGTGTTACGAGGAACTCCTTAAGAAGTGCGATTGCATCTGCGATCGACCACTGCCGGAAGAACCACCAGAGACGGGCAACTGCCCAGCGCCTGAACCACCCGCCGGTGAATACGGTTGTGAACCACCGCCGAAGGAAGTCGAGCCGTGCCCAGAACCAGAACCTGCGCCGGAACCAGAGGCACAACCTGAACCACAGCCCGAGCCGGAAAAGAAGAATCCAAACGAGACCAAGCCTGTGGAAACCATGCCGGTAGAAAACCCACCGGCGCAGAACCAGCCGGCGGAGAACCCAAAGCCGCAGCAGCCGTCGAATCCGACGCCAACCCAGCCGGTAGAAACCCCGAACGTGCCGAAAGACACGGATAAAGATAAGGGCACAGACAAGGGCAAAGACAAGGCCGAGTGTGAGAAGCCAAAGTGCCCACCAGAGGAAAAGCAGCAGCAAGAGCCGAAACCAGAACCAAAGCCAGAGCCGAAGCCGGTAGAGAGCTGCGAACCTGAGCCAGCAGATGACTGCATCGATGAGCCAGAAGAGCCAACTGTGCCTGCTGAGCCAACGGAGGAGGAGAAGTGCGAGGTTGAGGAATCAACCAGCTGCAGCAGCCTGCTAGGCCTGGTCGGTGCGGGTGTTGCCATCCTGAGTATCGGTGCGCTGATGTTCTTCGTTGCTGAGCATCTAGAAATCTTTGGAGAGACTCCAGAGCCAGCACCAGAACCTGAACCGGAGCCCGAACCGGCTCCTGAGCCAACACCGGAACCGGAAGAGCCGAAGGGTGGCGTGAAGCCACCGCCGGAGGATTTGTCGAAGGTTCCTGAGCCCACACCGCCACCGAAGAAGGTGCAGGCGGTCTCAGGTGCGGCAGATATTGTCGTAGAAAGCTCGGCCCCAGCGCAAGAGTATGCAGGCAGCGCAGCTGGAAGTGCCGCTGGTAGTTCGGCTGCTAGCTCAGTAGATAGTTCGTCAAGTAGTTCACCGGCACGAAAGGCAGGGGCTTGGTAATGGATTTTGAAGATTTCGCGCAGCAGTTTCGCAAGCGAGCAGCAGAGCGCCTCACCGAATTTGAAAAGACGCTGGAAAAAGCGCAGCGCGACCTGGAAAAGTCAGCGGAACGAGCAGCGGCACAAGCCAAGCAGGACGCCCAAGCAAAACAGAGCCAGCACAGCCAGCACAGCCAGCACAGCCAGCACGGGCAACAACGGCAGCAGTGGGGTCAAGCGCAGCCAGCACAGTATGCTCAGCCGGTGTCGCAAAATCGTCCGTTGGATTACCGCACGCCAGATATTCCGGGCGCTGTGAAACAACCGCCGCCGGGGCAGGATACGCCCGTGCAGCAGCCGGTAGAAAAACAGCAAACCCCAGCGCCGCGAAAGGCGCCGGGGCAGGTGAAGTCAGTGCTGCGAAGAGGCTAGGTTAGAAATCCTGCTTGGCAGGAAGAAGCTCATCCTTGGTGGGCTCACCGGCCTTCTTCGCAAGCTCGTCGCCAAAGTAGCTTTCAACGCCCTTGGCAGCGGCATCTGGCTCGGAGAAATCAGAGTAAGTCTTATCGCCTTCGAGCTGGTGCAGCAAGAAACCAACCATCAGGCCGCGGGCGATTTCCGCCTGCGAAGCCTGGAAAGCACCAGAGCCGATAACTAGCTTGTACAGCAGGTCCTCGGAGAAACCCTGCTGAGTGCCCTTTTCAACTTCGCGGTAGACAACGTCGCCGCCGAAGTTGTAGGCGAGCTTCGCTGTGTTACCAGCGTTGAAAATATCGGAGCGACCGGAGCCGATGATAAGACCAGGAATGTCGAGGCGGCGCGCCGCGGCATCGGCAGAAGGCGAAGTCTGAGCAGGGTAGTAGGCGCCAACGGCCTTGACCTTGTCATTGTCTACAGCAGACAAAATGGCAGTGCCGCCACCCATGCCGTGGCCGATCAGACCAAGCTTGTGCGGGGAGACAGAAATATTGCTGTTGCCCAGCTTCACGCCGGCAGCAACCTGCAGGCTGGACTCCAGGTCAGCAGCCAAGTTGCGGTGGTTTGGGATAAGCCCGGTTTCGGTGTCCGGTGCGACAACCACAAAGCCCCAGCTAGCCAGGTGGCGCAGCGTGGCGTGGTAATCCTTGACGCTTTTGCGCCAGTCATGCCCAAAAGCGACAGCTGGAAGACCCTTGCCTTCCGCCGGGGTGTAGACCTTGCCGGGCAGGCCGGCGTAATCAAGATCGCCGACGAGCACGCGGTGGCTTCCACGCTTGGACAACGTTGCCAGGTGTTTCTTCAAATTCGCAGACACATCACCCAGGATAGAACAAGATAACTTTCGATGATGCACCAACTGCGCCAAATGCGGGGAAATTATAAAGAATAGGGGTAGAAAAACTCCCTCCGCTCAGAATTTTTTGCAGCCGGTTTTCCCTGCTATCGGGAATATGTGCAAATTTGACGCTCTGCCTGGATCGATGAGATACAATAACCTGTTGTAAAGTTTAGGCTCATGTGTGGAATCGTAGGATATGCCGGTCACCCGTCCGATAACCGTAAGTACTTTGCTGAAGATGTTGTCCTGGAGGGACTGCGCCGTTTGGAATACCGCGGCTATGACTCAGCAGGTCTTGCTGTGTACTCCGATGGGGAAGTCCATTGGCGTAAGAAGGCAGGCAAGGTTGCGGCGCTAGAAGGCGAAATCGCGGCGCGCCCATTGCCAGAATCGGTGCTTGGCATTGGTCACACCCGCTGGGCAACCCACGGTGGCCCGAGCGATGTTAACTCCCACCCACATGTTGTGGCGGGCGGCAAGATTGCTGTGGTTCACAACGGCATTATTGAAAACTTTGCTGAGCTCAAGGCTGAGATGCAGGCGAAGGGCTATCACTTCGTATCCGAGACCGATACCGAGGTCGCGGCGACTGTCTTGGGCGATTTGTTCAAGGAAACGGGCGAGCTGACTTTGGCAATGCGCAAGGCTTGCCAGCTTTTCGATGGTGCTTTTACCCTGCTCGCCATCCACGCCGAGCAGCCAGATCGTATTGTCGCTGCACGCCGTGACTCCCCGCTAGTTATTGGTCTCGGTGAGGGCGAGAACTTCCTGGGCTCTGATGTGTCGGGCTTTATTGACTACACCAAGAAGGCCGTCGAGATGGAAAACGATCACATCGTGACCGTCACCGCCGACGAGATTGTCATCACCGATTATGAAGGCAACCCGCAAGAAGGCAAGCGCTTCGACATCGAATGGGATGCAGCAGCTGCGGAAAAAGGTGGCTTTGCTTCTTTCATGGAGAAGGAAATCCATGACCAGCCAGCAGCAGTGCGTGACACCCTGATGGGCCGCGTTGATGAAAAGGGCAACCTGGCCATCGACGAGCTGCGCATTGATGAGTCGCTGCTGAAGTCTATCGACAAGATCATCGTTATCGCCTGCGGCACCGCGGCATATGCCGGCCACGTTGCGCGCTACGCCATCGAGCACTGGTGCCGTATCCCAACCGAGGTGGAACTGGCACACGAGTTCCGCTACCGCGACCCAATCGTGAATGAGAAGACCCTGGTTGTCGCTCTGTCGCAGTCGGGTGAAACCATGGATACCCTCATGGCGGTGCGCCACGCACGCCAGCAGGGCGCGAAGGTTATCGCAATCTGCAACACTCAAGGCGCATCCATCCCACGTGAGTCGGACGCAGCGCTGTACACCCACGCTGGTCCAGAAATCGCTGTGGCGTCCACCAAGGCTTTCTTGGCGCAGATCACCGCGACCTATGTCCTCGGCCTGTACCTGGCGCAGCTGCGCGGCAACATGTTCGCCGACGAAGTCGAGGCCATCCTGTCTGAGCTGCGCGCCATGCCAGACAAGGTACAGAAGGTCATCGACGGCAAGGACGATGTCACCAAGCTGGCACAGTCCATGCAGGACGCCACTTCCGTGCTGTTTTTGGGCCGCCACGTTAGCTTCCCAGTTGCACTGGAAGGCGCGCTGAAGCTCAAGGAAATCGCTTATCTGCACGCCGAGGGCTTTGCAGCGGGCGAGCTTAAGCACGGCCCAATCGCACTGGTGGAAGAAGGCCAGCCGGTCTTCGTTATCGTGCCATCGCCACGCGGCCGCGATTCCTTGCACTCCAAGGTCGTGTCCAATATTCAGGAAGTACGCGCGCGCGGCGCAATCACCATCGTGATTGCTGAAGAAGGCGATGAGGCAGTGGAGGCATACGCTAACCACATCATCCGCATTCCGCAGAGCCCAACGCTGATGCAGCCGCTGCTGGCTACGGTGCCACTGCAGATCTTCGCCTGCAAGGTTGCAGAGTCCAAGGGCTATGACGTGGATCAGCCACGTAACCTGGCTAAATCCGTCACCGTGGAATAACCGACCTACAATAAGGCCCATGTCGCTTCTTTCCACTCGAATCAACCTGGATGCCATCTCGCACAACGTTAGGCTGCTGAAGGATTTAGTTGGCCCCGATGTGCGCTTAATGTGCGTGGTCAAGGCGGATGCCTACGGCCACGGCGTGGAGCGGGTCGCGCCGGTCATGCTCAAAGCCGGCGCGGATGTCCTCGGTTGTGCCACGGTGGATGAGGCGGTCGCGCTGCGCAAGCTGGGCATTGATGCCCCGCTGGTGGCGTGGATGTGGGAGCCGCAGCAGGATCTCTCGGATGCGTTGAGCTCCGACATCGTTATCGGGGTTCCATCGCTGGCCCACGCTCAGACGCTGGTGGAGATTGAGGTTCCGGTCAAGGTGGTCATCAAGGTGGAGACCGGGATGCACCGCAATGGCGTGGACCGTCAGCTGTGGGATGAGGTTTTCGCCTTGCTTGCCGATGCCCCGCATATCGAAGTCACAGGCCTCATGTCGCACTTAGCGTGCGCGGATGAACCGGAAAATCCCCATACCGATGTCCAAGCGGCAGAGTTCCGCGAGGCCATTGCGCGTGCACGTGAGATGGGCTTGGAGTGCCCGATTAACCACTTGGCAAATTCCCCAGCAACCCTGTCGCGCAAGGATTTGCACTTTGACCAGGTGCGCGTCGGCCTGGCCTCTTATGGCTTAGAACCCATCGCGGGCGTTGAACATGGCCTGCAGCCGGCGATGACGTGGGCGGCGAACATAGTCAACGTCAAGCCCATCAAACAAGGCGAGTCTTCGTGTTATGTCCTGACATGGACTGCCCCGGCAGATGGATATCTAGCGGTTGTGCCCGTCGGTTACGCCGATGGCCTGCCGCGTTCAGTGCAGGGCTCACTCAACGTCACCATCGGTGGCAAGTCCTATCCTCAGGTCGGACGCGTTTCCATGGATCAGATCGTGGTGGATTTGGGAGAGAACCCTTTTGGCGTGCAGGCCGATGATGAGGCCATCATTTTTGGCGAAGGCGGCCAAAGTGCAACAGAGCTTGCCGATGCCATTGGCACCATCAACTATGAAGTTGTCTGCCGCCCCACCGGGCGCACCAAGCGCATCTACGAGGGAGGAATCGACCTATGAGTTTTCCACTCGAAGGACGCGAAGAATTCGCCACCGCAGAAGACACCCAAGCCTTTGGTGAGGCACTAGGCAAGACTTTGCGCGCCGGCGACGTGCTCATCATGGACGGGCCACTGGGAGCTGGAAAAACCACGCTGACCCAGGGCATCGCACGGGGCATGCAAGTTAAAGGCCGGGTAACTTCACCGACTTTTGTGATTGCACGCGAGCACCGTTCCCTAGTTGGCGGTCCCGCTCTTGTGCACGTGGATGCCTACAGGTTGTTGGGCGAAGAAGCCGGCGCAACCGACCCTTTGGGCGAGCTCGACTCGCTGGACCTGGACACCGACTTGGATGAGGCCGTAGTCATCGCCGAATGGGGCGGGGGATTAGTGGAGCAGATTTCCGAGCGCTATCTGCTTATTTCCTTGGACCGCGAATCCGCGCTGGAAGAAGACCCGGATTCCCACGCGCGCATCATTTCTTGGCGTTGGGTGGACAATTCCTGAATTTTCGCCTCCGGTTGTTAACACAGGCGATATCGCGCGTACTGTATAACGGTGAATCTTCACACCCCCATGCACTAGTTTTTCAAATTTAGAGGAGTTCCATGATTTCGCAAAAGTCCAAAGCACTCATCGGCGTTATTGTTGCAGGCTGGCTAGTCGTGCTCATGGGCTTGATTGCCTTCAACGCCACCCGTGCTGAGGCTGCTGTCACCGGCGATCTGGAATCCAGCATGGAAAAGGTCGACGACATGGAGCTGCACGGCACTTCCTTGGCGCCGCTGGATGTCTGGGGCGAAAACATCAACGCAGTGATGCCAATCTGTCCAGGTGTAACGGAAGAAAACATCGCGCAGCTCGGGGTTGACCCGGCACTGTTTACCTATGAAAACGGCGCTATCCCAGAGCACACCAATTACATGCTGGTGCTGCCAATGGAAGGCCAGCCAATCGCGGAGAAGCACTTCCGCGAAAACATTGACTTGTGTGGCCAGCTGCAGTCTGCGCAGCCCATCAACCCAGCTGCCCTGATGACCTTCATCAAGGACCCAAATAACACCTGGTTCATGGTTGGCTAATGCGCGTTCTTGCTCTAGACACCGCCACCCCAGACCTTGTCACCGGTGTAGTTGATACCTCATCCGGCCAGATCGATGAACAGGTCATTGAAGACACCCGTTTGCTCAGTGAGCAGTTGATGCCGGCGGTGGAAGAAGTCATCGGCAAGCAGACAAGCGGCTACAACGCCCTCGATGCCATTGCCGTGGGCGTTGGTCCCGGTCCCTTCACCGGCCTGCGCGTCGGCATGGCTACCGCCTCGGCGCTGGGGCAAGCACTCGGCATACCCTTGCACGGTGTGTGTACCCATGACGCAATCGCGCACGAGGTCGCAACCAGCGTCGAGGAAGCAGCAACGCTGTTGGTCGCGACCGATGCGCGGCGGAAAGAAATCTACTTTGCCTACTACCGCATCACGAACGGCACCGCAGAGCGCGTAGGCGAGCCCAACGTGGTGCGTCCCGAAGACTTGCAGGTGCCCGCTGAGTTAGGCGAGCTGGATATCATCTCCATCCCAGCGAATCTTGTTGAACGCCTTCCTGAATCTGTGCGTGCCCTGCGCGTGCTTAACCAGCGCCCGACTACTGCTGCATTGGCCGCGGTCGCAGCTCTGGACGAAACCCCGCAGCCGTTAGTGCCGCTGTATCTACGCCGTCCGGATGCCAAGGAACCAGCGGCCAAGCCGCGCTCAGCAGCGATTCCAGAAGTGGAGCTTTAAGTGGAACTGCGCAAGCTGAACCACGCCGATGCCGCACGCTGTGCCGAGCTCGAGGAGATCCTATTTCCCGGCGAAACCCCGTGGCACCGCGAGGTATTCGAGCAGGAATTCATCCAGCCGTATAACTTCTACTTCGGCGTCGAAGACGAAGGCCTGCTGGTGGGCTACGCCGGCCTAGCGCTGCGCGGCAACATGGATTATCCGGAGTTTGAAATCCTCACCATCGGCACTGATCCGCAGCATCAGCGCCGCGGAATTGGCCGAATGATGATGGACAATATCTGCCACATCGCGGATTTAAAGCACGCACCGATATTCTTAGAAGTGCGCGTGGGCAACGAGGCCGCCATCGAGATGTACAAAAATTATGGATTTGCGCACCTTGGCATTCGCCGCAATTACTACCAGCCCTCAGGCGCCGATGCGCACACCATGAAACGTGAAATTCAGACACAGACTCCAATTCAGACACAGACTCCAGGGGAGGAATGATGATTGTCCTAGGTATTGAATCCTCATGCGATGAAACCGGCGTGGGCATCATCAAGCTTTCCGATGCCGGACACATGGAGATCATCGCCAACAGTGTCGCCTCGTCCATGCAGCAGCATGCACGCTTTGGAGGCGTCGTGCCAGAGATCGCCTCGCGTGCCCATTTGGAGGCCATGCCGCAGGTGATGGCGGCCGCGCTCGAGGAAGCCGGCATTGAGAAACCCGACGCAGTTGCCGCGGCGGTCGGTCCGGGATTGGCGGGCGCGTTGTTGGTCGGGGCATCGGCAGCCAAAGCTTATGCATCCGCGTGGGGTGTGCCTTTCTATGGCGTAAACCACCTCGGCGGGCACGTCGCTGTGGCCAACCTAGAAGGCAAAGAACTACCCCACTCCGTAGCGCTATTAGTCTCTGGCGGTCATACCCAATTGCTGGAAGTTGATGCCGTGGGCAAGCCGATGAAAGAACTCGGTTCCACCCTCGATGACGCTGCTGGCGAAGCCTATGACAAAGTCTCCCGCTTGTTGGGATTGGGCTATCCGGGCGGACCTGTCATCGACAAGCTAGCAAAACGCGGCGAAGCCAATATTGCCTTCCCGCGTGGCCTAAGCCGTGCCGAAGACCTGCGCGGCGAGCACCGCCACGACTTTTCTTTCTCTGGTTTAAAGACTGCGGTGGCACGCTATGTGGAAAAAGCCGAGCGCGAAGGTCGCGTGATTTCCGTGGAAGACGTCTGTGCGTCTTTCCAGGAAGCCGTCTGCGACGTGCTGACCGCTAAGGCCGTACGCGCCTGTGAAGACACCGGCGCCCGCGTCCTGCTGCTCGGCGGAGGCGTGGCCGCGAACTCTCGCCTGCGTGAACTAGCAGCCCAGCGCTGCGCGGAGATTGGCGTGGAACTGCGCGTTCCGCGCTTTGAGCTGTGCACCGACAACGGTGTGATGATTGCAGCCCTAGCCGGACAGCTCATCCATGAAGGCGCTGCGCCATCCGGTTTGGCCGTAGGCACTGAAACTTCCCTGGACGTGGAAGTCCCGCTGGTTGCTGCGGCTGGCTAACAGGCGAGTATAAGTAACGCGAAGTTCACTGAAAGTTTCCTGCGCACAAGAAGCGTTTGCTGGGAATACACGCTAGATTAGGTACTGATTACTGCAATAATTCAAATACGCACGTGTGTTAAAGGAGCGTGGGCTTTTCCATGATCACCGGATTCCTTGTCAACCCTGACCTGACCCGCCGCAAGATTGAGTTCGAACTGGAACATGCAAACCAGTTCCTCGGCAGCGCTACCGAAGACCGCGTTGCCGTGGCATTCCAAGAAGACGGCTCGTTGTACGCAGCGTTGTTTAATGCTGAGGCAAAGGCCGAAGGCGCCGAACCAAACCCAGTGGCATCGCTTGCACGCAACACCGCGGATACCGGCAATCCATCCTTCCTGCAGGACCCACTGCGTGCGATTTCCGGCGCGGTTATCTTCGTGGAATCTGAGGGCGGAGACGTTACCGATGAGATTATCGAAGGCGTAGAAAACTCTGTTCGCGCGGTGGAGAACTACCGTGAAGACAACGAAGAAGAATACCGCCTGTGGCGCGCAGCTGTTTTGAACTCCGGCCGTGCGGAAGCCGCGGAAAAGGCGCAGGCAGCAGAATAACGAATTTCAATTCCGGCACTGTTCTCCGAAAAGGAGGGCAGTGCTTTGCTTTTTGCGGGGTGTTTTCCGGCGTTCGCGCACAGCGTACTTTAGTTGCGAGGGCTGTGGTTGAGAGCTGGCACTTGCGCGGGTAGAGTGCTAATCAAGGTTGTTTGACCCACAGTTGTTCACCCGCGACGACGGCTGTGCTGGACTAATGATGCAACCGGCACAAACGCAACTAAGAGATTTCACACGGAGGAATCATCACCATGGCAAACATTAAGCCGCTTGAGGACAAGGTTCTCGTCCAGATCGTAGAAGCAGAAACCACCACCGCATCCGGTCTGGTTATCCCAGATTCTGCGAAGGAAAAGCCACAAGAGGCAACCGTTGTTGCAGTCGGCCCAGGCCGCGCAAACGACAAGGGCGAAGTGACCCCAGTTGGCGTTAACGTCGGCGACGTTGTCATCTTCTCCAAGTACGGCGGAACCGAGCTCAAGTACGACAGCGAAGAGTTCTTGCTGCTGTCTGCTCGTGACCTACTCGCTGTTATTGAGAAGTAAGTAAGGCGGTTTAGCCAAACATGGCAAAGCTGATTGCATTTGATCAAGAAGCCCGCGAGGGCATCCAGCGCGGCGTAGATACTCTCGCCGACGCTGTGAAAGTCACGCTCGGCCCACGCGGCCGCAACGTGGTGCTGTCGAAGTCCTTCGGCGGCCCAACCGTGACCAATGACGGTGTCACCATCGCGCGTGATATCGATGTTGAGGATCCATTTGAGAACCTCGGCGCCCAGCTGGTGAAGTCTGTTGCTATCAAGACCAACGACATCGCTGGTGACGGCACCACCACCGCAACCCTGCTCGCGCAAGCGCTCATCTTCGAAGGCCTGCGCAACGTTGCTGCAGGTTCCAACCCAATCGAGCTCAACCGCGGTATCGCGGCTGCAGCTGAGAAGGTTGTTGAAGAGCTGAAGGCTCGCGCAACCCAGGTAAACTCCGCAACTGAGATTTCTCAGATTGCTACCGTGTCTTCCCGTGACGCAGAAATCGGCGAGATGGTTGCCGGCGCCATGGACAAGGTGGGCAAGGACGGCGTTGTTACCGTCGAGGAATCCCAGTCGATGGAGTCCAGCGTGGACATCACCGAAGGTATTTCCTTTGACAAGGGCTACCTGTCTCCCTACTTCGCTACTGAGGAAGAGACTTCCCAGGCGATTTTGGATGACGCACAGATCCTGTTGGTACGCAACAAGATTTCCTCCCTGCCGGACTTCCTGCCACTTCTGGAGAAGATTGCAGAATCCAACAAGCCAACCCTGATTATCGCTGAAGATATTGAAGGCGAAGCACTGCAGGCGCTGGTTGTTAACGCTATCCGCAAGACCTTGAAGGTCGCGGCTGTGAAGGCGCCTTACTTCGGTGAGCGTCGTTCCGCATTCATGGATGACCTTGCTGTGGTCACCAACGCAACCGTCATTGACCCTGAGGTTGGCGTCAACCTGAACGAGTCCGGCCTGGAGGTTCTGGGTCGCGCACGTCGTATCACCGTGACTAAGGATGACACTGTCCTGGTTGACGGTGCTGGCACCGCTGAAGCTGTGGAAGAGCGCCGCGCGTTCATCCGCCGCGAAATCGAGCGCACCGATTCCACGTGGGATAAGGAAAAGCTCGAAGAGCGTCTGGCAAAGCTGTCCGGTGGCGTCGCGGTTATCCGCGTCGGCGCTGCAACTGAAACCGAAGTCAACGAGCGCAAGCTGCGCGTCGAAGACGCTATCAACGCGGCACGTGCTGCTGTTGAAGAAGGCGTCATCGCCGGCGGCGGCTCAGCTTTGGTACAGATTGCAAAGGGCTTGGAAGAGTTCGCGAATGACTTCGACAATGAAGCCAAGATTGGCATCCTGTCTGTTGCCCGCGCACTGACCCGCCCTGCGTACTGGATTGCATCCAACGCTGGCCTGGACGGCGCTGTTGTTGTTTCCCGTATTGCTGACCTGCCAAACGGTGAGGGCTTCAACGCCTCCACCTTGGAGTACGCCAACCTGATTGAGGGCGGCATTATCGACCCAGTTAAGGTCACCCACTCCGCAGTGGTCAACGCAACGTCCGTTGCACGCATGGTCTTGACCACCGAGGCATCGGTTGTGGAAAAGCCAGCTGAAGCTGCTGAGGCAGCCGCTGGTGGACACCATCACCACCACTAAAGCCACCGCGCTTTAAATACTTTCGCGTCCTGCTGACTTTTCGAAGTTGCAGGGCGCGTTTGTGATCGCGGTTCACGCTGTGGCTAAGACGTGATGAATGTAAACTTGCGCAAGTGATTGGACAAGAACATATCCGCGTTGTTGGTGCGAATGACAACAACTTGAAAAACGTCAGCATTGACATCCCCAAGCGAAAGCTGACCGTGTTTACCGGTGTCTCTGGCTCCGGTAAGTCCTCCCTGGTGTTTGACACCGTCGCTGCTGAATCGCAGCGTCTCATCAACGAAACCTACCCGGGTTTCGTGCAAGGCTTCATGCAATCGCTCGCGCGCCCAGACGTGGAGCACCTTGAAGGTCTTACCGCGGCAATCATCGTGGGCCAGGAGCCACTGGCTGCGAATACGCGCTCGACTTTCGGCACCGTCACGGACATCACCGGCATGCTGCGTGTGCTGTTCTCGCGCATCGCGGAGCCGCACGTGGGCGGCCCAGGTGCATATTCCTTCAACGTGCCATCGGTGAGTGCGCAAGGCGCAATGAGCGTCAATGACGGCAAGAAGACTGTCACCACCTTTGAGCGCACCGGCGGCATGTGCCCGCACTGCGACGGCACCGGTCGTGTCTCTGACATCGATCTGACTGCCGTGGTCGATGAAAGCTTGTCGCTCAATGAAGGCGCCATCTTGGTGCCGGGCCTCAAGGTGGATACCTGGTCCTGGAAAACCTACGCCGAGTCCGGGTTTTATTCCGCGGACAAGCCGGTCAAAGACTTCACGGATGCTGAAAAGCACAAGCTGTATTACGCCGAGGATGAGAAGGTGAAATCCAGCGGCATCAACATGACCTACAACGGTCTGGTGCCACGCCTGAAAGGCTCGCTGCTGGCTAAGGACCCGGATTCTTTGCAGAAGAACTTGCGCGAATACGTTGACCGCGCGGTGACGTTCGTGTCCTGCCCGGATTGTGGCGGTACCCGTTTGGCGGAGCATGCGCGCACCTCGAAGATCAACGGCAAATCCATTGCGGATATCAGCGCCGTTGAGCTCAACGAGGTGCTGGGCTGGCTGCGCGGGGTAGAAGATAAGCGAGTCGCACCGCTTGTCGATGTTTTATCGTCGTCCCTAGAAACCGCCATCGATATTGGATTGGGGTATCTGACGTTGTCGCGTCCATCCGGAACCATGTCGGGTGGTGAGGCGCAGCGTGCGCGCATGGTGCGTCACTTGGGTTCGGCGTTGACCGATGCAACGTACGTCTTTGATGAGCCGACCGCCGGTTTGCACCCGGCTGATATTGAGCGCATGAACCGCACTTTGTTGCAGCTGCGCGATAAGGGCAACACCGTGCTAGTGGTTGAACACAAGCCCGAGACCATTGAGATTGCAGACCACGTCATTGACCTGGGCCCGCGCGCGGGTACCCACGGCGGTGAGATTACCTTCAGCGGCACGTTTGAGGAACTGAAGGCATCCGACACCGTAACTGGTAAGCACTTGGGGGACCGCGTGCCGGTCAAGGCGGAGGTTCGGAAGTTTAGTGATGCGGTGGAGATCCGCGGGGCATCGAAGAACAACCTGGACAACGTCGATGTAGATATTCCACTTGGTGTGCTCAGCGCCATTACGGGCGTGGCTGGTTCCGGTAAGTCCTCGTTGATGGCGTGTTTGCCGCAGGACTTGCTGGATTCAGGACGGATGTTGTTTGTGGATCAAACCGCGATTCGGGGCTCGCGCCGCTCAAATCCGGCAACGTACACGGGCGCGTTGGATTCTATCCGCAAGGCTTTTGCAAAAGAGCACGGCGTGAAGCCGGGGATGTTCTCCGCGAACTCTGATGGCGCCTGCCCGCACTGCAATGGTGCCGGCGTGGTCTGGGTGGACTTGGGCCTGATGAGCGGCGCCGATGTGCCTTGTGAGGTATGCGAGGGCCGACGTTTTAATGATGAGGTCCTGGGCTACAAGCTCGCCGATAAGAACATCGCTGACGTGCTCGAGCTGCCTGCTGATCAAGCAGCTCAGTATTTCAAGGACAAAGAATCCAAGGTGGCTGCCGCCGCCAAGATTTGTGACACGCTCGTCAGCGTCGGCCTAGGCTACATCACCTTGGGCCAGTCGCTAAACACCTTGTCTGGCGGTGAACGCCAGCGTTTGAAGCTTGCTGTTCACTTGGGCTCGAAGGCAGCGGCGGATATCTTGGTGCTCGATGAGCCAACCACCGGCCTGCACTTGGCCGATGTCGACATGCTGCTGGGACTGCTGGATACCCTCGTGGAATCTGGAAACACGGTGGTCTGCGTTGAGCACCACCTGGCGGTAGTAGCCCACGCAGACCACGTCATTGACCTGGGTCCGGGCGCTGGTTCTGATGGCGGCACCATCGTGTTTGCCGGTGCGCCAAAGGACCTGATGAAGGTTGAGAACTCACAGACCGGAAAGTATCTGGCTAGCTACGCTTAACGCCGATCCAGCGGTCATCGGTGAATTCCTCGATGGCCCAATCGCCGTTAAAGCGGCCCAAACCGGAGTTCTTCATTCCGCCGAACATCACGTGTGGTTCATCATTGACCGTCAGATCGTTGATGTGAACCATGCCGGATTCGATCTGCAGCGCGACCTGTGAAGCGTGGTCAATGTCGGTGGAGTAGATCGCTGCCGACAGGCCAAACTCAGGGTCATTGGCTAACTCAATGGCGTGGGTTTCATCGTCAGCCTTGAGCACGCCGATGAGTGGACCGAAGATTTCATCCCGCGCAATCTCCATCTCGCGGGTGACATCAGTAAACACGTGTGGGTGCACCAGACGGCCCTCAATCGGGCCCTCAAGCGCGACGCGTGCGCCTTCTTCCTTGGCTTGGGCAATCTTCTGCTTGACGCTATCTAGCTGGCTGTCGTTGATGATTGGGCCCACCATGGTCTTATCCTCAAATGGATCACCGGCAGGAATGTGCTTGGCGGCTGCAACGAACTTCTCCACGAACTCATCGTGGATGGAAGCATCGACAATAACGCGGTTGATAGCCATACAAATCTGGCCCTGGTGGAGGAAAGAACCGACAGCGGCGTCTTGTGCGGCCTTGTCGACATCGGCATCAGCGAGCACGATAAATGGCGCGTTGCCGCCCAACTCCAAAGAAACATTCTTCATCGGACCGCCATTGATAGCGAGCTCGCCTACGCGGCGGCCCACCGGGGTGGAACCAGTAAAGGAAATCAGCTTCGGGATGGCGTGGGTGACAAAGTGGTCACCAATCTCAGAACCCGAGCCCGTGACATTGCTGATAACACCGGCTGGAACGCCGGCCTCTTCGAAGATGCGCGACGGGATAAGCCCGCCGGTAATCGGAGTATCACTGGCTGCCTTAATTACCACAGCGTTGCCCAAAGCAAGCGCTGGGGCGACCGAACGGATGGACAGGTGCAGTGGGAAGTTCCAGGGGCTAATTACGCCCACAACGCCCTTGGCGACGCGGTAAACGCGGTTTTCTTTGCCCTGGGTATTCGACGGCGAGATGCGGCCGTGGGTTCGCCCTGGGAAGGACGCTGCCTCACGCGTGATGTTGGCAGCCAGGGTGACTTCTAGGTTTGCTTTGCTGCGGGTGGAACCGGACTCTTGGATGAGCAATTCGACGATCTCCGCACGCTTTTCCTCCAGCAACTCCGCAGCCTTGTAGATGATGGCAGAGCGCTTCGATGGAGTCAGCGCAGCCCACTCAGGTTGAGCCTTCCTGGCTGCCTCATAGGCTTTATCCACATCGGCGGCCGATGCCTGCTGGATGTCGGTGATAACTGAGTCATCGAAAGGATTGTTATCGGTGGCGCTGCGCTCAGAGCTGCCCGCGCGCCAGGTGCCCGCAATGAGTTGGTGGTTGAGTTCGACGCCGGAAAACTGTGACATGGTGTGCACTTCCTTAATCCAAAAATCATGGTGGTGTGAGGGAACTTAACCGCCCACCGTACTAGGATAGAAAGCACAAAGGGCACGATTTCGGTGAAGCGCGAAATCATGCCCGGAATACAACATCTTACGTCCGTCTAGCGCACAAAATCGCCGCTAGGCTCTTATTTTCTTAGACGGTGACCTTCTTCTTGCGGTGCCCGCGAAGCGCCACGGAGCGCTCAGATTCGCTCATTCCACCCCAGACGCCGTAAGTCTCTGCAGATTCGAGAGCATGGTCGCGGCAGAGTTCGAGTACTGGGCAGGAAGCACAAATTGCCTTAGCGCGGTTCTCACGCTGGGCGCGAGCGCGTCCACGCTCGCCGTCCGGATGGTAGAACACATCAGACTGTTCTCCTCGGCAGGCGCCATGTAGCTGCCATTCCCAAAAATCAGCGTTTGGTCCTGGAAGCAGGTGCGGCTGTGACACGGTAAAGACTCCTTATTGGGAATAAGAATTGAAAAGAAAGCGAAAAATTCCAGCGAAAACTCAGTGGTATCGGAAAGACATCACCAAACTGGCCAAGAGGTAGTGTTTCGCGATTTGGTGAACAAAAAGTAGCCAACTGGTTGCGTTCAAGTGGGCTGACCATTGCGAATGGGTTTTTGCCCCGCGTGACCTGCGCTGTTGTGGAAGGTTAAAGATAGGTGAACTTTTGAGGTTTCTTCTATTTCAAGTTGCGAGGGGGCTAAATCCTGCAATAATGCAGGTAATTTAGTTGAAACGCATGTGGCGAGTGTGGTCTATGGTGCTACTGTGGCATGATGGGTGCCGCATTAATCGTGTTTCGGTTTGGCACAATGAAACACGCTGGCGCACACTAAGGACACCAACAATGCTCGGCCGAATTGTTAGACTGATTCGGTTTGTGCGGCGTATGGGGGACTATTGTTTAAAACCAACTGGTTTCATGATGAAGGGCAAATGAGAACGTGAGCGATACCGAAAAGGAGCTAGCGGGCCTGGTTCCGTTGGCTGTGGACGGCAGTCGTCGTGCGATCCAAGACATCATGCGGATTATTTATCCGCCGGTCTTGCGGTATTGCCGTGCCCGCATCGGTGGTGGGCGCCAGCCAACCGCAGAGGATGTCACGCAAGAGATCTGCTTGGCGGTAGCTACCTCTATTGGTTCTTATGTGGACAAGGGCCGTCCTTTTATGGCTTATGTCTACGGCATTGCGTTTAACAAGGTCACGGATGCGCACCGCGCGATGGGCCGGGACCATACGCTGCCCACTGAAGAGGTGCCAGATTCGGTTGAACAGGGCGATAATCCTGAAGACTTTGCGCTGGTCACAGATGGTAGTAACAGAGTGCGCTCGATGCTCGATACATTAAGTGACAAGGCTCGCAACATCGTAATCCTACGTGTGTTCGTTGGGCTGTCTGCGGAGGAGACCGCGGAGGTTGTTGATTCCACTCCGGGCGCTGTACGCGTTGCCCAGCATAGGGCGCTCGCACAGTTGCGGAAAGTAGTGGAGGCAACCCACGAGGACTGACGGAGACTTACAACCTTCCAATGTTCGTTACAAACCGATAGTGAAACAATAAAATGACTAATCGCCAGGGAAAGGGGGAGTAGACATGGGTAAGAAGAAAGATGATGGACTGGAATCGCCTGAGTCCATGGCTGAGCAGCTTCAGCCACTTATCGACGATGATGCTTTCCTGACCGAGCTTTCCTTAGGTAATGATCCTTCTGATGGTGCAGATGAACTTGCTGCACTGTTTTTGGAGTTGCGTGAAGACGTTGAACGTCCGATGCCTGCCGCGCCAGTTATTGAGGGCGCGGAGCTAGAACCAGAGGTTATTTCTTTGGCGGATGCGCGCAAGCGTCGCCGTAAGGGCCGTCCGATTTTGAACGGTCTGATTGGTGCAGCTGCGGCCACCGTATTGATTGCTGGTTCGGGTGCGGCGATTTACAACGCCGGACCGGGTTCACCGCTGTATGGCGTGAATCAGAACTTGTTCAATTCTTCTGATGCTGCCTTTGTTGAATTGGCAAGCACGCTGGAAGAAATGGATGCTGCCGCGGCCTCTGGCGATATGACTGGCACGCGTGCACTTCTTGAAGAGGCACGTGACCTAGCAGCCCAGGCTCGTGGGGATCGTCGTGCGGCGGAAAGCGAAGCCAGTGAGGCATCGCGCGCTAACCGCGATACCCAGACGCGCACAACCACTGTGACCGAGACCGTGGAACAGCCAGCACCGGAGCCATCTGAGACTCCAGCGCCGGAGACGACCACGACCACTGTGGTTGAGCAGTACACGGAAACTGTTGTGGAGACCACCACGGTCTATGACAACACGGTTCCAAATCCGCTTCCTGAGCCTACCAATAACCCGGAGCCAACTGAGGACCCGGCTAATCCTGGTGAAAACCAGGGCGACGGTGGCGGCGATAACGGCCTGACTCCACCGCAGGTTCAGAACTAGTTACCTAGTTGAGCTCGCGCTCAGACGTAGAAAGCCTCTGACTTTCCAGAAATTCTGGTTAAAGTCAGAGGCTTTTCGCATGCCATCTGCACGCAACAACCACGAGCCCTATCGGCCAAACTGCAGCCTACTTTGCTTTCTGCTCGTCGTTTTGGTTAATCCCGCAGTGCCGTGAGGCACGAGGAATTAGCCAAAACGGTGCGAGTTGAGCCCGTCGATGAAGCCGACGGCGTATTCCCATGGCACGTAGCGGTTGGGGTCAGGTTCGGCGCCGGGTTCATGGACGGCCGAGAGTTCATCGTTGAGCATGCTTTTCATGTTGGAAGCCATGATGTCCCACTCGTAGAAGTGTGGCTCTTCGCAGTCCTCGCAGAACATGAAAATGCCGTCGATGCCGCGCGGGGAGAGGTGCTTGGCAAACTCTTGGACCAGTTCGAGGTCGCGGTTGAGTGCGAAGCGTTCTTCGGCGGTGATGGGATCTACCAGTTCATTGTGCTCATCATCCTCAATGAAAGACGCTGGATCGTTCGGATCGTCAGCAAAGGGATCTTTGGGCATATTGGCGAAAAAGTTCACACCACGAAGCCTAGGTAATACTTTCGGATTAGGCAATTATTAATGCATGAGTTATTAGCTGGCTTACACGGATATGTATATCGAGGGTTTAAGGATTAAGGTAGGTAAAAAGAAAAGCCTGTGCGAAGGAGATGACCCTTAATGTCCGATAATCGTGTTTCTACCGGTGGAGATGACCCAAATAAGGTTGCGCTGCACGGCTTGACGTTTGATGACGTGCTGTTGCTTCCTGCTGAATCTAATGTAGTTCCGTCGGAAGTTGACACTTCGGCGCAGTTCACCCGCAATATTCGTTTGGGGATGCCGTTGGCATCGGCCGCGATGGACACCGTGACTGAGGCACGTATGGCGATTGCTATGGCGCGCCAGGGCGGCATTGGCGTGCTGCACCGCAACTTGTCCTCGGAGGAGCAGGCGGAGCAGGTTGAGATTGTGAAGCGTTCCGAGTCGGGCATGGTCACCGATCCGGTGACGGCGAATCCAGATATGACCATTCAGGAAGTAGATGACCTGTGCGCACGCTTCCGCATTTCGGGTCTTCCAGTGGTTGATGATGAAGGCACCCTGCTGGGTATTTGCACCAACCGCGATATGCGCTTTGAACGTGACTACTCCCGCAAGGTTTCTGACATCATGACCGCTATGCCGCTGGTTGTGGCAAAAGAAGGCGTCAGCAAGGAAGAAGCGCTGGAGCTGCTTTCTGCTAACAAGGTGGAAAAGCTTCCGATAGTTGATGGCAACAATAAGCTGGTCGGTCTGATTACAGTCAAGGACTTTGTTAAGACTGAGCAGTTCCCGAATTCCGCGAAGGATGCTTCGGGTCGCCTGTTGGTTGCTGCTGGTATCGGTACCGGTGATGAGTCTTATGACCGTGCAGGCATGCTTGTCGATGCCGGAGTGGACGTCCTAGTAGTTGACTCGGCACACGCGCATAACAACCGCGTGCTGGAGATGGTCTCCCGCGTGAAGAAGGATTTCGGTTCCAAGATTGACGTCATCGGCGGCAACCTGGCTACCCGTTCTGCTGCGAAGGCCATGATTGAAGCTGGCGCGGATGCTATCAAGGTCGGTATTGGCCCTGGTTCTATCTGCACCACTCGTGTTGTTGCAGGTGTTGGTGCGCCGCAGATTACGGCGATTATGGAGGCGGCAGCGGTGGCATCGGCAGCCGGCGTGCCAATCATCGCCGATGGCGGCATGCAGTACTCCGGCGACGTTGCCAAGGCTTTGGCTGCTGGCGCTGACTCGGTGATGCTGGGCTCTATGTTTGCTGGCACGCTTGAAGCACCTGGTGACATTGTTGTGGTCGGCGGCAAGCAGTACAAGCGCTACCGCGGCATGGGCTCCATGGGCGCTATGCAGGGCCGTGGCCTGTCCGGTGAGAAGCGTTCTTACTCCAAGGACCGTTACTTCCAGGCTGATGTGCGCAGCGAAGACAAGCTGGTTCCAGAAGGCGTGGAAGGCAAGGTTCCTTACCGCGGCGAAATTGGTGCGATTACTCACCAGATTGTGGGCGGTTTGCGTGCTTCGATGGGCTACACTGGCTCCGCTACTATTGATGAGCTCAAGACCAAGCAGTTCGTGCGTATTACCACTGCTGGCCTGGCAGAGTCGCATCCTCACCACTTGCAGCAGACTGCTGAAGCTCCGAACTACCGTTAAGGATTAGAATTTTTCATGCGTGATTACGTTGAAATCGGTATTGGCCGCGAAGCGCGCCGTACCTATGACCTCGCTGATATTTCTTTGATATCTAACCGTCGTACTCGCTCTTCTTCGGATGTGAGCACGCAGTGGAATATTGACGCCTACACTTTCGATATTCCAGTGGTCTCTCACGCAACTGATGCTTTGGCAACCCCTGACTTTGTCATTGAAATGGGCAAGCAGGGTGGCCTGGGCGTTATTAACGCGGAAGGCCTGTGGGGTCGCCATGAGGACCTAGACGGAGCTATCGCTGAGGTCTGCCAGAACCCAGGTGATTTGGCGGTGCTGCAGCGTCTGCACTCGGCGCCGTTGAACACTGAGCTGCTGTCGGAACGTATCTCGCAGGTGCGTGATTCCGGCGTGACCGTTGCCGTGCGCGTCTCTCCGCAGAACGCACGCGAGATTGCGCCAATCGTTATCGCGGCCGGCGCCGAGTTGCTGTTTATTCAGGGAACGCTGATTTCCGCGGAGCATGTTACCACCGGTGGTGAGCCTTTGAACTTGAAGGAGTTTATTGGCACCCTGGAGGTTCCAGTTATCGCCGGTGGCGTTGTGGATTACACCACCGCGCTGCACTTGATGCGCACTGGTGCTGCGGGCGTTATTGTCGGCGGCGGCGTGAACACCAACGCGGAAACCGTGGGCATTGATGTTCCGCTGGCAACTGCTATCGCGGATGTCTCGGCAGCGCGCCGGGATTACCTGGATGAAACCGGTGGCCGTTATGTGCACATCATGGCTGATGATGACCTGACCTCGTCCGCCGATATGGCTAAGGCGATTGCCTGTGGCGCGGACGCTGTTGTGCTTGGCCCGCTTCTGGCGCAAGCCAAGGAAGCTGGCGCGCGTGGCTTCTACTGGCCAGCTGTTGCTGGGCACCCACGTTTCCCACGTGGCGTGGTGGAATACGCCGGCACCCTGGACTTTGACCTGGATGCCATTGATGAATCCGGCGAGCCAACCCTGGAAGTTGTGCTTTACGGACCATCGAATGAGCCTTTCGGCCAGCTCAACCTAGTCGGCGGCCTGCGTCGCGCGATGGCTAAATGCGGTTACACGGATTTGAAGTCCTTCCAGAAGGTTGGACTGGCGGTGCGCTAATTAGCTGCTCAACAAGAAGGGCCGTTCGGAGAAGTTCCTCCGAACGGCCCTTTTTAGATCCCGCTAGCGGCTCACATTGCTCACGCGCTTTAGGCGCTGGCGCAGGGTGCGTTTGCGGGCTGGGGGATATAGCGGGCCCGCGGAGTCAGTATCGGGCTCAGGTGCGGGAAGCTTCATGCCGGGTTTGGCCACGGTTTGGATGATGGACGCTATGACCACCAGGAGGATGGCGGAGATTTTCAGCGCGCTGAGATTCTGGGACAGTAGCAGCCACCCAAAGAGCCCCGCGAAGACTGGTTCCAGCGAAATGAGGATGGAGAACACGTTCGGGCCCAGGCGGCGCAGCGCGACGAGTTCGAGGGAGTAGGGGATCAGCGATGCCAGCACCGCGGTGCCCATGGCTAGAGCGAACAGGTTCCAGTCGGTAAAGACAACCAGCGCCTTGGTACCCGACAGTGGGGAAATCAAGGTACCGCCAATGAGCAGCGCAACGGCGAGCCCGCCTTGGCCGGGCACCAAGGAGCCAACATTCTTCGAAGCCAGGATGTAGCAGGCCCAGAATGCGCCGGCGATGAGCACGAAGACCACGCCTAGTGGGCTCAGCGAGTCGCCGCTGAAAGATTCAATGCCCAGCAAGACCATGCCGAGTAGCGCAAGGCCGACGCAGGCGGCATCGCGCATGCTGCGGGATAAAAACGCAGCCAGCGCCAGGGGGCCGAGGAACTCAATGGTGACGGCAGTGCCCAGCGGGATGAGGCTCAAAGCGTTGTAGAAGAAGCCATTCATTAGCCCCAGAGATGCACCGAAGAGCGCTACACCGAACCATTGCTTGCGCGTCCAGGTGTGAAACTTCGGGCGCACAATCACCATCAGAATCAGACCCGCCATCAGCAGGCGGATGGAGGCGGTACCCCAGGTGCCGGCGTGGGGGAAGAGCTGGATGGCTAAAGCGGCGCCGACCTGCAGGGAGATGCAGGAGCCGATGATGCACAGAACTGCGTAGGGATTGGTCATATGGATATTCTGCGAGAAAGTCTTCTGTTAGTCTATCTACAATTAATAGCGTTTATATGTAAGAATTGCTGACAGAAAGAATCGGTGTTCGCCATGCTGGATTTGCACCGGCTGCGCATCCTGCGGGAGTTGCGCCGGCTTGGCACGGTCACGGCCGTTGCGGAGTTGCTCAGCTACACGCATTCGGCGATTTCGCAGCAGTTGGCGCAGTGTGAAAAGGACGTTGGCGCAAAGCTCTATGAGCGCGCGGGTAGGCGCATTGTGCTCACTGAGCAGGGCGAGCTGTTGGCCGATTATGCCGATGAGCTTTTAGCGCTTGCCGATGCCGCCCAGTCCGCCGTCATCGACTCCACCTCCCAGGTGCGCGGGCGCATTAGGGTGGCTAGTTTCCAGACTGTCTTGGCCTCCATCCTGCCCGAAGCGCTGGATATTTTGAGCAAGAAATATCCCGACTTGAAGGTGGAAATCTCCCAGCTGGACATTGAAAACGCGCTGCCGGCAGTGGCCAATGGCAAGGTGGATTTGATTCTGGGCGAGGACTATCCCGGGGTGTTGCCGTTGACGGATAAGACGGTGCACAGAGAGCATTTGATTGATGATGAGCTGGTGCTCATTACCCCGGAAGATTCCACGTTGACCTTCGAAGAGATCAAAGAACGCGCAGAGTCCCGCCCGCCCACAGCGTTTGCTATGGACTCCGTGGACTACTCACTGGGCAAGTTCTTTCATGCCTATTGCCGCCAACACGGTGTGGAACCCAACGTGCTTTTTGAAACCCCAGACCCGTTCCTCCAAACCCACCTGGTGCGCGCCGGGCACGCGTGTTCGGTGACCTCAGCGCTGTTCGCGCCCCTGCAGCCTGGCGTGCGTTTTGTGCACCTGCCGGATCGGCCGCACCGCACTTTGTACACCGCCGTGCGCGCCGGCCGCGAGCAGCATCCGGCCCTCCGCGCGTTTAGGCAAGCGCTCGCGCAATCGGTATCCAGCACCGTGGAGGAAGCGGAGGAATACATTGGCCAGTAATCACAGCCCCGATATCTTCGCTGAGATTGTCGCAGGATTTAGCACCGCCATGAGCCCGCGCTACCTCGCAGTGGTGGTTCTCATCGTCGCCGGTATCGCCATGTTTAACAAGGTCTCCCCGTGGCTGGCCGCCTATGTCCCCGCCAGCTTAATCCTGGCGCAAGCCATCACCACGGTGCTCAAATACACCATCAACCGGCCCCGCCCGCCGGTGCAAGAACAGCTGGTTTATACCTATGACCCCAGCTTTCCCTCCGGGCATTCCTCAGCCGCGTTCGCCATTGCCACCGCAGTAATCGTCTTGTTAGCCACTAAAACCTGGCGCGCGAAGTACCCGTGGGCCGTCGCGATAATGGTGATCGTCGGGGCATCGGCAAGCGCTGCGTCCCGGATATACCTTGGGGTGCATTGGCTAAGCGATGTTATCGCTGGTACCGGCATCGGAATCGCCGCCGCGCTGAGCGTGTGGGCCGCGGGCAGCTATGTTTACCGCCGCAGGCCGCGGGTGCGTTAAACTACCTGTGTGACTCAACCTGCAACAACTCCGCGCCCAGTCCTCGTGGTGGACTTTGGCGCCCAGTACGCACAGCTTATTGCTCGTCGCGTACGCGAGGCGTCGATGTACTCCGAGGTAGTCCCACACTCTGCCACCGTTGAAGAAATCAAGGCCAAGAACCCTGCCGCCCTGATTCTGTCCGGCGGCCCGTCCTCCGTGTACGCCGATGGCGCCCCGCAGCTCAAGCCTGAACTGTTGGAACTTGGCGTTCCCGTTTTCGGCATCTGCTACGGCTTCCAGGCCATGAACCACGCCCTGGGCGGCCGCGTTGCGCAGACCGGTGACCGTGAATACGGCCGTACCGAAATCACTCACACCGGTGGCGTGCTGCACGACGGCTTGGAGGCCAACCACAAGGTGTGGATGTCGCACGGTGACGCCGTCGCGGAAGCACCCGAGGGCTTTACCGTGACCGCTTCCTCGGCCGGTGCCCCGGTCGCTGCGATGGAATGCGTGTCCAAACAGATGGCTGGCGTGCAGTACCATCCGGAGGTTATGCACTCCCCGCATGGCCAGGAAGTGCTCACCCGCTTCCTCACCGAGGTAGCAGGTTTGGAGCAGACTTGGACTTCGGCGAATATCGCACAGCAGCTTATCGATGACGTCCGGGCCCAAATCGGCCCCGAAGGCCGCGCTATTTGCGGTCTGTCCGGCGGCGTGGACTCCGCTGTTGCGGCCGCACTCGTGCAGTGCGCTATCGGCGACCGTTTGACCTGTGTGTTTGTGGACCACGGTCTGCTGCGCGCTGGTGAGCGTGAGCAGGTTGAGAAGGACTTCGTGGCCTCTACCGGCGCGAAGCTGGTCACCGCGCATGAGGCTGATGCCTTCTTGGCTAAGCTCGCCGGTGTTACCGACCCTGAGGCAAAGCGCAAGGCGATTGGCGCGGAGTTCATCCGCTCCTTTGAGCGTGCCGTTGCGCAGGTGCTGGAAGAATCCCCTGAGGGCTCCACCGTGGACTTCCTGGTCCAGGGCACCTTGTACCCGGACGTGGTTGAGTCCGGCGGCGGTGACGGAACCGCGAATATCAAGTCCCACCACAACGTCGGCGGTTTGCCTGATGATGTCGAGTTCGAACTTGTTGAGCCACTGCGCCTGCTGTTCAAGGACGAAGTCCGCGCCGTTGGCCGTGAGCTTGGCCTGCCGGAGGAAATTGTTGGCCGCCAGCCATTCCCAGGTCCTGGTTTGGGCATCCGCATCATTGGTGAAGTCACCCAGGAACGCCTGGACACCCTGCGCGAAGCTGACCTTATTGCCCGTACTGAGCTGACCAACGCCGGCCTGGATAACGAAATCTGGCAGTGCCCAGTCGTTCTTCTCGCCGATGTCCGCTCCGTCGGCGTCCAAGGCGACGGCCGCACCTACGGCCACCCAATCGTGCTGCGCCCTGTTTCTTCCGAGGACGCCATGACCGCCGACTGGACACGCATCCCTTATGAGGTGCTGGAGAAAATCTCCACCCGCATCACCAACGAGGTCAACGACGTCAACCGCGTCGTCCTCGACGTGACCTCCAAGCCACCAGGAACCATCGAGTGGGAGTAAAACTTCCAAGAAATTTTACTTAGAAGAGTAGGACAAAGCCCCAGCCAGAGTTGATATCTGGTTGGGGCTTCGCTTTTTGTTATCTCTAAGTCAGGGAAGCGTAAATGAGCAGCGCGCCGATGATAAACAGTGCGGCTGAAAGTAAGAGATTTACCCGCTCCATGGAAATCGTTCCCACGCTATGTGCTTGCTTCTTACTAGACAGAAGCAATAAGACGACAAACGATGATGAAATAGCTATCAGTGAATACAGCAACATTGAAACGATGAGCATGGCGCCGTCGCCTTCAGCCAGCAAGGTGAGTACTGCACCGATAAATGGCACCGAAGTCACTGACTGAATGACACCGAGCACAATGCCCATGAAGATAGCTGCGCCGGGGGAGCTGTAGCAACGCTTGGTTAGTTTGTTCGCAAGATCCCACAAAGAAGTGCCCTTATTGCGCGTAAAGAATGCGAATACAGCGAGCAAGCACAACACAATTCCGAGGAACGGATTTTCTCCAAGATGCGGCGGCGTCCAACCAGAAATTCGAACGACAAGACGCATCCCTAGCGCCGCAACGCAAATTCCTAACCAATCACCCACGACGCTAAGCGTTAACTCGCGGTTTCTCACGCCCTGAAACTTGCCGAGGAAAATGATGATCCACAGCAGGAGATTAATGGAATCAGCCAACCCCATGAGAGAAACACTGAAATCTATCATCTAGTCCCCTCCGAAAGTAAAGCTTAATCCGCCATCACGTATGCGAAGCGCAAGCTTATCAGAGCTAACCAGCCATGAATCTGCTCAGGGCATGGGTGATCACCGATGCACCGGCTTATCCACTTGCATCGGTTATAGACCCTCTGGGTGCTGGGGGTTTAAATCAGATCCATCGCCCCCATCGTGCTCAGCTCATGGGTGTTGCCCACCAGTTTTCCGCCGGGAGTCTGCAGGCGGACCTTCCCGCGGTGGCGCCGCATCCGTCCTCGCTTATTTTTTCTTTTCTGTGCCCCGGGAGTGCCCGGGTCACCGTCGTCGTTGACGCCGTTGTGGTACTTGCACAGCATGGTGAGGTTTGAGGGATTAGTTTGGCCGCCGTTCTTGTGAGCGTCGATGTGGTGGACTTGGCACCTATCCGCCGGGACTCCGCAGTCCGGCCATGGGCAGACGAGGTTCTCAGCTGTTGCCAGGATGCGTTGTTTGGGCGAGGCGAAGCGTGCTTCGTAGAGATTGACTGGTCCGGCGGTCGGGTGGAAGAGCCCGGCGTAGAGCTTGTCGCCGAGTGCACCCGACATTGCGAGGTTTACGATTTCGGCACCGGTCATGGTGGTGCCGTCGGAAACGCCTACGTTAGTTTCGCTGCCAGCGCCGCTAAAGATTTCGGCAGATTCTTCAAGACCGATGGCGATAACCGGGCGGTACTTCGGCTCGATGACGCCGCCGTTTCCGTTGACGTGGTTCCAGAACGCTTCCAGAAGAGCTGCGGAGCGGGGCTTGTCCTCATCGGTAATGTTGGCGGCGAGGGTTTTCTCGAAATCGGTGATACTGCGTTGAGTATCAGTGATACTCAGGGTGCGCATGCCATTCTTGGAACGGCTTAGGCGTACGCCGGGTTCTTTGGGTTTCTCGCCGATGAGTTCTTTGATGCGTTGTTGGCCGTAGGCTTTTACTTCTTCTAAGGTGCCGTTATAAGCGATGAGTTCGGCGCGGAGTTTCCAGGCGGCGCCGCGGGCGTTTAATTGTCGGGCGAGTTTGTCAATCATCAGCAAGTGATTGACGCTGAGCTGCTTTTCTTCGGCGAGGGCTATGGAGTCTCGTTGGAGGCGTGTTGAGTTGGTGGAGCTAAAGAGGGCGTCCGCGAGTTTTGAATACTCTTTCGCCAACGACAACTCGATGCCGTAGCTGGCGATGTCGTAGGGCGAGTGTTCATCGAAAAGCCGCAAAAATTCCACCCCCTTGCTGGTGAAAAGTCTGAATGCTTGCAATATCTGGTTCATGAGATCGACATTAAAACGAGAATGCAAGCAAACGCCATAGCAAGGTTGAAAACCTGTGGATAACTAAGTTGACATGTCACGCAACTGGCATGGTTATCCACAGGCACGCCATTTTCGGGCAGAAAACGGTCCGAAAGTCCCCGAAAATGAGGAATCGAGTTGCGTGTTGATACGCAACTCGATTTATGAGGGGTTAGCCAGTGACTTCCTGCGAGCCCTTAGCTGCCGATGCTGGCGCGAGCCTTGTCGGCTTCTTCGCTCATGTAGCCGTAATCGATGGTGGTGGAGCCGATGCCGGAGTCGATATCGATGGTCAGCTTCGCATCATCGTGCTGCAAGTCAACACAGTTGCTATGACCAATTCCGGAATCACATGTCACATTGACCGGAGTATTTTCTGGCAGGTCCAGGTTGATTGCACCGATACCGCCATCGATGGTCACGGTGCGGTCTTCGGTCATGTCATCTAGGCCTTCAGTTTGTGAGAGATCGAGGGAGAAAGCACCGATTCCAACATCGTAAACATCCGTGACGGCTGCTTCATTTGCGGGAGTATAAGAGCGTGCTCCCCAGTCTGAGGAAGTCCAGCTTGGGCTATTAGCTGCAAAGCCGAAGGCGAGGAGGATGCCGCCGATAATCAGACTCCATACCGCGATAACAGCGGCGGTAATGCCGAGCACGCGACCCCAGCGGCGCTTCTTCTTTGGCTGTGGCTCCTGTACTGGCTCTGGGTCGGGCAGGTGCCAGGTATCAGGTGCCGCTCCGAGTGGGTCCCAGGCTGGTGGGGTCGTGCGGCCGTCGGGGAAGGGGTAGCCATCGACAGGCTCGAACATCGACAAGTCGATGTGCTCATCGCGCGGTGGCTCGGTGCGCTGCTGCGGGGTAGCAAGCAGGCCTGCTGGTGCGTCCGGGCGACGCTTGTGCAGCAAGTACCAGCCGCCGATACCAGCGATGATTGGCAGCAGCATGGTTATGGAGCTGGAAGAGAAGATGAGCGGGATGATGAAACCGATAGCAAAGATGACCGCCAGCGTCGTACCCAAGGACTTCTCCGAGGTGGACTTGCCTTTCGAATCACGTGGCAGGTCTTTATTAGACCCGAAGGCATCTTCGATGGGCGAGGTGGCCTTGGAATATCGTGGCATAATCATCCACGCCAGCAAATACAGGGCGATGGAACCGCCCCAGCAGAATGCAGTCACAACAAATACGGTGCGGACCAGAACTGGGTCTATCTGGTAGCGAACAGCAATGCCCTCAGCAACGCCGGCAATTTTGCCGCCGCCACCTTGGTCAGCTGGCAAGCGCACTGGGCGGGATGCCCACATTTCCTTAAATTGCTTCTTTACATCATCGAAGCTGGTCTGGGAATCGTCATCGTGCTGCTTACCTTCGTATTGCTGGTAAGCGAATTCCTGGTTGTGGGTGCTGTTGGTCTTGCCGGTGGTTTCCGAACGTATCTCATTGAACGCCGAAGTGATGCTTTCTTTAGCTTCGGTAAAGGCGTTGGACATGTCCTTTACGAAGTCAGACTGCGGCTTCTTGCCGGGGGTATCTGCATTCGCGTTATCGGAGAGACTGGATGGTTTCTTGTACGGATTTGAGTGGGAGGATGCTCCGCTGTTGGCACCATTGTCGTTCTTGCCGGATGGGCGAGAACTCGGGCCGTATGGGGAGGGTTCGTAGGAAGTCATGTCTTAATTATCAAAGCTACGAGCACAAATAACTATCGGGGACTGCCCTGATATTTAAGGTTCAGGGTTCTCCCCGATACCTCAGAGGCTTATGTCCATGCCACAATTGATGCCATGACCACACCTGCGCCTTATTCAACCGCTGAACGGCCAGCGCCGTATCCACGCCTAAGCCGTGCTTCTAACGGCAGCGTGGTCGCTGGCGTAGCTTCAGGCGTATCAGCGCACCTCAACGTGGACGTACTGCTTGTCCGCTTGGTATTCGCCGTGGGGTCTTTGGCATCCGGTGTGGGGCTTTTTGTGTATGCGTCCTTGTGGATGTTGACCAAGCCTAGAGACGTGCAACCGGTCATCGGCAAGTTCAGTGAACGCTTTGCTGGTAAGTTGCCGCGTGGCACGAATATCGCCATTATTGCTTTTGCCATTGTGGCGCCGATTCTTTTTGCCACCCTCGGCGCGGGGCTATCGTTGGTTGCGCTGCTGCCGATGATTATTGTGGCTATCGGTGCAGTGCTCGCCTGGCGCGCATATGACCGTGGACTCAGCGGCACGACTGGCATCATTAGCGTGGTCTCCGGTGCCATTTTAGTGCTTGCTGGAGTGCTCTTTATGAGCTTGAGCTGGCAAGGCAATGACTCTTTCGGTGCCGCACTTTTGGCGGTCGTGCTGACTTTGGGTGGTATTGGCGCGCTGGTGGTTCCACTTGGTATTCGGATGTGGAACCAGTTAACGGAACAGCAAGCGGCGAAAGCAGCCTCTGACGAGCGCGCGGAGATTGCATCACGTCTTCATGACTCAGTCCTGCAGACCCTTGCGCTGATACAAAAACGTGCCGATGACCCCCAAGAAGTCGCGCGCCTTGCCCGCGGCCAAGAACGCGAGTTACGTAGTTGGCTGTTTGGTTCGGAAGAAAAGACCTCGCAATCTGTTTTCGCTGCGCTTGATAGTGCGTGTGGTGAAGTTGAAGATATGTTTGGTATTTCTATCCGTCCCGTCACCGTGGGTGAGGATATTCCGTTAACCGAAGCTACAAAGCTGACCGTGATGGCTGCGCGTGAGGCCATGGTTAATGCCGGCAAACACGCACGCGTGGATTCCGTAGACGTTTACGCGGAGCATCTTGCCGGCGAGCTATCCATTTTCGTCCGTGACCGCGGTGATGGCTTTGACTCGGATGCTATTCCAGAAGACCGCCACGGTATCCGTGACTCCATTGTGGAGCGCATGTCCCGTATCGGCGGCAGCGCCAAGATTAAATCTGCTCCCGGCGAAGGCACCGAAGTTACATTGACCATCGCGAGCTAGACATCGCACATGCCGACTAAAAAGGAGCTTAGTGGGAGGGTACAGACTAAGGTAGAAGCGTTTTCTTTGCTTGGCCCGGAACTACTTGTGCTCATCATCCTCTGTAATCAGTCCTGGTAGGAGACTCGATGATTGTAGAATTTCAATCGAAGTGATTCTACCGTCACTATTGAGTTTCAGCACTGCCAAAGTATCCCCGCTGATCGGATCAATGGCTTCAATACCTCGAGTTGGGCCCGTGGCCAGTGGATTGCCAATCTCATCTAGAAAACTTAGGACTGTTAACTCTCCAGCGTCGTTCCATTGCTCGACATTGAGCGTTATTGTTCGTTTCATTACTTTCGCCAAACAGTTACGACATTGTGGTTGGTATTCATGATTACAACTATGGTGCGGCCATTGTATTTCCATGTTCCGTTAGCTTGCCGTGTGGCCGTATTGCATGTTGAATAGACCACGTCTTGTACGGTGGGTTCCGTGATACTGTCTGCTGCCATTTCTTGTTTCGCATGCCACGAATATGAATAGACAGTACACGGAGCTGAGGCGAGTGGGAATACTTCCGAATATCCATTGGCAACTGGACGGATATCACTGGCGTGGGCGGCCGTTATGGAACCTGAAAATAAGATTCCGACGCTTGTAATTAATGCTGCAAATCGCTTTTTCATCATTTCCCTATCCGACAGACAAATAGACATCAGCGATAGATCCAGGTCCGCTCCAAGAAAAAGATTTGGATGAGCGGAAACCACAAGTGCTTGTGGTGTAGGACGTGCCATCGGCAAAATTGGCAGTTATTCGAGCACAGCGATTGTCTGGAAGTGTATCTTTGACCGTCCCCTGAACATGCACTTGTCCTGGATGACATGAGAGTGTCCAGCTTGCGCTTCCACCGGTTGTATTTGCTTGAAGGACATCGCCGCATGACCCATAAGGGGTCAAGTTTTGGTTTTCCCTGTCTGCTTCGTTTTTCGTAACTGAATGAGTTGTAGATGTGGGGTGTGTCGAAGCAACTGGAATGCTGAAAATCCATATGATTGCCGCAATCAATATATTGGTCTTTTGAGGGTATGTCCCTTCATTTTCACTCCTCCCGATTGGAATTGATTTCGAGCGAGTATGCCACAGTTTCTCCGGAAGGGAAATGACTATTGAAGGTGATACCCATTTATGGGGTTAAACTTGTTTGCTGTATTCGCTCAGCGTTGTGGCAGTAATCGGACCGGGAATTTAGGATGAATTGCTTCTGTGGGATAATAGGTTTGCGGTTATGTCTGTGGTGTAGTCGAAGATCTTTTGGCATAACCATTCGTCCCGTCACCGTGGGCGAGGATATTGCGCTCACCGAAGACACCAAGCTGACCGTCATGGCTGCGCGCGAAGCCATGGTCAATGCTGGTAAGCATGCGCGTGTGGATTCCGTGGACGTCTATGCGGAGCACCCTGCCGGTGAGCTGTCTATCTTTGTCCGCGACCGCAGCGATGGCTTTGACTTTGATGCCATTCCAGAAGATCGTCATGGTATCTGTGACTCCATTGTGGAGCGCATTGTGTGTATCCGCGGCAGCGCCAAGATTAAATCCGCTCCCGGCGAAGGCGCCGAAGTAATGCTCATCATCGCGAGCTAAACATTCACGCTGGAGCGGATGCCCCTCATTCGGTGTGCACGAACGTTCCGAGTTCTTCCCAATCCCTTGACCTTAAAAAGGGGGGCGGGCTAGCCTGAACTCTCATGAAGTTTATTTCTCAAAGGGTGAAGTGTTGATGTCTCGCAGTCAAAAGACAGTCCTTGCGTTTCTCGCCTTTTGCACTGTGGTTCTAGTGGTATTTCGTTTTGCTGGGGTACTCGAATGGCGCTCTGTGGTGATGGCGTGCGTTCCGCTGTTTGTCGGGGCATTGTCGGTTATCTATTTTGGAAAGAACTGGAAACCGTAGTTGGCAAGGCTCAACCGGATGTAGCCGTGTAGCCTTGTGAACATGGTGAACGTCTTTCTGGTTGATGACCATTCCGTATTCCGTGCGGGTGTCCGTGCTGAGCTCAGCAGCGCTGAAGGTATTTCTATCGTGGGGGATGCCGGCACGGTTGCTGAGGCAACCAGTGGAATCACAGAAACTAACCCAGACGTGGTGCTGTTGGACGTGCACATGCCAGATGGTGGGGGACTGGCGGTGCTTAGTAGCATCACCAAGGCACATCCCGGGGATGATGGCCCGAAGTTTCTCGCGTTGTCAGTCTCAGATGCGGCGGAGGACGTTATCGCGTTGATTCGTGCCGGCGCGCGCGGATACGTCACCAAGAATATTGGTGGTGTGGAACTCGCTGAGGCTATTGAGCGGGTCCATAGCGGCGATGCTTATTTCTCACCACGGCTGGCAGGTTTTGTCCTCGATGCCTTTGCTTCAGGTGAGCCAGCACCAGACCCAGTGGGTGGGCCGGACTCTGAACCGGAACCAATTTCAGACCCCGTCGTGGACGCGTTAACGCGCCGTGAATTGGAAGTGCTGCGGCTTTTGGCGCGTGGCTATACCTACCGTGAAATCGGCCAAGAGCTGTTTATTTCAATCAAGACGGTGGAAACGCATGCATCGAACATCTTGCGCAAGACGCAGCAGTCGAACCGTTATCAGCTCACGCGCTGGGCGGCGGATAGGGACTTGGATTAATCCAGTGTTACTACTTCCGGCGGAATGCTTAACTTCTGTCTTCTTGAATGCCGGGTGAGGGTTTCTCTTGAACTCCTGGTTGTCTCAAAATGGCTACTGCGGTTATGAGTAGCAGTGCGATGATCATGGGCTGAACAATGATGAGGACTGAATCAGCTTGGAGGGTTAGCTCATTAATGACTATTGCTGTAGTGAGAATAAGCGATACATATAGGGAATATGTAGCTATTCTTCCGACTTTCGGGTTTGTCCGAAGCAGTACAAAGGATACTGTCGCATATCCCACTATCACTGCCAGTAGCGTGGTGGTCACAGGTTTGCTCCGCTCTTTAATGTGAAGTTGTACTAACGCAGTTAGCTTCTGTATAGCGTCAGCAGCTAGTTGCGTAAGGGAAAATCAAATTCGGCGCATAAGGGGAACCTATTGCCCGAAGTGTGAGGCATCGTCCGGTGTTGTTTGCATGGCTGGCGATTAGCAGCGCACCTCCACAGCCGATGGTTCCGATTGCTGTAGATACAGGGCCGCCTTTCGCTGCGAGTCTGATACACGCCGGCAGCCCACTAAGAGAAATAATACTTGTTTCGTCTCGAGTGAATACAAGTTCTTGACCGATTTTGCGACCGTTCTTACGAACATCTCGGATATAGGGATCTGAAACGACATGTGTCCCAACTGGACTTGGAGCGATATGTTGGACTAGGGTATCGCCTTCAATAGAAAAACGCGTATCGATATGATTGCCGTCGGCGTCTTGTGCCCATGCAGGATCGATATACGCAGTAGGCTCTTCTCCTTCTGAGGGGCGGACCAAGATGTGGCCACTGGGCAGCTCTTCTAAGAAAGAATCAGCGAATTCAAAAGAGAGGTCGAGCGCTTCGGCGCCTTCACTCACCGTGACTAGTTGGTAGCCGTCCTCACGTTCAATTACCTTTGTAGTGATTTCCTCGTTTTGTAGGGGGGCCTGAGCATTTCTCAGTTCAGGACCTGTTGAATTGGAAATCGAGTCGAATTCGATAGTCCCGTCATGACTGATCCATTCTTCTTCGATGATGTTCGTAGCAGAATCGGTATTGCTGTCGATTATCTCTTCTAGCTTGAGATCGTCGATTTCTGTTGCGCTTGCAGTGGGGACATGGGTTAGTAGACTCAGTGCAAGTGCAGTGGATGCCAGGGGGGTGAGTAATTTCCTTGTGAGTTTGAATTTTGTCGACACGATTTCATCCTTGAAGTGTATGTACGATTTGGACGTTTTAAACGTAACTGCAGCCTGTTTCTAAGAATTACGTTCTCGTCTCATCGGGGGTACTATGCGGCTTGGGCTGAGGTGGGCTGGGGACTCTCTGGCGGTTTGGCGCATAAGTCTAAAATATTATCTACCAGTTCTTTTCTTGCGCGGGTGGCGGATTGGAACTAGCGGATTGTTACTGCTGGGCGGCGAATGATGCGGGGGGTATCCTTTGGGCATTTTGGGTATAGAGCCCGATCTCTGTTTGTGGACGCTTAAGCTTCCGTTGATGCGGGAAGGAAGTAAACATACCGATCGTGTCATCGACGACCTGTTCCGAGAGTTGAGCGGTGGAAACGCATGTATCGAACATCTTGCGCAAGACGTAGCAGTCGAACTGGTATCAGCTCACGCGTTGGGCGGCGGATAGGGACTTGGATTAATCCCAAGCTGAGAGCATGTTTTGCTTTTAAATAGGCCTGTGATCTGCTCTTATTGCGAAAGCGATGGGCAGCCATAGGCTAGGCTTGTGAGGTTTTAAGCCGCTTTCGGTAGTGTCGAAATGTGTTCGATTAGCCTACCAGCGTTTTCGAACATACAGTTGCAATGCGTCCGTTGTGGGTTGCATACTGTATCCGTGAATCAAACAAGTGTTCGTCACGGCGGGATTGAAGGATCTGCCGCCGTTGACTTAGAAGGCCTGAACCGGAGTGAGCGTGTTGCCGCGCTGCGCTCCCGCATGGCCGCACTTGGATCGGAACAAGCGCCGGAAGTTGAAGTAACCCCTGATGAAGGCGTCGTTGATGTACCTTCGGAGCTGGCTTCTGTGCTGCCTGGCGGAGGTCTACCGCGCCGGCAAGTGATGTCTTTGTCTAATTCGCCGGCGCTTGCGGTGGAGATTATTTCGCATGTGACATCGGCAGGCGGGCACGTTGCGGTAGTTGGATGGCCAGAGTTGTTGCTCGCACAGGTTGTCGAACAAGGGGATTTGTCGCGGGTGGTTGCGGTGCCTGACCCGGGCGCTGATCCCTGGAGCATCACCGGTGTGTTGGTGGAGGGAATGGACGTGGTCTTTCACCATGGCCCACCGGTGGAGCTAAGCCCCGCGCGGGCACGGCCCATTCTGGCCCGGGTGCGCGGCGGGCAGGCAGCATTGGTGACCGTGGGTGCACGGCTGCCGGGAACCGTGTTGAGCATGGATGCGAATGTGGTGCGCTATCACGGGATTGGCCGCGGCACAGGACGAATCCGGGGTGTGGATATTGCGGTGCGAACAGAAGCTAAAGGCATGCGGCCGAAGTCCACCACAATCACCTGCGGCCAGCCTTCGAAGAATCCGCGTCCGAAGTTGAGGGCAGTATGAGTGCCGGGCAACCTCGTATTGCGGCGCTGTGGTTTCCGGACTGGCCTATCCAGGCCGCACAGATTGAAGACTCCTCGCTGACAGGTCCCATAATTTTGGTGCGCAATCACCACGTGGAGGTGTGCAATAGGGCAGCGCGTGCAGCGGGCGTCAAGCGCGGCATGCGGCTGCGGCAGGCTCAAGCTATCTGCAGTGAGGCCACGGTGGTGGAAGCCAATGAGGACCGGGATGGTGCACTCTTTACTGCGATTGCTACTTCTTTGGATGACGTGGCGTCCTCGGTGGAGGTGCTGCGGCCGGGGCTGGTCATCGTGGATGCGGGTGCCGCGTCGCGCTTTCATGGGGAAAGTGCGGTGGAGATGCTCATTGATTCGGTGGCGCGCAGGGGCGTGGACTCCACCGCGGGCGTGGCGGATGAGATTGCCACGGCGATCATCGCAGCGCGCGACCAGGAGGCGGGGCATGTGGTGGCGCGGGGTGCATCGAAAGACTTCTTAGCGGTGCAGCCGGTGTCCGTCCTATCGGCTGAAACCGCGCTGGGAGTCCCGTCTGAGTTGGTGCAGCAGTTCCAGCAGCTGGGGCTGCGGCGCTTGGGCGATGTAGCGAAGTTGCCGCTGCGCCAGGTTGTGAACCGTTTCGGCCCACCGGGTGCGCGCGTGCATGACATCGTGACCACGCGGGCGGATAGGAGAGTCGCGCCGGAGGAAGCGCGCAGTGACCTGTCGGTGGCGGTCATCCCTGCTGACCCGATTGCGCGCGTGGACTCAGCGGCGTTTGCCGCACGCCAGTTGGCGGCGAAGTTACATGAAAAGCTCGCCGCCGCAGGCGTGGTGTGCCTGCGGTTGAAAATCCGCGCGGAGTTCAACCGTGGACAGGCACTGGAGCGGGTGTGGCGCACGCGGGAAGCACTGAGCGAAGACGCCACGGCAGACCGTGTGCGCTGGCAGTTGGACGGCTGGCTGACTGCGGTGCGGGCGGCGGATTCCGGCACGGCAGATGGGCATCTTGCGGATGACGCGGAGTCAGAGGGCGCTGGCATCATCGAGCTGTCGCTGGAGCCGCTGGAAGTTGGTCAGCCGGATTTCATCGGCCAGCTGTGGGGCAGTGGAAGCTCAGATGAGCACGTCAAAAGGGCTATCGCGCGTGTGCAATCGACCCTGGGCACGGACAAAGTCCTGCAGCCCTGGGCGGCTGGCGGCCGCGGGGTGGCAGAACGGGTGGACTTTGTCCCCTACGGCGATGACATCCCGAAGACACAGGAAGGTTCATGGCCCGGAAGAATCCCTGCGCCGTTGCCAGCGCGCCGGGACGGTGGGCCGCAGCACCCAGCCGCGCGCATTCGGCTTATCGATGCCACGGCGAAAGACGTACAGGTCACCGCCGAGGCAGTGCTGTCATCGGTGCCTTATGCCGTGGGGTGGGGCAAACACCGCTACATGGTTGTGGGATGGGCAGGACCGTGGCCTGTGGATACGTTGTGGTGGCAGCCCGCGCATGCGGAAGACCCCGATAAGCCGCGGCGCGTGGCGCGGCTGCAGCTGGTGGGCAAGGCCGACAACGAATCCTATGAAAGAGCGTGGTTATTGCAGTGGGTGGCCGGGCAGTGGCGCGTGGAAGCGACCTATAGTTAGCGAATGATGTCGATGACCACGCGCTTGGGGTCTTCTAGCACCTGCACGGAGTAGGGGCGTGCTTCATCAATGCCGATGAAGAACTGGGAGCGGCCCTCATAAGTACCGGCGTTGACAACCTCAGAAACGAACCCGCCTTGGCCCTGGACAGTTTGAATTTCAGGGTCTTCATGGTTGAGCTCATGTGGGTACACGGTGCCATCAATATTGACGTTGAGCGCAATGCGGCCACTGTGCTGGACCAGGTTGCCAGAACCCTGCTGCATTGGCTTATCGGTGTAGTCCACAAACCAGCCCGGGTCGCCTTCGCCCTCAAGGTCAAAGACCACGCGCTCAAAGCTGTCATGAATGCCCAAACGGACATTGGTGACAAGCAGCTGCGAAGGTTTGGTGGGGCGCAGCGTCTTCATTGCGGGACTGGCTTCTCCTAGCGGAGTGATGCCAGCTTTCGTAGAGGCAGCCATGGTGACTTGGTCTGGGTTCTCCGCGCCGCAGGCACTAAGAGCCAGCGAAGTTGTGATCAGCAACGCCGGCACGGCACGGAGGGATTTATTCATGAGAAGTACGATAATAGCAATTGCAAAGGATTGCGAACTTGTGGGCGTACATATTCTCTACATTCTGAATCCCGCTGGGTAAAGTAAGGCTCATGACGGTCTGTTCTGATATTCACGTTGAGCCGCTTCCAGGCAGTGCGAAGCAAGGCAGAGCTTATGTTTTGTTTGAATGGCCTGCAGGTTGGTCCCGTGATGTGCTCGACGGCAAGACTTTTTCCAAAGAGCTTACATCCCAGTTGAAGTCGAAGTTGAAGAAATCTGGCAAGGGCACTGGTCTGCAATTAATTCGGCGTCCGGGCCGCGAGGGCCGGGATGTGGGCAAGTTCCACCGCTGCTATCTGGTGTGGGCAGAACAGGCCACGATGGAGCTGGTGAAGTTGTCGGGGCCAGAAGACATTCTCGATCTGGACTTGTCGGGGCCGGGGAGAAATGGCGGAGAGAGCATCGATAAGCCACTGCTGCTGGTATGCACCCACGGCAAACGCGATGTGTGCTGCGCTGTGAAAGGCCGCCCGCTGGCCGCGCAGCTGCATGAGCACTTTGGCGAGTCTTTGGTGTGGGAGGCCTCGCACATGAAAGGCCACCGATTCGCGGCGGTTAGTTTGCTCATGCCGTGGGCGTATTCCTTCGGCCGTTTGAATGCTGAGGCAGGCAAGCAGCTGGTGGAGGCAGCCATCAAGGGCGAGTATTTCTTCCCCGGCAACCGCGGCAATGGTTTGTTGTCCGGCAGGGCACAGGTCGCAGAGCTTGCGGTAGCGCAGCAGCTTATCGATGCCCGCGAGACCCTTCACTACGGCACCCTCACCGCCATTGATGAAGACCCGAAGGGCAAATCCAACCAGCCCGTGGAAGTCACGCATACCGATGGCCGCGTGTGGGCGGTGGAGCTAAAGAAAAAGGAAGTCCCTAGTGCTATCTCCTCGTGTGGAGACAAACCAAAGACCTCCTCAGTCTGGGTGGCTGCGCGCTTAAAAGCCGCGCAGCCACGTTAAAGCGGGAACGTTAAGGACGAATAGCCGTCGATAACGAGTGCAGCGAGTTATCGACGCATGATCTTGGCGGACAGCCAGTTGCCGAAGAACTGCGCTGCCTGGACCAGGACAATGATGATGAGGGTTGCCACCAGGGTGACTTCCCATTCGAAGGCGCGGTAGCCGTAGACAATCGCGAAGTCACCGAGGCCGCCGCCGCCGACATAGCCGGCCATCGCGGACATATCGACCACACCAATGAACAAGAAGGTGTAGCCCAGGACCAGCGGTCCAAGAGCCTCAGGGATGATGACGGTGGTGATGATCTTCCACGGGCCAGCGCCCATCGCGCGAGCTGCTTCAATCACGCCCGGGTCAATGGCGACCAAGTTCTGCTCAACAATACGAGCAACCGCGAAGGTCGCGGCGATAGCCATGACGAAGGTCGCCGGGTTACGGCCGATGGAAGTGCCCATCACGGCCACAGTGACTGGCTGGACGAACGCCAGCAAAATGATGAACGGAATCGGTCGAACAAAGTTCACCAGCACGTTCAGCACGGTGTAGACCACGCGGTTTTTCAAAATGCCCGAAGGGCGCGTGGTGTAGAGCAAAATACCAATCGCAAGACCCAAGACGCCTGCCACCAGCATGGTGACAATGACCATGATGAGGGTGTCTTGGATGGCGGTGGTTAGCGTGCTGCCCAGGCGATCCCAGTCTGCTTCTGCCAGATAGTTGATGTTCATCGGGTGATCTCCTGAATATCGGTGGTGGCGTTCAAAGTGTCGTAGAACTGCTGGATGGCAGCATCAGAGCCGTTGAGACGAACAGTCATCTTGCCAAAGGAATGCTTCTGCAACGTGGTGACGCCACCGTGCACGATGGAGATGTTGACGCCAGCATTGCGGGCATCGGCAGCAGCGCCGAAGAAACCTGAATCCTCAGCCAGCTCGATGGTGAACAGGCGGCCATCATAAGCCAGCAAGTCATCGGCTTCGACCTGGTCAGGAGTATTACGCAGCGAGGTAGCCACGAAACTTTGCGCCACGGAAGTCTGCGGATTGGAGAAGACCTCATAGATAGAGCCCTGTTCCACGACGACACCGTTTTCCATCACCGCAACCTTGTCAGCGATAGAGCGAACAACTTCCATCTCGTGAGTAATCACCACGATGGTGATGCCGAATTCCTTGTTGACTTCACGCAGAAGCTCGAGTACCTCCTTGGTGGTGGAGGGGTCAAGGGCGGAGGTGGCTTCATCGGCAAGCAATAGCGTCGGGTTGGTCGCCAACGCACGGGCAATACCCACGCGCTGCTTTTGACCACCTGAAAGCTGCTCCGGATAGTTGCCGCCGCGGTCCGCCAGACCAACGAAGTCCAACAACTCAGCCACCCGCTTCTTGCGCTCAGCCTTGGCCATACCCTGCAGCTTCAGCGGGTACTCAATATTGCCCGCCGCCGTACGCGAGGTAAACAGGTTGAACTGCTGGAAGATCATGCCGATATCTTTACGGATGCCGCGCAGCTTGGACTCCGGCATCTTCGCAATATCGGTGCCATCCAGCAGCACGCTGCCAGAAGTCGGCTGGTCGAGGCCGTTGATCATGCGCACCAACGTGGACTTACCGGCACCGGAATAGCCGATAATGCCCATGATTTCGCCTGCCTCAACGGTCAGCGAAACATTGTCGAGTGCTTTAATCTCAGCTTTTTTCTGTTTGAAAACCTTGGTGAGATTGCGGAACTCAACCCGCGTTCCAACAGTATTCATGGCTTTACTCATTTCAGTTGGAAACCCCGCCAAGCGTGTTTCGCCGGCGGGGTAACGATTTCTTCAGTTTAAAGCTTAGCTGTTGCGCTCTGCTTCTTCGAGGCGGTCCAAGATTTCTTGCAGCTCTTCCTGAGTGCGCTCTACCTGAACGGAAGTGCCCTTGGCATCTTCATCGACAGCAGCCTGGACTTCTGGGGTGTGCCACAGCTCGGCCAGCTGCTTGATGGTTTCATTGTCAGCGTCTTCAGCGCGAACAACGAAAGCGTTGATGTAAGGCTCAGCCTCTGGCGAGTTTGGATCATCCTGGAATACGGCCAGGTTTGGATCGATTCCTGCGCGGTCAAGGAAGGAGTTGTTGATGATAGCTGGGGTGCCCTCGCCGTAAGCGGATGGGGTCTGCGCTGCATCAACCGGGGTGACCTCAACCTTGGAAGCCTCAGTATCAATGTCTGCCGGGGTTGGGGTCACCAGACCCTCTTCCTTCAAGGTGAGCAGGTCAGCCTGGACCAGAACGTTGATGGCGCGACCCTGGTTGGATGGGTCATTCGGGATAGCGATGGATTCGCCCTCAATGCCGTCGAGGGAGTCGTGGTCCTTCCAGAACAGTGCCAAAGGAATGATTTCCGTTGCCACGATTGGGGTCAGGTCGGAGTCATTGCCCACGTTGTACTTAGCCAGGAACTTCAGGTGCTGGAAGTTGTTGGTGTCCAGCTGGCCCTGCTCCAGTGCCTGGTTAGGGGTGGAGTAGGCAGCGAAGTTCTCGATTTCGATGTCGATACCTTCAGCCTCAGCTGCTTCCTCAAATGCTGCCCAAGCCTTCTTAGCTGCGTCGGTGGTGCCAACGCGGATTGGGCCGTCTTGCTCTGCGGACTCGGCGTCACCGGAAGCGGTGTCTTCGGAAGCAGAGGAGCAAGCAACCAGGCCGGTTGCAGCGATGACAGCGGCCGAGGTGGCAGCAAGTACGCGACGAATCTGCATGTTATAGACGTCTTTCTCTAAAGGGAGTGTGTGATTGAAGGGAATTATTTGTTTATTGCTGGGTAGAAAGTAACAACTGCCGTACCGCTTTGTCTATTCAGAGTTTTATTCACCGCGTGTTGTGAAGGTGTTTTCCCTGCCTGTTACCTGCTTATATGGCAATTTTTCCGGCTTTGAATATTAATAGACCGCACTGTTTCTCAGGGATTTTTGCTAGCGGTTGCTTGCCGATGTTCCATCCTCCAGATTAATTAGAACAAACTTGCGCATAGAGTGTAGCATTTTATCCATGAGGTTCAATGGCGGAAGTCAGCTGTCATGGTCCCGGATTGAAAGGATTCTCTCCGGCCGGCCAAGTCCTACGCCTGTGCCTGTCTATGACGCCCCGGAGAAAGTAGATGAGACCCGGCGGGAGCGCGCGCGGGCTACGCCCCTGGTGGCTTTTGCGGAACTGCACGCTACCTCCTGCTTCTCTTTTCTCAACGGTGCATCTGAGCCAGAAGAGTTGGTGGAAAGAGCTGTTGAACTGGGGTTGGAAGCCTTGGCGGTGGTGGATAAGGATGGCTTTTATGGGCTGATGAAGTTCGCTGAGGCAGCCGCATTGCAAGAGTTGCCCACGGTCTATGGCGTGCAGCTGTCCATCGGGCCGGGCCTGGTGGCGCTCGCGCGCGGACCGGAGGGGTATCGGCGGCTGTCCCGGCTGGTGGCGGATGCCCGCATGGTGACGAAAGAAAAGGATGAAGTCCGCTATCCGCCGCGCGCTGAGGTTGCCGAACGCCTGGGCGAAGAATGTGTGATCATCGCCGGTTTCGAATGGGCGCATGAGATTGATGGGCTGGTGGCAGATTTCGGCGCAGCGAATGTAGTGCTGGAATACGCGGCGACATTGTCCCCGGAAGATACTGACCACCACGAGGTACTAGATGACATGCGCGCGCGTTGGGGTCTGTGCGCGATTGCCACGGCGTTGCCTGCGGCGGCGACCCGCACTGATGCGCGGCTGGCTGCGGCCAAACACGCTTTGTCCCGGCGGGAATCATTGGAAATCGCGGAACCTGCGCAGCATCCGATGGGCGCGCAGTGGCTGCGCTCCGGGCAGCAGATGCTCACGCTGTTGCCAGACCGCGCGGAAGAAATCGCCTACACGGTTGAGCTTGCGCGCCAGTGCGCGTTTACCTGGGACGCGCTGGCCCCGAACCTGCCGTACTGCGATGTGCCAGAAGGTTTTGATGAGATGAGCTGGCTGCGGGAGATGGTCGCCCGGCGCGCCCCGCAGCGTTACCGCGCGCACCCGAAGGCGTGGGAGAAAGCTCAGAAGCAGATTGTGCATGAGCTGGCGGTGATTGAGAAGCTGGGGTTTCCGGGATATTTCTTGATTGTCACGGACATTGTGGATTTTTGTGCCCGCAGCAGTATTTTGTGTCAGGGCCGTGGTTCGGCTGCGAATTCCGTGGTGTGTTTTGTGTTGGGTATTACGAATGCGGAGCCGATTTCGGCGCAGTTGTTGTTTGAGCGTTTTCTCTCACCGGACCGGGATGGTCCGCCGGATATTGACGTGGATATTGAGTCCGGTCGGCGCGAGGAAGTCATTCAGTATGTGTATGAGTTTTATGGTCGCGATAGGGCAGCGCAGGTTGCCAATGTGATTACCTACCGGCGCAAGGGTGCGTTGCGTGACGCTGCCCGTGCATTGGGCTATCCGCAGGGTGCCGGTGATGCGTGGTCGAAAGGCATTGCGGATGCCCCGGAGGATGTGTTGAACCTGGCGGAGCAGTTTCGTGGGCAACCGCGGCATTTGGGTATTCATTCCGGCGGCATGGTGTTGTGTGATCGCCCGATCGCGGATGTGGTGCCCATGGAGTGGGCGCGCATGGAGGACCGGTCGGTGTTGCAGTGGGATAAAGATGATTGCGCTGCGGCCGGGTTGGTGAAGTTTGACCTGCTGGGTTTGGGCATGTTGGAAGCCATTCACCACATGGTGGATTTGGTGAAAGAAACCCGCGGTACAACCATCAATTTGTGGGAGCTAGACCTGGCGGATCCGGAGGTCTACGCGATGTTGTCGCGTGCGGATGCGGTGGGTGTATTTCAGGTGGAATCCCGCGCGCAGCTTTCCACCCTGCCGCGGTTGAAGCCCCGGCGCTTTTTCGACCTGGTGGTGGAAGTCGCCTTGATTCGCCCCGGCCCCATCCAGGGTGGTTCGGTGCACCCGTATCTGCGCCGGCGCAATGGGGAAGAAGAGGTGGTCTATGACCATCCGGTGTTGGAGAAGTCCTTGGGTAAGACCTTAGGTATTCCGCTGTTTCAGGAACAACTGATGCAGATTGCTGTCGATGCCGCCGGGTTCACCGGAGCAGAAGCCGACGAGCTACGCCGCGCGATGGGTTCTAAACGCTCCCCGGAGCGCATGGAGGCGCTGCGCCAGCGTTTCTTTACTGGCCTGTGGGAGACCAACAAGATTGAGGGCGAGGTTGCCTTGACCTTGTGGAATAAGATTGTGGCCTTTGCCGCCTATGGTTTCCCGGAATCGCATGCGCAGTCTTTTGCATCGTTGGTGTATTTCTCGGCGTGGTTTAAGCACTATTACCCGGCGGAGTTCTGCGTCGGTTTGCTGCGCGCGCAGCCCATGGGGTTTTACTCGCCGCAGTCGCTTATCCAGGATGCCCGTCGGCATGGGGTGCGCATTTTGCCTGTCGATGTCAACGCCTCTGGCACCGAGGCCCGCCTCGAAGCGCACTCAGATGGTGCTTTTGCCATTCGTGTGGGACTCAACCTTGTGCAAGGACTGAGCAAAGTCACTGACCGTATTGAAGAGAATGCGCCGTATAAGGACATGGCGGATTTAGCGCGCCGGGCTGATTTGAACACGGCGAATTTGGAGGCACTGGCAAAAGCGGGCGCGTTGGATTGCTTTGGGCTAAGTCGCCGGCAAGCGTTATGGAATGCGCGTGTGGCGGCAACGGAACGTGAGGGCATGCTGCCGGGGCTAACGATTACTGAGGCTCCTGCTCTGCCCGGGATGAGTCTGATGGAGCTGGTTGCCACCGATATTTCCTCGACGGGTGTTACGCATAATCTGCAACCGATGCAGCTGATTCGCCCGCCGGGTGTGCTAACCGCGGCGGAGCTCAAGACTGCTGAGGACGGCTCGCGGATTCGCGTGGCGGGCATCGTCACGCACCGGCAGCGCCCGCAGACCGCGAGCGGTGTGACCTTTTTCGGCCTCGAAGATGAAACCGGGCTGATTAATGTAATGGTGACCCCGGGGCTGTGGAAGCGCAATAAAGTGGTTGCTCGCACCGCGAAGGCATTGGTGATTCGCGGGATTGTTTCCAATGCGAATGGGGCGGTGACAGTTACCGCCGACAAGCTAGAGGCGCTTGATATAGGCAGTTTCCTTTCGCGGGGTAGTAGGGATTTCCATTAGGTGTGCGAAGGATTAGCCACCCTAGGGACTAAACAATTGAACCCACAGTTATCGAGCTGGTTTCCATCACTTATGTCTCAGCTTAGGTGGGATGAAACCCCTGACTCCACAGTCACAGTATATAAGTTTAACATTCGTTTAAACGTCCATGGCTGATTGATAATCCGATGAAGTTCGGGATTTGGTTGAAGAATACAAATCTCAGAACAAACGCTGTGCAACTTTAGACTATGCGTTGTGGGCAAGCACGATATTGGCGGAACGGCCGGATTCGGGTTCGGTGAGCGAGTGAGGCGAATTCAATCCGTGGAGCTACCAAGGTGCTTACTTCCGCGTTAACTCCCTGGACATAACACAACGAGCAGAACACCCCACGCTAGCGGACGCGCCCTTTTTAAGAAGCTAGCGGGGAAAATTACCTTACGTGCCTCACGAGCACTACAGTTCGCTGAGCTCTCTTACCTGGGAGATGGTCGGAAACCAGCATAGACAGAATTTCAGAAGAGCCCTCGGTATCAAGGTGCTCGGTGGGTTCATCCAGAAGCAAAATTGGTGCGTCGCTCAATAACACGCGGGCAAGAAGAAGCCGGCGGCGTTGACCTCCAGAGAGACTACCGGCACCTAAATCAAGTACGGTACCAAGACCATCGGGTAATCCTTCGAGCCATTCTGACAAACCAACGTGCTCCAGGATCGAGGCCATCTCTTCATCGGTTGCTTCTGGTGCTCCGAGCGCTAGGTTATCCCGGACGGTGGTGGCAAAAATGTGGGCATCTTCTGGACTGAACAGCACGGCGTTTTTCAACGCAGAAGGATCGGAATCGTCGATAAGCACCCGGCCACTACGAGGCGTCAACAGTCCAGCAAGTGTGAGCAACAAGGTAGTTTTGCCAGTTCCAGAGGGTGCGATGATTTCATGTCGTGAACCAAAGGTGAGATCCAGGTTGCTCGTGCCTAGGTCGCTGTCCCATCCATAAACTAGATTCTCGGCGCGTAATACGGGCTGGTCAGAGGCCGTGCGAAGCTCAAGAGACACAGATTCTGGCAGCGCCGAGATTTCCGCAAGCCTCCTGGTGGCATCTGCGGCGCGGGTACGAGCAATCGCAGCATCGGGGAGAACAGAGACAGTCTCGAAAGCTGCGAGTGAAAGCAGCACCAACACACCAAACCACTGCGGTGAATGGCTTCCATCTGTATACAGTGACGCGGAAACCATGAGCACACCAATGACAGTGAAACCGTGAATCCACAGGGAACTCGCTGCGCCAATGGCAGTGTCTTTCGCGCCTGCCTCCAGTGAAGAAGAATAGGAACGCGCAGCCACATCCGCCTTGGACAGAGCCAAAGGCATATCACCACGAACACGAAGCGCCGCCTGGTTGGACAGCACCTGATCCAAGGAACTCAAGTAGGCTTCGCTGGATTCAGCGCGCCGGGCTTCGGCTGTTTTAACTCCGCGAGCAGCAAGCAGGGGAGGGATAATTGCAGCAGCAATCAATCCAATCGCCAGGACAAGTGCTGTTGCGGGGCTGAGAATCGCGGTGAAGATGATGGCGAAAACTCCGGTGAGCAGGGCAACTCCGGCGGGGATGATGGCGCGGACGATGACATCGGCAACCGAATCGATATCCGCACCGAGGCGGCTAAGCAGTTCGCCGCGGCGCATCGTCAACGCAGAGTTTGGCGACGAAGCCAGGCGTTGATATGCACTCGAACGGGCTCGGCTGGCTGCCTTCAACGCCAAGTCATGTGAAACGATTCTCTCTATATAACGGAATACTGCACGGCTAATGCCCAGGGCGCGCACAGCGGTGACCGCCACGGTCAGATCCATCACTGGTGGCATTTCCCAAGCTTTGGTGATCAGCCAGGCCGACACCACCGTCAGGGTGATGGAGGCGATCATCGTCACGCTACCTGCAACAACGGCGGGAATTAGCTCGCGGAAACGAAGTTTAACTAAGGTGTTCATTTGACCTCCACCACTTCATCGGCAGCCGCGCGTAGCAACGGATCATGCGATACTGCCAGGACTGTGGTGCCTCGGCGGGCTTCCTCCTGCAATTGCTGGATCATGACCGCAGCATTGTCTGGATCCAGGTGTGCGGTCGGCTCATCCAACAGAACTAGCTTCGCCCCGAGCTCACGTTTCAGCGCAAGTCGTTGGCGCTGCCCAAGCGACAGCTCCGCATAATCACTGACGCTTTCAGGATCAAAGACCGGCCGCTGCGGTAAATATGCGCAGTGCTCCCACAATGCGCTTTTTAGAAATTCCTGACCAGAAGCATCTTTGACGGAAATTTCTCCCGAGACGTCTTCTGTTGCCAAACCCAGTACTGCCAACAGTGCCGTGGATTTACCACTACCGTTTGGTCCCCACAGCACCGTCAACTGCCCAGGCTGGGCTGTGAACGACAAATTAGCAGGCCGCGGCCCATCGCGTCCATCGGCACGGAGCTTTTCGACGCTTACCTCCAGCCCGCCTACAACGCTGCGGGGTGCGTGGGTAGGCGCGTCGAGAAGCGCAGAAGTGCTGAGTAATTTAAAGATCTCATCTGTGGCAACGAGGCCGTCTTGGGCGTCGTGGAAGCGGGTGCCGACTTCGCGAATTGGTGCATAGACCTCCGGGATGATGATCAGCACGGTCAGGCCGATGACGAGGGTGAGATCACTCGCGAGCAGGCGAAAGCCAATGCCAACCGCCACCAACGCGACCGATAGTGTGGCCAAAAATTCCAACACGAAGCTCGAGAGAAACGCGATTTTCAGTACACTCAACGTGGAGGTCGCATGTTGAGAAGATAGTCGCGTGACCTGCGCGGCCATGTCTTGGTGGCGTCGAAACGCGCGCAAAGTGGGTAGGCCAGCGATAAGGTCAAGCAGCTGATCTCCCAAAACAGCAAGGTCGCTCAGGCGTTGTTTTGTGCGTCCTGCGGTGAGCGTTCCTACCAGCCACATGAATATTGGAATCAATGGAAGGGTGATGATCGCAATGATCATGGACCCCACATCCAGCCACCCCACTACCGTGAGCATCACTGGGGTGGCGATGACGGTGGCGGCTAGGGCTGGCAAAAAGCCGGTGAGGTATGGCCCCAAACCATCAAGGCCAGAGGTTAAGCGAGTTCGCCATAATGCCTGATCGATGGTGCGGGGATCGCTTTGTGCCAAGTGTTGCAGTGCTTTCCTTCGAAGTTCGATGGTCACTTGGCTTGACGCACGCTGTGCGAACCGGTCCTGTGCCCATGCGAGAATTCCGCGGGCACAAACCGTGATAACCAGCGCGATGAGTTTGGCGCGCGGCAATGAACTTCCCGGAACTTCAATGATGCCCGCTGCCATTTGGCCGATGAGCAGTCCCATCGCCACTGTCGCGAGGGTTTTTAACGCGGTGAGAACACCCGCGATCATTACCCAATGGCGAGAAGCGGGAGACAGGCGCAAAAGCCGCGGATCGACGGGACCGGTGCGACGTTTAGCAGGAGTGTCGGATTTGGTAGTGCTCAATTCTGCTTCCAATTTTAAGCAGACACTGGCTCGGCGTGAAGCCGTTTGCGAAACACCCAGTAGGTCCAGCCTTGGTAGAGGATAACTAGTGGTGCGAGCACAGCAGCGGTCCAGGTCAGAATGGTCAGGGCGTAGTGGCTTGCAGAAGCGTTCCAAATATCGAGGCTGACGCCGTTGGCCAGGGATGTTGGCATGACGTTGGGAAAAAGTGAACTAAACAGCAGCGCAACCACACCAATAACTGCGATCGAGGTGGACAGGAAGCTCAAGCCATCGCGGTCTTTGATCAGCGCGAAAGCTCCACCGAGAACTGCTGCGATAATCAACGCCGCCAGAATCCAGGACCAGGTACGGCCGTAGGCTATGGCAGCCCACAACACGAAAGGTCCGCCGGTTACTGCTGCAAGGAGTGCTACTACGGGGGCTGCTTTCGCTGCATCGGTGCGCACCCGACCAGCAGTTTTCAGTCGGATGAACGCGAGACCATGAAGCGCGAACAGTGCGGTGAAGGCGAGCGCGCCTAGGATAGCGAAGGCATTGAACATACCCGATAGCGCAGACGCAGCGTCAATAGTGTGATCTTCCTTGATAGGCATGCCCCGGAGGATATTGGCGAAGATGAATCCCCACATCAGCGGAGGAGTCCAAGAACCAATAGAGATGGCGTGGTCGGACCATCTCTGCCAACGGGGATCATCTACCTTTTTGCGCCATTCTAGGCCGACTACGCGAATGATCAAGGATATGAGTACAAGAAACAGTGGCAGGTACATTCCTGAGAACATGGTTGCGTACCACTCTGGGAATGCAGCAAACAATGCGCCACCGGCCACAATCAGCCATACTTCATTTCCGTCCCAGACAGGGCCGATGGTGCGGATGATCGTGTTTTTAGCGGCGGGATCTTTGCCGATGATGGGTGCCAAAATTCCGACGCCGAAGTCGAATCCTTCGAGGAGAAAGTACCCCCCAAACAAAAATGCGATGAGAATAAACCAAAAGGTATTAAGATCCATGGTTATTCCTTTTCACGTGTGGTTGGGGCGGCAGCGGTAAATTGCAGCGGTGTCATGGGCGTATCTGAACCAATTGGAGTTGCTGGTCCAGTCTTTGCCTCCACGGATGGAGCGCCTTCCTCTGGTGGCCCGATCAGAACTGCGCGGCGAATCAGCCACACCCACACCACGAACAAAATGAGATAGAGAATCGTGAAGCCAATGAGAGTCAGCCAGACTTGCCACGGCGCATGATCAGAAACACCCATATCAACAGTCATCCGGATCATCTCTGTTCGGGAATCGCCGGCAGATTCAGGATTCGGGTGCACCACCCATGGCTGGCGGCCCATCTCGGTGAAGATCCAACCAGCAGAGTTAGCCAAGAATGGGAATGGAATGGCAATGAGGCTGCCGATCTGGAACAGACGAGCAATCTTTCCAGTTGGTGTGCGCTTCTTACGCAGCAACAGCCACGCAATCGCAGCGATAGCCAAAGAACCAAGCATTAGGCCGATCATTGCGCGGAATGACCAGTAGGTGACAAACAAGTTAGGGGAGTAGTTGCCAGGACCATAAGCCTGCTCCGCAGCAGCTTGGAGCTGATTTACACCCTGCAAAGTCACCCCGGTGAACTTTCCTTCAGCCAAGAATGGAAGCACAAACGGAACATCGATCAGGTGGGTTACCGTATCGCAGTTGTTGTGCGTACCAATTGTCAGAATGGAGAAGTTTGGATCTGTGGCGGTTTCACACAAGGATTCCGCCGACGCCATCTTCATCGGCTGCTGCACGAACATGAGCTTCGCCTGTGTATCGCCAGTGATGAACAGTGCCACGGAAGAGACAACCGTGGTCCACCAACCAACCCACAACGCCGGCCTGTGCATTGAATGCTTCGACTCGATTTCCTCCTCAGCCTTCTTCGCCTGGCGGTGCGCACGAATAATCCACCAACCCGAAATTCCGAGGACGAAAGTTCCAGCTGTTAAAAAACCACCGGCAACAGCATGCGGGAACGCAGCCAACGCGGTGGAATTAGTGAGAAGAGCCCAAAAATCTGTAAGCTCCACACGACCAGTTGCAGGGTTATATTCAGCGCCCACCGGGTGTTGCATAAATGAGTTGGCCACGATGATAAAATAGGCAGAGATATTCGTTGCAACAGCAACGATCCAAATGGATGCAGTGTGCAGCCACCCAGGAATCTTGCCCCATCCGAAAATCCATAGGCCTAGGAACACAGACTCGAGGAAGAACGCGATGAGCCCTTCCAGCGCCAGCGGTCCGCCGAAAACATCGCCGACGAAACGTGAATACTCTGACCAGTTCATACCGAACTGGAACTCCTGCACAATGCCAGTAGCTACACCAACCGCGAAGTTGATGAGCAGTACCGTGCCAAAAAATCTCGTGGCTCGGTACCAGTGGTCTTTTCCGGTGACTTGCCAAAACGTTTGCATGATTGCGACCAGCGGCGCTAAGCCAATGGTCAGTGGGACAAAAATGAAGTGATAGACGGTGGTAATTCCGAATTGCCACCGTGCGATGTCGACGACGTCCACGTTCAGTACGCTTCCTTCTCCATCGAAGATTGACAGGAACAGACTTATTAACTCAGAAAATCGATTGCATTTGACGATACAAAAGGAAGAACCAATGAGGACTTCTTAAAGGTAGTCGTTGAGATTTATCCCTAAGTTCCGGCTCACAGCTGAACTTTAGAAAGATTAGCCCCGATGTAGGTCAACCTTGCCTGGTAGTTACTGAATTTTCTCCCTTTCGTTGGAAAGTCACCAAAAGGCGTCGAAAAGATTCTACTTTCGACGCTGGGGTGCAGTGGTTACTTCGTTACGGCGAGAGTAGTGTTTCAAGTACTCACATGGATTTCGTTTGACGGGAGAGTCGAACTGCGGGTCTATAGTGTCCGCTGCGCGCTCAAACCTATTGTTTCTGGGCATGGATGACTGTTTGCTGTTTCCGACTGAGCTTGACCAGGATAGAAGAAATCAAGGCCTTTCGGATCGTCCCCACGATGAGCACTTTTCTGTCGCGGGGGTAGTAGGGATTTCCATTAGGGTGGATCTTTATGAACTCACGCGATGTCGTACCCGATGGCATGAATCCGGTATCCAGGAATCTGATTAAAGCTCGTTATATCGTCAATTTATCCTGGCTGGGGGTTCTCGCCATTGCTGCCGGTATCGCGGGGTATTTTCTGCACTGGTCTTTTTATATCGGGGCTGGGGTACTTGTGGCGCTGATTTTGTGGGTGTTGTGGCTTATTCCTTCTCAAATCAGGCTCATGGGCTGGCAAGAAACCGAGGACGAGCTACTCATAACCAAGGGGCGTTTGTGGCACCGATTTACCGTCGTGCCTTATGGCCGTATTCAATTCGTGGATGTCTCCTCGGGTCCGATTGCGCGCATGTACGGATTGAAAACCGTCAAGCTACACACCGCATCTGCGGGAACCGACGCTACCGTCAAAGGCTTGGAAGCAGATACCGCTGATGCTTTGCGTGGGCGCTTGGCTGATAAGGCACGCGAAAGGATGAGTGGGCTATGAGTGACGAAGCTCCGGCTATCGATGCAGGCTACCGCCGGGTTCACCGGCTGACGCCTTTGCTGCGCTTTTGGTCAGTAATTTTAGCTGTCATCACCGTCTTTCTTTTGCAGGTGAACCTGGAATTATTGGGCGATATCTACGCCTTCTTTAAGGATGGGCACTTGGGCGAAGCAATACGGGGAACCGTGATTGCAGTAGGCGGGTTTATTCTGCTGTGTTTGATTTTGTGGTTTGTCTCTGGCATCTGGTGGCGACGGCTAGGTTTTAAACTTGGAGAAGAAGAAATATCTCTGCGTCGAGGAGTGCTCTCGAAGTCATTGCGCTCTGCCCGTTATGACCGCACGCAGGCTGTGGATGTCGTAGAAAGCTTGATCGCACGCATCTTTGGTTTAGCGGCGGTGCGCGTGGAAACCGCTGGTGGCACTTCTTCGGTTATTGAAATCGCTTACCTGAAGAAGACAGAGGCAGAAGATTTACGTTTGGAAGTACTCGCCCATGTCCATGGTGTGGCTGATGGCCGAAGTGAGAATCAGCCTGGACTAGAGGGGCCTGCGCAGTCACCCGACGCGGTAGTTGATAATGAACTCGGTCGTGTAAATCCAGACATCGTGCCTGAGATCCCTATTCGCCGTTCCTTGGCAGCTGCAGCATTGCGCGCGACCACAATTTTCACGGTGGTCTTCATCGGCATCACTATTGTTACTCCGGTGCCGTTGAGTACCGTTGTCCCGATTCTGGTGGGTATTGTTCCGGCGGTGTGGGGGATCTTGGATTCTTCCTGGCGCTTCAATGCCCAAGTCAATGAGGAAGAAAACACACTCAATATTGCCTACGGTTTAGCAGATCGCCGCCGGCAGTCGATCCGAATTGAACGTATTCACGGCGTGCGGGTGACGCAGCCGCTGCTGTGGCGCTTCTTCGGCTGGTATGAAGTCAATGTCTCCGTAGCGGGGTATGGGCAAACCAGCGGCGGCGCGCAATCTGGTTCCACGCGAATTCTTCCCGTTGGCAACAGAGAGCTTGCGCTACAACTATTTGAGCGCGTGAGTGATTTAACCGCAGAACAAATTGCAACCTATGCGCAACCCGAGGGCTATGCGGAGCCAGATTTTACATCGCCGAAGCGTGCGTTGTGGTCTTCACCGTTGGACCACCAAAGGCAAGCCGTCACGCTACTGGAGGATGATTCCATTGCTATTGCTCACGCTGGGCGGATTAATCGCCGCGTCAGCGCGGTGAGTACTTCTCACATTCAGGAGCTGACTTTTAAAGCTGGCCCCATCCGTCAGATGTTGCGCTTGGGAACCGTAAAATTCGAAATGGTTGCGGGTCCAGCTAGCCTCGCGGGCGAAGACCTCGAGTTTTCTGGTTGCGTGGAACTACTGGATCGCCTGCGCGCGCGTAAGCTCCCGTCTTTAGCGTCAACGAGTCAGCCCACGATTACCGAAGCTGAAGACCTGCAACAGAATTAAGCGATTGACGAAGCTGGGGAGGAATTACACGCCGCCGGGAAAACCAAGTTGACGCCAGGCTTCATAGACAGCGGTCGAGGCCGCGTTGGAGAGGTTCATCGAGCGGCGCGCGGGGACCATCGGGATGCGAACCTCTTCGGTGATACGGGGATGCGCCAGGTGTTCGGCGGGCAAACCACTTGGCTCGGTGCCGAAAAGTAGTATGTCCCCGTCGGTGTATTCGACATCACTGAACCATTTAGTTGCAGAGGTTGTAAACGCGAATACCCGCGCGCCGGGCAACGCTTCCATGCACGCGTCAAAGTCGGCGTGGATTTTCAGATCTGCCAGGTCATGGTAGTCAAGGCCTGCGCGTTTGAGGTGCTTATCGTCAAAGTTAAAGCCCAGTGGTTCCACCAAGTGCAGCTTGGCGCCAGTCACCGCTGCGGTGCGGATGGCGTTGCCAGTATTGGTGGGAATGACAGGATTATCGAACACGATGTGTAACGGCATAACCATAAGTTTAAGATGGGTGCATGACTGCAACCACTTTGGATGGAAAACTGTACCGCGCCGAGCTATTTGAAGACCTCAAAAAGCGAGTTGCCGCACTGGATAAGCAGCCAGGGCTGGCCACCGTTTTGGTAGGTGAAGATCCAGGTTCACACTCTTATGTGAAGATGAAGCACCGCGATTGCGAAGAACTTGGAATCGCGTCGATTCGTGAAGACCTGCCAGAAGACACCACCCAGGAAGAACTTGAAGCAGTCATTGCGGAGCTCAACGCCGATGACAATGTCACCGGCTACATCGTCCAGCTGCCGCTGCCGAAGCATCTCAACGAAAACCGCATCCTGGAATTGATTGACCCGGAAAAAGATGCTGACGGTCTGCACCCGGTAAACCTCGGCAAGCTGGTCCTCAACGAGGATGCACCACTGCCATGTACTCCAAATGGCTGTATTTCTTTGCTGCGCCGCTACAACGTTGAAATTGACGGCGCCAAGGTGGTTGTCATCGGCCGCGGCGTGACCGTGGGCCGCCCAATTGGTTTGATGCTCACCCGCCGCAGCGAAAATGCCACGGTGACCCTGTGCCACACCGGTACTAAGGATCTGAAGGCAGAAACCTTGGAAGCTGACATCATCATCGCTGCAGCAGGCAAGCCACACATGCTCACCGCCGATATGGTCAAAGAAGGCGCAGCTATCTTGGACGTGGGAGTCTCGCGTGTCGATGGCAAACTTGCCGGCGACGTACACCCTGACGTGTGGGAAAAGGCCGGATTTATCTCTCCGAACCCAGGTGGGGTGGGCCCATTGACCCGTACCTTCCTGGTTTCTAATATCGTCGAGCGCGCAGAGCAGCTCGCAGCCAAGTAGCTCAAAGTAAAGCCCGTAAGAATATGCTGTCAGTGTCGAACCCGCACGATATCCACTTGAAGCCTTCGCCTTTACCAAGCTGGCTGCAGTGGGTATTTATCGCGCTGTTTGGCCTCGGCGTTGTGGCTTCCGGCGTGATGAGCCTGATGGAGCATTGGCGCCGCGCTACTTTCCTGTTAGGCGCCGCCATGATTTGGCTCGCAGTCGTGCGCAGAACCTGTGATTCTGACCGGGTAGGCGTATTCGCCGTGCGCTCGCGCCGATTCGACATGGCATTTTCTACTGCCCTCGGCGCAGCGCTTGTGTGGCTCTCAGCTTCGGTGGATGCCCTCGGAAGCTAATGCTCACAGGATGCGCGCTCCCCGAAGCGCGCATCCTGCTAGATGATGTATTCGTCGCCTAGCCGGTATTCCACACCATCGACACTTTCTGTCGCATTAGGCAAGGACTGCTGGATAAAGTTGCGCAGAATCCGGTCCATCTGGCGGCCTTCGACCAAGAAGGCATCGTGACCGACAGGGGAGGACAGCTTGGCGATCGCCAACAGGTTGCCTAGGTTGCGGGAGATGTGTTCTTGCTGGTGATACGGGTATAAGATATCTGTATCCACGCCCACCACCATGGTCGGAACCTCCGAAGAGGCCAAGGCCTTATTGAGACCGCCTCGCCCGCGGCCAATATCGTGCCGGTTGAGGGATTCAGTCAAGGTGACGTAGGAGCCTGCATCGAAACGCTGCGTTAGCTTCGCTCCCTGATAATCCAGGTAGGAATTGACGGCAAAGCGCTGATCCAGTTTGCGATAAGGGCCGAGCGGATTTTCCCCTGCCTGCGCCGAGGTACCGAAGCGCTCATCGATTTCCATTTCCCCGCGGTAGGTCAAGTGCGCAATGCGGCGTGCCGCAGCCAAACCCTCAGCAGGGTATTCGCCGTCGTAGTAGTCACCACCTTGCCACAGCGGGTCGCGCTCAATAGCAGAAATCTGCGCCGACTGAATACCAATCTGCCAGGCCGAAGCCCGCGCCGACACAGCAATAACGCACGCTGCCTGGAGCATCTCTGGATATAACAACGTCCACTCTAAAGTCCGCGCTCCACCCATGGAGCCGCCGATAACCGCATGAACCTCGGTGATTCCCAAAACATCCAGGAAGCGCTTTTCTGCTTCCACCTGGTCGCGAATGGAAACAGCCGGAAAGCGCGAACCATAGGGCTTGCCATCCAAGTCCGAGCTCGGACCGGTTGAGCCGTTGCAACCGCCTAAGGCATTGGTGGCAATAACGCACCAAGAATCCGTGTCCAGCGCTTTGCCCGGCCCCACCAGGTCACACCACCACGTGGCAACATCAGAGTCGCCCGTGAGCGCATGCTCAATGAGCAGCACATTGGAGCCGCGGAATTCACCCCAGCGCTGATATGCGATATCAACGCTGGCAATTTCAGCCCTGGCTTCAGTGGTGAAAGAGCCGATGGGGATGGTCGTCAAAACGCCTTTATCGGCAAGCAAAACGTGCGTCGAAACCATTAGATTGCGGAGAATCCCAACTCAAGGTCAGCGATGATGTCATCAATGTTTTCAATACCGACTGACAGACGGACAGTGGATTGGGTAATGCCAGCAACACGCAGTCCTTCTTCATCGGACTGGGAGTGCGTGGTGGTTGCTGGGTGCACCACCAGGGAGCGGGTGTCACCGATGTTGGCCAGGTTAGAGTGCAGTTTCAGCGCGTCAATGAATGTCCACGCTTCATCCTTGCCGCCGTCAATCTCGAAGGAGAGAACGGAACCGGCGGAGGTGTAACCGAGGCGTTCTTTGACGTCCTTGTATGGGCTGGACTCCAGGCCGGCGTAGTTGACTTTGGTGACCTTGTCGTGTGCTTCGAGGTACTCAGCTACCTTTTGCGCGTTTTCGCCGTGCTTGTCGATACGCAGTTGCAGCGTCTCCAAACCGGACAGCGTGATCCAGGCATTGAATGGAGAAAGAGCAGCGCCGGTATCGCGCAGGATGCCTGCACGTGCCTTGAGCGCGAACGCTGGTGCGCCAAGATCCGCGTACTTCAGGCCGTGGTACGCAGGGTCTGGGTTAACGAAGTATGGGAACACTGGCTCACCGTTGCGCTCGACGGTCCAGTCGAATTTGCCGCTGTCAACAATCACGCCGCCGATGGAAGAGCCATTGCCGGAGTAGAACTTGGTGGTTGAGGCTACGACGATGTCTGCGCCGAGCTCGATTGGGCGGGACACTGCAGCGGTTGCGATGGTGTTGTCCACAATTAGTGGAACCTGGTTAGCGTGCGCAACCTCAGCGATGGCTGGGATATCCAGGACATCCGCTACTGGGTTGCCGAAGGTCTCACCATAGAACGCGCGGGTATTTGGTTTGACTGCATCTGCCCAAGACTGTGGGTCATCTGGGTTTTCTACCAAGGTGACCTCAATGCCCAAACGAGCCAAGGTGATGGTGAACAAGGTGTTGGTTCCGCCGTAAAGACGAGGGGAAGACACGATGTGGTCACCGGCTGAAGCAAGGGTGAAGATAGCGGAGGTTTGTGCGGCCTGGCCCGAGGCAAACGCTACCGCGGCAACGCCGCCTTCCAAGCTCGCGATACGCTGCTCTAAAGCGTCCACGGTTGGGTTGGTCAGGCGGGTATAAATCGGGCCCGCATCGGAAAGGTTAAAGCGGTTGGCTGCATGCTCTGCAGAATCAAAAACATAAGACGTGGTCTGATGAACTGGAACGTTACGAGAGTTTGCGGATCCGTCTAGGTCCTGGCCCACGTGCAGTGCGCGGGTGGCCAAAGACCAGTTCTCAAAGTTGCTGTTGTCATATTTAGTCATGTCTCGCACGGTACCTAGAATGTGTGGCACCTTCCATGTCTATTTCTGAACCTGCTGGCAGAAAAAGAATATAAATAGACAAAGCGGTATTGTTTGCCGTAACGAGCTGTCTAGGAGAACTTCATTCCATGAGCATGCAGTGCATCGCGGTATGGCGCACCCAATGCAGTAGCGGGAGTCAAAATGCCGCCGGAAACATCTGGTAGTCCCGCGGGCTTGGTGGCCAGAAATACTGCGGCCTCGCTCAACATCATGGAGGTTACGCGGTATCCCGGATCGCCCTGTGCAGTAACGGTTGCGGTGTGCAGGGCACCGGATTCAGTCAATCCGTAGTGGGTAATGCTGAATCCGCCCTCATCGAGCTTCTTGGGGCCATCGCCAGGCTTTGGCAGAAAGCGCGCCATGCGCTTGTTCATCACCGCGGCAAAACCAACGGCGGTTACAGCAAAGAGTGCATTGGCTTTAATTCTTCCGCTCAGTCCGGTTCCGGCGGTGATGGCCTCGCGGTAGCGCAGCTTGTCGCCGTAGGCATACTCGGACAAGGTATTTGAGCGGCGAACGATGCGCGTATTGAACATCGCCATGAAAAATGGCCCTGTCCATTGGCGCGCCAGCGGGTCGAAGGATACGTCCATGTCCTTTTGCTCGCCCAGGTCCGGCTCATTCTTGTGGTCGGGCGAAAGGGTATAAGGACTATGCAAGATGGCACCGCCCTTTTCCATCTTCTTGGCATCCGCGCTCACCGCACGCATGGAGTCGATGGTGCCGCCGGATAATCCGCCAGCGAGGTGTTCCACAGCCATGGTTACTTCAGAAAATGCAGTTTGAGCAGTGTCGTGTAGATGGAACATGCCCATGTCTGAGGGGACGGAGTCGAATCCGCAGGAATGGACAATCTTGGCGCCGGTTTGCTGTGCTCTCTCATGCCAGGTGTCGATGTTGCGGCGGATAAACAGCGCCTCGCCGCACAGATCAACATAGTGGGTTCCATTTTCTACGCAGGCTTCAACAACCTTGTCGCCGTAGTACGTATATGGCCCAACGGTGGAGATGAGCACCGTAGAGCGCGAAGCCAACTCGCGCATCTCATCGATGTTTGAAGCATCCGCAACCAGAATCGGCAAGGCAATATCAGTTGCGGAAACGAGCTCTTGCAGCTTCGACTCATTGCGGCCAGCAACCGCGATGGATAGCTCCGGGTGATTCTCGGCCAGATATTGCGCGGTTAGCTTCCCAACGAAGCTGGTGGCGCCGAAGACAACAATATCGAAGTCGCGTATGTTATCGGCAGGCGATTCTTGGCTGCTGGGCTGCGTCATGCGTCCAATTCTAGGGGCTGGGAAAGATCCAGTGGGGTTCCTTCTTCCAAGCGGGCGTAGCCCGGAACCTTCATCTTGACCATGACGTTGTCATAGAGTGTCCGGCCGAACTTGCTGAGAACGCCATCGTGGATCGGGATGGTGCGGGTGGCAGAAACAGTGCGGGCATAGGCCGCGGCTTCAGAGTTCTTCACCCATGGGGCAGAGATTGGAAGTAGCAGTACTTCGACGTTGTGCAAGCCCTTGATGTATTGATCGCCGGGGTGGAGCACGCCGTTGAAGTAATAGCCAAGATTCACTGGACGCGGCATGCGTGGGTGAACTTCGTGGTGCAGGCCGCCCACGGCATGGATGGTGGTGCCCAAAAGCTCAAAGTTTTCGCCTGGGCGAAGAACTGTGCCCTCGCCAATCAGACCAACCGCATCCGCTGGGCCCCAGACTGGCAAGCCTGATGCCTTCACGGTTTCAGCATCAACGTGATCCGGATGTGAGTGGGTGAGAAGCACTGCATCTGCCGATGCCAAGATAGAAAGATTTGATGCCGGGCCAGGGTCAATGACGAAGACTCCCTGGTCGGTTGAGACGGAAGCGCAAGAGTGTCCATGGAGTGTGAGTTTCATAGCACTAGCCTAGATAAAAACCTGTTTCCCGTGGCGTGACCCAGGAACGGTTGCTGAGGCTAACCTTAGCTCTGACCTGCGTAAATGTGGCAAAATAGACATGCAATAAATGTGGTTCGGGGATATAATGGAGTCATGACTCAGTACACTGTTCCTGGTTTGTCCGATGTTGATTCCAAGAAGCTCTCTGAAGAGCTGCAGGCCCGTCTGAATGATTACAACGACCTGCATTTGATTTTGAAGCACGCCCACTGGAACGTTGTGGGACCAAACTTCATTGCTGTTCATGAGATGCTCGACCCACAAATTGAACTGGTGCGCGGCTACGCAGACGAAGTCGCTGAACGAGTATCCACCCTTGGCTTTGAGCCATTGGGTACTCCAAAGGCTCAGGCTGAAGACCGTACTGCTTTGAAGTACGACCTCAACCGCGCTAACACCCAAGACCACCTCGCGGCTATCGATGAGTTGTACACCACCGTCATCGAAAACGTTCGTGAGTCCTTGAAGGTCTCCGGCGATATCGATCCAATCACCGAAGACATCTTCATCGCACAGTCTGCGGAGCTCGAGAAGTTCCAGTGGTTCGTGCGCGCACACCTTGACAAGGCTTAAGCTTCGCGGTTTGAGCACCTGTCACTGAGGCTCTAATAAAGGAGTGGAACAGAAGCGGAGACCATCCAAGAACGGATGGCCTCCGCTTCTGCTATGTGCGTAATCTTCGCGTAGGTTGGGCGGCGAAGTCGATGAGTGTCGATGAGTGTCGATGGGGAAGGAAATACGATGACCTTTTTACAAAGGTACGAGGACTTCTACGGACAATACCGTCAGAAATTTGAAGACACGGAAGTCCCTAAAGCACTAGCCACATTGTCAGCAGATGCGCGGCGGCGAGTAGAAAACGGGGAAGGGGAGTTCCCCATTGAGCTGCTCGCAGAAGTGCGTGATGGCGAACTGGAAGAGAAACAGAAAATAGCAACCATGACTGCTATAGCGGGAACCTGGTCGAATGCCGCATCGGACACGTACTGGCACGCGGGGCCCGTGGGCGGAGACGCGTTCTCCGAACGGGTCGGAATTGGACTCATGCACCCAGGCGGGAGAGCGTTCACCCCGCTTCTCAAGCGCATTGAGGTAATCCTCGATGAAAGCGCAGAAAGTCCGAGCGAAAATGATGCCCTCGAAGTGCTCGCCTTCCTTTTAAATCTAGATGCACAAGAGTCCAGAAAGAAAGGCGAGTCCTAGCTTAAGCCGGGAGTATTAAACACTCGGGGTGTTTAGTCCGCGGCGGACCAAAAGTGGGGTGAGCTCCTTGTCGCGGCCGCGGAGCTTGGCGTAGACCTCGGAGAAGTCTCGCGAAGCGCCGGTGGACAAGATGAGGTCGCGGAACTGTTGGCCCGCGCGCCGGGCTGCGTCATCACTGACTTTGGCAGCGGAGTCAGCGGCTGCGGTGTCGGTAGCGCCGGTGGTGTCATCGGCAGGCGTGGCGGCGTGATTCTCGCGGAACCATTCGAAGCCGTCGGCATCGAGAGCCTCTGCCCACAAGTAGGAGTAGTAGCCCGCGGAGTAGCCGCCAGCGAAGATGTGCTGGAAATAGGTTGAGCGGTATCGCGGTGCGATAGCGTCGGTGTCCATGCCAGCGGCGGCGAGCGCGGCCTGCTCGAACTCGGCGATTGCCTCAGGCGTGGAATCCAGCTTCGCAGCCTCTTCTGGAGTGAGCGAGTGCCACGCCAGGTCAATGATGGATGCCGCGACGTATTCGGCTGTGGCAAAACCCTGGCCGAACTGCGAGGCCTTCGATACAGCTTCCAGCAACTCATCCGGGATGACCTCGCCCGTGTCCACGTGGCGCGCGTAGTTCTTCACCAACGCTGGATCCAGTGCCCAGTTCTCATTAATCTGCGAGGGGAACTCCACCCAGTCACGCGGTACGTTTGTGCCGGAGAAGGTGGGGTAGCGGACATCGGAAAGCAAGCCGTGCAACGCGTGGCCAAATTCGTGGAAGACCGTGTGCAGCTCATCCAAACTCAGCAATGGAGTCGAACCATTCGCCGGGCGCGCGATGCCCATGACGTTGATGACTACCGGACGCGTATCCAGCAAGTGCGACTGCTCCATGAACGTGGACATCCACGCACCACCGCGCTTAGTCGGGCGGCCAAAGTAATCTGTGAGGAACAAACCGATACCGGTGTTGAGCTTGTGCTCCTGGCCATCATCGAAGACCTCCCAGACGCGCACACCCTCGGCGTATCCTTCCAGGTCATCTCGTGGAATAACCGTGATGCCGTAAAGGCGGTGGGCGGCGGCAAAGACGCCATCGACAAGCACTGCATCCAACGGGAAGTACTTACGCAACTCATTGTCATCCAATGCGAAATCGCGCTGGCGCACCTTGGCCTCCCAGTACGGCCAATCCGCAGCGGTGAAGTTCTCGCCGTTGAGCTCCGCTTCCTCGGCCAGAATCTTGTGCTCACCAGCCGCATTCGCGTTGATCGCCGGGACCAGACCGCGCAACATATCATTAACCGCCGATGCTTCCTTGGCGGTCTCCTCTGCAATCACATAATCCGCATGGGTATCAAACCCCAACAGACGGGCACTTTCCGCGCGCAGCTGAGCCATCTCCACCAACGTGGCTGAGTTGGATTCCGTACCGCGCAGACGCGCTGCCTCATACAACGCTGCACGCGCTTCAGCACGGGCGAGGCGCTGCTGTTCTGACTGTACCGACGGCAACTCCAGCGGGAAGACGAATCCCTCTTCGCCCAACTCCTTGGCATAAGCGGCGGCGACGTCGATGCGGTCCTGCGGCAAGCCCTTAAGCTCCTCCGCATCCTCAAAACGCACCGCGCGGGCAAGAGTATCCGCCATCAAATTGCGGCCGAAATCCTCAGACAACGTGGACAAACGCTGGTTTATCTCCGACAAGCGCTGCTTGTAATCGGCGGAAAGCTCCGCGCCCTTGCGCTTGAATGTACGAAGCAGATGATCATGCAAGCGCTGGGATTCAGTATCCTCCGGTGCCTCCACCGACTTTAAACGCTCATAGAGCTTTTCATTCTGATAAATCGCGTCCATGTGCGCTGACAACTCCGGATAAATATCCGCAGCAATCTCTTCCATTTCATCCGTGATATCGGTGCCAGAAAGATTCCCGAAGACCGACATGACCCGCTCCAGGTCACGGCCGGAACGCTCCAGCGCCTCAACAGTATTGACCCATGTCGGAGAATCAGAGTTATTAACAATCGCAGCAATCTCCGCATTATGACGGGAGAGCGACTCAGTAAACGCAGGACGGTAATGCTCAACGCGAATCTCAGCAAAAGGTGGCAGCTGATACGGCAATTGAGAGGGGACAAGTAGTGGGGTAGCCATAAGTTACCAATCTACCCCTCAACGACAGCTGATTATGTGGGTTTAAAACAAAACTAAAAGCTGGCGGCACGACAAAGCCCTCTCAACCCCGATGAAAAGGGGCTAAGAGGGCTTGTTAGGCCTGAAGAAGAACTACTTCTTCAACGACTCCAGAATCTCGTTGTAGATAGAGGAAGGACGCATGACCTGTGCGGTCTTGTCCTCGTTTGGCCAGTAGTAGCCGCCCAAGTCTGCAGGCTGGCCCTGGATGTCAATGAGCTCCTGAGCAATAGCGTCCAGGTTCTCATTGAGCTTCGCGGAGAACTCCTTGAAGCCCTCAGCCAGCTCAGCGTCATCGGTCTGCTTAGCCAACTCCTCAGCCCAGAACGCTGCCAAGTACAGGTGGGAACCGCGGTTATCAATTTCCTTGACCTTGCGGGAAGGGGAGTAACCGTCAGTCAGCAAACGCTCGGTAGCGTTGTCGAGTGCAGCGGCCAGAACGCCAGCGCGCTCATTGCCGTGAGTCTGCTGCTCGTGGCGGAAGGACTCAGCCAGAGCCAGGAACTCACCCAGGGAGTCCCAACGCAGGTGGTTTTCTTCCTGAACCTGCTCAACGTGCTTAGGAGCAGAGCCACCAGCACCGGTCTCAAACAGACCGCCGCCAGCCATCAAAGGAACAACAGACAGCATCTTTGCAGAGGTACCCAGCTCCAGAATCGGGAAGAGGTCAGTGTTGTAGTCACGCAGAACGTTACCGGTAACAGAGATGGTGTCCTCGCCGCGACGGATGCGCTCAACGGTGACCTTGGTTGCCTCAACTGGGGACAGGATTTCAATGTCCAGACCCTCAGTGTCGTGGTCGCCCAAGTACTTGTTGACCAAGTCGATCAGGTTGCGGTCGTGTGCGCGCTCAGTGTCGAGCCAGAAGACAGTCTTCATGCCGGACAGACGAGCACGGTTAACAGCCAGCTTTACCCAGTCCTGGATTGGAGCATCCTTGGTCTGGCATGCACGCCAGATGTCGTTTGCCTCAACGTTGTGGGAAATCAGAACATCACCAGCTGAGTTAACAACCTGAACTTCGCCGTCGGCAGCAATCTTGAAGGTCTTGTTGTGGGAGCCGTACTCCTCAGCCTTCTGCGCCATCAGGCCAACGTTAGGGGAGGTACCCATGGTGGTTGGATCGTATGCGCCGTTCTCACGGCAGTCATCGATAACAGCCTGGTACACGCCAGCGTAAGAGGAATCAGGGATGACAGCGAGGGTGTCCTGCTCTTCATCGTTCTTGTTCCACATGTGGCCGGAGGTACGGATCATTGCTGGCATGGAAGCGTCAATGATGACATCCGATGGGACGTGCAGGTTGGTAATGCCCTTGTTGGAGTTAACCATAGCCAGGTCAGGGCCGTTTTCCAGAGCAGCTTCGAAAGCAGCCTTGATTTCAGCGCCGTTCTCCAGCTTGTCCAGACCGGTGTAGATTGCGCCCAGGCCGTTCTCACCGTTGAGGCCAGCCTCGAGCAGCTGATCGCCGTACTTGTCATAAACGTCTGCGAAGAATGCGCGAACAACGTGGCCGAAGATGATTGGGTCAGAGACCTTCATCATGGTGGCCTTCAGGTGAGCGGAGAAGAGAACGCCCTCTTCCTTTGCGCGTGCAACCTGAGCCTTCAAGAACTCATCAAGAGCCTTGGAGGAGATGAAGGTGCCGTCAATAACTTCCTTGTCCAGGACCTTCAGGCCGTCCAACAAAACGGTCTCAGCGCCGTCGGTGCCAACGTGCTTGATGGTCAGGGTGTCATCACCTTCGATGATGACGGACTTCTCATTGTGGCGGAAGTCGTTTGCGTCCATGGTTGCAACGTTGGTCTTGGAATCCTTGGACCATGCACCCATGCGGTGTGGGTTTGCCTTGACAAAGTTCTTCACTGCCTGTGGTGCACGACGGTCGGAGTTGCCCTCACGCAGGACAGGGTTCACAGCGGAACCCTTAGCTACGTCGTACTTATCCTTTGCGTCGTCGTACTCTGGCAGGTCGAAGCCTGCAGCCTGCAGCTCGGCGATAGCCTTGCGCAGCTGAACCTCAGATGCAGAAATGTTTGGAAGCTTAACGATGTTCGCTTCTGGGGTCTTAGCCAACTCACCGAGCTCAGACAGTGCGTCTGGAACCTTGGTCTCTGGGAACTGAGCCAAGATACGAGCAGCCAGGGAAATATCTGCGGTCTCTATTTCGATGCCTGCAACGGAAGCGAAAGCTTCAACGATTGGCTTGAAAGAGTAGGACGCAAGCAATGGTGCTTCGTCAGTACGGGTCCAGATGATCTTTGCCATGTTTCTCCTAAAAATTAATGTTTTGGAAAACGTTCAACAACCAAGAATACCGGTTCACCGTATCTTTTGGGGGATAGATACCCCTTATTGCACCTTCAGGCGCTAAGCGAGGCCCGCGCGGTGATACAACAGCAACGAGGTGATCCGTCGGTGAAAAATTCGAGCGTGTGAAAACTGGAAGTGGGCTGCGCGTTTTCAACGTGCAGCCCACAAATCAAGCTTTGAATCTGTTACTTGATTTCTTAGCCGAGGGCTTTAACACCGTTCTTCCAGTAGCCCATGAAAGAAACCTGGTGGCGGGAGATTCCAGCGCCCTTGACCACCATGCGGCGGATGGTGGTGACCATGGAGGATTCGCCGGCAATCCAGAAGTAGGTATCTGCATAGCGCTCAGCCACAGTCGAGGTTGGCTCGGCTCGTTCTTCTTCATCATCGAAGGAGCTGTACGTTGGAGTCTCCCAAATTAGCGGGGATTGCTCAGCATCAGAAGGAGACGACGGTACTGGTGGGGTGAATTCGCCGCGTGGGTTTTCTACCTCAAACAGGCGTGCTGCTGATTCCACCAGCATGTCGCCGTAGGTGTGGCCTTCGCCGCGTGGCACCCAATGCACAGTCAGATTCGCTGGGAAGTCGATCTTTGGGGCATCTGCGATATCAACGAGTTCGCAGTACATGGTGCCGGTGAGCTCCGCAGACCATTCGTCCGCGATGCGCAGCATGGCTGGCAGTGCGGTTTCATCACCCAAGATGACAACATTTTTTGCTTCACCAGGCTGGAATTCAATGCCTGGGCCGGATTCATCTTCCTTTTGCGGAGCAACGACATACAGCTGGTCACCTGGCTGTGCTTCAACTGCCCAGGTGGCAGCAGGTCCGCTGTCAGGAGTACCTACGCCGTGCAGTGCAAAGTCAATGTTTAGTTCGGCTTCACCGTGCTCGCCAGCGCGGCGAAGCTCACGGATGGAGTAGGTTCGCATGCTGCCGCGCTTTACTGGATCAATGGCCTTCCACTCGTCATACCAATTCTCCTCACCAGTCATCTGTGGCAGACCGTGCTCACCAGGAATGACTAGTTTGATGCGCAAGTCCATGATGTGACCAGCCGGCCCCATGTCATTGACCCCGGTGAAGGTGACGCGCTGGAAATTGGGGGAGATTCGTTCAGAGTTCTTGACGGTTGCAGTAAATGGGAAGAATGCCATTGAGAATCTACTTACTCCTTAGGTGGTGGCGGCCAATAGGCATGACTGCCGGGTGATCGGAAACTGGGTCATTGATAATGACGGAATCAATTCCGAATACGGATTTAACGTTTTCTTTGGTAATGACTTCGCGTGGATGTCCGTGGGCGAAGACTTTGCCCCTGGATACGGCAACGAGTTCATCGGAATAACGCGCCGCCAAGTTCAAGTCATGCAGCACCATGACGATGGTGGTGCCGCGATCCCGGTTGAGTTCCGTGAGCAAGTCCAGAACATCCAATTGGTGCTTGACGTCTAAGTAGGTGGTTGGTTCATCGAGAAGCAATGTGTCCGTTCGCTGCGCAAGCGCCATCGCAATCCAGACGCGTTGGCGCTGGCCGCCGGATAGTTCATCGATGGAGCGTTCTGCTAAGTCGGAAATGCCGGTGGTTTCTAGTGATTCAGCGACGATGTCGTAATCTTGCTGGCTCCAACGTCCCAGCACGCCTTGGTGTGGGGTGCGGCCACGGCCCACGAGGTCCGCAACCACAATGCCATCCGGCGCGATGGGGGTCTGCGGCAAAAGGCCGAGCTTGGTTGCAAGCTTTCGGGTGGGGATGTCATGGATAGATTTTCCATCCAACACAATTTCGCCGTGGCTTGGATTAAGCAGACGCGCCATCGCGCGCAGCAGCGTTGATTTGCCGCAGCCATTTGGCCCGACGATAGAAGTTACCGCGCCGCGTTTGATGTCGACGCTGAGCTTTTCAATAACGGAACGCTCGCCGTAGCCGACGGAGACTTCCGATGCACTCAATGCGGTGGAGTTGGACTGATCCGCATGAGGTGTTTGCTCATTTACATCTGTTGCAGTCATGAATGTCCTATCGCGTCGATCGAGTAAGTAGATAAATAAGAAATGGTGCGCCGATTGCGCCGGTGACAACACCGACGGGGTAGCGGGTGCCAAACAGGTACTGGCCAGCTAAGTCCGCGACTAAGACCAGTAGTGCGCCGATTAAGCCTGCGGGAAGCACCAACGAAGATCCGGGCTTGAAGATTCTGGATGCAACAGGTCCTGCCATAAACGCCACGAATGCAACAGGACCGGTTGCGGCAGTAGCAATCGCGATGAGGACAACGGCGCCGACGAAGAGCACTACGCGAGTCAGTGTTAGGCGGATGCCCAGCCCGCGCGCGAGGTCATCGCCCAATCCGAGGATGGACAACAAGTGCGCGCAGGCCACCATGATTGGGGCGATGATGACAACGGCCAAGATAGTGGGCATTCCACGCTCCCACGTCATGGTGTTGAGCGAGCCTGTGATCCAGCGCGTTGCAGTAGGAAGGTCCCAGGCGGCCGCGTGGGAGAGCACATAGGAAGTCCACGCCTGCATGATGGCGGCACAACCAATACCGATCAGAATCATGCGTGTGCCGGTGAAACCAGATTTGATGGAAAGCAAGTAAATCAATATTGCGATGGCCAATGATGCCACGGTGGACATCATGGAAACAGCAGTCTGGCCCAGTCCGAACATGATGATGCCGGTCGCGCCAGCAGCAGAAGCACTGGCAGAAATACCGATGATGTCCGGGGATGCCAGCTGGTTGCGCAGCATGGTTTGGAAAATCGTACCGGCGATACCGAATGCGAGACCCACGAAGATAGCAACCGTGGCGCGCGGCAAGCGCAGCGTTCCCACGGTAAAGCTTGCGCCTTGGACGGTTTCGCCCATGATGACAGCGAAGACATCGCCCGGGGTATAGAAGGTCTCACCAATCATCAACGACACAAACCAGACAGCAATAACTGCCACGGCCAAGAAGGTGATGAGTGACCAGTACTGGTGTCCACGCTTCTTGCGTGCAGCAGATAGTGATGCCGCGAGCTGCTTGGTAGCAGTTGTATTCGCCGGAGTACCCGCAGCGTTAGATGGTGTTGCTTGGGTTGAAGTACTCATTAGGAAAGCTCCCTCACCTTGGTGTTGCGAACAATCCAGATAAACAGTGGTGCGCCGATAAGCGGAACCAGGATGCCCACGGCCAATTCGGATGGTCGGGTCACAACGCGTCCGATGGTGTCAGCAGCAGTAAGTAGCAATGCGCCGGCAAGACCCGTCAGGGGCAAAAGCCAACGATGGTCAGTGCCGCACAGCAGGCGGATAAGGTGCGGAACAATCAGTCCAACGAATGCGATGGGACCAGCCAATGCGGTGGCGGTGCCACACAGCATGACAGCGCCCAGAACAGCTACCAGGCGGGTGGTCATGACCTTGATTCCCAGGCCAGTAGCGACGTCATCACCAAGTGCAAGAGCGTTGAGGCCAGGGGCGCAGCCCAAAACAATGAGCACGCCGATTCCTAAGAAAGGCAAGGACAAACCGAGCTCGGTCCAGCTTGCACCGCCGACGGAACCAATCTGCCAGAAACGGAACTGGTCCATGACATCAGCGCGTGGCAGCAAGATTGCCGAGACCAAGCTGGAGGCCGCTGCGGCGGTCGCTGCGCCTGATAGTGCAAGCTTCAGTGGAGTTGCGCCACCACGGCCTAATGAACCGACGAAGTACACGAATACCGCGGCAGCCAGTGAACCTGCCATCGCCGCAATCATCGTGGGGATTGGGCGAGAGAGCCCAAAGAAAGCAATACCTGTGACCACAGCGAGGGAAGCGCCAGACAGCACGCCAAAGATGCCAGGATCGGCCAATGGATTGCGGGTGATTCCCTGCAGGGTGGCACCAGACATTGCGAGGGCGGCGCCAACGAGCAGCGCCATCACGGTGCGTGGCAGCCGGGTGCTGGCGGCTGCCTGTTCAGCTGTTTCGGTAGCGCCACCAATGGCGGCTATTGCGTCCTCAATCGAAATTGAGCGCACGCCAAACATCACCGACGCAATGCAAGCAATTGCGAGGGCGATGAGCAGACCAACAAACACAGCCAGACGCATCCCAATGGGGCGCTTTTTACCAGCGCCTCCGGCTTGGGATGCAAGTGCGGCATCAGCAAGCTCGTTGGCTGTGCGCGAATGTTTCGCGCTAGCTTGCTCTTGGACATCAACGGACTTTACTGACACTGCGTGATATACCTCTGACAGTCTTTCAGGTCTTCGGTGAATCTATTACTCAGCTTCGAACGCGGTGTTCAGCTCAGCGAAGTAATCATCAATGCCCCATGGAATAGACAGTGGGGATGGGTTAGCGGCAGCACCCAGAGGGCCAGCCTCGAGGAAGACAACGCGACCTTCAGCAATAGCTGGAATCTTGGACATCAGTGGATCAGCCTGCATATCTTCCAATGCCTGCTGGTCTGCAGCTTCATCGCCGGAAGAGTAAGAGATGAAGAAGTCAACGTCTTCGAACTGCTCAGGGTTCTCCGCAGAAACCTCTTCCCAGAAGGAATCGGAGTTGCCGGTGTATTCCTTCACAATTTCAGGGGTCTCAAATCCAGCTTCTTCCAGGAAGCCCGCACGTGGGTCATCGAGGGTGTAGAAACCAATCTGGGATTCGGAGCTGGCGCCACCGAAGGAGGTGAACAGAGGCTTCTTGCCCTCCAACTCTGGGTACTGCGCCATTGCCTCTTCAACCTGCTTCTTCAGGTCAGCGTTGAGCTCTTCTGCCTCAGCAGACAGGCCAAGACCAGCGGCGTCGAGGGAAACCATATCATAGGCAGAAGTAGTCCATGGCTTGTCTGGGTATGCCACGACTGGAGCAATCTGAGACAAGGTGTCATAGTCTTCCTGGGTCAGGCCAGAATATGCAGCCAAGATGACGTCAGGCTGAGTGTCCGCAACCTGCTCGAATGGGATGCCGTCAGTTTCGTCGAAGAGAACTGGCTCTTCAGCGCCGAGCTCTTCCAGCTTGTCTTCGGTCCATGGCATGATGCCGTTGTCATCATCATCGCCCCAAGTGGACTTGGACATGCCGACTGGAACGATACCGAAGGACAGTGGAACCTCGTGGTTTGCCCAACCAACAGTGGCAACACGCTCAGGTTTTTCTTCGATGACGGTTTCACCCAGTGCGTGTTCAACGGTGACTGGGAACTGAGATTCATCAGCAGGGTTGCTGGACTCAGAATCAGAACCCGATTCGTCTGCGGATTCGGATGCAGCAGAAGAGTCAGAGTTTGCCGCAGAGTCAGTGCTTTCGCTGTCGGAACAAGCAGTCAAAGCAAGCGCCGCGATAGCGGAAACAGCGGTGAATCGAACAAGTTTGGATGTATGCACGGTGTGTGGTCCTCCACGTGATCAGGCAGGCGAGCCTACCTTAAATTGTCTAGGGCTTACCTATGTTAATCCGCACACATATGCCCTTGTCAATACGGTTTCGCTAAGGATCTAAGAAGGCGAAACCTATAACTCAGATTCACCCATCATTCGTGGTGTGATGCACAGTGTCAAGTAGTTTCCTTGATATATCACTTGACGTGCGAGTTTCTTATCGTGTTGGGTAAGGTTGCCCGAGTGAATGGCAAGCGGATTGATGGCGAAAATGAAGGACAAAATTCCCAGAGTGATAGCAAGCACATAGCTAACCCTTTGGGCGTATCTGCCGATCCTACTAACGATGGATCTGCGATGGGAGATGCTTCTTCCACTGAAGCGTCTCGTCGCGCGCGAATCAAGCGCCATCCGCGTCCGTTGCAGACCAATATTTCTAATGCGCGACGCATGTTTGTCGTGTTCGTATTAGCCATGGGCGGATTCGCCATTGGCACCACGGAGTTTGTCTCCATGGGTCTTTTGCCCATGATTTCTGGTGACCTCGGTATATCCGAAGGTCAAGCCAGCCACATTATCTCCGCCTACGCGCTTGGCGTGGTGGTTGGTGCGCCATTGATTACAGCGGTTACCGGCAGGATCCCGCGCCGGCGCTTGCTCATTATCTTGATGGCAGCTTTCATCATCGGCAATGGACTGGGCGTCTTTGCTGAGAATTACACGGTTTTGATGGTTGCACGTTTCATCGCCGGACTTCCGCACGGCGCATACTTCTCCGTTGCTGGTCTATCGGCTGCGTCCATGGCACCAGCTGGTTCGCGCGGCAAAGCCGTGGCGATGGTGGGCATGGGTCTTTCCGTTGCAACCGTCCTTGGCGTTCCCGCCGCCCAGGCGCTTGGTTCTGCATTGGGTTGGGAAGCCGCCTACGTACTGGTTGTCGCCGTTGGTATTTTGACGCTCGCCGGATTGTGGGTATTTATGCCGCACATGACGCGCATGCCAGCAACGTCAGTCAAAACTGAGCTCGGGGCATTCGCCCGCCCACAGGTGTGGCTTTCCCTTGCCATGGGGGCGGTTGGTTTCGGCGGCATGTTTGCCGTCTACACCTACATCACGTGGACCATGACGGAGCGCGCCGGGATGGCAGAAAGCCTCATGTGGTTGGTGCTGATGGTCTACGGGATTGGCAATGTTGCCGGTAATTACTTTGGCGGCTGGTTGGCTGACCGCAACTTGGAAAAGGGCATTCTGTTCTCACTCGTAGCCATTTCCCTGATTCTGGTGGCCTTCTTCTTTACCTCACAGAACCCAATTCTTGGAACCATCAACTTCGGCTTGATTGGTTTCTTCGGCGCTTCACTAACGCCAAGCTTGCAAATCCGTCTGATGGATGTGGCTGGTGATGCACAAACGCTTGCAGCATCGTTGAACCACTCAGCACTCAACCTGGCCAATGCTGCTGGCGCGGCCATCGGCGGTCTCGTGGTTGGTGCAGGCATGGGTTATGCTTCCCCAGCGCTGGCTGGTGCAGCTCTTTCTGCTGCTGCGATCCTCATCTGGATCGGCGCGCAGTTCGTGAAGAAATAGCACTTGCTTCATGATGCCTCCGCGGTGAGTCTGCGGTGATTCTGCGGTGACTGTAGTTGGATAAGCCCTGCGTAGAGCTGATAGAGGGGTAGTAGCCGAACAATAGTTAGACTGTTGGGCATGTCTTTAACTATTGCTTCGGTCAACGTCAACGGCATTCGCGCCGCATGTAAGCAGCGCAATGAACTCAACCCCGGAATGAATGCGTGGTTGCAAGAAACCAGCGCTCACATTGTTCTCATGCAGGAAGTGCGCGCCAATCCTGCTCAGACTGAATCAGCGCTCAAGCCAGCTTTGGAAGCAGGGTGGCATCTGGCCATGGCTGATGCGCTGACCCCAGGCGCGAAGGGCCGTGCCGGCGTGGGTATTTTGTCCCGCACCCCATTGACTGATGTGGAAACCGGTTTTGGTTCCTTCTTGGAATCGGGTCGCTGGATTGAAGCAACCACCGCTGGTGTGCGCGTAGCATCGCTGTACCTGCCTTCGGGTGATGTGAAGTCACCAAAGCTGGATGAGAAGTACAACTTCCTTGATGAATTCGCAGATGTCTTGGATGAGCGCGCACAGCAATACCCAGAGATGGTTATTGGTGGCGACTGGAATATCTGCCACCGCGCGCAGGACTTGAAGAACAACAAGCCCAATGAAAAGCAGTCTGGTCACTTGCCAGAAGAACGCGCCTTTATGGATCACGTCTTCGGAGCATTCCCTGATGCTGAGCCACAGATCAAAAAAGGCCTGGGGGACTGGCTGGGAACCGTTGACTATGAAACCAAGACGGAATGGAAAGCAGCCGAAGAACCGAAGTGGTTTGATGTTGCCCGCCGCTTGGCACCAGAAGCTGACGGTCCGTACACCTGGTGGACCTACCGCGGACAAGCTTTCAACAATGATGCAGGGTGGCGCATTGACTACCAGGCCGCAACCGATTCTATGCTGCAGCGCGCACAGCGCAGCTGGGTGGAAAAGGCGCCAAGTGTAGAAGAGCGCTGGTCGGATCACTCACCACTGATGGTGGAGTACAACTAGGAAGACCACTAACCGGGTTTGGGGGTGAGTATAAAGCCTCCAAATCTTAATCTTTTAGCCCGTGAGTGTTAAGCTACCTGTGAACAATATTTGGTGAAGCTGGCTTTAACCCGATTCACGTCGCTACCGTCATTTAAGCAATGGAGTAGACCGCATGACTCAAGCAATTATTTACTACGTCCTGGGAATCATTGGCCTCGTCGTAGGTATCTGGTGGTGGACCATCGTTGGTCCGTCCTTCGCTTTCCTTGCTCCGTTGATCGTTATGTCTGCAGGTGGCGCGTTCCTAGTCGCTGGCTGGGCAACCACCCTTGACGTCTACTCACCAACGAGTCGCAAGATTTAAGAAACAGCTTAAGAAGCTTCTTAAACTTCTCTTCGCACTTTCCACAGCGCCTTGGTCGGATAAGCACACTTAATAAGTGTGCGCCGGCTGAGGCGCTTTGCTTTGGCTAAACGACCTCAGCAAACAGTGCCAGCTTGGGCCTTTAGGGCCATATAAGACAATCAAAACCGCTAAACATTAAGGTATAAATCATGACTGAAACCACCCCAACCCCAGCTACGCCGAAGCCAAGCGACCGAATCCTGTCCGGCATCCAACCAACCGCGGATTCCTACCACCTTGGTAACTACCTCGGAGCATTGAAGCAGTGGATTGATCTGCAAGATGGCTTTGACGCCTTCTACTTCATCCCTGATCTTCACGCTATTACCGTGGAGCAGGACCCGGCGGAACTGCGGGAGCGCACCATCGCTGGTGCGGCACAGCTGATTGCTTTGGGCATTGACCCGCAGCGTTCCACGCTGTTCGTGCAGTCCCAGGTGCCAGCGCACGCTGAGCTGACGTGGGTGCTGCAGTGCATGACCGGTTTCGGTGAAGCCGGCCGCATGACCCAGTTCAAGGACAAGTCCGCGCGCCACGGACAGGACCGTACCTCGGTGGGTTTGTTTACCTACCCAGTGCTGATGGCGGCAGATATCCTGCTGTATTCGCCACACTTCGTCCCTGTTGGTGAAGATCAGCGCCAGCACTTGGAGCTCACCCGCAACCTGGGGGAGCGTTTCAACGCGCGCTTCGGTGAGACCTTCCGCGTGCCAGATGCCTACATCCCAGAAGGTGCTGCGAAGATCTATGACTTGCAGGATCCAACGGCCAAGATGTCCAAGTCTGGTCCGAACCCGAAGGGTTTGATCAACTTGTTGGATGCACCAAAGACGTCTGCGAAGCGTATTCGTTCCGCTGTCACGGATGATTTGGGTGTTGTGAACTTTGACCGCGTCAATCAGCCAGGTGTGTCTAACCTGTTGGTGATTCAGTCGGCGTTGACGGGGGAAAACATCGACAAGCTAGTAGAGCGCTATGACGGCTTGGGCTATGGCCAGCTGAAGGTGGATACCGCCGATGCGCTGGAAGCATTCGTTACTCCGCTGAAGGCCCGCTTTGATGAACTGATGGATGATCGCAGCGAAATTGAGCGCTTGCTTGCCGATGGCGCCGATAAAGCCACCGAGATTGCAACACCTCTTCTTGAAAACGTTTACGACAAGATTGGGTTTCTTCCTGCGCGCCGCCGGTAAATCGGGTCTAGTGTAGATAAAAGTCAGCTGAACGTTTCATAGAAAGGGCCTTGATGATGGTTGCCGCCACTAAACCCAACGGCAAAAGGACCGACGACTACGGAATTGAACGCTCCCACCAAGATGAACCGGGTGCAGTAGATAAAATCCGCGAACGCTCAAACTTTGTCGACCACATGATGCGCATGCAGGACCGGTACACCGCCCAGGGTGGTAACCAGTTCTCAGCCGGTGTCACCTACTACTCGGTCCTGGCTATCTTCCCGCTGCTCATGCTCATGGTCGCTGTGGTGGCAACCGTTCTGGCTAACCGCGATGACCTGATGCAGCAGGTGCAGGAATCTATTACCAATGCTGTTGATGGCGAGTTGGGCAACACCATCAATGAACTGCTGGTTACCGCTATCGATCAGCGTGGCGCGATGTTCGGTGTGGCTGGTTTGACCACCTTGTGGTCTGGTCTTGGCTGGATGAACAACCTGCGCATTGGTATTTCCGCCATGTGGGGTCTGGACGCCAATGAAGGCGGCGGCAACTTCCTGGTGAAAAAGATCAATGACTTGCTTGGCCTGATTGGTCTGCTGTTGGCTTTCATCGTGGCCTTCGGCGTGACCGCCCTGGGTACCTCGGGCATCATTCCGCGCATCTTTGATTGGATGGGCATTGACCACTTCCCGGGTATGAGCTGGGTTATCTTCGCTGCTGGTTTGGCTGTTGGTCTGCTGGCCAACTTCCTGGTCATGTGGTGGATGATTGTGGTGCTGCCACGCACCAAGGTGCCAAAGAAGTCCGGCGCGAAGGGTGCGTTGCTGGGCGCTATTGCGCTGGAACTGATCAAGCAGCTATCTACCGTCATCATGTCTTCGGCCACTGGCAATCCTGCCGGCGCTGTCTTTGGCCCCGTCATTGTTCTCATGGTCATGATGTACCTGATCTGGCGTGTGGTCATGTATGTCTCCGCTTGGACTGCAACCACCGAGGAATCGCTGGCTCTGGAAGAACCACCAGTTCCAGAACCAGCTGTTATCCGAGTGCGTCAAGAAATCACGCGGGGACCATCTGCCGGCACCACCTTCGGTGTCGGTGCTGCCATCGGTGCAGTTGGCGCGGGCGCTGTAGCGCTGCTTCGCCGGAAGTAACTTAGTTCCAAACTGATGGTGTGATTGTCCTATTTGGCAATCACAACCCTGAGTTCTTATCTCAGGGTAGGGGTTAGGGTACGCACCCATGTGCGAAAACTAACCTGTTGGATGTTCTATGTTCACGCTATAGTTGGCCGTATGAGTCACAGCTTTGCTCCCGATCTGTACAAGCACATGAAGCTTGATGCCGCTGATGAATGCGCGGCGCTTGGTATTTTGCTGGCCGCGCGCGACGCGGACTTAGAAGGCCACGGTGTGACGGCGAATGACCCTCGCCGCAAAGAGATTCAGCTGTGCTACTCCATCTTGTCTAAGCCTGAGGTACGCAAACTATACGATGACGCGATTGCCGCGGGCCGCAAGATTACCTGGCCGGAGGTGGAGCACCTGGCAAACTTCGGTACCTGGCCTGACCCAGTTACCCGCATGAATGTCAGCGAGTCCCCGCAGCAGACCCACGGCTGGTCCAGGCCGCAGGGCCGTCCGCAACAGGGGCCGCAACGGCAGCAACCACAGCAGTTTGCGCAGCCGCAGCCGCAACAATCACCGCAGCAGCAACCGCAGCAAGCGCCTTATACGCAAACACAACAGCCGCAGGCGAGCCCTTATGCGCAGCCGTTTAATCCCTACCAGCAGCCAAATCATCAGCACCAGCAGATAGTCCCGCAGCAAACCCAGGGCGTGTACCACCCTTCCGTGGACCCGGCAGTCGCTGACCGCCCGTCTTCCGGTACGCGCGTGGGTATGGCTTTCCTGGACTACTTTTTGCTGTCCATTGTTCCTTTGGCGTTGGTGGCAGGGGACTCCGTCGTTGCGGGCGTGGTCGCCGGTATTTTGGTGGCTGTACTGTTCGTGGGCACCGAAGTCGCCTTCGGTGGCTCACCCGCGAAGCTGATGTTGGGCTACCGCGTGCGTGATGTGAATACGGGTGAAAAGCTCAGCATTGAAAAGTCTATTAAACGCCAGTGGTTTAGAAGCATCCTGATTGTGCCAGGACTAGGCCAGACGGTGGGACTAATCGGTGCTATCGCAACCTCATTTACCATCAACCCGGCTAATGAGCTGCGTGGCGCCCACGACCGTTGGGCCGACGCAGAAGTAGTAAAGAAGAAATAACTGCAATAACTAGCGCTGCAACACCAGCCACAATCAGCCAGGAAATCCAGCCTGGTTGGTTGTGGCTTTCGGCTGCTGCGGCATCGGTAGCCGCCTGTGCATCGGCTGCCTCGGGCGCGTTGTCGGCGGCGCGTGCGGCTTCATCGGCAGAAATTTCTGCATCAGCATCTGAGGCGTCCATGCCCACGAGCTTGATGTCATCCAACGTGGTGACACCTTCACCAGCTGGCACATCATAGGCTTCATTCAGCAGCAGCTGGGCTTGTTGCCAAGCGCGCGGGCCGTGGTCCACGGTGGTGTCCAAGATGACAGCCATCAACCGGCGACCATCGCGGTCTAGAGCACCAACGAAGGTATGGTGCGCGTCATCGGTGTAGCCGGTCTTGCCGCCAATTCCATCCGGGTCATTCATAAACAGACCGTTGTCATTCCACAGCTCATAGCCTTCTAAATCGCCATAGCCGGGGAATTCTACGTTTTCGGTACCCACCAAGCGCGTGAAGGTGGGGTTTTCGAAAGCGGCGGTGTACAACAAGGCCATGTCTGCGGCGGAGGTGGACATACCTGGTGCATCGAGGCCGGAGTAGCTGGCTGCGAATGTGGAGCGCGCACCCAAATTGAGCGCAAGCTGGTTGATCTTTTTCAGAGTCTCTTCATCGCCACCTAGTTGCTGCGCTAGGGCGTGCGCGGCGTCATTGCCAGACGCCATGACTAGACCCTGCAAGAGCTGCTCAATGGTGTAGCGCCCACCGGGGCCAATACCCACAGCGGAGCCGTCAATCGCCGCGTCTTCATCGGTGCCGGTGACGGTCTTTTTTAAATCCAACTCATCAATGGCCACCAACGCGATGAGCACTTTGAGAATCGACGCCGGACGATAGCGACCGTGCGGGTCTTTCGCCGCGACTACTTCACCGGTGTCCAAATCGGAGATGATCCAACTCGCCGCCCGCACATCGTCATCTACCTCAAAACCTTCCGGGGCGTGCACACCACAATCAGTGTTTTGTACCTCCGGCAGGGGAACAGGAGACTCCTGGCCCGGGGCTACAACCTCAGAGGTTGTTACCGGCTCCGGCGGCAGCAGCGCCCGCGGGCAGGAATCCGTATTCGGCGCTGCCGCACGCGTTGAAGACTCCGCCGCTTCATCAGCCTCCTCAGCGTCTTCGGGGCCAGTGGGATCATCGGAATCATTTAACAATCCATCAAAAACTTCACTAAGGCCTTGCTCAGCCACAGCGCCCTGCGCGGCCATGCCATCAAGTTCGGTCGGCTCCACGTCTTGCGCCGAAACAACGGGAACAGACATGGATAAAGTTGCTGCGGCTAAAGAACTAGCAACTACCGCGGTGAGAAAACGGCGGCGCCGTGCCTGAATGAGCTGGGCACGTTGATTTAGGGCAGAGGTGTAGTTGGAAATGGCATTCATTGTATGAAATATCTTAGACTCCGGCTTAGTATGGCTGGCATGTATGACGCGCCTTTAATTAGCCCTGAAAACAAAGATTCCTCCGCAGAAATCTTCGCCTCCCTACCCAAGATCGTCCTCTCCGCCGCTGTCCCCGCAGGGCAAAGCGTTGCCGATGCCGTTTCTACGACCTTGAATGAACTTGATACCAACGGTGTGATCTATGCCGAGTTACGGCTGAATCCGGCTGATTTCGCAGATTCCCTTAATGATGCATCGCTTGCCGATGCCATCTCCCAGGCCACCGCCGCCATCCAAGCGCACAAGGTGGATGCGCGCATTATCCTCACCGCGAATACTGAGGCAGCAAACGTGGCCGAAATTGCTGATGCCGCTATTGCTCATGAGGACGTCGTGGGCTTTGCCCTTGTTGGTGAGAACACTGCCGCGCATGTGGGCGTGCTGAAGAAGCTGCAGGATAATTTTGTCCCAGTTGTGGTGGAAGGCGGCTTTGAAGATATTGAAGCTGGCGTGAAAGCAGGTGCCACCCGCGTGGCCGTGGGCGTGGACATCATTGATGACTTCGCGGCAACAGTTGAAGGCATTGAGCCAGGTAAGATGACCAGCTGGATTCGTGACCGCCATATTGCCGTGGAAACCAATCCGGATGAAGATATTGCCAATGGTGATGTCGATTCCCTGGCAGATCACCCATTACCTTTGCTTCAGCAGCTGGGCTTTACCTGCGCTGTGGGCACCACCGCGCTGACCCAGCAATTCATTTCCCTCAGTGAAGACTTGGGCTATGGCTTGGAGGAGTTCTTTGAACTGACCGTGGCAGCTATTCAAAACAGCTTCACCACCCAGGAACACCGCCAGCACATCATTGAGTCCGTCATCTTGCCTGCCTATGAAGAACTATCTGATGCCGAGTTTGCCGAAGACGCTGCCGACTTTGACTCCGAAGACGCCGGAGACTCCGACGAGGATTAAGCCTGCGGGTCAGACCTTAAAAACGCAGCCTTAGAAGGTAAACGCAGTCTATGACGAAGCCGCACAGAGATAAGTTCGCGAGGACAGCAGCGCTTAGTGCTGTTGCCCTAACGGGGCTTGTTAGCGGACTCATTGGTATCGGCTTGCGGTCGTATGTCAAAGGCCGGAAGCCATATCTCGCGCAGGTTTCCTCAGAACTGCGCACCCCGACGCTGTATCTTCCCAACCATCTGGTGCCGCCGGCGTTGATGCTTTTGATTTTGGGAATGGTCTCTCGCATTGATGCCATTCGCGATACTGACCGTGATGTGGATATCCAGGTTATTGAGGGCCACAACCCGGATGATGGGCATCCGTTTAGCGCCCGGCAGATTGTGCCGCGGCGGCTTGCGGATGCCAAAGAGGACCAGCCTGAACTCCGTCCGGCGATGGTGTGGACGCACGGTGGTGGGCACCTGATTGGAACACCAGGTTTCTATGATCCACAAAATGCGCAGATCGCCGATGACTTAGGGATGAAGATCTTTGCGCCGTCTTACCGCAAAGCCAGTAAAGCGCCATTCCCAGCGGATTTAGATGATTGCTATGCTGTGCTGCGGTGGGTGCAAGAAAACGCCGTAGACCTCGGAATCGACCCTGAGCGCATCGCGGTGTGCGGGGATAGTGCCGGTGGTGGATTGGCAGCTGGCGTGATTCAACGTGCTATTGATGACGGCCATCCGGTGGCATTCCAAGGCTTGGTCTATCCGATGTTGGATCACCGCGGCGGGCTGAATCTCGACGACGCTGTTGCTGCGGAATCAGAGCTGAAGCCGACGGCACGCGGGCGGTTCATCTGGACGGCCGGGTCCAATGCTGCAGCGTGGAAACTCTATTTGGGGCAAGACCACGCGGATAGAGAACTTGCTCCTTATGCTTCGCCGTTGCACCGCGCGGACCTTGCAGGAACACCACCAACCTGGATTGGGATTGGTGACTTGGACTTGTTCTATGACGAAGCTGAGGCCTTTGCACGACGCCTCTATGACGCCGGGGTAAAGGTGGAGTTTCTCACTTTTCGTGGGGCTTATCACGGCTTTGATCATCTCGCACCGAAAGCGAAGGCCTCGAAGCAGCTCATTGAGGAGCTCACGCAGGCACTGCATAAACACTTGTTTGCTCAGTAGACTCGGAACATGTCAGCAAATAACTTAGCCAACGCACGTGGCTGGAAGGCTAAAGCTGCGTTAAGCATTCTCACGCTCAGCGGAATCACCCTTGGCGCTGCCGCTATTGCGGGCAACCGATACACCAAGCAGCGCCAGAAGTTAATTGAGAAAGTCGCTCCGGATTTGCGCTCGCAGATCCTTGAACTGCCCTTGGACTTGCTTCCAAGCACCGCCTTGCTGCGGCTGTTAAACAAAGCTTCGGATAAAGATATGCCGACCAAGTTTGACGGTGAGGGCGCTATTTCCAATATCAAGGGTGTAAGCCCCGATGACGGGCACCCGTTCTATGCACGAAAGTTTCTCCCGGATACCCCGGAGCAGGGTGGGGACGAAGGCGAACCTCGCCCAGCGATGTTGTGGATCCACGGTGGCGGGCATGTCGGTGGCATTGTCAATGTCTATGATTCAGCGAACGCGCGGGTTGCCAATGAACTGGACATGGTGGTCATTGCACCGGCGTACCGCAAGGCGCCACAACACCGGTTCCCGGCTGATTTTGATGATTGCTACGCGGCGCTGCGCTGGATGCAAGACAATGCAGCCGAACTCGGCATTGATCCCGACCGCATTGCCGTGTGCGGGGATAGCGCCGGTGGTGGTTTAGCCGCAGGAATTGTCCAGCGCGCAATTGATGAGGGCCATCCCGTTGCATTCCAAGGACTGGTTTATCCGATGCTGGATCACCGCACGGAGCTCAAAGTTGAAGCCATGGATGATGCCGGGGGACCACACGCGCGAGGAAAGTTCATCTGGACGGAAGGGCTGAACAATGAAGCTTGGAAGATGTATCTTGGCCCAGACCACCTTGATGCGGAGCTGCCAGAATATGCCTCACCGTTTTACCGCGAAGACTTCACAGGTATGCCACCAACCTGGATTGGCGTGGGCAGCTTGGACTTGTTCTTTGATGAATCACAAGAATTTGCCGAGCGGCTTGAATCAGCCGGTATAGACGTAGACTTCGTTGTTTATGAAGGCGCGTTCCATGGCTTTGAACACATTGTTCCGGAGGCTCTGACCACAAAGAAACGCCACGCTGACCTCATCGAGGCCATGCGCGGCGTGCTTGTAAAAACCAATCCTGGAACTTCTGGTTAGAACTTGGAGAAGCGCTTGGTCAGCATTTCTTCGAGTCTCTTCCACGCTTCAGCGTGGTCGTTGAAAGGCTTGGATGGAACATAGCCAGCGGTCTCAGTAGAACCGAGCATGTAGCCTAAGTAGTCCTGGAAGCGTGGGTTTGCCAGCATGAATGAGTTGATGGAGTCGTCTCCTGCCCAGTCGGCTGCATCCGCGCAGATTTCGTAGCAGCGGCTCATTTGATCAGTATCAACAGCCTCTGGGCCCTTGGTGATATCACGGACAATACCGTTGAAGGAGTACTGGTTATCTGGGTGCACGGTGAATTCCAACTCGCCTGCATTCGCGGCGGTAACTAGGTCTTCCCAGGTGGCAACCCGTGCCATGTCGTGATCGTCATTTTCCATCATCCAGCGCAGAAGCTGTTTGGAGGATGGGAAGGTGTAAATCTCGCCCCACTTACCCAAGAACACAGGGGACTCACCCAGGTAGGTGCGCAGAGTGTATACAGAGCGGGAATCTACGGTGATCTTTACCGGGTCGATGCCGGCTGCAGCCCAGACGGAGCCATCATATGGATCAGCGGCTTCTTTTTGTTCCTTGCGCTGTTCTTCTTGCTTCTTTTTCTTTTCCTCAGATGCCTGCTTTGCTGCAGAAATCTTGGAAGCGTTCGCGGTGACAGTTGTTTCATCCAGTTCATTGGATGGCACGATACGAACTTGGTCATCAAGATCTTCGATAACACCCTGCCAGTTGGACAAGATGACGCGACCGATGGCGGTCCATTCCTGCAGTCCCTGGTCGCCAGAGAAGTGGTCGAGGCCGCGGGAAGCATTGCGCAGAATGGAGTGGCTGGCAAAGAAGATGCTGGTGTGCTGGGAGCCAGTTACCGAAGCGATAACTTCAGCCATCTCAAAGTTGCGGGCAACCGCGGAGATGTTCTCGTGGCTGGGGCGTCCAGCTAGGTTCTCAGGTACCCCGATGAGGTCGTAGACATCACGCTTGTCTGGGCTGACGCGGTGCGCAGCACCCTTATTGAACTCTTCCCACTCCGGATGATCAATCAGGTCGTGGCGTTCATTGGACTCGATAAAGGTTAAGAGCTCGGCCTCGGTGCGGAACCCCAAGACGGAATCATCATCACCAAGAAGGGCCTGCCACTCCGTACCCTGCTGGCGCCATTTCGGTGCCCAGAGGGTGTAAAAGTCGCCTTCAGTTAAAGAAATTTTAATTGGAACAATCGCGCGTGAGCTCATGGCCGACAATTCTACCCAAACCCTATGCAGTCGGACGCCAGAAGCCCTTGAATTCCATACCCATGTTGGAGGTCCTCAAAGGATTAACCTGAACCGGATCCCCGGCTTCCACAATCTGCCCATCACCGGCATACATGGCAACGTGTCCATTCCAGACCACCAAATCGCCCTTAACTAGTTGATCAGCCGATACTTGTTGGCCCACGGTTTGCTGTTCCGCCAAACGCGGGAGTTCCACGCCTGCTTCACGGTAGGCATATTGCGTAAGACCTGAGCAATCAAAGCCATTGGGCGAGGTCCCGCCCCAAGCATAGGGTGTTCCCACCATCGACAACGCGGTATCAACTGCCTTCGCGCCAGCCGCAGAACCGTCAGACGAACCAGACGCGGAAGACGACGATAGGGAAGGGGCTGGCTCTTCCAAAGACATTGTTGTCACCCCAGCTTCTTTGGTGCTGGCGGTGGACTGCCCGGCCGGTGCGAGCGCCGCTTGTTGTGGTGTGGCTTCTAGTGAATTCAAAGATGCCTTACCGCCATCGACGGTCGAAGAAACGGTGCGAGAAGCAATCTCCACCAGCGGTGCGGCAATCGAGCCAAGCTCATTCACCAACTGCCCCGCACGAGAAAGCGCGCGTCCCAGATATTCCATCGCTAAAGCTCGCAGTGCGGTCTCTGCGGCTAGGCGTGCTGCCGGATTGGGCACCAACAAACCCAGCGCGATCGGCACAGCACGAGTACCAAGTTCCATGACTAAGCCGATGAGGTCACGCGCGCAGTTGCCAATCAGCCCGGCGGCTTGTGAAGCAACCTCACGGATTGTTCCTTGGTCTTTTTCTAGAACCCCGACCGCATCAAGGATCTGGGAAGGATCGGCACCAGCAATCTGCGCCAGCGGCCGCACAGCAGTGATATCAGGTGCGTTAACGAGTTTGAACTGTGGCAGCTCCGGTGGCTTGAGCTGAGAGACTTTAGAGATTGCTTCCATAATGATCTGCATGACTAACTCACCTGAAATCCATTGAATGCTTGGCCTGCTGCGTTATCGGTCGCCTCAGCGGCATCGGCAAGTGCAAAGCCTGCGCGCGCAATGTGTGCCGTATCTGCGTGAAGCTGTTCTGAGCGCGCCGTGAGGTTGGCTATTGCTTGATTGAGAATGGTTACAAAGTCCGCGACCGTGGGATCTTCTGGCATTGCAGCGTGTTCAGGAGCATGGAACTGCGAGGCCTCATCCAGGTCGCGGGCAAGGGAACGAGTGTGTTCTGGGTCGACTTCAAAAGTGCTAAGCGGGCTCATACTCAATTAAGACTGCGCAAATATAAGAATGGTTCCGTAGATGATTTACGATGTAGCTTATGGACATCCACGTAGTAGACCATCCCCTTGCAACATCCCGCCTAACTTTGATGCGCGATGAGCGCAGCGACAACGCTTCCTTCCGTGCAGCATTGGCCGATTTGGGCGCGATGTTGGTATACGAAGCATCCCGCGATCTGCCCGTTGAGCACTTCGAATGCAAGACCCCTGTTGCTGTCGCTGACGGCACCCGTTTGCTGGACCCGCCAATCATTGTGCCGATTATTCGCGCTGGCCTGGGCATGATTGACCCAGCTTTGTCGATGATTCCTGATGCACAGGTTGGATTCATCGGCATGGCTCGCAATGAGGAAACTCACGAGCCAGTTCCTTATTTGGAAGCGCTGCCAGAAGATTTGAGCGGTCGCACCGTATTCCTAGTGGACCCAATGTTGGCTACCGGTGGTTCTTTGCTGCACTCGTTGAAGCTGCTGGTTGACCGCGGCGCAACCGACATTGTTGCCATTTGCTTGATTTCCGCACAGCCTGGCGTTGACGCTTTGGCTGAGTCCGGATACCCGGTTCGTCTGGTCACCGCATGTGTTGACCCGGCACTTGATGAAAACGCCTACATCATTCCAGGCCTTGGTGATGCTGGTGACCGCCTGTACGGTCCACGCAACATCGACCTGTAACCCTGTAAGCCCTGTAAGCCTTCATAAGTGTGACAATAAAAACGTGGAAAGATTTCTAGAGCTCGATTAAGCTCACAGACGTCAGAGATTCGGGGGAATCGCTGGCGTCTTTTTTCATATTTATTTGAAGTATTCAAAATGCTGAATACCCACTATTTGGCACGGCATACCTTGGGGGTGAGGTCCATGGCCGTAAGCGTTGAGCGCTTGCTATGGGCAAGTTATGGATTTACGTTTGCGCAGAATCTCAAGAGGATTCGACGTATTCGGGGAATTACGCAGCAAGTTCTGGCAGAGATTTCGGGGCTGTCACGAACACAAGTCTGCAATCTAGAACGCAATGAAAACAACTCGGGGACTAGCGCAGACCCAGCGCTATCAACGGTGTACAAACTAGCTTTGGCGCTGGAAGTACCGCCATCACTATTGCTGCCAGAGTCAGGTGAGAATGTCAGTTCTATCTGTACAACCACCGGCACACGCGCAGCGTTGATGCGAATTCAAGCAGGCAAAGCAGGTGATGGAGAAGGAGAAAACGAATCCCATTTGGCTGCGCATCTTGAAGGCCTTGAGCCATTTTCGCGGGAATACACCGATCATAAACGTGGTGAGGTGAAAGCGAAGAAGACCAAAGGCGTCAGGAGAGCTATCAATAAAACCGCGTGATGGTGCCGAATAGGGGATACTAAGCCGTCTTAAATTCCTTGAAAAACACTGGCTGGCGCCACATACAGCATGTTCAATTTATGAACCGCACTGTCTAGTTGTAGAATTGCGCAGAGAAGAAGAAATCTTCTGCCCACCACATTCATGGGCGCCGTGAGTATCAAGGAGAGTCTGACTATGACGCAGCCGACCGTTTCGGAATTCGTCAATGACTGGTTTGATTCTCACCGTGCAGAAGTAATCGGTTGGCGTCGTCATATTCACAGCCATCCGGAGCCATCCAACCAAGAGTTCGAAACCACCAATTATTTGGCCAAGATTTTGGCCGAGTATGGGTTGGACGCGCAGCGTTTCCCAGAAACCGGTCTGATGGTGGACATTGGTCCGGACACTGAGGAAGGCCGGATTGCCTTCCGCGCGGATATTGACGCCCTTCCGGTCCAAGAAGTCACTGGTCTGGAATTTAGCTCCAAGACCCCAGGTGTTTCGCATTCTTGTGGCCATGATGTTCACACCACTATCGCTTTGGGCTTAGCCTGCGCGATTGCGGACTACCACCGTGAATTCCCACTCAGCATTGGCGTGCGCGTGATTTTCCAACCAGCGGAAGAAGTCTGGGTTGGGGGCGCAACCGATGTCATTGATTGGGGTGCTCTCAACGGCGTGCACTCGATTTACGCAGTACACGTTGAGCCGAAGCTGCGCGTGGGGCGCATCGGCCTGCGCGCCGGTGCGATTACTTCTGCGACCGACGTTATTGAACTAGATATCAAAGGCCCTGGTGGACATACCTCCCGCCCGCATCTGTCGGCTGACGTCATCTACGCAATGGGCAAGGTTGTCACTGAACTTCCTGCACTACTGTCGCGCCGGGTTGATCCCCGCACGGGCACTGTGCTGGTCTTCGGCACTATCAACTCAGGCTACGCACCGAATGCGATGCCACAGACGGGCTCCTTATCGGGTACTTTGCGCACTGCCGATATTGGTATTTGGCGTGATATCTCCGGGATCTTCCAAGAAATGGTTGAGCAAGTTCTGGCACCAACGGGTGTCACACATGAGCTGACCTATCACCGCGGTGTGCCGCCGGTGCTCAATGATGATGTGGCGACGGCGCTGATTGCATCGGCAGCCAAAGCAATTGATCCGCAATCAATTGTTCAAGCACCGCAGTCTTCCGGCGGCGAAGATTTCTCCTGGTACCTCGAACACGTGCCAGGCTCCATGGTGCGTCTGGGCTGCTGGTCTGGTGACGGCGATATGAATGACCTGCACCAGGGCGACTTGCTGGTGGATGAACGCGCGATTGGTGTTGGCGTGAAGTTGTTTGGCTCTGTGGTCAATCAGTTTGAATCAACGATTGAGGCGGAAGCGAACAAATCCTAGAACCGTAATCTGGCCCTCACATGGGTTTAAATTCTAGGGGTAGCACAACGGTTGACCTGGCTAAGAACTTTTAACCTTTAACAGTTAGACTCTAAGGGAATAAATCCCCATGACTTTTAAAGGAGTCGGTTGAACATGGCTGAGCACCAAAAGCGCATTGTTATTATCGGCGGTGGCCCAGGCGGCTATGAGGCCGCGCAGGCCGGTGCCAAGTATGGCGCAGATATTACCGTCATTGAAGATCAGGGCATGGGCGGTGCCAGTATTTTGTTGGACTGCGTGCCTTCAAAGTCTTTTATCGCTGGTGCAAACATTAAGACAGACCTTCGCCGTGCTGATGACATGGGCCTTAATGAAGGTATTGGCAAGACTGAGCTAGCGCTGCAGGCTCTCAATGAGCGTGTTACTGCGCTGGCGAACCACCAGTCTGATGACGTTCGCGCGCGAACTGAAGAGCTTGGCGTTCGTATTATTGATGGACGTGGCCGCTTTGATAAGGACCAGGTTCCTGCTACTAGCGGTGGACACAAGGTTACTGTTACCCACAATGAGGATGGCCGCGAAGAGGTTCTGGACGCAGACCTCGTTCTGATTGCTACTGGCGCAACCCCACGCGTGCTGCCGGGCGCAAAGCCTGACGGTGAGCGTATTTTGAACTGGCAGCAGGTCTACGACATTACTGAGCTGCCTGAACACCTCATTGTTGTTGGTTCCGGTGTGACCGGTGCTGAGTTCGTCTCGGCTTTCGCTGAGCTGGGCGTTAAGGTCACCATGGTTGCTTCCCGTGACCGCATTTTGCCTCACGATGACGCTGATGCCGCTGACGTGTTGGAGCAGGTTCTGGCTGAGCGTGGCGTTGAGTTGGAGAAGAACTGCCGCGTGGATACCGTCACCCGCACTGAGGATGGCGGCGTGGTTGTAAAGACCACCGACGGCCGTGAGATCTTCGGCTCCCACGCATTGATGTCTATTGGTTCGGTTCCTTCTACCGCTGACCTTGGTTTGGAGAACATTGGTGTGGAAACCGCACCGTCTGGCCACATCAAGGTTGACCGTGTTTCCCGCACCAACATTCCTGGCATTTACGCTGCTGGTGACTGTTCTGACCTGTTCCCATTGGCTTCGGTTGCTGCGATGCAGGGCCGCATTGCGATGTACCACTCTTTGGGTGAGGGTGTTTCCCCGCTTCGCTTGAAGACTGTTGCTACTGCGGTGTTTACCCGCCCTGAGATTGCTGCGGTTGGTTTCACTCAGAAAGACATTGAGGCCGGCGAAGTTGCTGCGCGCACCATCATGATGCCGCTGTCCACCAACCCTCGTGCGAAGATGCGATCCCTGCGCCACGGGTTTGTGAAGCTGTTCTGCCGCGCGACTTCCGGCCGCATTATCGGTGGCGTCATCGTCGCCCCAACCGCATCTGAGCTCATTCTTCCAATCGCGGTCGCGGTTACCAACCAGCTGACCGTGAACCAGCTCGCTGATTCCATGGCTGTTTACCCATCCCTGTCCGGCACCATCACCGAGGCCGCCCGCCGCCTGGTTGCCCACGACGACCTGGAGTAACTACACCTCGGCTCAGCCGAACACGACGAAGCCTCAGCCTTCCTCCCAAACCTTGCGCTTGCGGAGAAAAGCTGAGGCTTTTTGCGTTAGGAAAGCCCCAGCGTGCTAGTAAGGGGTAAAAACTCACGCTGAGGCACCGGGCTGCCACCCGTCCTTTCGAGCGCCGACACTCGAAATGTTGGTGTACACAACCAGAGCCGTCACCACACGGGGAGAAGAGGAGCCACCTACTTATTCTCTGGCTGCGTACGAAAAGAATCATCTCAAACCCACCGGACATCACCGTCCGGCGCATCGCCTGAGTGTTCTAATTTCTTACTTACAGGCCTAATGTATCGGCAGCATATTCTGCTTCTTCTCGGGTGTATTTTTCGCCATTAACGAGGAAATTGATGAGTTCTGCACGAGACGGATCGTTGTTTAGAGTGTAAACGCGAGCTTCCCGGACAGCCTGTTCCTTCCAAGTATTTTCTGGAAACTGCGCGAATGCGTAGTCAAGCTGCGGACGGGTGAAACCTTGGCTCGTGAAGCTTGGAGAAAGCATAAAGTACAGCCTTTCTCGAGAGATAGGAGAGAATGTCTCGAGTTTCACATTCACTTCCTCGACTGCTTCCTCGTTCCAATCAACGTCAACGTTATTGACGGCGTAAAACGCTTCGTCGTCGCTGAAGCCGCCAGCGCCGATTAACTTTGCGGTAGACGATTCGCTTGTAAGCCATGAGAACAGAGCTGTCTTTGACACACCATTATTTCCGTCAATTCGTTCTTGCGCCTGTTCTAGTGCCTCAGCATTCCAATCGATGTCGACGTTTTCCAGAGCAAAGAGAGCTTGCTCTTCAGTAAAGTCCACGCGCTCAGTTAGTTGGTAAAGCGTAACGCTGTACGAGCGACCACCTTCACTGGTGTACGACCTGACTTTGTTCACTGCGCGCTGGTTCCAATCAATATCCAAGCTGTCGAGTGCGTACTTGGTCGCTTCAGGTGAGTGAACGATACCAGCATCCATAATCATGATGTCGTAAATGTATTGGTACGACGTTCCCTGATCGTTAGCCAAGAAGTACTTTGCGGACCCGAGCGCAGCACGATAATCGCTTGGAATTTCCTCCACTGGCTCAGCTGGCTTTGTTGGCTCCGGTTCCTCGGTCGTTTCCGTTGGCTCAGATGACTTTGTGGAAGTTGTTGAAGGAGCTGATGCCTTGGACATAGAGGTTACCTTTGGCTTTGGTGCCTTGGAGGTGGTGGTTGGTGCTGCTGAGGTGGTTTCTTCGGTTGGTTCAGCTGGTTTTGCTGAGGTTGTTGAAGGTGCCGGTTGTGCGGAGGTGGTGGTTTCTCTGCTGCTTGTTGGCTCCGGTTTTGGTGCCTTGGACGTCGTCGTAGGAGCAGGAGTCTGCTCGGTCGTGGTGACAGCAGGGGTGCTAATGACTTCGGTGTTGACTGGGATTGCGTCGGCGCTGTCGCATGCAACGAGCAGTGGGGTGCCAACCGCGAGTGCAGTGATCAGGGAAAGGGTGGATTTCTTTAGTCCAAAGATGCGGCCGTTCGCGGTGGAACGGCCTGCGCCGTTATCAGGGGTAGGCACAGAGACTTTCATCAATATTCCTTTATGAATGAAGTTAGAAATAGGGAAGGCTCCAACAACTTAGTTGCGGAGCCAAAGTAGATACTACTGATAGATATAAACCCATGAGCATTGTATTCAGGTGATTGACGTCTCACCTAAACTGGTTCTGCGCTGGGAGCTTAAAACCGAGTCGATTTCGGTGTGGATTACAGTCCGACGGCTGTGACAGCTTGCTGGGCTTGCTCCTGGGTGAACTGCTCGCCGTACTCGGAAGTGAGCTGGTTGAGCAGTTCCGTGCCAGACATTGGCATGAGTTCTTGGTAGCTTTCGGCGGCTTCGATTGCCTCGGCGTTCCAGTCGGCATCGACGGTATCTACTGCGTACTGGGCTTGTTCCGCAGTGAACTCTTCACCGTATTCAGAAGTCAGTTGCTTGTACAGGCCGGCGTAGGAGAAGTGGCTGAACTCCAAGTAGTTCTCCGCAGACTCCAGTGCTTCCTGGCTCCAGTCCACAGCCACATTGTCCATTGCGTACTGGGCGGCCTCCGCTGGGTAAGCCTCGCCGTACTCGGAAGTGAGCTGGTCATACAGGCCCTGGTAGGAGAAAGAGCTGAAGTCCAGGTAGTTCTCGGCAGATCGGAGGGCATTCTTGAATTCTGTGGACACGCCGTCATCGGCAGGCACTGCATCGATAGCTGCCTCGTTGGCCTCGTCCGTACCGGAAACGGAATCGGAATCAGAGTCCTCAAGGCTGGCAAACTCCGCACCTGAATTGGTGTCAGCGTCTGCTTCGGCTTCAGCGATCACGCTGTCATTGTCGTCAGAGTCCGCGGTAGTCACAGCGTCATCGTCATCATTGCCGGCAAAAGCATTGAAGAGGACAACGGCAGCCACTGCGCCGACACCCCACTTGAGGAAGCTGCGCTTTTTCTTGTTCGGCTTCTCAGCAACAGACGCCTTGTACTCGCCGTAGCTTTGAGTCTGTGGGTCCGGGGAGCCTTGTGGGGTTTGGCCGTAGGGGTTGGGCTGTGAACCAGTCATGGTCATGATCCTTTGCATGAGTGATAGGAGGGGGGAATTTTTATACCCATGCAGTGATTCATTGGGGGCGGTGGTTAGGGAAGCCACCAGTGCTTGGGTACGCCACTCATGATGTCAAAGGCAGTGGACACAGCTTTACTGCAGCTAGAATGCGTGTACTAAGTATTCGAAAGCGCGCAGGTAGATGCATATGACTGTGTTCTAAAATCGGTGGTGCTTCAAGTGGGTTGGTGACTAATCAGCAATTCCAAGGTCTTGGAGTGCGCTGTCAACCTGGTCCTCGGTGAAGCGCCCAATAGTGTCTGAAGTCAACAGGTCTCGTAGCTCTTCGGGAGTTAAGTCAATATTCTGATTTGACCAGTAGGAATCCGCTGCCTCGAGAGCCTCGGCGTACCAATCAGCTTCCACGTTATCGGCGGCGTAGCGTGCTTGCTCCGCGGTGTAATCATTGCTGGATGGCGAGCTGAGCTGGTGAATGAGCCCATCATAGGAATAGTGGCTGTGGCGAATGTAGCTTTCTGCTGCTTCCAAAGCCTCCGCGTTCCAGTCGGCATCGATGTTGTTCAGTGCGTAGTCGGCAGCATCCTCCGTGTAGACCTCGCCATACTCATTGACTAGCTCTTCACGCAACTGAGATTCGGAGTAGTGCGAAACATCTAATTTCTCCCGTGCGTATGCAAGCGCAGCTTCACCATCGGAAGAAGCGCCCATAATGTTGATGTTGTCATTAACCTCATCAACAATTCCTGAGGCACCATCGTTGATGTTGTCTTCCACCGTGGCGTCCTGAGTGAGGCTAAAACCAAAGGCGCCGGCAATGACTATAACCATGGCGGACGCAGCGATCAGGCGGTTGCGGTTAGATTTCTTCTTCCGCTGCTTTAGCTCGTGTTCCTCAGCCTTGCGGTCGGAGGCAAAGACTTGATTCTGCTTAACTGACTGCTGGTACTCAGCATAGCTATGCGTTGGATAGTCATCATGAGATGAGTATTGGTTGCCATAATTCGGGTACTGCCCTGAGTTGTCACCGGGGTTGTGGCCAGCCAGTGGGTTCCTCCGAAAGATAAGCGTGCAAGCGTCTAAGCAGTGATTCTACTGAACTTGGCGGGAATTGGAACCGTTAGGCGACATCAAATGGAGTATCAGAGGTGGTGTTGAGGTCAAGCGCATGCTCACGGCCGGCCTGTGGGAAAGCGCGCTGCGGGCAGGCCTCACGTGGACAGATAGTGCAGCCCGGGCCAATGGGAGTCGCCGAAGCAGGCGACAGGTTGAGTGCGTCGGAGTAGATGAGTTTGTCCGCTTGGGAGATATTGCAGCCCAGTCCCACGGCAAATTCTTTCCGCGGGGTGCCAAAGGATTTCACCTGGCCCTGCACGTGCCGCGCAATCCACATGTAGGTATGGCCATCCGGCATGGTGGCCACCTGGCGAGTAATGCGGTTGGGTGTTTCAAACGCACGGTGAATTACCCACAGCGGGCAGGAGCCGCCGGTGCGGGAGAAGTGGAAGGATGTTGCGGATTGGCGCTTGGAAATATTGCCAGCGCGGTCGGTGCGGATGAACACAAAGGGAACACCGCGCGCGCCGGGGCGTTGCAGGGTGGTCAGCCGTTGCGCGGTGGTTTCAAAGCCGGTGCCAAAGATAGACGCAATGCGGTCGATGTCATAGCGGGTGTTCTCAGCTGTTTCGAGAAAATCCGTATAGGGAAGAGTAACGGCCGCGGCGAAGTACTGTGCCAAGCCATAGCGCCCGGTGTGCTGGGCAAGACCTTCGGGGAGTTCGTGGACTAGATTGTCCAAAACTTCCGGGTAGGCCAGCAAGCAATACTGCATGGCTAACTGGAAGGTCAGCTGGGCATCGGAAAGCCCTGCGCGCAATGAAAGCTCACGCGAAGAAGCCTCATAGATACGGCGCTCGGTCTGACTGGAACGGCCAAAGCGAACGTGAACATCAAACTCGCGGTCCAACAGATTAGCCAAGTGATTAAGGCGCAGAATCTTATCGCCCAACTTGGCGGCAAGCTCCTCAGCGAGGACATCAAGCTCATGGATGTAATTGTGCGACTCAAAGAAATACTTCTGCACCATGTCCAATGGTGAGGGAGTGGCCTCTACGGGATTGGATTGCGCGATGGAGACCAGCTTGGGCATCAGTTCCGGGAAGCGGGACGCCAAATCATGCAACGTGTCATCTTCCGTGGTGGGAAATAGTGAGCGCAGCTCATTGACCACGCGGAGATCGCGGTCTGCGGAAAAGTACGTGGTGTCCACGTTGAAGGCTTCGGATAGCTGGATGAGCACCGTGACGGTGAGGGGGCGCTGGTCGTTTTCCAACTGGTTGAGGTAGCTGGTGGAAAGGTTCAGCTGCTTCGCCATCTCAACTTGGGTCAGCCCGTAGGTCTTTCGCAGTGCGTGGATCCTTGCCCCCGCGAAATGCTTGCTCATCATTCACCTTCCTTTGAAACCTGGGATGAACTGCAAGTTATGCAGATTACGCAGATTTCACTAATTAATGCCACATTATTACACAAACTGCACCTGTGGCGCAGTGCATTGAGGGATCCTACTGTGACGGGTAACGCAATTGTTGGACGTGTCTAAGAAAAGGACTTGTTGAAAAGAACATGATTGAGCATTCAGTACGTACCCATAAGTCTGCTGAAGACTTCCCATATGAGGAGCACTTGGCGTACAAAATCGCGCAGGTCGCAGCTGACCCGGTTGAAGTTGGTCAAGAGACCAAAGACATGATTATCAACCGCATCATTGATAATGCCTCTGTCGCTGTTGCTTCTGTTATCCGCCGCCCGGTAACCTCCGCCCGCGTTATCGCACAGGGCCACAAGGTTGAAGAAGGCGGCGCAACCGTCTTCGGTATTGACGGTAACTACTCTGCGGAATGGGCTGCTCTTGCCAACGGCACGGCCGTGCGTGAGTTGGACTTCCATGACACCTTCCTGGCTGCAGAATACTCACACCCAGGCGATAACATCCCGCCGATTCTCGCCGTGGCGCAGCACAAGGGCCTTGATGGCAAGGCATTGTTGCGAGGCATTGCCACCGGCTATGAAATTCAGGTCAACTTGGTTAAGGGCATTTGCCTGCACGAGTGGAAGATTGACCACGTCGCGCACCTTGGCCCATCGGTCGCAGCAGGCCTGGGCACCATGCTGGAGCTGGATACAGACACCATTTACCAGGCGATTGGCCAGGCGCTGCACACCACCACCGCTACGCGCCAGTCCCGCAAGGGCTTGATTTCCTCGTGGAAGGCCTACGCCCCAGCTTTTGCCGGCAAGATGGCCATTGAGGCAGTAGACCGTGCCCTTCGCGGCGAGGGCGCACCGGCGCCAATCTGGGAAGGCGAAGACGGCTTCATCGCCTGGATGCTGCATTCCCCAGAACGCACCTACACCGTGCCGCTGCCAGAAGCAGGTGAAGAAAAGCGCGCTATTTTGGATACCTATACCAAGGAACACTCCGCGGAATACCAGTCCCAGGCGCCAATTGACCTGGCACGCCGCATGAAATCCACCCTGGAAGACAAGGCGCTGTCCACCGCGGATGTTGAATCCATCGTGCTGCACACCTCGCACCACACCCACTACGTCATCGGTACCGGCGCGAATGACCCGCAGAAGATGGACCCGAATGCATCGCGCGAAACCCTGGACCACTCCATCATGTACATCTTCGCCGTAGCGTTAGAAGACGGCACCTGGCACCACGTGGATTCCTACGCACCGGAGCGCGCCAACCGCCCCGAGACCGTTGAACTGTGGCACAAGGTCTCCACCGTGGAAGATGCGGAGTGGACCCGCCGCTACCACTCCCATGACCCGAATGAGAAGGCTTTTGGTGCCAAGGCAGTCATCACGTTCAAAGATGGCACCGTGCTCGAAGATGAAATGGCAGTGGCCGATGCCCACCCATTCGGTACACGCCCCTTCGCGCGTGAGCAGTACATTGCCAAGTTCCGCACCCTGGCTGAGGGTCTGGTGTCTAGGGAAGAACAAGACCGCTTCCTCGCTGCCGCAGAAAATGTAGAAAACCTTGATGACCTGCGTGAGCTCAACGTCCGTTTGACGGATGAAGCTTTGGCACAGGCACCACAAACCCCAGGAGGGATTTTCTAAATGGCTGGATTGTTTGGCTCCACCACAACCAATGCTCAAAAGCGTGCGGCGTTTCGGGCATCGCTAGAAAGCTCCGAGCTGACCAAGCTGCCTGGTGCTTTCAACCCGCTAACCGCACGGCTTATCCAAGACATCGGCGGCTTCGAAGGCGTCTACATCTCCGGTGCTGTGCTGGCCAATGACTTGGGGCTTCCAGACATCGGCTTGACCACGCTGACAGAGGTTGCACAGCGCTCCGGGCAGATCGCTCGGGTTACGGATTTGCCAGTGCTTGTCGATGCCGACACAGGCTTCGGTGAACCAATGTCCGCCGCGCGGACCATCGCCACGCTGGAAGATGCCGGCCTTGCCGGCTGCCACTTGGAAGACCAAGTGAACCCGAAGCGCTGCGGACACCTAGACGGCAAAGAAGTGGTGCCCACCGATTTGATGGTGCGCCGTATCGCCGCTGCCGTCAATGAACGCCGCGATGAGAACTTCATCATCTGTGCGCGCACTGATGCCGCGGGAATCCACGGCATTGATGAAGCCATCGAACGGGCCAAAGCCTATGCCGGTGCCGGTGCCGACATGATTTTCACTGAAGCCTTGTACACGGAAGAAGACTTTGAGAAATTCCGCGCCGCAGTTGATATCCCACTGCTCGCGAATATGACTGAGTTTGGCAAAACCAAGCTGCTCTCCGCACAGCAAATTCAAGAGCTGGGCTACAACGCAGTCATCTGGCCGGTATCCACCTTCCGCGTAGCGATGGGCGCAACCGAGGAATTCCTCCGCGACTTGCAGACCGATGGCCTGCAATCCGAGGAATGGCTCGAGCGCATGCAACACCGCTCCCACCTGTACGAGCTAGTGCGCTATGAGGAATACAACGACTTTGACCAGTCCGTATTCACCTACTCCCAAGACACCTACAAGCCCACGTTTTAAGGAGAACACCATGTCTGAAACCCCAGAAATCCGCAAAGGCCTCTACGGCGTTGTCGTTGATGAAACCTCTGTGTCCAAGGTTGTTCCGGAGACCAACTCTTTGACCTACCGCGGCTACCCAGTACAAGAATTGGCACGCTACTGCAGCTTCGAGGAAGTGGCCTACCTGCTGTGGAATGGACGACTACCAACGCAAGAATCCTTGATTCGTTTCTCTGCTCGTGAAAAGGCACTGCGCCACTTAGACCGTCACCTCATCGACTTGATCATGTCCATGCCACTGTCGTGCCACCCGATGGACGTGCTGCGCACCGCGGTTTCCTTCATTGGTGCGCAGGATCCAGATGCCTACACTCGTGACTCTGAGCATGTGCGTCACTCCGCGCTGGAGCTCATGGCGAAGTTGCCAACGATTGTGGCCCTGGATATTCGCCGCCGTCAGGGCAAGAGCTACATTGAGCCATCCCGTAAGAAGGGCTTTGCCGAGAACTTCCTGTGGATGGTCTTCGGTGATGAAGAAGGTTCACCAGCCAACTCCCGCTCCGATATCGAGGCTTTTGATAAGTCTTTGATTCTCTACGCTGAGCACTCCTTCAACGCATCAACCTTCACCGGCCGCGTTGTTACTTCCACCATGTCTGATACTTACTCTGCAGTTGTCGCTGCTATCGGCGCTTTAAAGGGCCCACTGCACGGTGGTGCGAATGAGGCCGTCATGCACAACATGCTGGAAATTGATGACCCCTCCAGGGCGGAAGCTTGGGCGAAGGAAAAGCTCAACAACAAGGACTTGGTCATGGGCTTTGGTCACCGCGTGTACAAGAAGGGTGACTCCCGCGTTCCAACCATGGAAGCAGCGTTCAAGGAACTGGCTGAAGAACATGGTCAGACCAAGTGGGTAGAAATGTACGACATCTTGGCTAAGACTATGGAGGAAAACACCTCCATCAAGATCAAGCCCAACTTGGACTTCCCAGCTGGACCTGCCTACTACATCCTGGGCTTCCCAATTGAGTTCTTCACCCCAATCTTCGTTATGGCTCGCATTACCGGCTGGACCGCGCACATCGTGGAGCAAAATGAGAATAACTCTCTGATTCGTCCGCTATCCGCATACGTTGGCGAAGAACAGCGTTCTGTTCCTCCAAAGTCCTTCTAAAACGCGGCAATCGAAGGCGATGGAGACGACCTGGAACGAGAACTCTCCGCTAAGTAGGTAAAGAAACAATGCCGATTTAGCGAAGGCTGCTAATCCAGCGTTCACTCCCGCCCAAAGTGGGGCAGAGTTGGCAAGAAATCGCCTCTAAAGAGCCAGAAGATTGTAAGACAATTTTAATAATCCGCTGCTTGAAGCCTCTGTGTTTCCTGGCAGCGGATTGCTTTTTACACTGGTCACAGATGTGATCACATCTGGAATTTGTGCACTGAGAATCCAATTTTGTGAAAATGTGTTGCGAATTCACCAATAGACGTATAGTTATGGGCATCACCCTAAATGCGTCAGTGTTTAGGAGATGCTCTTATTCATCCCAGTCAACAAGATTGACACTCGTTGCCAACACCCCGGCGAGAAACTGGTGAAAAAGGATTATCCAGTTTTGCGAGTGTTGATTTCTTGTTGTCTCCATGAAAGGACACGCAATCGTGGTCGATTCCGCGCTTCCATCGTTCAAGAAGATTCTGGTCGCTAACCGCGGCGAGATTGCAGTTCGTGCATTCCGCGCCGCTTATGAGACCGGAGCTAAGACTGTTGCAATTTATCCTCGTGAGGACCGCAACTCCTTCCACCGCGCTTTCGCGGATGAAGCAGTTCGCATTGGAGTTGAGGGCCAGCCCGTCAAGGCTTACCTCAATATTGATGAAGTCATTCGCGCTGCAAAGAAGTCTGGTGCGGACGCTGTCTACCCCGGCTACGGTTTCCTCTCCGAGCGCGCAGAGCTAGCGCGTGCGTGTGAAGCTGAGGGCATCAAATTCATCGGCCCATCACCATCCACGCTGGACCTGACCGGTGATAAGGCAGCAGCAGTGGAAGCTGCAACTGCCGCTGGTCTGCCAACGTTGCATGACTCCAAGGCGTCCACTGATGTGGATGAGCTTTTTGAGGCATCGAAGGATTTTGAGTACCCAATGTTCGCCAAGGCTTTGGCCGGCGGCGGTGGACGCGGCATGCGTTTCATTGAAAATGAAAAAGAATTCAAGGAGCGCGTAGCTGAAGCTTCCCGTGAAGCAGAGACTGCTTTCGGTGACGGCCGCGTCTACTTGGAGACCGCTGTTATCAAGCCGCAGCACATTGAGGTGCAGATTCTTGCGGATGGCAAGGGCAATGTCATGCACTTATTTGAGCGTGACTGCTCCGTACAGCGTCGCCACCAGAAGGTAGTGGAGATTGCTCCAGCGCCTTACCTGGATCCAGAATTGCGTGACCGCATCTGCCAGGATGCCGTGAACTTCTGTAAGCACATCAACTACGAAGGTGCTGGCACCGTTGAGTTCTTGGTTGATGAACGCGGCAACCACGTGTTCATTGAAATGAACCCACGCGTGCAGGTGGAGCACACCGTGACTGAGGAAGTCACGGGCATTGACATTGTGAAGTCACAGATGCAGATTGCTGCGGGCGCAACCCTGGAAGACTTGGGCCTGAGCCAGGAAGAAGTTCGCCTCAACGGTTTCGCACTGCAGTGCCGTATCACCACCGAAGATCCAAACAACGGTTTCCGCCCAGATACCGGCACCCTGACTGCGTACCGTTCGCCGGGTGGCGCAGGTGTTCGTCTGGACGGCGCTACCTCCGTCGGTGCGGAAATCTCACCTAACTTTGACTCCCTGCTGGTGAAGATGACCTGCCGTGGCAAGGACTTCCCACAGGCTGTGCAGCGTTCTCGCCGTGCACTGAAGGAATTCAACATCGCTGGTGTTGCTACCAACATTGGATTCCTTCGTGCACTGCTGCGTGAGCCAGATTTCGTGAGCAAGCGCATTGACACCGGCTTCATCAACAACCACCCAGATTTGCTCAAGGCTCCTCCTGCATCCAATGAGCAGGACCGAATCCTGGAGTACCTGGCGGATGTCACGGTGAACCAGCCAAATGGCAAGCGCCCAACGGACCTGCGTCCATTCGATAAGCTGCCAAAGATTGACCGCCAGAATGTGAATCTGCCACGCGGTTCCCGCGACGATTTGCTGGAGCTGGGACCACAGGGCTTCGCGGAGAAGCTACGTAACCAGTCTGCTCTGGCAGTTACTGACACCACCTTCCGTGACGCACACCAGTCTTTGCTTGCAACCCGCGTGCGCGGTACCGCTTTGGTTACCGCAGCTGAGCACGTAGCGCGCCTGACCCCAGAGCTGTATTCCGTCGAGGCATGGGGCGGTGCAACCTATGACGTAGCTATGCGCTTCCTCTTTGAGGACCCTTGGCAGCGTCTGGACTTGCTACGTGAGGCAATGCCGAACGTGAACATTCAGATGTTGCTGCGTGGCCGCAACACCGTGGGTTACACCCCATACCCAGACAGCGTGTGCCGCGCATTCGTGCAGGAAGCGGCAAAGTCCGGTGTGGATGTATTCCGTATCTTCGATGCGCTCAATGACGTCTCCCAGATGCGTCCTGCAATTGAGGCAGTACTGGAAACCAACACCACCGTGGCTGAGGTTGCCATGGCATACTCCGGCAACTTGAGCGATCCGAATGAAAAGCTCTACACGCTGGATTACTACCTCAACCTGGCGGAAGAGATTGTGAAGACCGGTGCCCACGTGCTGGCGATTAAGGACATGGCTGGTTTGCTGCGTCCAGAGTCTGCCGCAACGTTGGTCACTGAGCTGCGCAAGAACTTTGATCTGCCAATTCACGTGCACACCCATGACACTGCGGGTGGCCAGTTGGCTACCTACTACGCGGCAGCCATGGCTGGTGCAGATGCTGTCGATGGCGCTTCGGCGCCACTGGCGGGCACCACCTCCCAGCCATCCTTGTCCGCCATCGTCGGTGCTTTCGCGAATACTTCCCGCGATACGAAGATTGACCTGGAAGCAATTTCCAACATGGAGCCTTACTGGGAAGCAGTGCGCCAGCTGTACGCGCCATTTGAAAACGGTATTCCTGGCCCAACGGGCCGTGTGTACAAGCATGAGATTCCTGGTGGTCAGCTTTCCAACCTGCGTGCGCAGGCATCCGCATTGGGCTTGGCAGACCGCTTCGAGGTCATCGAAGACAACTACGCTGCCGTTAATGAGATGCTGGGCCGCCCAACCAAGGTGACTCCATCCTCCAAGGTGGTTGGTGACTTGGCACTGCACCTGGTCGGTGCAGGTGTTGACCCGGCGGACTTTGAAGAGAACCCAACTAGGTACGACATCCCGGATTCGGTTATTGCCTTCCTCCGCGGTGAACTTGGTACTCCTCCTGGTGGCTGGCCACCGCTGCGTGACAAGATTTTGTCGGGCCGCACTGGTGAGCTCAAGCTCAGCGAGGTCCCAGCAGAAGAAGCAGCGCACCTTGAATCCGAGGATTCTTCCGAGCGTCGCCCATCTCTGAACCGCCTGCTGTTCCCGAAGCAGTGGGATGAGTTCAATGAGTTCCGTCGCCACTACGGCAATACTGAAGCGTTGAATGATGCGGACTTCTTCTACGGCCTCAATGAGGGCGAAGAGCGCATTATCCACCTCTTTCCAGAAGGCTCCAACGACCGTGCTGATTTGAAGCAGATGGTTGTGCGTCTTGATGCTGTCGGTGAGCCAGATGAGAAGGGCATGCGCTCTGTCATCCTGAACGTCAACGGTCAGATTCGTCCACTCAAGGTCCGTGACCAGTCCGTAGAGTCCGTGACCGCCACCGTGGAAAAGGCTGACCCGAAGCAGGAAGGCCACGTGGCTGCTCCATTCTCCGGCGTTGTGAACCCAACCGTTCAAGCCGGTGATGAAGTCAAGGCAGGCGACCAGGTTGCTGTCATTGAAGCAATGAAAATGGAAGCATCCATCTCTGCAACCAAGGACGGCAAGATTGAGCGCGTTGCCATTGCACAGGCAACCAAGGTTGAAGGCGGCGACCTCATCGCAGTCATCAGCTAAGCCGTAGGCGGCAGGGGAGAGCTAAGAATTAGCGCTCCCTACGGCCTGCGCAGCGATGCCCTCTACATCCCACAAGATGGGAAGTAGAGGGCATTGTGCGTTTTATGCAGTAATTAGAAGTACTTGATCATCGCGCCTGGCGCAGCATTCGGGATATCAATATCGCTAAAGCCTGCTGCTTCATAAAGCTTGCGTGCACGTGGGTTTTCAGAATCTACCCACAAAGCAACAGCCGGTGCATCTTGCTGGCGGGCAAGCTCCACAACATTATCCAGCAGAATCTTGCCCAGGCCCTGTCCCGCGTAGCGGCGCTCAACGGCAATGCACAGCTCGGGGATTGATTCAGGATCAAACTCGGTGGCCCACAAGCTTTCATCATGTGGGTCAGCGTCTGGTGATTGTGGGCCCATGTAAGCCGCACCCTTTTCATCGCCAGTGAAGTAGCGCAACCAGGCGCCACCAGCAGGAACCTCAAAGTTGGAGAAGGCCAGCACGCCGCCATCTACCAGGGGAGACCAATCGCCCACGTAGCGCTGAACATCCGGAATATGTGATTCCGGGAGAGCTTCAGATTCATCCCCGAATACTGACGTGAGGTAGAGGAGACGCAGTAGGTAAGTGCGGTCTTCTTCTTGGGCAATGCGGACACGAAGTTGAGTGTCATTAACGTTGCTGAGATCCATGCCCCTGAGCATAATCAGGCTGCTGCTGTAATGACACCTAAAAATCAAAAACAAGCTTTACATCAGATAGTCGTTGTTTCATGCGCTGAGATTCCGCCAAGCGTGAATATAAATAAATGAAAATCGGTAGTTTCTTGAATTGAGCATATGTTTCGCGGCAGGAGACCATTTGTACGTGTCTGACATGCGGAAATGTGGCTTGTGGGATATCTATCCGCCTGGAAGGCTCTTAACAATCGATTGCCGGGTAGAAAATTTTATCCGATCTACCTGTGGTTATGTAAAGTTTATATTTTTTACGTTTCCGCTTAGATTATTCAAAATGGGGGTAATTCCACCCCTTAAGTATTTTCAGTTTCATGAAAACGGCTTGAAAAGCCGGGCGGGAGGTTTACGATGAAGTGGCTGAAATGTGACCCACTGCTCTATCCGTTGACGGGAAGGGCGGAACACATTTGAGGCTTGTTTTATTGACTTCAATCGGAATGGATGAGGATGTTCAAATACATCATCAAAAAGACCGCGAGTTGGATCTTGGTGGTATTCCTGGCCACCAACATCGCATACTTGCTTGCGGCTTCGTTCCTCGACCCGAAATCTAATTACGCGGCTCGACGACCCCCACTATCTGCTGATCAAATTGACCGAATTCTAACGCCGCTTAATTTAAGTGAAAATACTCCGCTGCTGGAGCGCTGGTGGAACTGGCTTTCAAGCATTCTCTTCCGCTGGGATTGGGGCAAGTCCCCAATTGGTGAAGAAGTAATTGACCAGATTGGCCATCGTGCCCTAGTCTCCGCGCAGCTGCTACTACTGGCCACCATCTTGTCCGTCATCATCGGCGTCGGACTTGGTGTCTACACGGCTTCCCGCCAATACAAGATGTCCGACCGTTTCTGGCAGTCCGCTTCCATCGTGACCATGAACGTTCACGTTGCGGTTGCATCGCTGTTGGTTGTTGCTGGTGGTCTTTGGATTAATGACATCGCTGGACGTCGCATTGTCTACGTCACCGGTGCATCAAGCCAAAACGTTCAAGGATTCTTTCCTGCGCTCATTGATACCGCTCAGCACCTGATTTTGCCGACCATCTCCTTGGTCATCATTTCTTACGCTGGCTACCACATGATGCAGCGAACTCTTCTACTGGACAACCTCAATGCTGACTACGTTCGTACCGCTCGTGCGAAGGGACTTACCCGCGGAAAAGCAATCCGCAAGCACGCATTACGTACCTCCATCATTCCGGTGGCAACCTCGGTTGCATTCTCCGTTCCGGGCATTTTTACCGGCGCAATTATGACGGAACAGATCTTCGCCTGGAACGGAATGGGCCAGTACTTTATTGAAACCATCAGCCGTAATGACGTGCATGGCACAACTGCAGTGGCAGCATTCGGCGCAGTCATGGTGGCAATCTCAGCAGTACTTGCTGACATTGTTGTCGTGGCGCTGGATCCGAGAGTTCGGGTGAGCTAAATGGATGACAAGAAGAAAGCAACACAGTCGCGCTTTAGCGCACGCAAACCAGAGCGTGGCCAACGCCGTAGCGATCTTGGCATTGACGCGGCATCCGAAAACCTTGCGCTCGGTCCACGCACCGGCACGGCAGACTTCACTCCAACCACGGAGCCAGGCGTTCCAAAGGCGCTGGGTCTTCCCACCGATGAGACTGAAGAGCTGGCATCATCCAGCTCAAGCTCGAGATTCAAAGGTACTTCCAAACTAAAGCTCTACACCCGCCGCTTCCTACGCAACCGCATGGCAGTGGTTGGCTTGCTCATCTTTATTCTCTTGGTCTTCTTCGCACTTTTCGGTGGAGTCTTTGCCAAGTGGTCATTTGATGACCCAGACTTCCTGAACTTGGCCACCGGCCCAAGCTCTGAACACTGGTTTGGTACTGATGATGCCGGAAATGACCTATATGCACAGACAGTGCACGGTCTTGGCCGAACTCTCATCATTGCGGTGTCGGTTACCGTTGCCACCACAATCTTGTCAGCGCTCATCGGCGCAGGCGCAGCCATCTACGGCGGCGCAGTGGAAAAGGTCATTTTGACCGTCATCCACTTCCTGCTGGCTATCCCAACCTTCTTGCTCATCGCACTGTTGGTTGCTGATACCGGTGGTGACTGGAAGATGCTGACATTCGTCCTCATCTTGTTCGGCTGGATGTATGCGGCCCGTGTCATTTGGTCACTCGCACTGAGTATTCGTGAAAACGACTACGTGCGTGCAGCGTCCTACATGGGTGTATCCAGGCCAAAGATTGTGGTTCGACACATCGTTCCAAACATTGGCTCGCTGCTGATTATCCAGTTCGCGCTGGGCTTGGTTTCCACGGTCATGTCAGAGACCGCCCTGTCCTTCTTGGGCCTGGGTGTGAAAATGCCAGACGTATCACTTGGTACCTTGCTGGCCGGTGGTGCGAGTGCACTGGAGTCTTCTCCATGGCGCTTCTACTTCCCTGCAGGTGTACTGACCATGCTGACCGTGTCCATGGCATACATTGCTGACGGTCTGCGCGATGCCCTTGACCCGAACTCGAATTCAGGAGGCAAAGCATGAGTTCTCCAATTTCTCAGACTCCATTGCTCTCAGTTCGCAACCTTGAAGTTGCATTCCCTTCAGAGGCAGGACGTGTCCATGCGGTGCGAGGTGTTGACTTTGACCTTATGCCAGGGCGCACGCTTGGCATTGTTGGTGAGTCCGGTTCAGGTAAATCAGTTACCTCCATGGCGATCATGGGACTTTTGCCCGAATACGCACGCATTACTGGTTCCGTAAAGCTTTTGGGCCAAGAGCTCATTGGCAAAATGGATAAGGAAATGTCGAAGATTCGCGGCAAAGAAATGTCGATGATCTTCCAGGATCCACTTTCCGCTTTGACCCCCGTATTTTCCATTGGTGACCAGTTGGTTGAAGCCATTCAGGTGCATGCCAATATCTCTAAGTCCAAGGCGGAGAAGAAGGCAATTGAGCTGCTGGATCTGGTGGGTATTCCAGAACCACACAAGCGCATCAAGAGCTTCCCACACGAGTTCTCTGGTGGTATGCGTCAGCGTGTGGTTATTGCCATCGCGATTGCGAATGACCCGCAGGTCATCATCGCCGATGAGCCAACCACCGCGTTGGACGTGACCATTCAGGCTCAGATTCTTGATGTTCTCAAGGTTGCGCAGCGGGAGACCGGTGCAGCAACCATCATGATTACCCACGACATGGGCGTGGTTGCAGGCACGGCTGACGATGTCATGGTGATGTATGCAGGCCGCCCAGTGGAATACGGAGATGTGTTCTCCACATTCCAGGAGCCCAAGATGCCATATACCGTTGGTCTGCTTGGTTCCACGCCCCGTGTGGACCAGGCGGAGGAGTCTCCTTTGATTCCTATTAAGGGCACACCACCGAAGCTCTTGGAGCCGAAGGCGGAATGCCCGTTCGCGGCACGTTGCCCGGTCGCCATTGCAGAATGCTTGACACTGGAACCACCTTTGATTCCTATCAGTGGGGATGAATCCCGCCGCGTTGCGTGTATCCGTTCCGAAGAAATCTCTCAGGGACGAATCAACGGCGAACCGATGTATCCGATTCCAGATTTCGCGCCGGATAAGTTTGAGGGCATTCCTTTTGACCAGCGTAGGGTCACCTTGGAGGTCAAGAGCCTCAACAAGGAGTTTCCGTTGATGAAGGGCTCAGTGCTCAAGCGTCGCGTGGGCACTGTCCATGCGGTAAAGAACGTGAGCTTCGATGTCCATGAAGGCGAGTGCTTCGCCATCGTGGGTGAGTCCGGCTCCGGCAAGACCACAACCTTGCTGGAAATCATGGAGCTGAATCCACCATCAGGTTCTAGCATCGTGCTCAACGGTGTAGATGCATCGAAGCTCAATAGCAGCAAGCGACGTCAGCTGCGAAGCGATATTCAGATGGTGTTCCAGGATCCCATGAGTTCCTTGAACCCGCGCATGACCATTCGCGAAATCATTGCGGAGCCGCTGCATTCGCTGGGCTACGACGGCAATATTGATGAACGCGTGGCCGAGCTTATGACGACAGTTGGTCTGGAATCTCACCAGATTGACCGTTTCCCGGGACACTTCTCTGGCGGTCAGCGCCAGCGCATTGGCCTGGCTCGTGCGCTTGCCACCAATCCTTCGCTGATTGTGTTGGACGAGCCGGTGTCCGCACTGGATGTGTCCATCCAGGCTGGCGTTATCAACCTGCTCCATGACCTCAAGCGCCGCCTGGGAATCTCCTTTGTCTTCGTCGCACACGACCTCTCTGTGGTCCGCCACCTTTCAGACAAGGTAGCCGTAATGTACAAGGGCGATTTCGTCGAGGTTGGAGATATCAAAGATGTCTTTGACAACCCGCAGCACCCATATACCAAGTCCCTGCTTTCAGCCATTCCGGTCCCAGACCCGACGGTTGAGCGTGACCGAAAACGGATTGCGTATCAACCGGCTGAAAGCACTACCTAAAACTGCACGTAAGTGCGATCAGAACAATTGAATATTCCAATTTCCCTTGTTGTGCCACGGCACGCTCCTTTGAAAAGAAAAGGTGTTCTCATGAAAATCTCATTCCGTAAGTCCGCAATCGCGGCAGTCACCGCATCCGCGCTGATCCTCTCCGGCTGTGCGGGTGGCGACTCCGGCTCCTCAGGTTCCGACTCCAGCGCTGATGGCGCATCCGCACCAGGCGAAGAGCTCGAGGTCTCCCTCGACGGTGCCTACAACGAACAAGACCGTGAATCCCTGGCCAAGGGCGGTGAGCTGACCCTGGCAATCTTAGAGATTTCTGAGCAGCAGAACCCATTCCAGGCTGACGGCACGCTCTACACCAACAACGTGTGGAAGTTCTACAACCCGCAGATGACCTTGTTCAACGGCAAGGGTGAGTTCGAGCCAAACAATGACTACCTGACAGATGTCACCGATGAAGTAGTTGATGGCAAGACCGTGGTCACCTACACCATTCACGAGGATGCCCAGTACAACGATGGCACCCCAATTGACTGGAAGTCCTTTGAGCACACCTGGAAGTTCAACAACGGTGAGAATGAAGAACTCAATGTCTCTTCCACCGATGGCTACGAGCTCATTGAATCCGTGACCCAGGGTGAGAACGAAAAGCAGGCAGTGGTCACCTTCAAGCAGGAGTACGCATGGTGGCAGGGGCTGTTCGGCTTCTTGTTGCCAACCCAAGTTGATTCGGCTGAGGTCTACAACGAAGGCTACATCAATGAGCTGCACCCAGAATGGGGCGCTGGGCCATACAAGGTGGACAACGTTGACTTCAACACCGGAACCGTATCCTTCGTGCCGAATGAAAATTGGTGGGGTGATGAACCAAAGCTGGACCGCGTGACCTTCCGCCAGATGGAATCACAGGCTTCCATCAACGCCTTCAAGGCAGGCGAAGTTGATGCAACCGGTGTTGCTTCCAAGGATCGCCTGGCATCCGTTGAAGACATGGATGGCATTGAAATCCGCACTGCGATCCGTCCATCCAACATCTTGATCACCTTGAACAGTGAATCCCCACACCTGGGCGACATCAAGGTCCGTGAAGCCATCATGACTGGTATTGACCGTGCACAGCTGGCTACCATCCGCTTCAACGGAATTGGCTACGAAGAGGAACTTCCAGGCTCCTTCACCTTGTACCAGACCCAGGAGGGCTACGAGGACATCTTCGGTGAGCTGGTGCAGTTCGATGTTGAAAAGGCGAAGTCCTTGCTTGATGAGGCAGGATGGACCGAAGGTAGCAACGGCGTTCGTGAAAAGGACGGCGAGACCCTGACCTTGAACTACGTGCTACTGGGCGATGACCCTAACTCCCGTGCGAGTGCCAGCGCAACCCAAAAGATGATGCGGGACATCGGCGTTGACCTGCAGATCCAGGAACGTCCATCCTCGGACTTCTCTAAGGTCATCACGGAGCGCTCCTTCGACGTCTTCCCAATGGGCTTCACCTCGTCCGACCCATTCGGTGTCGCTTACTTCGGTCAGACGTACATGTCTGACTCTGAACTGAACCAGTCCGGTACCGGTACTGAAGAGCTTGATGCGAAAATCGAAGAACTGCAGCAAATCGGTGACGGCGATGAGCAGATCGCCCGCGCCAATGAGCTGGAGAAGGAAGCTCTAGGAACGTACGGCATTATGCCATTCGCCAACGGCCCAGACATGGTTGCCGTGGCTGACCCGAAGCTTGCCAACTACGGTGCGTACTCCTTGGCAACCGTTGGTGTTGAAGACATCGGATACATGGAGTAATCCCTGCCCTCACAGCAGTAGCGCGGTGTTTCACAGTCCCTAGCGCTAAGAAGCACCAGTAAGCCCCGCAGCATCATTTTTAGAATCGATGCCGCGGGGCTTTGTCGATTCAAACGCATTTAGCCGGGGATATCAGACAAGATTCACTTGCACTCCTGGTTGCGAGCAGTCTTTACGGAGCCAGCTGAGGTCATTGCGCGCGCTAATCTGGATGTGCCGTTTCAGGGACGGAGAACGCCAAGCTCCGTTGACTTGCGGTTTTGAAAAGGTCGCACCGTTTGGCAAGGGCAATCCTTGAGAAACCTTTTGGGATTATGCACTAATTCACTCATTTCATAGAAATATGCTTTGAAACACTTTAAGATTTTATGTCAGGTGTCCATGTCAGACATCTGATGTCTGTGCCCCTTAAGAAGAGGAATCAAGTGAAAAGAACCAAAGCAGCCTTGGCTTTGCCCGTTGCTCTATCCATGTCCTTTGCCCTCAACCCAATCGTGGCGTCCGCGCAGACGCTGCCTGAAGAAACTTCCGCTCAACCCTCTGCCGAAGTTGAGGCAGAAACAACTGCAGAAGTAACTGAACCCGAAGAAACCGGGGAAGAATCCGCCGAGTCTGGCGACGTAGTTGACGCAGTTGATGCTGCGCAAGCCGTTGCCGCCGTTGACGGCTTGGAAGTGCGGTTGGAAGTAACCAACCCGCGCCAAGATGGCCAGGCGTGGAAGGTCGGAGATGAAATCCGCTACAGCCTGGTGGTGGACAATGACACCGGCGTTGGCCGTGCGTTTGAAACCACTGGATCCAACCTGGATAACTGGCAGCCGTGCCGCTGGACCAACATGGCCAATGGTGGTGGGGAACTAGAGTGCAACACCTTGTCCCACGTTGTCACCGAAGAAGACCTGGAGGCAGGGAGCTTCACCCCGACCTTGGATGCGAGGTTGTTTGAAACCCCGGGCCATACCGGTGAGAACCAGGACTTGGATCAGATTGTGGGCGAGGAAGCCATCATCGCCCAGGCTGCACTGGACGTAGACATGGATGCTGAGGAGTCTGAAGACAGCTACGGTGTCGGCGATACCGTAGAAGCAACCCTGACTATCCGCAACATCAGCGATAATGATGTGATCAGTGAAGTTGCTTCGGAACAGGATGCTGCTGATTGCCAGAACCTGACTATCGCTGTGGGCGAAGAAGCTAATTGTGTTATCACCCATGAGGTGACCCAGGATGATGTTGAGCTTGGCTATGTGGAACTTGCAGCGGAAGTGTCGGCGCTGGTTGACGGCGAAGTCGTAGACATCGTCAGTGCAGATGCCCGGGTTGGCCTAAACACCTCGTGGGATGAGGCAACGGCGTTTGAGCACCCTGATGCATCGATAAGCATGGATGCGAAGATGAGCGCTGGGCAATTGATCATGGGCTTTGATTCTGAAAACAACATCCGCATCCCGGCGTTGGCTGTTGCCAGCAACGGTGACCTGCTGGCCTCCTATGACCGCCGCCCACTGGCTGGAGGTTTCAACGGCGGTGACTCACCGAATGCAAACTCCATCGTGCAGCGTCGCTCCAGCGATAATGGCGTGACCTGGGGTCCAGAAACTGTCATTTCCCAAGGCAAAGCCGGCGACGACAAGATCGGCTTTTCGGACCCGTCCTACGTGACTGATAAGAACACCGGACACATCTTCAATTTCCACGTCCAAAGCTTTGACTCCGGCGTGTTCCACAACAATCCTGCCTACACCTACAACGAGGACGGCAGCATTGATGAAAGCCACCGCAACACCATGAACCTTGGTATGGCTGTGTCGAAGGACAATGGCCGTACCTGGGAGAATCGCGTGATCACGGATGAGGTTTTGCGCGGGGCCGGCCATGACATGATGTCTGGTTTTGCCACCTCCGGTGCCGGTATCCAGATTGAACACGGCCCGCACGCGGGACGCTTGGTGCAGCAGTACGCATGGCGAATGAAGGATGAGTCCATCAGGGCAACATCGGTGTACTCCGATGATGGCGGTGAGACCTGGAACCTTGGTGAGTACGCGCCAGCGACTTCCGTTGATGGGGAAGAGCTTCGCTACGACGAGAACACCATCGCAGAGCTTTCCGATGGCTCCCTGCTCATGAGCTCACGCTCGAACAACGGCAAGCGCATCTTTGCTACCTCAACCAACGGTGGTCAGACCTGGGAGAACGCCTACTATGAGCCAGCATTCAATGCAGAGAGCAATCCTGGCTCTGGCTGGAATCCAGGCAACAACAATGCGGAGCTGATTCGCGCATTCCCGAACGCTGAGCCGGGCAGTGCTGAGTCGAAGGTTCTGCTGTACTCGTTCACTCAGGGCACAGACCGCACCTTGGGAACCATCGCCGCGTCCTGTGATGACGGCAAGACCTGGCCTGTTAAGCGCATTTTTGAAACCGGCCCATCGGGATACACCACCATGGCGGTTCAGGAAGACGGCTCCATTGGCCTGCTCTATGAGTCTACTTCTTTCAACGAAGTCTCATACCGAAACTTCAGCCTGGCGTGGCTGGATGGCAAACTCTGTGGCCTGGCAGAAAACGAGCAGGGCGGCGATGATAACGGCGACGACGCGCAGCCGATCAGCTCAGGCAGCTCCAATTCCTCTTCAGGTGGTTCCATTGTTGCAGCACTGACCGCTGCTTTAGCGGGTGGCATTGTTGGTGTCATTGGCACCATCATGACGTTTATCAATAACCCACGGGCTTTGATGCAGTTCCTGCGTTAAAGCTGCTGAAGATAGACATAAAAATACTTCTCCCCGAATTCGACGGCCAGGGTAATTCCTGACCGAATTACCGAATTCGGGGAGAAGTATTTGTTGTGTTAGCTCAGGCTACTTAATCTCAAGGATCGGGTTGCCCTTGTTGATCTGGGAGCCAGCCTCAACAGCCAAGTCGGAGACGATACCGGACTTGTGTGCTTTAACTGGGTTTTCCATCTTCATGGCTTCCAGGACGACAACAATTTCGCCTTCCTGGACTTCCTGGCCATTTTCAACATTGACCTTGATGACGGTGCCCTGCATTGGTGCAACAACGGAGTCACCGGAAACCGCAGCCTTTGCGCCGCCACCGCGACGCTTCTTGGACTTCTTACGTGGGGCAGCGCCGCCGCCAACCACCAGGTTGCCTGGCAGAGCGACCTCCACGCGGCGACCGTCAACTTCAACGACGTACTTCTGAGCTGGCAGCTCATCAGATTCTTCAGCTGCCTCAGCTGGATCGACAAAAGCAGGAAGTTCGTTCTTCCACTCTTCTTCTATCCACTTGGTGTAGACCTCAAAGTTGGAGCCGTCGCCGATGAATGCAGGATCAGCGGTGATTGCCTGGTGGAAAGGAATAACCGTTGGCAGACCTTCAACCTTGTACTCAGCCAGTGCGCGGCGGGAGCGCGCCAGAGCCTCGTCACGGGTCTCGCCCCAGACAATGAGCTTGCCCAGCATGGAGTCGAACTGACCGCCAATGACGGAACCCTCGCGCATACCGGAGTCAACGCGGACACCTGGGCCAGCTGGCTCATCGTAGCGAGTAACAGTGCCTGGTGCAGGCATGAAGCCAGCGGCAGCATCTTCACCGTTGATGCGGAACTCGAAAGCATGACCGCGTGGAGTTGGGTCTTCCTTGATACGCAGCTCCTGGCCCTCAGCAATGCGGAACTGCTCACGTACCAGGTCAAGACCAGTGGTCTCTTCGGTTACTGGGTGCTCAACCTGCAGACGGGTGTTGACCTCAAGGAAGGAGATGAGGCCGTCGGAGCCAACCAGGTACTCAACGGTGCCGGCACCGTAGTAGCCAGCCTCGCGGCAAATACGCTTTGCGGACTCGTGGATGGATGCACGCTGCTCATCAGTCAAGAATGGGGCAGGAGCTTCCTCAACCAGCTTCTGGAAACGACGCTGCAAGGAGCAGTCACGGGTACCAACAACGATGACGTTGCCGTGCTGGTCAGCCAGGACCTGCGCCTCAACGTGGCGTGCCTTGTCCAGGTAGCGCTCAACGAAGCACTCACCGCGACCGAAGGCAGTCACTGCCTCACGGGTTGCGGACTCGAAGAGCTCAGCAACCTCAGACTTTTCATAAGCAACCTTCATGCCGCGGCCACCGCCGCCGAAAGCTGCCTTGATGGCGATTGGCAGTCCGTGCTGGTCAGCGAATGCCTCAACCTCAGCTGCATCTGCAACTGGATCCTTGGTGCCAGGGGTCATTGGCGCTTGCGCGCGCTCAGCGATGTGGCGAGCGGTGACCTTGTCTCCCAAGTCAGCAATGGACTTTGGTGATGGGCCGATCCAGATGATGCCAGCGTCGATGACAGCCTGTGCGAACTCAGCGTTCTCAGACAAGAAACCATAACCAGGGTGGATGGCGTCCGCGCCGGACTTCTTCGCGGCGTCCAGAACCTTGTCAATGGCAAGGTAGGACTCTGCTGAAGTTTGACCGCCAAGGGCAAATGCTTCATCGGCAAGAGCGACGAATGGTGCATCTGCATCTGGTTCCGCATATACCGCAACCGATGCGATGTCGGCATCACGAGCTGCGCGAATAACGCGAACCGCGATTTCGCCGCGGTTGGCGATAAGAACCTTGGTGATCTTCTTGGATTCAACTGCCACGGCTATTAGACCTTCCTAAAAATTAATAAGTTTGAACTCTAGCTATTCTTACACACAGAAACATGAGAATACCGTCATATTTTGTTTTTTCGCAACAAACAATAGACAAAATGCCCGTACCAGCACAAACGTGTGAAGGTACGGGCGTGTCTTCAATTACATCTGGCTAATCCTCGGTGAATCTCCGAAACCGAATGTCTTCGAAACTAATCCGAGATGGCCCTAACTCGGATTAATTGGCGGACTTTTCAATCGGCATGCGGACCATGTTGCCCCACTCTGCCCAAGCTCCGTCATAGTTGCGGACGTTATCGAAGCCCAGCAAGTACTTCAGAACGAACCAGGTGTGTGCACCCTGTGCGCCAAGGTGCGAGTACAAAACAACTTCCGATGCCGAACGTAGCTCGCCGTAGGTGGATTCCAGATCCTTCAGCGGACGGAAAGTGGCATTCGCGTAGGTCGCCGCGTCCCACTTGATATGGGTTGCACCTGGAATGTGGCCGTGGCGGAAGGTGGTTCCGTACTGGGAGTCACCGCTAGCGGAATGCGTGGTTGGCTCCCCGTTGTATTCTTCCGCGCTGCGGGTATCAATGATCGCTCGCTTAGGATCTTGTTCGATCAGCTCAGTGACAAAGGCTCGCAGCTCCGCGTCATTGCGTGGGGGCTCTGGGTAATCAGATTCTGGGAAGTCCGGAACCATATAAGAGGTATCGCGCTCTTCCGCCATCCACGAGTCACGGCCGCCGTCGAGCAGGCGAACATCCTCATGGCCATAAAGTTCAAAGATCCACAGTGCGAAGGCTGCCCACCAGTTGGACTTGTCGCCGTAGATAACAATGGTGTCATCGCGCTTGATGCCCTTCTCGCGCATCAATGCTGCAAAGCCCGCAGGGTTCACTACGTCCCGAGTGTCCTGGTCCAGCAGCTCGGTGTGGAAGTTAATCCTGGTTGCGGTTGGGATGTGGCCGATATCGTAGAGCAACGAATCCTCATCGACCTCGAATACGCGAAGGCCTTTAATGCCTAGGCGTGCGGATAGCCAGGGCGCCGAAACGAGGCGGCCGGGGTGTGCGTAATCCTGAAAAGGTGGGTGCGGATCGAATTCGGTCACGTCGACGGCCTTTCTTTATTGTGGAAACTATTTATTGGCTCCAATACGTCACCTCAACCTTACAGGGCTGGCCCTCGAATGGTCACTTGGGATGGCAAAATGTGGTATTGACTACAGAAAATTCACATAGCGAACAATGCGCGGGGCGCGCACCGCAGGGAATAGGTATCTGACCTCGCTATTTTTAAATATCTATAACGCTAAAGGCGCAGGTTACCCCTACAAAAATTGCCACTCGGTTGAGTGCGCTGCCAACGGGTTTATGCGCTATTTTTCATGTGGAGGGCGCGGCTGAATGTGATGAGCCTAAGCGGTGCCCACTTGTATAACACCCCTTTTCTCCACTAACCCTTGAAGGGAGAGTCCCATGCACAAAGCAATTGTGGTCTTCGAAGTCGAAGGCGGCTCTGACAAGTATTTTGATGGTCACCGCAAAGACACCATGCCGATTGTGAATTCCATTCTGGAAACCGGCTGGTATGCTGAGGTTGTCTACTTCCGCCCCGAATGGCGCGAAGATATCTTCACCTATGTTTCTGAAAACTTTGATGCCTATATCTCTCGCGTAAATCCGGGCAACATTCCCGGCGGTGAGAAGGTCTACTTTGAGCTGCTGACTCAGCTCACTGAGGCGGGTCTGGTGGGCATGTCCACACCAGAAGAGATGATGGCCTACGGGGCTAAAGATGCTTTGGTCAAGCTCAATGACACGGACTTGGTTCCATCCGATACCGCTGCTTATTACGACGTGGAAACTTTCCACGACACGTTCCCAATATCCTTGTCCTTTGGTGAGCGCGTGCTCAAGCAGAACCGTGGTTCTACTGGCTCCGGCATTTGGCGCGTGCAACTAGAAGATAAGGAACTGGCCGCATCGGTTACGCCGGGTACTCCTTTGCCGTTGGATACGCAGCTCAAGTGCACGGAAGCGGTGGATAACCATACCGAGATTCGTGAGTTGGGTGAGTTCATGGAATTCTGCGACCGCTACATTATTGGTGATAACGGCATGCTGGTGGACATGCGCTTTATGTCGCGTATCGTCGAGGGTGAAATCCGCATCCTGCTCGTGGGCGCAGAACCAGTCTTCGTGGTGCATAAGAAGCCAGCAGAGGGCGGGGATAATTTCTCGGCCACGCTGTTCTCGGGTGCAAAATACAGCTATGACACTCCGGAGGCATGGCAGGACTTGGTAGATATGTTCGCTGAGGCTCGCCCAGTTATCGCTGAAAAGCTCGGCGGCGACAATATCCCATTGGTCTGGACCGCAGATTTCATGCTTGCCGATGACGCCGACGGCAACGACACCTATGTCCTCGGAGAGATCAACTGCTCCTGCGTGGGCTTCACCTCCGAACTGGACATGGGCATCCAACAGCGAGTCGCGGCTGTAGCTATTTCGCGCGTGGAGGAAAAGAAGAAGCCCTTGCCTCCAATGATCAGTAATTGATCAAAAGGGCAAGAGCTTTCTTAAGCTGCTACCGAACGATAGCTATTGTTCACTGATGAGCTGTGCTGCGCGTTCACCGATCATCATGCAGGTGATGTTCGGATTGACGGCAACGAGCTGCGGCATGACGGAGGCGTCGACAACGCGCAGGCGGTTGACGCCCTTGACGCGCAGCTCTGGATCGAGCGGCGACATGTCATCGTCAGCAGAGCCCATGCGGCAGGAACCTGCTGGGTGGTAAACCGTGTTGTGGGTCTTCGCAACGTAGTCAGCGATTTCCTCATCGGTTTGCACCTCCGGACCAGGGGAGAGTTCACGCTTGACTACATCGGCAAGCGCTGATTGCGACGAAATCTTGCGGGCCAGCTTGATGCCTTCGACAGCAATGCGCATGTCATAGCCTTCCTCATCCGTGAAGTAACGAGGATCAACAAGTGGCTTATCGCGGAAATCATTGGAACGCAGGCGAACCGTTCCGCGGGAGCGCGCGTGGGTCACATTCGGCGTGAGCGCGAATGAGTTCTCCGCGGTTGGGTAGCCCTGACGCAAGGTGTGCATATCAAACGGCACGGAACCGTAGTGCATCATCAAATCTGGCAGGTCAGTATCTTCATCAATCTGGGTGAAAATACCGATCTCCCACCACTGGGTGGAGTCTGAGACCATATCAACCGTGGTCTCAAAATTGATGACAGCTTCTGGGTGGTCCTGCAGGTTAGAGCCAACGCCAGGGGAGTCCACGCGGACCTCGATGTTGTTTTCCTTGAGGTGCTCGGCTGGGCCGATTCCTGAGAGCATAAGCAGCTGAGGAGTGTTGATTGCGCCGGCAGAGATGATGACTTCGCGCTTCGCGTTCAAGACGGCACGGCGACCGAAAACATCGCGCATGTATTCAATACCCGTTGCATTGTTGTCTTCATCGAAGACGATGCGGGAAACCCACATGTCGGTGAGGATATCCAGGTTCTCACGGCCTTCGATTGGGTGAAGGTAGGAAACCGAGGAAGAGGAGCGGGTGCCATCCTGCTTCGAGTTGATCTGGAAGAAGTTCGCACCGTGCTTAACGGTTTCGCCCTTGTTGAAGGTCTTGCGTGGGATACCGGCTTCTTCGCAGGCATCAAGGACTGCGACACCAACTGGATCGGTTGCCGGAACAGACATGAGGTTAACCGGACCATCATGGCCGTTCTGGTCACCCTCATGGTCATTGGTCTCTAGCTTCTTAATCAGTGGCAGTACGGTTTCGCGGTTCCAGCCAGTTGCGCCGAGCTTTTCCCACAGGTCTGCATCTTCTGCTGGGGTGTGAAAAGCGATGCACGAGTTGTGAGACGAACAGCCACCGAGCACCTTTGCGCGTGAGTGGCGCATGAAGGAGTTGCCGTTTTCCTGCTGTTCGATCGGGTAGTCCCAGTCAAGGCCTGATTCCAGTAGCTCGGGCCAGCGATTAAGGGTGAGCACCTCATCATGCTTGGAGTCATGTGGACCTGCTTCAAGAAGGGCGACGCTCACATTTGGGTTCTCACTCAATCGTGCAGCCAGCGCCGCACCGCTCGAGCCGCCACCAACAATGATGTAGTCGTATTCCTTCTGTTCAGCCATTGAAATCTCCTTTTAGTTCTTTACTTGAGCGTTTCTTGTTCTTGGTTACTTGTTGTTGGACTTCTCTGGGAACCAACCGGTGGCTGCAGGCTCAGTGTTTTGGTAGATGTGCTTTGCCTGCTGGTATTCCTCAAGGCCAGATGGGCCGAGCTCGCGGCCTACGCCGGACATCTTGAATCCGCCCCACTCTGCCTGTGGGATGTATGGGTGGTAGTCATTGATCCAGATGGTGCCGTGGCGCAGCTTGGTGGATACTCGGTGCGCGGTGCCCTGGTTCGAGGACCAGACAGCACCAGCAAGGCCGTAGTTGGTGTCATTGCCCAAAACAATTGCTTCGGCTTCAGTCTTGAAGGTTTCTACGGTGATGACTGGGCCGAAGCCCTCTTCCTGTACTGCAGGATTGTCAGATACCACCTGATCGATCACGGTTGGTGCGTAGAAGTAGCCGTTGGCCAATTCGTCTCCACCCCAGTGGCCGCCGCAGCGCAGACGTCCGCCTGCTTCAATGCCGCGGTTGACGTAGTCGGTGACCTTGTCGCGGTGTTCCTTGGAGATAAGCGGGCCGGTCTCTGCCTTCTCATCGAATGGTCCGCCCATGACAATGCCTTCGGCGCGGCGCACCAGCTCGTCGACGAATTTCTCGGCGATGGATTCTTCCACGATAAGACGCGTACCAGCGGAGCACACGAGGCCGGAGTCCAAGAAGCCTGCGTTGAGTGCGTTATCAACAGCGGCGTCGAAGTCTGCGTCAGCAAAAACAATATTTGGGTTCTTGCCGCCAAGTTCAAGAGCTACCTTCTTAACACCCTTGGCTGCGGATTCTGCAATCTTCTGGCCCGTTGCCAGACCACCGGTAAATGAGATGAGGTCGATTTCTGGGTGGGAGGAGAGTACGGAACCGACGTTGGCGCCGTCACCCATAACCACATTGGCTACACCAGCTGGAAGTCCAAGTGAGTCGAGGACATCAGCAATCAGCAAAGTAGTGGATGGGGTGAGCTCAGACGGCTTAATGACAAAAGAATTGCCTGTGGCCAGTGCCGGTGCAATCTTCCAGGAAGCCTGCAACAGTGGGAAGTTCCAAGGGGTAATCATGCCGCACACGCCCATTGGCTCATAAGCTACGCGGGAAAGAACCGTTGGGTCACCTGCGTCGACGATACGGCCAGGGTTGGAATCCGCAATCTTTCCGTAGTAGCGGAAGCAGTTGGCGATATCATCCATATCGCCTTCCGCCTCTACCAAGCGCTTGCCGGTATCAAGTGCCTCTGCACGTGCGAATTCATCCTTGCGGCGCTCAATTTCCTCGGCGACCTTAATCAGAAAATCACCGCGCTTGGAGGCAGCGACGCCTGACCAGGCGCCAGATTCAAAAGCTTCGCGCGCGGCAAGAATCGCCTTTTCTACGTCTTCCTTGCCGCCTTCAGCTACCTCTGCAACGACTTCGCCATTAGCAGGACAGATGATGGTACGAGTGGCTCCGGAAATGGAGTCAACCCATTCACCGTTAATGAAATGTTGATTCTTAGTCATGTGAGTACTCACTTTCTTAATTTGAGTCGGCTTCATTGTCAGTCAGTTCGGAATCGACGCTACCTGTTCCATCCCATTCGGTGGGGGCGTGCGCTTCCACACCAGTAAACGATGTACCTTCAGTGCCACCCATGGCCATGTAGGTCAGGTGGGTCTCATAGGAGCTCACAACATCTGCAATGACCTGGTCTTCGGTGAAGTCCATGACGTTCACACCGCGGGTACCACGAGCAGTGAATACTTCAACGGCATAGAAGCTTTCATCATCATTGTCTTGGTGGGCCGCCCACGTTGGAACTGCGTGCATGACAGGGCAGAGCTGATATTTGAAGTCTTCTTGCTCAGGGAACTTGATGGTGACATCAACGAACGGCATGCCGTCTTCGGCTGACTCGCCCTTGGACAGAGAAACGTCTGCGCCCAATTCCCTCAGCTCTAGGGCAACAGTTTCAACCGCTGGCGTTCCAACTTCTTCAACAAATGTTCTGGCCTGATCTGGTCCTGGGAAGGCCATGCGGCCAGCCAAGCGTTCCTTCCAATCCAACTGATCGGTCACCGCAGTTATGCCTCGCGATGCGAGAGCCACCGATTGCATTCTGGAGTCCAGACTGCGGGATTCAGCGCGCAGGGCTTTGAGGACACTGGCCATGAGCAGGTACATCACGACTGAGAACGGCAAACCAATAAGAACGGCAGCGGCCTGAAGTGTGTAGACGCCGTCAATGAAGAGCATGACCAGGGTTAGTGCGCCGGTGACTACGGCCCAGAAGATTCGTAGCCATGGTGCGCCATCGGAGTCTTGCAGTGACGCGTGCGATGTCATGTTGGCCATGACCAGCGACCCGGAATCGGCTGAGGTGATGTAGAAGAGCATGCCGACGAACACCGCGACAGCGATGAGGAATGTACCGCCGGGGAACTGCGATAGCAGGTTGAAGAAACCTGATTCGGGAAGCTCAACCGCCTCTTGGAGGAATGCGTCATCACCGTCGCGGAAGGCAGACAGTGCTGCGTTACCAAAGATGGAAACAAACAACAGGATGAATCCGAACGGAATGATGAGCACACCGAAGATGAACTCTCGCAGCGTACGTCCGCGTGAGATACGTGCGAGGAACAGACCGACGAATGGCGCCCAGGCCATCCACCATGCCCAGAAGAACAGAGTCCAGTCGCCCAACCATTGCTCAGCTGGGTAAGCAGGCGCGCCTTCGGTGTAAGCGAAGTTGTTAAACAGCATGCCAGGGAAGCGGCTGAAAAAGTCACCAATATTCTGCACGAGCTGGCCTAGCAGCTCTGCGGTCTTGCCAGTGATCAAAATCCACAACAGCAGACCAACCGCGAGCAGTACATTCAGCTCGGACAGTCGGCGAATGCCCTTATCCACACCGGACACCGTTGAAAGAACTGTAATCAGAACGGCCAAAGCAATCAGTGCGACCTGCACTGCGGAGTTGGTAGGAAGTCCGAACAATTCTGAAAGACCGTAGTTCAGGAAGACAACGCCGATACCCAATGAGGTTGCGATACCAAAGATGGTTCCTAGCGTTGCAGTGACGTCTACGGCATTTCCGGTTGCACCATGGATGCGCTTACCGAAGATGGGTGCAATCGCGGAGCGGATGCTCAGCGGCAAGTGGTAGCGGTAGGCAAATAGTCCTAGCGCGACACCCATGAGCGCGTACATGGCCCATCCGGGAATGCCGTAGTGGAACATTGTCCAAATCGCTGCCATTCGGGCTGCTTCATCAGAGAGCGGCTCGGCCTCTGGTGGCGTGAGATAGTTTGTTGCTGGACCGGCGATGGAGAAGAACATCAGGTCAACGCCGATGCCAGCGGCGAACAGCATTGAGGCCCACGTAAACATTCGGTATTTTGGCCTCGAATGGTCTGGGCCGAGTCGTGTGTTTCCTACACGCGATAGCGCGACGATGACCACGAAAAGAACGATGATGCCCGCGGTCAGAATGTAATACCAGCCAAGATTTTCGGCGATCCAGTCCATGGATCCGAAAATGACTGTTTCAGCTTGTCCGGGCGCCACCCAAGCCCACAGGACAAATGCGATGATTAAACCTGCAGCTGTGAAAAATACAGGTTTATTTACAGTTGAATGCTTGAACTCTTCTGAAGAATTAGTGCTTGTTGGATCTTCAGAAGTTTCTCTTTTATGAGATTTGGCAAGGTATGCCATAAACCCTCCGTAATCCTTTTGCACGAAAAATGCCTGTGCAGGCACTCGTTCCAGAGTAGGGGGCTAGGGAGATTAAATCAAAGATAGCCCCCTTTTATAGTTATATAAATTTTTCAAGTGAAAACCTATATAATGCGCCGCATTTTGATTGGTCCTTCCCGCGGGGTGGTATAACAAGTTATACTTGTGGAACTTCATGCTTTTTGTGGAATCGAGTAGTGAGGAAGAGAACATGGATGTGAGCCAGACACCCCCGCCTGGAAAATTTGCAGCAACGGTTAAGGTCGGGCCGAAGGGGCAGGTGGTCATCCCGAAAGCTGCGCGGGATCTGTTTGATATCAAACCGGGCGACACTTTGCTTTTGCTTGCCGATGCCAACCAAGGCATTGCCTTGATGCGTCAAGAACTACTAGATGAGATTGTTGCTAAAGCAATGCCAGGTCAGCCGGGCATGCCTCCACAGGGTGGTGAAACCTAAATGGCTAACGTAGTGCAATGCCGCAATGTCGTTAGAGACTTCGGGCGTTTTCGCGCGCTTGACGATGTTTCTTTCGAGGTCCAACACGGCGAAATCTTCGGAATTATCGGACCCAATGGGGCAGGGAAGACCACCCTTCTGAATTGTTTGGAAGGCTTGGACCGTCCCAGCTCTGGAGACATCGAGGTGCTGGGCCTTGACCCAGTCGGGGAGAAAGATGCGTTAACCCAGCGGGTCGGGGTGCAATTGCAGAATGCTGCGTTGCCACCCCGGCTTACGGTTCGGGACGCTCTGGAAATGTATTCAGCTCTGTATGTACGTACTCGTCCCTGGCGAGATCTGCTGCGGGAGCTTGGTATCGAAGATAAAGCAAATACCCGAATTGAAAAGCTATCCGGTGGTGAACGACAGCGAGCATTTGTCGCTCTTGCATTGCTGAACCAGCCAGAGCTTGCATTCTTAGACGAGCTCACCACGGCTTTGGACCCACAATCCCGGCGGAATATGTGGGAGATTATCGAGCAAGTAAGAGACAACGGAACCACGGTAGTGCTTACTACTCATTACATGGAAGAAGCCGAACGACTTTGTGACCGCGTAGCAATTGTTGACGCCGGGCGTTTAGTCGCGATGGATACCGTTCCAGCACTTATCCGTGAACATGGCGGCGGCACCAGCGCAACCATCACGCTGCATTCGGCGCCAACTGAAACGCTCGATCTGTTTGATATTTCAGGATTGACTCACTGTCAGGTCAATGGCAGTGAATTGAGCTTCCATGGCTCTCCAGAAGCGCTCCAGGCTGTGTTGATGAAACTATCTGAAAACAATCTGACTATCGCAAGCTTGGATACGACGAGTCCCAGACTTGAAGACGTATTCCTGGCTCTTACCGGCCGAAGTATTGAGGCAAAGGAGAAGGCATCATGACTACATATCGCGCTTTAGTAACCGCGCTTTGGCGTTCTCAACGTCGAGACCCTGTGGGACTATTTTTCTCCTTCGCATTTGCTCCGGTACTCGTAATCATTCTCGGAGCCATCTTTGGAAACGATGCACGAGCAGAGTTCGGTGGCATGGGTTTTCTTGACGCGACCTTGCCAGCATTCGCATCTCTAGTCTTAGCGATGATCGGAGTGCTACAAGTTCCAGTTGCAATGCTTACCCTGCGCGAATCAGGTGCCCTGCGGCGTCTTAGCCTCACACCGCTGCGCCGCGGTACTTTTGTTGCCGCAGCTCTCACCGTTCACTTTGCGGTGGGAATATTGGGAATGCTCACTGCATTGACTCTCGGCGTCCTAGCCTTTGGAGTATCTCTACCCAGCAACATCGTGGGTGTCCTAGCTGTTTGCGTGGTTGGGCTGTGCGCATTTTTGGCGCTCGGCTGCGCACTGTCAACCATTTATCCCTCAACAGCAGCGGCAACTGGCCTTGGCAATATCTTGATGATCTTGCTCATGCTTACATCGGGAGCATTCAGCCCATTGTCCGCGATGCCCGAAGGCATTCAGAACATTATTAAATACTCACCCGTTCGCTGGTTTGTGGATGCCGCCCAGCTGTCCTGGGCTGGCGACCCATTACGCGACATGGTGGCTCCCGTGATCTTACTGCTCATCGTACTAGTCGTGGCTGGCATCATCGGAATCACGCGATTTCGATGGGACGTCGCGCACTAAACAATTGCACTTAAGCCTGATGCACTGCTCGGTATTTCACTCGGTGCACGAGGAAGTTTGTTTAGAATTCCTCGTACACCGCGGGGTCTTGGTCCTTGATGCGGCCATTGGGGCGGCCGAGCGCGGTGATTGATTCAATCTCTTCGGCGCTGAGCTCAATGTTCACAGCATCCAAGTTGGACTTTTGGCGTTCCGGCTTGGTGGATCGCGGAATTGGAACGATACCGCGTGCGTGGTGCCAGGCAAGCGCGACTTCGCCGCCGCCAACACCATGGTTCTGACCGATCTCCGCCAAAAGGGGTTCCTCAACAAGTCCGCGACCGTTGCTCAAAGGACTCCACGCTTCGGTGATGATGCCGTGGGCATCATGCCATTCGACCAGCTCTACCTGCGGGAAGTAGGGGTGCAGCTCAACCTGGTTCACGGCGGGCAGCTCACCGGTTTCTTTCTCCAGGCGTTCCATGTGCTCAGGCAAGAAGTTGGACACGCCGATGTGGCGAACAAGGCCGCGGTCGCGTGCATCAATGAGCGCCTGCCACGCCTCAACATACAGATCTTGGCTCGGATTCGGCCAGTGGATAAGCAACAAATCCAGATAGTCCAGGCTCAGCCGGTAAAGGCTTTCCTCGATCCGCGGGCGACCAAGCTCAAACTTGTGAAAACGGCCCGGCAGCTTACTTGTCACAATGAGTTCATCACGCGGCACACCAGACTTACGCAAGGCCACACCAACCGCGCCTTCATTTTCATAGTTGTACGCGGTATCAATCAGGCGATAGCCGGTCTTGATCGCCGAAGTCATGGCCTCAACGCCGGCTGCGCCATCAAGGTGCACCGTGCCGAAACCAATGGATGGAAGCTGGACTTTTGGTTCAATCTTGGTCATGGCTGCCACAGTAATGATAAAGCCTGCGTCTCTCACTGAAAATATGAGAAGCGCAGGCTAATGAGGTAGAAAACTAAATATTATTCGTTGTCGAGCAAGGTGCCGACGGAGGCTGGGTCGGCATCGGAAAGCATCTGGCGAAGACGGTCATACTCCTCCGACTCACCAATAGCCTGCGAAGCGTGACCAAGCGCAGCAATAGCACGCAGCACACCCTGGTTAGGCTCATGATCAAAAGGAACCGGGCCCCAGCCCTTCCACCCATTACTGCGCAGACGATCCAACCCGCGGTGGTAACCAGTGCGGGCAAAAGCATAAGCGGTGATGAAAGCAGAAGGCTCAGCCTCCGCATTGTCGCCTGCGGAAGCCTTAGCTTCTTCTAACTCGGCCTCCGCAAGCACAGCCCAGGCATAAGGGCTGGCAGGGAACTTGGCTGCCAGCTCACGTGGGGAGTTGGCTGAAGCCTCGGCCAATGCCGGATCTTCGGGGAGTTTAACTGGTGGTGGCGCAAGCATGTCTTTCATTTCCATGCTGACCAATCTACCTGGCAGCCCTAGTTTGTGACAGGCGCCAGGGGTGCAGCGGAATCCGCTGTGGTCTCTTCGGCGTCGGCCTTAGTGGTGCACGGCGTCCAGAACTCACTGACGGACAGCCCGAAGGAATACAAGGCGCGACGTACAACCGGGAGCGAGAGGCCGATGACCGATGAAGGGTCGCCTTCAATGCGGTCGATGAACCAACCGCCGATGGCCTCCAGCGTGAAAGCGCCGGCGCATTCGAGCGGCTCTTGTGTGGCGGCATAGGCACGGATATCAGCCAGGGTGGCCTGTGCGAAGCGCACGGTGGTCTTAGAGGTCTCAACGTGCATCTGGTCGCCCCAGATGACGCAATGGCCGGTGAGTAGCTCAGCGGTCTTGCCGGCTTGCTGCTCCCAGCGGGAGATGGTGGCATCGATAGTATGTGGCTTGCCTTGTAGCTGGCCATCAAGCAGCAACATGGAATCACCGCCAATAACAACATCATTCGGGAAGTCAGGGGCTATCTTTTTAGCTTTGGCAACAGCCAACTGCGAAACAACCTCGGCGGGGGCAGCGTCGCCGAGAGAGTCAATGAGAGATGCTTCATCCACGTGTGCCGGGCGCAGAACCGGCTCAACACCCGCGCCGCGCAGAATTGAAGCGCGTGATGGGGATTGAGAAGCGAGAATAATTTGCATGCGGGGAATTCTAGATCACTATCTAGGGTGAAGCATAAAAAGAAGCGGTGGCGCACAGACGATTGAAATCGTGTGCGCTACCGCTGCTTAGCTGAAACTAATGACCATCCTGACTGAGAAGCACGGACGATAATGGCCGAGACCCTAGTAAAAGCGAACGTTCTTAAACGCAGCTGGGTTGAACTGCAGCTGGGAGTTGAAACGGTCCTCGGGACGACCCCACAGGTTGCGCTCACCGTGCTTGGACACGCCAGCACCAGCAGCGTCGCGCCGAGCTTGGTTGGAAAGCTGTGCGAACACGGCAGTCAGCGCAGCAATCTCACGTGCGGAAGGATTTCCCTTGACCACGCTAAACAGTGGTGCTGAGGTGGCCTTGTCGGCGTTATCAGTAACAGTCGAAGTGGTCATGTCTTCTCTTCCTTTGGTGTTTTACACCCTGTGCGGCAGTTTCAGATTATTTCTTAAGACTGCCACAGAATGTGTACGTGGTCTACAGCTACGAAAAGTTTTACACTCTTCTGACAGCATGCGGGGTCAGTGTGGGGTTATAGCGTGATGTTGCCGTGCTTTTTCAGGGCAGCTGGAACAACCTTGCGTTCAAGAAGGCGCAGGCCTTCAATCAAGTGACCGCGGGTTGCAGCAGGAGAGATAACCGCGTCCACCATGCCGCGCTCAGCAGCCTGGTATGGACCCATGAACTTCTCTTCCAGCTCAGCCTTTTGCTCTTCGGTGGCGTCTGCGCCGTAGATGTCTTCGGCAGCCTGGGAGGTCTGCGCGACAGCAATCTCAGCGGTTGGCCAACCATAAGCAAGATCCGCACCCAAATCCTTGGAACCCATGAAAACGAATGCTGGGCCCAAAGCCTTGCGGGTGATAACCGTAATCTTGCCAACGGATGCTTCCGCGTAGGCATAAGCAAGCTTGGTGGCACGACGAACCAAGCCAGCCTTTTCTTCCTCAGCGGAAGGCACGAAACCAGGGGAGTCTACGAAGGTAACAACTGGGGTGTTGAAAGCGTCGCAGGTGCGGATAAAACGAGCTGCCTTTTCCGCCGCTGCCGAGTCCAGCGCGCCAGCATTAGCCATTGGCTGGTTGGCAACAACACCGACGCTGCGGCCCTCAATACGTGCAAAACCGGTGAGCACGTTGGGGGCAAAAGCGCCGCTGACTTCATAGAAGGAAGCGTCATCCACGACGCTGTCTACAACCTCGCGCATGTCATAAGCAGTAGAAGCCTCATCCGGGATGATATCCAGCAGCTTCTTATCTGCCTCGCTGATGTTGTTAGTAATGGAACCTGCCATGATCTCTGCCTCGGTGCGAGGAGCTTCCGCACGGTTATTCACCGGCAAGTAGCTCAACACATCACGCGCCATGAGCAAAGCCTGCTCATCAGTTTCAGCAATGATCTGCGCGGTGCCATTTTCACAGTGAACGCCAGCGCCACCTAGTTCAGCAGCAGTGACATCCTCACCAAAGACCTGCGCCACAACACTTGGACGTGCCTGGTGCAACGCCGCCTGCGAGGTCATAACAACAACGTCGGAGAAACCAGACAAGAATGACGCCATGCCCTCAGTATCACCAACAACAACGGAGACCTGCGGAATCAAACCAGAAGCTGAAGTTGCACGAGCCATGATGCGGCCGTACATGCCTAAAGTGACAATGCCTTCCTGGACACGAGGACCAGCAGAAGCATGAATGCCAACAATAGGAACACCAGTCTTGAGGGCTAGGTCGTAGATCTTGATGATCTTCTCGCCATTAACCTCACCCAAGGTGCCCTCAAAAATGGACTCGTCCTGGCTAAACACGCAGACCTTGCGGCCGTCCAAGGTGCCGTAACCGGTCACAACACCATCGGTGGATGGCTTGTTGTGCTCACGGTCAAAGTCCACGGAGCGGTGGCGTGCAAGTGCGTCAGTTTCAACAAAAGAACCGGCATCGAGCAAAGCATCAATTCGGGTCCGTGCAGTGAGCTGGCCAGCTTCTTGGCCACCGTCAACTGCGCCCTCACCCAAGGGGTTTAGGGATTCGGTGACGCGTTGATCTAAGTCTTCGATCTTGCCGGCAGTCGTTTTCAGATCCGGTTTTTTAGTCATAAACAGCTAGTTTACAACCCCGAACATGCTTCGACATAGCGAGGCCGCATTCACCCATTGACAGTCGCCATGACTGTCATAGGTGAAGCGGTGCTTGGCCGATATTCGGGGAGTTACTTCTTACAGCGGGATGTTGCCGTGCTTGCGGGCAGGACGTGCAACGTTCTTGTCGGCGTACAGGCGCAGGTTACGTGCAACCATCTGACGGGTCTCAGATGGCAAGATGACTGCGTCGATGAGGCCGCGTTCTGCTGCCTTGTAAGGGTTGAGCATGTGGTCTTCGTATTCACGCTCGAAGGACTTAGCCAGCTCAGCTACGTCCAAGCCCTTCTCGTGTGCCTGCTTGAGCTCCTTGCGGTAGATGAAGCCGACAGCACCAGATGCGCCCATCACGGCGATCTGCGCGGTTGGCCATGCCAGGTTCACGTCAGCGCCTAGGCCCTTGGAGCCCATCACGCAGTATGCGCCGCCGTAGGCCTTGCGCATGGTGATGGTGATCTTTGGAACGGTTGCTTCACCGTATGCGTAGAGCAGCTTCGCGCCGCGACGCAGAATGCCGTTGTGCTCCTGGTCTAGACCTGGCAGGAAGCCTGGTACGTCCACGAGCAGAACCAGTGGGATGTTGAAGGAGTCACAGGTGCGGATGAAGCGTGCAGCCTTCTCCGAGGAGTCGATGTCCAAGCAGCCGGCGTAGACGGTTGGCTGGTTAGCAACAAAGCCTACGGTCTGGCCTTCGATGCGGCCTAATGCGATAACGACGTTCTCGGCGCGCTCAGCCTGGATTTCCATGAACTCGCCGTCATCGGTCAAAGACTCGATGACTTCGCGAACGTCATATGGCTGGGTTGGGGAGTCTGGGATGATTTCATCCAGCTTGAGGTCATCAGCGGTGATTTCATCGATGAACTCGGTGTCTTCCAACGGTGCTTGCAGGCGGTTGTTGGAAGGCAGGTAACCAACCAAGTCATGTACCCAGTCCAGTGCCTCTTCATCGCTTTGTGCGGTGTAGTGGGAGTTACCAGCGTTGATCATGTGTGCAGAAGCGCCGCCCAATTCTTCCTGGGTGATTTCTTCACCGGTGACGGTCTTAATAACGTCTGGGCCGGTGACGAACATCTTGGACTTCTTGTCCACCATGACAACAAAGTCAGTCAGGGCGGGGGAGTAAGCGTTACCGCCGGCACATGCGCCCATGATGACAGAAATCTGTGGGACGACGCCGGAGGCGTTGATGTTTTGGTAAAAGGTCTGGGCAATCCAGTCCAGGGAGACGGAGCCTTCCTGGATACGGGCGCCAGCGCCTTCGTAGAGACCAATCAATGGGCGGCCGGTGGTGATGGCCAGCTCCATAATCTTGATCATCTTTTCGCCATAAACTTCGCCGAGTGCGCCGCCGAAGACGGTGCCGTCCTGGGAGAAGATGCAGACTTCGCGTCCGTCGATGGTGCCCCAGCCGGTCACAATGCCGTCGGTGACAATCTTCTTCTTGGACATGCCGAAGTCGGTGGTGCGGTGCTTTGCCAGCATGTCGGTCTCCACGAAGGAGCCCTCATCGAGCAAGTAGTCCAGGCGATCGCGTGCGGTGAGGCGGTCCTGTGCGTGAACCTTCTCAACCGCGGCCTCACCCATAGGTAAGGTCGCTTCAGCGCGGCGACGCTTCAGTTCGGCAAGTTTGCCTGCGGTGGTGTTGTCGTCTTCCAAGCTGTCAAGATCCGTGAAAGGTGAGGAAATGGTCATGTTTCGAAATCCTAGACTCTATTCCTGCCGGAATCCACCATTGAATCCCGGTGATTTCAATCACAAAACAAAATTGCGCAGGTCACGGGCTTAAAGCCGCTCGAAAAAATATGAGAATTTCCTCGTGTTTTGACGAAGGTCACTCATTTTCCGAAGCAAAACTTAAACAAAATGCCATCCACAATCGCAACAGCGGCTGCAATTACAGCTGTAGTTGGAGAGACATCTGGACAGAAACCGTGAACCTGAAAATCACCGCGACTGGTAAAACCGCGGGATATCTAGGGCAGAGAGCGAACTCACTGTTATAAAAGTTTACTCCCCGCTAACCGTCGCAGGTGCGGTTATCGGCGAGTAAAAGTTGCTTTCTATGCTGTTAGCCAGACAAAGCCAAAGCCCGGGAGTGCGTCGCCGGAGTGGACTTCGGCGGCGGTGTCGAAAGAGCCGATGACCACGCGGCCCACGCCGTTAACGCCAGCTAGGGCTTGGGGAGGGATGGCAATCGGGTGCGGGGCAAAGTTATACAGGCACACCAGCGGCGCAGAGCTTATCGGATCAGAAGGGATAACGCGGTCTTCAGCCTTGAGTGTGCGGGTAACGGCAAGCAGGGAAGGCTCAGCCACGTCGATGGATTCATAGTTGCCAATGCCAAGTTCAGGATGCGCCTTGCGCGCAGCAATCAGCGAGTGCACGAAGCTCAGCAGGGAATCCGGGTCGTGGCGCTGTTCAGAGACGGACAGGCCTTCGCCGCCTACGATAGGAAGCTTCGGTGTATCGGAGGTGGTGAAACCAGCACCCGGGCCGGGCTCCCATTGCATCGGCGTGCGCACAGCGTAGCGGTCGGGCAGGGATGGTTCATCATGCATTCCTAGTTCTTCGCCGTAGTACAAAAATGGCGCACCAGGCAGGCCGAACATCAGCGCGTACATCAATTCAATCTTGGCGCGGTCATGGTCCATCAACGGAGCCAGACGCCGCGCAATACCAAGGTGCGCACGCATGGAATCATCGGGAAGATAAGACGAGTACATCAGCTCACGCTCAGGGCCGGAAACCATTTCCAGAGTGAGCTCATCATGGTTGCGCAGGAAGTTACCCCACTGCGTGCCTGGTGGTAGATGCAGTAAGTCCGGCATGATTTCAATAATCGGGCTTGCCTGACTGGTGGCCACCGCCTGGTAGAGCCGGGGCATTAGCGGAAAGTTAAACACCATGTGTACGCGGTCGCCGTTGCCAAAGTATTCACGGGTCTCGGCAGGCGGCTGGTTGGCTTCCGCAATCATGAAAGCATCAGGGTAGTGCTCATCAACGTGGGCACGCAGCTTTTCGATGAATTCTAGCGTCTCCGGGAGACTCTCCCCACCGGCGCCATCACGTTCATATAGATAAGGAATAGCATCAAGGCGGAAACCATCGAGGCCCTTGTCCATCCAAAAATCAATGAGGGAGAGCACCTCTTTGTGCACAGCGGGGCTGTCATAGTTGAGGTCCGGTTGCTCTTTGTAGAAGCGGTGGAAGTAGTACTGCCCGCGCACTTCATCGAAGCTCCAGTTGCTGGATTCGGTGTCGGTGAAGATGATGCGGATTTCCGGATAGCGGTTCGGGTCATCGCCCCACACGTAGTAGTCGCCATACGGACCATGCGGGTCTTTGCGGGACTCTTGGAACCAGCGGTGGTCCATGGAGGTGTGATTGAGTGCTAGGTCTGTAATCAGTTTCATGCCGCGGGCATGGATAGCTTCGATGAGGTCATCAAAGTCTTCCATGGTGCCGTAGTCCGGATGAATCGCGCGGTAATCCGCAATGTCATAGCCGTCATCGCGCAGCGGGGAGGCATAGAAAGGGGAAAGCCAAATGCAGTCGATGCCTAACCACTGCAGATAGTCGAGCTTTTCTTCCACGCCTTTGAGCGTGCCAATGCCTTCACCGGTGGTGTCGTTGAAGACACCCACCAGGATTTGGTAGAACACAGAATTTTCGTACCAGCGGTGAGTGGTTGGTTTCGTCATGAGTCATCAGAACTTTCTGTGTTGAGATGGCGAAAATACTTCTTTTTAGCGCGCAGCAGTCCCCACATTCCGAAGGTGAAGCCTGCGGCTAGAAACCCTGGCCATACTGCTGGCGCAGGGGCAAAGACGTTGAAAATTGCTTGGACATAAGTCATCAGGGTGATAAAACCCAGGAAACCGATTCCGGAATCCCAAAGAAGGCGGGCTTGCTCCGGATGCATTCTTAGCCTTTCACGCCGCCGGCGGTAAGGCCGGCAACAATACGGTGCTGGAAGACAAGAACCATGATGATCAGTGGAATGGTCACCAGCGCACCCGCAGCCATGGTGGAGGCGTATGGGTACTCAAATGCTGATGGACCAGAGAAGCGCGCGATGGCAACGGTGACTGGTTCGGTCGCGGTGGTGGACAGCTGACGCGCCAACATGAACTCATTCCACGTGGTGATGAATGCGATGATGGCGGTGGTAAACAGTGCCGGTGCTGCCAGCGGCAAAAGAATCAAACGGAATGCCTGCGCCTTAGTCGCACCATCCACGCGCGCTGCTTCTTCGAGCTCCCACGGCAGCTGCCTAAAGAAGCTCACCAGTGTGTAAATGGTCAGCGGCAGAGCGAAGGAAATATTCGGAATGATCATCGCGCGGTACGTACCAATCCAGCCCAAATCACCAAAGAGCTGGAACAGCGGAGTGACCAGCGCGATGCCCGGGAACATTGAAGCCGCCAGAATAATGCCAGTGACAATGCCTTTGCCGGGGAAGTCCATGCGCGCCAAAACATAGGCGGTAAATACGCCAATCGCCACGGCTAACGCGGTGGTACACAGGGAGATCAGCAAAGAGTTACCAATCGCGCCGAGGAAGTCATTGCCCTTATCGGTTGCCAGCGCATCCTTGAAGTTCTGCAAGGTAACGTGCGTTGGCCACGGAGTGGTGTCAAAGGTGTGCCGGGAGTCGCGCAGCGCGGTGACAACCATCCAGTAAAACGGTGCCAGGCCCCAAAACATGATGAAGATAATGCCGGCGTAGTGGCCGATTTGTGAGAGCTTAGATTGTTTCATTAACGCTCCTCCTTCGCACTATCACCTGTTGCAGCACCCGGTGAACCGCCTACTGAACTGTCCGGTGAACTCACAACCCCTGTCGGTTGAAGCTCACCAGATTCTCCTGCAGCTGACGAAGCTGTCGGATCGGAGGCTTCGTCCACGTCGGTGGTTTCACCGCTTTTCTTAATCGGCTTGTGTTTTTCCATGCCGGTTCCGCCGGCGATATCGGCGCCGAGGAACTTAATGAGGGTAAATGCCACGGCGAAGATCAGTAGGAAGATCAGCGTCGACATTGCCGAGGCTGAGTTGAAGTTGCCCTGGCGCATATCCTCTACAACCAGCTGCGAGATGGTTGCGGTAGGCGAGTTGGAGGAACCAGAAATCATGATGACCGGAAGGTCGTACATGCGCAGTGCATCCAAGGTACGGAACAAGATGGCTACCATCAGCGCTGGCTTAACCAGTGGCAGCGTGATGTGAACGAAGGTCTGCCAACGTGAAGCACCGTCAATGCGGGCAGCTTCATAGACGTCCTTTGGAATCATCTGCAGACCAGCCAAAATCAGCAGCGCCATAAATGGAGCCGTCTTCCACACATCGGCGATGATGACGGCCAATCGCGCTGCCCACGGGTCGGTGGTCCAGTGGATTTGTTGATTCAGAACAGAGTTCACAATGCCTTGTGGTGCGAACATGAACTGCCACAGCTTCGCGGTTACGGCAGTTGGAATCGCCCACGGAATAAGCACTGCCGCGCGAACCAGGCCGCGGCCGCGGTACTCACCGTTCATAATCAGGGCCATCATGATGCCAAGGATGGTTTCCAACAGCACGGTGGTGACAGCGAAGAAAATGGTGATTTTCACCGCTGGCCAAAAGTCCGTGGCAATAACGCCTGGGGGACAGACGGTGACCTCACCTGATGGTGACATACAGCGGTTGGTGATCCAGTACAGGTAATTTTCTAGTCCGGCGAATCCACCTTCAACAAACGTGCCGGTCTCTGGATCCAAACGGCGGTTGCCTTGGAAAGAGAGCATGATGGCGCGGATGACGGGGTAGCCGATGACAACGGCCAAGGTTAATAGCGCAGGCGTAATTAATAACGCTGCGGGGAGATGCCGCTTGGCACGGGAATTTTTCACAGAAATAGTGTCATTCCTTGGTTTACTCGTGCACTGGAGCCCGTGTAGCTGTAAACAATCGCAGACACTTTGCTGGTGTTGCCCGTCACGCCATACTCGACCCAGAGCGTCTTGCCACTTGGTTGTTTAAATAATGACACTAGCACCCGCACTGGGGAAGAGAATGACTAATAGCGGTTTGTTTTCTCACCTTGATGAGGGTGGGTGCGCGCAGTACTGTCACCAAGATTTCGGCGTTCGCACAGCGACCAACCCCGAAAGAGCTTAATTTTGGTCAACTACACCACCTAACTAGTCAATTGGTGATGTTAGGTTGCATAATTATCCGGTGAGTGACAGCTCGCATTTCTGTTGGGGTGTCGAAAAGGAATACTTCAGTACTTTCTCGAGGAGGATACGTGGCACGAGCGATTATCGTGGGCGCAGGCATGGTCGGTTTGGCTACAGCTTGGCACCTGCAGGAACGCGGCTATGACGTCAAAGTTGTGGACCGTGATGGTGTCGCAGCTGGTTCGTCATGGGGCAACGCAGGTTGGCTAGCACCGGCTAAGACCATTCCATTGGCAGAGAGCGGCCTGTGGGGACAGGCTCCATCGCTGTTGCTGGATCCAGATGCAGCATTGTCAATGCCATTCAAGGTGGATGTTCGCCTGTGGAAGTTCCTAGCGCAATTTATGGCGCACGCTTCTGATTCTGCATGGGATAAGACCATGGAGAAGCTGACCCCAATTGATAAGGTCGCGCTTGAAGCTTTCGATGAGCTGGAGCTCGGCGGCGTTGAAGCTAAGTCCCACGAGGGGCCATTCGTAATCGGCTTCAAGTCTGAGCCTGATTCCCGTGGATTCTTCAAAGAAATCGCCGGCTCAATTCGCTATGGCCAGGAAGTTGAAATCAACCGCGTGGATGATCCTCAGTCCATGGTTCCGATTCTCTCTGATGAGATTCAGGCCGTGTACCGCCTGGAAGGCCAGCGCTTTATCGAGCCAGGCCCATATGTTGAGGCCATTGCCAAGGCTGTCACTGACCGTGGTGGCGAAGTAGTCACCGGCAAGGCCGTCGAATCTGTTGAGGGCGGCGCAAAGGCAGCTGTTGTTTACTCCGACGGCACACGCGAGGAAGCAGACAAGGTTGTTGTCGCATCCGGTGCATGGCTATCGGATCTGGTTCGTGACCACGGCGTCAAGGTTCCGGTTCAGGCTGGCCGTGGCTACTCCTTCTCAGTTGCAACCCCAGAGCCAATCAAGCACTCTGTCTACCTGCCACAGCAGCGCATTGCATGTACCCCTTACCAGGGCCGTTTCCGCATCGCCGGCACCATGGAATTCCGCGACCCAGATGATCCTTTGATCCCACGTCGCATCGAATCCATCGTCAACAACTCCCGCGTCGCATTCCGCGATGTCGACTTGGATGACCGCCAGGATGAGTGGGTAGGCTCCCGTCCAGTTACCCCAGATGGACTCTCTTTGATTGGTGAGACTAAGTCCCGCAACGTATTTGTTGCCGGTGGCCACGGCATGTGGGGCATCGTCTTGGGCCCAGCAACCGGTAAGTACCTGGCTGAGCTCATCGACACCGGTGTCACCAATGATGTCATCAAGCCAATGGATCCACTGCGCAAGAACCTGACTTCGGTCAACCCATTCAAGAAGTAGGTTGAGCAGGCCGAAAACTGGCTTGCTTAACTTTTCCGCTCGCTTTCACGAAGAAACCGCAGCGCCCCCACCTTCAGGGCACTGCGGTTTCTTAGTTTTTACTGCTTATCGCTTCGTGCTTCTTGCGCAGCAGTGGTTGCTCTTAGGAAGCAGACTCGATAGCTGCCTTCATATCAGCGGTAGCGTCATCAACAGACTTGCCGTCGGTCAGCGCAGCGTATGCGTTGTCCTGGATAGCCTTAGAAATTGCTGGGTAGAACGGGGAAACCGGACGAGGAGAAGCGTTCTCCAGGGATTCCTTCAGCGCTGGCAGGTAAGGGAACTGCTCAATCAGTGCTTCATCGTCGTAGATGGAAGCCAGAACTGGTGGGAAGGAACCTTCCGCGAAGGAGGTCTGGTTTTCTTCGTTGATGATGAACTCGATGAAGTCGCGGGCGGTTGCCTTGTTCTCAGAGTTCACGTTGATGCCGTTGTTGTAGCCACCCAGGGTGGAAACGCCAACGCCGTCCTGGCCAACCAGTGGCTGTACCTCAACCTTGCCTGCGGTCGCTTCAGCTTCCTCAGCGTTGGTGTACATGTAAGGCCAGTTGATGGCGAATGCAGAGTCGCCTTCGGTGAAGGTCAGGTTGGTTTCTTCCTCGGTAGCCGCGGTGGACTCACGGGAGATGGTGCCATCCTCGTATGCGTCAACTAGAGCCTGCAGGCCAGCCTTGGATTCATCGGAATCAACGGTCACGTTGCCGTCTTCATCCAGAACCTTGCCGCCCCAGCCTTCCATGAAGCCAACGGTGTTCACAGTCAGACCCTCGTACTGCTTGAGCTGAGTGGTCAAACATGCGGTGCCGTCTTCGAGTGCCTCACATGCGGAAGCCAGCTCATCGAAGGTGGAAACCTCTTCTGGTGCCAGGTCAGTGTTGCGGAAGAGCAGCTGGCCGTTGGTGTTTTGTGGCAGTGCGTAGAGGGTGTCGTTGTAGGTTGCAGACTCCACGGTTGCTTCCAGCAAGTTGGAGGTGTCAACTTCCAGCTCGCCTTCCAGCGGTGCAAGCCACTGGTTGGCAGCAAAGTCAGCGGTCCAGATGACATCCAGCGCCATGACGTCATAGTCAGCGTTGCCTGCCTGCAAGGACTGCACCAGGGTTTCGCGCTGCGCGTCGGCTTCACCGGCGAGTTCTGACAGAGTTACCTCTTCATCAGGGTTTTCTTCATTCCACTTTTCAATGATTGGAATGAGCTTGTCAGTGTCGTTCTTGCCCATGGCGAAAGTGATTGGGCCACGGCCTTCTTCAGAAGCGCCATCATCGGTGGCGGCGTCATCAGATGCTGCGGAGTCTTCACCAGTATCGGTTGCGGAATCCGTGGATGAATCAGAAGAACATGCGGATAGGGTCAATGCTGCAATCGCGGTGGTAACTACAGCGCCAGTGCGAGCTGAGCGGAAGAGGGACTTCTTCATGTTGGTTGCTACCTTTTCTTTTATGGAACACCAGTTGGAATTACCCTAAGATACGGGCACTACCCAGCGGAAGCTTTTGGGGAATTTCCCCCGCGTCGGGGGTAGAAAAACAGTGAATTATATCGGGTAAAGTTCATAATTTCGGCAAGTATGCTGGAACGCATGAGTAGTACAAGCGCGAAAAGCGAAGAACTAGACCTTGCCCGTATCCGCACCGATTTGGTGGAAAGCGGGCTGTATTCTGCAGTGGATCACACCGCGCAGACGGGGTCCACTAACACTGATTTGATGCAGGCTGAGGTAGTGCAGGACAGAGCAGTTTTGCTTGCCGATGAACAAGTCTCCGGCAAAGGCCGCCTTGGTCGCGTGTGGTCTGCACCTGCGAAGACACAAATTATTCAGTCGGTTGTTTTATTGCCGCGCTCTTTGGACCACCTTGGAACGCTGCCGCTAGCGGCGGGGCTGGCGGTCACTGACATTGTGGAAGGAGCGCAGTTGAAGTGGCCAAATGATGTCCAGATTGAGGGCAAGAAGCTCTGCGGCATTTTGGCGGAAGCAGGTCCTGTCGGTGGGGCAGCGAGTGGCAAGGGCGGAAGCTTTGGCGCTGCGTCAGCAGGGGAGCCGGCGGCGCGCGTGGTGTTAGGGCTTGGACTCAACGTGTCTTTGAGCAAAGAGCAGCTGCCCATTGAGAACGCGACGTCGCTTGTGCTGGAAGGTCAAGAAACAGATCGCACTGAATTAACCATTGCTTTGCTCACCGCATTGCACAAGCGCCTTAATCAATGGGAAAACCAGGACCCAGAATTGATGAAGGACTACCGCAAAGTGTCCTCATCCATCGGTATGAGTGTGCGGCTGGAAGCACCCACCGGAGACATTTATGGCGAAGTGCTCGGTGTTGCGGATGACGGTCGAATCAACGTTGGTGGGCAGTATTACTCCGCCGGCGATGTGATTCATCTTCGTCCTGACAACCGCTAACTAGTAAGCTTGGAGCCCATGAGCATAGTCAAGATGGGTCACGGTGAGGTCAAGCATGTTGATGTCACCGCGCCGTATCGCGCTTTGCTGTGGCCAGTACTAGAGCTGGTCCTTATAACTGGCATTTGTTGGATTGGTATCGGTTGGCTCGATGTCCAGGTCAATAACCAGGCCTTTGACGTGGCTATTCGCAACGCCGTGGTTGCTATTTGGGCAGCGCTATCGGTGTGGCGTTTTGTCATTCCGGTCATGCGTCACCGGCGCAAGCGCTTCATCGTGACCAATCACCGGGTTATTGCACGCGCTCCGACCTTCCAGGGACAGATAGACTCTATTCCGTTGCGCGATGTCGTTGGGGTGCGCCGTCGCCGCGGCGGAATCTCCCTCGCTATCCGTGGTTATGACCGCGCCATCCATTTCCCGGACGTGCCTAAGACCAAGCGCATTGAAAAGGTGCTCAACCAGCAGCTTTCAGAGATGGCCTCTCCCATCTGGCGGTAGTGTGACCGTCTCGGCCTTTGCGACAACGCCTTGCCTGTGGATAACTTGCCTGTTTCGTTGACGTATCACCGTAGTTATCCACAGGTTTTTCAATTGGCACTAGCCAGGGCTTGCGCTAGCGGTTTAGCGTTAGTGGCATGAAAAATTACAAAGCATTCATACAAATTAACAGGCAAGGGATCGGCATATTTCGCTCCATAGGTGACCGATCAGTGGAAGAAATGATGAGCGATGGTCATTCAATGCACATGGCGAAGAAATACCGGGCCATGGCCGATCTCCTCTTCGGTCCCACCGATGCCCCAGACCTTCAACGCGAGTTTGTCGCGTTGGGAGAAAAGCGAGAGTTAAGCCTAGAGCGCCTACTGATGATTGAAAAGCACGCTGGCAAGCTGAAGAAGCCAGGGGCAGCCTGGGCACTGCGTTCAGAACTCGTTGCGCTTGAGGGAACTTACGAAGTAGTCGATGACTATGGCCGAGAGTGCGTCAAGGTAGAAGCGCGGCGCGAAGTCGAAGAAGCTCGGCGTGCTGCAACCGGAAGCTCAGAGAGTATCTTCTCCAAGCGGACAGCTCGCAACTAAAGCCGTAGGCTTAAGCCCTGAGCTTAAGCCTACGGCTTTAGTCCTTGACTTCGGTGGTGTGCAGTTGCTCGTCGAGGTCTTCCGGCCACAGGTTGGCGCGGGAGAACTCGCGGGTCATCGGCAAGCGAAGCTCTAAATCCGTACCCGGGCACAGCTCAATGGTTGCGGTATCGACTACGTAGTCCAGCACATGACCGCCGCGGCTGAAATCTGCATCAATGAAATGCATGTGGCAGCCCGGCACATTCACGCCCTTTTCAAACACCGGCGTGCGGAAACCACCGAGAGTGCCGGCGACATTGGTGAAGGTGTGCTCGGCATCATCGGAAACCGCATCAGTCATGGGAGGGTATGGCTTTTCCTGCTTTGTCACCGTGCGCACTTTGACCGAAGAAAAAGTGCCGGTGATACGCACCGCGTACATGTAATTAGCGGAAGGCTCTACCTCATCAATGAATGCACTAAGCGCTTTGCGCTCCATATTGTGGGGCGCTTTATACGTTATGTGCGGCACAAACTTCGTGGCTACAGCGAAAGGCGTGTGCAGCTCAGTGCTGGCCTCACGTGCTGTGCCATCACTGAGCAACTGGTAGCAGGTGCCATCCAAAATGATCATTTCCCCGTCTAGGGCATCAAAAGTGCCAATCCCGAAGTCCCCCTTTTCCAATAATTCTCCGATTGACATCTCACCGTCATAGATTCCATCCAGCAGTGCGGTCATTAGCGAATTTTGAAAGATACTGTGTCGTGGCCAAGTAAGGTCAGTCATGTACATGAGGCTAGTATTGAACGCGTGAGTGAACAAGGATCAAACCCAGAAGGTAACCCACAAGCACACGTTTCCGGCATGCCGGTCATCGCTGTTATTGGTGATGGACAGCTGGCGCGCATGATGCAGACGGCTGCGATTGAACTTGGCCAGTCCCCGCGGCTGCTAGCCGGCGCGCGTGATGCTTCGGCGGCGCAGGTCTGCGCGGACGTGGTCCTTGGTGACTACACCAAGTATGAGGACCTGCTCAAGGCAGTGGAAGGCTCTACCGCGGTGACTTTTGACCATGAGCATGTTCCTAATGAGCACCTAACTGCTCTGATTGACGCTGGCTACAACGTGCAGCCGCAGCCTTCTGCGCTGATTAATGCGCAGGACAAGCTGGTTATGCGCGAGCGTCTGACCGAACTGGGTGCTCCGCTTCCGCGTTTTACCGCTATTGAATCGGCACAAGATGCTTATGAGTTCTGGACCTTGACCGGTGGTCAGGTCTGCCTGAAAGCGCGCCGCGGCGGCTATGACGGCAAAGGCGTGTGGTTCCCGAAGGATGAATCTGAGCTGACGGCTTTGGTCTCCGATCTAACTCGCCGTGGAGTACCCCTGATGGCTGAGGAAAAGGTCGCGCTTGTTCGCGAATTGTCCGTATTGGTTGCCCGTACTCCATCCGGGGAAGTTGCTTCCTGGCCTTTGACTGAGTCGGTACAGCGCAATGGCGTGTGTGCTGAAGCTGTAGCTCCGGCGCCGAACATGAACCCGGAATTGAAGAAGCGCGCGGAAGAGCTCGGTGAGAAGATTGCCACCGAACTTGGCGTCACCGGTGTTCTGGCTGTTGAGCTCTTCGCATTCACCAATGACTCCGGCGAAGAAGACATTGCCGTCAATGAGCTGGCAATGCGCCCACACAACACCGGTCACTGGACCCAGGATGGTTCCGTAACCTCGCAGTTTGAACAGCACTTGCGTGCGGTCATGGATGAGCCTTTGGGCGACACCGCGGCGCTTGCGCCAGTAACCGTTATGGCCAATGTCTTGGGCGCGGACACTGATCCTGAGATGCCGATGGGCCAGCGCGCGACTGAGGTATCTCGCCGATTCCCACGCGCCAAGATTCATCTGTACGGCAAGGGACATCGCCCAGGCCGTAAGATTGGCCACGTTAACCTCACCGGCGATGACGTGGAAGCAACCCGCCGCGACGCACGCCTGGCAGCTGACTTCCTGGTCAACGCCACGTGGAGCGATTAATAGGTTAAAAGACTTATTAATCGGAATAAGCAAAAGCACTGGAGGAAAGACATGACTGCACCACTCGTAGGCCTCATCATAGGCTCTGATTCTGACTGGCCAACCGTTGAGCCAGCCGCAGAGGTTCTTGCGGAGTTTGGTATTCCATTCGAGGTCGGTGTGGTTTCTGCCCACCGCACCCCGGAAAAGATGCTGGATTACGCCAAGAATGCACACACCCGCGGAATTAAGACCATCATCGCGTGTGCCGGTGGTGCAGCGCACCTTCCGGGCATGGTTGCTGCGGCAACCCCGCTGCCAGTCATTGGCCTGCCCCGCGCGCTGAAGGATCTGGACGGCCTGGATTCCTTGCTCTCTATCGTGCAGATGCCCGGCGGGGTTCCCGTAGCAACCGTGTCCATCGGTGGCGCGAAAAACGCTGGCTTGCTGGCCGTGCGCATTTTGAGCGTCGGCATCCCAGAATTGGTGGAGCGGATGGTTGCGTACCAGGAAAACATGGCGAATGAGGTTGAGCAAAAAGATGCTAACCTGCGCGCCAAGCTGATGGGTGAGTAGAGCGTCAACGCCATGAACCGTGCTGACCCCATTGTGGTTTTAGGATCGCGAGTGACTAATGGTCAACCGGGAGCCTTGTTGGTATCCCGTTTGAACAAAGCCCTGGTTGTCGCACAGCAGTTTCCTGAAGCAAAAGTGATTGTTTCCGGCGATGGGGAAGCGGTTGTGATGAGCAGGTACCTCATTGACCACGGCTTTGATCCAGCGCGCATCGTGGAAGAGCCCACTGCGACCAGCACAAATGAGAACCTCGAAAACTCCCACGCTCTAGCCAAAGATGCCAGGGTCCTGCACGTGGTCACTAATGAATTCCATAGCCTGCGCACCAGGCTATGGGCATGGCATTTGGGCATTCCCATCAAAATGCACCAGACTTTAACTCCGAAGAACTACCGTCTGCGCAACTATTCGCGGGAAATCCTTGCCACCCCGCACTCTGCCGCCCGAATCCTGTGGCGCAAATTTCGCGCCCGATTCTAAGGCGGACTGCTTTCGACGGGAGCATCGAAAAGCTTTTGCTTAACGTGGTTCTGCGAAGAATCTTCCCAGCGAGCTTCGCAAATCTTTTACCCCGGATTAGTGTGTTGAATCATAGGCAAACTTGTCTTACTCCTAGAACACACTAATATTTCCCTCAAGCCACATGCCGATATCTGCACCACCACTGCCCGATTATCGCTGCGAGATGCCCCCACCCAGAGGGCAGAGGCCACCTACACATTGGCCTTGGTGAAGTACAACAATCAAATCTCTTGCATCGCGCCATGCCCACATCGCATGCGCTGCTGGATGCAGGAGTCTTTATTATCTGGGAGCATGCACAATGTCTAACAAGACGTCTAAAAAGGGCGATGTTTTACAAGCATCAATGACGAAGAAGGAACGCGCACGCGAGGACCGTTCTGCGGCTATCGCTGTGACCGCGTTCCCGGTATTTATTCTTGTGGGCACCGCGCTGGCCTGGATTTTCCCAGCATCTTTTGTTCCTTTGGGCGACTACATCACCCAATTCTTGATGATCATTATGTTTGGTATGGGCTTGACCCTGACCATTCCGGACTTCAAGGAAATTGCTAAGCGCCCGCTCCCAATCCTGATTGGTGTTTTCGCGCAGTTCGTCATCATGCCGCTGTGTGCGGTCCTGGTGGCAAAGATCCTGGGTCTGAATCCAATGCTGGCTGTTGGTCTGCTCATGCTTGGCTCCGTGCCTGGCGGCACCTCCTCCAATGTGATTACCTACCTCGCCCGCGGCGATGTTGCCCTGTCTGTTGCAATGACCTCGGTGTCCACCTTGGTGTCTCCAATCATGACCCCGATGCTCATGCTGTTGCTCGCGGGTGCGGAAACTGAGGTTTATGGCGCGGGCATGGCCATGACCCTGGTTCAAACCGTTCTGGTTCCCGTAGTTGGCGGCTTGGTCCTGCGCTACCTGCTGGACCGGTGGATCGGCTACATTGCTCCGGTTCTGCCATGGATTTCTATCTTGGGTATCGGCGGCGTGGTCTTCCCAACCGTGGCGAACAACGTTGACCTGCTGGTCCAGATGGGTCTCATTGTGTTTGCTGCAGTGCTGCTGCACAACGTACTCGGATACGCCTTGGGATACTTCACCGGCAAGGTATTGAAAACGCCGGAGTCGTACAACCGCACCATGGCTGTTGAGATTGGTACGCAGTCCGCGGGGCTGGCATCGGGTATGTCTGCGAAGTTCTTCTCCCCAGAAGCAGCGCTTCCTGGCGCCTGTGCAGCCGTGCTTCACAACATCACCGGTGCAATGTTCTCCGCCATTGCTCGACGGCTCCCAACCGAAGAACAGAAAGCACTGGAATCAGAGACATCTGCAAACCCAGCTGAAACCGCACTAGTCAAGGCCTAGCAACAACGCCAGTCTTTCCCTGAGATTGGCAGAGCTTCCCCCTCGAGCTCATGAACATTCCCTGTCACTTACTCATGGTTACTAACGCCTATTAGCGTTGCGCGAAGCATCACGCTTCAAACTCCTGCCAGCCCCGCGACATCAAACAACGATGCCGCGGGGCTGGCTTCGTTGTGCCCAAATCGATTGCGTAATGCAATTTCATTCGCTCACTATTGTTAGCCAAGAAATAGCCCTAATAAGGGGGTGGTCTGGTTCACAATATTTTCAGATAGCTATATGGTTAACTTTGAGCAAACTTCATGTTCATAGGCCTAATTAGCATTTCGAGCAAACAGTAGTTTGCTAATTGAAGTTGTTCGAGCGCAGAATTTCTTAAAAATTCCCGAAATTTTAAGGCATATTAATCCCTACGAGGATCCCCACAAAGATCCTTAATTTGGACCCCTATCAAGGAGAAAACTCAATGACCGCCTCACGCCGACGGGCACGAATTCTTGCCCCAGCTCTTGCGCTAATGACTGGTCTCGCACTTACCGCGTGCGCATCCACCGGTGACGAATCCGGCTCAGATGGTGCAGGTGGCGACTCAAACGGTGAGTCTTCAGGCGACGCCATCGTTGTTGGTACCACCGACAAGATCACCCGCCTTGACCCAGCTGCTTCCTACGACAACGCACCTCCCAGGTAGCCCGTCAGGTTTACGGCTACCTCATGGAATCTGAGCCAGGCTCTGAGGACCCAACTCCAGTTCCATCCCTGGCTGAGTCTGGTGAATTTACCTCACCAAGCGAGTTCACCGTGAAGCTGAAGGAAGGTCTGACCTTCGCCAACGGCAATGAGCTGACTTCTTCTGACGTGAAGTTCTCCTTCGACCGCCAGATTGGCATCAACGATCCGAACGGTCCGGCATCCCTGCTGGGCAACCTGGAATCCGTTGACACCCCAGATGATCTGACAGTGGTGTTCAACCTGAAGCAGGAAAATGACCAGACCTGGGTTGGCGTGCTGAACTCTCCAGTGGGTCCAATTGTTGACGAAGAAGTCTTCTCCGCCGATGAGGTCCTCGACAACCAGGCTGTTGTTGATGCTGAGCCTTTCGCAGGCCAGTACACCATCTCCAACTTCTCTGAGAACGAGCTGATCAGCTACTCCCCAGTGGATACCTACCAGGGCGTTCTGGGTGACGTACAAAATGGTGGCGTTGATGTTCGCTATTACGCTGATGCATCCAACATGAAGCTTGATATTGAGCAGAACAACATCGACGCTGCATACCGCTCACTATCTGCAACTGACATTGAGGACCTGCGCAACGCTGATGGCGTTCAGGTCATCGATGGTCCTGGTGGCGAAATCCGCTACATCGTATTCAACTTCAACACCCAGCCATTCGGCGCTACAACCGAAGACGCTGATGAAGAGAAGGCCAAGGCAGTACGCCAGGCAATCGCAGCATCTATTGACCGCGCCGCAATTGCTAAGGACATCTACCGTGATACCTTCGCACCACTGTACTCTTCCGTTCCAGAATCCATGGTTGGCGCAATCGAGCCAGTTAAGGACCTGTACCTCACTGAAGACGGCGGCCCAGATGTAGACAAGGCAACCCAGATTCTGGAAGACGCTGGCGTGACCGAAACCGTTAACCTGGCGCTGCAGTACAATCCAGACCACTACGGCCCGTCCTCTGGTGATGAGTACGCGATGATCAAGGCGCAGCTGGAAGAAACCGGCTTGTTCACCGTTGACCTGCAGTCCACTGAGTGGGTGCAGTACCAGAAGGACCGCGTCCAGGACGTCTACCCGCTGTACCAGCTGGGTTGGTTCCCAGACTTCTCTGACCCAGACAACTTCCTGACCCCGTTCTTCACCACGGATAACTTCCTGGGCAACCACTTTGATAACGCTGAAGCAGATTCCGTCATCCGCCAGCAGGCAGTGACCGAAGACGAAGCAGAGCGCGAAGAACTGCTGGGCCAGGCACAGGAAATCATGGCTGAAGAGCTGTCCACCATCCCACTTCTGCAGGGACGTCAGTTCGCATTCGCAGCTGAGGGAGTAGAAGGCGTAACCCTCGATGCGTCCTACCTGTTCCGCTACGGCTCATTGTCGAAGTAAGTCTCTCAATTACCTAAGCAGTACTCGGACTTACACTCTCGAATTCGAATCGAAGGAAAAGTAAAGATATGACGACCGCAACCACCCAAGCGGTTGCGGAAGAGCAAGAAACGGATAAGGAGCGTGGCGGCGGCTTTGCGCGCTACATCCTTATCCGTTTCTTGTTGATCTTCCCAACAATTTTCATCCTCGTCACCACGGTGTTCTTCCTCATGCGTTCCACCGGTGACCCCATCACAGCAGCTCTTGGTGGACGCTTGTCCGCAGCAGATCTGGAAGCCCGAATTGCAGAGGCTGGCTATGACCGCCCACTGCTGATTCAGTATTTTGAGTACCTCGGCCAGATTGTTCGCGGTGATTTCGGCACGACGTTTACCGATGGCCGCGAAGTAACAGACATCCTCATCCAATACGGTGCGGCAACTTTTGAACTGGTGCTTTACGCACTGATCGTTGCGCTCATCATCGGTATTCCATTGGGCATGATTGCGGCACGATTCCGTGACCGTTGGCCAGATGGATTCCTGCGTATCTTCGCCATCTTGGCGTATGCCACCCCGGTCTTCTTCGTGGGTCTGCTGCTCAAGCTGATTTTCTCTGTTCAGTTGGGCTGGTTCCCAATTTCAGGACGCGTATCCACATCAGGTGCGAGTACCTTGAACCGGATTACCAATCCAACTCCGTTCTATTTGCTTGATGCCATCAGGCTTGGCGATATCGATTTGATCATCGACTGTCTGCGTCACGCCGCACTTCCAGCGCTCGCCTTGGGCTTGCTCATCGGTGGCGTCTTCCTTCGCCTGGTGCGTACCAACTTGATTGGCACCTTGGAACGTCAGTACATCGAGTCTGCACGTTCACGCGGCGTGAAAGAATCCCGCTTGGTTACTACCCACGCGCTGCGTCCGGCTTTGATTCCAGTTATCACCGTGATGGGTATGCAGATTGCGCTCTCCTTGGGTGGCGCTGTTCTGACTGAGACCACCTTCGAGTGGAATGGCCTGGGCTTCGTCCTGGTGCAGTACATGCAGGCCCGTGACTTCGTCGCAGTGCAAGGCATTGTGATGCTCATGGCTGTCATTGTTGCGGTCACCAACTTCATTGTTGACATCATCGCCGCACTCATCGACCCAAGGGTGAGGTTCTAAAAGAAAATGACTAGTACACAAATCTCTTCCCAACAGGCCCGCTGGAAGCGTCTTCCGATTATCAAAGACGTCATCCGCTCAGCCGGGCTGCAACGTGCCATGCTGATTGCCGGTCTGATTCTGACCATCGGCTTCATCATCACCGCTATTTTTGCCCCGCTTATCGCGCCTTATTCCTGGGCACAAACTTCAGGTGAATTCGGCTCCTTCGGTACCCAGCAGCCGCCATCAGACACCAATATCTGGGGCACCACTGTCTCTGGGTTTGACGTGTTCTCCCGCGTCATTTGGGGAACCCGCACCGCCGTCGCCGTGATTATCGCAGCGGTTGCTGCGTCTATGATTCTGGGCGTTCTTCTTGGTCTTATCTCCGGCTATATCGGTGGCTGGTTGGACCGCGTCATGGTCATGATTGCAGACGCCGTTTATGCCTTCCCATCCCTGCTGCTGGCAATCGTTATGTCTATTGCATTGACCGGCGGTCGCTCGAGTGCCATCGGCGGTATCGCCGCGGCAGCACTGTCCATCACCGTGGTGTTTATCCCGCAGTACTTCCGCGTGGTTCGCGCGGAAACAGTAAGGCTGAAGGCTGAACCGTTTGTGGAATCAGCGCTCGTGGTTGGTGCCTCGCACTGGCGCGTGATGATTGTTCACATCTTCAAAAATGCGACCCGAACCCTGCCGCTGATTTTCACGCTAAATGCTGCGGAAGCAGTGCTCACCTTGGCAGGACTGGGCTTCATCGGCTTCGGTATTGAACCAACATCCGCCGCGGAGTGGGGCTATGACCTCAACCGTTCCATCTCTGACGTGACCTCCGGTATTTGGTGGACAGCCATGTTCCCAGGCTCAGCCATTGTCCTTGCGGTACTGGGCGTGACCTTGGTGGGCGAGTCTCTCAATGACTTGAATGACCCTCGTTTGCGTATTCGCCGTAAGCGGAAGAAGACTCAAGGTTCACGTTTCGACAGCACTGATAATGCCCCGATTAACGAGGTAAAGAATGTCTAATTCAATTCCATCCTCCAATAACCCCACCGGTGATGCTCCAAAGCATGCCTCGGATCAGGTTGCAGCTCAATATCCTGAGAGCGAAGCGAAGCATTCGGCGCTGAACTCTGATGGCAATCGTGTGAGTATCGACAAGCTCAATGTGGGCTTTGATACCGACGGCGGCTTTGTGCACGCTGTGCGTGGTGTCGACCTGGATGTCCGCCAGGGTGAAATTGTTGCCCTGGTCGGTGAGTCCGGATCCGGCAAGACCGTTACTGCCCGTTCCATCCTGGGACTGGTGGGGGACACCGCGCACTCCGAAGGCATTGTGCTGGTGGAAGGGGCTGATGTCTTGACCAAGTCAGGCAGCGACCTACGCAAGATGCGCGGCAGTGATGTGTCCATGGTCTTCCAGGAACCATCCAGTTCCATGAACCCAGTCTTTCCCATCTGGTGGCAGATGGCGGAAGGCTTGCGCGCGCACAATCCGAAGATCAAGAAGAAGGAACTTCGCGAACGCTGCATCCGGGCACTGACTGCCGTTGGTATTCCGGACCCAGAAAAGCGTATTGACCGCTACCCGCATGAATTCTCCGGTGGTCAGAAACAGCGCATCATGATTGCGATGGCACTCGAGCTTGGTGCCAAGACCATTGTTGCCGATGAGCCAACCACCGCCTTGGACGTGACGGTGCAGGCGGAGATTCTGCAGTTGCTGCGCAACCTGCGCGATGAATACGGCACATCCATCGTGATCATCACCCACAACATGGGAGTGGTTGCTGACCTCGCGGACACTGTGGCGGTGATGTACAAAGGTCGCATTATTGAACGCGCACCGGTACGTGAGCTTTTTTCTAACCCACAAGAGGACTACACCAAGAAACTGCTGGGTGCAGTTCCACACTTGGGCGCAAAGTCTTTGACCGCTGATTACACGGCGGAGGATTTCCAGGAACTTGATTCGCGCGAAGTCCTCGTCCAAGCCAAGGGCCTAGAAATTACGTATCCGGGACGCCTGGGTGCACCGTCTTTCAAGGCGGTGAAGGGAATTGATTTCTCCATTCATAAAGGTGAGGTCTTCGGCCTCGTTGGTGAGTCTGGTTCCGGTAAGACGACCATTGGCCGCGCCATGGTGGGCTTGGAAAAGACTACCGGCGGTTCGCTCAACGTGTTGGGCCAGGAAATGCGCGGGGTTAAAGGCAAGCAGATGCGGGAGCTGCGCAAGCGCGTGGGCTTTATCTTCCAGGATCCGGCAACGTCTTTTAACCCGTATTTCACCATCGAGCAATGTATTGCGGAACCGTTGTTGATTAACCGCCCGGATGTCACGGCCGTGCAGCGTCGCGAGAAGGTCAAGGAATTGCTGGAAGCTGTGGAGCTGCCAGAAAATTACGCAGGCCGCTATCCACATGAGCTTTCCGGTGGTCAGCGTCAGCGTGTCTCGCTGGCCCGTGGCCTGGTGCTGAACCCAGAGCTGGTTATCGCAGATGAGCCGACCTCTGCATTGGACGTATCCGTGCAGGCTGTGGTGCTGGAGCTATTCCAGGACCTACAAAAGGAGTTTGGTTTCGCAGCCCTGTTTATCTCCCATGACCTGGCGGTCATTGATATGGTCTCCCACACCGTGGGCGTGCTGTATCACGGTGACCTGGTGGAATATGGGCGCGGTGTGAAAGTCATGCGCGAGCCGGAGGATGATTACACCAAGAAGCTGGTTGCTTCACTGCCGGTTCCTGACCCAGTGGAGCAAAAGAAGCGCCGCGAGCACCTCGCCGCTATTCGCGGGCAGTTGGTTTAAGAATCAGCGCCTTGCACGGCATTAACTTTGGCTTTCTTGATTGCCTTGTTAATGCCGTGTTTGAGCGTTGGGCGGGCTTCTTTAAGTGGGTGCGCGATAGCGCGCAGGCCCATATATGCAATCTGGTCTGCTGCCTGATTAAGCGGGTCACCAGCGTGACCTAATACGCGGCGAATCTTTACGTCGCATTGACCGTTGAGGTCTTTCCACGCTTGGTGGAAACGCGAGCGGGAACCAGGCGTGAGCCCGCGCCAGGTGCGCCCGCGGGGGTTGCGGCGGCGTGAATTGCGCTGGCCTTGGCGTTGCTGCGGGGCAGTGCGCGGCTTTTCGCCGGACAAGATGTAGTCCACAGCTTCCAATGCAGCGACGGAATCGGATTCAATGACTGCCTGCCTTGCACCAACTTTGTGCAAGTACTTCAGCGCCAGGGTGAGCGATTCCAATTCCAACTCATCGGTAGAAGCTTTCGTCTTTGCGGTACGCAGCTGGAAATCACCGTTGTTGGCAACAAAGCACATGGAGCCTTTATATACGGTGTCCGAGGAGGCATCGGTAGCAATGCGCACTAGCTCATCATCCTGTGGACGTGCATTATCCGAGCCAAACTGCGGCCACCAGTGCGCAGGGGTGGTGGGAACCTGCGTGGTCTTGACCGTATCGGGAGCCTCACCAGTTTTCTTAGCCTCCCGCAGGGCAGCGTGGTCATCCTTCTTGCGCTGCATGGATGCGCGTTTGCCGGCGCGGTTCTTTTCCGAAAAGCTGCCGGTGACCAGGTGGCCTTGTTCTTCTAGCGCCAGACGCAGTCCTGCTTGGCGGCGGCCGGTGACAATCCATGCCTTGCCGCGCAGATTCTTCAACGCGTCATTGAGCTCCGCCAGGGTTCGCTCCACAACATCGCCTTTGGTGGTGCGGCCGCGGCGTACAAAACGTGCACGTTTGGAATCCACCGCGATAACCCAGCCTTCAATCTTTTGATTGTGGGCGGACTTCCAGGGCTGATCCCACAAAGCGATGGCGACGTGGATGGGGCGCTGCACCATGTCCTCTGTGACCTGACGCGTTTTATAGGTACGCGATTGCGTACCAAGGAGCGCTTCTAGGTCAAGACGTGGTTCGGGCATACCCACTAGTAAACCGCATCAACGCAGACTAAGCACATCGGGTCAATGCAGAGTTGGTGGTTCAAACGTGATCTCCGCGGCCGGAAAGGAAATATCAATCTCCCTTTGCTTCTCCTTACACTTATGTTTCCGAGCATTTTGCGCTGTGCGAAGCGCACCCAGAATGCGGTAGAGATTGATCATCAAATTGGTGCGCACCAGCTCAGCTGCCTCATAGCGCTGACGCGAGGTCAAGAGTTTGGCAATCTTGGCGTTTTCTTCCACATTCTTAGAATGCAAAGAAGGGTAGGAGGGGAGAACTTGCAACCAGGACAGGCGTATGCGTGCCAAGAGGTTATTCATCTCTTGGTTCAGCGTATGGGAGCCCGCAGCCGTCACCAGGGCGCGGTGAAATTTCTGGTTATTTTCATCTAATGCTTCCAAATCACCAGTCCTTAGGGACACAATAGAATTGTGAGTCACCGAAAGCAGGTAGTAGACATCCAGGGATTCACCCCATAGGGCGCCAGCCGGTTTGATGATCGCGCGGGCACGGTATAAGTCCATGATGTACTCAACATCGGGTGTAGCAATGAAGACTCCACGGTTGGGGATTCTTACCAAAAGTTGCTCGGCGGCGAGGGTGGCAAATGCTTCACGCAAAGTATTACGGGAGACGTCGTATTGTGCAGCAACTTCGACCTCATTGAGCTTGTCCCCTGGTAGATAGCGTGCCTTGCCAATGGCATCCCTTAAATCCTCGGCAATGGTGCTTGCGAGCATAGGTGAAGTTTAGTCTATGGACTTTCCTATTAATGCCGGTGGAACGCCGGAAATGACAAAGTTGTTCAACTTTAGTTAACACTGAAAACCAGGGTCTAAAACGTCTGCGAAAGCGCAATCGACTCCACATCGAATGTCCGCCGACGTGTACTTTTCCACCCCTTGCCAACCACCCTTCCCATTCAATGAAACCTGGAAGTGGCAGGTAGTTGAAGTTTCTCCCAGTAACTCCAGTACGCGTATCGAACATAGGGGGTGGACGCCGAACAAACGGCTAATGTGATGTGCATTAACCCCAGCCATATCGTGATGCCCGTAACCCCATTCGCGCGACGTGGTGAAGGATAGAGAATTCTCGGGAGGATCTTGCGATGTCAGAGCAATTGACTAATGTCGGCGTCGTTGATGTGTGGGCACCACGAGCATTTCCGGAATACCGCACCACCATCAAACGTAACCCAGGCAATGACCTCATCATGGTCAATGAGCGCCTCGGTGAAATCACCGGCCCAGTCTTCGGTGATAAAGACCTCGGTGGCCTGGACAATGACATGACGCTTGTCAACGGCGGCGAAGCTATCGGCCAGCGCATCTTGGTCCACGGTAAGGTCACCGGCTGGGACAACAATCCAGTAGCCAACACCCTGATTGAGGTTTGGCAGGCCAATGCTGCGGGACGCTACCGCCACAAGAATGACTCGTGGCCAGCGCCACTGGACCCACACTTCAACGGTGTGGCGCGTTGCTTGACTGATAAAGACGGCAACTACAGCTTCTACACCATCAAGCCTGGTGCATACCCTTGGGGCAACCACCACAACGCGTGGCGTCCAGCGCACATTCACTTCTCCCTCTACGGCCGTCAGTTCGGTGAGCGTCTGGTTACCCAGATGTACTTCCCGGATGATCCAATGTTCTTCCAGGACCCAATCTTCAACTCGGTACCTCAAGGCGAGCGTGAGCGCATGATTTCCGTATTTGACTATGACCAGACGCGTGAAAACTGGTCCTTGGGCTACAAGTTCGACATTGTCCTGCGCGGCAAGAACTCCACCCCGTTCGAATAAAACATCTGAAGATTTAAAAGGAGCAGAAAATGCGTATTGATAAATCTCCGAATGGGGAGTTTCGTTATGGTGAGCTCGCTGTCGGCGACCAGGATGAGGCCGAGTACGGAATCATGCCGTCGCAGACCGTGGGTCCTTATGTCCACATTGGTCTGATTCGTGAAGGCTCAGAAATTGTTGCGGATGGTGAAGACGCGGTAGAAATCACCGTCACCACCATCGACGGTGATGGCAACCCGATTGCGGACTCCATGATTGAGTTCTGGCAGCCAAATGAGCAGGGTGTATTCAACTCTGATTTGGATCCACGCCGTGAGCAGCCAGCTACTGCAGAAGGCTTCCGCGGTTTGGGCCGTGCCTTCGCCGATGAGACCGGCACTTCCACGCTCAAGACCATTATTCCTGGTCTGTTGGACACCATTGAGGGGTTTGTCCCAGCACAGCAGGTTGAGGCACCACACATCAAGGTTGGAGTCTTCGCTCGCGGCATGCTGGAGCGCCTGTACACCCGCCTGTACTTGCCGGAGTTCGAAGAGGCGAATGCTCAGGATCCGGTATTGCAGCTTGTCGATGAACAAAGGCGCAGCCTCCTTATCGCCGAAAAGACCGATAAGGGCTACCACTTTGATATCTACGTTCAGCACACCGATCCGGAGAAGGAAACCCCATTCTTCGACATCGTTGCTGATTCCGAAGCCGGCGAAGCTGCCGGAAACTAGTGCGAGATTCCAGCATTACTGTAGAGCTTATGACATACCCGTTTTCACGTAGCACTTATTCGGATATTGCCGGTGGCGACACCGCTGTTCATTCTTTCATTGGAGATGAACAGTTCCTGCTGGCGATTGTGGAATTTGAAAAGGCACTTGCTACGGCAGCACATACCAGTGGTTTCATCACGGATGATGAGCATGTAGCTGCGCTTAAAGCGATTGATTCCTATGAATTAGATGTCGCGGAAATTTCGACGCTGTCGGCCGGGGGCGCAAACCCGGCTATCCCGATTGCCAAGCAGCTCAAGGCATTGGCTGGCGAAGTCGGCATAAAAGGTATTCATACTGGTGCCACGAGCCAGGACGCGATCGATACGGCGCTGGTGTTGGTCCTTAAACGCGGTATTGCAGAGCTGCTCGATGGCTGCACGCATATCATGCGTATGCTTGCCGGACTAAGCGAGTTACATGCAGATACTCCGATTGTTGGGCGGACCTTGGGCCAAGCCGCACAATCTATGACTTTCGGACTCATTGCTGCGAACTGGTTGGAAGTACTCGATAACGCATGTCAGGAAGTTGAGCGCGCAAGCACCTTACTTCCTGTTCAATACGGGGGAGCCACTGGCACTTTGTCTGCGACGCATCCGCATGGGTTGGATATCCACGATCAGCTCGCGCAGATGCTGGGGTTGGAATCACACCCACGTGTCTGGCACACCAACCGCGTGCCGTTCGCGCGAGTTGCATCTGCACTCTCCATTGTTGCGGGTGCAATTCGCAAGATAGCTGGAGACATCGTGTTTATGTCCGCATCCGAGGTCGGGGAGTTGCGCGAAGCGACCCCAGGCGGCTCGTCCTCGATGCCGCACAAGGCTAATCCAGCCGCAGCCATTGCTGCTGATGGCTATGCCCGCCGCGCGCCGGGTCTGGCCAACACCATGCTGGAGTCCATGGACTCGCGTTTGCAGCGCGGTGTGGGCAGCTGGCACGCCGAGTGGGCCACCCTGCGGGAGCTCGTTGCAGTCACAGCTTCAGCACAATCGCGGCTGTATGCCAGCCTGATCGGAATTGGCGTTAACAAAGAGGCAATGGAAAACAACCTCATTGACACCGGCACTATCGGTCACACACATGACCTCATCAAAGCCATCATCGATCACGCGGAGTTCATCCACCGGCCGCACTCCGAAGACGGCTGCTCCTACTGTGAACCGTGGCAAGACCCAGTACGCACTCGTAAGAACCCAAGTGAAGGAAGAAACAATGACTCAGCAGAATCCAGCACCTGAATATGACAACGGCCGCAAGGCAGCGCACGAAGTGGGAATGGGCAATCGCCGTGCGGTCTTAGGCGATGCCCACGTTGATGCTTCCGTTGAGAAGATGACCCCGGTGACGGAGAAGTTCCAGGACTTCATCACGCGCACCGCATGGGGCGATATTTGGCAGCGCGAAGGACTTGATCACACCGAACGCCGTCTTCTCACCATCGCTATCTTGACTGCTGTGGGCAATGACGGTGAGCTGAACATGCACATCCGTGCTGCTCTTCGCGCTGGTGTGGATTCTGAAAAGATTGGCGAGGTTCTGCTACACACCGCTATCTACGCTGGTGTTCCGAACTCGAACCACGGCTTCGCGTTGCTGAACGCGGCTGTTAAAGAACTGGAGGACTAGCTCTTCATGCGTTCTTCAATTGCGACTGTTTGTCTATCGGGCACTCTCGCGGAAAAGCTGCGGGCTGCTGCCGATGCCGGCTTTGACGGAGTAGAAATCTTTGAACAAGACTTGATTGTCTCGCCGCATTCACCAGAACAAATTCGTGAACGTGCTGCGGAATTGGGTCTCACACTGGACTTGTTCCAGCCGTTCCGTGACTTGCTGAGCGTGGAAGAAGATATCTTCCGGGATAATCTGCGCCGTCTGGAATCCAAGTTCCAGCTCATGCAGCGTCTTGGCATGGACCAGATTTTGGTGTGCTCTAACGTGGCTACTGCCACTGTGGATGATGATGAAGTCCGCGTGGATCAGCTGCGCCGCGCCGGTGAGTTGGCTGCACGCTATGGCTGCTTCATCTCTTATGAGGCATTGGCTTGGGGCAAGTATGTTAATACTTATCAGCATGCTTATGACCTTGTGGTTAAGGCTGATCATCCGAATGTGGGCACGTGTTTGGATTCTTTCCATATTCTTTCCCGCGGTGATGATCCATCGGGGATTGCGGATATGGATCCGGATAAAATTTTCTTCTTGCAGCTCGCGGACGCTCCGACTATGGAGATGGGAATCTTACCGTGGTCACGCCACCACCGCGTATTCCCGGGCGAGGGTGATTTCGACCTGAAGAACTTCATGGAGCAGGTAGCCAAATCAGGTTATAACGGTCCAGTGTCGTTGGAGATTTTCAATGATGAATTCCGCGAGGCTGAGGTCGGCCGGACCGCGATCGATGGTCTACGCTCGCTGATTTGGTTGGCGGACAAAACTGCAACACGGGTGCCGGACTCACCGTTGGAATTACCGAAGCTGGCTGATGCTCAGTCACCACGGGGCTTTGACTTTGTGGAACTACGCACGGGGCGCCTGGGCGAAGTCACCAAGGCACTGCACCAACTGGGATTCCGTTTGGGTGGCTACCACCAGTCCAAACCAGACTTTCAAGCGTGGGTGCAGGGGGATGTTCGCATCATCGTGGAGGATGAAGGTTCCACCGGTGGCGCAACGGAGCTGACAGGCTTGGGTGTCATCGTGGATGATGCCACTGCTGCGGCAGAGCGTGCCACCGCGTTGAAAGCAACACCAGTTCCACGCATGACCGGGGAAGATGAAGAAGACCTACATCCAGTCTTTACCCCAGATGGATCTGAACTGTACTTTTGTGGACCAGGACAAACTGGCCGGGGAAGCACATGGATACCGGAGTTCGGTTTTGAACCCGATGAAACCAGTAGCTCGGAGACTTCTGACGTATTGATTAATTCTGTTCACCACATTGCTTTGGCGCAGCCACGGCATATGGCTGCGGAAACCCGTTTATTTTACTCTTCGGTTCTGGGATTGGAACCAGCTGTGCCGGAGTTCATTCCGTCGCCAGCAGGTCTGGTGCACAAGCAGGCGATTGAAGGCGAGAATGTTTGCATCACAGTGTCGGCCGCTCCGGAAGGCTCTGAACAGGGTGGTTTCTTTGCTGAGCACTACCCGGAACACATCGCTTTTGGCAGTGATGACGTCTTTGCAGTTGCACAACGCGCGGTGAGGCGTGGATTGAAGATGTTGCCCATTCCAGAGAATTACTATGATGACCTGGCAGCACGCTTCGGACTGGAACCGGGATTCATCACGAAGATTAAAGCACTCAATATTTGCTATGACCGCAGCAGCAATGGCGAATATCTGCACTTTTACACCGCGCCTTTGGGCAATACCTTCTTTGAGGTAGCTGAGGTTCGAGGGGACTACCGCGGTTTCGGCTGGGCAGATGAACCGATTCGCTTGGCCGCGCAATACCGCGCGCTGCGCGATGATGTCCGCGGAATCCCGCGCTAATTATTAAAAATCTTATTATTTAGAGGATCTACAACTATGACAGATAAAACTTTGCTGCTTGGTCTCATTGGTCACGGCATTGCCCAGTCCCGCACCCCGGGTATGCACGAAGCTGAAGGCTTAGCGCAAGGTATTCCTACCGTGTACCGCGTGATCGATACCGCCGAGGAACCAGCGAAGTCCTGGGCACTGAAAGACATCCTGGATGCTGCGCGCACCTTGGGTTTTAACGGTCTCAACATCACCCACCCGCACAAGCAGGAAGTACTTGAGTTCCTTGATGAGGTAGATGAGCGCGCCGCGAAGATCGGCGCGGTCAACACCGTGGTCATCCGTGACGGCAAGTTCTACGGCTACAACACCGATGTCACCGGCTTTGGCCGTGGTTTGGAGCAAGGTCTTCCGGAAGCCAAGCTCGACAACGTTGTCCAGGTTGGCGCCGGTGGTGCTGGTAATGCCGTGGCACAGTCACTGATTGCAGCTGGCGTGAAGAACCTGTTTGTCGCTGACTTGGATCCAAAACGTGCACAAACCCTGGCAGAAACCGTGAAGGCAGCGGCCTCCGAAGACGTTGATTCTTTCACCATTACTGGTGTAGATATGGCCGATGTGGAGGGCTACATCACCAAGGCCGATGGCGTGGTAAATGCAACCCCAGTCGGTATGGAAGCACTTCCAGGTACAGCATTTGATACTTCTATCCTGAAGCCCACCCAGTGGGTCAGCGACGTGATTTACCTACCGTTGGAGACCCAGCTTTTGCGCGAGGCGAAGGCTATTGGCTGCCCAGTCGTCGATGGCTCAGGTATGGCAGTTGGCCAGGCTCTTGATGCTTTCAAGCATTTCACGGGCCGCGAGGCAGATACTGGGCGTCTACGTGAGACCTTCGTTGCGCAAGGTCAGTAGCAGCAAAACTATCACTAAGGGCTTTGTGAGTATAGTAAGCCTATGGCGAATTCAAAGTCTGGGGAAACGGTCCTAGAGCGTTGCGTTCGTGTCCTGGAGGCCTTCGATAAAACTCACTCCACGCTGACTGTGAGTGAGATTTCGCGCCGGGCAGATCTTCCGATGTCCACGGCGCACCGCATGGTGTCAGAGCTGGTAGAGGTGGGGCTGCTCGACCGTACTGAGGATAAGCGGCTGGTTATGGGCAGGCGTGCATGGGAGATGTTTGCGCGTACCAACCCGGTGGAAGAATTGCGCTTTCGAGCGCGTCCCGTGCTGGAGGGAATCCACTCGGCAGTCCAGCAGTTTACGTCCTTGGCGGTGCCGCAGTTTGAAGATAACGAGGTGCTGTTCATTGAGCGGTACACACGTTTCGGAGATGCCAAAATCCGTGCGACTCAAGGCGGGCGCATGGATCTTTTTGATAATTCCAACGGGATCATCTTCCTAGCGTATGCGCCTTTTGACGTTTTAGAGCGAGTCTTTTCCGAACCCATGGTGTCAAAGACCGATGGGAAAACCTATGACTTAGATGTCGTTCAAGACCAGGTCGAGTTCGCACGCCGTAATGGCTACGCGAAAATTACCAATGGCATGGTGCGTGAAAATGTTGCCTATGCGGTGCCATTGATGGGGGCAGATGGCCACCTAGTTGCGGCACTATCAGTGGTGGGTAAGGCCGAAGAGTGCGATGATGACGTTATTTTGACTGTTCTAGCGGCATCCGGAAATCAGCTTTCCCACGGCGATAAGCCTTTAGTTCTGCCGCGAATTCCGCGTCATGGACGCTAAATGGTGCCCGATTATTCCTGGAAACATCGGCAGTTCGTTATATGAACGGCTGTACCCCTGGCGGATCCTTGGTGCTACCCCTAGTCACCCCCACTGCAAACGTGTCATCGCGCGAGCTGCGGGTTTAGGGAAATGACGGTGCGATATCCGAACCAAGAACAATTAACTCCATTGAACGGAAAACGATTCGTCTTGTGTTGCGGCTCTCATTAAATTACTCGTATCGATTCAAATCACATTTAGTAGGGAGAATGGTCGTGACTAAACAACTAGTCGGCGAGACGCCAAACGCACACAGTGAAAACGGACCTTTCTGCGCTGTAAAGGTCCACCCAGGTAGCTTCGGTACCTTTGCGGGTATCGCAGCAAACGGCCAGGGGGAAGTCCTCAACGAGCAAGGTGAGGCAATCACAGGCTTGTACACAGCAGGCAATGACCGAAATTCCATCATGGGCGGTTTCTACCCTGCCGGTGGCGTCAATCTTGGCCCTGCGCTGGGGTTCGGCTACATCATCGGCCGCGAACTTGCAGGCGCTGATGACTATGAAGTCACCGGACAAGAATCTACGCTCTAGAATTCCACCCGAATTTGAGTCCGAGGAAAGCTTAGCCCTGCCGTAGAGTGCATTTATTCGCACAATAGATGCACGAAATAATATTACGGTACGAAAACCAGGGTAAGCGATAAAATTCGTTTCCTCGGCACCCTAAAACAAGGACCACTGACATGACTGAAATGCCAGCGACACCACAATGGATGGGGGCGCCAAGACGTCCGGCACCATTGATCTGGTTATCCAAAATAGAAGAAGTACTTGGTGCTTTGCTAGTTCTTCTCATCTTTGTCCTCTTAACCGTCCAAGTCTTCCAACGCTACCTCCCAGTGGCTACCCAACCTTGGATCGGTGAGATTTCACGCTATGCGCTTATGGCGTTGGGATTTATCCTCGTCGGCTCGCTGATGGGACAGGGCCGTCATCTGAGCATCGAAGCGATCATGAATGTTGGCCAGCCTCGATTCAAGCGCACGGTGGTTGTTATTTCTTCCATCATCAGCGCGGTAATCTGCGCCGTGTTGGCGCAAGACTCCTGGGCCCTGATTTCTTCCGATACTGGACAAACCCTGCAAATTACCGGAATTCCGATGTGGATGCTCTACGTCATTCCTTTTGCAGCATTCGTGTCTGCAACCATCCAAGCGCTGGCGAATATCGTGTGGGCGCCCTTTGAAAACATCTCGACCATCGAAGATGAAGCCCTTCGTGCCGCAGCTGATATCTCAGGCGAGCACACGGGCATTGAGACTGATTCCAAGGAGGCGCGTTCATAATGACTGTCGCAATCATGCTCATTGCCATCGGTATCTTGATGGCCATCCGCGTGCCCGTCGCGCTTTCTATCCTGGGCCCCAGCTTGGTCTACATGCTGGCTACCGGAAACAGCCCGGGCTTTGCCATGCGCATTGCCGCAGACGGTATTGCCAGCTTCCCGCTTCTGGCCGTGCCGCTTTTTATCTTGCTCGGTACCGTTGCTAATTACGCCGGAGTAGCGGACTGTCTCTTCGAATTTGCAGAATCTCTGTTGCACCGCGTGACTGGCAACTTGGGCTACGTCAACGTGTTCGCTTCTGTCGGTTTTGCATGGATGTCCGGATCAGCGCTGGCTGATGCCGCGGCCATGGGCAAAACCTTGGTTCCCGCCATGGAGCGCTCTGGTTTCAAAAAGTCCTTTGCCACTGGTTTGACCGCATCTTCCTCGCTGATTTCACCGGTCATGCCGCCGTCTATCCCGGCAGCTATCTATGCTTCGGTCGCAGCCGTTTCTACCGGTGCGCTCTTCGCCGCCTCTGTGCTACCAGCATTGCTGCTGGCCGGTTCGTTACTGGTGGTGGTGGCGCTTTATGTATCGCGCCACAAAGAAGACCTCGTGGGACCAGCAGAAAATCCACGCCCCATCGGTGAAGCCACCGTTCGCGTGCTCGGTGCATTGCTGACCCCGGTCATCATCCTGGGCGGTATCTTGGGCGGTTTCTTCACCCCAACCGAGGCTGCTGCGCTGGGTGCGCTGTACATCATGATCCTTGGCTTCATCTATCGCAAACTCACCATCAGCTTGCTGTGGAAGGCATTGCGCGAGACCGCAGTGACCACCGCATCCATCATGCTGATCATTGCGGCAGCCACCATCTTGGGCTGGATTCTAGCGCGTGAGGAAGTGCCGCAGGCACTGTCTTCCATGATGACCGGCAACCTGAATTCCCCAGTGACATTCCTGTTTGTCACTGCGGTTCTGCTGCTCGTTCTCGGTGCTTTCATTGACGCTACCGCGCTGCTGTTGATTACCGTGCCAATCCTGTTGCCTGTGGCAACCGAATTTGGTGTGGACCCGATCCACTTCGGGGTAATCACCATCCTGGCACTAATGATGGGGCTTTTGACCCCACCAGTCGGCACGGTGCTTTTCGTTATGAGCTCGGTGCTGCGCATGCCAGCGGGCGAAGTATTCAAGGGAGTACTACCGTTTCTTGTCCCAATCAGCATCGTCTTGTTGCTGCTCATTTTCTTCCCTGGCATCGTCACCGTTGTCCCCAACCTGGTTGGAATGTAAGGAGATATTCGCATGAATCAGAAAACCCCTTCAGCCAAAAGCTGGGGCGCACTCGCAACAGGTGCAGTACTTGTTGCCGGCGCACTCATTGGAACCAACGTTTTGCACGCTCAGGCTGTGCGCGGCTCAGAGCAACTGACGTTTGCTAATAGTTATAACCTAAACCACCACCACAATGCGTGCGGTACCGCGTTGGTACAGCAACAGTTGGTAGCAAGTGATTCGGAGCTGCAGCTCACCATCTTCCCGTCCAGCCAGCTGGGCGGTGACGCGGAGCGCGTTGCGTCCCTACTTGACGGCGATATTGATATTGACCTGCAAGGCTCATCCGCCCTGGCGTCCGTCTATGAGCCTATTGGCGTGATGGACATGGCTTATGTCTTTGACAACCCGGACCACTTGTTTGAGTGGTTTGATTCTGAGGCTTCGCAACCAATCAAGGATGATTTCGAGGAACAGACCGGCGCTAAAATTCTTGGCGTGTGGTACTTGGGCGACAGGACTTTCTCCGCTAATGCGCCGGTGCGCGCGCCGGAAGACCTCGAAGGTTTACGCCTGCGCTACCCAGAAACCCCAGCGCACTTGGCATCTGCGGCCGCAGTCGGAGCAGAGCCCGTGGCTGTTGCCTTCGAAGAGGTTTATCTTTCGTTGCAGCAAGGTCTTGTCGATGGCCAGGAGAACCCGATTTCTTTGACCGCCGAGAATTCACTGGATGAAGTTGTGGACTATGTCAGTCTTTCGCGCCACGCGGTAGGTTCGCAGCTTATCGTGGTTGCTGGTGATACCTGGGAGCGTTTGTCCGAGCAGGAACAGGATGACTTGCAGTCCGCTATTTCGGGCGTGCGTGAGCAAAACCGCCAGTGTGCCGACGAGGATGAGCAGGAAGTCATCACCCGCTGGAAAGATCAGGGCTCTCCCATACTCGTAGAAGATGTGGATCGCGAAGCCTTCATGGAACATGCCCACGCCTACTGGGAAGACAACCTGTCCGAGGGCGAGAAAGAAGTCTATGACTCGATTCGCTCGGTTGCTTCAGGCTCTTAGCGGTAGGGAAGCTACGCAGATTGCTTAAGCTCTAGTGCATTTTGGAGGATCGCGCCCAGGCGGCGCGCTCCTTCGCGCAGCGTTGCCTCATCCACCTGGGAATAAGCCAAGCGAAGGGAATTGCGCCCGCGGCCGTCTAGGAAGAACGCCGTGCCTGGAATATATAGGATTCCTTCATCCATTGCCTCATCCAACAAGGATGGGGTATCGATGTTTTGTGGGACATCGACCCAGATGAAGAATCCTCCTTGTGGCGTGCGCCAGCTACAACCTTCTGGCATGAACTCTTTTAGTGCAGCATCAAGTGCTTGAGCGCGTCCCTTGTACATCTGCACGTTGGAGGCGACTACTGACTGCCAGTCCACTTCGCGTAAATATGCAGCCGCAATGTGTTGGCTGAGTGGCGAAGGACAAATCGCAGATGCCTCTGCCGCAGGCACCAGGCTCGCGTGCACCATTGCCGGGGCATCTGCCCAGCCAATGCGAATGCCGGGGGAGAAAGTCTTTGACAGCGAACCTAGGTAAATGACGTTATCCGGGTCAATCGTACGCAGCGCTGGTGGGGCATCGACACCGAAGTTCACCTGGCCATAAGGATTGTCCTCAATAATGACTATGCCGTGTGCTCGGCATAATGCAGCAACATCGATTCGGCGTTGATGGGACATCATCACACCCGAAGGATTGGCAAAGTTGGAAACCACGTACAGCAGCTTGATATCTGAGCCTGCTTCCTGAGCGCGGGTGATGGCTAAAGAGAGGGCATCAATAGTAATTCCTTCTTCATCGCCCTCTAACTGGTCCACGTGAGCTTCCATGCCGGCGAACACGTTGAGCGCTCCAGAGTAGGTCGGTGCCGCGGCTAGAACTGTGTCCCCGCTGTTGAGAAAGAGCTTGGCAACCAAATCTAAAGACATCTGTGAACCGGAGGTGACAATGATGTCTGCGGCGTTGGTTTCAATGCCTTCCAGCGCCATGACGTTCCTGATTTCTTGCACCAACTCTGGATGGCCCACGGAGGTACCGTATTGGAAAGCGGAAGAACCATGTTGATTCACCACGTCATTGGTGATCCGTGTGATTTCTGGCCACGGTAGGTGCGTGAGCTCTGGGTTGCCGCCGGCCAAGGAGATGACACCCTCATCCATTTCCATTTCGAACACTGCGCGGATTGGTGACGGCGCGAAAAACTGTGCGCGCGTTGCAAAACGTTCATTGAGTGGAAGTGGATTTGTCCGATTCACATTCTTCATCAGGATTTCCTTGTCTAATATTCAGCGAGACCAGGGTATGGTGACGCTGTCGCCGTGGGTATATTGAGCGCCATGTTTTGACGCTTCTCATATTCGATGTTAACCCACGCTGACTAGGGCAATCTCACATTTTGAGATGGCAAAAATTAATCCATATTCGGGAAATGCATAATTTGTTATGAATATGAGTTATTAAGTCTTTTTGCACCCACTTGAGGGTTTCTAAGCTGCGAAATTCACCGTGGTTATACTGCACCTTTGTCAAAACTTAAGGTTAAAATCAGGCTTGTGGGGAAGATGTAAATACGCGCTACATGTAATTCTTTAGATTAAGCAGTTACCCCAATACTGGTGACTCAGGTTACAGAGGGATTGGTATTGAACTAGTGTGGCTTATGTTCTTATCCCTATAAAGGAAAGTTAACAAAGTGACTACCTCTCAACCCCAAACGAATAGAAGTTCTACTGACAAACCTTTGGAGTCGGAGGAGAAGAAAGGCAAGAAGAATTTTCTTGGTCTGAAGACTGATCCTTTTATTTTCCTGGTTTCAGCAGGCTTCGTTGTTATTTTTGTTGCCGTGACTCTGGCTTTCGGCTCACGAGCCAGAGACGTCTACGCGAGTATCTCAGGCTGGCTGATGGAAAACCTGGGCTGGATGTATATCGGCGGCTACTCGCTGATGTTCATCTTCCTTCTCGGCGTTTTTGTATCCAAGTACGGAAATCTGCGTCTTGGTGACGATGATGAGAAGCCTGCGTACTCCGTGCCGGTATGGTTCGCCATGCTGTTTGCGGCAGGTCTTGGCGCGACATTGATGTTTTGGGGTGCTGCTGAGCCACTGCACCACAGCTTTAACCCGCCTCGCGGTGATTTTCTGCCGATGAGCCAAGGAGCCATCGAGCAAGCCTTTGAATTCACCTACTACCACTTTGCGGCGCACATGTGGGTACCGTTTATCGTGCCTGGACTGGCATTGGGCTACTTCATCTACAAGCGTAAGATGCCGGCTCGTTTGTCTTCCGTTTTCTCACCTTTGCTTGGTGGCAACGTTTATAAGTGGCCAGGCAAGCTTATCGATGCTTTGTCGATCATCGGTACAGTATTCGGCCTAGCAGTATCTGTTGGCCTAGGTGTTTTGCAGATCAACGCTGGTATGAACATTATGTGGGATGTTCCGCTGGTCTCCGGCGTGGAACTAGCCATCATCTTGGTCATTACCATTGCGTCATCGATTTCTGTGGCAACCGGTTTGGACAAGGGCATTAAGATTTTGTCCAACATCAACATCGGTGCTGCAATCGTCTTGATGTTCTTCGTCCTCTTGATGGGGCCAACTCTGACGCTGCTGCGCCACACCGTTGAGTCCTTCGGTAATTACGGCAGCTCCCTTCCGAAGATGATGTTCTGGACTGATTCCTTTGCTGAGAACCCTGGATGGTTAGGCAGCTGGACCGTGTTCTACTGGGCATGGACCATTTGCTGGGCACCATTCGTCGGCATGTTCATTGCGCGTATTTCCCGCGGACGCACCGTGCGTGAATTCATCGGCGGTGTGCTGGCTCTGCCAACCATCTTCGTTCTTATCTGGTTCTCCATCTTTGGCCGCGCTGCGGTTGAGATGGAAAAGTCCGACCCAGGTGTTCTCACCACGCCAGTGGTGGAAGAGGGCAACACTCCGGTGGCGCTGTTCGCGCTTCTTGAGCAGTATCCGCTCTATGGCATTACCGGTTCGCTGGCTGTCTTCGTGATTGCGATCTTCTTCGTTACCTCGATTGACTCCGCGGCACTGGTCATGGACTCCTTTGCCTCCGGCGATGAAAATGTTTCTCCTGTCTACTACCGTATTGGTTGGGCATTCGCCGTTGGTGGCGTCACTGCAGCACTGCTATTCATTAATGAATCAGGCATTGAGGCGATTCAGGAAGTGGTCATTATCGTGGCCCTGCCATTTTTCATTATGATGTTCCTATTGATGTACTCGCTGCTGAAGGCAATGGGTGATGACTACTCGGCCGAGCGTCAAGTTGCCTCCCGCCAGTGGGAGCGCACAGACAGTCCGGAGAGACTTGAAGAGCAAGAAGCCAAACCGGCACCTGGTTATGATGAGGATGGCAACCCCATCGACGTACCAGAATTTGAGTATGACGATGATGGCCGATTCCGCATCCCGGGCCACGTGGTGGTCGATGGTGATGTTTACGTTGGCGGCGACGTGGACAATGATTACACGCCAGAGTCTCCGCTGGATAGTGCTGACACTGATGTCAGCTCGCCTGACAAGCCTGACGCAAATGGTCCCGGGGCAAGGAGCTAGTGCTACAAGCTAGATGGGCTCGATCAAACAGATAAGTGCGCACCCACTTCCTTCGCCAAGGAGAGTGGGTGCGCACTTTCATATCTACTGCGGCTCCACTGCGGCTTTATTAAAGCTCTGCTGTGATGGCTTCTGCCATTGCTGCTTGGCCGCGTGCAGTCGGGTGCATTGGATAAGCACCTGTCTCTGCGCCGGTTAGATCCGTCCAGCGTTGTTCTGGTGGGGTGCAGACCGTGTGTTCCTCTGCATTCTCGGGGATGATGAACGGAATCTGCATCTCTGAGGAGACACCTTTGATGCGTCCGTTGATTTCATTGGTCAGGCCTACCGCCCAGCCGCGGTCATCTTCGGAGATAAATGCCGCGTCTTCGCACTGGCCTTCATCCGTAATCAGTGGCATGTACCCGGTGACCATAATGTGTGCTTCAGGAGAACGCTGCTGCACACTGTTGTAGACGCTAAAGAGCATTTCATTGACCGAATTGGTCATCTCGTCACGGTTGAACCGTGACGCACAATCTGATTCTTCGCCGGCAGCTCGAGCCTCCTGGAAGCACCGTGCGATATCGGGGAAACCAATGTCATTGCCGCCGATGGAAATGGTGACAAGGTCAGTGTCCTTAGTTAATGACTCCAGCTGTGCTTCGATCGGGCCCTCGGAACCGGCGCGAGTGCTAAAAATATCCGCGGTTACCGCACTGGAGCAGGTAGCATCTACGAAGTTCTTTACCCCCTCATGCTGCGCTACCAACGATGGATAGTTATCCGCTGAACGGAAGCACTCTGCTGGGCCTGTTGTCTCTGCTGTCCGCGAACCCATGGCAGAATAAGAATCTCCGAGTGCTACGTACTCCTGATACGTTGCTGAATCAGCAGGAGTCTCAGAAGCGGTAGGGGACTGCGAACTTTCCTGGGACTCAGTACTGCATGAAACAAGCGTCCCCGCCGCCAACACTGTGATGGCAGCGGGGACGCTTAGAAACTTCTTCATGTTTGCCCAGCGTAGCGGATTAGACCAGCTTGTGGGTCAGGTTTGCTGGACGAGTGTAGGTGTTGACCACAGGGGACCACTGGATTGCATCATCCACAATCTTCTCTAGGGTTTCACGGTCAGCGTCACCGTCAACGTCCACATTGACCTGAACATCGGAGACACCTGGACGCTTCTCATCATTCAAGTCGCCAACGCCCCACACGGGGGAAACATCGATATTGGACTCAATGTCGATATCAATCTTGGTCAGGGTAACGCCACGGTGGGTAGCAATAGCCTGGATGCCTACGGAGATGCAGGCTGCGAGGCCCGCTTGTGCAATCTCAGTTGGGTTTGGCGCGGAGTCATCACCAAGCAGCGCCGGTGGCTCAGAAACCAGGACTGGCTTCAGATCACGAACTTGAGTGTAATTACGGAAGTGGCCATCAGCCTCGGTGTGAGTCTTGATGACCTTCTTGCCGCCCTCTGGATTGTCAATGTTCTTTTGACGCAGGGACGCAAGCTTGTCCTTGTCGATTGCCTCTAGTGGTTCACCGGCGGTGTGATTTGGGGTCAAATCAGACATTTAAATTCTCCTTCGTTGTTGGAACGATTCCCATGCTAGTCCTAGTTGTCGACTTATGTTAGACAGCTTGGTTCATTCTATTCACACCAAGAGCTATGCCCGCAGCGCTCGTCGCAGCTTTGTCCGCTTCTTGGATAAACCACGAGTCAGTGCCAGGTAGCGGTGGGGAAATGGTGGTATCTGGATACTGCGCGTGCGCTGGGATTCCCACCATGTGCAGGCGCGAATCTTGCTCGCCGTCTTCGCGCAGAACCCGGCGGGTCTGCGGATCCTGGGCAACGGATGCCGTTGGAATCTCCGTGCCGTCTTCCCAAATATCCGTGAATGGAACAACACGTTGTTGGTCCACGAGATTCTTTGTGAAGGCATCGGCAGGCGTCTTGCGAATATCTGGCTTGTGCACCCAAGCATCTAACAAGGTGGTGCCGCGGTAGCGCACACCGCCCGACGACGGCGAGCTCATGGTCCACTCACCAGTACGGCGATCCATGTCCAGCAGCGGATAGCCGCCAATGAACTTCACAATTCCCGCATCCACCAGCGCCATCAGCTGACGGGTGCGGAAGATTGGTGGGCCTGAGCACGCCAGCTGCGCCAACGCGATGGCTTTATCAAACATGTGGTGACGCGACTCCACGGTGTAGCTGCCTTCCGCGCCAAGCACTTGGGATGGCTTGCGGGAAAAGCCCAGCGACCACAAAGCAGCACGAACCGGGCTATCCGGCCCTTGCTCTGCATCCTTGAGGTCTTCTTCCAATCGCTGCATCAGATACGCTGTGAGCTCATCCGAGTTATCGAAGTTGGCTGGCAGCAAATGCATCCAGCGCAACAATGAAAAACGCTTGGTGGTGTACTGCGTGATGACATCATCGAGGGCGGTGATGCCGTTGAAGACAACGCTGGCATCGACCTCTGCGTCATCGATTGCCTGCACGATGGTGTCTAGGTCAGCCTTGAGCGCCTCCGGCTCCACGCGTGCCAACGTCTTCAAATATGCGTGGTAAGCATCGCGTGCAACGGCCGGCCACACTTCCACGTCATAGTCGATGGAACGGCGACCGCTTCGCGATGACAACTCTGCCACGACCTTCTTCAACCGTGGAATCTCCGCTGGCGCCGGCAAGCCGCGATCATCCGACTGCGGCATGAGCGGGTATCCACGGCGCGAGCTCGCGTAATACGTTGGCTCCTTGCCTGTTGGAATATAGCGAACCCCACCGCGGGCACTTGGATCATCCACGAACTTTCCGCCACGCTCTTGCGTGGTCAGAATCAAAATATCAAAAAAGCCCATGCCCAAACCGCGGGAGAGCACCTGCTCATTGTCCTTGATGGAAGCAACATCTTGCTCAATTGGGTTATTGGCGCGAATCCACTTCAGATCAGGGTGCTCATCAAGTGTTTGCTTGATCCATTTTTCCTGCTCTGAATATCCCTGGTTCTGCCAGCCGGTGACCGCGATGGTGACATCTGCGTCGATGCTTTCTCCGTTACTTAAGGAAATGGTGTCAAAACCACCCTTGTCCTCAATACCGGTGGCACGCGCCTTATGGGTCTTTACCGTGACCCACTCCGGAATATCCGCGAGCACCGACTCATAAAACCACACCAGGTAATAGCCATACAGTGCGCGCAAAGGATAAGAAGCAGGCTTAACCTGCTCCAGTTCTTCCTTGCTAAACCGCTTTGCTAATTCATCACCCAACGGGTGCTTTTCAACGTAGGCACGCTTTTCTGCGGAAACCTCATCCTCATAACCCAAGTGCAGACGCACCCACTCGTAAATGGTGGGGCCTTCCACCACCGGCGCATCCACTGTCGCGCCGGGCTCAGAAAACAGCGTCATGCCGTGCGCAAAAGTGTTCATGCACAGCGCCTTGGTTTGCGTAATGTCCCAAACTCGGCCGCCGCCGTGCTGCGCATCATCAATGAGATGCAAAGTCAGATCCTGCGGGGTAGTGGTCTCCGCATTGAGATGCGCAACAAGACGCTCCAGCGTGGAAACCCCACGCGGACCCAGACCGATAATCGCTATGGAAGGCGAAGTATTTGGCATAGTGTGAATCATCCCTCAGTTAACTAGACCCTAAAGTCCTTCTATTCTTTAGACGACTGTACCAACCTGTCTATTTAAATTAGTAAGAGCGGTTCACCGTGATGTCTGGCTCTGAATCCAATTCCCTTAACGGTAGGCGGTGCTTACTGTGTGAATAGTCAGCCGTTGGACACCTTTAGATTCACGATTGCTGAGAATAAAAAGGTTTCATAAAGGTCGATTTGAATTTAACTATTTGGTTCGAAGCTTCTGTTAGTGGCTGCATTTTATGGCTCTAGGTGTCATCGCGGCCAGATTGTATTTGGCCGAGAAGGAAATACCAGTAGGGGAGTTATTGCCGCGAACGTGGTTGGGTGGTAAAATGGGAATGTCCATGCGGGTGCTTCTACGAGGAGCTGAGATCGGGCTAGTGATGTCCGAGACCGTTGAACCTGATCCGGTTAATACCGGCGTAGGAAATTAGGAGACTTCATTGTCTGATCCAAAAAATAGTGGCACCAGTCTGTCTAAAACGCCCAATGACGCGTACAGTCTACGAAACTCTGAACAACATTCTTCCCACCACATTGGCTGGTTGAATGACTTGGAACATGGAATTCGAGTTCCGGTAACTGAAATCCATCAGAGCGATTCACCTGATGGAACCCCGAATGAGCCTTTGCAGGTGTATAGAACGATGGGCCCTGGCAGTGTGCCTGAAGTGGGCCTAGAACCACGGCGGGCAGAGTGGATTGCAGCACGCGAAGATACGGAAACTTATCAATCCCGCGGTGTGCGCCTGGAAGATGATGGGCTTGGTGCGGTGCGGCGTGGGGCGTCCTCGCAGCAATGGAAGGGACGCATGCCAGTTCCAATTCGAGCACGTTCTGGGAGCACGGTGACGCAGATGCACTATGCGCGACGTGGAATCATCACGCCAGAAATGCGATACGTTGCATTGCGAGAGAACTGCGATGTGGAAATGGTGCGCAGTGAAATTGCAGCGGGAACGGCAATCATTCCCGCTAACGTCAATCATCCGGAGTCGGAACCGATGATCATCGGTAAGAGCTTCCTTGTGAAAGTCAACGCCAACATTGGAAACTCCGCGGTGACAAGCTCGATCGACGAAGAAGTATCGAAGCTCGAATGGGCAGCGAAGTGGGGCGCCGATACGTTGATGGATCTTTCAACCGGAAATGATATTCACACCACTCGCGAGTGGATTATGCGTAACTCGCCCATCCCCATCGGTACAGTTCCCATCTATCAAGCGCTGGAGAAGGTCAATGGCGATGCAAATGCTCTAACGTGGGAAATCTACCGGGATACCGTCATTGAACAGTGCGAACAAGGTGTTGATTACATGACGGTTCATGCCGGCGTGCTACTGCGTTACGTGCCGTTGACGGCGGACCGAGTTACCGGGATTGTCTCACGCGGTGGATCGATCATGGCCGGATGGTGTTTGGCTCATCATCAGGAGAATTTCCTCTACACCCACTTTGATGAGCTGTGTGAGATTTTCGCCGCCTACGATGTCGCTTTTTCCCTTGGGGACGGGCTCCGCCCCGGTTCAATCGCGGATGCTAATGATGCAGCTCAATTCGCTGAGCTTGATACCTTGGCTGAGTTGACTGAACGGGCATGGAAATATGATGTTCAGGTCATGGTTGAAGGCCCTGGTCATATTCCATTCCACAAAGTTCGTGAGAATGTTGAACGCCAGCAGGAGCTGTGCAAGGGCGCACCGTTTTACACGCTGGGGCCATTGGTTACTGATATTGCGCCAGGCTATGACCACATCACATCCGCAATTGGCGCTACGGAGATTGCCCGATATGGCACGGCGATGCTGTGCTACGTCACGCCAAAAGAGCATCTTGGCCTGCCAAACCGGGATGATGTTAAGACCGGCGTCATCACGTACAAGATTGCTGCACACGCAGCAGACGTGGCTAAGAATCATCCCGGTGCAACTGCGCGTGATGATGCTCTATCTAAGGCGAGATTTGAGTTCCGCTGGAATGACCAATTTTCGCTCGGACTGGACCCGGTCACCGCGCAGGAATTTCACGATGAAACCCTGCCGGCTGAGCCTGCCAAGACCGCACATTTCTGTTCCATGTGTGGTCCCAAGTTCTGCTCGATGAGAATCTCGCAGGACATCCGCGATACCTACGGAAGCGCTGAAGCTCAATCCGCTATCGCCGGCATGCAACAAAAGAGCCAAGAGTTCCTGGCCTCGGGCGGACAGGTGTATTTGCCAGATCCGCTTGTTAAGAATGCCGGCGAGGCGAATGGGTAATTGAATCATGCCGAGCTTTTCCGCAGATCTACGCGCTGAAGCACTCTTCAAGATCGGAAGTCACGATCGATGCCGCTGAGGGGCCGGTGTGAACCCAGAGCGTGAAGTTTTCGCTGATGCAAAGCTGGCCGTTCTCTACTGCAGGAAGGGTATTCCACAAAGGGTTGCTTTCTGCTGCCTCCAAGGGCGCGGGACTGTCGACGAATGCGATAATGCGGTCGGCATCGAGAAGTCCGATATTTTCCGGAGGGATAAAGGACCACTCGCCGTTTTCGGACGGCACTGCTGATTCCACTAACTCGATGTTTTTGTAGACGCTGTGGAACTCCAGCTCCTACAAAGCTATCGGGCAGATATTGGCGAACTTGGTCATCACGGATACGAAGCAGCATGGTGCGCTGACCTGGTTCGTCGATGTTTGCGTCCAATTGCTCAATAGATTCGTCGGTCTCTTTGATTACTTCAGCGGCTTTATCTTCGCGTCCAGTAATCTCAGCCAACGCAGTCAGCTGGTCGCGCCAGCTGTTGGAGCCTTCCGCGTCCCGTGATGCAATTGCAGCGACCGGAGCAATGGGCTCGAACTTTTCCAGGTTCTCTTCGACGGCTTCATCTCCGATGATTAGGTCTGGATTTAGATTTGCGATGGCCTCGAAATAGGGTTCATCGTCGTTTCCTACAACCTCCATGTTTTCAGGTGCATCCTCTCGGAGGTAATCCTGAATTCCGCCAGCATCACCCCAGTAGGTTGAACCAACTGATGCTAGGTCGATTGCCAAAGCAAAGTCGAGGAAGTTCGCTTGAACGATCACAATTCGCTGTGGATTGCTTGGAATTTCAGCCTCCCCGAAGGCTGACTGAATTATCTGTGTTTCATTGGCACTCGCGGAGTTTGAACCGTCCACGGAACATCCCACCAGTACCGTCGCTGTTGTGAGTGCGCCAAGTGTTGTTGCAATTAGCCTTTTCATAAAGCCCTCCCGATTCGATCATGTGATCGTTTATTTTTATGAATTTAGACAAAGCCAAACTATGTGGATGATTTCCTTTCGTGAGCAAATTTTTTAATGTGAATCACGAATGGCGCGATGTGTTCCGAGAAACCTACTGGGCGGGTAGCTGCGTAGATATAGCTCCGCTGTTTCAGCTCAGCTAGGTGTCCTGTATAAGGTGGTTGTTTGTGTTAACTGTTGCCATCATCATTCTTGCGTCCGTCCTCATCGGTGCGTTCTTCCAGCGCATTACCGGCATGGGTGTCGGCCTGTTGGGCGGGCCCGTCATGTCCATCTTCTTGGGGCCGGTGCAGGGCGTCACGATGGTCAATGGACTTTCCATTATTAATGCGGTGAATAATGCGTGGGCAGTACGGAAGCGAACAGATTGGAAGCGGTTCCGCATCATTTCGGCGGCCCTGATTTTAGGTTCGCTTCCTGCGGTTGCCGTGATTCATTTCCTGGATGGGCCAATTCTGCTTATTGCCATCGGCGTGTTTGTACTGCTGGGCTTGGGTATTTCATTGTTCCCGGCAGAGAAGTTCAAGATTCCCGCGGAAGCGAAAGGCCCGCTTTTCGCTTTCGGTATGGCCGGGGGATTTATGTCCACCATCGCGGGAATCGCGGGGCCGTCATTGACGATTTATGCGCGGCTGACCAATTGGGATTACCGCGATTTCGTGGCGACACTACACCCAGTCCTCGTTGTCGCGAACACCGTGTCTTTCGTGCTCAAGCTGGTTTTGCTTGGCGGTGTTGATTTCGGCGGTGTGCCATTGTGGCTGTGGATTGTTGCCATTGCAATGCTTTTCGTTGGTGCTTGGCTCGGCGACAAGATCAATGACAGGGTTTCCACCCCGACTGCGCGTCAATTGGCCACTTTCCTCGCCGCAGCCGGCGCAATCGCCGTCTTGGTCCGCGGAATTACACAGCTAGTATAGGTTCCAAAGTCTTGCGTGAGCGCCAGATTCCATCGAATCCAAGAATGGCTAGCGCAAACCCGAGAAGCGAATACACCAGGGCGTCACTCATATCGAGGGACTCGCCAAGCAGTAGTGCAGCCGCGAATAGCAGGATTGGTTCGCCGTAACTCAGTAGCCCGAAGATGGGCATGCTCAACAACACTGATGCGGCAAGGTAGAGAGCCATGGCGACTGCACCGGCGAGGCCAGCGCAAATCACCATGATCATCATGTCGGTATCCAAGGCGTCTGGAATGGCGAATAACAACGCTATGGCAATTGGGCTGAGATCGATGGTCTCAGCGCCGTAGCAAAAGGAGCTATTAAAACCGGAGTAACTGCGCAATGCGAAATAGAGTGCGTAGCCGACCGCGATAGCGAAAGTTACCCAGGAAATCTGCGCGCTGAAAATAAATTTTGTGGTCACTGCAATAATCGCGATACCAACAGCTATCCATTGTAGACGGCTGATAATGCTGGAAAAGAAGAATCTTCCCACCACTAGGAAGATGGGCAAAAGCAAGTAACCCAGCGAAGCATCTAGGGCATGGCCTTTGTGTGACCAAGCGAATAGCCACAGCTGCAGCGCAATCAGTGCGACCAGAAGAACAAAGTAGAAGACGTTAAGCGGACCTTTCTGCAGGACATCCCAGAAAGCTTTGAAGGCCCGCCGGCGAGCGGGAAAACTTAGCAAGAGTCCGTAGCAGGCTGCAGTGAGCAGCACCCGCCACGCAACGAGCGTCGAAGCTTGCGCTTCAATGGCTCCGGAGACAAAGAAGATTGCTCCGAAAAGCACCGACGCGAGAATTGAAGTGACCACGCCGGCCGAGGTCATGCATTTAGTCGTCACCAATCACTCCTTGCACTGGAACCAATTCCGCTGCCTGGATGCTGGCGAGCAGCTGTTCATAGAGTTGCTCATCAACCTTGATGTCGTTCTTGATTTCGCGTTGGCGGCCAGGAATGTAAACCCCATGTTCACGTTCAAGCACCTGGACATGGGAGTCGATTCGCTCCAGGTAATTCTCGCCAAAGAAAGCCGGATTGATCGCGATGATGAAAACGCCAATCGACGGGATCTCGCCGCCCTTATCAAACGCGGGAGACTCCAAAGACCACAGCCCGCCAGCAAGCCCGGCCAAAGATTCCACCATCAGGCAAACATTGGCGAGCTTGTGTCCAGCAGGAAGAAGCGCACCTTCAAGAGCTTCCAGCGCATCCGGTGTTGGCAGGCCTTCGATGCTTAACGCCCAGCCATCAGGCAGCGGAGTGTTGTTCTTGGCAGCTTCTCTGATGGAAACAAAAGCCGATGGCGTGATGGATTGGTCAATGACGAGTGGACGGACCTTGAGAGGTACTGCAAAGGAAAGGGGATGGAGGGAACACGAGGACGGACAACAAACCCACCTTGTGATGTGTGATCGCAAAAATGCATTGAAGCAAGGTGGTTCGCAAACTTTTAAAGATTGAATAAACCCTGTGCGATTTGTGATCACAATTTATGGTGTTCTAGACACAGTAAATCCGTTGTGGTTATCCACATCATGACCGCTGAATGACTAGGAATGACATGTCCAATACACGTGTTGACGTAGCCGCTTTCATTACAGAGCAAGAATTCCCGCCATTGCAGCACTTCATCAATGGAGCGTTCGTGGAGTCTGCTGGTGAAGAGTATTCTGAGGTGGTCAATCCCGCCAATGGCCAGGTAATTGCGCTTGTTCCACGCGGTTCGACTGCTGATGTCGATGATGCAGTCAATGCAGCTCATGATGCATTCCGGCAGTGGGGAAGTGTGACGCCGAAAGAGGGTTCCGAGGCCATGCTTGCTATAGCGAATGTCGTGGAAGAAAACGCTGACCTGCTTGCACGTCTTGAAGCTCATAACGCGGGTAAGCCTTTGGAAGTTGCGGGCGATGACGTCGATGGCACCGTGGATATCTTCCGCTTCTCCGCTGGTGCTGCGCGTGCTTTCACTGAAGCGGGTGCTGGTGATTACGTTGAGGACCACACGTCATTCATTCTTCGTGAGCCATTGGGCGTCATCGGCGCTATCGTGCCGTGGAACTACCCGCTGCTCATGGGTGCCTGGAAGATTGCTCCCATCCTTGCCGCTGGTAACACTTTGGTTCTCAAGCCGGCAGAGCAGACCCCACTGTCAGTGCTGAAGCTCGCAGAGCTCATTGCTGGGGTTCTTCCTCGTGGCGTATTCAACGTAGTTACTGGCCTTGGCCGTGAGGTCGGTGAGGCGCTGTCTCGTCACGAGAAGATCGCCATGGTTGCTACGACGGGCAGTGTTGGCAGTGGCCGTGCCGTTGCCTCCGCAGCTTCCGGCACCCTCAAGCCCGTGCACTTGGAACTTGGTGGCAAAGCACCCGTCGTGGTGTTCAAGGATGCTGACTTGGATGCGGTTGCCGAGGGCGTGTGTGAAGCTGGCTTCTGGAACTCCGGCCAGGAGTGCGGCGCTGGTACCAGGATCCTCGTGGACAAGGATGTGGAAGCCGAACTGGTGGAGAAACTCGTTGCCCAGATTGGCACCCTCACGGTCGGTGACCCAGCCGAAGGCGAGCACATCGAGCAGGGCCCGCTGGTGTCTGAGCAGCACTTTGAGCGAGTCAAAGGATTCCTCGAGCGCGCACAAAACGAAGGCGCAGTTGCCGCACTGGGCGGCTCGGCGGCTGACCGTGAAGGCTTCTTCATTCAGCCAACTGTGCTGACCAACGTTCTACCTGGCACAGAGGCTGCCCAAGAAGAAATCTTTAGCCCAGTCATCACTGTGGAAACCTTTGAGACTGAAGAAGAAGCAATCGAGCGCGCTAACGACACCCCATACGGCCTGAGTGCTTCAGTGTGGACCACGGACGCCGCACGTTCCATCGATGTTCCACGCAAGATTGACGCCGGTACTGTCTGGGTTAACTCCCACCTGGTGCTTGCGAACGAAGTTCAATGGGCGGATTCAAGGGCTCCGGCTACGGCCGCGACCTATCGCTCTACGCGCTACAGGACTACTCCCGCACGAAGCACATCCAAATCAACCACGGTCGATAGTGGTGAACACTATCGACCGTGGGAGAAAGGGAGAGCGCTATCTACCGCGTGACTAATTAAAACTTGCTGGTGCTGCTCCAAGGCACCAGCGACACAGAAAGACCTGGCATCCGTCCTCCATCGGATGCCAGGTCTTTCTACTTTTCAATTGGCCTGCGACTAGCGTGCGACCAGTGTGGTTTCAAAGTCGTACATATCAGGGCGGTAGCAGTGATTACCTAGCTCAATAACCTGACCGGAGTTATCCAAAGCAACGCGCTCTACAGTCAGTAGCGGACCGCCGTCATCAACGCCCAGGAGACGGCTTTCATCACCAACCGCGCGGCGTGCGCCGATTCGCTGGTTTGCAATCTTCAAGTTCACACCGCGCTGGCGCAGCGCGTCATACATGCCGCCGTCTTCTAGCTCTTCGCGGGTGATGTCATTAAAGGCTGGGGGAATGTGGTTTTCCAAAATCGCCACGGGGGTATCGCCAGCAGACGGTGCTCCAAGACTTCCGTCTTTGGATCCAGGTTGGCGTTTTTCAAGTCATTGTAAAAAGACGTCAGCTCCACCGGACGCGTCGCATGACTTTGTACTACCTGGGTTCCCACGCCGCGGCGGCGTACCAGCAAACCTTTGTCAACCACTTCCTGGATGGCGCGACGCACGGTAGGACGGGAGACGCTGAGGCGCTTGGCTAAAGAAATCTCGTTTTCTAGGCGGGTGCCGGGAGGTAAAACGCCATCGCGAATTCCATCTTCCAGGCATTGTGCTACCTGGAAGTAAAGCGGGACCGGGCCGTTGCGGTCTAGGTCTTTAAAAAGTTCGGCGGGCCAGACCGGTGCGCTGGATGTCATGGGGCTTCCTTCTCTGCTCGTCTACCTTTTGGCATGCAATATGTTAGGACAATTGAACAATATTACTTTGACGGTGATTTGTCCAGAGCTTTTCAGGCTCCAGGCCTGGGAAGAATTCACCCATCAGTTGGTTCATCTTGCGGTTTGTAAAACGCCGGGAACACCCAGCATACAAACTCGCGCAGGTTCTGAGCTGCAAATATGGGTTTTTCAATTTGCAAGCTATCTTTGTTAGCTATTTTAAGGAGCAATACAGCCATTTGAGCGGTGTAAATGCCTTGTTCAAGGCCAGTGTTGCCGCTACCAGGAAAAGGCTTTGCCCTATTTGTTAGGTGATATTGTCAAGTCCTTTGAAGTTCAAATACCTGAATGGTCTAACAAAGTTCTTTAGACCGTGTAGCGGAGGAGCGGCTTTCTATTTGGCCGCACGCCGATAGAAAAATGAATCAGATACGTGCGGCGATGGCCTCAGCGAGAACCAAGTCTTCCCACGGCATGCCGGTGAATTTGAAAACCACTGGGGCGCTGCGGTGAAGCTCAACCTCGCCGCGCACAACGTCGGTGAAGCTTACGAGGGATTCTTTGTCGAGATTGCCTTCGTTAACGGCCTGGATGATATCGCCAGCTTCGCGAAATGCTGCGGCTTCTTCTTCCATAATGACCTGCGCACGCGCTAGGAGCGCGCCGGGGAGCTCGCGGGCATCGGGGGAGTGTGAGCCTACAGCGACAACTACGGCGTCATTGCGAACTTCTGCATCGTCGATGACTGGCTGCGGGGAGGTAGTGGTAGTGATGATTAATTCTGCGTTGCAGATAGCTTCGTGGGCAGGGTCGCTTCCCGCTTGTAGCCAGTTGTCTAAGTCAGCGGGCTGTGTGCGGCTGATGAACGTGATTTTTGTATCGCGGATACCTTCGCATACTGATTCCACGGTTCTAGCGTGAGCACGGCCCTGGGCTCCTACTCCGACAATGACCACATCGAGTGGCTGTGAAGAAGTAGTAAGTAAGTGAGATACCCCTGCGAGCGACACAGCCGGTGTGCGTAGGTTAGTCAGAGCAACGCCGTCGATGGTAGCGGTGGGTTGCAATGTGGAGCCATCGAAAAGCACATAAATGCCGTTGACACTAGGAATGCTTGGGTCTGCTGTCTTACCGGGGATGGAAATAAGCTTGATGCCAAAGCCTGTCGGCGAATTAGAAGGCATCAATAGAAAGTCACCGTTGGTGATTTCTGCTCGGCTGCGTTCCAAATCTGTCGACGGATCAAAACCCTGCTGCAGGTATTCGCGCAGCGCCAAGACTGCCTGTTTGGGGCTTAAAGTCTTTTCAACCTGGTGGGAATCAATGTGAATCAGCGTCATTGTCGGAGCCTTCCATTGGTGGATAATTGAATTCCACCTTATTAGACCCAAGCTGCTGACGGGCGGGATTTAGGCAAAGTGAGCTTTTCGTGCTCTGTATCTTTCCGACGGGATATCCACGCCGGAATCTAATAGCCGCTGATAAATAGAACCTGAATCAGAGTCGAACGTTCAATCTGCTGGCCTACTTCCAGTGGGTAATTCGGCCGCTCCACCATGACTTTTCGCCATCCATCAGCCGTAGGCGGTACACGGAAACAATCGGAGTGCCTTCAGACCGAAGCTCATCTTGGCTATTATTTTCCTGGTGATTTCCGGACTCGGCGCAGTCGTAGGAACCGAGGCGCTGTCTTCAGGGGCAGTGGGGCTGCTATCTAAACTTGTTACCGAGCTTCACCACCGACTCTGTTGCCAGGAATTGAGGGCATGGGCAAGCAATTACGCTTACAGGGTTTCAAAGTCGGCCTGACCACGGTTTCGCGCGTGAAATCGTGGATATCATCTTGGGCGCAATGGGCTGTCCCGAACCATTCCTTATCCACAAAGTCATGGGTAAAGCAGGTATTCCTGAATCAGCAGAGGTTATCAGCGCTGGGGATACCAGCCGTGGCGTACTCACCGGGCATTTGAATGAGGAGTAGTTCAAGGCTCCTAACGCAGATTACGTCCCTGATCCCGCATTCTCTATCGGCTCCATGATCAACAAATGAGTAAGCCCTTCAACCCTGAGTTAACTGTGGGCCGGCGCGTGGCCGTTGTCCGGTGCCTTCGCAACACCTTTTGTTCTACGTTCTAAAGAGCCCGTAGCAAAGCTGCCCAAAGCCCTCTCGGATTCAGTTGCCTCCGTTGCCTCTTACGCTGGCGCAACCGTGATGGCCGCGGTTGAGGCTGGCGGTGATCTAACCGGAAAGCGCGTTCTGGTTGTCGGCATGGGCATGCAGGGTATGATTACATGTGATGTTGCTGCTCAAGCAGGCGCGAAAGCAGTTTATGCCTCGGATCCGAGTTCGGAGCGCCGCGCGTGGGCAAAAGCAATCGGAGGAGTCACTGCTTCGGTCCATCTGAAGGTTCAAAGCCTGGGGGCAGCATCGATGACGTCTTCGGCTTCTTACGAATTAATTCCGGTGTCATGGTCGCTGTCAATTCACTCGATATTGGTGAGCGTGCTGTGATTACTGGAAGCGTTGCTAGCAGCGAGCATGTCGGATTTAATCCAGAAACTCTGGTCCGAAACTGGCATTTGCGGCAGGCAATCAAATTTCTTAGCCACAGCAACATCTTCTGGGATGACGTTATCTCGTAAGCGGTAAAACTGGAAGAAATCCCCGAAACCGTCGACTATTTTATGAGCGGCGGTTTCGGGGACAAAATTTACGCCCGTTATCTTCGGATAGCGGTGTCAATTACCAGTAACTAACTTCTGGGTGCTGAATCTTCCCCGACCTGGCGATTTTCTTCCGGATCGTCCTGGTCACCCCATTTTCCGGTCTCATAATCAAAGTCGATTTCGTTGCCGTCTTCGTCTGTCCGTTGATACCACTCGGTGAGTTCCTCAGATTGGGAATCAAACTTTGAACCTGCACCACGGCCCTCTGGAGCGGGGGAGACAGAGAATTCGAAATCGTCTCCATGTTCTTCTAGACCTCTGACCACAGCATTTCGAACAGCGTTGCTTGCGTAGTTGCGGCGAATAGCTGCGGGATCTGTATGAAGATCCTTAATGAAGCCGATAGTCATGAAAATCAGCACAACCGAGAACGGCAATGCAATGAGGATGGTGAGGTTCTGAAGGGCTGTTAGCGTAGTTGAACCACCAGCTAAGAGCATGACGATGGCGATACCGACCATGCACAGTCCCCAGAAAACGACCACGAGCTTATTTGGAGCGGGATTACCGCGAGAAGACATGGTTCCCATGACCAAGGAAGCAGAGTCCGCGGAAGTTACAAAGAAGATGCTGAGAACTATCACCAGAATTATCGGGGTGATTGAGTTCAAAGGCAGTTGGTCAAACAATGCGAAGAGGACTTGCTCGTTGTCTGCCGTGCCATCAAACAGTGCAAGGCCCTCGTTATGGAAATTGATTGCAGCCCCACCGAAAATAGTGAAAGCTAGAATCAAAATAACCGTAGGTGCCGCAATCGTGGCCAGTGCGAATTCACGGATGGATCGACCCCGAGAAATACGGGCAATGAACATGCCCACAAATGGTGTCCAGGCAATCCACCAAGCCCAGTAGAACGCTGTCCATCCGCCTTGAAAGTCCAGAGTTTCTTGTCCCCACGACAAAGATTTACCCATCATTGGGATGTATTCATCGATGTATGTGGCCATTCCCGATGGAATGAGGTTGAGCAGGAAGAGGCTTGGCCCGAAGATGAAGACGAAAGCGACTAGCCCCAGGGTAAGACTGATGTTGATATTAGAGAGATAACGGATTCCTCGGGCAACTCCGGAGACAGCGCTGATGATAAATGCTGCACCGAGGACACCGATGATTATGATGACAACGTTATTCGCGAGTTCACCAGCGCCGGAAATGATCTGAACGCCGCGGGTAATTTGCAACGCCGAAAGTCCCAATGTTGCTGCGGTGCCGAACAGGGTAGCAATGATGGCCATCATATCGATGATCCGCCCGACAATTTTTTGATGAGGATCCGAACCTATTAAAGACCTGAAAGTCGAGCTCATTAGCGACGGGCGGCCGCGCCGAAATGTGGAATATGCAAGTGCTCCGCCAACGAGGCCATACAGTCCCCAAATTGCAAGACCCCAGTGAAAGTGTGACTGAGCCAGAGCCTGGTGCAAAGCTTCTGGAGTTGCTGGTTCCGCAGTGTGAGGCGGCGGTGATAGGAAGTACGCCAAAGGCTCGGAGGGGCCAAAGAAGAAGATGCCTACGCCGATACCCGCGCCGAACATCATAGCTATCCACGAGAATCGGGAGAATTCAGGCTTTTCGTCATCCTTGCCAAGTGGAATATTTCCAAACCGTGAGAATGCAAGGTAGAGCATTACGAACAGGCCCAAGCCCATAACTAGATTGAGTAGCCAAGCGACATTGTTCATAGCCCAGGCGTAGGCAGTTGAAGATACTGAGGCGACTGACTCGGGACTCGAAATTCCCCATGCGATGAAAGCGACAATGAAGATCGCTGTTACGGAGAAAACAATCTTGTCAATTCCAAAAGTGTTCCTTTGCTCTTCGACGCTGATACCCGGCACGAGACCAGGGTGAAGGTCGTGCGGGTAAAGGCCGAGTACAGCAGAACTGCGCTTTTTTAAAAGGTTATCGGTTGACGAGCGTTCTTCAGGTTCTTCCTGATCCGCCCTATCGTTGAATGTAGTAGACAAAGTTACTCCTTTGTACCTGTTTGGTTGATTGCATCGTTTCCGGTCATCCGGAGACCCATCACGTTGATGCAAGCGTGATGGTGAAGGTTGATTAATTAGGCTTAGTCCAGTGGATAGAAATCTAGACTGTCGAAGAATTTTCCTGCCTCATAAATCAGGTGCTCCGTTTAACTCGCCTCGGCGGACAGAACACGACCGTTGACCACAATGTGATTCAGGGCTTGGAATCGCTCCTTGATTTCGACTTCGATTGAGGTGGCGGAATTGTTAAACATTGGTGAACCATGCTGACCCTCATGCCAATTTAATCGTGCGAACTTGCATTTTCCGCGTGAGGCAAAGGCTCGGAGGGGTTCACGTTGGTCTCGGGAACGATGTTAATGCCCATGTACTTTGAACGGAAAAGTGAGGGGTAGATTGAGGAAGTGGGGTGGTCTGGATTTTAGGTCCAGTTGATTTAAGCGACTTTGCTTAAAAACTGCTTCTTGAATTCCTCCGGCGGGATAAATCCCAGTGCCGAGTGAGGATGATACGTATTGTACCTGTGACACCATTGTCCGATGCAGTACCGGGCATGTTCCAGATCCAGGAAGCATTCCTGCTCAAACAACTCATCACGCATCCTGTTATGCAATGACTCCACAAACCCGTTATGCCACGGCTGACCAGGAGGAATAAACGCCTGCACCGTCTCTTCCTCAGCAGCCCACGACTGCAGAGTCTTACTGATAAATTCAGGCCCATTATCCATCCGCACCACACGAGGACGCTGACCACGCTCACAGGCAATAACATCCAGCAATTCCACAACAGCTGCAGCATCAATAGTGGAATCTGCTGTAAACCCGACATGCTCACGGGTGAACTCATCCATCACGTTGCAGACCTTGATTGACCTGCCGTGATAGTCCGAATCGAACTGGAAATCCAACGCCCACACATCATTCGGACATGCTGCTGGCTCCACCCTGGGAGTGGGATCCGCCAAGGTTTTCGGCTTCGACCGTTTCCTCGACGGAACCCGAAGATTTTCCTGACGCCACACACGCCGCACCACGTCCCGTCCCACATCAAAACCTTCCTCTTTAGTTTTAATCCAGGCACGGCGATATCCCCACCGAGGATTCTGTGCAGCCCACGTATGCAACCATTGCCGAAGCTCAGCATACTTATCGAACGTGACAACGTCTTTGGCGTGTTTGTGGGCTCGTTGGAAAGAACTTCTAGCAACCCCCACGATCAAGCAGGCACGACGCTGGGATAACCCCAGCACATCCATGAGATGACGCACGGCGTCGTAGCGTCTTGTGGGGGTTAGAATTTTCCCTCAGCCAACTCCTTGTAGGCTGCTTTATCTAGCTCTGCTTCGCCTAAAAGCTTCTTGAACCGGTCGTTTTCATCCCGCAGGGCTTTCAGTTCTCGTGCACCAGCACGATCCATCTGACCATAGGTTTTCTGCCAGCGATGCAGTGTTGCCTCACTGACTTTCAGATCGCGGGCTACATCAGCGTTCGTTTTACCTTCCGCCTTGAGCTTCGCGGCCTGGTCAAGCTTGCCCACGATCTGTTCTGGGGTGTGCTTTTTAAACTTCTTCATCATTGACCATCTTTCCACCCCGCAACGGGGTTTGCTCTGAAAGACTCTCAAATCAAACGGCCCGACAAACCCAGCCCACTCCAGAGGTGTTTCCGCACAAAGGCTTCTGCTTCTTCTGTAGCCTGCGTGGAAGCCTCCAGCGCGCTCACGAGTGCTCGTTGTTGTTGACCGTCGAGCCTGTCCCAATGCGCTACTAAAGCGCTAACAATACTGGCACTAGCCGTCTCCCCACCACTGAGAGTGCCGTCACTAGCATCGAAAAACGGCACACCAGCACTGCGTAGCAGCTCATCAATAGGTTGGGTCATAGGCTAATTATTGCACGTGAGTACGACACTCACGGATACTTTCTCGAACAGAGGTGCCTATTTCTGTGGGCAAGTTGTTTAGCGGTAAGGGCTTTCGCGCGTCTTTTATAAACGCTGCGGGCTTTTGTGCGAGCAGTCCCCTCGGCTTGTTGCAAAACGCTTAAAACTCCGACACAGAGTCACACAAGCCGAGGATGGGCTTGGCGGTCCGTGCGGAGTTCAAAAGAGCAGGTTTGGAACCTACTTTTTATTCTGCCTAAGGAGAATAACTAGGAACGCTATCAGCAACGCCGGAATTAGAAGAGTGACACTCAAACTAGCAATAATAATTAAAAGTTCACCCATAACTTCTCCTTACTTTTGCTTCCTGACTGGGTAGCAATTCCATTGCTATAGCTCTCCCAAGACAAAAGCTGTTGAGTTTGTCCTAGGAAACTTGTATTACCTGCAAATATTTGAAACAGCTACTGAGCCTTTGTTTTTAGAAAGTTATAGCAGCATAGAAAATGGTAACTAATCCGTTCGTGTTAGGCACCAGTTTTTGTGGAGATCGCCTAGTCCTAGGTCCGCGAATGCTATCCATACTTCGAGCGGGCTTGCGTCTCCGAACCATTCCATCAACGTTGTCCAGGATTCAATTTGAGCTAGGCACACGTAGTAATTGAATTCATTATCGATGTCTTTGGGCAAGACCTCAGGTAGTAGTTCGTTGTTTGCCGTGTCGAAACCAGCAGCAGAATGAGCATAGAGCGCTGTTAGCGGCACTGGGTGATCTTCGCGTAATGGAGGTCCCTGATTTGGTTTGCGCAATTTTTGCCATTGACGAAGGTACTCCTGGTATGCGAGATCGTATCGTTCGAAGATCTCTCCGTGGACATCATTTGGAGAAACAATTGAATATCCAGGAACGAATCTTCCCATTTGAAATGCCTCAGTTGGGGTATCTACCTCAGCTGGAGGAGAAACAAGCGGGAACCGCTGCGATGGAATGTCATAGGCTGTGTACCATTTTACAAGCCATGATGACGGGTCATCCCAGCTAGCGCCATAAGCCTCGAGGTCGTGGAAGACGGTTAGGTATCCAGATCGAGGGCTTCCGTCTATAGTCTCGCCTACATCCAAGTCGTCAAAATCTAGTTCTTTATCGAACTCCACGTGCAGGGATAACGTCGCAACATGCGCCAACGGTTTGCCATTTGCATTGACAGGCCATGCTCCCTCTAGGGGTGCTGGCCCGCCGAGCCAGGAAACTTCGTCACCAGCAAGCCATCTTCTATTGAGAGACTCAGTTGTTCCGTCTTCTTCAATGAAGAATCCTGCGCGTCGCGGCTTTGCCACGTCTTCGGGAATTTCCTGCGAATTCAACCACTCACGGAACTGGGTTAAAGATTGCGACGTTGCCGGACTTTTCATGTGGTGACCTTCCATTGGCTTCTAGATTTTCACTCCACAATAGCGGAGCAAATCTACTCCGAAACCATGCTGCGATGAGAAGCTTCGCGACTGGATGGTTTGGCGAATAGTCTTTCCTCTAGCTGCTGTTACGCCTGCGATTGTAACTCCCTTCTTGCCCATCCAAGAGTTAACGCATTTTTGATGAACTTCGGTCGGGATTTGAACGAGATTATTTGGATGATGGATCGCGCGAGAATCCCAGCCGCGGCTACGAATCGTAGACTGTTCGACTATGTGGTGCCACTGGTAGCCTTTTCTGGTTCCATAAGCTCCTTTAAACGCACTAAAGCTAGCGTATCCTCCGCGGATAGTATAAGCCGCCCCACGGCGTATAGCGACTGCTGCGAATGCTCTAACCGCGAACGGAGCCAAAATACGCGCCAGTCCTACAAGTGCGATTCCTACCAGTGGGAGAGGGTCGGAAACTACTGGAAATACTGCATTTCGTGTGTCCACTGATTGGATAAGGGTGTTTCCCTCAATCTTGAGCTCCGTAGGTAAAGCGGTGCCTGTAGCATCTACAGACCATGCTGGTGCAATGATTCCAATTAAGCTCTCGCTCATAATTGGATCAACAGGGTCTAGTTTTTCAGTTGGAAGAACGTTTGAATCAGCCTCACCTAATCCCTGGTCGATTTCAACGTAATCTTCCCCCGTATCGAGTGGGGGCAGTTTTTCTTCCAGGATCTCTTGAGATTCCTCCACCGAAAAAGGAGCTTCATCCGATCCGCGCAGGATTGCGACAGACCCGTCAGGATTCATTTCAGCCCATGCGCCTGCGGGTAAAGTCAACGGGTACTCGTAGTCATGAGTGTCGCTTTCTGAGAAGTGTGCCTCAGCAATAGAGAGGATTCTTGCTGAGCCATTTTCAATTTTTTGAATTTCAACGTTTAAGCCCCGATCCCCCGAAGCAATCATCGTCCCGCGAGGTGAATACTCCAATTCCTTTTCTACCTCAGATGGCAGTCCCAGTGACAGCACCTCACCTTCTCCAAGGCTTACATCAATATCTCCACCGGATACTGAAAAATTACCGTCAGCAGCGATTGCACCATTGTCTGTTTCAACTAGCTGTTGAATTGGTGCACTATGTTCGGTTTGTTCCAGAACGCTCTGAGTGGTACTTGCAACTTCAGCAGCCTTATCCTGCGATTCCATTGCTGACGAGGGAACGCTAATCCCCGAAGCAATCAATCCAGTCAAGGCCACTACTGTGACGTTCAATTGCACACGTTTCCCCATGACAAAATCTCCAATTTTCTTTAGGCGCCGAAATGCGGCTATTCCCCGAAAAACTAAAGCCGAATGTTCAGCTTTAGTGCTCACTACAAAGCAAGCAATTCAAATGCTAGCTACTTTTGCTGACAAAAGAGCATCTTTTGGGCCAACGATGTCGTCACAAAATAACGTGCTACCAGTATTAGGGCTAAAGAAACCTCAAACGTCCCTCGAAAAGACGAGCTCAAAGGAAGATTGTTGGCAAGTAGTTGGCCAAAAACAAATTTCACAAGTGGAGAAATATGAATAAAATAGACATGAGTACGAATCGCAGAACTGCACTCTTTCATGTGGTTGTGCACTTCTCGGATGAGAAGAACTTACACACCCATAGCCTGCGCTATTTTTCTTGATTGAGGTAGCTGTACAGTGTTGTCCTGCCAATGCCGAGCCTACGGGCAACTTCCGCTTTCGGAACACCCGCGCCTACCCACTCTTGTGCCTGGGCAAGCTGCTCATCCGTGAGTGCTTTCGCGCGTCCTTTATAAACCCCGCGGGCTTTCGCCCGCGCAATCCCCTCCGCCTGACGCTCACGAATAATCGAGCGCTCAAACTCCGCCACCGAACCGAGCAGCCCGAGCATGAGCTTGGCAATCGGAGTCGAATTCAACGAATACGTTTGCCCTTCTTTTAAAAACTTCACCGAAACATCCCGCGCGGTGAGGTCATCGACCAGGCGGTGAAGATCGATCAGCGACCGTGCCAACCGATCCATACTCATAACCACAAGTTGGTCACCAGGACGCACGTAATTCAACGCACCATCAAGCCCAGGCCGGTTGGTGGACGAACCGCTGACAGTATCGTCGAAGATGCGAAAGCACTTCTCTTTCTTCAACGCCGCTGTTTGCCGCTCTAAGTTTTGGTCTTTAGAGCTAACCCGCGCATAGCCGACCTTTTGCCCGGAAATAACCTCAGAATGTTCAGGAATATCTAGAGGTAGTGACGGTTCTGTTCCATTATCCATAACCCCACCCTAGTGAACATTGAGTTTGTGAGCATTCCTGTAATTCAAAAACTGTCCTTTTGGGGTGTACCCGACTTTACATATGTCATCATCAGTCCAAGTGTGTGACTGTTAACTTCATTTGGCGGGTTTTTGCAGCTTCATATGGCGGTCTGCAAGCCGTAGGTGCTGCGCACGTATAGAAATTGCGCGCCCAACTACTTCTTATGTTGATACCCAAATGCACCGCTTGGAATTGCAAGGAGAGTTGTAAAAGCGGGGATGATCCCTAGCCAGTTGGGCATCAGGTTTCTAACCACAGTTGTGATTGGAAATCTGCAGTAAATTTTATGGACCAAGTATGAGTGTTCCAAAGAACATGATTGCCGGAAATGCCAACGGCGGGAGAGCATTGAGCACAATGAGATACCAGCGTTGCGCGATGATCCCGAAGATGATGCCCGTGACGCCGAGTAGTAACGGTCCATAGATCAAGAAAATGGAGGGCCCCCATCCTTGAGTGGGTGATGTTATGAAATACGCAAGGATGCATAGCGCGCCGATCACGAAGCATATACTTGCACCGACTTGGGCCCATCGCTTGTTTTCGAGTGGGGGCCACCGTTGTGGAGGCGTGTGACGCTGCATATGCGACTAGTTCACGCAAGGTGAGACGGTGAAGTAGGCGCTGATCGCGATTGCTACTGGCCTTGCATTACTACTCATCTTGTCGAGATTGTTATTGATGAGTGCGACAAGTGTAGCGTCACAAACGCAATTCAAATAGCCAAGTTCGGCGTAGCATCGATCGTGCATTTGGCAATAGCTATCGAGAACGTCGATGGGAAGGCCGCTGCCACCATGCCCCGGCCCGCAATAATTTCCCCATACGGGGATGCCATTTTGAGGACTGACTCCTGATGGACTGGCGGCCATTTCATTGAAAATAGCTCCTGCTTCTAGTGTTTCAGAGCTTGCTCCGGCTGATTGCGCTGCTTTGGTGTTGAAATACGGGTTTTCTGTTCCAGCGCCCTCTACGAAATTCAACACTTCATTAACCGCATGGTTTTCTGGGACCCCGCTGTCCTTGTGTTGCGCGACAGCCTCTTGCCAGACATCTGCATTATATTCTTCAGCAGATGCGCCACTTGCCCCTAATATCGAAGCAGGCTCCAGGCTCCCGGTGATGCCTGCCACGACGTTTGCCTCAACGTTCATGGCCGGCGTCCTGCGTTGGCACGTCCGAATTCGTCGCATCGCCTTCGGGCGGAGTCGGGATGCGTCGGAATCGGGGGTGAAGGAGAACGAACACGGAGACGATGGCCATGATGGCCGCGCCGACGATGATCGGCAGAGAGGTCCAGACGCCGTACAGGACGGTACCGGCGGTGGGTGCGACGACGAAGGTGAGACCCATGTTGGCGGCGATGAGCCCGGCCAGGCCTCCTTGTTCCTCGCGGGAGACCAACAGTGTTGGTCCGGCGGTGTAGCCGGGCATGGCGGTACCCAAGCCCAGGCCGATGAGGGCGATCGATCCGAAGAGGGCGACCGGCCCGGCATCGGGGATCAGCACGAGGAATCCGAGCAGCGCAACCACGCCGCCCACACGCAGCAGGGTGGCCGGGCCCCATCCCGTACTAGGAACAACGACTGTCTGGGCGAGGATCATGCCGATACCTGCGGCCAGGAGGGCCGCGCCGGTGAGCACTCCGGCTGTCTTCGCGTCCAGGTGAAGTCGGTCTTGGACTATGAAGCCCGTGACGATCTGGATGAACCCCAGGGCGGTGAACATGCCGAACCCGGCGAGCAGGAACGGCCACACCCGCGAGTCTGTCGGCCGGACGCTCTTAGGCTTCTCGATCAGTGTGGTGCGCGCCTCGGGGCGCAGCCGAAGGGCGACCAGCACAAGGCCGAGGGCGAGGAGCACCGGGACGGAGAGGATCGGGGCCATCAGCCCGAAAGCGGCGAGCAGGCCACCGACAACGGAACCGGCGATCTGAGCCACGCCCTGGACCGCGCCCACACCGGCCATGCCCTTGATCCGGGTGGTCTCATCGGTGGTGACATCAGCGATGTAGGCCTGCGCGGTTGGTTGGATAGCAGCAATGGCGGTGCCGAACCCGATACCGCGCAGCACGACGAACAGCGCGAACAGAACGGTGCCGCTGAGAGCGCCGATCATGCCGACCTGGCAGATCAGCGCGAAGGCTGCCGTCGCGATCGCACCGAGGGCCAGCGCCGCGAGGAGAACGCGTTTGCGTCCCAGCGACTGCGACCGGCGCCCCCATATCTGAGCCGTGAGCACCACCATGATCGCTGCTGTGCTGATGGTCACCCCGACCTGCCATTCGGCCAGGCCGACCTCGCGTGAGAGCGGGGCAATGATGGGGTTCAGCGTCATCTGCGCCAGGTAGGCCAGGAACACCGCCGTTAGCACCAGCTTGATCTGCGCGGGGTTGCTTGTCGTCATCCTCGGGGGTCCTTCAGTGTATCCGGGTCGGTCACGATGACAGCGTAGCATGTGTGCGCACACCGCGCTGTTCTCGCGTGTCGTTTCATGAGGCGTCGGTGGGGTGGGTGACGCGCCAGCCTTGGGCCCGTTCGCGTTCGGCCCAGAAGTCGGCGTACAGACCTGTGCCGGCGACGAGGTCGGTGTGGGTGCCGTGCTCCACGATCGCGCCGTCATCGAGGACGAGGATCTGGTCGGCTCCGGCGATCGTCGTCAGGTCGTGGCTGACGATCAGCATGGTTCGGCCTTCAGACAGTGCGGCCAGGCCGGCGTGGACGGCGATCGCGTTCTCCGGATCGAGCGATGCGGTGATCTCGTCGAGAAGCACGATGGGCGAGTCCTTGAGGAAGGCTCGCGCGATGGAGACGCGCTGACGCTCTCCGCCAGAGAGCGCGACTCCGGCCTCGCCGACCTGCGTGTCGAGGCCGTGGGGCATCCGGTCGATGATCTCGTCGACGCGGGACAGACGGATCGCCTCGCGCAGTTCGTCGTCAGTGGCCTCCGGGTTGCCGAAACGGATGTTGGCCTCGATCGTGTCATCGAGCAGGTAGACGTTCTGTTGGACCACCGAGAGCTGCTCCATCACGGTCTGTACCGGCAGCAGCCTGGCATCGACACCGCCAATGCGCACAGTGCCTGCGTCGGGGTCGAAGAACCTGGCGGCCAGCTGCAGGATCGTGCTCTTGCCCGATCCTGACGGCCCTACCAGAGCGGTAGTGGTTCCCGGGTGCGCCGAGAAAGTCACCTCGTGCAGCACTTGTCGACCCCCGGGATATGTGAAGTCGACGTGGTCGAAGGCGAGTTCTCCGGCCTGTTCGATGCTGTCTGTGCCCTCGGGTTGCGCGGGTTCGTCGAGGACATTGTCGATGCGATCCAGGTCGTGACCGGCGAGCCGGAGCGCGGAGCCGAGGTCGGCGGCGTCGATGAGTGGACCGGTGAAGCGTGCGGCGGCGAACAGCACCACGGCGGCGGTCGCCGCGCTCGCCGCGCCGGTGAGGGACTGCCACACGGCGATGACGATGACGGCGGCGAACATCAGCTGCACGGCGGTCGCGAAGCCGATCAGGCCGGGCAGGCTGGTGCGCAGCGAGCGGCGGGAGGCTTCCTGTTGGGCGCGGTGTGCTCTCGCCAGGGCACTGACCCCTGTTTGGTAGACACCTAATATCCCATCAACGTGGGACTGAAAGGTAATCTCCTCACTATGCCAAGCAAGACCTATACCGAAGAGTTCAAGCGTGATGCTGTCGCACTCTATGAGAATTCCTCGGGTGCTTCATTGACCACTATTGCCACTGATCTCGGGATCAACCGCGCTACCTTGCATAACTGGGTCAAAAGGTACGGGACGGCCGCGCGCACCACGATCATTACCCCGGATTCTTCCTCGTCGGCCTCGGTCACCGACACCGAGCGGATCCGGCAGCTTGAACGCCAAGTTAAACGCTTGCAAGAAGAGCGCGATATTTTGCAAAAGGCTGCTAAATATTTCGCGGAAGAGACGAATTGGTGATCCGCTTCCGGTTCGTTGACGACGCGCGAAAAACCTACCCGGTTAAGCGGTTATGTGAAGTTCTGACGTTGAATCGTTCCTCGTATTACAAATGGAAATCTAGTGCAGCCAAGCGCAAGAAACGCTTGTTTAGCGATGCTATCCTCGGCGCGAAAGTCAAGGCCGTGTTCGCCGCAGAAAAGGGCTGCTACGGCGCCAAACGCGTCACGGCAGAACTCAACGACAATCCAAAGGATAGACCTGTCAACCATAAACGGGTCGCACGGGTGATGAGGTCAATGAAATTGTTTGGGTTCACGAAAAAACGCAAAGTCACCACGACTGTTTCGGATAAGAAAAAACCAGTGTTTCCGGACCTAGTCGGACGGAAGTTCACTGCCGACAAGCCAAATCAGCTCTATGTCGGTGACATTACGTATTTGCCGATTGACGGTGGGGCAAATATGTACCTGGCTACCGTGATTGACTGCTATTCACGCAGGCTAATCGGTTTCGCGATTGCGGATCACATGCGCACTAGCTTGGTTCAAGATGCCCTCACAGCTGCCAAAGGCCAGCGAGGCAGCCTTAAAGGGGCAATATTTCACTCGGATCACGGCAGTGTTTATACCTCGCAAGCATTCCAGCAGACATGCACGCTACTTGGGGTGAAACAGTCGATGGGAGCAATTGGAACCAGCGCAGATAACGCCTTAGCTGAATCGTTTAACGCCTCAATGAAGCGTGAAGTGCTGCAAGATTCTAAAACATTCACTAACCAGCTGGTGTGTCGGAGGGAGGTGTTCCGGTGGTGCACCAGGTACAACACGATGCGAAGGCACTCGTGGTGTAATCACCTCGCACCAAACGTGTTTGAACGGCACAATGAAGCTACACTCAAACGTGCTTCTTGATTAAATCCCTGTGTCTACTTTCCGGGGGTCAGGCCCATTATAGCATTCTGTGTCTGTATTATAGCCTTATTTTTTCCTCCTTTAGTCGCTGCTACGTTATACATCTTCGCAACGGTGCTTGTGTCAATGGCGTCGATTTTAACCAATGTGGCAATCAATGTTGTTGTCCCTCTCATAGCAGAGAAAGATCGTCGAATTAGGCTTTTCTCCCATCTTTCAGTTACGGAATCGTCGGCTGACGCGGGAGCTCCATTTTTGGCTGGTGTTTTACTCGCTCTGTGGTCTCCGGGTTATTTGTATGGAATTTCAGTAGCTGCTGCGGCTGCTGCCCTGCTCCTATTTCGATCCCTCCCGGATGTTCGGTCAGATATTCCTATCCCGGTTGCGGTAGGCGGGGAACAGCGATCGTATAATCTTCGGTATGGAATAGCTCTTAATTTCAGCAAGGGGCCTCTGCAGCGTCTTTCTATATGGTCCATTATTTATAATTGTGGTCAGTCAGTTATAATGGCGGTATTTTTAGTTGTCTTATTCCAAAGAACAGGAATTTCATCGTTTGAGTATGGCGTAATGTCTGCTTCGGCAGTCGGATTTGCTATATTGGGCGCTTATTTGCCGGTGATTCTTTCTCGCATTGGGCTAAGACGGATTTCGTTTCTTCAGTTATTCGGTACTCTTACTTTATTGGCATATTTTATGCAAGGGTGGGGTCTTGGTTTTCTTTATGGTACCGCCTGCATTTGTATCGTCTGGATTTCAATGATGCTTGACGAGCTGTTTTCTGCGGGTTCTGCAGTGTTTATTGCTACAATTCGCGCCGAAATTATTTCGGATGAGGAACGCCCGATCGCCACCGCGGCAAATCGTACTGTGGGAATGATGAGTGTTGTTGCGGGTTATTCCATAGGGGCGCTGGCAGCTCTCGTGGTATCCCCTTCATCAGTCATTTTTGTTTGCGGCATTCTAATGGCCTTGGGGTCTGTCGTCCTTTGGGGAAGTAGCTCTGGCCTGAGGGAGGCTGAGGTAACCTGCACTGTTCGGAGCTGACTTTATTCTCTTATACTTTTTGAAATCAATGTCCATGTTTGACTCTCAACCGGTAGCGAGTTGGATATAGCGAACCCGAGTGATTGTGCGAGATGTCGTGACGGTGCATTGCGTTTATCTATCGTGCATGTAAATGTGCTGACTAAACCCCCATGGTGAAGCTCCTGCATGACTCTTCTGGCAGCCTCGCTCGAATAGCGTTTTCCAGTCCATAGGGGAGATAGAACCCACGCGAGTTCAGCGTTCTTTTCAGCGTGATTCAAGGTGGCTTGTATATATCCAATGGCTGCGTTAGCCCGCTTTTCGCGCATTATCCAAGTGTGCCATGATATTGGCCTTCCATCCCAGTTTGAAGATTGTTTCTCGTACTGTTGACGAAGCGCTTCTGGAGTATCTGGCCTTCCATCCATATACCGGTAGATTATCGGGTTCCGTAGAACGCTAAACATTTCGTCCGCGTGGTCTTTGTGAAGTATTTCTAAATGCAGACGTTCAGTATGAAGTGAATGGCGTTCAGGTAGTGATTGAGACATATTCGTAGTGTACCGACGAGGGGCAGTGCGTAGCGGGGTTATGCCGACTACGCCTATGTTTTGTCTTCATACTCGAAGCTATTCTTATCTTTACTATGGTGATGTAGTAGAACATCGACTGGCTGTGAAGCGTCCTGCTTTTTGTTTGCGCAGGACCCACGACCAGAACAAATCATTGTAGCCGCCACTGCCGTGGATGCGACGTGTTTGAAGCGAGCGAAGGGTTCGGGGGATACCGGAGCAATGCAACAGCGCAGACCAGAGTTATTAAGTGGGGAACTTTTCAATGTGCTTTTATATGCCTCCTTCACTCGTCGGTGTGTGGTCGTCAGTGGGGGGACGAAGGGGCTCATCTGTGAAGAGCGTGTCAAGTATTTTGTGTGTGGGGCTTTCGGGGTTAGTGCTTTATAGGTAGTTGGTAAATCGTTCCGGATAGGCCACGGCCATTTGGTTGATGGCTTGTTTCCAGTTGGTGACCTTTCTGCCTTCGATGAGCCTTCCGCTGGTAGCAGCAGCTTTCTTGCCCTGTTTTGCGCGTTTAGCCGCGCGTTTATCCTCAATATTGCAGATCATCAACCACAGCGTCTTAATCGCGGAATCATCATTGGTAAATTGCACGCGGTTACGGGTAGCTTTACGCAGCTCGTTATTCATCGACTCAATGGAATTAGTCGTATAGATGACCTTTCTGGCCATCGGCGGGAACTGCAGAAACGGCACGAAACGCTCCCACGCATCGGACCAGACTTTCACCGACTGTGGATATTTGCGGCCTAGTTCTGAGTCGGCGAATTCATCCAACGCTGCGCGCGCGGTTGCCTCGTCAGGGGCGGTGTAGACCTTCTTTAGCAGTCCAGAAACTGCTTTGCGATCGCCGTAGGCAACCCACCGGTTCGCTGCCCGAATCAAATGCACTACGCAGGTTTGCACCATCGAATCCGGCCACGTTGCTTCGACTGCTTCCGGTAGGCCCTTCAAACCGTCGCAGCAGACAATGAACACGTCCTGGACACCGCGAGTAGCTAGATTCGCGCACACATGCGCCCAAAACGAGGCGCCTTCTTCTTTCGCCAGCCATATCCCTAGGATGTGTTTGATACCGTCCATATCCACCCCGATAGCCAAATACGCAGACTTGTTGACCACCCGTCCACCATCGCGGACTTTAATCCGCAGGGCATCTAAGAAAATTACGGGGTAGAACTCGTCTAGCTGACGGTTTTGCCAGATCATGACTTCATCTAGCACCGCATCAGTCACTGCGGAAATCGTTTCATGCGAGATATCAACCCTCATGGCCGTGGCCATATGATGCTGGATATCGCGCACTGTCATGCCACCGGCATACAAACTGATGATCATGTCATCGACATCGGTTAACCTGCGTGAGCCTTTCGGCACCATCGTGGGCAAGAACGTGCCCTGCCGATCACGTGGGACGGTGACATCGACCGGGCCGTAGTTCGAATCAACCTTTTTGACATAGGAGCCGTTGCGATAATTATCGCCACCACCGGCCGCTTTGGCCTCACGATCGCCTTTGGAATAACCCAGGTGGGCATCCATTTCGGCTTCCAAGCCACGGGTGACCGAAGCTTGCAGTAATCCCCGGACTAGGTCGTTGGCGTCCGTTGCTGTGGTTCCCAGCTCATCAATGAGCTTGGCTATCTCCGGGTTCGCCAGCAGTTTCTGCTCGATCGCTTTAATCTTCGCGGAATCTTCCGGATCTCGTTTCGCCACAGAATCCATTATGGTTTATCTCCTTCATGTAAGGGAAACCCCTCACACACAAACCATTAGACACTCTCTCTGTGAAACATAAGTAAAAATGAAGCTTGCATCTTCGACCTAGTACAAACACAGAACCGGACCGAATATAGCTGGTTCTCGACTTATGATCAGTACGATTGTCGAAACTGCTTTACCGCTCACACGTCTCTACGCCACTAATCACCACGACCAAAGTTTATGAACCTCTGGTGTTGAGTTCTAAACTCGTCCCACCTTTTAACATGCCCTATAGGGCGTGGTCGAAATCGAGCCCAGGTCAAAACTAAATGGTTTTTCGCACGTGAGACAGCAACAAAGTACTCAGCTAGAGAATTCGATTTATCTCCCCAAAACATCTCATTCTCAACCCCTAAAATGATGACTTTTTCGAATTCCAGTCCTTTGCATTTGTGGATGTTCAGGAAGCGAACAGCCTCCTTTCCTGACAGACGTTTCAGCGCCACAACTACATCTCCACAGTTAGAAAGCTCCTGCTCGAAAGCATCAAGCGCTTGATGGATTACTTCGTCGAGCCTTTGGCCCTGCTGGTAGCTAGGAGACAAGGCCACAAGGGTCGGGCGGGATATAAGAGACAGAAATTTCTCGGTCCATATAGACCAGAATTGTGGCGCTGAGTGATCGCCTTCAGAAACCCGAACCTTCTGGCGTGCCTCCTGGAGTAAGTTTTTCAGGCGACGGTCAAACTGCAGGCTCTCTTCTTCCGGCAAATTGGAGCGGTTAGAAAACCGCATAAGCTCGACATACGCATCAGCCTGTCCATCACCAGCTATGACACGAAGGAAGTTGAACACCAACACTGCGGCTGGTTCAGCATTCAAGTCCTGACTTTCTTGTTCGTTGCGAAAAGGGATACCACGCTTGGCAAGCTCCTCGCCAAGCGGCGCCGTGTAAAGCCCCGCCTGTTGACGCACCAAGACTGCAATCTCACCCGGATCCACTCCTTCGTCGAGCCAGTCTTGAATACGTTCCGCTAGGGTTTCAGACTCCTCGGAGCTAGTATCAAATCCCCTTATTTCAACGACACCGTCGTCTCCAGTCAGTTCTTGGCCGGGGCTAACCGCGGCAGGATCCATCTCCGCAATCATGCGATTTTGCATCCTGCGCAGGCGAGGCGCTGACCTGAAGTTCTGATAGAGAGGCAGTGGGATTGCTGAAAAATCATCTGCGAATGTATGGAGGATTCCATTTAAGGCACCGGCCCACGTCATGATCTTTTGTTTTCCGTCTCCCACTGCTGTCAGAAAGGTACGCGAGTCCCAGAAGAGTTCTTTTAGCAGGTTATATTGGGGGGCTGTTGCATCCTGGAATTCATCGAGAAAAACGTGACTGTAGGTCTGTCGGATCCCGTTTTTGGCATAGCGATTGGATTTCAGAATTTCCAGGGCGAGTGGGACGAGGTCATCGAAAGTTATCTGTTCATACTGAATTTGGTTATGCACATCCAGTCGATAATTGGGGGAAAGCGCATTTTGTCCGGTCAAAGCGGGGCGATAATTGTCGACAATCCGTTTCGCGAATGCATGGAATGTGAAACTATCAAATTGAGCCGCAAGTTGACTTCCCACACGTCGACGTACTCGCTCACGGAGGTTTCGGGCAGCATCAACCTTAAATGAGATGGCGAGGATGCGACGGGGGTAGGGGCATGCCCCAGTGCGGAGCAGGAAATCCGCGCGTTGCGCCAGTAGTTCCGTTTTTCCAGCGCCCGGCCCTGCCGCCACTACAATATTTTTCCCTGTACTAGTCACAGCGGTTAAAGCATAGGGTTCCAGCGCCAGCCCATCGGACGGACACCATTCCTCAGGGCGAATCACTCGGGTAGTCCCATCAATTTCGCGTCTACATGCTTAATCAGTCGCTTAAAAACTGCGGGCAATCCTTCGCAGAGTTCTTCATCGGTGAGCATTGAGAGCGCGCGTAGGTGAGTGGCAGGCTTACTCTTCAAATTAAAGTTTTCGTGGTAATCGCCAAAAAGCGACAGCACTTTCGGGTTAAGGAGATCTTTGTTGACATGAGATTTTCCCAGTACCGCTACAATCTCCTTCTTGTCCGGAGTCGATCGCTCAACATCGTAGGCGTCTGGAAACGCCTCAAGCATTAACAAATCCAAGTCTACTGGATTAGAGAAAAACACCCCTTGTTGTTCGAGATCCCATATAGGCCCCTTACCCCTCGGAAACTGAGGGAAGGAGTCTGTGGAATCCCATTTAGGAAGATTGTTAAGCTCTTCCCTTGGGTAGGTCTTCGGCTTTACCTTGTTGATCTGATTGAGGGCATAGCGGACGCGTCCCCACCCGGCTTGGTACCGACCGCTGTCCAGGTCGAGGAGTGTGACATGGGGGATATTCAACTCGTTGAGTAGTCTCCAAAAATGATTCACATGGCGTCCCCCGAGGGGTACTACCGAGACAGAAGCATCGTCCTCAGCAATTCCTGCAGCCGCCAGAATCCGGGGAAGCACCACTTGTTCGCTGTCACCTTCACCAAGGATGACCAGCCGTGAGAAATATAACTCAGGGTATGCTTGCACAGCTTCTCGGACATGCTTAGCAGCCTCGTCATCATCCTCCGGCAAGAGGACGCGATGGACAGTCGTTTCTCGCTCTGAGTTCAGCCGCAAGAAGCAGACCGACTCCGGCTTGACTCGACGCAGCAATGTTGAAGCATGAGTGGCGATCAGAGCCTGCAGATCACCCTCGGAGCATGCATTATGCAGCTGTCGGATGATCCGCCCAAGATACTGAGGTGCAAGACTATTCTCTGGCTCTTCCAATGCGATAATTGTATGGACTGGAGGTCGTAGCCGAGTTGGATCGAGCGATGCCTCTTCATTTCTTAACACCCGCCGAGCTAACGACTGCCAGGCAAGTACGAGTGAGATATACAGAAGGGACTTCTGTCCATCACTAAGAAGGTCGAAGGGCAATGAGGCCCCATCATGAGATGGAGAGAAATGGATAGTGAGCTGGCGGAGTACTCCCTCTAATTCTCCCCGCCCGAAAGTTATTGTCGGTTCTGTGAAGAATTCACCCCGATGGAGTCCGCCCCATTCTTTCGTCAGAGAGAGCCCCATACTCGATACCGCACTGTTAGAGGTAAGAGCATCGGTGAGCTGTTCAGAAAGGTCAGAAAGAGTCGTGCGTTCTTGCGACCAGTCCGCTGCTCGCAGAGTTCGACCGATTAAAGATGTAGCCGTGTAAGCAATGTGTTCACTGGGGTTACGCCGTGCCGGAAGATAATGCACCTCAATGTATCCCCGGTCGTAACGGGACATTTCGGAACAAACTGTCGGTTCCCCTGATTCATCTACCTGACGTATATACTCGATTCTTTCTTCGACAACTCCGTCTAAGGCAAGCTTGGCTGTTAATCGCACACGAACTTTCGGCACCCTATCAGCACTCTCGATCATCATGTGGTGGAAGTTGGGCGGAATGGATGCGTAATAACCCTCAGAATCTGCTTCTGGAAACTCAATGTCTACCTCAATCCAGAGGACTGGTTCCTCATCCTGGAGCTCGGACCGACTATGGTCCATAGGTACATGAAAATCACTGATACGAACTGTTCGCTGGGCCGTAACCGGGCTAAACATGCGCGACAGCGCCTCGAGGACCGCAGTCTTCCCTGCGCCGTTTGGTCCCAGAACATATGTCATATCGGCGAGATTAAGGATAGTCGGCGTGGGGCCAAAGGATTGAAAATTACTAATCCGTAAAATAGTGAATTTCATATTTTTCTTTCGTATATCTTGGCAAGAAGAGATCATCCGCAGGCTTGGGCCATCTTTCCCTCTACCCCAAATCATTCACTAAAACAGCCTGCCGTGATGCAGCTAGATAATCATAGCCTGGAAATGATCCCGCTTGATTGTTTTTTGGAACCTTCCTCGATGCGGCACTAGATTCGGGCAACTGGTCTGCGTCGATTAGCTCTGCGTTTAGGATGCGGTCGAGAATTTCCTGCTGAACAGCACCGTGTTTCATTATCAAGGTCAAAATGCGGAGAAGATCCAGGAGCTCGTCGTTCCACGTGGTAGTGCGGATGCGATCCAGTGGCACCCCAGCGACTCCAGTGATAATTGTAGTTCTAGCCTGACCCGGATCTGGCGTTAGCGCATTATGTATATTTTCGGGTGTGGCGGTTTCTGCTCGATGATTTATGAGATGGATCATAACGCGAAAACGCCCCCGTCGCGATGCTTCAGGTTGGGCCTGGTATTCGGACGAGAGCGCTTTCTATATGGGGTTCAGTATGCCACTTATGACATCTGCCCTCTCGTTAGATGAGAGTATAGATCTATGGCGAGAAAATCAAGGGGGCATGCACAACGCGACCAGAATGTCCTTGAGCACATTGGCACAGACCGTATGCACTCCTATCTCGCGGAAGTGCAAGGGCATCCTGGTCGCGCCCTTAATCTCTACCGGTGGAACGCTGAATTGTCTTCATCATTCTGGCCACTTATTTCGGTGACTGAAGTCAGCCTTCGTAACGCTCTCGACGAATACCTCGGGCAGTGGTGCCAGAACAACGGCGGCCACCGTGATTGGCTGTTGCGTATTGACCAAGCTCCCCGTGACCTCAAGGACGAATTTGGCGGGAAGGCCCGGACGTTTAGAAGCCGGGCAGACGACGCCAAGAAGATCCGTGACACCGGTACTGGACTAACGATTGTGCCACATCGCCGACAGAACGCCCCCTTAACCAACGGCGACATTCTCTCCCAGATAACCCTCGGAGAATGGGGGAATGTCATCCCCTCCGCTCCAAGGCCCCTTGATGACGGATCAATAGCCCTTTTTCCCGATCCCACTACAGCGCAGCGACGAGAACGACTCTGGAACCAGGTGATTTGCCGAGCTTTTCCTGCCGGTGAACAACCCTACGCGCTGGCAGGAGATATTAATCGGTTGAAACTCTTCCGCAATCGGATCGCTCACCATGAACCCATTTTTGCGGTCAACTACCGACGCCATAGGAATGACTTGCTTAGGGTACTTCGCAGTGTGGCGCCACCGGTTCATGAGTGGTACACCTCCAGTGATCCGCTGCCGGAAGTATTCAGGAATGATCCCCGCAACTCCTGATGGCTGCTGTGGCTATCGCGGAATCCCCCTCGTCACATAAGTGTGCTCTATCGGAAGATACCTTCGGTATGTTGATCAGTTTCTGACGTCACACTTGTTTATGGGCGTTATCTAAAAATTGCTGTGAGTTCGCTGACCCTACTGGTGCTGGAGGAATGCTGGCAGTAAACAACAGTCACTGATTAAATAATTTCTGGTGGGGCAACTACGACAATGGGGGCACTTTCTTAGGTTACTGCTCCCAGCGTTGCAGATCGGGGTGGTTGTGATGCTCCTATAGTGTGTCAAGCGGTTTTCAGGAATTTTTCGTAGGCCGACGCTAATTCCGTTAACGGACGTTTTCCAGTCTCGATGTCACTGATCCTCGCCGGGGCGCACCCTAAATGTTGCGCTACGTACACCTGGGTGAGCTGCTTCGCGATGCGCAGTTCTTTCAGCTCATCTCGCCGAAGATCCCTCGGTTGGGGCGTACTGCGCTTGGTACAGATCACGCGGTAGACCTCTCTGATGATGGCTCGCTTGAGGCAGCGAATAATTTCCTTTTTCGACAACCCTTCTGCGGTGCGCCTAGCGACGTAGGCTTTGGTGCGTTGGTCATAGCGCATCCTCACAAGAGCAATCCGATACAACGCCGAGTTCGCACGCCGGTCACCACCACGATTAAGCCGGTGCCGGTTGGTTCGCCCAGAGCTTGCCGGCAATGGAGCCACCCCACACAAGTTCGCCAGCGCTGCTTCCGAGTGAATGCGCTCAGGATTATCTCCGATGCTGATCAACAGATCAGCGGAAACAAGAGCCCCACATCCTACGATATTGCTGACATGAGGATTGATCATTGACACCAGAGCAGCGATCCGGGCTTCCAACTCATCACACTGCACCCGCAACGCGCGGTAGGTCGTGGCCAGAATCTTCAGGCTGGTCAGCACACCATTTCGCGGATCGCTAAGATCCGGCGATGGACGGCAGTACACCAATGCGTTGACAAGGGTGTGGTTAGTCATAGTTCCGTAGCGGGCGCGGATATCATTAGGGGCTGTGACCAGCATCGACTTTATCGTCGTGATGAGTGTCGTGGTGGTGGACACCAGCTGTTTCCGGGTGATCTGTAACGCTCGTAACGACTCCACCGGGCCTGTGGAATCTTTAGGCGTGCTCAGTCCTTCACCTGACAGGACCTGTCGCGCGGCGGCAAGGGCATCCACCGGATCTGACTTCCCGTCCCGGCGTCGGATGCTGCGCTTCGGGCGCAGGACTTCAACTACCGTGTAGCCACGGTCTATCAGGTGCCGGGTTAATCCGGCACCGAAAGAGTTGGTTCCTTCTACTCCGACGGTGCCGACACCGTGCTTGTTAAGAAACTCGGTGAGGTGTGTGTAGCCGGCCCTGGTGGTGGGAAAGGTTTCGGTGGCCAGATGCCGGCCGGTTGCAGTCACCGTGGCAACGGTGTGGGTGTCGGTGTGGGTGTCGACCCCAGCAACGGGTTTTGCAGAGAAATCGATGTCTGTGGTCATGGCTGTCAGCGCTTTCGTATAGGGAAATGGTGAAGGTAGCCGCTGATCCGAGGGTTCGGGCAGACAAGACACTGATGGGACTAGTACCATGACACCTGCCAGGGTGGTCACGGTGAGAGGTCACGCTCCTATAAAGTCATGACCGAATCACCGGATCGCGGTGCGGGGCGAGAACCAGCCCGGAAGACAGATCGCAACGAAGGCACACAATCAGATTGTGACCAGTCCGCTAGTGGGTCATTCCGAGTGGTTCTTGTCCCGCACTCTCTATTATCAGTGTCCCGTAGCGTGGTGTATCTGTAACTACCGGTGAGGGCCTGATGAATGCATGAGGCGACCACCGTAGTACCTTTCGATTCCATAACCACACTTCCTCGAAAGGGATAACCACGATGGCCGCTGCCCCTTATTCTATAGACCCGACTACCTACTTAGACGAATTGCTTGCCCAAGCATCGCCTGATCTGATGCGCGAGATGCTTCAAGGTTTCATTAACCAAATCCTGTCGACTCAAGCTGACCAGGTCTGCGGCGCTGAATACGCCACCTCCTCTGAGTCTCGTACTAACGTCCGCAATGGCTACCGCCACCGTGACCTGGATACTCGTGTGGGCACCATTGATGTCGCCGTGCCCAAACTGCGCACCGGCTCGTTCTTCCCAGATTGGCTACTTCAACGACGCACCCGGGCAGAACGCGCACTAACGACCGTGATCGCCACCTGCTACCTGAAAGGCGTATCGACTCGCAGGATGAACGATCTCGTCGCCAGTTTGGGAATCAATAACCTGTCGAAGTCACAGGTATCCGAGATGGCGAAAGACCTTGACGGCATGGTCGAAGATTTCCGCACTCGCCCGCTAGATACCGGACCCTACCTCTATGTTTCCTGTGACGCGTTGACCATGAAAGTCCGTGAAGGCGGGCGGGTGGTCAAAACCTCCGTACTACTAGCCACCGGTGTTAACGCCGAAGGCTACAGGGAACTACTTGGCATGCAGGTCGCTACCTCTGAATCAGTGGCCTCGTGGACCGGGTTCTTTAGAGATCTCAAAGCCCGCGGACTTAACGAGGTCTACCTCGTGACCAGTGACGCCCATTTGGGCATCCAGCATGCCATTGGTGAAGTACTACCGAATGCGTCCTGGCAACGGTGTCGTACGCATTTTGCCAAGAACCTCTCGTCGATGGTGCCGAAGACGCAATGGCCGACGCTATCGGCAATGTTTCATACCATCTTTCAACAACCCGATGCGCAGGCAGTATGGAATCAAGCCCGGGAGGTCGTGGCTTTTTGCGAGGAAAAGTTCCCGCACGTTGCTCACTACCTGGAAGAAGCCCTCGAGGAACTCCTAGCGTTTACTCATGCTCCGAAATCAGTGTGGACCAAAATCTGGTCGAATAACCCGACCGAGAGACATAATCGGGAGATCCGTCGGCGTACGGATGTCGTAGGTATTTTCCCTAACCGTGACGCGGTTATCCGTCTCGTCGGTGCGGTACTGGCTGAACAGCATGATGACTGGATTCAGCAAAATCGCTACATGTCACTGACCAGCCTGGAACACACCAAGGCGATGATCAACGCCAACGTCATCGACGCCGACAACACTCAGGAGGTTGCATGAACCGGCAACAGCACCGGCAACGAGCCGGCCCCTGAAGACCAATTTCACTGCTTGTTTTATCGAAAGGCAGAAACACCACTCAACCGGACTTGACCATCGGGGTTCCAAGTCCCTGAAATGCCTTTACCTGAAAGTAGGTCGTTAAGGCATTTTCCCACGGTCTCTAACGCCACCTCTAGTTTTTGGTAGATGGCAGGAAAGTCTGCAGCGGAACGTGCCTGTTTGGAGTAGCCTTTCTCCCATTTGGGCCCTGGGACTTCAAGACTCTTGGGGAGGACGACAGTTGGCCGGTTTTCGTTTTCTCGAGAAACTAGCTTCGACAGCTTTTTCGCATCCAGGGGTTGGGAAGTGGTAATGCGGACGAGATCAATAAGGTCATGAAATCTGGTAGAGGCTTCAGTCCCTCGATGAAGTTCGTAGCAAGCGCACAGCTTATCGGCCATTACGTTTTCTACTGCAACCATCGAAACAATAGTCCCTGGAGGCAGGCTCTCATGTTCAATAACTGGTGCAATAGGCACCTGATCAACCGGACAATCTAGATGTTGTTGAGTGGATAGATCCAAACTGAAATCAACAATTTTGTAACCCCCGATGTTCATGGCCACCTTGATAGAATCTCTAGTGAGATCTTGGGGGTCTTGATTATCACGCGCAGGCTCTTTCAGTACAAAACTAAAGTCAGGATCAGTCGGGCCCGGGGTGTTGACGAAGTGGCTGAGTTCCTTTAAAGCTTCTGACGGTTGAAGATGATCATTCCGAGCAAGATCAATATCCTTACTACGGCGACCAGAACCAATACGCAGCAATAAACTTGTTCCGCCTTTGAGTACCCAGGGGCATTCGGCGTGAGAAAACAGCCTGGTGAGAAACATATCGAAAGCAAACTGATGCTGAACATTAAGGGCTGCTACTTTCTGATTCTGCGCCTCTTTGCGAAGTTTATTTAGAAGCTGGGTGCGCTTACGGGCAGTTTCTAGCGCTCTTTGTGAGTTATTCATCGTCGCCCTTTGCGTCATTGTGGTTTGCAGCCGTTTCCCCCTTATTATCTGCAATGTCTCCCCATATTAAATCCCAGTTTATCTTCGGAGAGATAGTTTGCATTATCTCAGACAGTTGGGAAGTGGTATCTAGCGCAGGTATTGCAAAAGACGGAAAGGAACCTGATATTTCTGCCAGCAGTTCTGCGTTTTTCTGCATAGCGGATTTCCATGGAGGATCTGGGAAGGATCCAATAATTGGCCTGGCCATATTCATGTACGAATCGGCTAAGGAGCTTTTGAGTATGGAAGCGTGAAGTTCTCTATTTAATGCCGCCATAGGATTCTCAAACACGCCATTGCTAGGGTTTCCCAAGGCTTGGACTAGAGCTGAGAACTGGGATGCTTCAGTGCTGCTTGCATCTGCCGGGAACCGACGTATGGATTCTGCGATAAGTTCCTCACCACTACTGTGGCCGTAGTTATGGGAATGAGAGAATAGAGCCTGTGCTAAATCGGAAATTTTGACACGATGATCGTGGATCGCGTCGGCAATTGCATGATGGAGTTGATCTCCATCTAAGTGATCTTTTGCGAGATCAGTTATGGTCCGTATCGGGGATGTTACTGGGATTCCCTCGATAACGGTGATGTCGGACGTGGGGATGCTTGCCATACGATGCCGAATGTCGGCAGCAGAGGTTTGTTTGCGTAAAGAAGATGTGAACGTGTGTACAGCCGGTGTGATATCCCCTAAATTTAATACACTGGCTGCCGAAACATGAGAAACCACAATCGGAGACTCGTCTTTTAGTCTATCTTCCCCCAGAATCCGCGGTGATGTTGATAGCCATGCAGCCCTAATCTCTGTCAGTGAATCTTCTGCAACTCCGGCAAGGATATAAACGCCGCGTCGCACCCGTCGAATAACGTCTCTTTGGAACAGTCTGGTCATCGTCGTGGTATCTACGCCAGAATCAGCAGCCTGTGCAGAGGTGACGAGGCCATGCTGTAAGTATCCAAAAGCATCGAGAATTGGTTGAGCATCAGAAGCACGCATGTAGTAAAACTATCAGAGATGCCGATGGAATTCTATGTTTACTACATCCAGAATGTAGCAAACATAGCTTCTCCTAGCGATCTGATCCTATGTTTACTACATTCTGGATGTAGTAAACATAGTTTCTTTCGTCTCCCGGGTTTGTGTTGGAACCGTCTCAAGGACGAGATCTGCCGCCCGCTTCCCCTAGCTATCTAGCTGAAGTGTGGAAGGGTCTGGCACTTTCTCGTATTCTGAACGAAACCGCGGCTGCTTTTCGACATAATCCCTGATGGAAGAATCAGAGGCTCCGAGTGCGCTGGCTAACCAAATTTGCACGATTAAACTTGTTCGATCGTTAGTCTTAGCGATTTCTGCTGTTGGAGGAATTGTGCGGCTTAAATGTTTCATTGCTTGGTATGCTTTATTCGCATCTGAAACCCACTGGGGTGGTCTGGATTTTAGGCACAAACTGGAACAAGTCGTGGTTTTGCAGTGCCCGTGTCATTTAAGTCTATGCTACGACCACGAGGCGCTTCTTGTTAATCCTAGGTGGTGGCGACGGGTGTGCCCGTGATGAACTGTCGGTTGAACACCTTGAGAGCTTCGCGAGATGGCTCACCAGAAAAAGTTTTATTGATGGTCTTCACATCACGGTTTTTAAACGCGTATGCCAGAGAATTTAGACCGAGATCTGAGAGCAAAGAGCGCTCTTTTCAGGTAATGCGGCCTATAGAATCGTCGCCAGTGGATGTGGTGAATGGTCAAGTTCATTTGAGTGGTGTTTCTCCCTTTAGGAACTCACAACGAACATCATTTCTTATGGACAAGACATCCAAGCTAAAAGGGTGACTACTATTCGGGGCAATCACACTTAAGAAATCTAAAATCTCTTATGCAACAGTACGGCCGTCAACAAAGACCTTCTTGGGCATAGGCCTATGCAAAGCCCATTCAAATTGGATGGGCTTTTCGCCTCTGTGGGAGACATAGTCAATCTTGCCCAGGAAAGCATAGGCAGCTGCTGTACCCACCTCATTGTCACTGTGGAACCGCGAATGCTATTTCCGCGCTCTTTGTGGTGGATGTAGCGCTGACCTGACGGACTTGCCAGCGTGGTGCGGTTTTGAGATTCCCAATGTAAAAGCTCCGGCGAGATCGGATAGTCGCGGTAGTCGGTGGCAGCGCTTGTGCCTGCTCGCTTTTTAAAAGTCACGAGGAAAAGGTCAGTGCGCAGCTTTTCGATGTATCGTACGCCCTCGCGCGGCAATGAAATCATGTCTTTCAAAGGTTTATCTTCTAAAGCACCGATGAGCTCCGCCAAGGAGTAATCCGCATGAGACTGCAAGATACTTACCCCAGAAGCCTGCGGAACAACGCGGGAAGCACTAATGCCGTATTCCATAATCTGGCGTAGTTCTTCGCGCACGGCAGGGAAGCGGCGCAGGAGATTCACGGCTTCGGCGAAGCCTGCCGGAAGAAGATTTTGCGGTTGGTTCGCCCAGAAAGACAGCACGAGCATTCGTGCATAGGAGCGCAGTTCTTCATCGAATGAAACAGGGTCAGGTCCTACCGGATCTAATACACGCAAGTAGTTCTCTGCCCGCGCGCGGTCGTTGATGTGCAGCATGGTGCGCAGCCTTTTTAGCAGAAACTCTTCCGTAGTGCGGTCTTGTTCTGGAACTGGAACAAACGCTTCGGGGGCATCGATATTTTCTGTCTCGCGCACCAGCCGTGTCCAGGAATATTGATTGGAGCTGCGGGTTTTATATAGGTCTGAAATTGGGATACCGGACTCGGCGAGAAACTCTGAGAGATCCGTGGTGTTAATATCCGCTGCCAGTGCTTTGATTTTCTTCAAAGAACTGCTGGCGGCATTGCGGATATTTTTCAATACCTGTTCCTGGGTTACGCGGTCCAAGCTGATGTTGGACCCAGCAGGCATGGAGCGAAAGCCTGCTTCGATTTCCTGGATGAGGTGAGTGCCACGCTTTTTGGTGAGTGCTTGGTAGCGCTCGGTGAAATCGAATTGGTTATTTTGCTGGCCGATGAAATCTAAAACCACGCAGGCATCTTTGCCGTGGGAAAGCCTCAACCCACGGCCGAGCTGTTGGACAAATAGTACCGGCGATTGCGAAGGACGCAGCAGCAACAAGGTGTTGAGCTCAGGGATATCCACGCCTTCGTTGAAAAGATCGACGGAGAGGATCGCCTTGATGACCCCGCTGCGCAAATCCGCGATGGCCTGTTGGCGCTGCGGTAGGGAAGTACCGCCGTGGACAGCGCGAGCAGGTAGCCCAAAAGTATTAAATTGTGCGGCCATGTATTCGGCATGCGCGATGGAAACACAAAAGCCCAAGGCTTTGAGCTGCGAGATATCTAAAACGCGCTTTTGAATCTCGTTGATAATAAATTTGGTGCGTTTCTCACCGGCGTGCACATAAAGGTCACTTAGCTCCGCGGTATCGTATGCCTTCTGCGTACGATTCCACGTTAGACCGCTAAGGTCCGTGCCATCGGCGATTCCGTAGTAGTGCATCGGCGTAAGTAACTGCAGGTGCAAAGCATCCCACAGGCGCAGCTCGTGGGCTACGCGGTAATCAAAGAATTTCTGCACATTCTCGCCATCGGACCGCTCCGGGGTAGCGGTTAACCCGAGCAGTTCTACGGGCTCAAGATGATCTAATAGACGCCGGTAGGTCGCAGCTTCAGCGTGGTGGAACTCATCGATCACGACAAAATCAAAGTGCTTCGCTGGTAATCTATCCAGCACCGACTGCTTGAGCGATTGCACGCTGGCGAAGACAAAATCCCACTCGTGCGGGCGTTGACCACCCACCAAGAGCTCGCCGAAACCAGGATCGGATAAAACTTCGCGGTACGTTCTTTGCGCCTGCTTCAAAATCCTTTCCTGGTGCGCGACAAAGAGCAGCCGCGGGCGACGTCCCAGTCCTTCGCTGAAATTACGATAATCCAGCGCCGCCACCACGGTCTTTCCTGTACCTGTGGCCGCTACCAGTAGATTGCGGTGCCGGTCTTTGACATTGCGCTCTGCATCGAGTGCTTCGAGCATTTCCTGTTGGTATGGATAAGGCTCCACGCGCAGCCCGGATAGTTCTAAACGTTCGTTTTCGCGACCGCCGCTACGTGCTTCGACAAGGCTTTTGTCTAAACGGGAAAAATCACGGTCGGGTTTAAATTCCACGAAGTGGTTATCGTGCCAGTAGGAATCGAAAGTCTTGATGAACTTATCGATGATTTCCGGGGTCGCAGGGCTCGAGCCACGCACATTCCATTCCCAGCCATCAATCAATGCCGAGCGAGAGAGGTTGGAACTGCCGATAAAGGCAGTATCGAAACCAGAATTGCGGCGAAATAACCAGGCTTTGGCGTGTAGCCGCGTGCTTTTGTGCTCGTAGCTAACACGAACCTTCGCGCCATAGCGTTCAACCAGTGCTTTTACCGCAGCTGCTTCGGTAGCGCCGCAGTAGGTAGATGTAATCACCCGCAGAGGAATCCCATGGTCGCGTAAAAATTCAAGCTGGTCATTGAGTACCGAGATACCGGAATTTTTCACAAATGCGCACAGCAGATCCACCGAATCAGCGGTTTTAATCTCCCGAGCTAACTCCCTAGACAGGTTGGTATCGCCAATGGCGTTAGTAAATAAGGCGCTGGAGTGGAAAGGAACCTCGGGCAGGGCGGGGGCTGCAGCTAACTCGGTATCGAAGATGGCATAGAGCAGCTCTTCAGAATCAATGACCTCATCGTTGCCCAAAACCTTGGTGATGGAATTGATAAGCGCTAGCCGCTCCGCTGGGCTACCCAGCTCAGCCAGACGCTGTTCTAAAACCCTGGAAATGCCCCGCGACACGGCAACTTGGTAGCGGTGCGCGTTAACTTCATCGTGTTCATCGATAAGCCGAATGCCGGCAGTCGGGTGCGCGCTCTTCGTGTGTGTTAGTCTCTCGCGAACCCGCGCGGTAACTGGGGTTTCATAGACTCCGAAAGGCAAGACGGAATCATCATGGTTGCTGCTCATAGACGATCCACCACCATGTTCACCGCGGGGATATCGGCTGGTGCCCACCGCAACGCTAGGTCTTCTTCTTTTCTCACCCACCGGGTTTCATCGTGGTCAACCAGCTGCGGAGTGCCGTCGAGGATCTCGCAGTAGTAGGTGGTTAATTCAATGGTGGCAAAGTCATACTCGTGCGTTGTGGTGGTGATTTTTTCGCCCACATGCGCGCGAAGAGATAATTCTTCGGAAATCTCCCGGGCAAGAGCTTGCTTAGCGCTCTCGCCAGCTTCGATCTTGCCGCCGGGAAATTCCCAGTACCCAGCCAAAGATGTGCCGGGGGCTTTGCGGCAGGCCAGCACCTTGCTTCCACGGCAAAAGACGGCGGCCACAACGCGAATGACTTTACTCATTGCTCCATTATGGACCACCGCCTGGAGTTTGCTGTGATTGAAAGTGCTCTAGAAGGGCACCCCGCAGCGGAAGATGACATTGGCAAAAGGCGTGGTATCGCCGGTGCGAATGATCAGCTTGGCACCTGTAAGCGATGCTTTGAGCTCTTCATGGCTGATATAGGTCACGGCGGTATCAGCCAGCTTGCCGGTTTCTTGCACCAAAGAGACAAACTCCGCAGGGCTTTCCGATGCCACCGTAGCACCCTCCACGACTAACTCCGCCATGACCGCGCGGATGACATCGTCCATGGAAGGAAGACCAAAGGTGATGCTTAGATCGACGACTGCGACATCTTTTGGCAACGGCAAACCTGCATCGGCGAAGACTAACGCGTCCGTATGTCCCAGATGGGAGACTGCTTCATTAAGCTGCGGGTTTAAAAGGCCGCGTTTAAGCATCTGTCACCTCTCCTAAAACATCCGATGGCTGGGGATACGAGGCCTGCGCACCATTTTTCAGCGTGGAGGTAGCACCCACGCGTGCGGCAAAAGATGCTGCCTGCACGAGGTCGTCGCCTTCTAACAAGCGCGCACACAGCGCACCTGCGAAAGCATCACCCGCGCCAGTGGTGTCCACGGCTGTGACCTTCGGCGTTGGAATATCGATGAGTTCCTTATCTGCTGCTACCAGTGCACCTTGGGCGCCGAGGGTGAGAACAACGGAGTTAAAGCCGGCATCGATAAGCGCTTGTGCGAGATCCTTTGGCGCATCCGATGCAGCCTGTACTCCCAGCTGGTCCAAGATAAGGCCTGCTTCGTGCTCATTGGCTAGCAGCGGGTCGGCTGCGAGCAAGGCATTTTTATCCACCTCAATAACAGGCGCGAGGTTGACAATAACCCGGCCTTTGGCGGCTGCGACGGCAGCGGCGAAACCATCGGCAGGGATTTCGCCCTGCAAAAGCACGAACTCGGCTTGCGCAATCGTAGCGCTGCGCTCGGCAACGAAGTGAGAATCGACATGCGCATTCGCGCCGGGAATAACCACAATCGTGTTCTCACCATCATCCGAAACAGTAATGATGGCAAGACCCGTGGTGTCATCCACCTCAGCCACATCGGCTAAGTCCACACCAGATTCTTTCAAGTGCTTCAACGCCGGCTCAACATACGGATCCTGGCCAACCGCGCCCACAAACTTGACGTTCGCGCCAAGATAAGCCGCAGCAACAGCCTGGTTTGCGCCCTTGCCGCCTGCGGTAATTCCGCCACCAGAGCCCAGCAAAGTCTCACCAGGGTTAGGGTGGCGTTGCACACGCGCGGTTAGGTCAGCGTTGATAGAACCGACAACAGTAAGTGTTCCCATTTATTTGAACTCAGCTACGTTTTCGTTGGTGACAGTGACAACCTCAACTGGAACCTCTTCTTCAGGGGTTTCGCCATCGAGGATAGCGGCAGCCTGCTCAACCGCGCGTGCGCCCAGCTCATCTGGCTGCTGCGCGATGGTTCCTTCCATCTTGCCGTCCTCAACCGCGGTCAGACCGTCAGCAGTGCCGTCGAAGCCGAAGACTTTAACTTCTTCACCCGCGCGGGCGCCAAGAGCCTCAATAGCGCCGAGTGCCATCTCATCATTTTCGGCGAAGATAGCCTTGATGTTTGGGTTAGCTTGCAACAGGTTGGTGGTCACGTTAAGGCCCTCGGTGCGGTCGAAGTTAGCGGTCTGCTTACCCACAACCTTGATGTTCGGGAATGCTGCGATGCCTTCTTCGAAGCCCTGGCCGCGGTCACGGGATGCGGAAGAACCGGCGATGCCCTGCAAAACAAGGATTTCGCCTTCCTCGCCGATTGCTGCAGCCAGAGCCTCAGCAGCTTGCTTGCCGCCGGCAACGTTATCGGATGCGACGAAACTTGCTACCTCACCGGAGTTGGAGGAGCGGTCCACAGCGATAACTGGGATGTCAGCGTTGTTCAAGGACTGCACGGCGGAGCCCACAGCGTCGGAGTCGGTTGGGTTGACAATGACCACGTCAGCGCCGGAGGTTTCAGCGTTGCGCAGCTGGTCAGTCTGGGTTGCGGCGTCATCCGATGCATCCTGGATGTCCAGCTCAATTCCCAGTGCATCTGCCTTTGCCTGCGCGCCGTCGCGCAACTCAACGAAGAATGGGTTGGTCTGGGTAGACAGCGCCAGGGTTACGGAGTCGCCGGAACCTTCAGAGCTTTCGCCGCGGTTACATGCAACGGCGGTGAAAGACAGTGCCGCAACAGAAGTAATGGCCAGCGCCTTGCGTGCGGTGATGGAGAGATTAAACATGGTTGCTCCTTTTCAAAAGCAGTGTGAGGGGATGAGAAGAAAGGTTGAGGTAGAGCGGATATGAAGTTGTGAAGTTCTTTTTCGTAGTAGGACGAGCGCTACTGCGCTGTCCTATTACGGATGACATCGAAGCCCACGGCCAGTGCGATGACTAGGCCGATGACGATTTGCTGCCAGAAGGAAGAGACGTTCAGCAGGTTCAGGCCGTTGCGGATGACTGCGAGCAGCAGCGCGCCGACAAGGGTTCCGGTGGCGCGACCTTGACCGCCGGCGAGCGATGCACCGCCGATGACCACCGCGGCAATCGCGTCGAGCTCATAGCCAACACCGGCCTGCGGCTGCGCGGAGCTCAAGCGTCCCGCCATGACCAGACCGGCTAGCGCTGCGAAGAGTCCGGAGAGCGCGAAGACGGTGATCTGGATGCGCTTGACGGGCAGACCGGACAGGCGGGCTGCTTCGAGGTTGCCGCCGATGGCGTACATGGAACGGCCCAAAACGGTGCGCTCTAGGATGAACCAGCAGATAAGTCCAGCGATGACCATCATGACAATCGGGATTGGAATGCCCGCCACGGTGGAGCCCAACCAGTTCACGGAATCGGCGGTGCGGATAGGGGAGCCGTCAGAGATAACCAGGGTCGCGCCACGGGCGATGGACATCATGGCCAGTGTTGCGATGAAGGATGGAATCTTGCCATAAGCAGTGGCGATACCGCAGATCGCGCCGGCAAGCAAGCCGGTGAGCAGGCCGACAATCAGGGGGAGCCAGCCCGGCATGTTCAAATCCGTAAAGAAGGAGGCAGACACCATCGCGCCGAGTGCTGCGACCGAGCCGACGGATAGGTCAATGCCGGCGGTGATGATGACAAAGGTCATGCCAAACGCCAGGATGGCGACGGTTGCTGCCTGAATGCCGATGTTGAGGAAGTTGTTAACGGTCAAAAAGTGCGGGGTGGCAATGAACAGTGCCACGCACAAGATGATGAGGCCAACCAGTGCGCCGTTGTCCATGACCCAGGACAAAAACTTGTTTGGTCCTTTGGCCTTCGGCGCCGCGTTGGCGGGAGTATTTACTGCGGTGGTCACTTGGATTCCTCCTCGATGGTGGCAAACGCTGCCTCATGGCCGCCTGCCGCGACGGTTTCGGCGCTAGCGGCGGATGAAAGGTTGGACACGGCCAGGGCCATGATTTCGTCTTGAGTGGTGTTCTTCGGCAATTCGCCGGCGAGCTGCCCGCCGGACATGACCAGGATGCGATCGGACATTCCGAGTACTTCCGGCAGATCAGAGGACACCATGAGTACGGCACCACCGTTGGCGGTGATTTCATTGATGATGTTGTAAATCTCTACCTTGGCGCCAACATCCACGCCGCGGGTGGGCTCATCCAGCAACAACACGTTGGACTGCGCCAACACCCAGCGTCCGAACACGGCTTTTTGCTGGTTGCCACCGGATAGGTTGCGAATTGGCTGGTCAATATTGGCCATGCGGATACGCAGCTTTTCAGCTACTTCCTGCGCGCGATGCTTTTGCCCGGATCGGTCCGCAAGGCCTGCCTTGGCAGTAGCAGCCAAGGTGGCGTAGCCGAGGTTCTCATTCACGGTGCCATCGAGCACCAGTGCTTGGCCCTTGCGGTCTTCGGGAATGTGGCCGACACCAGCGCGGATAGCGCCTTGGATATCGCCGGCCTTGAGTTTCTTGCCGGAGACCAGCACCTGACCGGAGTCATATTTATCAGCGCCAGCAATCGCGCGGACAACCTCGGTGCGCCCGGCGCCGACTAGGCCGGCGAGGCCAACGACTTCGCCCGCGTGCACGGTGAACGAGACATCATTGAAGCTGCCAGAGGAAGATAAGGAATTGACTTCCAGCAATGGTGCACCGGTTTCGGGGACGACACCGCGCGGGTACTGATCTTCAATTGCGCGGCCCACCATGTGCTGCACCAGGGTGTCTTCATCGGTGGAGGCAGGAACCTCCGCCACGAATTCGCCATCACGCAAAATGGAAATGGTATCGGCAATGCGCGCCAGCTCATCCAGGTGGTGGGAGATAAACACCATGGCCACGCCCTTGGCTTTGAGCTCATCCAGGATGGCGAATAGCGCGTCCACTTCCTTGCCGGTCAGCGCAGCGGTTGGCTCATCCAGAATCAGGATGCGCGCGTTCATGGATAGTGCTTTGGCAATTTCGATGAGCTGCTGCTTCGCAATACCCAGCTCACCCACTTTTTGCTTGAGCGGCACATCCAAACCAATCAGGTTCAGCGCCGCCTGCGCTTGGGCGTTGAGGTGCTTGTAGTTGACCAGACCAAAGCGCTTCGGGGTGCGGCCCAGCATGATGTTTTCGGCAACGGATAAGGTCGGCACCAAGTTGAGTTCTTGGTGGATAGTGGCAATGCCATGTGCTTCGGAATCATTCGTGGAAGCGATGGTGACCTCTGTGCCATCAATAAGAATCTTTCCGGAATCTGGCGCGTGCACACCAGCAATCATCTTGATGAGGGTTGATTTGCCGGCACCATTTTCGCCGAGCAGCGCTTGGACCTGCCCGCGGCGAACCGACAGGGACACGTCTTTGATGACGTTGACCGGTCCGAAGGACTTAGAAACATTCGCTAGCTGCAGGACGGCTTCGTGCTCAAGGTTGTTGTCTGACATGGATTGCACCTCCTTAAAAATTAGTTAGGGCGTAAATTCGATGGATTCGCGAGGGATAAAACGGGTCTTAACCACGGCACCTTCCGGGGGAGACTTGGCGCTGAATGACTGCACTAGGTTACGCAGCGCGGTTCGCCCCATGTGCTCCACGCTTTGGTCAATAATTGCCACGGGAGCGGGTTGGATGCGCATGAAGACGAAGTCATCAAAGCCGATGAGAGCAAGTTGCTTGCCGATGTCCACGTTTTCCCGATAGCATGCCTCCAGCGCACCAAAGGTCATCATGGAGTCACCGGCGATAATCGCGGTGGGCTGTTGTTCCAGTAGCTTCTGCGTGCCGCGGAAGCCTTCTTCATGCAGGTATCCGCCGTGGTGAACGATCTGGTCCATGCCAAGCTCTTCTGCATAGCGGCGGAAGTCCTGTAGGCGATCACGGCCTGTGGAGGTGGTTTGTGGTCCGGCCAAGTAGCCGACCTTGTGGTGACCGCGGGAATTTAAAGCCTCAAGCGCTGCCTTGATGCCCGGTGCCGCATCTGAGATGACCGCGGGGATGTTGCTGCCCTCGAGGTGGCGGTCAATAAACAGCAGGGGAATTGAAAGTGCGACGTCCTCGAGCATCTCCGCTGCCTCGATGTGGGGAACGGCGATGATGCCATCAACTTGGCGTGCGCGGAGCGCTTCGATGGCCTCGGTGATCTTTGGGGAGCTTTCACCACTGCTGGTGATGATGGTGGCATAACCCGCCTGATTAGCCTCATCCTCGATAGCGGCAGCCATCGCCGCAAAGAATGGGTTGACCAGGCTGGGAACCACAACTCCGATGGCGTCAGTGCGCGAGCTCTTCAATGCTCGTGCCTGTGCATTGGGGCGGTAGTTGAGCTCTTTAGCGGTTTCTTGGATGAGCTGGCGGGTCTTTTTTGCAATGGCCGGGTTGTCCGCCAGCGCGCGTGAGACCGTGGAAACAGAAACGTTGCAGGCGCGTGCGATGTCTCGCAGCGTGGTCGGAGCAGTCACCATGTCAGACTCCTTTGCGTGAAGTGAGGTAACCGGAACAACAGCATGCAAACGTTTGCATGTTCAATCTGCCTTAAACCTATCCAGTCCACAATCGAAGTGTCAAGTGCCCCAGCTCACCTAATTGCTTTTATGCCACCCCCAATTTTCCAAACGTCAACAGGTTGACCAGCATTATTATGTAGACCAGCGGGGGCGGGAAACGGTAAATTTCAGGTTAACTTTTCCCACATTGAGACAGGCTCCAGTGTCTGGTTGGTCGTGCGGAGTCGCCTGCAAACCGCAATGGCGAGGCCGTCCTATGATTATCTGGTGATGCAACGCGTGAGCTTGACTGCAAGAATGGCCGCACTGGCAGCAACTGTGCTGGTGGTGCTGGGTATTGTTGATCTCAGCTCGTTGGGTGATTTGGTATCACGCTTGGTGCCGATATTTGTCTTCGTTATTGCGATTTCCATTGTGGTCAACGTGTCCGCGCAGGTTGGACTGTTTGAAGAGGTTGTCTCCAAGTTGGAGAAGGTCGCCCCGCGGCACCGGGCTGTGCGACCAGTGGTCTTGTGGATTTTGCTGATTATCTTGGCCGTGGTGGTGACGGTATTTTTGTCGCTGGATACCACGGCGGTCATGATTACGGCGCTGGCTGTGCCACTGGCTCGGCGCAACAAAATCCCCGTTATTGGCGTCGCTTTCGCGGTGGTGTGGATAGCAAATATCGCGTCCTTGCCGCTCCCGGTATCCAATCTGACCAACTTGCTGGCATTGGGCTCCGATGCGTTTAGCGGCACGGTGGAGTACCTGTCCTATGCGTGGAAACCGGCACTAATTGCAATCCTTATTGTGATTGCGGCGACTGCCATCTTCACCTTGTATCAGGCGAAAGTCGCCACGAACGAGGAGACATCGACAGTCATGCGTAGCAGCGATGCCCAACGCCGAAATCCGCTGTTGACTACCTGCGCCGTGGTGGTGGCGGTATTGATGCCAGTGCTAGCAAGTCCAATTCCGTACTGGTTGAGCACCTCAATCGCAGCGCTCATCATTCTGGCTTCATGCACTCCGCGGCGCAAGGACCTGATTTCGGTTGATCTGGTGCCGTGGAATTCTTTGCTGCTGGTCACGGCTATCTCCACGGTTGCAGCGCTGATTCACACCACTGGGGTGGCGGGGTGGTTGACGGGGATGACATCGGCAAGTCCTGCGAGCTACATCGAACTAGCATCCATCGCCGGCGCTGGTGGCGTGGCCGCTAACCTGATGAACAACATCCCAGCGTTCCTCTTCCTAGAACCTCTGGTGAGCACACCAGCCAGCTATATCGCGCTGCTCATCGGCGTTAATGCCGCTCCCATCATCACGCCGTGGGCAAGCCTGGCCACACTGTTGTGGCATGACCAGCTGCGCCGCGCCGGGGTGCACATCAAGTGGTCAACCTTCATGATTCTCGGCTGCATCCTGGCGCCGGTCGTGGTGCTTTTACCTGTTGCGATGATGGTCTGATTTCACTCCACGAATCGCGCGACTGCCAGCCGCGTTGAACCAGCACGGACAGCAGTAGTATCGAGAAAGGAAGTTAGCGATAGAAGGGGGCAACAATGAGTGAGTACAGCCGTGCATATAAAGACTGGCCCGATTTATGGGATGAGGGTCTTAGTTATTTGGCGAAGGTTGAATACGTTGACGGTAATCAAAGAATTATTGCGGATGGATGGCACAAACGGCAGATAGAGTTTGAGAACCAAATTGTGCAGTTTCACGAGGCCAAAACTGGCGAAGCCACCATCGACGTTGGGGTGGAAGAAAACAAAGAGGGATTGTGGGAAGGGGTGAAGACATTTGAGGTTGAAGTTGCACTTAATTCCAAGCATTTTGATGCTGCCACCATGATGCTTTCTCATCTAGTTGATGCCCGATTGGCCACGCAGCTTGTAGAATCCGTCGGCTCGATGATCCAAAGAGTCTCCGCGAATAGGAGTGATACTCAACTAGTCGATGAGCATGGAAATAGTATCCCTAGCGTTGATCTCTTAGCTCAGAATTTGCCTGCTCGGTCTGGAAACCATAATGAACCTCTACGAATTTTGCACCGCTGGTGCCGAATCTTCCAACTAAGAAATGGAACAATCACTCTTTATGAGCCGCTTGATGAAGAGCGGAAAAGCAACTTAAGATGGCCGCATTATGGCATTTGGCTCAATAGAGGTTCTGAATATTTTCTGCGAAAGAGCAGCATTGGCAGCATCTTCGATGCAGTAGAAATCCCGATAAAGTACGAACAATACAATCTTGAAAATTGGCGGATTGAATTCGACATGTGGGAAAATCAGCCCTTTCAGATTGTGACGAGCGGAGATTCTGATGTAGCAGCTCGTAGATTAGGCACCGCGCAAAAAGAGATTGGAATCTTGTCGGAATTCATTACTACTGCATTTTTGGCTGCGAGAAATCTTGAACGTCGTACGAAGCGCAACCAACTATTCCTAGAAAATACGCAACTTCGAGATATGGCAACCAAGCGTTTAGATGAAATCAAGAACACAATTGAAGAGGGACGTTTGATGTTATACAGAGCCTCTGAGTTGCTTGCCAACACCGCCCAATCGGTGCAAGCAATGGCAGAGCAGAAAAATGTCGAAGCGGCACAAAAGACTAATACCTTTTTGACCATTGCCAGTGCTCTCTTTTTTGCGCCAACTTTGATTATTTCGTTCTATTCGATGTCAATTATTGGACTGAATGAGCAAGAACATGTGCCAAGTTCAATGATGGTGCTTTTGATTTGCCTCGCCAGCGTGCTGTTGACGCTGGTCTTTGCAGGAGCGGTTAGACTGGTGAATAAGGTCATCAGAAACAAGAAGATATCTCGAAAGATGGAGAGTAACAATGATTGAAAGTATCTTTTCCATTGAGATCTCTAAAGCCCTCGAAATATCGACACGTCAGTACCTTGTGGGTAACCTTGCTAGGCCTCAAGAACTCAAACATATTCCTGATGCGGATGTAGAAATTGGTATTTCACGCTATGAATCCGCATCCGCGGAATCTCCCCATTACCACGACGAAGCAACGGAATTCCAGTATATGATCTCAGGCTGGACTCGGTACAAGGACTTAGGTACCGGCCAAGAATTTGATTTCACAGCTGGTGATTTCTATGTCATTAAGCCACACACACATTACGTGCAGAAGTCGAAGCAGGGAACTGAAATTCTGTTCATTAAGGTGCCGTCAATTAATGACAAGAGACTTCTTGAAGTCACTCCACAAATTAAATCCTGGATGGCGGAGAAACTGAAGACTGTTAGAAATGACTACTTCGAGGATCCGGATGCACCTGCGGCAAATTCAATAAAACCAGCGGCAGCCGTGGCCGTCTGCGATAACGATCGACTCCTCATGGTTCAGCGTGCAGATAGTGGAAAGTGGACTTTGCCTGGGGGAACTCTTGATTTTGGTGAAAGTCTTCCTCACTGCGCGATACGAGAGGTGCAGGAGGAAACTGGGTTACAAGTTGAAATCACGGATGTTCTTGGAACTTATACCAATCCTGAAGTCAAGATTGAATACTCGGACGGTGAGGTTCGACAAGAGTTTACTGTGGTCTTTCTGGGGAAAACAGATAGTACAGAAGTAAATATTGACCATGAGTCGGTGAATTACGCGTGGCTTTCATTGTCCAATGAGATGTCTATTGACATGGCTGATTCGCAGCGTCGCCGCATTGCAGACTTGTTGCACTACTTGAGCTCGGGTGAGAAGAGGATTTCATGAGCGATAGGCACAAGGATTTTATAGGCATCGACGATCGACGTCTGTTGCATGTTCGAGAAGTTGGGAGAGTATGTGCCGAGCTAGCAGATTCTCTCTTCGGCTGGCCAGAATCTAAGTCCCGAGAGATGTTTATTCTAGGATTTATCCATGATGTTGGGTACGAGTATTCCTCCGATCAGCAGCAGCATGAAGAAATTGGAGGAACGATATTGAAACCGATGGGATTCAAATACGCCCAAGAAGTCTATTGCCACGGTAACCCAGAAGTGACAGAGATGACTCATGAACTATTGATTCTGAATATTGCGGACATGAGTGTGAATGGATCAGGGCAAAGAGTGTCTTTTGATCAGCGGCTCCAAGACATTGAGAATCGTTATGGCGTCGAATCATCCCAATATCAAAACGCCGTAGCATTAACGTCAAAAATAGAGAGTGAACTTGAAAGACTAGGGAAAACTATTCCGGATCTGCAGCTTCGTTAAGCTAATTCTCCCGTAACGAAGCTGAGTACACCACGCCCGAGGACTGCATTGCCGGCGTTGAAGTATTTACCGAGGTTGCGGCAAAACTCATTTTCTCTTAGTCTAGGTCCGTGTCGGAATCTTGGACAATTGCGAAAAGCAGTTCCGCAAAGACTGCGGGCTCTGAAAGGTCGACTTCGCAGAGCTGCTCGATTTGTGCGATGCGGTTGCGGGCGGTGTGGCGGTGGATTTTGAGTGCTTCGGCGGTTTGGTTGAGCTGTCCGCCTTTTCTTAAGTAGACGGACAATGTGCGGGCTAGGTCCAAGTTACGTTCGGCGTCGATGGTGCGCAGCACGTTGATGGTTTCACGGCGTCGGCTGGCCAGTGCGGTGCGCACGACTTCGGAATTGAGCCAGGGCATGGATTGGCTGCGCGGGGAGAGATATTCACCCAACGGAAGTGGGCGAGCACGCGCGACGAGTTCCTCAACGTGATCTGAAGACAGTTCGGTGGCGTGGATGCGTTTGCCAATGGCCACGCGCAAGCGGCGAAGTGAGCCGGCGAAGAGGTCGAGCATTTCTTGTAGTTCGGCATCGCCGCGGAATAAGAATAGAAAACTCAGTGGGTCTAATTGAGCGACATAAAGAAACTGCCCGCGGTCTTCCAGGTTCGCATCTAGAGCGAGCTTGCCGCGCTCAAGGCTGCGGGTGTCATCGGCAAGTGCCACTACCGGGCGCGTGAAGCCTTCCTTGTCACGCGGAAAATCCAAGGTCGTGGGCAGCATCTGCGAAGGTGAGGTGGTATCCGGCAGGCCTAAGCTCAATCGCAAGGCAAAAGAATTGAGCTCATTGCGTGCTTGGCGCAGCTCCACCGGGCGAGCAAGCAACATGTCTGCCAGGCCAGCGCAGTGCCTGATTAATGAGCGATCTTCGGCGGTGATGGGATGATCAGAATCCACCTTCAGCGTGTGCTGCCGCTCGCCATGGGAGGTCATCTCATAAGAACTGAAGTATTTCCTTTTGGCTGGTGGGGCGGTAGAAGCCACTACATCGTCGCGTTCATTAATGATGGAGAGCTCAACATCAATGAAATAAGCAGCCTCATGCAGCAATTCCGTGAGGTTACCGCGGGTCGCGGTGTGCGTGAGTTTCTCCTGTGCCGCTAAAAGCCGGCGTTGCGCAATATCATTACGGCGGCTTTGCTCCTGGTGAACTGCCGCGACGATAGAGATGAAAGAAATCTGACGTGGAACCTCAAATAAACCAATGCCAAGTTCCTGTGCGGTCGCAATTACCGACTCCGGCACGGTAGGAAATATCAGACCCGTACCAATACCCACCGCCACCGCACCGGCCTCAGCCAGGTGGGCAAGGTAGGCAGCGAGCTCATCCTCGCGGTTGGCAAACGCAATTGCAATGGTGAGAACTACAGAATCCTGCTGAATGAACTCCGTGGCATCTTCCAACTCATTGGTCTGAACACCAGAAAATGTGGCGGCAGTGGACGGGCAGATCGGGTTGATTTCCAAGGCGCCTTGGTTGAACAACCACTCAAATTCCAGCATCCAGCAATGTCCATTCTGTATATCCGAACCACAATCTTTCGCCATAGTGTACATGGTGCGCAACACAGTGAGTAGCCATACTGAGTGAGAACACAAAGATTGAGCCTTTGAAGGAGGAAGCATGAAGGACTTCGATTACCACCTGCCGCAGGAGCGTCGAGTAGTCACTGATGGAATGGGAGAAAAGAGCGCGGAGATTAATGCGCGCCGTGAGGCAGCCATTGCCCGTGCCCTGACCCCAGGTCTGCCTGGATATGTCGTTACTGCAGATGGTGGTGTCCTGGTTGATGCCGATGACAACTCATACATCGATTTCGCATCCGGCATTGCTGTGACGTCCGTTGGTGCTTCCAATAAGCGAGTTGCAGATGCTGTGTCTAAGGCTGCCGCACAATTTACCCACACCTGTTTCATGGTCTCCCCATATGAGTCCTACGTAGCGGTGTGTGAAAAGCTAAACCAGCTCACCCCAGGTGACCATGAGAAGAAGTCCGTTCTTCTAAACTCTGGTGCTGAGGCAGTAGAAAACGCAGTCAAGATTGCGCGTAAGTACACCGGCAAGAATGCCGTGGCAGTTTTTGACTACGGTTACCACGGCCGTACCAACCTGACCATGTCCATGACGGCGAAGAACAAGCCTTACAAGACAGGTTTCGGCAGCTTGGCTTCCGATGTCCACCGGGTGCCAATGTCCTACCCAGCACGTGATGGTCTCAAGGGTGATCAGGCAGCAGCACGCGCAATCAAGGTGCTCGACCAGCAGGTCGGACCTGAAAACCTGGCGTGTGTTGTCATCGAGCCAGTCCAGGGTGAGGGCGGTTTCATCGTCCCAGCTGAAGGCTTCTTGCCAGCCATTGCGCAGTGGTGCCGCGATAATGATGTCGTCTTCATCGCTGATGAAATCCAGTCCGGCTTCGGCCGAACCGGCCAGTGGTTCGCGTCTGAGAACGAGCAGGTCATCCCAGACCTGGTGACCACTGCGAAGGGTATCGCTGCTGGTATGCCACTATCTGGTGTGACTGGCCGTGCGGAAATCATGGACAGCCCAATCCCAGGCTCTTTGGGCGGTACCTACGGCGGCAACCCAGTTGCTTGTGCCGCAGCGCTCGCAGCAATCGAAGAGTTTGAGGCCCATGACCTGCCTGGTCGTGCACGTGAAATCGAAGCAATCGTTCGCGAGTACTTCGAGCCACTGCTCGAATTGGAATCCGTCCTAGATGTTCGCGGTCGCGGCGCCATGATGGCCATTGAGCTCATCAACGCCGAGGTCACCAATGAGATTGCTGCTGCATGTAAGAAGCAGGGCATCCTCATCTTGACCTGTGGTCTGGACGGCAACGTCATTCGTTTGCTGCCTGCGTTGACCATCCCGGAGCACCTGCTGCGTGAAGGTCTGGAAATCCTTACCACGGAAATCCGCGAGGCTCTCGCCTAAAATTCCATACTTGTACCCCCTGACCAGCGTCTAGTTTCGCAGGGCCGGTCAGGGGAACACTCATTTCAAACAGGGGATGAAAATTTGAATAGCAACAACATCAAGATTGATGAATCTATCAATCCTTCGAAAGAAACTGAAAGCGAAAGCCGCATCACGCCGTGGCAAGCTGTCGCTCTGATCTTCGGTACCAACATCGGTGCTGGTATTTTGAGCCTTCCTTATGCCGGCCGCAACGGTGGCTTCCTGGCGCTGTTCATCGCACTCGCAATCGCCGGTATTTTGACCACGCTGTCCATGATGTACGTGGCAGAGGTGTCACTGCGCACCAACAAGCCGCTGCAGCTGTCTGGTCTGGCTGAGCAGTACTTGGGCCACTGGGGACGCTGGCTGGTATTTGCCGCGATTGCGGTCAATGGCACCGGCGCGCTGATTGGTTATGCCGCTGGTTCTGGTGAGCTGCTGGATAACCTGTTGGGCATACCGCCGACTATCGGTACATTATTGTTCTTCGCGCTGGGCACGTTCATTATGTACAAGGGCTTGGAAGCAACTGGTGTTGCTGAGGCCGTTATTACCATCGCCATGGCCTCCATTGTTGTAATTCTGGTGATGTGGACCTTCATCGGGCCTGGTATTGAGTTTGAGAATCTGTGGATTTTGCGTCCTTACTTCATCATCCCGATTATGAACCTGGCTGTGTTCACCTTCATGGCGCAGTACGTTGTGCCGGAGCTTGCCCGCGGTATGCGCGATAATCACTCGGACAAGATTGTGCCAACCATTATCGGCGGCATGGTCGCTACCGGTATTACCCTGGCTGCGGTTCCTTTTGCAGCGCTCGGTCTGCTGGGTACCAATGTGTCTGAGGTCGTCACCGTTTCTTGGGGTGAGGAGCTCGGTCCCATTGCTTATTACCTGGCTAATCTCTTTGCGCTGTTTGCAATGATGACGTCATTCCTCGCCATCGGCTACACCACCATGCGTAACGTCTTGGACATCTTCCACTGGCCACAGCATGGTTGGCAGCGTGGTGTCGCAGTAGCGATGACCGTTGGCTTGCCGTTGATTATTACCTTCGCGGGTTTTGGCGGATTCGTCTCAGCTTTGAGCTACGCCGGCGGTATTGCGGGTGTAGTCATGTCCATCATCCCGGTGATGTTGCTGCACGCTTCCCGCAAGTACGGCGACCGCAACCCAGAATGGTCGCTGGGTTGGACCGCGCACCCGATCCTCCAAGCGACCATCATCATCGTTTACGGCCTGGCGTTCCTCTATTCCATTGGCAGCATCTTTGGAATTGTTCCCGCCGGCTGGGCGTAGCCTAGGTTAGCTCCCACATCTTCAAGTGGGTTTCCAACACCACAACGTTGGGGCCAGACTCTGCATCAAGTGCTTGTGACAGTACTTCTTGCAGGGTCTCTTTTTCTGCCCTGAACGCTGGAACTCCGAAGGACTCTGCGAGTTTCACAAAGTCAGGACGCGCGAGCTCCGTAGCGGTGGCTTTGCCGAAAGCTTCATTCATGTACTCGCGCAAGATGCCGTAGCCGCCATCATCCACAATCAGCCAAGTCACCGGAATATCATGCTGGACTGCGGCTGCTAGTTCTGAAGTGGAGTAAAGGGAAGAGCCGTCACCGGCCAGCGCAAAGGTGCGCTTGCCCAGTCCTAGTGCGCCGCCCAAGGCGGCGGGGAAGCCATAGCCTAGGCCACCGGCGCCTTGTGCCGAGTGGAATTCGCCGTCCTTGGCATCCCACACATTCCACGCCCAATAAGCAGCGATGGTCATATCCCAATAGGCCTGCATGTCATCCGGCACAGCCTCCCGAATTGCATCCATGACCTGCTGCTCATGCTCCAGGCCAAGCTCGCTCATGCGCTCCGCCACCTTGGTGTTTACTTCAGCTGCCTTGTCCGCGCCAGCATGCGTTGCAGTATCTACCGCTGGAAGCAGCTGCGCCAAGAAAGTGGAGATATCCGCGCGAATACCCAGTGAAGGATGATTTGAAGACAAGACCTTGGACTCAGCATCCACCTGGATGATGGTGCCAGTTGGCTTCATAGTGAAGTAATTGGACGTCACCTCACCCAGGGAGCTGCCCAACACTAGCAGGGTTTCAGCACTATCCATCAGGTCTGTGACATGGCGGTCTTCGATAAAATGCACGGCCAGTGGATGATCCAACGGCAGGGCAGTGTTACCACCGACAGTGCACACCACCGGCGCATCAATCTTTTCCGCCAACTGCACTAGCAGTTCACCCGCGCCGGAGCGACGCACGCCGCCGCCGGCAACAATGACGGTGGAGTTCGCGTTAATCAGTTCCGCCGCGCGGCTCACCAGTGCGTGGTGTGCTTCCGGCTGGTTGATCTCCGCCGCGGTGGTCGCGGCGGTAATCGCCGGTAGCCCATGCGCGGTGTCCTGAGATTCCAACAAGATGTCCTGCGGAACCTCCACCCACACTGGCCCCTGCGGCGCAGTCATTGCCTCACGGCAAGCATCTTCCAGAACGCTTGGAATGGCAGCAGCCTGCTGCACCGTCGCCTGATATTTGGTTACGTTGCGCACGGATTCAGTCTGTTCATCCAGCTGGTGCAGCATGCCCTTGCGGCGCGCGCCCAGGCCCGCGGCCGGAATCTGCGAAGACACCACAATCATTGGCACACCAGTGGCATAAGCCTCCTGGAGCCCAGCAAGCGAGGTCAGCGCGCCGGGGCCAGTGGACAAAAACAGTGCCGCCGGGTTGCCGGTCGCACGTGCATAACCATCAGCCGCAAAGGCTGCATTGTTCTCCACGCGGCTGGAGTAAAAGTTCAAAGAACTGCGCGACAGGGCATCAAAAAGCCCCAATGCGTGCTGGCCAGGGATACCAAAGACATCCTTGATGCCCAGCGCTTGCAGGGTTTCAACAACCAGGTCGCCGCCATTGCGAGTAGTCATATGTTCTCCTTCTTGTCTTCGCGCAGAGCCTAAGCGCGCTGGGTATTCCCGCGCAGGTCAGCCATCAACGTAATCAAGTCATAGGCCACGTGTGATGCCGCAACACCGGTAATTTCCGCATGGTCGTAGGAAGGAGCAACCTCCACGACATCAGCGCCAACAATGTTGAGCCCGCGCAGGCCACGGATGATTTCCAGCAACTCACGCGAGGTCAGTCCGCCAGCTTCGGGGGTGCCGGTGCCAGGGGCATGAGCAGGATCAAGGACGTCAATGTCCACAGAGATGTACAGCGGGCGCTTGCCTACGCGGTCACGCAGCTTAGCGATGATTTCATCCACGCCCTGACGGAACACGTCCGAGGAGGTAACAATGCCGAAACCAAAGCGGCGGTCATCTTCCAAGTCCTTCTTGCCGTACAAGGGGCCGCGGGTGCCCACGTGGCAGATGCCCTCTGTATCCAACACGCCTTCTTCTACCGCGCGGCGAAATGGAGTGCCGTGGGTGTAGTCCGCACCGAAGTAGGTATCCCATGTGTCCAAGTGGGCATCGAAATGCAGCAGTGCAACCGGCTCTTTCGCGCGCGCCGATGCCGCACGCAGCAGCGGCAGTGCAATGGTGTGGTCACCACCGATGGTCATCAGTGATGAACCATCCGCGGTGAGATCCATGGCGTCTTGCTGGATAGCCTCAATGGCCTCATTGATGTTGAAAGGATTAACCGCCATGTCACCCGCGTCCACCACCTGGGTCTGCGCGAAAGGCGCAGTATCCGTCGCTGGATTGTATGGGCGCAGCAGCCGGGAAGACTGGCGCACATGGTTGGAACCAAAGCGTGCGCCAGGGCGGTAGGAGACACCGGAGTCAAAAGGAACGCCGACTACCTTGATGCCAGCTTGTCGGTCCTGTGCCTCAATATCGCGTAAGCGCGGCAGTAGGGCATAGGTGGATTCGCCACTGTAGCGCGGAACCAAGGCCGAATTAACTGGGCCGACGTGGCCGCCTTCTTCAACGCGTGGGGTTTCTAGCATGGGATGGGCGTCCTTTCTTAAACGCTGTGGATTTATGACACTCCGGATAGCACCCACAGCACTTCAGTGCTGCCACCAGTGGGGTTGTGCCAGGTGTGAGGTTCTGCGCCGGGAAATGTCAGGGTGTCCCCGGCTTCTAAGGCGAATTCCTCCGAGGAGGTATTGACCACGAAGCTGCCTTTGATGACGTGCACGGATTCAATGTGGCAATCCATGGTGTACGGCTCTTCTTCACCATGTCCGTGGGCTTCCACGGACATGTGGATGATCTGAATTTCCCGCTGTGTACGCGGGGTGAGCAGTCTTTCGATGATTCCCGCGCCTCCCAAATCAACCCGTGGCGCATTCTCAAACTTCACCACGGATACTTCGGGGCTATCTAGGAGTTGACCTGGATTGATGCCCAGAACTTGGCACAAAGTGACCAAGGATTGAACAGAGGGGCTGGTCAGGTCACGTTCAACACGTGAGATGAAACCTTTGGAAAATCCAGTGCGCTCAGCAACTTGGTCCAGGGTGAAATGCCGACGTTCGCGCAGTGCGCGTAGACGGCTACCCAGGGCAATGTCGCTTGCGACTGGCTCAATGGGGAGTGACTTCATCCTTTTACCTTAATGAATGTTCTGCTCATGAAAGTTCTTCTCGGAGACTGTTGCCTATTGGGCAACTAATGTTTAGTATAGGGTCACGCGCTGTGATGCGCAATACAAGTTGAAGAAAGAGAAATCCCTGCTACTGACCGCTAAAGAGGAACCTCCATGGAATGGCTCAATATTGCAGTTTGGCTCTATACCTGCTTGGCATGATTGCCTTCGGTGTGTGGGGCGCAAGGAGAATCAAAAATACCGCTGACTATCTAGTTGCCGGGCGTAACCTCGGCGGCACCCTATACGCCGGCACCATGGTTGCAGTGGTCCTCGGCGGCGCCTCAGCCGTGGGCGGCATTGGCTTGGGCTACACCTACGGTATTTCTGGTTTCTGGCTGGTCACCGCTATTGGCGTGGGCGTGCTGGTGCTCAGCTTGGCGTTCGCGCCAGCACTGCAGCGCCTTCGCATCTTTACCGTCTCGCAGATGCTGACCTTGCGTTATGGCACCGAGTCCACGCAGGCTTCCTCACTGATTATGTTGGCGTACACCTTGATGTTGGCCGCGACCTCCTCGGGCGCTTATGCCTCTGTCTTCGTGGTGCTCTTTGGCTGGGACCGCTGGCTGTCTATTCTGGTCGGCGGCGCTGTGGTGCTGGTTTATGCCACCGTCGGCGGAATGTGGTCCATTACCTTGGCTGACATGGCGCAATTTGTCATTATGACCATTGGTATCTTCGCGCTCATGCTGCCCATCTCCTTGTCTCAAGCCGGCGGTTGGTCTGGGCTGCAGGGCCGTTTGGATTCAGAGTTCTTTGACATCGGCGGAATGGGACTGCAGTCCATCATTACCTACTTCGTCATCTACACACTCGGCCTATTGATTGGCCAGGACATCTGGCAGCGCGTGTTTACCGCCAAGACCCCGGGCGTTGCCCGTTTGGGCGGTACTGCGGCTGGTGTTTACTGCATCCTCTTCGGTGTTGCCGGCGCGATCATCGGTATGGCCGCAGCTGTTCTCCTGCCTGGCATCGAAGTTCGCGATGACGTCTTTGCTTCGGTTGCTTTGGAAGTTCTGCCAGTCGGTATCGGCGGTATCGCACTAGCTGCGGGGGTTGCTGCGATGATGTCCACCGCATCCGGTGGTCTGATTGCTGCAGCCACCGTGGTCCAGGCAGACGTTATCCCACTGCTTAAGGGCATGTCTGAAAAGCGTGGACCACGCAAGCTGAGCCCAATGGAAGTGGTCAAGGTTGCTGATGCCTCAGCAGCGCGCGCGGAACAGGCCGAAGAAGACATCAATATCAACCGCCGCTGGGTCCTGATTTTCGGCGTGATTGTGCTGTTCATCGCCATGGCTGTGCCTGACGTAGTGGCAGCTTTGACCATTGCTTATGACATCCTCGTCGGAGGGCTGCTGGTTGCCATTATCGGCGGCCTGGTATGGAAGCGCGGGACGGGTGCCGGTGCGACGTGGGCCATGATCGTTGGTACCCTGGGCACGCTCATCACCATGGGCATCTTAGAAATCCAGGCAGAAAACCGCTTCGACGGCGTCTTTGCCAACGAGCCAATCTATGTTGGTCTGATTCTGTCCGCGATTGTGTACATCGTGGTTTCTCTGGCCACCAAGCCGACTGACCCCGAAGTGCTCGCGGCTTGGATTAAGCGCACAAAGGAAGGCGCGCCTTCCCTGGAACAAGTTGAGGAAGACGCGCGCGGAATTGAAGAAAAGATTGCCAAAGAGGCTTAAACCTTAAGCACCTTCTTCAAAGTACTGCCTAATAATCCCGATGCCACGTTCGATATCTGTTTGCGAAGCCGCAAAAGACAATCGGATGTGGCTTTCGGCATCTGGGCCATATTCGGCGCCAGCGCGAACCAGCACGCCACGTTCGGCCAAATCGGCCGCAACCTCAGAAGATGGCACGCCGGTGTCATAGGAGAAGAAAGCATAAAACGCGCCCTCGGGTTCCACGAGTTGGACATGCGGGATATCGCTAAGCAAGCGCACCACCAGGTCGCGGCGCTGCGCGTACTCCTCCAACATCGGAGTCACCACAGCTTCATGCAATTTCACCGCAGCCAGCGCTGCGAGCTGCGCCTGCTCAGAAACAGAGCCGTTGAAAGTGCGGTGCATCTGCGCAATCGCGGCAATCAAATCCTTGTCGCCGGCGACATAGCCCACGCGGAAACCAGTCATGCAGTACTTTTTAGAAAACGTCTGCACGTAGAGTGTTCGCTCTTTGAGTCCCTCAACTTCTAGCGCGGAGGTGAATTTCTCCTCCGTGTAGGTCAGGGCCGAATAGGCCTCGTCGGAGACAACCATGGTCTCTGTGCCATCGAGAAGCTCTGCGAGCTTTTCCAGCTCGGCGCGCGTGTGCACAATGCCATTGGGATTTGAAGGATTGGAAAAGACCACCATCTTCGCACCCTTAAGCGCTACTGCCAGCTTTTCACAGTCGAAGTGCAGGTCGGTGCCCATGGGAACAAACTCCACGGTGCCACCGGCCAAAACCACCTGGTCCGCATACAAAGAATAGGCCGGCTGCGGGATAACCACCTTGTCACCCGGCTCAATCAACGCGAAGAACAACGCACCCAAACCAGCCGTCGCACCATGGGTGACCACGATGTTGTTTTTATCCCAGTCCGAAGGACGGGCGGGGAGTGCGGCCAGGAGGGCATCGCGAAGCTCTGCAATGCCATGCTGATCCGTGTAATTCGTGCGGCCATGCTGAATGGCTTTGAGGCTGGCATCAATGACCGCCTGCGGGGGAGCGAAGTCGGGCTCACCCAACGCCAATGACACGGCGCCCGGGGGCACTACGCCCAAAGGCGGGCGAAGGGATGCTTCACGCTGGTCAAAGATGCGTTGAGCGATGGTGTTCATGCAATCTCCTTAAATGCCGGACAGATCGCCCGGGGTGGTTTTTTCAATGGAATCGAGGTCACCGAAGTATTCCTCGATGATGGCGTTGAGCTCCCCAGACTCCTTCATGTCAGTGAGCGCCTGGTTGACGGCGTCGACGCCCTCGGTGTCATCTTTTTGCAGGCCAATGCCGTACCACTCATCAGAGAAGAAAGATCCATCAGCCTTGGTCATATCGAGCACTTCAAAATCACCGTCATACTGTCCGGCGTAGCCTGCAAGAATTGGGGCATCCGAGGTTAGCGCATCCACGTTGCCTTGTGAGAGCGCTTCAATGCAGCTGGAGTTGGTGTCATATTCCTGCAACTGCACCGCCGGAATCTCTTCCTTGATGCGCTGCGCAGGCTTGGAACCGGTGGTGGAGCACAAAATCTTGCCGTCCAAATCATCCAGCGATTGAATGGAGGAGTCATCCGTGCGCACCAGCAAGGCCTGGTGGGTGAGCAGCAGCGGTCCTGCGAAATCAACAATCTCCATGCGGTCCGGAGTGATCGAATAGCCACCCTGAATCAGATGCGCCTCACCATTGCGCAGCAAAGTCTCACGCTGCGCGGCGGGGGTTTCGCGGTACTCGATATTTGGAGTATCCCAGCCGTTTTCTTCGGCCAGGGTCTCCACAATCTTGGTCGCGATATCGGATTCCGCGCCGGTGAAGGAACCATCGCCTTCGCGCAAGCCGATTCCTGGTTGGTCAAACTTCACGCCAAGGATGACATTGCCAGATTCGATGGCACCGAGAAGGCCATCGCCTGAGCCATCAGAGGAGGAGCAAGCGGAGAGGGACAAAGTAGCGGCGCCGGCGAAAAGGGCAATGGCAGATTTGGTCTGAGACATGGGGGAGAGATCTTTCTAGTCAATGTTCTTGGTAGGGGAACCGTTATCCAGCAAGTTCACGCGGTCTCTTTCTGGAACCGGTTCAATTTCACCACCGGCCGTAGCCTTGCGGTATGAAGAGATCTCCTTGCGCAAAGGCTTGGCCAGCAGGTAGATGCCCAGCAGGTTAGGGATAGCAACCAGGAAGAAGGTGGCGTCGGAGAAGCGGACAACGGTGTCCAGGGAAACGGATGCGCCAACAACAATCATGATGATGTAGATGACGCTGTAGATCTGCTTTGCGCGCTTGTTGTCATTGAAGATGTAGCCGAAGTTGAGCTGGCCGTAGTAGCAGTAGGACAGCACGGTGGAGAATGCAAACAAGACGATGCAGACGGTCAGCACGAAGGTGAAACCGTAGGAGACGGTGGCAAAAGCGTTAGTAGCCAGGGTAATGCCGTCAGCGCCGGTGTTGAGGTGCTCACCAGTAACAATGATGGCAACAGCGGTCAGGGTACACACAATGACGGAGTCCAGGAATGGCTCCCATGCGGCAACCAGACCTTCCTCAGCGGGGCGACGGTTCTTGGTCACGCCGTGGGCAAGAGCCGCGGTACCAACACCAGCCACGTTGGAGAACAGTGCACGCTGAATACCAATAATCGCCACGCCCAGCACGCCGCCGGAGATACCTTCAGGGGTGAATGCGCCCTGGAAAATCTGCACGAATGCGTTCGGGATTTCAGAGAAGTTAAAGCCCAGAACAATAAACACAGCGACGGCATAAACTACAGACATCACTGGGACCAGGCGGCTGGTTGCATTGGCGATGGAGTTAATTCCACCAATCAGTACAACTGCCGCCGGGATGGCAATGGCAACGCCAATAATCCAGCCGTTGCCGTAGAGGAAGCTGTCCTCACCACCGGTGATGTCAGTCAGGTGCATGGCAACCTGGTTGGCCTGGAAAATGTTGCCGGCACCCATTACGGCCAGCGCCATGCCGATGGCGTAGAAATAGCCCAGGCCGATACCGAGCTTTGGCTTGCCGATGGATTTTAGACCGTACTCCAAAAAGTACATCGGACCAGCGGCGACTGTGCCGTCATCGTTGACGCGGCGGAACATCTGGCCCAAGGTGGCCTCAGCGAGCTTAACCGCCATACCGAGCACACCAGCGGCTGCAATCCAGAAGGATGCGCCGGGGCCGCCCATGGTGATGGCGACGGCAACACCAGCGATGTTGCCGAGTCCGACGGTGCCGGCGAGCTCTGTGGCAAAGGCTTGGAAACTGGTCACCTGGCCTGGGTCTGATTTCTTGGCCATCAAGCCGCGGACAACGCGGAAAGCTTGCTTGGCGTCTTTTAGCGGACGTACGCGAAAGTAGACGTTGCAGAATACACCGCCTGCAACCAGCCAGACCACCACGAGAGGGAGATCCGCGCCGAGAACCGGGATGGAGAAGAAGACCGCCGTTTCAAGGAACTCTACGAAGGGTCCGAAGACCGATTGGATAGCGCCGTCGATGCCGCCACCGGCATCTTGGGCGAGGAAGTGGGTAGTTAATGAAGAACTCAACTCAGGTCCTTTCGGTTGATAAGGCGAGGATACATCCGCTGTCACAAAACGATGGGAGTTTCAATGCATAGGGTTTTGCGACGTGAGCTACATGGTATGTTATCGATAACCCATAAGTGAAGCGTTTGGCAAAAGTTTCTTCTTTTGGGGCTAAAAGTTCCTAGATTGATGCAGGATCAACTGCCTGTGCCTGGCTAGGATTGAACCGGTTAGAAACAATCAGAGTTAAGGGGTGGCTTAAGATGGCACCTGGTGATGAATGGGCCAAGCGGATTGAACAGGTCGGGCGCGAGTCCGCGCTGAGTCAATCAACGTTGAAGCAATCGACGCAAAACCTCATTAGGCAACTGCTCTTTTCCGGCATCATGGTGCCCGGTGAGATTTATTCGGCGAACTCCTTGGCTTCGCACCTGGGGATCTCTAACTCGCCCGCGCGTGAAGCGATGATGGCGCTGGCTGCTATCGGCCTACTTGAGCCGGTGCGCAACCGCGGCTTTCGGGTGGTGGAGCTATCCGAGCATGACCGCTATGAGGTTTATGAAATGCGCGTGCTTATTGAGGTTGAAGCCGCGCGCCAGGCTGCCACCCGCGACATCGGCATTGAAGCAATTGAAAATATCGTGCGTCTTGCCCAGCGTTCCATCGAGGCCTTGCCGTCCACTCGGGAAGATCCGGCGTTGCCTTATCTCAACGCTGACCATGACTTTCACATGGCGGTGGTAGATTCCATTGGCAATTCACGTTGGTCAAAAACCATCTCTAACCTGCGTGATGAGTCCCGTGTCAACGGTGCGTATCGCTATCTGAAAGACAGTCAAGGTCTGCAGCATTCAGCGCGGGAGCATGTCGATATCGCGAAAGCGGTCCAAGAACGCGACCCTGAAAAGGCTGCCGCGCTCATGCTGAAGCACCTAGAATACGCTCGCCCCAAGAATTATCCGCCTGCTTCTTAGGTCCTTTTCGCCCCTTCAACCCTCTCTCACTGGCATTAAAGTGCAGGTGGGTGAGGGTTTTTAATATTGTTTCTCCATTCTATTGCGCGATCACAATCCTAGGGTTAGAGTTATCGATAACAGATAACCGGCCATGAGTGGTTTAGACCACTGGGTGTGAAAGGAGGAAGATGTGGTTGACGTTAAAGTTCCACTAGTTCCGAACTATGCGCAGAAGCAACCAGAGATTGCCAGCATTGTCATCATCGGCGGAGGGATCATGGGCATGAGTGCTGCTTGGCACCTAGCGTCCCGTGGTGTCACCGGCATTGTTGTGGTGGAACAACACGAAGTGGGCAGAGGATCCTCTGCTAAGCCAATGGGCGGAGTCCGTGCAAACTTCTCTGACCCCATGAATGTCATCCTAGGCAAGCGTTCCTTGGATTCCTTCCGCACCTGGAAAGAAGACTTTGGTACCAACATTGAATTGGCGAAAGTCGGCTACCTTTTCCTGGCCCGCACCGAAGAAGAAGTGGCAAACCTAGAAGAAGCAACCGCCACCCAGAATGAGTTGGGCGTGAACTCTTCCATGATCACCCCGGAGAAAGTCGCTGAGGTCAATCCCTTCATTGACCCAAAGGCAATTCTTGCTGGTTCACTTTCTCCCGATGATGGCTATGCCTGCCCGGCAGCCGCGGTCGAGGGCTACATGCGCGCGGCAATCTCCCTTGGCGTTACGGTTATGGACCACACCGAAGTCCTGGATATTTCTACCTCCGGCGGGGTGATCGAATCAGTCACTACGCAACGCGGCGCCATCCGCACCGAGCAGGTGCTGTGCGCAGCCGGCGCATGGTCTGCAAAGATTGGTGAGATGGCCGGGCACACCTTGCCTGTTGAACCCGTTCGCCGCATGATCGGGCTGACCACGCAGATGCCACAAGCGCACCCCACGGTGCCGTTTACCTTAGATTTGTCCACCACCATGTACATGCACAACTACTACAACGGCATGCTGCTGGGAATTTCCCACCCACAAGAACCAAGCTTCAACCGCGATTACAGCTTTGAATGGCTCGGCGCATTCAATTCCGCGGCGAAGATATTCGCACCATCACTTCAGAACCCACAGCTGGATTCCGGCTGGGCGGGTTTCTATGAAAACACTCCCGACCGCAACGCGATTATCGGCGCATCTGACCGCGTGACCGGTTTCTACTACTGTACTGGATTTTCCGGGCACGGATTCCTGCAAGGCCCCGCTGCCGGCGAATTTGCCGCCGACATAATTCAGGGCCGGGAATCTTTCCTTCCCCATGACGGCTATTCCACCGCCCGATTTGATCAAGACCTCAAATCAGTCATTGAAAAGAACATCATCTAAATAGTAAAAGGAACAAAGAATTTCAATGGTATTTCAAGAAACATGGGAACTTCGCGCTCGCTTTGCTCGCAGTCTGTCAGATATGTACGGAACCGAAGTCCCTGCCTACACCACTTTGGTGGAGGTATCAGAGGCAGTAAACACGGACTTCATGGACACCATGGGCGCGGAGGCAGAACGCCTGGGCAGCATCGGGCGTGTCACGGCAGAGCGCCACGGCGCCATCCGCGTCGGCTCCCCAGAGGAGATGAGCCAGGTAGCTCAGGTCTTTGCCGGTTTCGGCATGTACCCAGTGGGTTTCTATGACCTGCGTGATGCTTCCAAGTCTTCGGTCCCAGTGGTGTCCACGGCATTCCGCCCAACTGACAAGGATGAGTTGGCCAAGAACCCCTTCCGTGTGTTTACCTCCATGCTGGCGGCAGATGACCCGCGCTTTTTCAGTCCCGAACTGCAAGAGCGTTTGCAAAGTTACATAGCTGAGCGTCACATCTTCTCTGATGAACTGGTGGCAATGGCCGCCAAGGCCGCAGAAGGCAAGGGGCTCGAAGAAGTCGATGCCGATAAGCTCATTGAGCTAGCTACCGCAGCATTTGAGCTCAATGATGAGCCAATTGATGAGCAGTGGTACCGCGAGCTAGAAGCGATCTCCGCGGTTGCTTCTGATATCGGCGGCGTGCGCTACACGCATATCAACCACCTCACCCCGCGTGTGTTGGACATTGATGATTTGTACAACCGCATGGAAGCCCGCGGCATCACCATGATTGATGAAATCCAAGGCCCACCAGACTGGGATGGCCCCGACATCTTGCTACGCCAGACTTCTTTCCGCGCACTCGATGAAGAGCGCATGTTTAAGTTCGCAGACGGCACCGTTGGTCCAGGCGCGCTGCGCGTGCGCTTCGGCGAGGTAGAGCAGCGCGGCATCGCTCTGACCCCGCAGGGTCGCGAACTCTACGACACCATGAACACCCAGGTGGATGAAAAACTTGCTGCAGGCTCTGGTAAGACCCGCGTGGAACTTGCCCGCGAGGTGTGGGCAGAAAACCTTCCCAACACAGAGAAGGGCCTGCGTGAGCAGGGCTTGGGCTACTTCACCTATGAAGTCACAAGTAGCGCTGAGCCAGGGGAGTACGACGCAGAGCAGCTTATCGATTCCGGTGTGCTCACCGCCCAGCCCATCGTCTACGAGGACTTCCTGCCGCGTTCGGCGGCGGGCATCTTCCAGTCGAACCTGAAAGATGAAGGTACTCGTGACAATGAACAGCAAGGAACGGACTATGACCTTGACACGCTTTCAAAGATTGTTGGCCGCGACATCGTCGAACCTTACGAGTTGTACAAAGCCCAGGAAGAGGCCTCCTTGTCAGCCGCAGCGCAGCAACTTGGAGTAACCATCCACCCAACCCCAGCCCTTCAAAGCTAAACCCCCAACATTTCTAAAACCTTCGAAAGGAAATATTTTCCATGGCTACTCAGACTCATGACCAGCTTCTTCAGACCATCCAGAACGCACTTGCGGCGTGCGGCTACACCGGCGAACTCAGCGGCGGTAACCTGCAGACCCGCACGCCACTGACTGGCGAGGACCTCTTCGCCATTCAGGGCACCACGAAAGAGCAGGCCACTGAGATGATCACGGCTGCCGATGAAGCCTACAAGTCCTGGCGCGAAGTCCCAGCGCCACGGCGTGGCAATGTGGTGAAGCGTTGGGGAGAGCTGCTTACAGAGCACAAGCATGACCTGGGCATTCTGGTTCAGGTTGAAGCCGGCAAGTCCATTTCTGAGGCTGAAGGCGAAGTCCAGGAAATGATTGACATTTGCGACTTCGCACTGGGACAATCCCGCATGCTCTACGGCAAGACCATGCCTTCGGAGCGTCCTGGTCACCGTCTCATGGAGACCTGGCACCCAATTGGTGTGGTCGGCGTGATTTCCGCGTTTAACTTCCCAGTCGCGGTCTACTCCTGGAACACCGCGAACGCGCTGGTCTGCGGCGACACCGTGGTGTGGAAGCCATCGGAGATGTGTGCGCTGTCTGCTCTTGGCGCGCATGCACTGCTCGCCCGTGCGATTGAAGAGTGCGGTGAAGACCAGAACATCAGCCACCTCATCCTCGGCGACCGCAACGTCGGTGAAGTTCTGCTGGATGACCCACGCGTTGCACTGGTGTCTGCCACCGGTTCTACCCGCATGGGCCGCGAAGTGGCTCCTCGCGTCGCCTCTCGTTTCGGCCGTTACCTGCTGGAGCTCGGCGGTAACAATGCAGGCATTGTCACCCCATCCGCTGACCTTGACCTGGCTCTGCGCGGTATCGTCTTCGCTGCCGCCGGCACTGCTGGCCAGCGCTGCACCACCATGCGCCGCCTTATCGTGCACGAGTCCATCGCGGATGAACTGGTGGACAATATTGTCGCTGCTTACAAGACTCTAACCATCGGCGACCCACGCGATGAGTCCGTCCTGGTTGGCCCACTCATCAACGAGGGCGCATATGAGGGCATGCAGAAGTCTTTGGAAACCGCGAAGGAACAAGGCGGCGAAGTACTGGTCGGCGGCAACCGCGTTATCGTCGACGATACCGAGAAGTCCTTCTACGTCGAACCAGCCGTGGTGCGCATGCCGGAACAAACCGACATCGTTCACAATGAGACTTTTGCTCCAATCCTCTACGTCATCACCTACTCTGACCTGGATGAAGCAATCGCCCTGCACAACGCCGTTCCACAGGGACTGTCCTCCGCTATCTTTACCCAGGATAGCTCTGAAGCAGAGATTTTCATCTCCGCTTCTGGCTCCGACTGCGGTATCGCCAACGTCAACATTGGTACCTCCGGTGCTGAAATCGGTGGTGCCTTCGGAGGTGAGAAGGAAACCGGCGGCGGCCGCGAATCCGGCTCCGATGCATGGAAGGCCTACATGCGCCGCGCCACCAACACCGTCAACTACTCCGGTGAACTTCCACTCGCGCAGGGTGTTAAGTTCCTCTAACGACTAAAACAACCAATCCAGAAACACTGGCATCTGAAATTATTGCCTAGATGACCAGTGTTTTTGGTGATCTCAAAAACTTTTTGCAAAGTTCCCGCGTGTAGTGACATGTAACATGCTACCGTGATTCCAATCACTGACGGACAAGTTTTTGAGGCAGGTTATGGGTATTGCAGCACTGCTTGTGTTCATCGCGGTAACAGTCGTGATGAACACAGTTATCAAAAGAGATATTTCTGAATCTCTTGTCGTAGCTCTTTTAGCTACGGCACTTCTAGGTGGCGCTGATGCGCCGCAGCTTTTGGGCAACGCATTGGTTACGGCTGCTCAGTCGGAAGTTACCTTTGCGGGCATGGCATTCGTGTTCATGGGAATCGTTGTTCAAGCCACGGGACTTATTGACCGACTAATCGAAATTTTGAATTCCATTTTTGGACGACTTCGCGGTGGAGCAGCTTACGTTTCTACATTGTCCTCCGCGATGATCGGGTTGATCGCTGGTTCGACGGCAGGTAACTCGGCAACCGTTGGATCGGTGACGATTCCATGGATGAAAAAGACTGGTTGGTCATCGGAACGAGCTGCAACCTTGGTTGCGGGCAATTCGGGTCTGGGCGTTGCACTGCCGCCAAACTCAACTATGTTCATTATTTTGGCACTACCAGCTGCATCTGGTGCATCCGCATCGTCGGTGTATGTTGCCTTGGCGTGTGGTGGAGCATACGCGGTGTTGTATCGCATGCTTGTAGTGTTCTACTGGTCTCGAAAGTTCAAGATCGAAGCGACTCCGCACGAGTCTATGAAACCATTCTCGCAAGCATGGAAGGAAGGCTGGCGTTCGCCTTCAATCTTCTTGGGGATCATCATCCCGGTACTTCTGACGATTGGCCCGCTTGCTGGATACCTTGGGAAAGAAGCCATTATCGGGGAAGACGGCGTTGGTGCAATCTCGATTATTGTTTGGGTGCCGATTCTTATTACCGCGATTGCGCTGATTGAAGGTGCGAACCGCATTCGTTTGAACAATATTCAGTTCAAAGCGCAGCTTCGACGTGATTCACACCAGTTTGCGACGGTGGGAATTTCATTGTTCGCAGCCTTGGCTGCTGCGACAATCATGGAAGAGCTTGGAGTCGGCGGCCAGCTCTCCGGTCTTCTCGACTCTATGAATTTGCCTCGCTGGATCATGCTTATTGCGGTTGCGATTTTGGCAGTGCTTGTGGCAACTCCACTGTCGTCGACCGCGACAGCTGCTGCCGTTGGTGCACCGGCAGTTGCTGCTCTTACTGTTGTCGGTTTGGATCCAACTTTGGCAATTGTTGTTGTGCTGCTGTGTACGTCTACGGAAGGAGCATCACCGCCTGTTGGCGCTCCTATCTACTTGTCGGCTGCAATGGCAGATGCAGATCCGCCAAAGATGTTTGTTCCGCTCATCATCTATTTCGTTCTTCCAATGATGGCGTTGGCCTGGGTGGTTGGTATGGAATGGCTACCGATTTACGTACCCGCAAGTTAAGCGAAAATTGTGAGAGATAAGGAATCAGGAATGAAATCAGTCTTTAAATTCTTCCAGGTGCTGTTTTATGTGTTTATGGTGCTTTTCCTAATCGGAGGAGCTGCAATCGTCATTATCCAAACTTTTGGAATCGTGACAGCCTCCGGTGGGACCGTTACGGGTGTAAATGAGTGGTTGAGCCCTTGGGTATTTAGCTGTGCGACGGCTTGTGCGGTATGCGCTTTCGTGTTGAACTACTCAAAAGATATGGTGAAGCCGACAGAAGAGGAATAACGCGAAATACTACGCGAAGAGGTTCCAAATTCGTTCAACTTCTGACTCCAGGCTTGGTAATTCGCTGGAATCATCGGGATGATTCGATTGGCTGCGATTGGCTGCGATAGCTTGGCGCAGAAGTAGCTTCCCGGTTGCCGTAATATGCTCTGACATCGTTGTAAAGGCAAGTTCTGAATCCTGTGATTCGATGGCCTGAATAATGGGGACGTGTTCGGAGTGCACCTGATCCAGCGTTCGATATTGCCGCACGGTGGATGTTGACAGGATCCTGGTGTGAGCGCGAAGCTGCGCCAGGATCTTTGCACCGCGTTTCGATCTTCCTGCTGCTAACACTTGCTCGTGCAATAGTTGATCCCAATGGAAGAAGGCTGCTTCATCAGCTTTCTCAGAAGCCTGCACCATGAGTGATAACAGTTTGTTCATGTCTTCAATTTGCTCGGGGGTCCGCAATTTAGCCGCGCGCGATGTCGCGGCGGGTTCAATTGCTAACCTCAACGCGAAGATTTCAGAAACTTCCTCAGGCTTAGTCTTGATGATTCGGAATCCGCGATTTCGGACAAATTCGATTAGACCAGCCTCTTCAAGTCTTAAAAGCCCCTCGCGTACTGGGGAGCGTGAAATCTTGAGCATTTCAGCAAGTTGATACACGGAATACCAGGATTCGGTGTCCATCTCTCCTGACTGAACTGAATCGCGTACAAAGTCCATGACTTGGGATGACAGAGACTGACTCTGTTCTGGTACGCCCGAAGCGTGAAAGTTTGCTCGAAAATCCAATGCTGATTCCTATTATAATTGTGTCCGTTGTATGTAACATGTTACTCAACGCTGATGTCCAAGAATCAGTCATCTTCGATGAAAGTTGAGATAGCGATAATGGTTAATCTACCTGAGGCTCCCCTTAATACTCTTAAGTTTGATCGGATTGATCCCAGCGTCTTCAAACGGATTGCTCGCACGGGCATGCGCGAGGATATGACCACGCGCGCAGCTTATTCTTCGGACGCGTCGATTTTCCGGCGCATCCCCAAGGCGGTCCTTGAACCAAAGTCGGTTGAGGACATCCGCGATGGCATCGCAGTTGCAAAGGCACGCGGGTGGTCAATCATCTCCCGCGGCGGCGGCACTTCAGTCGCGGGCAATGCCATCGGCACAGGCCTGATTATTGATACCTCGCGCTATTTCAACCGCATTCTTGATATTGACGGGGACAACCGCACGGCCACGGTCGAACCTGGCGTTGTCTGCGACGCGCTGCGCGACGCTGTTGCCGAGCACGGCCTGACTTATGGCCCCGATCCTTCCACGCACTCGCGCTGCACCATCGGCGGCATGGTGGCCAACAATGCCTGCGGTTCGCACTCAGTTGCTTATGGCACTGCGGCCGAAAACCTCGTCTCAGTCACCATCATGTTGGCCAACGGAGAAGAGGTTACCTTCGATTCCCATGGTGTTAGCGACGAGAACATCGATAAGCAATTGCATCAGCTTGTCGATGCCCATGCCAACCTCATCGACACCGAACTCGGCCGCTTCCCGCGGCAAGTCTCTGGCTACGGTCTGCACTATCTGTTGGATAAGCATGGTTTTGATGCCGCCAAAGCCATCGCCGGAACTGAAGGCACCGTTGGTGTCATCACCAAGATGACCGTCAAGCTCGTTGAGGTGCCCAAGGTGAAAGCCCTGGCAGTCCTGGCTTTTGAGACTGTCTACGACGCCGCATCTGCGGCCGCACGTCTGCGTCTTCCTGGCGTTGCCACCATCGAAGGAATGGGCGGTGACCTCCTTGACGCCCTGCGCAGCAAGCGTGGCCAGGAAAAAGCCGGCGGCAATTTGCCTGGCAACCGCAAAGGTATTCCGGCCGGCGGCTGGCTCTACTGCGAGGTCGGCGGCGATAGTCTGGAAGAAGCCGAAGCACTCGCTGAAACCGTCGCCGCGTTCGTGGCCACCGTCGACTCAGTTGTTGTTTCAAATCCCCAAGAAATGCGCGAGCTCTGGCGCATCCGCGAAGCTTCCGCCGGCGTGGTCACACGCCTGCCCGACGGTGGGGAAGCGTGGCCCAACTGGGAAGACTCCGCCGTTCCACCGGAGAACCTTGCCGATTACCTGCGGGATCTCTACGCGCTGATGGACAAGTACTCCCTGCGCGGCATCCCCTTCGGCCACTTTGGCGAAGGCTGCGTGCATGTGCGCATCTCCTTCGACTTCGGCAGCGAAGAGGGAATCGAAATCTTTAACAAGTTTATGAATGAAGCCGCCGAACTGGTCTCTTCCTATGACGGTTCACTGTCCGGTGAACACGGGGATGGTCGCGCCCGCTCCGCACTGTTGGACCGGATGTACTCCGAAGAAATGCGCGCGCTGTTCAAACAGTTCAAAAACATCCTCGATCCGGATGGCCTGTTTAACCCCGGCGTCCTGGTGGACCCGGATGAGGTCACCGAGGGTCTGCGCATGGCGCCTGGTCAGCGCACATTTGAGCTGACTCCCGTGCATAAGTTCAGCCATGACCGCGGCTCAATGGTTAACGCCGTCAACCGCTGCGTGGGCGTGTCCGCGTGCCGTTCGGAAGAAAATTCCATGTGCCCGTCATTCCAGATCACCGGCGATGAGGTGCACTCTACCCGTGGCCGCGCGCGGCTTTTGTCTGAGATGTTCCGCGGTGAATCCGTTGCCGATGGTTACAAGTCCGAGGAGGTCCTCGAGGCTCTTGACCTGTGCCTATCGTGCAAAGCGTGTGCCTCTGAATGTCCCGTCAACGTGGACATGGCCACCTACAAGTCGGAGTTTCTGCACAAGCACTATAAGGGCAAAATACGTCCGATGGCGCATTACATGATGGGCTGGCTGCCGCTGCTGGGCCACATTGCCCACAAGGTTCCGCTGCTCCCGCGCATAATCGATATGTCCATGCGCACGCCGGTTCTCAAGACCATCATCGCGAAAGTCGGCGGCTTGGACACCTCACGCCCGCTTATCCGTTTCGCGCCATCCTCCCTGCGCAAGTGGCATAAGAAGCGTAGCAACAACCAGGCAACCAAAACTGTGGTCCTGTGGCCAGACTCTTTCAACGCCTCACTGGATACTTCACCGGCGACTGCTGCGGTCGAGGTCCTTGAAGCACTCGGCTTCAACGTGGAAATTCCCCAGGAATTTGTCTGCTGCGGGCTGACCTGGCATTCCACCGGTCAGCTGGACATGACTCAGCGTGTGCTCAAGCAGACCGCCAAGGTGATGAAGCCATACACGGATCGTGGCTTGACCGTGATCGGCATTGAGCCTTCCTGCACCGTCATGTTGAAAGGCGAGGCAACAGAGCTTTCCGATGACCCCGCCATCCACCAACTAGCCAAATCCACTGTCTCGTTTGCGGAATTCGTCGCGCCGCTCATCAAAGAAAAGGTCGATTCCGGTGAGATTCAGCCCGCGAATATCAGCGCGCTAACCCAGGTACATTGCCACGAGAAGTCACTCGGCGACCCGCAACATTCCGCCAAGCTTCTCGATGCCCTCGGCGTCTCCCAATCCGACATCGAAACCGGCTGCTGCGGTCTTGCCGGTAACTGGGGCTTTGAGAAGGGCCACGCTGAGATGTCCATGGCTCTTGGCGAGCGCGAGCTTTTCCCCAAAGTCCGCGATGCCGGCGCCCAAGGCAACGCCGTCATCGCCGACGGCTTTTCCTGCCGCACCCACATCGACCAGGGCACGGGAGTCGCCCCTCAACACGTTGCAGAAATTGTGCGCAATGTGTTGAAGGGCGACTGAGTGAGTTTCGACTATTTCACTGGAGGAGTAACTTCAGGGGAAACTTCGTCTTCGCGGTCACCTGCCTTATGTGCCGCGATGCGGTCGAGCAGATTTTTCTCTGCAACCTTGACCTCTTGGTAGTGGCGAGGAGAGATGACGATGGAAGAAATGAGTGACAGTACCGCTGTACCAATGAAGAAGTACATTGGAGTACGAATATCGTCGGTTAGATTGACCAGGTAGGTTGCGATGAACGGTGCAGAGCCACCGAATACTGCTACTGGAATGTTGTAGGCCATGGAGATGCCAGTTGCGCGAATCTGAGTAGGAATCAGATCGGTCATGATTGCGTATGGCATTGAAGAATAGAGTCCGAACAGCACTGCGCAGCACATGAACGGTAGGAAAATTGAGCCTGGGGTTGCACCAGGCGCTGACGTGAAGAACCACCATAATGCTGGGATGGTCAGGGCCGACGTGGAGATGAGCAGTGGACGTCGACCGTAGAGATCCGAGAGCAACCCGCCGAGCGGCATGAGACACGCAGCGGTGAAACCAGCAGCGGTGATGAACCAGAATCGGGTCGAAGTGCTGAATCCCAACGTGTTCACAAAGTAAGTGGATGCGTAGGTGAGGATCATGTAGAACATGGATGCCAAGAGCGCAATCGAGCATGCGACCAGAAGCAAGTTACGGCTCCATGCGAAACAAGCTCGAATAGGAGACTTTTCCTGGAATCCAGACTTAGAGATGACTTCAAACTGTGCTGAATCCTCGAGTCGTGAACGAATGTACGCAGCCATTAGACCCAGCGGTCCAGCCACGAGGAATGGAATACGCCAGCCGTACTCCTGCATCGCTGTCTCACCTAGGATCGCTGCGAGACCATTCGCGACAATTGAGCCAAGGAGAAGACCGGAGACCGCAATCGTCATCAGCAGGGAAGTCGCAAGGCCGCGACGCTTTTCGCCGCCGAATTCAGCGACGTATGAAGTAACCGTACCGATCTCACCGCCAGCGGAGAGTCCCTGGAGACAGCGGGCGAGAATCAACAGTGCGGGAGCAAAGATTCCGACGGATGCATAGGTCGGCATGAGACCAATGGCGAAGGTGGATCCTGACATCAAGAACATGACGAGAGCCATCGTGTTCTTTCGGCCAATGCGGTCACCAAGTGGACCGAATACAAGTCCACCGAGTGGACGCATAAAGAAGGAGAGCGCGAAAGTTGCAAATGATGACAACAGTGCGATCGCTGGTGTGGATGCTGCGAAGAATGCGGTACCGACATAGACGGCCACGAAGCCATAAACACCGTAGTCGTACCATTCAATTAGGTGCCCAGCGATAGCGCCGATGAATGCTTTGCGCTTCTGCTTCTTCGTCCTTTCGGGCTGGATTGCTTCCTGAGCCGGTCGAATCGTTTGAGTCATGTTGGACAACCTTTGCGTATCGGGGTGTGGGGGAAGGGAGATTCGGCTCGCATTTGCCGATGTGACAACTATGACGTGAGACACAAATGTCTTCAATGGATAAAGTTCTAATCTCTGACAAAACGATTTGTAATTTTCTACAATTAGCTCCATGAATGATATTCATTACTCCACTATTAGTTCGGTCTTGTCGCGACTAAAGCTCGAGCATGAAGAATTAGTAGTTTCTGCGGTTAATCGCATCTACAAAGAAATGCCTGAATATGCTCATGTTGAGCGGTCGGATTTGGTCAATACTGTTGGCGAGATTATCGATCTTGTGTTGGACCAGATCGGGCTAGGGACCGTACCGGACTGGACTTCTAGCCTGCCATTGGAATCGGTGGTCACACGCAGGATTGGGCAGAATATCGGTGTTGACTCGGTAATGCGTGGGCACCGGTTGACGCTTGCCTCAGCGCAGGACAGATTCAAGCAATACTCAGGCGAAATGGGTCTTCCATTTGATGACCGTTTAGAGGTCTTGGAAGTGTTTTGGGCTATGAGCGAGAAGCTGATGACAGCTGTCGCACGTGATTATCGCCAGTACTCTGCGGGGGAGATTATGCACCGTAGGTCGGAGAAGAATGAACTAATCATGCTGTTGCTTTCTTCTGAGCCAGACACAATTGCGATTGTAAATCGTGCCCGCAATCTTTCACTTGACTCAACATCTCAATACCGGGTTATCGTCGGATTTGATGGCGGAATGGAATGGATGGACCTGGTGGAAAGGGCCTGTTCAACGGGAGATTCTCCCGCTGTTGCCGGTGAGTTTGATGGGCTTCTTGCTGCGATTGTTCCCGCAAGTCCAGTACGTCCGAGCCATCCCAATCTGCTATTCGCCGTAGGTGATCCGCGTACTCTGAGTGGGCTACCGGAATCAATGACAGAGGCAATTCAGGTCAGAGACTCGCTGCCAAAGGGATCCTTCGGGTGGCATGATGTGCGCTCTCAGTCCTGGCGTCTCGCCGTTCCAGGCATGCCGTCGATTGAGCGATTGGTTCAAACAAATTTCTTGCAGCCTCTGGCAGACGAACCCGATGGGGGAGCGATGCTTCTCGACTCAGTTTGGTCATTCATTGAAGCAGGATTTAGCTATCGCAAAGCAAGTGAGGCGCTCTTTGTGCACGAAAACACGTTGCGTTATCGCATTTCCAAGTTTGAGGAACTAACGAGTCGTTCCTTAATTGAAGTGGATACCCGTATGGAATTGGCTTGGCTTAACCACCTAGAGCTTTTAGGGAAAGACCACTAGTCCAACCCTACTTTTGGAAATATTCCCGTCGTAGAGTACGAAATGTTCAATTCTCGTACTCTTGTCGAATTTTCCAGTTAAGGACTAGATTCTAGAAAGAAGCGACTTTGAGTTGGCGCAGAGGCGACTGAACGAAGAGATTCCGATTGGCGGAACTCTGAAATGCTACTCGGTTATACCCAAACCGATATTGTTTGTGGAAGCACTGAACTTGGTAGGCGACATAGCCAAAGCGGGAGAGCGACCTCAACCAGTCGCCCTCCCGCTTTTCTGCTAGCCAGAGTTTTAGTCGGTTCTTTCCTCGTGACGCTGCTTGGACGGCCACCACACCTTTGGGCCGATTTCGAGTACGAGGCCAGGAATCAGCAGGGTACGCACGATGAAGGTGTCTACCAAGACGCCGAAGGCCACGATGAACGCGAGCTGCACCATAAACATCAATGGGATAACCGCCAGGGCCGCGAAGGTCGCCGCGAGGACAACACCCGCGGAAGTAATCACACCACCAGTCACAGCTAGCGAGTGCAGAACGGCTCTGCGTGTGCCCATCTTGGGTGTATCTTCCTTCGCACGGGTCATAAGGAAGATGGTGTAGTCAACACCCAGCGCTACCAGGAAGATAAAGCCATAGAGCGGCACGGTTGGGTCTGCGCCCGGGAAGTTGAAAAGTCCGTTAAAGACCAGTGCGGAGACACCCATGGCCGCGCCGAAGCTTACGACAGTGGCACCCAAAAGCAGCAACGGCAGCAACACGGCGCGTAACAGAACAATCAGAACAAGTAGCACGACGGCGAGAACCAGCGGCACAATTACTCGAAGGTCACGCTCCGCGGTGCGATTCGAGTCCAGTGCGGTAGCGGATTCGCCACCGACAAGAACGTCACCGTCGAGTGCATCGAATTCCTCGCGCAGCTGCGCGATGGTGTCTTGTGCTTCAAGGGAATCAGCCTCCTGGTTGAGCGTAGCTTGCACATAAACATTGCCATCAACCACGTTTGGTTCTAGGTTCATTGGCGGAGTATTTGCCGGTGCGCCTGACTCAGACGTCAGGGTTACGGTGGAAATTTCAGAGTGGTTTTCTAAAATGCCAGTGACTTCATCGACAAGTTCTTCCGGCGCAATAATCTGGGCTGGGGAACCAGAGCCGGCATCGAAGTGCTCATTGAGTACTTCCTGGCCTTGTTTTGCCTCCGTATCGGATAACAAGATATCCGAGTTGGACACGCCATTGGCATTGAGAAGCGGTACCCATGCGGCACCCAAGAACAACAAAACTAGAGTGCCAGCCCAGACCTTACGCGGGGAGCCCTGTACAAAGTTAGCGACTTTGTACCAGAACTTGTGAGCGTTTTGCTCTGAAGTTAGCTCCCCGGTGAACTTCGGCTTGGCCGGCCAGAAAGATGCGCGACCGAACAAATAAAGCAGCGCCGGAAGCAGGGTGAGTGCGGCAACCCAGGCAAAGAAAATGCCGGTTGCAGCAATAGGGCCAAGTGAACGGTTGGAATTTAGATCAGAGACCAACAGGCACAGTAGGGCAATAGCCACGGTGGCAGCCGACGCGGTAATTGCGCCGAACGATGCCTTCCATGATGACTTCAGCGCATCTGCAACAGATTCCTGTTTTTGAAGCTCTTCTCTTTGACGCGCCACCATGAGCAGGGAATAGTCCGTCGCTGCGCCGATTACTAGAATAGACAAAATGCCCTGGGACTGGCCATTTAGAACGATGATGTCCGCCTTAGCCATGTAATAAATCACCACAATCGCGGCACAGAGGGCGCCAACGGCAGTCAAAATGACAATGAACGGCAGCAGCACTGCGCGGTACACAGCAATCAAAATAACCAGAACGGCCGCTAGCGCAACGAGCAACAATATGCCATCAATACCAGCAAAAGCATTGGCTAAGTCCGCGCTGAAACCGGCAGGACCCGTGACGTAGAAGCCGTCATCCGTGACTTCATCACTCAGCAGTTGCACGACCTCCGTGGCATCGGCTGATTCTGTATCAATCAGCGCGATGTACTGGACCGCTTGACTGTCCTCTGAAGGGGTGGGGCCAATTACCTGTATGACCCCTTCAGTGGATTCAAGTCTTTCGGTGAGATCAACCTCTCCAACGTCGCTGGTTTCGCCCGCAATAATCGCCGGGATCCCTTGGCTATCAGAAAACTCTGGGGTTAGCTCACTAACCTGGGTGGATTCAGAGCTAGCCGGGAGGAACGTGGTTCTATCATTCGTGCTGACATCGGAGATTTTCCCGAAGGTGGGTCCACCTAATCCAGCGATGATAAACCAAATAATAACGAGGGCTAGGGCACTGGCAATGCGGGCGGCTTTCATTCATCCGACAGTACAAGGAGATCAGCTCTAGACCACCACAGAATTAATCTTGTTAACTGCATCTGCTGGTGTTGCTGCTGCATATAGCTCTTCGCGGAACTCTTGATTCATCACGTGCCGAGCCAGTTTGGACAACAACTTGAGGTGTGCCTTGCCGGCGTCTTCCGGCATTGCGATGAGGGAGATCAACCGGGATGGTTTTTCACCTTCAGCCCACACCACGCCTGGTTCGCTCAACCGGGCAAATGCGAGCGTCGGCTTAGAAACAGCAGCACTGCGAGCGTGCGGGATAGCCACGTGATGGTCAACGCCGGTGGAGTGTTGTTTCTCTCTGGCAAGTGCTGCGGCAACGACATCATCGGCATTGGTGATTCGTCCTGCCTCGGCAGCGGCGCCTACTAACGCTGCAATTGCATCATCGCGAGATGAAAACTCTGCATCCAAGAACACAATGTCATCAGCAATCAGGGCAGTTTCAGTGCGAGTCTTCGTTGCTACAGGAGAACCAGAGACATCATGGTCAGATTCAGTTTTTGCTGTATTACCCTCGGGTTTGTCCTTCTTCTTGGAAAGACCCACCAGCACTATGATCAGCAGGGCGTTGACCGCAATGCCTGCGATCATGGCGATGAAGAATCCGAAGACATTGTCCACCGCGCCGAGGACGGCGACGATGGGGCCGCCGTGCATGACGTTATCGGCAACGCTGAACAAGCCGGCCAGTGCACCGGCGACGCCCCGCCGACCACGTTGGCGGGGATAACCTGCAGCGGACGCGCAGCGGCAAGTGGAATAGCACCTTCTGTAATGCCGAAGAAGCCCATGAAAAGGGCAGCGATGCCCGGGTCATTTTCAGCCTTGTTGAACCAGGCGCGACGCAGGAGCGTTGCCACACCAACCGCGATTGGTGGAACCGCGATGGCTGTTGCGACCATACCCATTGGAAGTGGGTTACCAGCAGCGATGAGCCCACCGCCGAAGAGGAACGCTGTCTTGTTGAAGGGCCCGCCCATGTCGAAAGCGACCATCGCGCCAAGCAGTGCGCCCAAAAATAGGGTGGAGGTGCCTTGCATTCCGGAGAGTGCGACCGTCAGGGCATCGAAAAGCGATGCAATCGGTGCACCAATGAGATAGACAAACAGCAGGCCAACCACCAACGTGGTGATGATTGGAATGATGATAATCGGCCAGATTGGTGCCACGAACTTGTGCACCGGAACCTTCTTAATGGCCAGAGCGATGTAGCCGGACAAAATACCGGTGACAATACCGCCAATGAAGCCGGCGTTGGCTTCCGAGCCATAGAGATCGCCATTGACCGCGATAAGGCCTGTGATTAGGCCGGGCGCGAGGCCTGGCCGATCCGCTATGCCGACGGCAATATAGCCAGAAAGCACCGGAACCATCAGAGAAAAGGCCAGCTCACCAATCTGAGAGATGATCATCCATGGAGAATCTTCCGGGATGACCAGGCCTTCGGCAGAGGCGGTGCCGCCAATAGAGAGCGACAGTGCGAGGAGAAGACCACCGGTGACCACGAAGGGGATCATGTGGGAGACACCGTTCATCAGTGCCTTGTACAGCGTGGTTCCGAAGCCTGGATTGGAGGATTCTTCCTCATCACTGGCTTCGGCATTGGCTTCTTGGGTGAACGTGGATGCGTTCAGCGCCTTGTTGATGAGCTCTTTTGGAGACTTGATGGCTTCATCAACGCCGGTGGCAACCAGCCGCTTGCCGATGAACCTCTCCTTATTAATGACGGTATCAGCACCGATGACAATTGTGTCGGCCTTCTTGATGTCCTCGGGCGTGAAGTGACCTTCGACGCCGATGGAGCCGTGGGTTTCAATCTTGATGTCATAGCCCAGCTTCGCGGCGGCAGCTTCGAGGTTTTCTGCCGCCATATAGGTGTGGGCGATACCGGTCGGGCAGGCCGTTATCGCAAGGATGAGAGGGTCTTGCTCTTGTCAGTCATACCCCCTATTTAAGCACTTAAGAAACCATGTCCCAGATAGTTGCGAAAAGAACCAGTACACCCATCACCATGACGAAGTAGTTGGTCTTGCGGGAGCGGAACTTCTTCAGCGCATCCACCTTGTAAATCGCGAACATTGGCAGCAGGTACGTCATCAGTGCAAAGAAGATACCGCCGACCACGGAAATCATGTCCAGAATCGAAGGGTTGATCACCGCGACGATGGAAGTGGCAATGAAGATGAACAGGTAAACCCACAGGTCCATCTTGCGGGTTGAGATCTTCTTAGCCGATGGGAAAACCAGTCTCACCAAGTATCGAGTGCCTTCAACAGTGCCCAATGAGTGGCCAAAGTAGGAAGAAGCAATCGCACAGATAACCACAACTGGTGCCATGTACGCCATGAATGGAGTACCGGTGACATTGGCGAAGTAGGACAGGACTGGCAGGTTCTGCTCATTAGCAGTGTCCATGCCATCTGCGCCCATGGCCAGTGCACTGGACCAAACGAAGAACATGGTGAAGACAGTCAGCAAGACAGCAGCATTGCGGATGACCTTGGTGGTCTGCTTGCCGTGGTTCTCGCCGTACTCATTTTCCATGTCGAGCACGAACTGGGAAATAGCAGCAACAAAGGAGAACGCAAAGACCAGCACCGGCAAGATCAGAATCATCGCGCTGACCATGCCGCCGGCGTCCTTTGGTCCGGCTTCCATAAATGATGCGAAGTCCCACTGCGGAATCAGATACAAAGACACCACTGCCAGAGCAATAATCAGTGGGTAGACCACGAACTGCGCGACAATCAGCATGATCTTGTCACCGAAAGCCAGCGCCAGAGTCATCAAACCAACAAGTACCGGAGCCAAAACCCAACGGGAGATGGACGGGCCATCGAGCTGGTTAACCACAAAACTGTCAACGGTGTTGACGATACTGACACCGTAAATCAGCACCACGGGGAAGAACGTGAACCAGTAAATAATCGCAATGACAATGCCGGCGTTCTTACCGAAGTAGTCCGTCAGAATTACCAGAACATCCTCGCCTTGCAGACGAGAAGAGCTCATCATCCACGAGAACGCGAGGTGCGCAAAGTAGGTCATTGGGCCAATGAGTACCGTGGCGATGAGCAAAGGCCAGAAGCCGAAACTACCGGCAGAAATAGGCAAAAACAAAATGCCGGCACCGACTGCGGTGCCGAAAAGTGTGATGGTCCAAGACCTATTCACTGAGCCTTTGGTGCCTTTTGTCTCAGGTGCTTCAGAGACCTGCGTTTCAGACATTGAATGAATGCTCCTTGCTGTTGTGCAATTAAGCCAAAGTTATTTCAGTGATGATATGTTTTACCCCACCAACGGATCCACTATATGGCAGCAGTCACGCTATTTAAACTCAAGAACTCTAAACGCTAAATCGATGACGCAGTTCACTTCTTCGGTGTACGATTGCCACTTGTAACGTACTGTTCGTGAATGTCCTTCCGACTGTCAAAGGGATACCGGTGAAACAAACAGACATAGTCATCGTTGGTGCAGCAAGAACGCCATTTGGAAAGCTCTTGGGTGGGCTCTCCTCCTTGGCGGCAACAAGGTTAGGCTCCTATGCAATACGTGGAGCTTTAGACAAAAGCGGTGTTGATGCGTCACTAATTGACGCCGTTATTATGGGGCAGGTGCTGCAGGCAGGGGTTGGCCAGAATCCTGCAAAGCAAGCAGCCCTCGGAGCAGGCATACCAGCCAGCGCACACACCACGACCGTAAATAAGGTGTGCCTCTCTGGGCTTAGCGCAATCATTGACGCTGCGCGACTACTTCGATCAGGCGAAGCTGAAGTTGTCGTTGCTGGTGGCATGGAGTCGATGTCGCAGTCTCCGCATTTGTTGCCAGGTGTACGAGGTGGTCACAAATACGGACCAACCACCATGCTGGATCATATGGATCATGATGGATTGCGGGCTGCCGACTTGGAAATTTCCATGGGAAGCCTGTCTGAGAAGTATGCGGACCGGTACCCCGTGACTAGGGAAGAACAAGACCATTGCTCGGCACTGTCACATCAGCGGGCCTTGGCCGCAGACTTTTCGGAGGAAATAGTAAAAGTCGAGGTAGAGCATCGAAAAGGCAAAGATGTTGTCGGAGCAGACGAAGGTATTCGAGACCAAGTCACAGCGAAGTCATTAGGAGAATTGCGGCCTGCATTTGAGAAAAATGGGTCGATTACTGCTGGAAATGCTTCACCAATTTCTGATGGAGCAGCGGCAGTCGTATTGACCACACGTGGTAAAGCACAAGAAAAAGGCTGGGTGCCTTTAGCGACATTGCGCGCTGTCGGACAGGTCGCGGGACCAGATAGTTCATTGCAGGCGCAACCAGCGAATGCTCTCAAAGCAGCTTTGAGGCGCCAGAAATGGGAGGTTGAAGAACTAGACATTATTGAAATCAATGAAGCTTTTGCTGCGGTCGTGGTTCACTCCGCCAAAGAACTAGAGATCGATCCTGACTCAGTGAACTTGCAAGGCGGAGCGATCGCAATGGGGCACCCCATTGGAGCTTCTGGTGCTCGCCTTGTCGTCCATGCCGCACATGCCTTGGCTAATGGAGCAGAGAAGGCTGGCGTTGCTTTATGCGGTGGCGGCGGGCAGGGCGAAGCCCTACTTATGGAACGGAATTAAAGGAGAATTGCAATGACAGAATCTGTGCAAACTGCCAAAGAAGGTAACGCTGGCATTATTACATTGAATCGCCCGAAGGCACTTAACGCGTTGGACTTGGATATGATTCGGGCGATGACTAAGACTCTCAAAGCGTGGGAGAGTGATGACAGCGTTGCTCTGGTCATAGTCCGAGGCGCTGGAGACCGTGCTTTTTGTGCTGGTGGTGATATTGCTGCGCTATATGCAGATGCGGAAGTTGGGCCAGTTTTCTTTAGAGAGGAATACGAGCTAAATCACCTGATTGCTACGTATTCGAAACCCTATGTCCCGCTCATGAAGGGCATTGTGCTGGGTGGGGGAGTGGGCGTATCCTCCCACGGTTCACACCGAATCGCGACGGATACAACTCGTCTGGGAATGCCTGAAGTAGGAATCGGATTTGCTCCCGATGCCGGAGGCTCCTATGTTTTGGCGAAATCGCGTGACCGACTTGGTCGTCATTTGGCCTACACATCGGTGCATGTGGGGGCAGCAGAAGCGATTGACTTGGGTTTTGCGGACTTCTACGTCACCGACGACAAGCTGGATGCACTGACTGAAGCACTTTCATCTTCAGGTGATGTGACAGAGATTGAGAAGTTCACTTCTGAGCCCGGAGAGAGTTTTCCCGGGGACCGTGCTGAAATGGTTGATGTTTACTCAGCTGACAGTGTGGAAGATACGCTCGAGCGATTAAGAATTCTGGCACGTAATAATCCAGAGGAGCACTGGGCAGTTAAGGCTGAACAGAAGATCAGCAATCATCCGCCACTGTCCCTGAAAGTAACTGAACTCCTTCTTGATCGAGCATCCGTCAGTACTCTGCCGGACGCCTTAACAACGGAGTACTGGATGTCACTGAACATGCGTACTGACGGTGACTTCTTAGAAGGCGTGAGAGCGCAAATTATTGAAAAAGATAGAAATCCGAAATGGAGCCATACTAGCCTTGAAGAGGTAGACACAAGCGCCGTCGTGGCAATACTAGACCGTCGTGGAAACATCGGACCGAATTTTTAAGGAGCAGAACCATGGAATACAACAACATTATCGTTGAAACTCGTGAGCATGTAGGGCTCATTACCCTCAACCGCCCGAAGGCGCTGAACGCCTTGAACATGGACACACAGGATGAGATCATCGCAGCAGCCCGAGCATTTGATGCAGATGAAACCATCGGTGCGATTGTTCTGACTGGTTCAGAGAAAGCTTTCGCTGCTGGAGCTGACATTAAAGAAATGTCGTCTAAGACTGGTGTTGAGATGTACAAGGCGGACTGGTTCGCAAACTGGGATCAGTTTGTAGCTTTGCGCACGCCGATCATCGCTGCCGTCAACGGATATGCGTTGGGTGGCGGTTGCGAGCTGGCTATGATGTGTGACTTTATTATTGCTGGTGAGAAAGCAAAGTTTGGCCAGCCAGAGGTAAACCTCGGAGTCACACCTGGCATGGGAGGTTCCCAGCGCCTTACTCGTGCAGTAGGCAAAGCCAAGGCTATGGAAATGTGCCTGACTGGCCGCATGATGGATGCTGCAGAAGCAGAGCGCAGCGGATTAGTGGCGCAGGTCGTCGCTCCAGATGAGCTTTTAGACAAGGTTCTCGAGACAGCAAGCTTAATCGCGTCAAAGTCACAAATCACCACATCGATGATCAAAGAACAGGTCAATGCAGTTTATGAAACGTCCCTTTCTCAGGGACTACTGTTCGAACGACGTACTTTCCATGCACTGTTTTCATCGCAAGACCAAAAAGAAGGTATGGAAGCTTTCTCAGAAAAGCGGGAAGCGAACTTTAAGAATTCCTAAAGTTATTTAGTACTTCATCGCCGGCCTGGATTCTGAGGTCCGCAGCAATGCGGCGCACAGAAGCTTGGTCGGCTTCGTGCATTGGCAAATTAGTAAAATACTCATTCAGCGCTGGGGTGGCAGTGCTTGAAAGCGCAATGCCCTGATCCGTGATGCTGACGAGTGTTGAACGCTTATCCTTCGGATCACGGCTGCGCTCAACAAGACCCGCAGACTCCAATTTCGATACCGTGTGTGTCAATGACGCCGGCGGCAGCTGAAGTCTTGCGCCAATCTTAGACATGGGTAACCCGCCGCGGCGGGAGTAGACCAACATGGTGAGAAGCTCGAAGTGTGCGAAGGTGATTCCGTACGGCTTTAAAACACTCTCTGCACCCTGGAAGAGAATTTCGGTCATACGTGCCGCGGAAGATAAAACAGCAATTCCATCCGCACTTTCAATGGAATGATGCTTCTCCCATTGACGGTGGCCCTCGGCGATGGAATCGAAAGAAGCAGCAGCCGCGGAACGTGGTGACATAGTCTCCTCCTTGGCTGCTGCTTTTCTGACTAAGCTAATACTCTAGCCTTTTAGCGCTGGAAAATCAGAATCTGCGAACTCGGTGGATGCTTTCTTTTCACCACCATCTTCAGCATGAATCTCGTTCTCCCGTTTACGCAGATCTACGCGGCGGATTTTTCCGGAGACAGTCTTGGGAAGCTCGAAGAATTCAAGACGTCGAATGCGCTTATAAGGCGCGAGACCGTCACGGCAGTGTTTGAGAATTGACTCGGCGGTCTGAGCATCAGGCTCAAATCCTCTGGCGAGAACCACATAGGCTTTTGGAACCGCCAGACGAATTGGGTCCGGGGATGGGACAACTGCCACCTCTGCAACGGCTGCGTGCTCAATGACTACTGACTCTAGCTCGAATGGCGATAGACGATAATCTGAAGCCTTGAATACATCGTCAGAGCGGCCGATGTAGGAGATATATCCGTCTTCATCGCGTTCTGCGATATCGCCGGTGTGGTAGTAGCCTTCGCGGAAGACTTCATCATTCTTTTCAGGGGAAGCCACATATCCGCTGAAGAGACCTACCGGACGAGGATCCAGCTTGATGCAAATCTCACCGGTATCGCCGATTTCTCCGGTTGCTGGATCAATCAGTGCAATGTCGAAACCTGGGAGTGGCTTACCCATGGAACCAGGTTTGACTTGTTCGCTACGGGTGTTGGCGATTTGCACAGAGGTTTCCGTTTGGCCGAAGCCATCACGGATTTCTACACCCCAACCACGCTTAATGGCATTGAACAGTTCAGGGTTGAGGGGTTCGCCAGCGCCCACGATCTTCGTTGGAGGCTTCTTCATTAATGAGAGGTCTGCTTGCACTAACATGCGCCACACTGTTGGTGGAGCGCAGAAACTGGTTACTCCCTCTTGGTCCATTTGAGCCATGAGCGCTGCTGCGTCAAAGCGGGAGTAGTTGTAAATAAAGATTGTTGCTCCCGCGATCCAGGGTGCAAAGAAGTTTGACCAAGCGTGCTTTGCCCATCCAGGGGCTGCAACGTTTAAGTGGACATCACCTGGTTCAATACCAATCCAATACATCGTGCTCAGATGGCCAATTGGATAGGACGTATGGGTATGTTCTACGAGTTTGGCCTTTGAAGTGGTGCCTGAAGTGAAGTAAAGCAGGAGGGTCTCGTCTCCGCGAGTTTCTTGTGTTGGAGTGTACTCAACGGCAGCGTTGTGAGAGTCGGAGTAGTACAAGGTGCGGTGCGAGGTTTGTGCTGGTTCACCATCTTGAACCTGAATGACTGTGAAGTCTCCGGATACATCCTGGAACTTCTTAGCGTCGTCATCATTAACAATGACCCATGAAACCTCTGCGCGTTCAGTACGATCCTGAAGATCATCAGTGCCCAACATTGCGGTTGCGGGATTGAGAACAAAACCTGCACGGATACATGCGAGCATGGTCTCCCAGAGCTCAAGCTGGTTATTGAGCATCAGCATGACGTGGTCCCCGCGCTTGACTCCCTGGACAGTTAGCCAATTCGCTAACTGTTGGGAGCGCTTAGACATTTCGCTATATGTACGACGAGTGCTCGTTCCGTCCTGTTCATTGATGACGATTGCTTCACGATTTTCGGATTCTGGCTGCGTTGCCAGGTGGTCGAACCAATCGATTGCGAAATTGAATGAATCTAACCGTGGCCACTCAAATTCATTGACTGCTTTTTGATAGTTTTCGCGGTTGTCCACGAGAAAGTCGCGCGCTGCTAGGAATTGATCGGTAACCGGATTCATGAGACTCCTCAAGCTAGATTAAGGACACAACCCGTAGATTCGGCACAAAATTTGTCTGATTAGCTACGTATCACGTCCGACTGTGATGTGTGTCCTAAGTAACTATACTTCGAAGTGGAAGTAAATTCTAGCGATATTCGAGGAAATTATTTTTTGCTTACGCCGTTGAGTATTAGTCGTCCGAGGTAAGGGTAGGCCTCCTGGGTTTCGAGAATGTCGGAAAATGCCCCCTGTTGGATACTGTCCATCGACTGTTGGATGACGTGCGAGGTCATCTCAATGGAATCGATGGAGAACTCTCCGGATTCGACTCCGCGCTCCAATAAGTTGCGGATGATTCGCGTCGCGGCTTGGGTATTGATTGCGTAGATGTCATGTGCGACCGGGTCTTTGGCAAGATCTTGCATGAACTTGGGGCTAGCTGCGGAAAGAGATTCCTTAATATTGTCAAAATAGTCGGTAAAAGCCTTGCTATATGACGTTATGGAGTCGAGGTCTGGTGTTGTTCGCCTTGTAACTTCCTTGAAATAGCTCACCAGAATGCGTGACACAATTTCGTCTCGAGTCGCACCTAGGCCGTAGATGGTCGACTTTGAGCAGTGATAGCGCTTGCTTGCATTGTCGATGGTGAACGACTCGAATCCTTCCTCCAGGAAGTCTCGCAGTAGTGAGTTGAAGAGCTCTCGCTGGCGAGGGGTGAGTGGTGCTTTGGAGGACATGTAGTTCCTTAGAGATTGATTGATAAAGATTGTGAAAGTGGCGACAACGAAGAAATCTACGTGTACGGTACTTAGGTAAATCGTACTGTATAGGCTAGGGGATGGGCTCTAGCCGCGTAATGTTTGGAGAGTACTTCCATGCCCCCGATTATAAATCTTGAAGATATGACGCAGCATTCGTTCCATGATATTCCATTTCCGCATGCAGATATCCTTGGTGTTGCAGATCAATTGAACGTCGAAGAGGCAGAACGCCTGCAAAAGCTCCACGAGTTTCTACAGACTGAAATTCGCCCAGCAGTAGGAGAGTACTGGGACCGTGAAGAATTCCCATTTGAATTGCTCCCGAGGCTGGCAGAATTTGGTCTTGGTGAGATCGCGCTCTCTGGAACCTCACGCCTCTACCGTGGTCTAGCGTATGCAGAGGTTACCCGCGCGGACGTTTCTATTTCTGCGCTCGTTGGTATTCATAATGAATTGGTAGTTGCACTGATTGATGCCTTGGCAAGCGATGCTCAACGGGAAAAGTGGTTGGAGGGTTTGCGTTCATTTGAAAAGCTTGGCTGTTTTGCTTTGACCGAGCCAGATCATGGATCTGATATCGCAGGGGGTTTGGCAACTACCGCGCAGCGTACCAAGGACGGATGGGTGATCAATGGCGAAAAACGCTGGATTGGTGGTGGAACTTTCGCTGATTTCGCGATCTGCTTTGCCCGCGATACCGAGGATAATGCGGTGAAAGGGTTCATCGTTGAGATGGATCGTGATGGCGTATCTGCAGAGAAAATTTCCCGAAAAATGGGGCTGCGCATCATGCAGAATGCCAATATCCACTTCGAGGATGTGGTGATTCCACATGACAATCTCATTCCAGGTGCAGAATCATTCGCGAATACAAATGATTTTTTGTGCAGCTCCCGTGCGTGGGTTGCTTGGCAGGGTGCAGGTTTGCAGTTGGGTATATTTGATAAGGCGCGGGAATATGCAGTCTCGCGCGATCAATTTGGGCGTCCAATTGCAAAGTTCCAACTCATCCAGGAAGCGTTGTCTCGAATTCTCGGAAATGCCACTGTGTCGTTATCGATGATGGCCCAAATCGCGAGGAAGCAAGAAGCTGGCGAATTGGAAATGCCACATGCCGCCTTAGCCAAGGCCACCACAACGCGGTTGGCGCGTGAATCGGCCGCCGCTGGCCGCAATATTGGAGGTGGCAATGGAATTCTTACAGACTATGAGCTGTCCAAGATGATGAATGACGCGGAAATTTTGTACACCTATGAAGGAACCTACGAAATCAATTCCCTCATTGTGGGCCGTGCCATCACGGGCGTCTCTGCGTTCGTTTAGCCATAGGGCTGCAGGCCCCAATAGGGAAATACTGCCCGTGAAGTCGCGATCAGCGCAGGACTCGGCTGGCTGGTTGTGACCAGAGTGGGACTAAAAATTTCCAAAGCACTCCGGTCGATGCCTTCATCACCCATCAAGAGCTCAGTTGAGACCTTCGTGGTGGCATCGACCGGCTGCTTGCTGACTGCTGCCAGTACATGCGTCCAAGCTCTAGACACTGAGACGCGCTCATAGCCGCCACCTCCTAATGCGACCCACTTTCCGCCAGCAAACTGATCCACCCAGGAACTCATGGAATGATAGGCCAGAGCCATTGCATCCATGCTGAGAGTCAAGTCTGTTAGTGGGTCATCACGGTGGGGATCAGCGCCATGCTGGCTGATGATCAGTTCTGGTGCGAACTTCTGAAGTACAGCGGGGACAACCGCGTGGATGCTTTGTAGCCACTCGTGATCGGCAGCGTTCTTCGATACTGCAATATTGATAGCAGTTCCTGCAGCATTTGAGCCACCAATTTCATGAGCATGCCCAGTTCCGGGAAAGAGATATAGCCCGGACTCGTGCACGGAGATAGTCAACACGCGAGGGTCATCCCAGAAGAACTTTTCCACTCCATCACCATGGTGTGCATCAAAATCGATATAAGCGACTCTTTCAATATTTGTGTTCTCAAGTAGCCACGTGATGGCTATTGCGGCGTCGTTGTACATGCAGAAGCCTGACATTGAATCCGGGAATGCATGATGTAAGCCCCCTGCAAGATTAACTGCACGGTCGGCAGTGCCTTCCCACACAGCGCGTGTGGCATCGAGAGTTCCACGGCTAATGCGCCCCGCAACGTCGGATAGCCCCGGTACTACTGGATTATCTGTTGTGCCAATTCCAAACTTCGGGTTTGGGTGATTGGTGCGCGTAGCTTGGATGTATGCCTTGCTGTGAACGAGTTCGAGGATTTCATCAGTCGCCACGTTTGGTTGGGAAATCTGAAAGGCATCCAGTATGCCGAGCTGTTGCGAGAGGGCCAGGGCAGCATCGACGCGGTCTGGCCCCATGGGGTGCTCGGTTCCGAGACTGTAGTTGTGGATCTCGTCCGTATCAATTAATGCGAGTTTCAAGATTTACCTACCTACTTCGAAAAGGCACGGGCGAGGGGATCACGCCGGGCGTTTAGCGGGGCAATACGCATCTTTGCACCAACAACTTGGGTGGAGGTTACGCCTGCAATTACCGGCGTTAGCTCCACTTCCACGATGGAACTGATGTCATCTTTGAGACGCGCTAGGCGCATGATTAGGTCTTCCACCGTGGACATCTGAGATGCCTTTGCGCCACGGTATCCAGTGAGTAAGGGGCTTGCCGCTAGTGAATTGAGCATCAAGCTAGCATCGGTTCGCCGAATGGGAGGAACTCGCCAAGCCATGTCTTTGAGTAGATCATTTGTAATCCCGGAGATGCCCGCAGAGACTATTGGACCCACTACGGTGCTTTCAACGCCTCGGATTGTCAAAGACGCTCCTGTTGTGGCATTAGCTTGAACGACTGGTTTTAGAACCGAGATATCGGTGCTCGAATCCTCAATTAACGCAAGCTCAACCGCCATTTCTCGCAAGGTATTCCAAGCTTCTTTCATGCTGTGTTCATCGCGTATATGGCGGATAACCGCAGGCCATTCTGATCTTCCTCGCGCCATGGGGCTTAGAGACTTCAGGACCACATCCCATCCCAGATCTTTACTGGCCATGATTGCTTCTTCCACGGTGTTGACCGCGAACCAAGGGACAACATTGATGTCATAGGCGGCCAAGATTGCTGCACATTCAGCATCCGTTGCCCAGCGTCCATCTGGAGATTGGCGCAAAATCTCTTCCACAGTGTGCAGCGCTTTGGCGTAATTGCCTTCAACCAGCTCGTCGTTAGGGTGTGGACGGGCGTCGCTTCGCTTGTTTTCATTGCTCAATATGATTTGGAGTGTTTCCAATGCATCGGCATAAGTGTCGAAAATGGGTAAGCTCTCGGGAGAGAAGTCTGGCTGTCTAAAACCCACGAAGGATCCCATGAGTGGAGTATCTTGAGTTGCAGCAGCGAGTTCGTCTAACTCTTTACTTACGCGGTTGAGCATGTGCCCAGAGCCAACTTCGACAACGACAACCAAGACTGCATCGATTTCAGGGTTTGCAATAGATTGTTTCGCTTGGTCAGCAATGTTTTCAATGGGTGACTTGTACACCGTTACAGGGCGTGGATCTAGTCCGAACCTGGTGGCGGCTTGTTCCATCTGGGTGGTCAGACCCTCGCTATTGGAGATCAGTGCTACCCGGTTTCCTTGCGGTAGCGGTTGAAGGGCGAGCAAGTGGGCGATATCGTACATGGTTTCCCGGCGAGTAACGACCATGGATCCGGTATTACGGATGGTTTCGTCCAACGCCCGAGGGTCCACGTCTTCCAACTCGTATGGGGCATCGTCAGCATAATAGCGCGCAGACTTGAGGGCCCGGGATGGAATGAAAACCACCACGTGCTTTTCCAGCGCGAGGCGCCGTAGCACTCGGAAGAATTTTCGGGGATTGCCAATGGAATCTAAGGAGAGCAGGCAAATTGAGGTGTTGTCGTCCGCGCCCCAATATTGAATAACATCATTGCCGGTGAGGTCGGCGAAAGATCCGGCGGCGATGAATGAGCTGATTCCAAGTCCACGTTCAATGGCACGAGAAAGCACGAGTGTGCCGACACCGGCCGACTGAGTAAAAATACCCACGCTGCCGGCCGGTGGCATGGGAGCAGGGGTCGCATTCAGTCTTACCGCCGCATCCGTATTGATTACACCCAGCGCTGCAGGGCCTAATGCGCGCAGACCGAAATCACGCGCAGTAAGCACCAATTCGCGGCTATCGCTCGCGGACAAGTTCGGGTTATAGCTGCTAGCGACAACAATGATGCTCTTGGCATTGCGTTGTGCGGCCGCAGCCATGATGGCAGCTAAGTTTCCTGGAGCGTGTTCAATTAACAGCAGGTCAATATCCTCGCCAAGTCTTTCCAGGGATTCAACGGCGAAGTCCTCACTTGAGTTTGTCGTGAGGATGTGTAGTTTTCCCTGGTAATTGCCCTGGACGAGGGAAGGGATAACGGATCCAACCCCATCAATTGAGCCGACTACTGCGACCGATGTTGGATTCAAAATACGAGCAATAGAGTTAGCCTCTGCTCTCATTTCACGTCGTTCCATAACTTCGCGTGACTTAGTGTTTGGCTCGATAGTGAAGTCGACGGTCAAGAACCCATCTTCAAGTTCTGGTGATGCAGAGTAACCGGCACGAATGAATACTTGGGCCATTTGACGGTTGGTCATAAGCATTTCTGCATAGAAACGTTCCATGCCGCCTTCGCGGCCAATCTCAGCAAGATGCTCCAGCAGGATGTTCCCGCAGCCCCGCGAATGGTGCGAGTCTTGCACCAAGAAGGACACATCACCAACTCGTGCGGGAAGGAAAGAATCCACCAACTCATAGCCTGCGACGGCGATGATGTTGTCACGCTCGAGCATTACTAGAGTGACCTTCTCATAGCCGTCAGTGTTGACCCACAGGTTGATGTCATCATCAGTGAGGACAGGATGGGCCGCGAAAAACCGCAGGTATTTCGAGTGATCGGAGACTCGTGAGTAGAATCGCCGAAGCTCTTCGGTGTCCGTTGTGCGGATGGGGCGCAGTGAAGCTATCCCGCCGTCATTTAGGATGACGTCGGCTTCCCAGTCTTTGCGTGATTGCCCGTGTGTTGGCGTCATTGCGTCCGAATTCCTCCCACGATATTAAGTGAATGGTGTACACCCACTGCTTAAATCGTACTATGCAGCTAGGCGGGTCAACGGGGGGGTGAATGGTGTTATGGGACACATTTTTGCGTGTTTAGTGCGGCGACTCTCATTAATGTGAGTCCTACATCGATCAGAGGAAGGTCTACCATCATGAACATCATCAAGCACTATGTTGACGGCCAAGCATACGACGGCACGTCAGGAAAGACTCAGCCGGTACTAAACCCATCTCTGGGCAAGCCACAGTCAGAGGTTGCCCTGGCAAATGTGGACGACATCAATCATGTCATTGAAAGCTCGGCTCAAGCACAAAAAGTGTGGGCCAAGCTGAACCCTCAGAAGCGTGTTCGCATCATCATGAAGTGGATTTCGCTCATCAATGAGAACATGGACAGCCTTGCCACCACATTGTCTCTTGAGCATGGAAAGACTTTCCCAGATGCAAAGGGAGATATTCAGCGTGGACTTGAGGTTTTGGAATTCGCTCTTGGTGCTCCACATCAGCTCAAAGGTGAGTACTCCAGTGAAGTCGGGGCTGGCATCGATACCTACTCTATGCGTCAGCCACTTGGCGTTGTCGCAGGCATTACGCCTTTCAATTTCCCAGCGATGATTCCTCTGTGGAAGGCCGGACCGGCACTTGCAGCGGGAAACGCGTTCATTCTCAAGCCCTCAGAGCGCGACCCTTCCGTCCCAGTGAAGTTGGCGGAATTGTTCATGGAGGCTGGAGCTCCGGCTGGTGTCCTCAACGTGGTTCACGGCGGGAAGGAATCCGTGGATGCGTTGCTGGATTCCGATGTCGTGCAGGCCATTGGCTTCGTCGGTTCTACTCCAATTGCTCAATACATCTATGAGCGTTGTGCTGCGACAGGTAAGCGTGCACAGTGCTTCGGCGGAGCTAAGAACCACGCAATTGTTCTTCCAGATGCTGATATCGAAGCAACCGCAGATACCTTGGTAGGCGCTGCTTTCGGTTCCGCCGGTGAGCGCTGCATGGCATTGTCCGTGGTTGTGCCAGTGGGCCAAGAAACTGCAGACAGGCTGCGCGATGCATTGGTCGCAAGGATCCCTTCACTCCAGGTCGGCCACAGCCTGGATAAGACCTCTGACTACGGACCTTTGGTTACCCAGGACGCTAAGAATAGGGTAGAAAACTACATCCAGCAGGGCGTCGATGCCGGCGCTGAATTGCTTGCCGATGGCCGCACCCTCGACATGACTGATGCTTCCTACGAGGGAGAATCTCTCGCTGGCGGTTTCTTCACCGGCCCAACATTCTTCGACAATGTCACTCCTGAAATGTCGATTTACACCGATGAGATCTTTGGCCCGGTGCTGTCTATGGTGCGAGCTGAAACGCTTGAAGAAGCTGTAAAGCTGCCGAATGAGCATGAGTACGGCAACGGTGTCGCTATCTTTACCTCCAACGGTGGCGCGGCACGCGACTTCGCTACTCAGGTCAACGTGGGCATGATTGGCATCAATGTGCCCATTCCAGTGCCAATTGCTTACCACACCTTCGGTGGCTGGAAGGCCTCGGGCTTTGGTGACCTCAACCAGCATGGACCTGACTCTTTCCGCTTCTACACGAAGACTAAGACGGTGACCAGCCGCTGGCCGGATGACAGCAATGCAGGGCCACAGTTCTCCATGCCGGTTATGGACTAAGGAAGGAACACAGCATGTCAATCTCAACAGTTGCCGTAATCGGACTGGGAAACATGGGTGGTCCCATGGCAGTCAACCTAGCCAAATCTGGTCTGGCCACGCGTGGTTTCGATGTATCTGACCAAGCCCGCTCGATCGCCGAAGAAGCTGGGGTCCAAACCTTTGACACCGCTGTTGAAGCAGCTCAAGGTGCAGAAGCTGTTATTACCATGCTCCCTAATGGTGACTTGGTGAAAAAGGTTGTTGGGGAATTGGTGGAGTCAGACTCCACTGCCAAGCTCTACATAGATTCCTCCACGGTTTCGGTTCAAGATGCTCGCGAAGTAGGGGAGCTCATCAACGAACAAGGGTCCTTGTTCGTTGATGCCCCAGTCTCCGGAGGCGTGACGGGTTCTCAAGCTGGCACACTTGCATTTATGGTCGGCGGAACCGAAGAAGCATTTAACCAGGCGAAACCGCTGCTGGACATCATGGGCCGTTCCATTACCCACTGCGGGCAAAGCGGCAATGGTCAAGCTGTTAAAGCTTGCAATAACATGATTCTGGCTGTTCAACAGTTGGTGCTATCTGAAGCCATTGTCTTGGGCGAGCGTCTTGGCCTTGAGCATCAAGCATTTTTTGATGTCGTGTCAAATGCGACGGGCAACTCCTGGTCGCTTTCAGTTAACGCGCCAATTCCAGATGTTGTGCCTACATCGCCAGCTAATAGTGAGTTTAAGCCAGGCTTCTCATCGGCTCTGATGCTCAAAGATCTGAAGTTGGCCATGGAATCTGCTCAGGCTACTGGAACCAATACCGTACTCGGAAAGATTGCTGCAGATACTTATGCTGCATTCGTCGAAGATGGCCACGGGAATCTAGATTTCTCCGCAGTGATTAATGAGCTTCGCCATTAACAATGTGCTGGAGAATCTTCGAATAATGGTTCTCTAGAGACGTTTCGCTGAATGACAAAAAGTCAGTATCAGCGAAACGTCTCATCATTGATAGTCCCAGTAGCAGGGACAAAGCAGATTGTGCGCGGATTTCCGGCGACGGGTTTGGGTGCGGCGCCTCATTGCGGATGCGATCGACCAAAACTTCTTGCAGGTCTGATCGGATGCGTTTGCCAATCGCGTTCAAACTCTCAGGATTCCCAGTAGACACTGTGATCATGCGGGCCATGGAGTAAGGCGCATTATGCGGTGCAGTCAGAGTCTCTCTAATTGCTGTTCTGCCCAGCTCTTCGAATGGCCCTGAAAAAAGGGCCTCTGACGAATTACTGAAGTCCACGGTCGCTTCAAACAGAGAGTCCTTGTTTTGAAAATGCTTCACAATCAGCGCAACTGAAACCTCAGCTTCGTGGGCAATGTCTTTCAAGGAGACCTGCGCAAAAGTTCTTTCACTAAAAAGTCGACGCGAGCACGTCAAGATTCGCTCGTGGGCATCTGCAGTCATAAAGCTCCATAGTAATGCGCTCGCGATAGTAATGACCTCAAAATTTCAGGAGTTCCAATGTTTCTCGCATTAATAGGTGTGGTGATATCCCTAGCCTTCTTAATTATCTTTGCTTATCGTGGGCATTCGGTTGTGGTAGTTGCACCCATCGCAGCACTCATCGCGGTTGTTTTTTCCGGACAGCCGATTATGGGTTCATACACCCAGATTTTTATGCCCGCGTTGGGCGGATTTATCATCAGCTACTTCCCGCTGTTCCTCTTCGGCGCCATATTCGGTTACCTCATGACTTCGACGGGACTAGCTCGCTATCTTGCAAAGGGAATCACGACGCTCTTCGGACCGAAACGCGCCATGCTTTCAACAGTCATCGCGACGGCATTGCTCACATATGGAGGAGTCTCCGCATGGGTCGTTGCGTTTACTATCGTGCCAATCGCGACCGCTCTCTTCAAAGAAGCTGGGATCCCAAAGCGTCTGATGCCTGCAGCCATTGCGTTAGGCACCATCACTTTTGCACTGGCCGCTCTTCCTGGTTCCCCGCAGGTGCATAATGCGATTCCAACCAGCTACTTCGGTACCAATGTTTATGCAGCCCCCTATTTTGGTCTCGGTGCAGCTGCGGTGATGCTTATTGCTGGAATCGCGTGGCTCGAGTATCGAATGAAGCAGATGAAGAAGACCGGCGAAGAGTTTATGCCGATGGATTCCGACGGCAATTTCATTGAAACTCCTGCCGGACTTGGAGAGGGCACAGATTCGGGTGATGAAAGGCTAAAAGCCTCAACCGCACTCAAGACAGATCCTTCGGTTATGACTCAGGGCTTGCTGGGGATGATTCCCATCCTCGTTGTCATTGTCGTTAACTTTTCGTTTGTCTTCTACTTCGCAGAGCGAATGGATACGGCTTACCTAGCTGAAGAGAAATTTGGTTTGACAGATATTCAGGCACTTACGGGTGTTTGGGGGCCGACAATCTCGTTGGCGCTGGCCATTGTTGTCATGGTGTTAATGTTCCCAAGCCGCGTAAAGCAGTCCATTGGAGAGTTTTCGGATGGTGCCAAGAATGCAATTCTGCCTTGCTTCACAACTGCGTCCGAAGTTGGATTTGGCGCAGTAATCGCCTCACTCGCGGTATTCGCCGTAGTGCAGGACAATATGCTGGGGTTTAGCGAAAATGCTTTGGTGGTTTCCACCGTTGCAACTGCTGTCATCTCAGGAATTACGGGTTCCTCATCCGGTGGATTGAGCATCACCATGCAGACAATGGGTGAGCAGCTTGCACAACTTGCCACTGAGCAGGGCATCAGTATGGAACTTATGCACCGTGTAACCGCCATGGCTTCGGTCAGCTTCGACTCAATGCCTCATAACGGAGCGGTCCTTACCATGTTAATTGTGTGTGGCATGACCCACCGCCTGTCCTATAAAGACATTGCTGTAGTGACTATTGCTATCCCGCTTTTGACACTGCTGCTGTTCCTTGGACTTAATGCGATTATCCCCGGCCTCTCTTAATAATCCACCGAATAATGGTGGACAGATAGCCGGCGAGCACTAGCAGCGTCATCAGCCTTATCAGCTGCACGCTGACTACCGCGGGGCTGGAGCCGCCCTCATGCGCGAGCGCGAGGACGGTTTCCAAGCCACCAGGGCTGGTTGCCAGGTAGGCATCAAAGTAGGAGATGTCGAGCCAGGCAGTCAGCAGCAGGGCGGTGGCGGCACAGGTCGCAATCGTGATGATGATAAATAGCAAGGTCATGGGCAGCTGGCGCGCGAATATCTTCAGCACCGGCACCGAAAGGCCGCCGCCGCAGAACCAGCCGATGATCAAAAATCCAATCACGGCCACAAAATTCGGCATGATAAGAGCTTCCGGAATGAACTGCCCGGCAGCCACCGTGAGCAGCAGCGGCGCGAAAATATGGGGTGCAGGAAAGTGTAATAGCTTGCCGATGTAAGGCCCCACCAACGCAAACACCACCAACAACACCGCACCCCACCAGGTGTCAGTTTCCTCTGCTACTGCGCCGGCGTGCACGTTGAAAATTGACGTGACCAGCGGCAGCGAAAGAGACACGATGAGCAGGCGCAAATATTGCGACAGCGCGACCAAGCGATAGTCCGCGCCTGTTTCCATCGCGATCACCGGAATGGTGGATGAACCACCCGGAAGCATGCACAAAATACCGGTCTGCGGGGAAATACCCTTCACGCTTTTAGCCAGCATGACGCCGGCACCAATCCCGAGCGCCACCGTGATAACTGAAAGCACCAGGCCCGGCAGCACAAAGGGCGTGACCTCACCTATGCCCACGCCAACGAGCGGTAACCCTGCCAGCACACCGATGACACCGCGGCCAGATTTTTCAATATGTTTATTGAGCACCAGTTCTTGCTTGCGTACCAGCGCAGTGCCGCCCGCGATGAGAATGCCCGCCAGAATCCACGCGGCAGCAACATTGAAGTAGTTAAAGACCAATCCAAGTAAAACCGACGCAGGTACTACAAGAATCCACGTCAGTGTACTTTTCATCGCTCTATCAACACTCCATCAGAATCGGCATAAACCATGGCGCCCGGAACAACCTTTACGCCCGAAAAATCTAGTGTAACCCCGACCTTGCCCGTACGCTCTTTCTTACTGCGCTGCGGGTTTGAGCCCATCGCCAGCACACCCAGCTCAATCTCAGCCAGCTCAGCACGGTCACGAATCGCACCGACGATAACCAAGCCAGCCCAACCGCTGTCCTTAAACATCTTGGCCATGTTGCCGCCCATCAGCGCACACGTGATCTTCTCGTCACCATCAACCACCAGAACTCGGCCCTCACCGGGCTGCTTCATCAGTTCTTTGAGCAGCTGATTATCTTCGTCGACCTTCACTGTCTCTGCTGGCCCAGCAAAGTGCTCAACGAGGCCGAGGTTTTCAAAGTTAAATGGGAGTGAGTCGAGCTTTTCGCCCAGCTCATCATAGGTATCAGAGGTAAAAGTAGTCATTGCTTCCTATTCCTTTTCTAATGTTCTTAATCAGGCAGTCAATGCGGTGCTCAGGATGGAGGGGATGACGCCGCCATCGGCAAGCAACTGCGCTTCGTTGCCTGTTTCGATGGCTGCCTTGGCAACGTAGCTCACCGTCGACCCGTCAACCTTGGTCATGGTGACCGGAACCTGGCAGCGCGGGCTAACCTCATCGGCCTGGATGTGGATGCTGTCGCCGGGCGCTAAGTCCACGAAGTCACGCGGAATCTCCAGTGGCAAGATGCCCAAACCGATGAGATTGGAGCGGTGGATGCGCTCATAACTGGTGGCCAGCACCGCGCGAACGCCCAGCAAACGCTGGACCTTCGCAGCCCAGTCACGCGAAGAACCCATGCCATAGCGGTCACCGGCCACCATGACCACCGGCTGATTCTCCGCCGCATACCGCCCGGCAGCATCCCACACGCGCATCTCTTCTCCGCTGGGACTGTGCGTGGTCATGGCAATTCCGGACGCATCCGTCAGTTTGTTCTTCACCGCACGGGAGTAGAACGCGCCCCGAGCCATCACTTCCCAGTTGCCGCGGCGCGATGCAAAGACGTTGAGGTCATCGCGGTCTTCGCCGCGCTCGACGAGGAAGTCAGCGACGAAGGAATCCTTCGGAATCGCGCTGGCAGGGGAGATATGGTCGGTGGTGATGTCATCACCCAGCACCATCAGCGGGTAAGCATCATAGGTGCCAAGCAGCGACTTCTGGTCCAGGTCCGCAAACGGCGGCGGGCGCAATATCGTGGACTTTTCATCCCATGGAAACAGCGGACCCTCGGGTGCATCAATCTCATGCCACAACTTGTTGTTGGAAGCCTCATAGAAATCTGCGCCGAAGTCATCGGGTGCCATCGCCTTGGTAAAAGTCTCATCGATATCGTGCGGGCTTGGCCAAATATCGCGCAAATACACAGGCTTTCCTGCACTATCTGTTCCCAGGGCTTCCGCAGAAATATCAATATCCGCCCTGCCCGCCAGCGCAAAAGCGATGACTGACGGTGGGGACATGAGGAATCCATAATCCAAGTCCGGATGCACGCGGCCGGGGAAGTTGCGGTTGCCGGACAGTACCGCGACGGGCTTTCCTTCCTGCTCATGGATTTCCGGAGTCAGTGGGCCCGAGTTACCGATGCACGTGGTGCAGCCAAAGCCAACAATGTCGAAACCAATGGCGGATAAATCTTCCAGCAGTCCACCGCGTTCTAAGTAACTCGCCGCGGCAGGGGAGCCTGGTGCCAGCGAGGTCTTTACCCAGCTTGGCGGGGTCAGACCCTTTGCGCGGGCATTGCGGGCAAGAAGCCCTGCGGTGATCAGTAGTCGCGGGTCGGTGGTGTTCGTACAACTGGTAGTTGAGGCAATAGCCAGCGGAAATGCTTCTGCCTCCGGCTCAACGTCCGCGAGAACTCCTGCGAGAGTATTAATACTGTGCAAGTCCTGCGGGCGGCGGGGACCAGCCGCGGAAGGAAACACCGTGCCCAGGTCCAGTTCCAGGCTTTGGTCGTATTCAGGGTTGGCTTCCGGGTCAAACCACAAATCCGCTTCCTTGTAATAGGAGCGCACAAAATCAATGTGCTTGGTGCTGCGCCCGGTCATCGCGAGGTAGTCCATGCCGGCTTCATCAACAGGAAAATATGCCGTGGTCGCACCAAACTCCGGCGCCATATTAGCCACCACCGCGCGGTCACCAACGCTCAAGGTGGACACTCCAGGACCGTAAAATTCCACAAACTTGCCGGTCACGCCAAACTTTCGCAGCTTGCTGGTCAAGGTTAGCGCCAGGTCCGTTGAGGTTACTCCCGCACCTAGCTTGCCGATGAGCCGCACACCAATCACCTCCGGCACCCGCAACGTAGTGGGCATACCGAACATCAAAGTCTCTGCCTCCACACCGCCGATACCCCAGCCTAAAACGCCCAGGCCGTTAATCATCGGAGTATGCGAGTCCGTACCCAGCATCATGTCAGGAAAAGCATAAGTGCCATCGGTTGTTGCCACCGTGGCCAGCTGTTCCAAATTGATGGTGTGCATGATGCCCGTACCCGGTGGGTTGATGTGGATACCCTCCATGGAGTTCGACGCCCACTTGAGGAAACGGTAGCGCTCCTTGTTGCGGCGGATTTCCTCAGCGATGTTCAGCCGAGCCGCGTCGCGCCGGGCAAAATGCTCCACCGCGAGCGAGTGGTCAATGGATACCTCCACCGGCAGGTGCGGGCGGATGGCGCGCGGGTCGCCGCCTTCGCGCGCGACGGTATCGCGCATCGCCGCCATGTCCACCAACGCCGGGGTAGAGGTGGTGTCGTGCATGAGCAGGCGACTGGGGCTGAATTCAATTTCGGCATCCAAGTCGCGGTCGATGATGGGCTGGGGGTCACGGCCATGGCGGACGAGATTCTCGGCAAAGAGCCGAAGGATCATCGGATGGTTCTTTGGACCAGATGATCATCGCTCAGCTTGCCGATGAGGCCGGCGTCGACCCTAAGGAAGTCAACTACATGGCGCACTCCGGTGGCGCTGAGCTAGCAACCGCATTGCTGTCGGGCACCATTGACGCTTCGGTTTCTGGTTACAACGACTTCTCAGACCAGATCGAAGCAGGGCGTTTGAAGATGCTCGGCATTTCCGCAGAAGAGCCTGTCGATGGCATCGACACCCCAACGATGATCGAGCAAGGCTACGACGTATCCCTGGTCAACTGGCGTGGTGTTGTTGCACCTCCAGGACTAGAAGACGAAGACGTGGAAGAACTTCGCACCATCATGCGCGAAGTACTTGAGTCCGACACCTGGGCTGACGTTCTTGAACGTAACCAGTGGGCTGATAGCTCTTTGATTGGCGAGGACTTTGAGAAGAACCTCGAAGAAGAGCGCATTATCGTTGACGATATTTGGAAACAGTTGGGCTACTAAGGACCTCCATCATGACTAATTCAGCACCATCAGAGACGTCATCTGAGACGACCTCGTCTATCCCTGACCTGCCGTCTTTTAAGGGCTATGGCCTCTTGATCATGGCCGCCATCGTGTTCATCTTCGCCTCCTACGTCACGTACGGAATCTTCACAATGGACGTACCGGAGTCGGCGGCACTACCAGGGCCAAAATTCTACCCCTCAATTCTTGTTGTACTTTCATACATCCTGGTTGTCATGCTGGTCATTGACACCATTCGCAAGCCATCGCCTGGCGATGAACCCCGCTACGTCACCCCACTCGGTGAATACCGCGGCGACGCCCGCATCAGCCCCGACACCGCGCGCCGGTGGTCCCTGACTGCATCCATCGTCATCTTCATCGTCTTCATTTTGATTCTTGAGCCAGTTGGCTGGATCATCTCCGCGGCATTCCTGTTCGCCGGATTCTCCGTCGCCATGGGCCACAAGAAATACCTCAATGCCATCGCAGTTGGAATCGTGTTCTCCTGCGCAGTGCAGGTCGCATTCTCCGCTGGTCTTGGCCTTAACCTGCCAGCCGGAATCCTAGGAGGCATCTTCTAATCATGGAAACACTCAATAACCTCATGATGGGTTTCGGCGACGCATTCTCGCCGATGAACCTCGTCTACGTCCTCATCGGCGCGCTGCTCGGCACCGCCGTGGGAGTTCTGCCCGGCATGGGTTCCTCCATGGCCGTGGCACTGCTCCTACCTATTACCTTTACCCTCGACCCAACCGCTGCGTTCATTATGTTCGCTGGCGTCTACTTCGGTGGTCTCTTCGGTGACTCCACCATGGCCATCCTGGTCAACACCCCTGGTGGTTCGACAGCTATTGCAACCGCATTCGAAGGCCACAAGATGGCGCTGAGCGGGCGAGCCCCGCAGGCACTTGCAACAGCCGCCATCGGCGCGTTCACCGGTGGTCTTATCGCAACGACCCTGGTTGTATTCTTTGCTCCAAAGCTTGCCGAGTTTGCCATCCTCTTCGGACCTGCCGAATACTTCGCCCTCGCAGTCTTCGCCTTCCTTGCATCGGCAGCCGTCGTGTCTGACTCTCTGCTGCGCGGCCTGATTTCCCTGGTTGTTGGCCTTTTGGTTGCAACCGTCGGTATTGATGAGATCTCCGGCGCCCAGCGATTCACCGGCGGCGTCCCCGAAATGTTCGACGGCATCGGCATCATCATCGTCACCGTCGGCATCCTGGCCCTCGGCGAAGTCTTCTACGTCATTTACGAGCAGACTAAGCCTGTTCCGAAGGTGCGCGAAGGCAAGATCGAACGCGCCCGCCTGTCCTGGGCTGAGTTCAAAGACGCACTCCCTGCATGGCTGCGCGGTGCCAGCTTCGGTGTTCCTTTCGGCGTCATCCCGGTCGGTGGTGCAGAGGTTCCAACTTTCATGGCCTACGCAACTGAGCGCAAGCTCGACGAACAACGCAAAGACCCACAGTTCGGCAAAGGCGCCATCCGCGGTGTCGCCGGACCTGAAGCTGCCGGCAACGCAACCGCCGGCACCGCAATGGGCGCACTGCTCGCGATGGGTCTTCCGACCTCCGCAACCGCCGCCATCATGCTGGCAGCATTCCAGCAGTATGGCATTCAGCCTGGTCCGCTGCTCTTCGAGCGCAACGCCGACCTCGTCTGGCCACTGCTTGCATCCCTGTTCATCGGCCTGTTCGTCCTGCTGATTCTGAACCTGCCGCTGGCGCCAATGTGGGCGAAGCTCCTGCTGATTCCGCGCTACTACCTCTACCCAGGCATCGCCGTGTTCTGTGCCCTGGGCGTGTACGCAACCTCCGCAGCTATCGCTGACCTCTGGCTCGTCCTGGTCATCGGCCTCGTTGGCTTCGTCATGCGACACTTCGATTTCCCGCTGGCACCAATCATGATTGGCGTCATCCTGGGCCCACTCGCAGAGTCCAGCTTCCGCAACGCGCTGCTGTCCTCCGGCGGTGACTACTCCATCCTGGTTGGCTCCCCAATCGCAATTGGCATGTACACCCTGATGGGCTTGGTCCTAGTCGCAGCATTCGTCCGCCGTTTCCAAAACAAGCGCGCCAACGCAAAGCGCGAAAAGGAAGAAGAAGCACTAGCAGAGCTCTAGTATTCCAATTCCTTTCCTCAACAGCAGATGTACTTCCTCGCCTTAATCGGCAACGAAGTACATCTGCTTATTTACGAACTCATCCATCGCCAGTGGTCCCAGCTCCCGGCCAAAACCTGAACGCTTCACGCCGCCGAATGGAATCTCCGCGCCCTCACCGGCAGGCGTATTCACATTGGACATACCGACGTCAAGCTGACGCGCAATTTTCTCTGCTCGTGCTTTATCCTCGGAGAACACCGCGCCACCCAAACCAAACTGGGAATCATTCGCTAGCTCCAGCGCCTCTTCATCGCTACTTACCTTGTTGACCACGGCGATTGGCCCAAAGAACTCTTCATAATAAGAACCCGAACCCCGCTCGATGCCTGTAACCACAGCAGGGGAGAAGTACGCGCTGTCCTCGGCTAATTCGCCGCCGACATGCACAGTTGCGCCTTCTTGGACTGCATTCTTCAACTGCTCGGCCAAGCCTTCTGCCGCAGAACGCGACGATAGTGGTGCATAAGAATTCTCAGTCGATTCAGCCAACTGCATTGGATCCGCAGGCTTCATCTGCTGCGCCAGCGCGACTAATTCAACAACGAACTCGTCATAGATATCGTCCATGACAATCAATCGCTTATTGGAGTTGCATGCCTGGCCAGTGTTGTACATGCGGGTTTCCCATGCCAACTTTGCAGCTGCCTTCACGTCCTTGGTGTCCAACACAATATACGGATCCGACCCGCCGAGCTCGAGTACAGCCTTCTTCAGATTCTTACCTGCTTGCTCACCAATGATGGCTCCCGCGCGCTCCGACCCAGTCAGCGATACGCCCTGGATGCGAGGATCCGCAATCATCTCCGCGATGTGGTCATGTGAAGCAAACACATTGTTGTAAACGCCTTGCGGTACGCCAGCGTCATTCAAGATCTGCTGAATTGCAAGCGCCGAACGCGGGCAAATCTCCGCATGCTTGAGAATAATTGTGTTTCCCAGCATGAGGTTTGGCGCGGCGAAGCGCGCTACCTGGTAATACGGGAAATTCCACGGCATAACGCCCAAAAGCGTGGCGATTGGCAGTCGACGGATAACTGCTTTGCCTGCAGAGTTCGTCGGAATCTCTTCATCAGCGGCAAAGCTAGGTCCATTGTCGGCATAGTATTTGAAGATGTCCGCTGAGAATTCAGCCTCCTCAATACCTTCTGCTAAAGGCTTACCCATTTCTTCCGCGATGATGGCGCCCAGGTCGTGCTTGCGTGCATCGAAAAGCTCTGCAATCTTGGCGACAATCTCCGCACGCTTCTCGATACCTAGCGCGCCCCACGACTTTGCAGCACTATGAGCTTCCGCCAAGACATGCTCAATATCTTCCGCTGTTGCGGTTGGGAAGGTCTCAATTACTTCATCGGTCATCGGGGTTTGCACGCGGTAAGTCACTTTTAATTCTCCTTGTTTCGATTCGCTTTGTCCCATTGTGCCAAAGCCGCGCCCGCCGCGCCGCCACTTTTAAAAATGTTGCTAATTCGTTACTTTGTTCGACTGGATTTGTGGTGTCCGGTGCCCGTATTATGGTTATAGAAAACCAGTTCTAAACAAATGAGAAAGTTATGAGCACACCCTTTTATGCAGTTTGTAACCAAAATAAACCGTTAGCCCAACTCTATCTATCCACCCGCCGTGCGGAATACGCCGCGTGGTTAAAGCTAATTCCAGCGTTAGAAGAAGATTTCGAACTCGTGACCGAACAGTGCGCCCGGCACTGCGGTCAAAGCCCGAACACGGTCACCAAAACCCTCCTGGCGCTGCAGCGTTTAACGCGTGAATTGCCATTGTTATATGCGGTCCTAGAAAAGTACTGGCACCTAGATTTTCCGCGCATTGTCGCGATCGATACCGCCATGTCCAAACTGGGGCCGGATGCCAGCGACGAGGTTATTTCCGAGATTGATGCCAAAATAGCCCGGTATCTCACCCCACGGATAGAAAACCAGCAACTTCCCACCCCAGACCGCATTGCCCAACGTGTACGTCAACTAGTCAACGAATTCGATGACCGTATACCGGTCAAAGACCCACGGCCACAACGACGAATGGTTAAAAACAAACTCACCGCCAACTCATCCTCACTCGCAGTCGAAGCACCGCATGATGAGATTCAAAAAGCAGAAGACTGTATTAAAGCCACCGCCACCGCACTCGGTATTTCCCGTGCCGAAGCCATGCTCCAGGTCTTAAGCGGTGACTACCCAGCTAAAGATGCAGTCACCAAGCTGGTGTTGTTTACCGCGAAAGACATCGACAACGCACCAGCCTATTTACAAGGTGTTGGTTGGGTAGGACCAGAAACCGTGGAAAAGCTCCGCGAAGGCGCCACCATCATCGACGCGGATGACGCTGCGCACGCTGAAACCGCAAGCTATCAGCCCACCGATGCAATACGTACCTTTGTCGAAGGACGTGACGGGACATGTCGTTGGCCCGGCTGCAATGTTGCCGCACACAACTGCCAACTCGATCACCGCCACAACTATGCAGAAGGCGGCCCCACCTCACCAGCAAACCTGTTTGCACTGTGTCAGCACCACCACAACATTAAGACTGATACCCGCGCGATGTACATCGTCGACCCGATATCGGATGTTGTCTACTGGTTGTTTGAAGACGGCTCCTGGGTATCAGATACCGCACAAGACGGTCCGATCGGTACCGGTGCAAAGCGCTGGTTGCAGACCTTCGAGCAAAAAATTGCCGCACGGCGAAAGAACGCGCAAGACAAAGCACACGATATGGCCGATGATATCGATGAGTATTACACACAGCGCGCTGAAGCAGACAAGCGCGAGCAAGACCACCGCGACATTATCGATGAGCTCTGGGTCGATGACGTGAAACTTGCTCAAGCGCTCATGCGCGAAGGAAACCTACACGGTAATAACCCACTACTGGCTAACGACAATGTGTTCATGCTGCTAGAAGCCATACACAAACTAGGCATCGAGGTTGATGTCAGTGACGATATCGCACCATGGGCCCGGATTCAGAAGAAGATACTCGAGCACGAACGCGCCGAAAACGAACGCCGGATTCTGGAAGAAGCCGAAAAGCTCGCACAAGAACTAGCCGACAAAATCATGAAACAAAAAGAACAAGCAGAAAAGACAGAGGAGGCAGAACAGACCGACGAGAACGACACCGAGCAAACAGTCAAAGTACCAACCAACCCCGACGACCCACCGTTCTAAAGAACAGAAGAGATTTCGCAAAAACACGAAATTATTTTCAGAGTGGGCCGGAGTTAAGCGGAGATCAAGCAAGTACCCGCCAACCCCGAAGGCCCATCCTTCTAAAAATTTCAAGAAATTTCTCTAAATCGCGAAATTTTAGGACTGTCAGAATCGCGACAAGTTCAACTGTGGATAATGGAGGAATGAATGAGCATTCACTAGTTTCGCGTTATGTCGTTCTCATGGGGGTTTCCGGTTCTGGAAAGTCTTCGGTGGGAGAGAAGTTGAGCCCGTTGGTGGGGCTGCCGTACCGGGATGGTGATGATATGCATCCGCAGTCGAATATCGACAAAATGGAATCAGGCATCCCGCTCAATGATGAGGACAGGATGCCTTGGTTGAAGAACATTGGTGAGGAGCTAGCTGCCTCGGGTGGGTTGATGATCGGGTGCAGTGCGTTGAAGCGCTCCTACCGCGATCTGATTCGTAGTTACTGCCCGGAAGCGGTGTTTGTGCACCTCGCGGGCGATTTCGAACTGCTGTCGGGGCGGATGAATGTGCGCACGGGCCATTTCATGCCGGCGTCGCTGCTGAAGTCGCAGTTTGAGACGTTGCAGCAGTTGGAGCCGGATGAAGCGGGCGTCGTGATTGATATCGAGCCATCCGTGGAAGAAGTGGCTCAGCAAGCGGCTAACTACTTGGAAGGATCGCCCACAGAATAAGGACGATGATAAAGCCGATGACGGAAATGAACACCTGGTTCAGAGTCCAGGTGCGCAGGGTCGTGGATACGTCCATGCCCAGGAGACGGCCGACAAGCCAGAAGCCGGAGTCGTTGACCAGGGAAGAGAAAACGGAACCTGCAGCGGTGGCGAGCACCAGCAGGGCGAGCTGAGTTCCGTTCAAGTTGGCAGCTTCGACAGCTGGCGCCATGAGTGCTGCGGCGGTGGTCAGCGCAACGGTTGCGGAGCCTTGCGCCACGCGAAGTGCTGCAGCGACGAGGTAGGCGGCGAAGATGACTGGGATGCCCAGGTCGGACATTGAGTCGGCCAGTGCATCGCCGATGCCGGAGGTACGTAGAACGCCGCCGAACATGCCGCCTGCGCCGGTGATGAGGATGACGGAACAGATGGGGCCGAGGGCACCATCCATGAGCTTCTCCAACTGGTCACCGTTGCGCGGACCAAGGACGACCATCGCGACGAGCAAAGTGATGAGCAGCGCGATTGGGGTTTGACCGACGAAAGTGAGGATATCGGCGAAAGTGCCGGTGCCATCGATGGTGCCGGCCGCAGCGAGGGTGTTGACGCCGGTGTTGCAGAAGATGAGCAGCATCGGTAGGAGCATGACGCTGATGACTTTTAGTGGGGAAGCGACGGTTGCAGGATCATGTTCGGTTTGCTCACCGAGCAACGCATCGCTGACCTTGTATGGGAACTTCTTTCCCAGGTAGCGGCCCCAGAGGTAACCGGAGACGTACCAGGTTGGCAGGGCAACAATGAGGCCGAGGCCGAGGATGTAGCCGATGTCGGCGTTGAAGAACTCGGCGGCAGCAACGGGGCCGGGGTGCGGTGGCAGGAACACGTGCATGACGGAGAATGCACCGGCGGCAGGGATACCGAAGGCCAGAACCGGCCCGTCAAGGCGGCGGGCGACAGCGAAGATGACCGGCAACATGACGATGAGGCCGGCATCGAAGAAGATTGGGAAGCCCATAATCAAGGAGGCAATACCCAAGGCAAGAGGGGCGCGTTTGGCGCCGAAGGCGTTGACGAGGGCATCGGCAAGCGACTGCGCACCGCCGGATGCTTCAACGATACGGCCGATCATTGCACCAAGACCTACGAGCAGCGCGACCGAGGCGATGGTGGAACCAAAGCCGTCAATCATGGTGGGCACAACCCCCGCGACTGGGATGCCAGCGGCGAGCGCCGTGACCGCGGAAACGATGATGAGTGTGACAAAAGCGTGGATTCGGAACTTGATAACCAGTAGCAGAATCAGCGCAATCGCAGCTAGGGCGATTCCCAGCAGCGGACCGGCGGACAATGTAGGTTCCCAGGTCTCCATGTAGTTCTCCTTATCTAAATTTTCATCTGAGATTACACCCCGGGGGTTGTAGCATGTAACCATGAAATTTTGGGTGGAGGGCGAAGACCCGGATCCGCGATTTACTTTGGCGAATGAACGCACATTTTTGGCATGGATCCGGACGTCTTTGGCATTCCTTGCCGGCGGCCTCGCCATTGAGATTTTCGAGTTCGAAGGCGTGAGCCCGTGGATTAACTCCGCGGTCTCCGTCGTCGTCATCGTCACGGCAGCAATGGTGGCGGTGGGAGCAGCTTTACGATGGGCTATCGTCGAGCGCGCAATGCGATTGGGCAAGCCGATGCCTGCGCCGAAGCTGATACCGGTGCTGTCTGCGGCCGCCGCGATTGGCTGTGTCTTTGGCCTGGTAGTGGTCTTGCTGTGATGCAAAGGCATCCTGATCCGGGACTGCAACCGGAACGAACAACCATGGCCTGGACGCGGACCCTTGTGTCCTTTTTGGTGGTTGCGGGGCTGAGCATGCGAGTGTCTGCCTCAGTGCACGAAATCGCGTTCTTGCTCATTGCGGTGATTGCGATGGTGGCGGCGCTTAATATTACTGTTCGCCAAGCTGGCCGCTATGAGCGGAGTAATACGGGGCTAGTGGAAGAAAAAATTCGGCCACAGGTGTGGTCGGTGGTAGTGATGTCAACTGCAGTGACTCTTTTGGCTTTGGTTTTGCTGGCAATGAGATTAATGTGAGCGAAAAATTCCTTAATAAGCTAGTGTTAGGAGCCGTTCAAGTCAGTTATTGGTCGCCTTTTAATCCCTAGGAATTTGTATAGCCATGAAGTCTGTACGCGCGTTGATTACGGCAGCAGCAGCTGCATTGTCTCTTGCTTTTATCCCTCAAGCTACCGCTACTGCTCAAGAACACTGCCCAGCAGTAGTTGCAGTTGCAGCGCGTGGTTCGGGACAGAACACAAATATTTCTCCAACCTGGTACGGCGGCCCGCGCCCGTCCAATGGTTGGGAAGGCGAGACCATCCGCGCATTCCTGCAGACAGCTGAAGGTCGCTACCAGGCAACTCATGGTGGCAACTCTTTGATGAAGGACGTTCACGTACTGGGGCTTAGCCCAAACGTGTACCCAGCGACCTACCCAGAATATGAAGTACCAAACGTAGCGGCGCCTGAAACCGTAATGGACATGCTGCGCATTGCTTACCGCTACGCAGCTCCTGTTGTGAACACTGCGGTATCCGCACTGGGCCAGTTCCGTTACTCCGTAGAAACCGGTCAGGCTGGCGTTATGCAGGCTATTGGTCACTATGAGAACTCCACTGGCTGCAAGCCAGGCTACGTTCTGATTGGTTACTCCCAGGGCGCGATGATCCTCGCGGGCCATGAGAAGCAGTTGGCTAACCGTGGTCAGCTCGCGGGCGTGGTCTACATGGGTAACCCAATGACCAACCGCAATGATCCATACACCGTGGGCGTGCCAAATGCTTCCGGCATCTTGGGCGATATGCCTAACAACACCGTGGCTTCCAAGGGAACCAACAACCGCATTAACTACTGTCTGCCGCTGGACGGCGTGTGCAATGCAACCGTGGGAACGCTGCGCGCTTCTGAGGGTAATGGCGGATACCATGGCCGCTACTTCCTGCGCGGATCCCAGTGGGATGCGCAAGTAGCGGATGTCTTTGGACGCTTCGTTGATCAGCGTCGCTACGGTTAGGGTCTATGAACAAAATTGGAATCATGGGTGGCACGTTTGACCCGATTCACAACGGCCACCTGGTGGCAGCGAGCGAAGCTGCCTACCGTTTCGACCTGGACAAGGTCATTTTCGTGCCCACGGGTCAGCCGTGGCAGAAGGCGGATCGTGATGTCACGGACGCGGAGCATCGCTATTTGATGACGATGGTTGCCACGGCCTCGAACCCCCGCTTTACGGTATCCCGGGTGGATATTGAGCGCGAGGGGCCGACATATACCATCGATACGCTGCGCGATATCCGCCAGTTTTATCCGGATGCGGAGCTGTACTTCATCACTGGCGCGGATGCGCTGGCCTCAATCATGTCTTGGCGTGATTGGGAAGAAATGCTGGAGATGGCACACTTCGTGGGTGTGACCCGACCTGGCTATCCGCTGACCCGCGATATGGTGCCGGAAGACCAGCGTGACGGCATTGAGCTGATTGATATTCCAGCGATGGCGATTTCTTCGACGGACTGCCGCGAACGCGCGCGCAGTGGTGTGCCGGTCTGGTACTTGGTGCCGGACGGGGTTGTGCAGTATATTGCGAAAAATCACCTGTATAGCCCAAATGAAGGTAAAGCGCTGTAAAGTTGTTTGAGGGTTATACATATTTCAAAGTAAGTAAAGGATATTTGTGAGTATTACTGACGCGGCACGCCGGATGGCAGAGTTGGCAGCGCATGCTGCCGATGAAAAGTCCGCCAGCAACATCGCAGTGATTGATGTCTCTGACGTTCTGGCCATCACGGAACTTTTCGTTATCGCTTCTGCAGATAATGAGCGTCAGGTGCGATCCATCGTTGAAGAGGTAGAAGACGCCCTGACTGCGGAAGGCTTTGAGCCGAAGCGTCGTGAAGGTGTGCGCGAAAACCGTTGGGTTTTGTTGGACTATGGATTCACCATCGTGCATGTTCAGCGTGAGCAGGAGCGCGAGTACTACGGACTGGATCGTCTGTACCATGACTGCCCGCTGATTGAGATTGAGGGCATTGAGCCAGCAACTCGTCCGGGCACGTGGGATAACATCCGCGACGTTGAGTCGATTGATGATATTCCGTTGGCTGAAAAAGAGCCAGAAGACGACGAAGAGTACTAGGCTAAATTCCCATGAGCCGCCGACTTATACTGATCAGGCATGGTCAGACCACCTATAACGCCACAGGTCGTATGCAAGGACACTTGGATACGCAGCTTTCTGATGAAGGCGTGGCGCAGGCTGAGTCTGCCGGTCGGCTGCTGCAGAACCAAGGGATTACCCGCATCTTGGCCTCGGATTTGTCGCGGGCGAAGGTGACGGCGGAGATCGTCGGCAAGCAATTGGGCTTGGACGTTGAAGTTGATGAGCGCATGCGTGAGACCAACTTGGGTCAGTGGCAGGGCATGACTTCGGCGGAAGTGGATGAGCAGTATCCGGGGGCGCGCGCAATTTGGCGCCATGATCCGACGTGGGCGCCGCCTGAGGGTGAGTCGCGCGTGGATGTGGCGAAGCGGGCACGCCCGGTCATTGATGAGTTCATGGAGTCCTATTCTGATTGGGACACCAATACCGTTCTGGTGGTGGCTCATGGCGGCGCGATTGCTGCGCTGACCTGCAATTTGATTGCGCTGCACAACCAGCAGTATCAGATGCTGTCTGGTTTGAAGAACACCCATTGGGCGCAGCTGACTGCGCGTCCTGCGTTTGATCCGGCTCGTCCGGATGCGCCGGTGAGCTTCAACGAAGACAATATTGCGAACGCGAATTGGTATTTTGATGGCTGGAATATGGGCGCCCGCGTTGTGGGCGGCACCGGGGCTGATATTTAATGCCAGTTCGTATTGTGACTGATTCTTCTGCTGGACTGCCTCAAGAAATCGTTGATGAACTTGATATCACGGTGTGCCAATTGCACGTGATGGACAACGAAGATTCGGATACAACCACCTCAGCGCTCTCCGCGCTGGAAATTGCTGCTGAATATGGACGGCAGATGGAACGCGGCGGGGATGAAGGACTTGTTGGCCTGCACCTGGCTAAGGAGTTGTCGTCGACGTGGTCGGCGGCGGTCACGGCATCGGCGGTTTTCCCGGACGATAAGGTTCGCGTGATTGACTCGGGCACTGCTGGCATGGTGTTGGGCGCTGCCGCAATGGCTGCGGCGAAACTGGCCAAAGATGGCGCTGACGTGGATGAATGCTATGAAGCGGCGCAAAACACGATTGAGCGTGGCAAGACATGGGTGTATTTGAGCTCCACGGATGAGATTCGCCGCTCGGGACGCATGTCTACTACTACGGCGATGATTTCCACGGCGCTGCTGGCTACCAAACCGATCATGGCGCTCAATGATGGACGCCTGGAATTGGTGGGCCGCACCCGTACTCAGACAAAGGGCTTTATCAAGCTGGTGGATCTGGTGGCATCGGAAGCCGGCGGCAAACCGGTGTTTATCGCGCTGCAGCACAATGATGCCGAGGAACAAGCGGAGATCCTGCAAGACCTGCTGGAGCAGGCGTTGCCGGAGGGCTCCAGCTTCATTCTGACGGAGCTCAATGATGTAGTGGCTGTGCATGTTGGCGCGGGCGCGATTGGTGTGTCTGCGGTGTACTCGGCTTAAGACGTGGCCGCCTGTGGATAACTCGGCCGTTAAGGTGACGCGTCACTAAAGTTATCCACAGATTTTGAGCTTGAGGCTATCGCTGGGGGTTGACACCGCTTTAGTCTCAGGGCATGACTCAAAAACCTGGCATCTCCCAGCGGTTATCTGAACTTACAGCACCGACTGGGGAAGAACCCATCCTCGACGTTTCCTATCCTGCTCCACGACTAAAGATTGCCCCGTGGCAAGCCATAGTGGCTGCCATTGCGGCAATCGTTGCTGTTTTATTGTGGCTGGCTTTGTCCTCCCCGAAAAGTGATGGGCAGCTTCCGCCCATTGAAGCCGCCCAGGCACCTGAGATATCCACGGTCACTAGTGAAGAAGCCCTGCCCGAGGAGGTGGTGGTTTCTGTTGTTGGCGCCGTGGAACAACAGGGCATTCTTGTCTTGCCGCAGGGCTCGCGCATCGCTGATGCCCTGGAGGTCTCCGGCTTAGCTCCTGACGCGGATATCGTGTCCATCAACCATGCACAGTTGCTTGTCGATGGCGAACAGATCTACGTCAGCCGCATCGGGGAAGACCCACCTGCCCAGGTCGAAGCAGGAGAAGACGGCGGTGCACGTGGTTCTAAATCCTCGAAGATTAATCTGAACTCGGCTACGGCTGCTGAACTTACACAATTGCCCGGCGTGGGTGAGGTGACCGCGGAGTCGATTGTGTCGCACCGCGATACGGTGGGGAGCTTTACTTCGGTGGAGCAGCTTCTGGATATCAGTGGCATTGGTCCGGCCAAGTTTGAAAAGCTTCAACACCTTGTGACTGTGTAGCCGCGCATGCGTGAGCTTCGCCTTTTACCCGCAGCGGTTTCTGTATGGGCAATGACGTTGATGGTGCTGCTGGGATATTTCCCGGTGGCTGTCATTGTGCTGCTGATTTCCGCCACCACGTTCGTGCTGATTAAGCAGTTCGGGCAAGCGATTCTGGTGTCCGCGCTGGGAACAATAGCCCTGCTGGTTGCGCATTTTCGCATGCGCTGGGCACCGGACGAGATTTCAGTTGGCACGGTGACCATGACTCCGACTGGGACATCCTCGGGGTTTCTTATTCGGTTGAAGGCACATGGATCGACCTATCCGGTCTTTGTGGAAAAGTTGCCCGATGGAATTGAATCCGGCTCCCTCGTGGAGGTCAACGCGCGCTGGAGCGAGTCCAAGTCCCCGAGTGTCTCTGGGGTGGTTGGCAACGGGGAAGTGGTGGGCTTTTCGCCGCCGTCGGGCCTCGCGGGAATCGCCGTGCGCGTCTCCGATAATTTCCGGGAAGTAGTGCAAGCCACCGTGGGTGAAGCATCCCAGGGACTGATTCCTGGAATGGTGTTGGGCGATACTTCACTTCAAGACACATCCCAGCAAGAGCTGTTCATTGAGACCGGGTTGTCTCACCTGTCGGCGGTCTCCGGTGCGAATGTGGCGATTGTGCTCACGGCGTTCTTTCTATTGTGCCGCTGGATTGGGCTGGGCCCACGCGTGCAGGTGGTCTCCGCCGGCTTCGCGCTGTTTGGTTTCGTGGTTCTCGTCGGAACCGAGCCCTCGGTCCTGCGCGCGAGTGTCGCCGGGGTGGTGGGGCTATTGGCAGTGGTCAATTCTTCGCGTGCGGAGCCCATTCACTCGTTGTGCATTGGTGTCATTGGGCTGATTGTGTGGGATAGCGACATGGCCGCCAGCTTCGGATTCGCGTTGTCATCAGCGGCGACGGCATCCATCGTGGTGCTTACGCCGATGTTTCACCGACTCTTGGCGCCACTACAGTGGCCGGACATCCTCGCCCGCGCGCTAGCTGTCGCCATCGCCGCGGACTTTGCCACCATGCCGATTGTTGCCCTGATGGCCGGTGAAGTCTCCATGGTCTCCGTCCTTGTCAACGTGCTGGTTGCCCCAGTAACAGCGCCGATCACGATTCTGGGACTCATCGCCGCAGGTCTCGCGCAGTTGCCTTTCGATACCCCCGCCTTTCTCCTCCTCAAACTCATCGAGCCCTGCACCTGGTGGATCTACCATATTGCCGCTGGCGCGCATGAGCTTCCCATCGCCGTAATTGCTGCCTCACCCATCGTGGTGTTACTGGCCTACGGGTGGATTGTCGCCGGCCTTGTCTGCGGCCACCCCCGTAAGACTTTCGCCGCCATCGCCGCACTGCTTATTGTCTTTGGCGTGAACTTCCAACCACGACCTCAGCCCCTGGAAATCACGCAAGTCTTTACCGTCAACACCGACGAAGAAATCGACGACATCCCAGCAGGCACCCAAGCGATCATCGTGCTCGACGGTGAGGGCCGAAAGAGCAGCCGTGGCATCCAAACTCCCGATGGCATCCCCGTGTTCTATCCCAACCGCGACGGCCAAGTCACCGTCTACACCGACGGCTCCCAGCACGCGGCGGACGGCAGGTTCTAATTGGAAGAAAGGTAGCTATCGATCGCGGTCAGCATAGAAGCCCAACCTTTCACGGTCTGCTCTACCCACTCCGCCCAGCGGGCATCCATGCTGTGGATGATGGTGGCGCGGCAGCCATCGGCAAGCTGCTCGATGTTTAGGGTGACCACCGAGTTATCCTCTTGTTCTTCCTCATCGTCGGTAAACCAGGTAAACACCAGTTTCTGCGGCTTGGTGATTTCCTTGTAGTAACCCCAGTGCACGGCTTCACCGTCTTCGCGCATATCGGAGAACGTGAACTTGCCGCCTACTTGCGGGTCGGTCTCAATCGTTCGAGCATCCTCAGCGAACCAGGACCGTACCTTTACTGGATCTAGCCACGCGTCAAATACGTCCTCGGCTGGTGCTGTGAATTCGTGGGTGGTCTTTGCTTCAACATTTCCTGACATGGTTCTTCTCCTTTTTGCCTTTATTCTATGATGGTCAGCATGGAACCGGTGCACCTGATTTTGGGCGATGATGAATTTTTGGCAGAGCGTGCCCGGAGGTCTATCCAAAAGGCGGTGGCTGAAGAGACGGGGGAGCAGCCGGAGCTGAAGGTGCTGCGCGCTGCGGAGGTCACCGAGTGGGAGATTATTGAGGCGACGAGCCCGTCGTTGTTTGGTGAGACCCGCGTGATTGTCATCTCCGATACAGAACGTGTGGGTTCGGCGCTGATTAAGCTCATCGTGGATGCGGCGAAGGATCCCGCGCCGGGCATGACGATGGTGATAAATTTCGCGATTTCGCGAAAAAACCTGAAGAACCGCAAGAAGCCGCCGGAGCTGGTGGCCAAGATTCAAAAACTCGCGCAAGTCCACGAGGTTTTCTCGCTCTATGACAACGAGGTCAAACCGTGGGCGACGCGCGAGTTTACACTGCATGACGTTCGCCCGACCCCTGATGTAGTGGACGCGTTGTTGTCCGGCGTGGGGTCAGACCTGCGCTCTTTGTCAGCGGCCATTTCACAGTTGGTGGCGGATACCGGCGGCAATGTCACACGCCAAACGGTGCAACGCTACTACGCGGGCGTGGCCGAGGTAGAGAACTGGGACATCGCGGATGCGGCTGTCGCGGGACGCACGGGTGAGGCGATTGCCACGTGTCGTCGCGCATTGCAGTTGGGCGCAGAACCAGTCGGTATTGCAGCGGCGCTGGCGAACAAAGTCGGGGTCATCGCAAGGCTGTATACCGCGCGCGGGGACAAGTTCTCCCTTGCTAAGCAGTCCGGTTTGCACCCCTATGTCGCGGAAAAGACGGCACCAATTGCCAGGCGCTGGTCGGGTGAGAACATCAGCAAGGCTGTCATCGTGATTGCTGACCTCGACGGACAGGTCAAAAGCTTAGGCCGCGATGGTGCGGACTATGCGGTCGAAGCAGCCGTTAAGAGAATTTCGGAGCTCGCACGATAAACTAATCGGCATGACTGAACAAAATAATGAACAAGAAGTAGCGGAATTCGCTTCCAAGCTTTTTGACCTCGCGCGCAATGGCGATGTTTCTTTGATTGAATACATCAAGCAGGGCGTTAGCGTTGATTTAGTAAATCAGGACGGCCAGTCCTTCGTCATGCTCGCCGCATACAACGGCCACGCTGAACTGGTCAAGGCATTGGCCGCTGAGGGCGCTGACGTGAATCTGCTCAATGACCGCAAGCAGTCACCATTGGCTGGTGCGATCTTTAAGAAGGAAGATGCTGTTATTGATGCACTTCTGGAAGCAGGCGCAAACCCACAGGCTGGCACCCCAAGTGCAGTTGATACCGCGATGATGTTTGGCCGTGAGGATCTTCTGGGACGCTTCGAGTGAGCCTGTCGTCTCTTGCAACAATCATTGTTCTAAACCTGCTGGGCGCATTAAGCCCAGGCCCGGACACCATTTTGATCACCCGCTTGGCCACCAAGTCCCGCCGGCACGCTGTTGCCGCGGTGACTGGCATCCAAGTAGGCGTGCTGATGTGGACCACGCTGACCGTACTCGGTGCGGCCGCGCTGTTGACGGCATTCCCGCAGTTGCTTGGTTTAGTGCAGCTTCTGGGCGGTAGCTGGTTGGTGTACATGGGCTATTCCACCTTCAAAGCCGGATGGGATTCCCGCAGCGCAGTGCCGATGTCACTGGCAGAACAAGAAGCGCAGCTGGGAAGAATGCGCCATTCTTTCCGCACCGGTTTGGCAACGAACCTGTCCAACCCGAAGATTGTTCTGTTCCTCTCAGCATTGATTGCGCCCTTGCTACCCGCGAGTCCGTCCATCGGTGTGGCAATCACGCTGATTTTGGCGATGAGCTTGTCCTGCTACGTCATGTTCGTCTTCATCAGCTTTGTGGTGTCCACGAAGGCAGTGCGCCGCAAGTTGTTGGCAGCAGGGCCGTGGATTGATATCGCTGCCGGTTCCTTCTTCATAATCGCTGGTATTGCCCTAGCCGTCACTGGATTCCGCGACGTATTCGGAATCTAGATTTCTAGCTCCTGGGTGGTGGCCACATCCCACACCCACTGCGCCCAGGACATCACGGTGCCCGCGCGGCGGGTGACAGTGGAGTCCTTGAGTCCCAGATTAGAAGCATTCATAATGTCAATGATTGCGTTCTTGTCTGGGACTTCGGCGTTTTCTAAGGCGCGAATGAGCACCATATGAAAGACCTGGTGGCGCGCAAGCGCCTTAATCAGCGCGATGTTGCGTTCGTTGCGCTCAGAACTCATAACCTTTGCGCCGAAGTCGGTCAGTGACCAGGTGCGGTGGCTATCTTCCACGAGGCCTAAGTACTTGGCGGCGCTGGTGTAATAGTTGGTTTGGCGCGAGGTGAAATCATAATTCTCGGTGATTTCCTCAACATTCAACGGTGCATCCTGGAGCTGCTCGCAGAGGTTAATCACACGCGCGAAGCTATCGGCCTGTGGGAAAGGAATGCCTTCTGGTTCGGCGGTCATTGCTGTGGACTTCAACAGCTGCTTCACAACTTCCAGCGTGATGTTGGATGGCGTGAGCGTGTAGCGCGCGGAGTCCACTAGTGTGATTGACTCTGGGCGCAGGTCGTCTTCAAAGTCGAAGCGGTAGAGATAGAAAATGCCGTTGGAATAGACCTGATAGACAGGCGATACAGTCTTGGTCAGGGACTGAGAAAAGCGGCGGTAGGGGAAGTAGAGCTGGCGTATATTGAAGTCATCGGAAAGATGGTTCTTTGCTTCAACCAGACATAGTTGGTCTGATGATTCGAGGCCAGCATCGATTTCCATCTGGGCTTTGGTGACCTGAAAATTGCCGCATGCGAGGCTCATATCGATGCTGCCGGTGGACATGCGGCCAGCAACAGTGGCCTGCAGAGTGTCAGTGCCTAGGAAGTCCTGCAAGATTTCAGACAGGGCAGAAGCGTTGAGTGCGGCGGACTCAGAGGTAATCTCGTTGGGGTCCAAGGACTCGATGTTCCCAGGAAACGGCTTGTAGCGAATAGGGCCGAGGGATTCAGAATCGGGAAACTTGGTGAAGAGATCGAAGGCCCCCACCAGGTATTCAGAGCGCGATACGGGGATAATGTTGAGCCCGAGCTCTTTGAAAATCCAGGGCCGTGCGGCCGTGGAATCATGCTTGGCCATCAGCCGCGGTTCACGCGCGGAGATTTCTTTGAGCTCAGCCGCGGTGATGCGGAAGAAGCCGTCTGCGTTGAGCTGTTTGTGCATAAAGACGCGCAACCAGCCGTAATCATTGCGGCCTAGAACTTGGCTTTTCGGCACATTGAAGTGTGAGCGAAGGTCAGCTTCACTTCTCATAGTTTCTCACTAGGACTTCATCGACTTTGCCGCGCTTAGACGCAATGGAGTTGATAGCGCGGGATGCTCCCACGATATCAACGTGGTAGTCAGAGTAAAGGTCACGGATGAAATCAGTGGCGGAGTTAGAAAGCATCCAGTTGACGCCGCGGTCGGTCAGGTCATCGCATAATTCTTTGAGCTCAACTTGGTTGCTGCGGCCGAAACCACCAGCGGCATAACCAACGAAGTTGCTGGTGATATTGACCGGGTCATAGGGAGGATCGAAATACACAAAATCACCAGGCTGGGCAGTGGCAACAGAGTCCTTGAAATCACCGTTGAGGAAAGTGACCTCATTGGAGTTGAGATACTCGCTGACCCCCCGCAGCGTCTTCACATCACAGATCAACGGCTTCTTATAGCGCCCAAAAGGGGAGTTGAACTGACCAGCGAGGTTCACGCGGTACAGGCCGTTGTAGCACGTCTTGTTGAGGTAGACGGTGCGGGCGGCCCTCTTGACATCGGAAAGCAATGCGAACTTGGTGGTATCCCGATCTATGGCACGCAGCTCATAGAAAAACGCCTCATCATTGGGGTAGTTCTGCAATTCGGCGATGAGAGCTTCCACATCATCGCGGACCACGGTGTAGAGGTTAATCAGCTCCATGTTGAGATCATTGACCACCGCTTTTTCTGGAGCCAGGGACCACAAAACAGCGCCGCCGCCGAAGAAAGGCTCAAAATAAGTTGAGTAGCCTTGCTGCGGCAGAGCAGCGTGGATCTGTGGCAAGAGCTGGCGTTTACCGCCTACCCATTTCACCAAGGGCTTCAGGAAAGTCATCGTAGAAGTATCTTAGCCGCAACACCGAACACGGCCGGCATTAGTTCGAACAACATTAGAAAACAGCTGGTGCCCCACACAATTACTTGCATGGGGCACCAGTTGTGCTTTGAAAAAGATTAGTTCATCTTGTTGAAAGCGGCAGCCATACCGGACTTCTTGTTAGCCGCAGTGTTGCGGTGGAAGACGCCCTTAGATACGGACTTGTCCAGTGCGCGGGAAGCGGTACGCAGCTGTGCCTCAGCACCAGCCTTGTCACCAGCCTCAACCAAGGTACGGAACTTGCGGATTTCGGTACGTACAGCAGAGCGTACGGACTTGTTGCGCAGACGTGCCTTCTCGTTGGTGAGGACGCGCTTTTGCTTGGACTTGATGTTTGCCATGAGAAATACCTCTTGTAAATCGAATGTGATTGGATATTTAACCTCAGCTGCATAGCTCCCGACCACCATTAATGGAAGTCTCGGCGATTAACGAGCGGACCCAAGGTCCTGACCGCTAGCGCAATCACGCAAAAGAAGTTAACTAACCTGGACATAATACCAACAGTCCAGGGGCAAAACCAAATTTCTATCCCCAGTGATACATCTGGCGCAGGCGGTTGGCAATGCGCTCAAAGCGGCGCTGCGGGAACAAGATGCCCTTGCGGCGGACTTGCTCTTCGGAGACTTCCAGCACGCGGTCCAGGCGGACCCAGCATTGGCGGCCGGAGTCATCCCATTCGCCGGAGCCGATTTCCAGCCAGGAGTCTTCATCAGAATGCGCGGAGTTCGGGGAAATCAGCAGTCCCAGCACAGTGGAGCGGGTGCGGCCGACAAGCAGGATGGCGCGCTCAGTGGGAGGAGTGCCTGCCCCACCAGTGGGCGCCCACACCCACACAACTTCACCGGAGTCGGCTTGGCCGTCCATATCTGGTGCGAAGAAAATGGAGCGGGAACGGCTCTCAGTGTGCTCAACTCGAATTTTGGCAGGCTTGCGGGGGTCGGTGCCGCCGTGGCTACCGTGCATTCCCAGTCGTGCGTTGATGCGGGAAAGGCCTAGGTCTAACGGGTCTTTTACCTCAATGCCAGCTACTTTGCGCAAACGCGACACAAAGGTCTTAGTCATGCCCACCATCCTAACTCCTATTTTTCACCATGTCTTCGGTATGGTTGATACAAGCTTTCTTTACGCGCATGGAAATACCGAATAGGAATCTTTTGACTAACAATTTTGCCGTATCAACGTTGACGGATCCAGCCCAGATCCGGAACTTTTGCATTATCGCGCACATCGACCATGGTAAGTCGACGTTAGCGGACCGCATTTTGCAGTTGTCCAACGTCGTTGACGCCCGCGATATGCGTGATCAGTATCTGGACAACATGGATATTGAGCGCGAACGCGGTATCACCATTAAGGCGCAGAACGTGCGCTTGCCATGGATTCCTCGCTCCGGTGAGCATGAGGGTGAGCAGCTGGTGCTGCAGATGATTGACACCCCGGGTCACGTGGACTTCTCTTATGAGGTTTCCCGCGCTTTGGATGCGTGTGAGGGTGCAATTTTGCTTGTCGATGCCGCGCAGGGCATTGAAGCGCAGACCCTAGCGAATCTGTATATGGCGATGGAAAATGACCTGGAGATCATCCCGGTCCTTAATAAGATCGACCTTCCTAATGCCGAGCCTGAGAAGTACGCGCTGGAAATCGCGAACATCATCGGCGTGGAACCGGAAGAAGTTCTGCGTGTTTCCGGCAAGACCGGTGAGGGCGTGCCAGAGCTTCTGGACAAGGTCGCAGAGCTCATCCCAGCACCTTCCAGCGAGGTTGGGGCGGATGCACCAGCGCGCGCCATGATTTTTGACTCGGTGTATGACACCTACCGCGGTGTGGTCACCTACATTCGTATGGTTGACGGCAAGCTCACTCCGCGCCAGAAGGTGCGCATGATGAATACCGGCGTGGAGCTGGAGATTCTCGAAATCGGCGTGGTGTCACCGACCCCAACTCCGGTCAAGGGCTTGGGGCCAGGTGAGGTGGGCTACCTCATCACCGGCGTGAAAGACGTGCGTGAGACCAAGGTCGGCGACACCGTCACCTGGGCGAATAAGGGCGCAGATGCACCGTTGACGGGTTATGAAGACCCGAAGCCGATGGTCTACTCGGGTCTTTTCCCAATTTCCCAGGCGGACTTCCCAGATCTGCGTGATGCGTTGCAAAAGCTTCAGCTTAACGATGCCTCCTTGACCTTCGAACCCGAAACCTCCGTCGCATTGGGCTTTGGTTTCCGCTGTGGTTTCTTGGGCCTGTTGCACATGGAAATTACCCGTGACCGCTTGCAGCGCGAGTTTGACCTGGATCTGATTTCCACGGCACCTTCGGTGACTTACCGCGTCATTTCTGAAGATGGCTCCGAGAAGATGGTGCACAATCCATCGGATTGGCCGGGCGGCAAGATTCCGGAAGTCTTTGAGCCGATTGTGAAGATGACGATTATCGTTCCTGAAGCTTATGTCGGCCCAACCATGGAGCTGTGTCAGTCCAAGCGTGGCCAGATGCAGGGCATGGATTACCTGTCCGAGGACCGCGTTGAGCTGCGTTATGTCATGCCTTTGGGTGAGATCATCTTTGATTTCTTCGACATGTTGAAGTCACGCACCAAGGGCTATGCTTCCTTGAACTATGAAGAAGCCGGCGAGCAAGAAGCAGACCTGGTCAAGGTGGATATTTTGCTCCAAGGTGAGCCGGTAGATGCATTCTCTGCGATTGTGCACAAGGACCACGCTGGTCACTACGGCAATAAGATGACCAGGAAGCTCAAAGAGCTCATCCCGCGCCAGCAGTTTGAGGTGCCTATTCAGGCAGCGATTGGCTCCAAGATCATTAGCCGTGAGAATATCCGCGCGATGCGCAAGGACGTGTTGTCCAAGTGCTACGGCGGCGATATTTCGCGTAAGCGTAAGCTGCTGGAAAAGCAGAAGGCCGGTAAGAAGCGCATGAAGGCCATTGGTTCTGTGAATGTTCCACAGGAAGCATTCGTGGCGGCGCTGTCTACTGACTCGGAGTAAACTCGCTAAACTCGGTTGGCATGGAAAAACCTGTTGGAAACCCTTACCCAATCGAGACTAAGCCGCTGCCTGGCCAATTTAAGCAGAAGCGCAAGCTTCCGCGCCAAGGTCAGCAGCTGCCGCCGCTGCCATTTGTCTCTTCCACGATTGAGGGCCGCGCAACGGGGGAAGTCTTCCGTGAATGCGGCGAGGGGATGCTGGAAGAGCTGCAGGATTTGCGGCGCAAGCTCCACCGTCATCCAGAGATTGGTCTGGAACTCCCGAGCACCCAGAAGGCTGTGCTGGATGCTCTTGATGGATTGCCGCTGGAGATTACACTCGGGCAGGATTTGAGTTCTGTCACCGCTGTATTACGCGGTGGCAAGCGCGGGGAGCGCCCAGTATCCGTCCTGCTGCGTGCGGATATGGATGCTCTCGCCGTGAAAGAGCGCACAGGCAGCCCATTTTCTTCGACTAATGATTACATGCATGCCTGCGGGCATGACTTGCACACGGCAGCATTGGTGGGGGCTGCGCGCGTGTTGTCGCAGTACCGCGATGAAATTTCTGGCGATGTCATCTTCATGTTCCAGCCCGGCGAAGAAGGCCCCGGTGGCGCTGATTTGATGATTGATGAGGGCGTGCTCGATGTTGCTGGGCGCCGTCCGATTGCCGCTTATGGCTTGCACGTCGGCCCGCAGGATAGGGGAACGTTTCACTACATCAATGGCCCGACCATGGCATCCTCGTCCAATTTGGCCATTACCGTCTACGGCAAGGGCGGGCATGGTTCGCGTCCGCATGATGCCGTGGATCCGGTGACGTGTTTGGCGGAGATCATTACCTCGTTGCAGACCGCCATTACCCGCCGCTTTGATGCGTTAGAGCCCATCGTGTTGACGGTGACTAACCTGCGCGCCGGCGACGGTGCCTTCAACGCCATCCCAGATAAGGCGGCTTTGGGGGCCACGGTGCGTGTGCTGCGCGATGAGCAGATTCAGGCCGTGCGCCAAGTCATCGGTGAGGTTACCTCTAATATTGCCGCCGCTCACCGCTGCTCGGTCGAAGTGGACTTTGAGGTTCTGTACCCAACCACCAAGACCAATGCGCGTGAGAACCAGTTCGCGGCCACGGTGTGGGGCGCGCAGTTTGGACAGGATTCGATCCGCCAATTTGAGGCGCCGATGATGGCATCGGAAGACTTTGGCGCCGTGCTTGCGCAAGTACCGGGCTCTTTCTTCTGGCTGGGCACTTCCAACCCGGAAACTCCCTACGCGCAACGCGAATGGAACCACTCACCATTAGCGCGTTTTGATGACTCGATTCTGGGGGACCAGGCGGCCGCGTTGGCATCGATAGCCTTTGAGCGACTCGCCACCGAAGACGCGCATCCTTCCACGATCACAAAAGCTGCCCGTACTGCAGTGCAGACGGGCAGCCCTAGTGCTAAAGCCGGTGACCCGGTGAAAAAGCCTGAGGATTAATCCTCTTTCTTCTCCACGCCTTCGACATCCTGGGTGTAGCCATCGGCCCACTCACCGGTGTCGAAGTCATATTCAACCTCGTCACCGTCTTCGTCGGTGCGCTGGTACCACTCGGTGTAGCGGTCTGAGGTGGAGTCGAAGTCAGCACCAGCACCGCGGCCTTCTTCGGCTGGGCGGACGGTGAGCTCGAAGTCATCGCCGTGCTCCTCCAAGCCACGAATAACAGCGTTGGCCACAGCGGCCTGCGCGTAGGTGCGGCGGATAAACATTGGGTCCGCGCGCAGGTCAATCACGAATGCCACCATCATGACCAGCAGCACCACACTAAATGGCAGTGCGGACAAGATAGTCAGATTCTGCAGACCGGACAGCACATCTTCGCCGCCGGTGAGCAACATGACAACCGCAATACCCATCATGCACAGGCCCCAGAAGACAACCAGCAGCTTGTTTGGTGCCGGGTTGCCCTTGGAAGACATGGTGCCCATGACCACGGATGCGGAGTCCGCGGAGGTGATGAAGAAGATTGCCAGAACAGTCAATAAAATAAACGGTGTGATGGTGCCCAGTGGCAGGTTCTGGAACATAGCGAATAGTACGGCCTCGCCACCCGCGGAGCCGTCGAAGCCTTCAACACCTTGCTGGTGGAAGGTAATCGCGGTGCCACCGAAGACGGTGAACGCGAGAACCAGAATCAGAGTTGGGGCGAAGACGGTGACCGCGGTGAACTCGCGCAGGGTGCGGCCGCGGGAAATGCGCGCTACGAACATGCCCACGAATGGGGTCCAAGCAATCCACCATGCCCAGTAGAAGGCTGTCCAGTAGGACTGGAATTCAATGGTCTCATCGCCCCAGGATAGGGACTTGGACATCATCGGCAGCAGCTCATTGATGTACATCAAGATGCCGGATGGAATCAGGTTGAGCAGCAACAAGGTTGGGCCCACGATGAAACAGAAGACAATGAAGCCCAGCGTCAGAGAGATATTGATGTTGGACAGGTAGCGAATACCACGCGCGACACCGGAGACTGCGGAGATGACGAAGCCGATGCCGAGGACCGCGATGATGATAATCAACGTGGTGTTGGTGGCAGGGCCTGCGCCGGAGACAATCTCCACGCCTTCGCCGATCTGAACGGCGGAGATACCCAAGGTGGCAGCGGTGCCAAATAGCGTGGCAATCAGCGCGAGGATATCAATAACCTTGCCTAACGGACCGTCGGTGTCTTGGGAACCAAACAGTGGTTTGAAGATGGAGGAGATCAGGGTGACACGGCCACGACGGTAGGAGGAGTACGCGATTGCTGCGCCCACCAGTGCGTAGGCAGCCCAGGGGGACATGTCCCAATGGAAGTGCGACTGTGCCATCGCCTGGTGCAGAGCCTCCACCGAATTGCCATCAACGGTGTGTGGTGGGGGAGAGATGAAGTAAGACAGTGGCTCAGATGGACCGTAGAAAAACAGACCCACGCCGATACCGGCGCCGAACATCATGGCTACCCAGGAGAAACGGCTGAACTCTGGTTCTTCATCATCGGTGCCAAGCTTGATGCGGCCAAGTTTGGAAAAACCAGCGTATGCCATGACCACGATAGCCATGATCATGGTGAAGTTCAGCAGCCAACCAGCGTTGGTGATTGCCCACGCGAAGGCTGTCGATGATGCGGAGGAGACCTGATCCGGGCGAGTGACACCCCAGATAATAAAGCTAACAATTAGGACGGCCGTGACGGAGAAAATGATTTTGTCGATACCGAAACGGTTTCGTTGATCCTCAACTGGAATACCCGGAACGAGGCCGGGTGCATATTGTGAGGGTAGATTCCGACTGCGGTTTCCCGACCGTCGGAATTATGGGGTTGCGATGAAGTATCGCTCATGGAGATCCTTAAGAGATCGACTACAAAAGTTTAACAATTCCTAGAGAACCGCCTGTTATTCCGGTAATCAGTGGACATCACAATTTATAATCGCGAGTGTGGGGGACAAGTCAGCGCTTACGCAGCGCGACCGCCATCACGAACAGCCCCAAAATCATCAAGATTCCAATCGCGATTGTGTACTCAATCCAGTAGCTGGGATAGATCTTCCACGAGTACCAAAATAGCTGGAAGTCGGAGTATTTCACGGCCATGACGACGGGCAGCCACAGGTACTTCGACGCAATCAGCAGCAGGGAGACAACTGCTATAGAAACATGTAGCGGTTTGCTGGTTTTGCCCAAGGCCATGGTGAGGCTCACCGCGATGAGCCCAAGCACGCCAATGAGCAGCAGAATGAGAAAGAGCGGGGTCTGCGTGGAAAACGGCGAGCCGATGAGAAGGTACTCATGGTCAATGGTGTGTTGCTCTGTGAGCGTGTATCCATCTAGGACTGTTTCAGTGGGCATACACTTATCTTAGGCGGATCTTAAGCTAGGCAAATCACATTGATGTGAGCTATATTAGTTCCTGGAACATTAACCTTTAGCGGATGTGAAAGTGGGTTCGTGCTCATGAACTTCTTTAATCACCGTTCCCCGTCGGAAGAGCACCTCGCGCAACAAGCCCATGCTGCGGAGATGGCTTCACTTGAAGAAGCTTTTACTGTCTTTGAGTACCACGAAGAACACTTGCTCGATGGATCCCTGATGTTGGATATCCAGTCAAGCTAAACCCACAATATCTAGACCACAGAGAGTAGTTTCTGTGTGTAATCATGCTCAGGGCTTCCCCAAATTTCTTCGGTGAGGCCCTGTTCTACTATTTTTCCGTCCTTCATCACCGCAACGTGCGTGCACAGTTGGCGCACCACGGCTAGGTCATGGGAGATGAAGATCAGTGTGAGGTCGAGTTCATCGACAAGCTTGCTCAACAGCTCCAGAATTTGTGAGCGCACGGAGACATCCAGCGCGGAGACGGCTTCGTCCGCGAGCAAAATCTCTGGGTTGCCAATGATGGCTCGCGCGATGGAAATGCGTTGACGCTGGCCACCAGAAAACTCGTGCGGGTAACGCGCGGCATGCTCGGGCAAAAGCCCCACGGACTTGAGCACCGCATCCACTTTGGCGGCAACATCAGTCTTATCCGGTAGACCTTCGGCGATGATGTTGAAAATGGTCATGCGTGGATTCAAGGAACCCTGCGGGTCTTGGAAGACCATCTGTACGGAACCGTTCACGTCCACCTCGCCGGCGGATGGCCGAATTAGCCCCGCAATCATTTTGATCAGTGTGGTCTTGCCGGAACCGGAACCACCGACGAGGCCCCAGCGGCTGCCGCGTGTGATTTGCAGGCTGACCTTGTCCACAGCGGCATTGTTCCCGTATAGCTTGCTGACCTCGGCAATATTGACGTCAATCTCGGTTAACGGCGAGTCATCCGGGATTGACTTGCCCAGCTGGGATGCGGCGATGAGCTGCCGGGTATATGCATGCTGTGGGGCGTTGAGGATGTCGGCGGTGGCGCCAGCTTCGACGATCTCGCCGTCGCGCAGCACCATGGTTTCGGTGCACATGCGGCGCACCACATCCAGGTCGTGGGTGATAAACAGCAAGGAAAGCCCACGGGTTTCAACGAGTTTCTCAATCAGAGTCAGGATGTCGGCCTGCGTGGTGGCGTCGAGCGCTGTGGTTGGCTCATCACAAATAAGAAGTTCAGGATCGAGGGCGAGCGCCATGGCAATCATGACGCGCTGGCGCTGCCCGCCGGAAAGCTGGTGTGGGTAGCGCGTGGCAAAAGAAGAATCTAGACCGACTTCTTCCAGCAGGCGAGTGGTGGTGGAAGAGGATGCCGGAATCTGCTTGGAAATCTTCATCAGCGGGTCCAAGGCGCTCATGGGCTCTTGGAAGATCATGCCAATTTTGGTGCCACGAAACTTGCGCATCTGCTTATCTGGCAGTTCAAGAAGCTCACGGCCGTGGAAGGACACCGAACCGGAAGCCTTGAGAGCAGAAGGCAACAACCCGATGATGGACAGCGCCGTCAGGGACTTGCCGGAACCGGATTCGCCGATGAGCCCCACGCGTTCCCCGCGGGTGATGTCAAAGCTCAGTCCCTCCAACAGCGTGGTGGAGTGGGTGGTGACCTTTAGATTGGAGACATCTAACACTGGTGCTGGTGCATCGGGCATGGTCAGTTCCTTTGTGCGGTTTGACGGGGATCCAGAACATCACGCAGGGCGTCGCCCAAGAGGTTGAAGCCCAAGACAGTCAGTGCAATAGCAAGACCTGGCCACAGGGTGAGACTAGGTTGCACGGCCAGCAGGGACTGCGCGTCTTGGAGCATACGTCCCCACGACGCGGCGGGCGGGGCGGTGCCCAAGCCGAGGTAGCTCAGCGCGGCCTCAGCCAGGATGGCGAGCGCAAAGTACACAGATGCCTGCACGATGACTAGCCCGGTAATGTTGGGGAAAACGTGGCGGGTAGCAATGGTCAGCTCGCTGACCTTCGACACACGTGCAGCGGCGATGAAGTCCTGGGACATCACCTGAAGCGTGCCGGAGCGGGCGACGCGGGCAAACGAGGGGATACCGGAGATACCGATGGCAATCATCGCGGTGAGAGTGGATGGGCCCCACACAGCACCCGCGATGATGGCGAGCAGCAATGCGGGAAATGCCAGCAGCAAATCAGCGGTGCGCATGACCAGCGAGTCAAGGAACTTGCCGCGGCGCATGCCAGCAGCAATGCCCAGGGGCACGCCGATGAGAGCGGAGATAGACACCGCAACAAGACCAACAAAGAGCGTGATCTGCGCGCCGACCATCAATCGGGAAAGCACATCACGGCCAAAGCGGTCCGTGCCCAAAAGGTGCTCAACACTGGATCCCTGCAAGCGGTCCGCGGCAATGGCCATGAGCGGATCATGAGGAGTCCACACCAAAGAGATCAGCGCGGCCAGCACCGTCAGGCAAACGATGATTAACCCGATGATGCCCGTGGCAGGCAGGCGATGAAGGAAACTCATGATTGTGCTCCTTCGCGCAGGCGGGGATCAATGAAGCGGTAGGCGGCATCAGTGAGCGCATTGATGGTGAGAGTAAACGCGACCAGCAGCATGATCAACGATTGAACGGTGGTGAGGTCGCGGACGGAGACGGCATCGAGAAGCATGCTGCCCAAACCTGGAATGACAAAGACTGCCTCAATCACCACGGCGCCCACAATTAGCGTGGTGAACTGCAGACCCGCCACCGTCAGCACAGGCAGAGCCGCGTTGCGCAGGCCATGGCGCCACAGTGCCTGCGCCGGGGACTGGCCGAGTGCACGCGCGGTGCGGATGTAATCCTGGTCCAGCACATCTAACACAGCCGAGCGGACATAGCGGGTTAAGATAGCGCCCTGCACCAGCGCGAGTGCGATAACCGGCATGACCAGGTGCGATAAGAAGGTACCAAAGCCCCAGTTCGGCGGAGACCAGCCATTGGCCGGCAACCAGCCCAAATTGATGGCAAAGAACGCGGTGAGCACAATACCCACCAGGAAGCTCGGGATAGCGATGCCCACCTGCGTGAGCGCAGTGACCACCGTGGCATCCATGTGTCCATTGCGCCGCGCAGTCCACATGCCAACCGGGATAGCGATGGCCAGAGCCAATACCAGTGCGACAGCCACCAAGATGAGGGAGACCTGCGCGCGGTCAAGCACCTGTGCCGTGATGTCTTGCTGCGAAGACAAGGATGTACCAAAGTTGCCAGTAAGCAACCCGCCCATCCAATCGCCATATTGCACCAACAGCGGGCGGTCCAAGCCCATGCTGGTGGTCAGCTCCGCCACGGCTTCCTCAGTCGCGTTGACACCCAGTGCTACGCGCGCCGGGTTGCCCGGGACTGCGCGCATGAGCAGGAAAATCAGCACGGAGGCAGCGAAGAGCGTGATGATGTAGCGCCCGAGAATCTTTAAGAATGTCATGAGGCATCCTCCGAGCTCAGATTGCGCAAGATCATGGCATCAGTAATGGCATTGACCTGCAGCCCGGAAATAGCCGGGTCGGAGATAACAATATTGGGCATATTCATCAGCGTCAGCGCGCCGGCATCAGCCATGATGGTGCCCACGGCTTCTTCCATCAGCTGGTGGTATTCCTCCACGGACTCAGCGGTGTCAGCCGCCGCCAGCAGCTCACGAGTTTGCTCCGAGTCATAGCCCAAGTAGTAATTAGGGTTGCCAAAAAGCACGGGAATATCATGCGGCTCAACGTGCGCCACCAAGGACATTTGGTAATCCTGCGCGCCCATGACCTGGCCCAACCACACGGCCGGGAACTCGGCGGATTCGAGGCGGACATCAAAACCAATGTCCGTCAGCTGCGAATACAACAGCTCCGAGGCAGTCTGGGCATATGGCACGGTGGGAAGCGTCAGCGTCAGCTCGGTGCCCACAACGCCAGCATCTTCCATCAGCTGCTTGGCGCGCTCGGGGTCGAATTCATAGAAGTCGTGCTCGCTAAACCACGGGTCGGTCGGTGGCACAGGCTGCCCGCCGGTATCCGCGGCCAGGCCCTCCCACAACACGTCATTCAAGGCTTCGCGGTCCACGCCGTAAGAGACGGCTTGGCGGACCAGGGGGTCATCGAAAGGCGCTGCATTGTTGTTCATGGACAACAACACTTCGCCGTTGGTGGTGCCTACCTCAACGTTGAATTCCTCCGGCAAAGTGTTGAGCAGCTCCGGGGTTTGCATGGACCACACCACGTTGACTTGGCCGGCCTGCAGGGCATTAATGGAGCTCAGCGCATCGGGATAGTAGGAGATAGTCACATCGGACTCCGCTTGTTCACCCCAGTAGTCACGGTTGGGCTCCAACGCGATGAACTCGCCGGTTGAGAATTGCTTGAGCTGATAAGGGCCAGTGCCGACAGGTTCAGTTGCTAGCTTGTCGATGCCCCCAGGGCTCATCATTGCCCCAATCGCCGTCGACATATTCCACAACCAAGACTGTGAAGGCTGGGTGAGCGTGACCTCTAAGGTGTGCTCATCAATGGCCTCGGCGGACTCAACCGGCGCCATTTGGGAAGCAATGCCGTTGCTCCACTCATTTTGCACATATTCGATGGAGAACTTCGCGGTCTCAGCGGTGAAGGCATCACCGTTGGTGAAGGCAACATCATCACGCAGATGGAAAGTATAGGTGGTGGCATCATCGGAGACATCCCAGCTGTGCGCCAGGCGCGGAATGATATCGCCGGATTCGGGATCAATGGTCACGAGAGTTTCATAGACATTGTCCATGAGCGCTGCGGGGATAGCGGCGCCACCAGTGGTGGTGAAATCCAGGGAGGTGGCACTGGACGTCATGGCAATCGAAATCGCCGATGTATCTGTGTCCCCCGGATCAACAACAGCAGTATGCCCCGCCGCGCAGCCGGTCAATAGTGACCCGGCCATAATGACGCTGGCGGGGAGATACAGAAGCCGTGTCCGGCTTCTAGTGCTCGATTTCATATAGGCAGAGTAACCAATGCCTTAGTGAAATGTGGAATTCTCCACGTCTTTACTTTTCGTAGCGGGTGGAGTGGCGCATAGAAATGTCCAGCGGGGAAGGCGTGCCGGCTATGTAGTTGTAGGTAATGGTCATACCTTCCAAGACATGCAGCATCTCTGTGTATTCCACTGGGGTGCCGTTGTGGTCGGACAGCAGCAGCTTCGAAACCATAGCAGAAGAACCCGGCTCTAGTTCCAGATGCTTGGCATCTTCATCAGCAATGACCTTGCCGTACATTTCTCGGCGGCCGTGGTCCAGACCCAATCCAACATCCCGCAGCTTGGCGTGCAAAGAGCCTTGATCTGGATCCATGTACAAAACATGCTTGCCTACCGGCAACGTGAAGTAGCTGCGCTCTACCGCGATAGGGATCCCGTTGGCTGAGCGAACACGGTGCAGAAACACCACTGGGTCACCTTCATTTATGGACAGCATTTGGGATATATGCTCCGGCGCTGGGCAGCGAGCCATCCACAATGTCTTGGAACTTGCTTCCCAGCCATTGGATTCAATCCAGTCATAGTTGGAAATGAAGGTCTCAAAAGTTTCGGTCTTCTCATGCGGCAGTACGACAGAACGGCGACCACGGCCCGAAGAGATGATTCCCTCTGTGCGTAAAGATGCCAAAGCTTGCCGCACCGGCCCGCGGGAAGTGCTGAATTCTTCGCAGAGTTCGGCCTCAGACGGCAGAAGGCTACCCGCTGGAATATCACCCGACAGGATTTTGCTCCGTAGGTGTTCGGCGATTTTCATGTGCTGCTGAGGTGCTCGGCGGGCAGACATCGAGAGTGGCTCCTCTTTTTGTTCTGGGGCCCCGACCTTATTTCTAAGTCCAGGACGCAGTTTTGAAGATGGGTGAATCGACTTTGGTGAAAAGTCAATTACCGAAAGTTGATGACGGCAGTTTGTCAGGGAATATTGAGTCTTGAACCCAGGCTGTGACTCGGCAGAATTCACGGCTTTGGCATTCAGTGCGCTTCGGCTAAACGCTGCTAAAAATGCGCATAACGGCAATCTAACAAGGATTTCTCCCGACGCTTGAAACTATTTATAGTAATTTTTCAACTCAGAATTCGATGTTGGTTATAACTTCCTTTATCCACCTTATCGGAACTTCCGATTAACTCTGGAAAGCACCAGCAGATCATTGAATGTTTTCTAGACCTTTAAGTGCTGGAGGTTGCCTGCCAACGTCAATTTCTATCCGACTCACACTAAGGGATGGGTTCTCTCACTGCAAGCTTGTTATGGCTGCGCTGAGCTCATGCTGAGGTTAATTGTTCTGATTGGCTTTGGGACAGCTGGGCTTGTCCTTGCATGGTGGCGGCGTAAAAGCCCGAGGTCAATCACCGTATGGTGGCTAATGGTTGCAGTTTGATGGGGAAATATATTTGTCGTTGAACTTTATCGGTGCAGTGTTTACTAGATTGGACATGTCTGCTTTGCTGGCCGAAATTTTCAGTTTCTTTTTGTTTATATCTCAACCCGTGGGAGGGAGGGGTTTGTAGACATATCTACAGGTTGTGGCACTTTCGTGAATTTAATCCACTGTAGTTTCATGCACGGACTAACTATAGGTAGAAACATATTAAAAATATCTATCCGACCCATTGTGTGAAAGCTCACTAATTTTAGCTCATTTTATTCACCATAAGCGAGCAGGTCAGCGCCGGGAATTGATTCCTCGGGTGGCGAAACCTCAAAATTTGTGTGCAAAGTTCGCCACCGTCTCCAGGGAATAAACAAAAGGTCTAGTTGCCGCCCGGACGGCCAGCAACGATTGCTGGATCAAGCTCCCACGCACGCGCCAAGACATCAAGTCCAGTCAGGGTGGTCTCACGGGAGGTTGCCTGCACGGAAATCATGAGCTCGTCCGCACCGGAGATTTCTTGGAAATCAGTCAGGTATTCACGAATCTCAGTTTCCGTGCCAACGGCGGAGTAGCGCAGCATATCTAGAATCTGCTGGCCTTGAGCGGAGCCGATGAGTTGCTCCACCTGGTTATCGGTGAGCATTCGCCCGCGGCCCACCATGGTCTTGATGCGGTTAAAACAGACCTTTTCGTACAAAGCATCTGCTTCTTCCTTGGTATTCGCGCCAGTGACATTGACACCCGCGATGACATAAGGCTTATCCAAAGTTGCCGATGGCTGGAAATTCTCACGGTAGTACTGAGTGGCCTGCTCCAGATGGGTTGGTGCGAAGTGCGAAGCGAAGGCATAAGGCATGCCGTATTTTGCGGCCAAGGAAGCGCCGAACATGGAGGAGCCAAGGATGTAGAGCGGAACATTGGTGCCCGCGCCAGGTACCGCCTGGACGCCCGGAATAGGGGAGTTATCTGCCAAGTAGGCTTCGAGCTCTCGTACGTCTCCAGGGAAGCGCTCTGCCGCATTGAAATCACGGCGCAGTGCACGGCCCAAAGTCTGGGCATCGGTGCCTGGTGCGCGGCCCAGGCCCAGATCGATGCGGTCTGGGTACATCTCCTCCAGGGTGCCGAATTGCTCCGCGATTACATAAGGGGAGTGGTTAGGCAACATGATGCCACCCGCACCGAGGCGGATGGAGTTGGTCTTCGCGCCGATATGCGCAATCAAGACGGCTGGGCTGGAAGAGCTAATCGATGGCATGTTGTGGTGCTCGGTGTACCAGATACGGGAGTAGCCCAGCTCCTCTGCGCGTTGCGCCAGCTGCACCGAGTGCTCGATGGAAGCGGTTTCGGTTTCACCTTCATAGATGGTGCAGAAATCCAGAACGGATAGGTGTGCGCGAGAGGTGCTTTTTGCTTCTGTCATTTTAACTCTTCTCCAACAAATCTCTTTTTACGGATATCAAGAACAAAATCTCCTGCCACGCTATCTAGAATTTCACTTCCAGGCTGCGGGGCAGGAGATTGGGGACTTCAGTACTAGTCAGTGATCTTGGCCTTTTGAACCTCACGGTCAGCATTCTTAGCAATGACGTCAATGACGACACCGATGATGAATGCGATGAACGTTGGAGTAATCCAGCCCAAATCCAGGTCCTGACCCGGCGATAGGTTCAACATCGGTTCGAGGATATTTGTTCCCCAACCTTGTGCGGAGATGGTGGTCAGTGCGGACCACAAAACAGATACCCACAAGGCAAGGCGGTAGGCCCAGTAGAAACCAACGACCTTGCGCACCAGTGGCTGCACCAAGGTCATGACAATCAGAGCGATTGCCGGTGGGTACAGGAAGACGATAAATGGAACCGCAACGGCCATCACGGCATCTAGGCCACGGAAAGCAATCAGGATGGAGAGCACGGTGAAGATGATTGCCCAAGCGTGGTAGCTGATCTTTGGAACCAGGGAGTTAAAGAACTCGGAGGTCGAGGTGATCAAACCAACGGCGGTGGTCAAGCATGCCAGGACGACAATGAGGGAGAAGACGGTCTGGCCTGGGGTGCCCATGGTTAGCTTCGCGGAATCTGCGAGCAAGATAGCGCCGGACTCATAAGACTGGCCATCTGGGACGGTCTGCGCCATGTAGCCCAGGCCCAGGTAGATAGCAGCCAGCAAGGTACCAGCGATGATGCCAATGATGATGGTGGAGCGAATCAGAGTACCGCCGCGGCCAAAGCCCTTAGCACGCAGGGAAGAAATAATGACGATACCGAACGCCAGACCGGCGATGGCGTCCATGGTGTTGTAGCCCTCAAACAGGCCGGTTACCAGTGGGCTGGACTCATAAGCCTCAGTTGGAGTGCCCGGAATACGCTCATAATTGGTCACCGCTAGGGTGATCAGGGCAATCAGCAAGATGACCAGCGCTGGGGTGAGGAAGCGGCCCAGGATGTCAATGACATTGTTCGGCTTCCAGGACAGCGCCAGGGCGATGCCGAAGAAGATGACGTTGAAAATGCCGTTGGCAGCGGTACCTTCCCAGCCCAACAGTGGGGTAATAGCGGTTTCCATAGAAACCGCACCGGTACGTGGCAAAGCGTAGAACGCACCAATGGACAGATACGCCATGACGGAGAATGCAATGCCGAAAAAGAGGCCACCGCGTCCGGCCAGGTCACGCACGCTGTAGCCAGAGATAGCAATGGAGACAATCGCCGCGACGGGCAGAAGCACACCGGCAATGAGGAAGCCGATGATGGCTGGCCAGAAGTTGGTGCCGGAGCTTACGCCCACCATGGGCGGGAAGATTAGGTTGCCGGCACCAAAGAACATCGAGAAAAGCATCAGCGATGCAATGAGGATGGTGATCAGCGGCGAAGCCGACTTGGACTTCGCGGGTGATGCGACGGTGTCTGACATTGAAGTGCCCGTCCTTTGGAATGTAGAAAGTTACAGTGAATTTAATAAGCGCAGCTTCTTGCACTTATCCAGTGTGTGGGATATTACATTCCGTGCTGTGAGATAGCAATACGGGGGCTGTTAATCTCATGCCTTTTCAATCGCAGTGGCCACGCGGTCGATGGCCTCTTCCAGAATCTCCCGCGAGGTAGCGAAGTTCAGGCGAGCCTGACCAGCGCCAATATCGCCGAAGGTCAGGCCCTCATTGAAGGCCACGCGCGCATGCTGGATGAGCCACGCGGCTGGGTATTCTTTGTCCCCAATTGCGGTGTTCCGGAAGTCCAGCCACATCAGATAGGTGGAATCAGGACGGGAAGTAATGAGCCCTGGAATGCGCTTTGGCAGCTCTTCTACCAGCCAGTCGCGGGTCTCGCGCAGGTAGTCCACTTCTTCTTCCAAGTGGGAGATGCCGTCGCGGTATGCAGCTTCAGCGGCGATGATGCCCAGGGTGCCCACGCCGTCTTGGGCAACGTGAGGCAAGCTGTTCCAGATTTCTACGTCCTTGTCATTGGAGAAGATAATCTGCGCGCACTTGAGGCCAGCGAAGTTCCATGCCTTGGACGTTGCAGTCACGGTCATCGTCACGCGCGCCGCGGTCTCTGATAGGCCCGCGATGGAGATGTGCTGGCCCTCGTAAACCAACGGCGCGTGAATCTCATCAGATAGGATGCGGGCATCATATTTATCGGCGAGGGCAACGAGCTCACTCAAGTGCTCTTCATCAAAGACATAGCCCAAAGGGTTGAACGGATTTGCCAACAGAATGGAGCCGGCGCCTTCCGCAAACGCCTTTTCAATTGCCTCGAGGTCTAAGCGCGGCTTTTCGCCTTCCTTCAAGTCACCGTTGGCTGGGCTAATGCCGACATCAATACGCTCACGTCCAGCAGTCTCAGGCAGCTCGAGGAATGGTGGATAAGCCGGCAGCGGCACAACCACTGGGGAATCAGGACGAGTGAAGTACTGGATTCCCAGCAGCAGGCCACGGACAACGTCACCAATCCAGAAGACCTTCTTAGCGTCAGGACGCCAGCCATAGCGAGCGTCATGGAAATCAGCGACCGCCTCACCGAGACCAACAGCGTTGGCCGCTGGGCTGTAGCCGAAGCATTCACGCTCGGTGTAATCCAGGATTACCTTTTTCACCGCCGGCGCGGTGGGGAAGTCAGACTCCGCAATAAACAGGGGGAGTACATCGGGCTCAAATTGAGTCCACTTGCGGGTAAATCGGGCACGTAATTCATCTTGAGTAGGAAACTTCATGATTTCTACCCTAGTACTCCCGCGCGCAGCTTAGTCCTCGTGCTCTACTTCTTCGTCTCTCGTCTCAGACTCACGGGAGAAGCCGAACTTCTTCAACCTGGCGCGGTCGGCTGCCGATGTCGAGGCGGTGAGCTTGAGCAACTGCGCATAAATACCGCCGGTGGTGGACAGATACTCCGGCGATCCCTTCTCATCCACCACGCCCTTGTCCAAGGTGATAATGGTGTCCACGTTCGCAATGGTGGACAGGCGGTGGGCAATGATCAGCGTGGTGCGGTCTTTCATGAGCTCTTCCAGACCAGCCTGAACTGCACGTTCAGACTTGGTATCCAACGCAGAGGTAGCCTCATCGAGCACCAGGATTGGGGCGTCTTTAAGCATCACGCGCGCTACTGCCACGCGCTGTTTCTGCCCGCCAGACAGGCGCAGACCACGCTCACCAATGACGGTCTCATAACCATTAGGGAAGGCCTGAATAAATTCGTGGGCATTGGCGCGTTTGGCAACCTCGATAATCTCTTCATCGCTCGCACCCGGCTTGCCGTAGGCAATGTTTTCGCGAATAGAACCAGAGAACAAGAACGCCTCCTGGAAGACCACGCCGACTGAGGCACGCAGGCGCGCAGCCGTCAGCTCACTCGCATCGTGCCCCAGCACATTCAAGGTGCCGTGGCTTGGGTGGTACAAGCCCAACATGAGGTTGACCAGCGTGGACTTGCCGCCGCCGGACTCACCCACCAAAGCCACCTTTTCGCCCTTGCGCGCGTTAAAGCTCACGCCCTTAATCACGGGCTTGTCTTCTTCATAGGCGAAGGTGACATCGTCGAAGGAGAAGATCGGCGAGGAGGCATCGGCAGGCAATGGCAATGGCTTCACCTGGGTGGTGTTGAGCTGTGGCTCATTGATTGCACGGGTTGCCTCCACCAAGGTCTTATCCACGGTGGGTTCTACTTCTTGTTCCATGACCTGGAAGTACTCGCGGGAGCCGCCGATGGCGCGCTGCGCAGTATCAACCATCCAGCTCATCATGAACACCGGCTGCTTAGCCATGGTGACCATCTGAATCAGCATGACCATGTCACCGATGGAGAAATGCCCCTCTAAGGTGCGCCAGAAAATCACGGCGTAGATACCGAAGAAGACAACCGCCATCGCTACGGAACGGAAAGTGTCCATGACGTGCCACCAACGCGACTGCGGGCGGGTGGTGTCCACAAAGCCTGCGTAGTGCTTGGAAAAGACATCCAGTTCCCGGACTTCGGCCACAAAGGACTTGGTCACCTTCATCTGCCCAACCACCTCAGCAAAGCGGCCATTGGCAACATCGATGTGCTCGTTCTTGGTCTTCTCAAACTTCAACCAGCGCTTCGAAGTCAGCGCCGTCAGCCACATGTAAATGGGGAACAAGATCGCCAACAAGATGGCCAGCGGCCAGTAATAGAAGGCCGTGATGATCAAAATGGCGACGACCTGAATGATCATCGTGAAGAAGTTATTAGAGAAAGACTGCAGAAACTGCGTGATGAACATGATTGAGCGGTCCAGGCGCGCAATGATGGTGCCAGTGACCTGGTTATCGTAATAACCCTGCGGCAAGCTCAGCAGCTTCGCATAATAGCGGGTGGACAGAATCTGCCGCAGGCGAGAAATCATCACATCGCCGATGTAGCCGCCGACGTTGGAAACAACGCCGTTTAAGGCATCGGCAAGCAAAAGCAACAAAGCAAAGCCCAACACGGTAGCCAACGCCGTGGAAACGGACAAGCCGCCATCGAGGGATTCAACAATGGTGTCCGTCGCTTCGCGGACAAGAAAAGGGGAAGCCAACGCCAAGGCCGCACCAACGGCCGAGGTGATAATAACTCCAACATAAAAGGGCCACAATGCTTGCGCATTCTTCAAAATTTTGGCCAGAGAGTTCACGAACTAATACTCCAGAGATTTAATTTAAGACATGGGGATATCCAGACAGGAAAGTATGCCATCTTTGCGCAATCGATGCCTTGGTTTGTGAGTGGGTAGACTAAGCTGCGGTTTAAGAAGTTTGCGTCATGTCAGAAGGGAAACGTCCTCCAGTGCCATCATCCCGCGCCGTTTTATCCACCATCGCCAGCATTTCCATCGCTGGTGTAGCCCTCGCGGGCTGTTCCTTTTTTGACCCTGAGCCCTCCGGCTTGGGCTCCGATGAGGACCTGGTGGTGGAGACTTCTGAAGTTCCCCAATACCAGCCGGAAGACACCGATGATGAGCTAGTCACCGGTGACTTGACCAACCCGGTGGAGGACGAAGGCTACGGCGTGACCTGGTGGAATCAAGGCGTGCACCAGGACAACATCACCGGCTCCGTATTAACCATCAAGGTTCGCAACAACAATGATTTGCCCTTGCCTGCCGATGCCATTTCCGACCCCGTCCTCGAAGTCGCCGACGGCAACGGCGGCTGGACCGGCATTGACCTTTTGCCTTATGACCCAGAGGTCAACACCAACCTGATGGCACCTGGCCTGGACCGCCCACTCGGTGCTGGCGCGACCACCAACCTGCAATACCGCTTCGATGTCGCGCCGGGCAACCTGTGGAATGCGCGCTTGAGCATCGGCAACGTCGTGTGGGAAGGAGACATGAACCTATGATGGAAGAAGTAGTCATCCTCGCGGATGAAAACGGTCAACCTGCCGGCACTGAAAACAAGCTGGTGGTGCACACCGCCAACACCCCTCTGCATTTTGCATTCTCTGCCTGGCTGGTTCGCGATGGCCAGGTGCTGCTCACCCGCCGCGCACTGACCAAGCAGACCTGGCCGGGTGTGTGGACCAACTCTTTCTGCGGCCACCCTGCACCTGGTGAAACCAACGCCGAAGCAGTCCTGCGCCGCGCCGAGTTTGAGCTGGGCATCAACCCAGCTGACCTCGAAGAACCACAAGAAGTCCTGCCTGATTTCTCCTACCGCGCCGTGGATTCCTCTGGCATCGTGGAAAATGAAATTTGCCCGGTCTTCATCACCACCCTCAAATCCGGTGCCGAGTACGAACCCAACCCCGCGGAAGTTGATTCCCAACTCTGGGTCGACATCGACCAAGTAATCGCCGCCGTTAAGGCCGCTCCCGGCGTATTCTCACCATGGATGGTGGAAGAGCTCGCATTCGACGAACTCCAGAAAGCGCTCACTGCCACGCTTTCTTGACCGACGCTTGACTCCGTCTTAGCCCTAGGAAAGATTTCGTGTTTTTGCGAAATTTCTTGAAGGGGTTTAGAACGGTGGGTCTTCTGGGCTGGTGGGAGTCTTGACTGTTTGCTCGGTTTCTTCTTGTTCTTTTTGTTTCGTGATTTTGTAGGCGAGTTCTTGTGCGAGCTTTTCGGCTTCTTTTAGTATTCGGCGTTCGTTTTCTTCACGTTCGTGCTCGAGTTTCTTCTTCTGGATCCGGGCCCATGGTGCGATATCGTCACTGACATCTAGGTCGATGCCTAGTTTGTGTATGGCTTCTAGCAGCATGAACACATTGTCATTAGCCAGTAGTGGGTTATTACCGTGTAGGTTTCCTTCGCGCATGAGCGCTTGAGCAAGTTTCACGTCATCGACCCAGAGTTCATCGATAATGTCGCGGTGGTCTTGCTCGCGCCTATCTGCTTCAGCGCGCTGTGTGTAATACTCATCGATATCATCGGCCAGCTCATGCGCTCTGTCTTGCGCGTTTTTGCGCCGTGCGGCAATTTTTTGCTCGAAGGTCTGCAGCCAGCGCTTTGCACCGGTACCGATCGGACCGTCTTGTGCGGTATCTGAGACCCAGGAGCCGTCTTCAAACAACCAGTAGACAACATCCGATATCGGGTCGACGATGTACATCGCGCGGGTATCAGTCTTAATGTTGTGGTGGTGCTGACACAGTGCAAACAGGTTTGCTGGTGAGGTGGGTCCGCCTTCTGCATAGTTGTGGCGGTGATCGAGTTGGCAGTTGTGTGCGGCAACATTGCAGCCTGGCCAACGACAGGTCCCATCACGACCTTCGACAAACGTACGTATTGCATCGGTGGGCTGATAGCTTGCGGTTTCAGCGTGCGCAGCCTCATCCGCGTCGATGAAGGTAGCGCCTTCGCGGAGCTTTTCCACGGTTTCAGGGCCCACCCAACCAACACCTTGTAAATAGGCTGGTGCGTTCTCGATGTCTTTCGCGGTAAACAACACCAGCTTGGTCACCGCATCCTTGGCCGGGTAGTCACCGCTTAAGACCTGGAGCATGGCTTCGGCACGGGAAATACCGAGTGCGGTGGCGGTGGCTTTAATACAGTCTTCTGCTTTTTGAATCTCATCATGCGGTGCTTCGACCGCCAATGAGGACGAGTTAGCGGTGAGTTTGCTTTTCACCGCGCGGCGCTGGGGTCGTGGATCTTTAACCGGTATCCGGTCATCAAACTCGTTAACTAACTGGCGCACACGTTGGGCGATACGGTCTGGGGTGGGAAGTTGCTGGTTTTCGATACGTGGGGTGAGATACCGGGCTATTTTGGCATCAATCTCAGAAATAACCTCTTCCCCAGCATCCGGCCCCAGTTTGGACATCGCGGTATCGATAGCGACGATACGTGGGAAATCCAGATGCCAGTGCTGTTCAAGCACCGCATATAACTGTGGTAGCTCACGCGTTAAACGCTGCAATGCCAACAGTGTTTTAGTGACCGTGTTCGGGCTTTGACCGCAGTGCCGGGCGCACTGTTCGGTCACGAGTTCGAAATCTTCTTCTAACGCTGGAATTAGCTTTAACCACGCGGCGTATTCTGCGCGGCGGGTGGATAAATAGAGTTGGGCTAACGGTTTATTATGGTTACAAACTGCATAAAAGGGTGTGCTCATAACTTTCTCATCTGTTTAGAACTGGTTTTCTATAACCATAATACGAGCACCGGACACCACAAATCCAGTCGAACAAACAATCGAAACCGTTTCGTTATCAAAGTTTCGACGCCCTGCGTTCATGCAGTATGACCGTGTAAGACAAAAGAACCCAAGCGCAGTGTGCGCTCAGGTTCTCATCGGCAAGTGCTAATTGCGGTCTATTTCCTCAACATTCATGGGGTATGCGTTGTAGAGGTAATCCAGCGTGCCTTTTTCAAGCTTTTGCTCGCCGGTTTCGAGGTTGAAGGTCATCACTGTGCGCTTGTCCTCTTCGGACGTGGCGCGGTAGGGCGGAAGGCCTTCTGGTTTGCCGGTTTTGATGAAGGACTGGACCCAGTTGTTGAGCTTGCGGGAGGTCTCCGCCTTCTTTTCATCGCGGATGTCAACGCCGTGTACGCCGAAGAGGTAGCGCAGTTCATCGCAGTGCAGCGCTGGCTTGGTGGACTTGGTAAATTCCAGCATCCAGGTCTGGCCTTGAGCGGCATCACCGGCCCATGCGACCCAGCGGCGGATTTGGGTATCGCCGATGCTGCGGCCCATGATGCGGTCTGGGTCGATCTTTTCAGCCTCATACTTCCACAGGTCATAGGACTCTTTGCGCATGCCCATCAAGATGATGGCCTTCTTGATGATCCAGCGTTTGAACCAGCCATCTTTCAGATTATCGGCCCATTTGCCGCCGATGTCGTGGTAGAACTCGTCACGGGTGGAGGCTAGGAGCACTGGGACATCAGCAAGCTCATTGGGATCGAAAGGTGCAGGGCCCAGCGCCATGTCCAGTAGATAGCGCGTGCGGAAAAGCTTGAAGGTGCGGGCAAGGCGTTTTGGAGAGGCCTTCTCAAAAGCCTCACGGGTGATGGGCTTGCCAAAGAAAGTGCGCAGCGTGCCTTTGCGTTGGGAGAAAGAATGACGCGGGTAGCACGGGGAAATGGCAATGACGCGGCGGAAGCTGCCGCGGTAGTGGTCTTTGCGCATCAGCCACAGCGCGGTGGTCGCACCGGCGGACTGGCCAACAACGGTGACATTGGTGGGGTCGCCGCCGAAAGCTTCGATGTTTTTCTGAATCCATTCCAGACCCATCTGGCAGTCATCGATGCCGCGGTAGGAATGTGGCTCATCGCCCTTGAATTGTGCGAGTCCCTCAAACCCGACGCGGTAGCCCAGCTGCACCTGGACTACACCTTGGTGGGCATTCGCGGTGCCTTCCGCGCGCGGGTCTTCGTGGGTGCCGGACTCAAAACGGCCGCCGTGAATATAGACCAGCACTGGGTAGTCAGCGCCCGGGCGGGCATCGTCTGGCGTGGTGATGGACAAAGCGATGGCTTCGGGGCGTTTGATGGTGGCATCAATGACGCGCTCAGGGGTGAATTGCACTGGCTGCGCTGGGGCGAAGCGGGAGGGAAGATCCACAAAATCGAGGGAGTGGAAGTAGTTGACGCCATCACGGCTTAAGCCTTTGAAAATTCCAGCTGGAGCATGAGCGAGCACAGTAGACATGGTTATGCAGTTTAGCGGTTAATGGCCAGGCTTAAGTTATTATCAATCGCAATGGATTGGTTTGTGGAATTTAGCGATGCGCTCACCCAGCCGTTTGCGACGGCTCCGGTGTGGCAGCAGATGGGCACCATCATTGTGGTGGGTGTGCCGGCCATGATCGTGCTGGCATGGGTGTTGATGCTTGTCATTGACCTGCTCACCCAGTGGGTTAAGCGTGGGTGGCAGCGCACGGTTTCGTCCGTTTCTTCCCCCAACAGCTAAGATAGAGCACTGTGTCAACGCCAGAACCCAATCCCGACAACGCCACCGCCAAGAACTCAGAATCAGAGCGCGTGGGTTTTGACGACGTTCAGCCGTTTAACCTGGACCCAAGCTATGACCCGCGGGAGGGTCTGTGGGACCCGGAGCGCGACCCCGAGCGTGAAGAAGTAGCCGACGCTGTGCCGGAGCCAGCACCGCCAGTGCCGGTGGTCAAACGCAAACGCGCGCTGCCGAAGTCGTGGGTGAAGGTTACCCTGCGCGCGATGTTCGTACTTATTCTCCTCGCAGCGCTGTGGGGCCTCTTTTACTAGTCGCGGCGATGGCTTTGAACAGGGAATTCTTGGCCAAGTCTTCAATGAGTACGGGCTTGCCCGCTGAATCACACAGCGGGATGCACCAGTTGGGGTAGAGGTCGCTGGTGGTGCCCGGCTGGTTTTGTGCGCGGATATCGCCCACCATGTCCACAAGGTTGGTGCAGGTGAGAGCTGATGGAGTACCGGCAATAAACGCGTGCAGGGCACCCATAAGTTGGGTGGGGTTGCCGCGATCTGCGCGCGAGAGGTTGGCGAAGTCGCGTTCAGGGAGCAAACCGGTCTCAGAGAGGAGGTGGAGGACTTGTGCCTGGAATGCCATGTCTTCGGCTGCTTCTTCTTCCGCCGGGCGGGTGAAGAGACCGAGGCGGTCGCGCAACGTGATGTGTTCACCGCCAAGATAAGCCAAAGTTGGCGGCAGGTCGTGCGTGCCCACAGAAGACATGGCGAGCGGGCGGTATTGGTCCTGAGCTAGGGGAGCGCCGTTGTCCTCGCGTTCAAACCACACGATGGAAGTGCCCATAAAGCCCTTGTCACTCAACGTGCCCTGAATCCAGGGTTCCATGGTGCCCAGATCCTCACCAATCACCACGGCGCCGGCGCGTTCGGCTTCGAGCGCCAGGATGCCCAGCATGGCCTCAAAGTCATAGGCCACATAAGTACCGGTGGTTGGCGGAGACATGCGCGGAATCCAGAACAGGCGGAATAATCCCAGAATGTGATCGACGCGGACACCGCCGGAATTGCGCAGTACCGTAGCCAGCATGTCCCGCCATGGTTGGTAGCCAGCCTCCGCCAGGTGCACTGGGTTCCATGGCGGTTGGGACCAGTCTTGGCCTTGCTGGTTGTAATCATCTGGTGGCGCGCCAACGGAGGCTTGTGGCGTGAGGTATTCGCTGAGAATTTCCGCATCGGCACCACCTGGGTGCACGCCCACGGCCAGGTCAGTGATGATGCCAATCTTCATCCCGGCATCAAGGGCGCGTTGGTGTGCGGCGCCGAGCTGTTCATCGCAAAGAAACTGCAGCCAGGAATAAAAGGCCACGGAGTTAGCTTGTTCTTCCTCATCATCGGCGGCGTGGTGCCCGGATAGTGCTTCCTTGCGCGCGCACCACTGCGCGAAGCGGGCAAGGCCCTCGCCTTCGCGACGGGTAAAATCCTTAAATTTCTTTTGGCGCGCTTCAGTGTGCTGGAGAGCAAAAAGCTCACGCAGCACCGCCAGTTTGGCTTCAAAGATAGGGTTGCGTTCAATCGGTTCCGCGCTCCGGTTGCGCCCACGGAACTCGGCGGCGATCTCTTCGACGTCTGCGCGCAGGTCGGCATCGAGAAGCTCAAGCTCGGGGATGTCTTCAATGCGCAGGTAGATGGGGTTGATAAAACGCCTGGTCGTAGGCAGATATGGAGAATCTTCCACAGGTGGTTCTGGCTCAGCCGCGTGCAGCGGGTTAATCAGCAGGAAGTCGGCGCCCGCCTCACGCGCAGCAACTTCGGCCAGCTCCCCCAAGTCCCCGAAATCGCCCATGCCCCAGGATTTCTGAGAGCGCACGGAATATAGCTGCGCCATCACGCCGGAGACAGGGGAGTCCACGAACTTATCGGCGGTGCTCAAACGCTGCGGGGTAATAATCAGCGGGCAGGTGTACTCGCGCTCAAAGCCATCAGAGCGCAGCACCAGTTGATGAAAGCCCAACGGCAGGTCACCCGGGATGTGGAAGGTGGCCTCGCCCCACAACGTGTCATCGACAGTCACTGCGGCAGAGTCGTTGGCGTCTTGATAGACCTCTCGCTCACTGCCATCCTCGAGTGCAACGTGCACAAGGGCCGAAGCGCCGTCATGAACATGCACATTGAAGGACTTCTCCGTACCTGACGGCGCCACTACCGCAGAAGGTAGTGGGCGCGAGGAGCGCGCAAGATAGTCCAAATACAAACGGTTAGTAAGCTCGTCCTCATCCGGTTCGGCGGATAAGTTCACGTCCAAAGCGCGAAGAGTGTACTCCAGCGTGGCATCCGAAACGTCAATCCACTGGCCACCTTGAGAAAAATAGCCGACGGAAATGTCGTGGTTGCTCGCGAGTTCTTCCAATAACTGGCGGTATGTCACACCAAGCTATTCTGCCACACAAGATGCATTGATAAGCTGGGAAGAGTTATTTTCCTTGTGAAGCCATATGGAAGGCCGTCAACGCATGCCCCTGCAAGAAACCCATACTCCCGCAGAATTTGAAATCCTCCCTAATGAAACCTGTCTAACCGCGCTGATGGACACGGCGAAAGCGCGTCCACATGGCGTGATGTTTACCCGCCCGGCAAATTATGAGTGGGTTAATGTTACAGCCAAAGAGTTCATCCGTGAGGTATTCGATGTTGCTAAGGGCATCATCGCCGCGGGCGTGAACCAGGGTGATCGGGTCATTATTATCTCGGAGACCCGCTATGAGTGGTCATTGTTGGACTTTGCTATTTGGGCCGCAGGTGCGGTGTCGGTTCCGGTTTATCCTTCTTCTTCACTGTCACAGGTTCGCTGGATGACCGAGGATTCAGGTGCGGTCTTAGCCATTACAGAGAGCAAGGACCACACCGAGTTAGTGCAGCATTTGCTTGTCGATGCCTCGGGCAATCCAGTTCTTTCTGGCTCGACTTCTAAGCTGCGCCGCATCCTGGAGATTAATTCCTCGGCGGTGGACACTTTGAAGTTTGAGGGACGTTCCTTAAAGGATGAGGAAGTTCAGGCGCGTATTGCGGCGACCTCTTCTGATGACTTGGCGTCTTTGGTCTATACCTCCGGCACCACCGGTAAGCCCAAGGGCTGCATTTTGACCCACGCGAACTGGCTGGCTGAGGCGCGCGGGCTGTTGACCAATCCTATTGGCGCGATTGCCGTGCCGGGCTCGCGCGTACTGACCTTCCTGCCGATGGCGCATGTGTTCTCCCGCGCGGTATCTCTGGCGGTGGCGATTGGTGGCGCGACGCAGAACCACTGGTCGGATTTCTCTACGCTGTCGATGGAATTCCAGCGCTCCCGCCCGAACCTAATTCTGGGAGTGCCTCGCGTGTTTGAAAAGGTGCGTAACTCCGCGGCGCAAAAGGCTGCCGATGGCTCCGCTTTCAAGCGCGGCATTTTCGAGCAAGCCGAGCAAACTGCCATTGAATACTCCAAGGCGTTGGATACTCCAGAAGGTCCAAACCGCGTGCAAAAGACGAAGCACCGCCTGTTTGACCGTCTGGTGTACTCCAAGATTCGTGATGGCGTGGGCGGCTCGGTGCACTACTGCATTACTGGTGGCTCGGCCATGAGCCAGGACCTGTTGCACTGGTTCCGCGGCATCGGCGTGCCGGTTTATGAAGGCTATGGCCTGACTGAGGTAGCAGCGGCTGCTGCGGTGGACTTTGATGACCAGCAGATTGGTACCGTCGGCCCACCGATTGGCGGCATGACCATTCGCACCAATGAAGACGGCGAGATTATGGTGAAGGGCCCAACCGTGTTCGCTGGCTACTGGAACAATGACGAAGCCACCCAAGAATCCATGGAAGGCGAGTGGTACAACACCGGTGACTTGGGTGAGATTCTGGCCAACGGCAAGTTGATGATTACAGGCCGCAAGAAGGATCTGATTGTTACCGCCGGTGGCAAGAATGTTTCTCCTGGCCCAATGGAAGATATCCTGCGCGCGCACCCACTGGTGTCCCAGGCCATGGTGGTCGGTGATGGCAAGCCATTCGTCGGCATGCTGGTGACGTTGGATCCGGATGCGCTAAAGCGTTGGAAGCTGACCCACAACATTCCGGAAAACCGTCAGATCAAGGACATGGCTACTGACCCGCAGCTGCGCGCGGAAATCCAAGATGCCGTCAATGATGTCAACGCCACCGTGTCGCACGCGGAGGGAATCAAGAAGTTCTACATCCTAGAAACTGATCTGACTGAAGAAGAAAATGAGCTCACCCCAACGCTCAAGGTCAAGCGCAACGTGGTGGCGCAACGCTACGCGCACGCGATTGATCACCTCTACACCCGCTGATCCCCCGCAAAAGATGTTGGCTGTGAATTTTCGGAGTGTCTAACAGAAATCCGTCAGGATTTGGAATAAAGTCAGTCGCGTTAACCATCACCCTCAAGTTCAACTTGAGGGTCAAGTCAAATGGCTTGAGATCAACTATTGGGCGTACATTGCGGAAAGGTAGGCCGAGCCAATGCACAAGATTGCCGCCGAGCTTCGGCACCGCGAACTAACCCAAGAGATCTACAACATCGGGGATGAAGTAGCTCAGTACATTGAGAACCTCATTGAGGCGATTGAAGACTGGGACGCAGACTTGGCACTGGACTGCCTGGCTGAAATCGGCGATATTGTGGAGGATGCTCGCGTAGATTCGGGTCGCTGCGTGGGTGAGCTCATTGGCTTGCGCCAAGCACTGATTTCGGGTCTGCGCTCAGGCACCATCTCTGCAGCTGCATCGGGTCACAATGACGTGGAAGCACCGCACGCATTCAATGCGCGCACACTCGAAGCGGATTATCCAATTGATGGCCCGCCGGTAGCAGTGCACCAGTTGGCTGCTGCATTGCAGGACCGTACCGCTGCGACCGTGGATTACCTGCGTGACGTGGTGGAATACGTGCTGAATCAGACCGATGCCGTGGCGCGAAATCTGGACATGGTGTCTTTGCCTCAGCTGTATAACCGCACCGGCAAGCAGGTTGTGGCTGCTGCCCACGGCTGGCACCGTACCGTGGTGGATTCCCACCCGGCGTATGTGCGCACCATGCGTGGGCATAACCCGCCAGCATTTTTGGAGGAGCGCGAGCGAATTGACCGCATTGTTGCCAAGGTTGCCGCGAAGCGTGCTGCGGCTAAGCGCGCCGCCACCACTGCATAATATTAGCGTGTTTTCGCCACCGTAGTGCACTTTCTCTGTTAGGGTATTGATCGTGCCTGCTGCAGTTCTGCAAGGACGAGGCGGGTTGTAAAAGAAAACCCTACATAAGGAAAGATTTGTAATATGCGTTCCATTCGTACTTCCCTGATCGCTGCAACCACCGCTGCTGCGGTTGCTTTCTCCGCTACTCCTGCTTTCGCACAGGGATCCGCAGAGGGCTCTGCCGTTGGTTCTTCCGGATCTTCCACCGTTGCTGAGAGCTCCAACGCAACCGAGTCCCAGCTCAACGTTTGGGGTTCTTCCAAGGACTTCGACAACGCAAATGACTTTGACAAGCTGACCTACGTCTACGTCATCGGCTCTGTTGCTGCTCTGGCTGGCGGCGCTGCTGCATTTGCTTCCCAGACCCCACAGGCACGTGCAATCGCTGAGCAGTTCAACGTTGAGCTGCCACGTTTCTTCTAATCTCTAATTCGTAGAAGCACTTCCAAGCTCCGGTCCGCGCAGGAAAATCTGCGCTGGCCGGAGCTTATTTCGTTGCGAAAACTCCATTGGATAGTTCGCAATTGAAACTTGCTAATCTAACTTCCTTGGTGGTTTAAGATTCTCATTAAAGACTGAGACCTTTGGAGAAATGATGAGTTTAGGCGACTTCAACATCAGCCCCGAAACCCAGGCGAAGTTAGATTCTGGAGAACTGACGATCGATGGGCTATCTTTCAGATCAACTACGACAAATAAATACTCGGACTATGCCCCTTATGTCGGTTCTTCACTTGAATTTGAGCTCGACTACCCGGCCGAACCATTAGATGACGGGGACGGCGAAGCAGGGGATGCGCCAACACTCGGAGAGGTACTCGTTCAGATTGCTGCTGCGGCTGCGCTTGTTGGTGTCGTTAAGGGGGCTTATGTTGTCAAGAACAATGCGCCGCGGTGGATTGAATCCATAAAACAGAAGCGAAGCAAGAAGCAATCTGAAGAGAGTGCTCCCAAAGCAATCGAAAGCAAACCTGTTGTAGATCACGCCATAATCTATGGTCTCAATCCCGACAAAGAGTCAGATCAGGAACTGACCGATGATACGAACGTTCCAGACGAACAGCAGAATCCGTAGTTTCGTTTGGTGAGTGACCGTGGTGTTGAGGATTCACTAGAGCACCTGGCCGGCAATGGGCCGGGAAATTTCGCGAATTTGCGAAATTACTTTCTTATGAGCGTAACTTTGCTGGCTTCCAGCAAAGCAGTGGCGATGAACTCGGTCAGTTGCACTCAAGCAAGTCTTCAACGGAGCGTCCCCCGAATACCCCCGATAAACGATCAATCCGGTTTACAAATCGACCCGCCTGGCGTTACAGTTATTACAGATAGAAACTGGAGGTGACCATGTCCGACGCTATGATTGCTCAATTTAGTCAGAATGAAATCACGGGAAGAGATCGTGAGCTCGCGGAAGAGCTAATTGCTAATGCTCCAAAAGATTCGAGCATCGCGCAATTGCTACAGCGCATTTTGGCTTCGACGGACCGCGGAATCGACATCACTGTATTAGCAGCGGATGGTGAAGTCACTCCAAATCAAGCCGCCTCACTCTTGAATATGAGCCGTCCTCACCTATTGTCTTTCATGGACACCGGAGAACTACCATTCCACCGCGTTGGTGAAACGCAGAAACACAGAAAGATTAAGATGAGCGACCTTCGAGTCTTTATGGCTGCCCGAGATGCGGGTAAGCAAATTACTGCTGATGCGTTACATGCTTCTTCATCGAATTCTGAGATTGTAGAACCGCTGTCTCCGGAAGAGATTGGCGAACTCGAAAGCCTTTAGGGTTAGCCTCGTGGGAATGCGCGCTAGCTTTTCGGGTTGGCGGATTTCTTTAAATTTGAAATTGCCTGCGCCCAGGGTTCTTCTGCCTCGCACTTGGAACACACGGGAAGATCTGGATGAGTCTGAGCGTCCCCGATTGGCACCCACCATTGACCGCAAACAGCTTGTACCGCAGAGCCCTGAACGTATGCTTCCGTGAGCAAGGATTTGAAGCCGTAGTGGAGCACTTTAGGTTTAGGAGGTATGGCCTCAAAACCTTTGGTGCGTTCTTTGCCTAGCCCGAGCAACTGCATGATCATTGCTTGCGTGACGAGAATATCGAGAGTGAAGTCCCTGAGGTATAGAGACTCGATCATGGTCTCATCTGGCTGTAGAAAACCGGCAATTAGTCGAATTAGTTCGCTTCGAGTCTGATAGGACATCGAAGAATCTAGAAATTTGAGGCGGATGGTGCTCAAGTCTTCGTGGGCCTCAGTTGGGTCTGTCTCCTGGTCGACAATCTTGTTTACTGATACGTGGATGACAGCATCTTTATATTCTGATTTTTCGGGCATCGAGATTTGAGAACCTTTGGCGCCTATCGCAATTTCTTGCAAAGAGTCAATTACAGCATCCAGAACCTGTTGATGGAGCGACTGCGCAGCTACTCGTTGAATGCCCATCTTCCTAACACGTAGATCCAACTGAGACGGGCCCAGCGCTCCAGATCTTAATCCCTTAACGATGGCGTTGGGTCCCGAGCTATGAAATCGATCATGGCGGTCTGCATAAATGAGCCAGGCATCTGCACCATCGTCAGGACAGATTACGGCGCCTCTCCAAGCTGCTCCTGTACGACTTCGCACTTCATAAACGGGTGTGCCAGCTTTAGATGACGTGCTCTTGTGTAAATCTAGAGTTCCCCTCTGGAATCCTTTTCGAGCGTCGTCGAGGAGGTCTTCATCGGAAATGGCGAATTCAAATGCACGGACGAGGTGACCCACTTTTTGTTCGAAGTCGGAGACTCTTCGAGCGGCTTCATATTCAGATTTTGTTCGAGCAGAAAGCATGTCTGCTTTGTAGAGAGTTTTAAGTACATCGACTGTTGGCCAAACGCGCATCATAGGAGAATAGATTACTAGAGCGTTCGGACAAGTTGTCATGTATGCACTAATTGAGTGTCACAGTACTAGTTCGACAGCGTTTTGGGGATTCTGGCGGCTTCTGGGGTGATTGTGGAGTAGCCTTTCTGGGTGGCAAACCGTGCTTGATTTTGCTGGTCGGTTCCTTCGACAATTTCTATCGTCTGCGCTTTAAAAGAACACAAGTCGGAGCTTTCGCTTTTGCCGATTAACTAAAAATTTCGTGATTTTGCGAAATTTTCGGAACTCTCTCAGGGGCTAAAAAGGGGCGAACACGCCAAATAAGTGCGGAACTTATAGGCATTGCGCTGAGACTCATTAGGCGTGAATATTTCTACACCAACAAAGAAGTCAGGTGGCGCCTATGGCGTTATCTATCGGTTGCATTCTGTGGCCGGCGTATTCGTGGCGCCGCTGCTGGTGATTGCGGCGCTGTCGGGATTTCTCTACACGTTCGCGCCGAGCCTTGAGAACTTTGTTTATCGCGATGCCATTACCGCGAGCTCCACGGAAGCCGCGCAGCCGCTCGAAGAACAAATAGAGGCGGCGCAGGCAGTTCACCCGGACCTGTAACTTGCAGCGGTGGAAAGCTTTGAAGACCCAGCGAAGACCACGCGCGTGCTATTCGATGATCCCGCTCTGGAAGTCACCGGTGACCTGGTGCAGTACGGCTCTTCCCGCGCGCTGCCGCTGCGCACCTAGATTTCTGAAGGCCACCGCCAGCTGTGGTTGGGAGAACCGGGACGCATCTACTCTGAGGTTGCGGCCTCCTGGCTGGGCATCCTCGCGCTCGCCGGTGGCTGGCTGTGGTGGGCGAAACGAAAGAAGAAGCGCAGTCTGCATAGTGCGCTTGGCATCTGGCTGCTGCCGGGCTTCCTTTTCCTCACCGTTACTGGCTTGACGTGGTCATCTATGGCCGGCGGCAATATTGCCAACCTGCGTGCTGAGTTGGACTGGACTCAACCAAGCGTGAACACCGACGAGCACGCGCATCACGGCCACGAATCTCAGGGAGGGAAGTGTCGTCTCAAGAAAGCATCGATACTGCTGCTGCCACCGCACGTGTGGCGGGGCTGAGCGGCATCATTGAGATTGTGCCGCCCGCGGAAAAAGGTGCGGCGTGGACTGTGACTGATATGCGCGAAGAGTGGAAGTTGAGCAATGACGGGATTGCTGTGGATGGTGAGACCGGGGAGATTGTGGACCGCGTGGACCACGCCGACTGGCCATTGGCAGCCAAGCTTTCCGCCTGGCTGATTCAGCTGCACATGGGCACGCTGTTCGGGTGGATTAACCAGCTAGTTCTGGGCGTGATCGCGCTGGGGCTGCTTGTCGTTATTCTCTTGGGCTACCGCGTGTGGTGGAAGCGTCGGCGCTTTCTGGCAGCGGCGCAGTGGCGGCGCACCCGGCCCGGGCTGCTGGCCGGCACAATCGTGTTCCTGCTGGCGTACAGTGTCATGGCGCCAATGTTCGGAATCAGCCTCGTGGCATTCTTGGTACTCGATGCAGTGATCAAAAATGTGGCTACCCGGAAATCTAAATCCGAGTAGCCACACTGAACAATGCTTGAGCTAAGTCCTAGCTTTCTTCACCAGGTGCTTGCGGGCGGCGGAAGGCCGCGCGCTCTTCTGGTGGGAGAGTAGGAACCTTGTCCAACTCCTCCGTAATTTGTGGCCACAGCTGGTTCATGATGTTGTTCCACGTCAAGATCCAGACGGCTTGGGCGCCAGGCTTGTTGTTGGACTTGCCCACGATGATCATCTGCTCATTACGAGCACGCATGTGGTCAAGCGTGTGCTGCACGGTAGTAGAACCGGCAACGGTCAACGCTGGGCGGGAGAATTGCAGAGCTGGCTCATCAGGTTGCGCCAACAGGGTGTCACGAACGTGCACAACCTGCGGCATGCGTGAATTCTTGGTGTAGATCAACGCACGCATGATGTTCTTGGAAATGCACAGGGACTGTAGTTCGGCAACCGTGGCATCGGAAGGCAACGGCACAATCTCCGAGCCGTGGAGGCGAGCGAACTCGCCGACGGTGGAGGTTTCCAGCTCAATCACGCCGGTGATCTGCGACGCTGAGGACTCATCCAAGGTGCCGGTCTCACGGGAGTGCTCCACCAGAGTGCGCAGCGTATCCACGTCATAGCCAGCAGCGCCAGCGCGGTCAACTGGGGTTTCACCAGTGCGGCGCACCAGGGTGTTCGCCATATTGTTGATCCACACCAGCAGTGGGCGGAACAACCAGATGAAGCCACGGGCCGGAATTGCGATCATGCCCAGTGCGGTTTCAGGGTGGGTAATCGCCCAGGACTTCGGAGCCATTTCACCAATAACCAGGTGCAAGAAGGTCACGATGAAAAGGGCGAGGATGAAGGAAACAACGTCAGCGATGCCCATCGGCAAGCCCATTGCTTCCAATGGAACCATCAACAAGTGGTGAACCCACGGCTTGGTCACCGCACCCAAAATGAAGGTAGCGGCGGTAATGCCCAGCTGGGCACCGGCCAACATGATGGTCAACTCATTGAGAGAGCGCAGACCAGCGCGTGATGCGCGAGAAGTCTCAGCGGTTTCTTCCAGACGGTTGCGACGCGCACTCATCAAAGAAAACTCAATGATGACAAAGAAAGCAGACAGGATAATCACCACGATGGTGACAATCAGATTCACAATCCAGCTATCCATTAGCGCACCTGCCCTTCATCGCTAGATTCAGAGACTGGGGCGTCATCAGCGTCCCTGTCGTCATCATCATTCGCAACTTCTTCAACCAACTCAATTGCCAAGACAGAAGGGACGTGGCGGTCAACTTCTTGCACATGGATATTTAAATGACGCTTCGGGGCATCTTCTTCCACCCAGTCTTCGGGCTCTGCTTCCAAGTCAATGGTGTGGGTTTCACCTTCGACCACCAAAGCACCGGTGTGCGCGATGAGCAGACCAGCGATGGTTTCAAAGTCACCTTCGGGCAGGTCATGGCCAATGGCGCGCTCGATTTCATCCAGCGGCGTATCGCCATCGACAAGCCAATGCGTGTCGTCTTGCTCGGTGATCTCTTCGGTCTCTTCGACGTCGTGCTCATCGGTGATATCGCCCAAGATTTCCTCAGCGAGGTCCTCAAGGGTAACAATGCCGACGAAGCCGCCGTATTCATCAATGACACAGGCCATCTTTTCATCGGCCTGCTGGAGTTCTTCCACCAGCGTTGGCAAAGACATCAGCTCCGGAACCACGACGGATTCCTTCATCACTTCGGTCACGGGCGCCTGCTGGTCACCTTGCCACGTCAGGACATCAAAAAGATGCACAATGCCCACTGGGTTGTGCTCATCATCAATGACTGGGTAGCGGGTGTGATTAGTGGACATCAGCTCACGCACCTCAGCGACGGTGGTCTCTGGATCCACAACGTCAGTACGCGAACGTGGAACCATCGCGTGGTCCACATCATCGTGAGGGAAGTGCAGCAGACGGTCGAGCACCAAGTAGGTGTCATCATCCAAATCGCCAGATTCGCGGGAATTATCCATGATGGATTCCAGGTCATCTGAAGTAGCGGAAGAATCCACGTCTTCCAAAGGCTCAATCTTGAACAGTCTCAAGATGGCGTTGGAAGAGTACTCGAAGAAGTGGACCAGTGGTCCGAAAATCTTGAGGAAGACAATGGATGGGGTTGCCAGCCACAGTGCGGAGTTCATTGGCGCGGCAATGGTGTAGTTCTTCGGGAACAGCTCCGCGAACAACATTGTGGCAATCGTGGACGCCACCAGCGCCAGGACAGTACCAACACCAACCGAAACGGCGGTTGGAATGCCAACGCCACCCAGCAAAATGCCGAGTCCCTGGCCAACTAGGGGCTCAGCGACATAGCCAATGAGCAGGCCTGTCACCGTGATGCCCAGCTGTGCGCCAGAGAGCATGAAGGATGTTTTTTGAGTAATTTTAAGTGCACGTTGCGCGCGGTTGTCGCCGCTTGCTGCCAGCGTTCGAAGCTGGGCGCGGTCGACCGACATGTAGGCAAATTCTTGCGCTACGAAGAAGGCGTTTGCAACGATGATCAGGCCAATAACTACGATGCCTGCGAGAATCATAAAAATTGCGGTCATCATAGTGATCCCCACCACCTAGGATTTTGGTAGCGGGGACATCGACTCGGAGGTTCCACCAGCGGGTGCCTTTCTTTGGTTGAGTAAAGCGTTCATATCATTAAGTAAATGATGTGACAAGATTACACGGATTTCGTGATAACCGTTAGTGTAATGGCCATGAAGGACACGTTTGGGCTTTATATCCATGTGCCGTTTTGCGCAACGCGCTGCGGCTATTGTGATTTCAACACTTATACCCCCGGTGAGCTGGGAAGCCCGCGTGATCTCACAGGCCCATACTTAGACGCACTTGAACGTGAATTAGAACTGGCGGCCGCGAAAGTAAATCGTCCCGCTGACACCATCTTTGTCGGCGGCGGCACCCCCTCCTTATTGGGTGGGGAAGGACTAACCCGCGTTCTTAATGCCGCGCGCAATACCTTCGGGATTTCGGAAGGCGCGGAAATCACCACGGAGTCCAATCCGGAGTCCACCTCGCCGGAATTCTTCGCTCAAATCAAGGACGCTGGGTTTACCCGTGTGAGCCTGGGGATGCAGTCCGCGGCCTCCCACGTCTTGCAGGTCTTGGAGCGCGCGCACACCCCGGGCCGTCCTTTCGCGGCGGCCAAAGAAGCCAAGGCGGCGGGCTTTGAGCACGTCAACTTGGACATGATTTATGCAACGCCGACGGAGACAGATGATGATGTCCGCCGTACCTTGGACTTGGCATTAGAGACTGGGGTGGACCACATCAGCGCCTATTCGCTCATTGTCGAAGACGGCACGCGCATGGCGCGCAAAGTGAAAAAGGGTGAGCTTCCCATGCCGGACCAGGACACTATGGCCCGGCGTTATGACATCATCGCGGATACCCTCGATAACGCCGGTTTTGGCTGGTATGAGGTGTCCAACTGGGCGAAGGAAGGCGGGGAGTGCCGCCACAACATGATCTATTGGCGCGATCACGATTGGTGGGGCGCCGGCCCCGGTGCGCACTCGCACTTAGGTGATCAGCGTTTCTACAACGTGAAGCTGCCGGGCCGCTACATCAACATGGTGGGCGCGGATGAGCTGCCCATCGCGGATACAGAAACGTTGACCGATTCCGAGCACCACATGGAAAAGATCATGCTTGGCCTGCGCCTGCGCGAAGGCATTGACCGCACCTTGCTCTCTGATAAGGCACAGCCGATGATCGATGGGTTCATTGATCGCGGTTTGCTCGCCGATGACACCAGCTTGCACGTCACCCGCTCCGGCCGCTTGCTTGCCGATGGCATCATTACCGACCTGCTCTTAGCTGAAGAGAGCTAGAGCTAAAGACAACTAAAAGTTGTTTTAGCTCTGGGGAACTTGGAAGTTCGCAAGCGATATGGTGGTGGGGTAAGATTTAGCATTCGAAGGAGGCGAGTGCTAAATGTCGAGTATCACAGACGCCAGGCGTAAAGAAGTCCTGCGCGCTATCGTTGCAGGCTTTATCTCCTCGCAGGAACCTGTTGGTTCCAAGGCGCTGCTAGAGCGCTACCAATTAGGGGTTTCTTCAGCGACTATCCGCAATGACATGGCGGTGCTGGAATCTGAAGGACTCATTACCCAACCGCATGCATCATCCGGGCGCATCCCCACGGAAAAGGGCTACCGCGTCTTTGTGGATTCACTTCATGATCTCAAGCCACTGTCGCGGCCTGAGCGCAAAGCTATGCTGACCTTCCTCGAAGGTGGCGTGGACTTGCAAGACGTGTTGCATCGGGCAGCGCGCATGCTGGCGCAAGTAACCAACTCCGCCGCAGTGGTGCAGATGCCAAACCTACGGGTGTCCACCGTCAAGCACTGTGAAGTAGTAGCACTATCGCCAGTGCGTCTGCTGCTGGTGGTTATTACTGATACCGGACGCGTGGAACAACGCAACGTGGAACTTGATGCAGTCATTGAACCCGAAGATGTTCTGCGCCTGCGCGACATTATCAATGACGCTTTAGCGGGCAAGACACTGTCTGCGGCAACCGCGCATCTCAGTGAGCTTGAGGAATCTGCACCGCTGGATATCCGCCCGCACCTTCGTAATGCCGCGACAGTATTGGTAGAGACCCTGGTGGAATATCCAGCAGAGCGCTACCTTCTGGCCGGCACCCCAAACCTGACGCGCAACTCTTTCCCAGGTCGCGGCATTGACCTGTCCGGGATCTTGGAAGCACTCGAAGAGCAAGTCGTGGTGCTCAATCTGCTCACGCGTGTGCCTGAGGTGGGCAACATCTCCGTGGTTATTGGTGAAGAACATGATGATGATCAGCTGCGCCAAGCCTCCGTGGTCACCACCGCTTATGGCACCGAAGGTGAAATTCTTGGTGGTCTCGGCGTGGTGGGCCCCACATTCATGGACTATTCAGGAACAATGTCCCGGGTCTCCGCCGTTGCACACTATGTCAGCGATATCCTCGGACATGAGTAAATGCAGAATAGCTAGACCGAATTGATTACAACGAAAAGGAATTTAATCTCCCCATGGCTCGTGACTACTACGGCATCTTAGGCGTGGAATCCAACGCTTCCGATCAGGAAATTAAGAAGGCTTACCGCAAACTGGCGCGCAAGTACCACCCAGATGTTAATCCCGGCGATGAAGAAGCAGCGGAGAAGTTCCGTGAAGCTTCATTAGCGCAGGAAGTTCTTCTGGATCCGCAGAAGCGCCGCGTAGTTGACATGGGATCTGACCCAATGGAGCAGCAGGGCGGCGGTGGCGCCGGCGGCTTTGGTGGTGGCTTCGGCGGCGGTGGCCTGGGCGATATCTTCGCTGAGTTCTTCGGCGGCGCCGGCGGCGGCCAGGGCCGTGGCCCACGCTCCCGTGTGCAGCCGGGCAATGATGCGCTGCTGCGCACCGGCATTACGCTGGAAGAGGCGTACGCCGGTATGCGCAAGACCGTCACCGTGGATACCGCGGTGTTGTGTGACCGTTGCTCCGGTTCCGGTTCCGCATCCAAGGCGAAACCAGTGACCTGTACTGGCTGTGGTGGCGCCGGTGAAATTCAGGAAGTACAGCGCTCTTTCCTTGGCAATGTGATGACGTCCCGTCCTTGTCCACAGTGTCAAGGCTTCGGTGAAGTTATCACCGATCCTTGTAACCACTGTGGCGGCGATGGCCGTGTAAAGAAGCGCCGCGATCTGACGGTCAACATCCCAGCGGGTATTGGTGATGGTATGCGCATCCGCATGGCAGACCAGGGCGAAGTTGGTCACGGTGGTGGCCCAGCCGGTGACCTCTATGTTGAGGTGCACACCCAAAAGCACCCCGTCTTTGAACGCGACGCCGATGACTTGCACGTCTCCGTACGCGTGCCGATGGTCGACGCCGCCCTTGGTACCTCATTCCCCATCGAGCACCTCGACGGCGAAACCTTCGACATCGATATCGAGCCAGGCACCCAGCCAGGTGAAGCCATCGAGCTCGACGGCAAGGGCATGCCACGCCTGCGCACCGATGGCCACGGCAAGCTTTATGCACACGTCGATGTTGTGGTTCCCACCAACTTGGACAAGAAGACCAAGGAAATGCTGGAGCAGATCCGCGACAAGCGCGAAGAAGCCACCAAGGTGCAGTCTGCCGATGACAACGACGGCGAAGGCTTCTTCGACCGCCTCCGTGATAAATTCCGCCGTTAACGACGAGTGAAGCGAGGAGTTAACCTATGTCTTTGCCTGCGTTTCTACACCCGAACCTTGCCGGCGTAGCCGCAGGCGATGTAATCTCCTTAACCGGCCCCGAAGGCCGGCACGCGGTGACCGTCAAGCGCACCGCGCCGGGCGAGCAAGTCCTGCTGATTCACTCCCCAGGGGAAAACGCTGAGGCATATTTCCGGGAGCATGAGGGGCTGTACGTCGAAGCGACTGTGCAGGAGACCGCCGGCAAAGATGAACTGATTGTCCGCGTGGATACTGTGGGACAAACCCCGGCTCCGAATCCGCGGGTGACAGTGGTGCAAGCGATTCCGAAGTCAGAGCGCTCCGAACTTGCCATTGACCTGGCCACTCAGGCCGGTGCCGATGAGTTCATAGCGTGGCAGTCCGACAGGTGCATCGCTAAGTGGGACGCCAAGAAAGCACCCAAGGCGCTGCAGAAGTGGCAAGCGCAGGCGGAATCCGCCGCCAAGCAATCCCGCCGCACCCGCATCCCACATGTTTCCGGCCCGCTGACCACCCCGCAGCTGGTGCATTACCTGCAACAATCAGAGAAATTCGACAGTACTCCGCTTATTTATGTCCTGCATGAAGACGCGATGGACTCCATCAAGTCCGTGAAGTTGGTTCATGATGAGCCAACTTCACAGGCGGATGTGGTTCTGCTCATTGGTCCTGAAGGTGGCATCGGTGCAGATGAACTCGACGCACTGAAAGCAGCCGGCGCTCACCCGGTGAAGTTAGGTCCAGAGGTTCTGCGGACGGCATCGGCAGGCATGGTGGCTTTGGCCGCCATCGGGGTACGCACAAATCGATGGTAAGGAGCGCTGGTAGATTGAACAACGTGGCTATCATTACAAAGAAGTTTGACGTGGACTCTGCCTACACCAGCTCTGTGCTGGGACCGGCTGATGACAACCTTCGCGTGCTCAACAACCTCTTGGACGCGGACCTGTTTGCCCGTGGCAACACCGTCACGGTTACCGGACCGGACTTTGAAGTAGCGCGCGCAAAGAAGGCTTTGGAAGAACTCGAAGCCATAGCGCGCCGCGGACATGCGGTGACCCCGGATACGGTCAAGCACACCATTGACATGATTGCCGTGGACGCCCCGGAGACGGTTTCCCAGGCCCTGGCGGCAGATATTGTGTCCCGTCGCGGCAAGCGCGTGCGCCCAAAGACCGTGGGCCAAACCGAGTATGTGCAGGCGATTGATGACAACACCATTGTCTTTGGCATTGGTCCCGCCGGTACCGGTAAGACCTATCTGGCGGTGGCAAAGGCAGTGCAGGCACTGCAGAACAAGCAGGTCAGCCGGATTATCCTGACCCGCCCGGCCGTTGAGGCGGGGGAGAAGCTGGGCTTTTTGCCGGGCACCTTGAATGACAAGATTGACCCTTATCTGCGCCCGCTGTATGACGCCTTGCGCGACATGATGGAAGCAGAAATGATTCCTAAGCTCATGGACGCCGGCATTATTGAGGTAGCACCGCTGGCGTATATGCGTGGCCGGACCTTGAATGACGCGTTCGTCATCTTGGACGAGGCACAAAACACCACCGCGGCGCAGATGAAGATGTTTTTGACCCGTCTGGGTTTTGGTTCCAAGATTGTGGTCACCGGTGATATCTCCCAGGTCGACCTGCCAAGCGGGCAGGTGTCTGGCCTGCGCCTGGTGCGTAACATCTTGAACAATATTGAGGACGTGCATTTTGCGGACCTGCGCGCCAGCGACGTTGTGCGCCATCAGCTGGTGGGCCGGATTGTCAGCGCTTATGACACTTATGACGCTCAAGCGAAGGACATGAATTAATGAGCATCGAATTTTTCAACGAGTCCGGTTTCGACGGTGTCAATGAGGAAATGCTCATTGACGTCGCCTCCTTCGCCCTAGGCGCGATGGATGTCAGCCCTGATGTGGAGCTGACCATGACGTGTGTGGATCTAGAGACCATTGAGGAACTACACGTGCGCTGGATGGATCTGGAAGGTCCAACTGATGTGATGAGCTTCCCGATGGATGAGCTGACCCCCGGTGCGATGAGCCCACGTCCGGATTCTCCGGAAGCTGGTCCTGCGATGCTGGGCGATATTGTGCTGTGCCCGGCTTTCGCGGAGCGCCAAGCACAAGCTGCCGGTCACTCGCTTTCACATGAGCTGGCGCTGCTGACCACCCACGGCTGCCTGCACTTGCTGGGTTATGACCACGGCACCCCAGCTGAGGAACAAGAGATGTTCGCACTTCAAAATGAGCTGCTCGCCGACTGGTATGACTCCCTGGCCAAGCGTGGTTTGACTTTCCAGCCGAAGCCGTCAGGGCCGAAGGCGTTTCCATCCGCAGCCGACCGCGAAACCCTGGACGAGCAGATTGATACCGACTTCAACTAGCTTGAGCTAGTTCAGCAAGAATGAAAACTCCACGCTAGTTTCTGGCTGAAATGGTGGCGGGAGTAACATGATGGGCATGAATATCCTGTCGATCCAGTCGCACGTTTCATTTGGCCATGTCGGTAACTCTGCAGCTGTCTTCCCGCTGCAGCGTATCGGCCACGAGGTATGGCCCGTGCACACCGTCAACTTCTCCAACCACACCGGCTACGGTGATTGGGGCGGCCCGCTGGTTTCTGCTGAAGATGTCACCAGCATCATCGACGGCATTGGCCGCCGCGGTGCTTTTGAAAAGATCAACACCATTGTCTCCGGCTACCAGGGTGGCCCGGACATCGCCGGCGCGATTGTTGATGCCGTCACCCGCATCAAGGAAGTAAACCCCGACGCGCTTTACGCGTGTGATCCTGTGATGGGCAATGAGAAGTCCGGCTGCTTCGTCTCCGATGAAATTCCTCCTCTGCTGCGCGACAAGGTCGTGCCAGTCGCGGACATTATCTCCCCAAACCAGTTTGAACTGGGCTTCCTCACCGGTAAAAAGGTGGGCACCCTGGAAGAAACCCTCGATGCCATCAAGGCCGCACAGGCCATGGGCCCACGCATCGTGCTGGTCACTTCCGTGCAGCGCCCTGAAACCGAAGAGGGCAGCATTGAAATGATTGCCGCCGACGGCGACGATGTCTACATTGTGAAGACCCCGCACCTGCCATTCAAGCGCAACGGCTCCGGTGATGTCACCACCGCGCTCTTTGCCGGTCACTACACCGAAACCAAGGACGCCTCCGTCGCCCTTGCCCGCACGGCCTCCTCCGTCTTCGACCTTCTACAAACCACCTTCGAAGCCGGCACCGAGGAACTGCAACTCATCGAATCCCAAGAATTCTTTGCCCACCCACGCTTGCAGTTTGAGGTCACCAATATCTAAACCCCAGGGCAGGGGGAACGACCCCGCACATAAGAAATCGGCAGGATAGCACATGCTCCTTGCCGATTTTTTGATCCCTGCCGGTGCGGGGAAGTGTCATTGAGCTGACTAGAATCGGATGTAGTAACGGCTCATCCCGGCCATGCCGGGAACGGATATGACGGAAGCAATTCTACGGAAACTCTTGCACAAGTCTAAACCGTAGGATATCTTGAGGAAAGAACAGCGAAATAATTAACTTACTTCATCAGGGTGCATTTGTATGGCTATTTCCATTCCTAGGTTATCTTATTGCTTGAACATGCGGAGAAATTTTGGAGGATTTCTATGAAGTGGGGACAAGTAGGATATCGGAATGTTCAGGGGAGCGGTCTACCTGAAGCGACGTTTGAGTTTGCTAAGTCAACAGATGGTTGGGTTCGTTCTCTCAGCGCTCAGGCGCAAGCCTTATGGGCTAAAAGTGGTGACGGAATTAACTCACTGTCATTGCCGCAGCATCTTGTTGATTCTGCTTGTGCAGCAGCACTGATTGCGGATCGTTGGATATCTAAACCGATGATGTCATTACTTAGTGAATCGCTTGGGCTGAGTCCAGACGAGGTTAGGATTTTTTATATATGGTTGGCAGCAACTCATGACATGGGGAAAGCCACCGTATCCTTCCAAGAGCAACTTGAGAACTCTGAATATCAGTACTTGGTCGATGCAGTTATCGCTGCTGGTCTTCCCATGGAGAAGTCTGTTGCCGAGACTCAAATTGAACGTTTCCCACACAGTATTGCTTCGGCCATCATCCTGCAGCAATGGCTTCTTGAACAAGGATGCAAGAAGCCGCTTAGTAACTCAATTGCCTCAGTGTCAGGCGCGCATCACGGTATTGCCGATGAAGCAATTAATGAAGAAACTCTGAATATTTTTAACGCTTTTGATGCGCGCTGGCGCAGGGTACACAATGAGCTTCTTGAGGGCATTGCCGAAATGACCGGAATCGTTCCCGTGCTAGAGAATCTCAAGAAGCTCCGCCGAATTGATAGCGGCGTTCTGCAGACTCTAACTGGGCTGGTCGTTATGGCTGACTGGATTGCCTCGAACGTAGACGCCTTTGCATTGGGAGGAGGAACCCAAGTCGAACGCGTTTCAAACGCAGACAAACACGTACAACTTACAGGCCCTTGGGCGCCTGCAGCGCGGGAGTGGAATGACATAGATGCTGAGTTCCAGCAGCTCTTTTCTTGGCCTAGCTCGTTTAAAGCTCGAACGGTGCAGCGAGTTCTAGTTGAACAAGTGAAGGTATTAAAGAAGCCCTCGATAATCATCCTGGAAGCTGAGACAGGTGCTGGGAAAACCGAAGCTGGTCTTGCTGCTGCTCAGATTATCGGTGAAAATACTGGTGCTCAGGGAATATTCTTCGCAACACCAACAATGGCTACCGCCGATGGGCTCTTCGCGCGTACAAGACTATGGGCGAGCAATTCAGCTCCAAGCAATGATGCAGTGTCGCTGAACTTGGCACACTCGAAGAACTCTCTGTCTGAGGATTTCCAGGACTTGCGGTTCAAAGAAATTGGACGGGACACCGACGAGTTCGGAAACGTCGTGGCGAGGCAGTGGTTCTCCGGTCGAAATAGGGGACTTTTATCGAACCTGGTCGTTGGAACCATCGACCAGGTGTTAATGATGTCACTGAAGAAGCGGTACTCGATGCTCCGGCACGTAGGGATTGTTGGAAAGATTGTAATCTTCGATGAAATCCATTCGTACGATGTGTACACCTCGGAATACATCCGCACGACTATCGAGTGGCTAAGTAGCTATGGCGTCACAGTCATCGTGATGACTGCAACTTTGCCACCCGAGCGTCGTAATGAACTTATTGAAGCTTATACAGATGCAGAAATTCCCACTGAATTCGATAATGCATATCCGCTATTCTCCATCGGGACTGATGAGGCTGTTAAACAAATCCCAATTAATCCGCCTCCCACGGATGCTGTTCTTAGCCTTGAATTGTTGGGAGAAGATGAGTTTCTGACAAATGTTGAAGCATTGGTTGGGGAAGGAGGCTGCCTACTTATTATCTGCAACACGATTGCTCGAGCGCAGTCTGCTTTCCGGGAACTCCGCGAACGGTTTCAAGACCCTGATGAAGTCGTTCTCCATCACTCGGGTTTTATTGCTTGGGAGAGGATGGCTAAGGAAGCGAAGCTTCGTAAGGAGCTTGGACCGGATTCTCATATTAGTTCAGGGAGGCCTTCACGGCGGATAGTTGTAGCAACACAGGTAGCTGAGCAAAGTTTGGATATAGATGCTGACGCATTGATCACAGATTTTGCCCCTATGGACTTGCTGGTGCAACGAATCGGGCGCGTCCATAGACATCGTCGACCTGATTCTGACCGTCCTGAGCGTCTTCGTGAGCCCAAGGTCTTTTTGCGCGGTGTAGAAGTACAACCGCCTGATCTTGAGTTTGAATCCGGTACGGCTGCTGTCTATGACACGAAGGTGCTTATCAGTACTTATCGCGAGTTAATGGATGGGCAAGGAGGATTGCGTAACTTCCGGAGACCGGATGATACTGCGCCTTTTGTGAGAGCTACTTATTCTCCAGGCCAATTGGTTCCGAAAGGCTGGGAAGTCGTTTGGAACGAAGCTGTGGCAGAAAGTAATGCAAAGAAATCCAGTGCACTAAAAAGGTCTCAGAATTTCCGAATTCCATCGCCTTGGTCCGCGAAGCACCTCAAGGAACTGTTCGACCTTGGCATAAAGGACTCCGAAGAGGCGGGTTTAGCCCAAGTTCGCGACATCGAACCGACCATCGAAGTCATCCCAATTGTTGTCCTAGAAAATGGATACCGACTTTGGGGAGAAAATGAGCAGATCGTGGATCCCAATGAAGACTTGGACTATCAAACTGCTCGCAAATTAGCGGCAAGCACGGTTCGACTTCCAGGACGAATCACGAAATTTGAAAGTGACTTCTTAGCGGTAATCGATGCTTTAGAGATTGGGACTCCAATATCTTGGAATAAACACTATTTGCTCAAAGGATCCGTTGCCTTGTGTCTTGAAGAAGTCGGTGAGACAACCCTGGGAAGGCACAGCGTTCGTTACTCAAGTGACTTGGGAATCGAAATCCTGAACGAAGGAAACCAGTAGTGTCCGTACCTAGTCGTATGATGAGAGCACCTCCGTTCAGGAGGGAGCACATCGTAATTTCAAACCCTGTTACACAACACATTTGGAGGAAAGGAGGCTGAGAATGGCGAATGAAAATCCATCATTCAATCTGATTGATGAGCCATGGATTTCATGCATGGATACAGAAGGCAAAGCGCATTTGTTGAGCATCCGACAAATTTTTGAAGGTAGCCCAAGAGTCTTGAGCATTATTGGTGATTCTCCGACTCAAGATTACTCTGTCTTGCGCGTTCTACTTGCTATTTTCTGGCGCGCGCATGCACATGATTTACATACGAGTTTGGATAATCGAAAAGCAAAACAGGCATTTCATTGGGATGACTGGTTTACTGAACTGCGAGACGAACTTGTATCCGAAAACCGCGATGACGTCGTCCTAGGATATTTAGAGGACTACTGGGATCGCTTCGATCTTGTTGGTGTCGAGATGCCGTTTATGCAAGTGAGCAATTTGCAAGCGATGAATGGAGAATCAAAACCCATCGCGACAATTATTCCGGACTCCGCCGATGATTTGTTCACGATGCGTACTGCGTCTGGGCGGGAATCTTTAGACTATGCTGAGGCCGCCAGGTGGCTAATCCACGCGCAAGCATTCGACTACTCAGGCATCAAGACCGGAGCAGTTGGAGATTCGCGAGTTAAGGGCGGAAAGGGATACCCAATCGGTACTGGCTGGTCTGGCATGACTGGTGGGACCATTGTCTTAAGCGAGCACAGTTTGCTAGAGACCCTTTTACTAAACACGGTTCTAGCTTGTGTGCTCAGCACTCAAGCTGGGGCAGATGTATTGCAAGACAAACCTGTATGGGAGCGGGAACCAGATACTTCGGCAGAAAGAGCAAAGCCTGAACCAATCGGGCCCTCGGATCTTGCGACATGGCAGTCCCGTCGGATTCGCCTGGAATTTCACGGCGATCGTGCCACTGCAGTCATTATTTCCAATGGCGACAAAATTCCTGATGCCGGGAAGAACGTTATGGACGACCCGATGACTCCCTACCGGTATAGTCCAAACCAGTCGAAAAAAGACTTGGACGCGTATTACCCCATGCCGTACGAGAGAAACCGGACGATGTGGCGCTCCCTAGATGCCCTAATTGTCACCTCGTTAGATGGCGGATTTACAGGCAAGCATAAGGCCCCAATCCGGCCAATGACGCTCGATAATCTTGCAACTCTTGCATCTGATGGGTATTTGGATGATCAAGCCCTAGATGTTCGGATTGTATCCATGGAGTATGGGCCTCAAAGCAGCGTATATGGAACGATCGTGAGTTCAAACTTAGGTCTGGCATTGTCAGTATTGAAAGATACGGAGTCTGGACTAGCCATTCGAACTGCAGTCCGTGCATCAGCGAAAAATACCGGTGACGCAGTAAAAGAACTGGGAATATTCTCTGGCCAGCTAAACCAGGCTGTAGGCGGAGAGTACAACTTCGATGCATCCTTGGCTGATGGAGTATATGCAGAATTAGAACCACGGTTCTCTCGGTGGCTTGCGTCACTCGAACCCGAATCCATCGATAACCAATGCAGGGAATGGGAAAATATCGTTCGCTCGACGATCACTAGCGCCGCTATCGAGCTGATTCGCGGCTTCGGTCCGAATGCATACTCAGGTCGCGAGATTAAGCAAGAGGGAAGTGACAAGGGACGTTTGGTCTCAGTTGGGTCCCTGCAATTTAGTCTTCTTCGGAAGCTAGATAAGGCCCTTCCTCTCACCAAGAAGTCACGTCCCCGTAAGCAGAAACAAGAGCAATCAAGTGAGGTGTCTGAATCGTGACAATCCCTATACAAGAATCTGCGGAAAGCGAAAAGCTTTCACTATTCCGAAGTGTTTCTTTAACGGTCTCAAGAATGCAAGATGATTACCTATCGACGTCCAACTATTCTGCGCAGGCAAACGCGCGTGGAGCGCTCGCGAACCTGCGCAAGGCAGGCTCAACGAAGCTGGATAACAGTCCGTTGGCGTTGGCATCTGTTCTCTCAGTGCTTTACTCGCCGCTGAGCGACGATGAGATCGGAAAAAATGACTGGCTCACGCCTTCCGAAAAAGCGGTTTATTACTCCCTAGTGTCGTTTTCCCAGCATATGCAGGGCGCTACGACTAAGGCACATGAACCAGGCATTGGATTCGCTCAAGCCTGTGGACGCTTGTACGCGGTAAGTTCTTCAAACTCGATAAAGCCACGGTTTGATGCAATGCTGCTCAGTCGCGATGAAAACTCGATGGCGGTTCATCTGAGGTCTCTCATCAGCTTGCTTCGTAACGCTGGTTTGCCATTCGACTACGCACGCTTTGCCCAAGATCTCCGGATCTTAGTTCGTTCGACTAAGAACGCTGAAGACGAACTTGCCCGAAACCGCGTTCAACTGCGATGGTCTCGTGACTTCGCATCCGGAACCTATTTTGACCGTTCAGCCGAGACAGCTGAATAAAACCTCAACCCTTTGTTATTTCCCTATCTCACAAGAATTGGAGATTTCTCATGTCCTTAGTTATTGATATCCACGCCTTGCAGACCTTGCCTCCGTCGTTGATCAACCGTGACGACACCGGTGCACCAAAGTCAGCCGTATTCGGAGGTGTTCCTCGCCAGCGTGTTTCCTCACAGTCTTGGAAGCGCGCAATCCGCCGCTACTTCCGCGATAACTTCGACAAAGATTCCTTGGGGGACCGTTCGAAGCGCCTGCCTGGCCAAATCGCCAAGAAGGTAGAAGAACAGAGTGATTGGACTCAGGAGCGCGCAATTGAAGCAGTTGAACAGCTGTTCAAAGCAGCCGGGATTAAGACTTCAGTTGATGCTGCAAAGATTAAGAAAATCGAGAAGAATGGCGATGGCCTCGATAAAGAAGCGCTGGAAAAGGCTCTGAACGAGGCGAATTTTCCTCAGACCGGATACCTACTGTTCCTGAGCCCGCACCAGATTGAACGCGCAGCCGAAGAAGTCACTAAAGCTGATGGAGAAAAAATCGCCAAGAAGCTTGCTCAAGAAATTCTCGATACGAAGCACTCAGTTGATATGTCATTGTTCGGGCGCATGGTTGCTGATGATGCTGCGTACAATGTTGATGCTTCGGTGCAGGTTGCTCATGCGTTAGGTATCCACGCGAGTGCTCCAGAATTCGACTTTTTCACCGCTGTTGATGACCTAGCTGAAGCTGGTGAGGAAACTGGTGCAGGAATGCTGGGCACAGTCCAGATGATGTCGTCAACGCTATACCGCTACGCAACCGTCAATATTGACGGTCTTAGAGCAAACCTTGACTCAGAAGAAGTCGCTCTTCAAGCAGTGGGGGAGTTCATTGAGGCATTCGTAAAATCCATGCCAACAGGCAAGATCAACACGTTTGCGAACCAAACCCTTCCAGACTTGGTCTACGTTACTGTGCGCGATACCCGCCCTGTATCACTAGTTAACGCTTTCGAATCGGTGGTAGAAGGGGCTGACGCGGAAAGCCGTCGGAAAGCAGGTGCTGTAGCTCTAGCCAACGAGGCTCGTGAAATCCAAGACACCTACGGCCTCGAGCCAAAAGCAGCCTTCGTACTTGGAATCGGGCAGACTGCCGAGGCCTTTGAAAGCCTAGCAGAAAAGGTAACAATGTCGGAGCTCGTTGCGAACGTCCAATCCGCTTTAAGCAAGTAGTGGGTGGAGACTCTCATGAGTTATTCGTTGTTATTGCTTTTAAAAGGTCCCATGCAATCATGGGGCGATGAATCAAGGTTCAAAGTTCGTGGAACGGCTTCTACTCCAACGAAGTCAGGAATTGTTGGGATGTTGGCTTCCGCGGAAGGGCGACGTCGAACAGATTCTGTTGAAGATCTAGCACAACTCAGATTTGCTGTTCGCGTTGATCAGTCTGGAAGTCTTTTGAGAGATTACCAGACCGCTCAGGATTGGATACGTGAGCCCGGAAGCCCTGCAAAATTGATTACTAGGTATTTCCTGTCTGATGCAGCGTTTGTTGCTGCAGTCGAATCTCCTAACAAAGAAATGCTTGAAGGACTCGAACAAGCACTTCGTGCTCCGAAGTATCCCATCTTTTTGGGACGACGCTCTTGCCCGGCCCCGCCCAATCTTGTTCTAGGTATCACAGAAAGTCCGGCCGTTGACGCACTTCAGGAGCACAAGATTTGGCATGCCACTCCAGTGCATGAAAAGGAGTGCGGCACTACTGTTTCATTGCCAATCTTCCGTGACGCGGATGAAAATGAAGATGGTATTCTTCGCCAAGATGTACCAATTTCTTTTAGTTCTACTCACCGTCGGTATGGGTGGCGGAAAGTTGTGCAAAACGAGTTTGTCACCTTAGATAATCCTGATGGAAAGAAAGCAGAACTAGATGATGGATTTATGGATGCGGTGATCAATGCATGACTACTTTTAGCAAGCTAATGCTGAATCCATTGCGCAGGCAAGGCGCGAAACTTCTTACTCAGCCGCAAGCATTGCATGCGGCTGTTGCCGGTGCCTTTCCTCCAGATGTTTCAACTGACGAATCTCGGATTTTGTGGAGAGTCGACAGCTCCAAAAACAGCACGGTTCTTTATATCGTTGGTCCTGAAAAACCATCGTTGGAGCACATCGTTGAACAAGCTGGGTGGGCGACACGGCCTGGATTGAGTGCGGACTATGCAAGGCTGTTGGATTCACTTAAGAAGGGCCAGCGATGGCGCTTTGAGCTCGTTGCTAACCCGACTTATTCAGAATGGCGGGATGGTAAACGTGGCAAGGTCAAAGCTCACGTTTCGGAAAAGCATCAGCTGGAATGGCTCTATAAAAAAGCTCCGAGCGCAGGTTTTGAGCTAGCTCCGATCCCAGAAAGTCCCGATGCAGAGTTAGGATCATGGAATTTGACCGATGTTCCGCAACTTCTTGAGCGGAAAACTCTCAACTTTCAGAAGTCTTCTCAATCTGGCAACCGACGTTCACGGACCCAAATCTTGCAAGCAAGATTTTCAGGCTTGCTAGAGGTGTCTAATGCTGATGCTCTGCGAACAACACTGCAACAAGGCATTGGTCGCGCGCGTGGTTACGGCTGTGGGTTGATGACGCTTGCACGGGTAGAGAGGTAAGCCAATGACAGTCCCAAGTGAAGTCCCTATTGTGAGAAAAGCACTGTCTCGCATGGAAGATCGTATTAGTTTTCTGTACGTAGAAAGAGCTGTTGTTAATCGAGATGGGAACTCTCTTACGGTTTCTGACCGTCGGGGAGTGGCTCATGTACCAGCTACGCAGCTTGCGGCCCTTCTACTTGGGCCTGGTACCAAAGTCACCTATGCAGCCATGGCCCTGTTGGGCGATTCAGGCTGCTCGGTGGTGTGGGTTGGTGAAAAGGGCATCCGATTTTATGCTGCCGGACGTCCGCCTGCTAAATCATCTCGAATGGCAGAGATTCATGCAAGTGTCTTCTCGAATCAGCGCAGGCGACTCGATTGTGCGCGGAAGATGTACGAGCTTCGTTTTCCAAACGAAGACGTATCGACGTTAACGATGTCTCAACTGCGAGGAAGAGAAGGCGCGCGTATGAAGAAGATTTATGCTGAGGAAGCTGCTCGAACCAACGTGTATTGGAATCGGCGTTCATATGATCCTCAAGATTTTGAATCTTCCGACCCGATCAACCAGGCGTTAACTTCTGGTAGTGCTGCGCTCTACGGAGTAGCTCACGCTGTGATCTCAGCTCTTGGCTTCGTACCTTCATTGGGTATTGTTCACACAGGTACCGACCGGTCATTTGTTTATGACATTGCAGATTTGTATAAGGCGGAAGTTTCCATTCCTGCAGCATTCGACGCTTTATCTGCGGAAATGGGAAGTCCGTCAACCAACGTTCGTCGGAATATTCGCGACAGAGTGGTGAAGGAACGGATCATGCAAAGAATGGTCCGTGACCTGAAATACCTTTTCGATGTTGACGACGAATATCTAATAAGTGATGTTGAGCTGATGTTGTGGAGTGAACTTGAAGTTATTTCGTCCGGGGTCAATTGGTCAGAGGATGAGATTACGCCATGATGGTACTGGTTATTACAGCCTGCCCAGCTGGGCTACGTGGCGACTTGAACAAATGGCTCATTGAATTGAGCTCAGGAGTATTCGTCGGACGACCCAGCGCCAGGATCCGCGACTTGCTCTGGGAACGCACGGTTGAATTATGTAAGGATGGGCGTGCTCTACTAGTTCATTCAACAAACAATGAGCAGGGGCTAGAGTTTCTTACTCACAGGCATGATTGGGAGCCGACTGATTATGGGGGTCTGACCTTGATGTTGCGTCCTACCAAGAACAGGGAAACCTATAATCGCCGAACGGGTTGGTCAAACGCACGCAGACAAAGGGCGGGATATCGCAAGAATCCGAACGCCTAGTTGTTCTGATGCGTGTGGTTGGTTGTCCGTGTTGAATTTCAAATGAAGTCGTATGTAAAATGCCACTTGGGCTCCGAAACCCCGTGGTCATCGAGTATGTTCCCCGCACCAGCGGGGATGAGCCCGATGCAATGCAAAGCGGGGAAGACCTGATCGAATGTTCCCCGCACCAGCGGGGATGAGCCCGGCCTGTGTTGTTAGAATGCTCAATCGTGTACATGTTCCCCGCACCAGCGGGGATGAGCCGTTCGCAGCATAATGCATCCGGTATCCGTCCGGCATGTTCCCCGCACCAGCGGGGATGAGCCGGGGACACCCAATGAGCATCTTCCTATGGCTAAATGTTCCCCGCACCAGCGGGGATGAGCCGCCATATTGTCAAAATTAGCCGTTACCAGCACAATGTTCCCCGCACCAGCGGGGATGAGCCCTGGATCAAGAATGTTTGCACGGTTCCGAAGATATGTTCCCCGCACCAGCGGGGATGAGCCCCATTCTTTTGCCGTTCGCGCTCTTTGCGCCTGATGTTCCCCGCACCAGCGGGGATGAGCCGAAGCTACCGATTGCGTTGTGGTGCCCGGGTTTATGTTCCCCGCACCAGCGGGGATGAGCCCCCTAAAGAACCTATAAACGATCAAAACCACCAATGTTCCCCGCACCAGCGGGGATGAGCCCCGTACATGCCAGTTACTATGTTTATTGTTTCCATGTTCCCCGCACCAGCGGGGATGAGCCCGTCAGGCGATACCACTACACGCCCATATACTGATGTTCCCCGCACCAGCGGGGATGAGCCCCGCGTACCCACCCACGCATGGAGCACTAAAGAATGTTCCCCGCACCAGCGGGGATGAGCCTTCCGCGTCCTAAGTGACGTTGGACGTGCTGCTATGTTCCCCGCACCAGCGGGGATGAGCCACAGCACGCTTCATGCACGTAGTGAGAGACGATATGTTCCCCGCACCAGCGGGGATGAGCCCCCACTCGCTCTCTACGTCGTACCGCACCTGACATGTTCCCCGCACCAGCGGGGATGAGCCATCTAACCCACCCCAACCGAAAGGACACCACAAATGTTCCCCGCACCAGCGGGGATGAGCCCCCGCTCAGGTCGCTGCCGTAGTCGTGGCGGACATGTCCCCCGCACCAGCGGGGATGAGCCCGCCGCTCACCCGTGGAGGTAATCAATGAGTGAATGTTCCCCGCACCAGCGGGGATGAGCCCAGTGAAAGGATCCATCCCCATACAGAACAATTATGTTCTCCGCACCAGCGGGGATGAGCCCATCATTCGGTTCAAGAGTTGTACGACTACCGAATGTTCCCCGCACCAGCGGGGATGAGCCCGGGGACGTGAAGTACCTCGTTCGTGATGGGGTATGTTCCCCGCACCAGCGGGGATGAGCCCTTGATCAACGCGTTAAAGACTGACATTTATAAATGTTCCCCGCACCAGCGGGGATGAGCCCGGGGCAATCCTCACAGTGTGAGATATTAGGATATGTTCCCCGCACCAGCGGGGATGAGCCCTCATGACCCCTATAAACCAGGCTAGAATCAGAATGTTCCCCGCACCAGCGGGGATGAGCCCGGTAACTCTGTAGGAAAGTGGGAACTAAAATAATGTTCCCCGCACCAGCGGGGATGAGCCGAAAAGTTAACGGATCGAGAACATAAGATCCAAATGTTCCCCGCACCAGCGGGGATGAGCCCAGAAAGGGCATCGGCTATAAGTCAATTGCGGAATGTTCCCCGCACCAGCGGGGATGAGCCGACTACCTAACCCTGGAATGGAACCACTACACGATGTTCCCCGCACCAGCGGGGATGAGCCCAGTTCCAATGCCATTACCGCGCGCAATTTGATATGTTCCCCGCACCAGCGGGGATGAGCCCAATTCGAGTTGTCGAGATCGAACAGTGCCCTAATGTTCCCCGCACCAGCGGGGATGAGCCGTAACAGCAACGGCAACAGGCCGAAGCGCAATGATGTTCCCCGCACCAGCGGGGATGAGCCGTGCAGCGGCTACAGTCAGCGGTGACACGATTGATGTTCCCCGCACCAGCGGGGATGAGCCCTCAGGCGGCGCGTTTTTAATATCTTCAAGCAAATGTTCCCCGCACCAGCGGGGATGAGCCGCCTACCGAGAGCCAAGTATGTCACCTGTTCACATGTTCCCCGCACCAGCGGGGATGAGCCGTGCTTCTTCGTGTGCATCGCGCAGCTTTGCGAATGTTCCCCGCACCAGCGGGGATGAGCCGCGCGGCGGGATCTTCGCAAGCGAGTGCTTCTAATGTTCCCCGCACCAGCGGGGATGAGCCCATGGTGCCACTGGATGAGTCTTTCCTGGCCTGATGTTCCCCGCACCAGCGGGGATGAGCCGTTCCAAGGGCTTGATCAATCTCTACAAAGTTAATGTTCCCCGCACCAGCGGGGATGAGCCCCGTGAGATGTCCTCTTGATCGTTGGTAGTGTCATGTTCCCCGCACCAGCGGGGATGAGCCCTGCCGTTACTGCGACGTTGCCAAGAAGTACTTATGTTCCCCGCACCAGCGGGGATGAGCCGGGAATCGCTGAAGAATCAAACTGCCCGCTACCATGTTCCCCGCACCAGCGGGGATGAGCCCTGCTGAAATCCATAGCCCCCGGCAAACATCTAATGTTCCCCGCACCAGCGGGGATGAGCCCTGTCCACGGCTAACCGGATCGGATGGGTTGGCATGTTCCCCGCACCAGCGGGGATGAGCCCCCGTAACCTGCTGGCGCACGTCCTTCACATCCATGTTCCCCGCACCAGCGGGGATGAGCCCAGTCTTGGTTCATGCGGGACTAGATCGATCACATGTTCCCCGCACCAGCGGGGATGAGCCCCTGCCTGCTGGATCATGAGGTAATCAAAATTCATGTTCCCCGCACCAGCGGGGATGAGCCCTGTTCCATCATTCATATCATCGGCATCGGACAATGTTCCCCGCACCAGCGGGGATGAGCCGGGAGTCAAATTCTGCTCGGATTTGTGCGCGAAATGTTCCCCGCACCAGCGGGGATGAGCCTACACCATCGGGCAAATCCGGCAGCTAGAGGAAATGTTCCCCGCACCAGCGGGGATGAGCCTGATAGGGGTAAGGCAGAAACCGTAATTTTGTCATGTTCCCCGCACCAGCGGGGATGAGCCCAAGAGCATCACCATTCTCGTCCGCCTGCGCTAATGTTCCCCGCACCAGCGGGGATGAGCCCCAGCACCGGTTAACGTTGTGGACGTAGAGCCAATGTTCCCCGCACCAGCGGGGATGAGCCCGTGGCAACCGTAGCGCGATCGGTCAATTTCCAATGTTCCCCGCACCAGCGGGGATGAGCCGAGATTGATTATGGTGGTTACGGCGAAATTCTGATGTTCCCCGCACCAGCGGGGATGAGCCCATTCCAGTAATTGAACTTATGTCCCCTATAGAATGTTCCCCGCACCAGCGGGGATGAGCCTTTACTGCTGCGTTGTGGTGAATTACAACGCGGATGTTCCCCGCACCAGCGGGGATGAGCCGCCGCCACACGGCAGCTGACCGATGAAGAGCATATGTTCCCCGCACCAGCGGGGATGAGCCTGCTGGTGGTCAAGGCAAGTCGCTGGGTGATGTATGTTCCCCGCACCAGCGGGGATGAGCCCGCCACTAGGATCCACAAGCGGTTTGAGCGCCGATGTTCCCCGCACCAGCGGGGATGAGCCCATTCGGCTGAGGTCAACCCTTTGCAAGGGGCTATGTTCCCCGCACCAGCGGGGATGAGCCCGCTTTCGATGAATAAGGAGTTTGTTATGTCTTATGTTCCCCGCACCAGCGGGGATGAGCCGGACGCGTTGAGCGGTGCCGAGAGTTTGCTTGCATGTTCCCCGCACCAGCGGGGATGAGCCTGAGTGCGTACACATCGCGATCATTCCACTAAGATGTTCCCCGCACCAGCGGGGATGAGCCGTCCACGCCGAGCTTCAAGTTACCGAGGCCCTCATGTTCCCCGCACCAGCGGGGATGAGCCGTCCACGCCGAGCTTCAAGTTACCGAGGCCCTCATGTTCCCCGCACCAGCGGGGATGAGCCCTCGTTCACTGGCACCAGTGCTGCGCCAGTCTCATGTTCCCCGCACCAGCGGGGATGAGCCCACCACGGGTAGGATCCCGGAGCAAGTAGGCTTATGTTCCCCGCACCAGCGGGGATGAGCCCTGGCTGAAGCTATCGCAGACATCGATCCTGAAATGTTCCCCGCACCAGCGGGGATGAGCCCTACAGAACGCACGCGCCGATCTATTCCGTAAGATGTTCCCCGCACCAGCGGGGATGAGCCCTCAACGAAGTATTTGGCGCGGGCTGGGATGACATGTTCCCCGCACCAGCGGGGATGAGCCCGCTTCAACATTGGAAACAAACCGGGGGTCTGTATGTTCCCCGCACCAGCGGGGATGAGCCCTCCCGCTGGGTAACCGACAATCCGGAACGCTAATGTTCCCCGCACCAGCGGGGATGAGCCCTGCGAGCGCGAGCCTGTGAGCAGCAAAAACCGATGTTCCCCGCACCAGCGGGGATGAGCCCCCAGTGGAAACGGTGGCACCAGCGCGTGCAATATGTTCCCCGCACCAGCGGGGATGAGCCGAAGCTACCGAAGTTCAATAGTCGCGGTTCGATATGTTCCCCGCACCAGCGGGGATGAGCCCCGCCAGACAGCCAAGAGCCAACAAAAGTACCAATGTTCCCCGCAACAGCGGGGATGAGCCCAGGCGTGCATTGCACTTGAGGAAAAGGCTAAGATGTTCCCCGCACCAGCGGGGATGAGCCGACGCACGAGTCCAGGACTGTGGCTGTGGCTGAATGTTCCCCGCACCAGCGGGGATGAGCCCCAAACCAGCCCCAGTATGAGCGCCCACACTGCATGTTCCCCGCACCAGCGGGGATGAGCCGCTATGAGGATCTTGGTCTGTCTGGTAAGAACTATGTTCCCCGCACCAGCGGGGATGAGCCGGGCGGCGTTTACGCCTTGCGCCATGGCTACCCATGTTCCCCGCACCAGCGGGGATGAGCCCCACACCTGAGTTACGCTGGCGGGATCGTCTGCATGTTCCCCGCACCAGCGGGGATGAGCCGGAATTCCCTCCATAACATCGGGGAAAGCGCGGATGTTCCCCGCACCAGCGGGGATGAGCCCCTAACAGACACCACGAATGATCAAGATGACATATGTTCCCCGCACCAGCGGGGATGAGACCATGCGCCGATCCGAATTGCGCGAATATGTCAAATGTTCCCCGCACCAGCGGGGATGAGCCCCAATCATCCCACCCCGCGCCAAAGACCTCACCATGTTCCCCGCACCAGCGGGGATGAGCCCCGTACCTTTCGGCACCGGCCAATAACGCAAAGATGTTCCCCGCACCAGCGGGGATGAGCCCTGTTTGCAAGTGAGCCGCACACCGTTCTAAAGATGTTCCCCGCACCAGCGGGGATGAGCCCAGCCATGTAACCGCCTTAAACGCGCTCCCCGCATGTTCCCCGCACCAGCGGGGATGAGCCGAAACCCGATTCAACGCCGGCGTAATGACTGCGATGTTCCCCGCACCAGCGGGGATGAGCCCGCCACCGATATTTTCAAGATCTTCCATCGTCAATGTTCCCCGCACCAGCGGAGATGAGCCGAGCCGCCTGAATCGCAGCAATCGCAGCAGCAAATGTTCTCCGCACCAGCGGGGATGAGCCCCGGCAAAAGCCAAAAAGGGCAAGCCCGGAAGAGGAAATAAGTATAACCTTCCGGTTCAAAACACCGTTAATGTTCTGAACCGGAAGCCCCTACCTCAAACCCTATAACGAAAGAATGTAAACATGAACCATGCGTATAACAGGACTAATGTTGCCCGCACCAGCCGAGATGAGTCGTGTTGACGTTTCGGGTTACGATGAATCGCATCATGTTCACTGCATCTGATGGGATGAGTAGGGACTAGGGCTAGAGCGCGTCCAGCTCTGAGAGTATTTTCTGTACCAGCTGGTATGGTAGCTAATTTCTTCTCGTGTCTTGAGAAACGTAGAAGTGTATTGAGATGCGTAGATGAGCTTTAGAGGACATGCCAGTCAGCTAAGCGGAAATTATTTCTGTGTCTTGGCACCCTGGGGTGGTCTGGATTTTAGGTCCAGTTGATTTAAGCGACTTTGCTTAAAAACTGCTTCTTGAATTCCTCCGGCGGGATAAATCCCAGTGCCGAGTGAGGATGATACGTATTGTACCTGTGACACCATTGTCCGATGCAGTACCGGGCATGTTCCAGATCCAGGAAGCATTCCTGCTCAAACAACTCATCACGCATCCTGTTATGCAATGACTCCACAAACCCGTTATGCCACGGCTGACCAGGAGGAATAAACGCCTGCACCGTCTCTTCCTCAGCAGCCCACGACTGCAGAGTCTTACTGATAAATTCAGGCCCATTATCCATCCGCACCACACGAGGACGCTGACCACGCTCACAGGCAATAACATCCAGCAATTCCACAACAGCTGCAGCATCAATAGTGGAATCTGCTGTAAACCCGACATGCTCACGGGTGAACTCATCCATCACGTTGCAGACCTTGATTGACCTGCCGTGATAGTCCGAATCGAACTGGAAATCCAACGCCCACACATCATTCGGACATGCTGCTGGCTCCACCCTGGGAGTGGGATCCGCCAAGGTTTTCGGCTTCGACCGTTTCCTCGACGGAACCCGAAGATTTTCCTGACGCCACACACGCCGCACCACGTCCCGTCCCACATCAAAACCTTCCTCTTTAGTTTTAATCCAGGCACGGCGATATCCCCACCGAGGATTCTGTGCAGCCCACGTATGCAACCATTGCCGAAGCTCAGCATACTTATCGAACGTGACAACGTCTTTGGCGTGTTTGTGGGCTCGTTGGAAAGAACTTCTAGCAACCCCCACGATCAAGCAGGCACGACGCTGGGATAACCCCAGCACATCCATGAGATGACGCACGGCGTCGTAGCGTCTTGTGGGGGTTAGAATTTTCCCTCAGCCAACTCCTTGTAGGCTGCTTTATCTAGCTCTGCTTCGCCTAAAAGCTTCTTTAACCGGTCGTTTTCATCCCGCAGGGCTTTCAGTTCTCGTGCACCAGCACGATCCATCTGACCATAGGTTTTCTGCCAGCGATGCAGTGTTGCCTCACTGACTTTCAGATCGCGGGCTACATCAGCGTTCGTTTTACCTTCCGCCTTGAGCTTCGCGGCCTGGTCAAGCTTGCCCACGATCTGTTCTGGGGTGTGCTTTTTAAACTTCTTCATCATTGACCATCTTTCCACCCCGCAACGGGGTTTGCTCTGAAAGACTCTCAAATCAAACGGCCCGACAAACCCAGCCCACTCCAACCCCAATTCCGTACTAAGCGGTCTATAACTGAAGATTAATATTCAGCGCCGATGGTAATACCATTAAAATTTTGAAGAACTCAAGGTCACGTGATTTTTCGGCGTTGTTGCTAGCTAATGGGCATGCCGGCGAAAAATGGGGCGGGACCGAAAGTCGTCGGAAAGTTTTCGTCGTTAGGCGAAGCGAAATCGGGCGGTGGATTTTTGAGATTCTGTGTTTGAATATCGATGAGCATCTGAGCAGCAGAAGTATCTGTTGCTCAGTGCCTTTCTTTATTCAGACGAAGGCTAGTAATTGGAGAATCTCATGGCCGCTAATACCAAGGCGAAGGACCGTCGCGTAGCTTTTGCGACGATTGCCGGAACCACAATCGAGTACTACGACTTCTTTATCTACGCGCAGGCAGCGGGTATGGTGTTTTCCACCTTGATGTTTGAGCCGCTCGGTTCGGAGTTCGGACTCATGTTGTCGTTGGCAACTATTGGCATTAGCTTCCTGTTCCGCCCGCTCGGCGCTTTCTTGGCGGGTCACTTGGGCGATCGCTTCGGGCGTCGTTCGGTGCTTGTAGCAACGCTGATTGGTATGGGCGTGTGCACAACCATGATTGGTTTGCTGCCCACCTACGCGCAGATTGGTGTCGCAGCACCGATTATCCTGCTGGTGCTTCGTCTTATCCAGGGCCTGTGCGCCGGCGGTGAGTGGGGCGGTGCCGCACTGATGGCCGTGGAGCACTCCGCACCGCACAAGCGTGGCTTGGCCGGCACGTACCCGCAGATGGGCGTGTCTTTGGGCATGCTGCTGGCCACCGGCGTATTCGCGCTGATGACCGGCGTTATCTCACCCGGTGATGCCTTCTTGGAGTGGGGCTGGCGCGTACCTTTCATCCTGAGCTTCGTTCTGGTTCTGCTGGGCCACTTCATTCGCCGCTCGGTGGATGAGACGCCGATTTACCAGGACATTGCAAAGCGTAAGCAGCAAACCAAGGCGCCTGTCGCCGTGCTGTTTAAGAAGCACTGGGCACTGATTGTTTGTGCGGCGTTCTTGTTCGCTGGTTCGAATGCATCCGGCTACATCGCCACCGGTGGCTTTGTCACCGCGTACACCACCAACCCAGACGGCCCGATTGCTTTCGACCGCACCACCGCGATGCTGTGCATCAGCGCCGCGGCCGGCGTCTGGTTCCTTACTACGCTGCTCAGCGGCATTGCCTCGGATTACTTCGGTCGCCGTAACACGTACTTGTTCGGCTACGCCTGGTTGATCATCTTCGCATTCCCAATGTTCGCACTGGTCAACACCGCCGAGCCACTCAAGGTTGCAGCCGGTCTGAGCATCTTCGCCGTCGGCCTGGGCTTCTCGTTTGGCCCACAGGCAGCGTGGTACACCGAGCTTTTCCCAGCCAACATTCGCTTCTCCGGCGTATCCATTTCCTACGGCGTGGGCACGGTCATCGGTGGTGCCTTCGCACCAACCATCGGCCAGGGTCTGCTGGAAGCTACCGGTTCTACCAACGCGATTGCGGTCTACATCATCGTGATGTCGCTGCTTTCCATCGTCGCAGCAATGCTGCTCCAGGACGTCCCTCGTCGCCCGCTGGGCATTGACTACCAGGAAGAACAAGAACACTACGCCCGCCTGCGCCTGGGTAAGGTGGAGCCATACACCGGTACGCACAAGCTTGCCGATGCCCACGCGGACCAAGCCGCCCCCGCCAACCCAGATGACCTAGAGCGTGTAACAACTTAAAACCCTGCTGAGAAGTTCTCCTCAGAAATAAATCCTCCGGATGCTTGCCACTAAATAGGCGAGTGTCCGGAGGATTCTTTTGTCTCATCTCTCTGGAACCTATCGCTGCGGACGACAGTCTAAGTATTTCGTAGCTGTCAACTATTAAACGCGGCAGGAAATGGCGCCTTGGGCGGAAAGCCCAGGCAAAACGATTTGGAGAGACATGAAAGCACAGGAAATGCAGGAGACTCAGACCGAAGAGCGCGGATCGGCGTACATTACGCTCAATGGCAACGAGGTAGAATATTCAATCGAGATTGAAGATGATGTGTTTGCAGATTTCGATGAGGATTCATATCTAGTTGGCCTTGAGCTGCGTGAGCTTAACCGGATTCCGTCATTTGAGGACATCGAGTATGTAGTCGACATGTATGACGACGATCAAGAGGAGTTTCTGAAGTACGCACTCGAGGAGCTGGGTGCCTACAGCAGGATCCGAAAGTACTTCGGAAATTGACCGCAGTACAGATTTTTGCCGGGGTCTTATAGGCAGACCTAGTGAGCAGACCAGGAAGCCAGCTGGTCGCGCGACCTTTTGTGACCGAGTGAAGGTAGATTCTCAAATAGAGATTCGAATGGGTGGAATTGTGTGGAATACTGATGTACATGAAGGCAGAATTAGATTACGCATTTTTGGCTGAATACGCGAAGACGGAACGGGGGACGATTACTGCGGTCGGGGCAAGCTTTACGGAAGCAAAATCTTCGTCATTTCCCAGTGTCTTAGATGTCTCAGTCGCAGGAAGAATCCGTAGACACGAATCGTTGGATGCACCGGAAGTACGCATAACAGTGATTGGTCCTGAAGAAGGTGAAATTCCGCAGATTGAATTCGACTTTAAAGTCGAAGATGAAGTTAATGCAGTTCACTATGACGAAAAAGTTGCGTCCGTATTTGTATTTAGGGCACCAATTTTGATTGAGAAACCAGGGCTATACAAATTCGAAATCGAGCTGAATGGTGAATTCGTTAGAAGGCTAGCGTTCGAGGTTCATCAGCGCGATGGACAATGAGTTAAATATATGGCGGCATGCACGTATGCGCATGAGACAAAGAAATATTACGGAAGCAGACATCCGGTATGTTCTTAATAATTACCATTTGAGCAGACCTGGAAATCAACCAGATCGCACCGTGTATGAAGCGGATTTGGGTAAGGTGATTTGTGTAGTTACTGTTAACAATTCGAACCCCACAAAGGTTGTCTCGGTATTTGTGCGAGGGAAGGACTGAGCTAAATGAAGATTCAAGTAACGCAAGCAGATGATATGACCGCTGCATATATTGAGCTCAATAGCCGAGCTATTAAGCAGTCGGTTGAGCTTACTCCTGACGTAATTGTGGATTGTGACCAGTTTGACTGCGTCGTTGGGATCGAGTTGCTTTCGCTCAGCCGCATACCTCGGCCTCAGGACATAGAGAACAAGGTCCATGTGCATACTGAGGACCAAAAGACGCTGGGTGTTGCTCTCAGCCACTTGATGCGGATGTCCGCCACGAGCGGTTCGTTGACTAGTCGTTCGCAAGTTCAGGCGGCACCAGTTGAAGGCCGTGAACTAGAAGCCCATTAGCAGGAAAAATTCGCAGTATACGGTTTCGAATCGAGTTCCTGGCATTCATTGCAATCTTGAGAATGGATTGGGGTCGGTTTCGGCTCAAGCTCCCGGTGGAGGGCTGTACCAGCCCTCCACCGGGAACTTACTTTTGAAGTGGTCCAGCCGGTTTATCGAGGGCTGGAAACTGTCCAGAATAGACAGATTGCAGAGCTATGGATGAGCGAAATGTATAGGCACGCAAGAAACTATATAATCACTTTGGGAACGAGCGGGTTGATGTCGGCTAGGAACTGGCAAGGTATCGACACGAGCTATTTGGGGCAGATACTTCCAGTAATTCCCGCCCGAATGAAGAATCGATCGTTGACGGGACTGAGTCTGAGATTGCGCCAATGAAGCAAGGGCGCCGGAGCTCTGCAGCCGATTAGTCTTTGCCGGTATCAGGCTGCTGGCGTCGATACAGGGGAGAAGATGCGATCACTCGCTGCTCGGGGTCGAGCCTGGAGAGCAGTTTGGCGGAGATATTGGCTAGTTGGTCTATCTCATTAGGTTCGAGGGCGTCGACAACAAGGCGGCGGACTTCGGTGACATGCCCGGGAGCGGAGGCGACGACTTTGTTCCAGCCGGCTTCCGTGAGTGCGACTTCGGTGGCGCGGCGGTCGCGCTTGCAGGGGGTGCGGGTGATGTACTCGCGTTTTTCCAGTTTTGTCAGCACGCGCGAGAGTCGGGGGAGAGTGGCGTTGGTGCGTGAGGCGAGCTCACTTGTGAGCAGAATGCGCGTGGGAGTCTCGGACAGAGTGGATAGACAAAAGTAGTCAAAGTGTGTCAGGTCAGAGTCTTTGCTGAGCTGAGTATCCAGTGCTGAGGGTAGTAATTCGAGCACGGCGGCAAAGCGTACCCATGCTTCTTGTTCGCGTTGTGAAAGCCATTGTGTGTCATCCATAAACAACAGTTTAGCGCAAAAGGTTGCACCTTTAAGTAATCGGTGATATAAATTTAGTTGTACATGAAACCAATGCTTTTGGGAGAAGCTCTAGAGCACATCAAAGGAAAAAATTATGACCAACGTAACCATCTTCGGCTCCGGCAACATGGGCACCGCTATTGCGGACATCTTCCAAGCTGGCGGCGCTGACGTTCAGTTCATCGGCTCTGATGGCCAGGGCACCGTTGAAGGCGATGTTGTTGTATTAGCAGTTCCTTACCCAGCACTGGCGCAGATTGTTGCTAGCCACGGTGACCAGCTTGACGGCAAGGTCGTAGTGGACATCACCAACCCACTGGACTTCAACACCTTTGATTCCTTGACTGTTCCTGCTGGTAGCTCCGCTGCTGCTGAGCTCGCAGAAAAGCTGCCTAAGGCTTCCGTTGTTAAGGCATTCAACACCAACTTCGCAGCAACCCTGGCTACCAAGAAGGTTGGCGAGCTCGCTACTACCGTTCTTGTCGCTGGTGATGATGAGGCTGCTAAGAACACCCTCGCATCCGCTATCACCGCGGGTGGCGTAGAAGCTATTGATGCCGGCTCCCTGAAGCGTGCACACGAGCTCGAGGCAATTGGTTTCCTGCAGCTGACCCTGGCAGCATCTGAGAAGGTCGGCTGGACCGGCGGCTTCGGCATCGTCCGCTAGGGGATACTCCGGGGATTTAATACGGAGACTCCGTGCGCAGACCAGTAAACTGGCTGCACGCGGAGTCTTTTTGCATGCCGGCACACAACGCCCGCGCATGAATAGATGTGCCAAAGCGGTGTCGGAAGTGGAAAGAAGCTCGTATTATCAGAAACTAAAGCAATTTAGGGTCCGCTTACTTCTTAAGAGCGCGGGAAGGTTAGCTCATGGCAAAGAACACGATGCTGCACCGGATTGAGGCAAAGCTGCGGCTGATTACTGCCAGTGAGTTCCACGCCTGCATTCATGACGAAGCCTTCCGCGCGCAGTTCCTGGGGCAGTATCAGTGGGCGCCAGATACGCCTGTCATTCCGGCGCTGTGGAATACCACGGTGGATGAGGTGTGCGAGCATATCGAATGGCATTGCACGGAAGACACTGAGTTCTTGGTGGTGCCGGTGCTGTTGAAAGACCCGGTGAAGCTCGCCTGCATTTTGGTGACAGATATGTTTGATGTCTTCGAGCCAGATATGACCATGGATGAAGTCAGTGAGGCACTGGGGCAGACTTCGGATTGGGCATTCGCGCAAGAAATGGATGTCAGAGTGCAAAATGAGCTAGAAATAAACCGCTTGTTGGAGATGGTCTAATCCTTTAAACGCCGCGTGGAAACTCACGGAGTGAGTTCCACGCGGCGTCAAAGTAGGGGATTGGGCGTTTGCGGACTAAGATGCAGGTCAATGAATAACTCACCAGAAGATCCATTTGAGGCGGCTATCGGCGGCAATAATCCCGAGGCCATGGCTGATGTCAGCCAGTACACCAACACGCCTGCAGGTTTCCGCTCCGGCTTTGTCAGCTTCGTAGGACGTCCAAATACCGGCAAGTCCACGCTGACTAATGCGCTGGTGGGGCAAAAGATTGCTATTACTGCTGACCAGCCAGAGACCACGCGTCACCCAATCCGTGGCCTGGTGCACCGTGATGACGCGCAGATCATTGTGGTGGATACACCAGGTCTGCACCGCCCCCGCACGCTTCTGGGTGAGCGTCTCAATGAGATTGTGAAAGATACCTACCAGGACGTTGACGTCATTGGTCTGACCATCCCGGCGGATGAAAAGATTGGCCCCGGTGACCGCTGGATTCTGGACAACGTGCGTGAGATTGCGCCGAAGACGCCGATTATCGGTATCGTGACCAAGCTGGACCGCGCGTCTAAAGACCAGGTCGGCGCGCAGTTGCTTGCCCTGCATGAGCTGCTCTCAGCAGAAGACCCTGACGCGGTAGTCATCCCGGTCTCGGCAACAGAGAACGTGCAGATTGAAGAGCTCATCGGCGTGCTTATTGATGTATTGCCAGAAGGCCCGAAGTTCTACCCGGATGACCACATCACTGATGATGACACCAACAAGCGCATCTCCGAGCTGATTCGTGAAGCCGCGCTGTCGGGTCTGAAAGATGAGCTTCCGCACTCGGTCGCGGTTGAAGTGGATGAGATTTTGCCATCGGAAGACCGCGAAGATGTCCTGGATGTCCACGCGATTATTTACGTGGAGCGCCCAGGACAGAAGAAGATCCTGGAAGGCAAAGACGGCCGCCGTCTGCGCCGCATCGTGGGTAATGCCCGCAAGGAAGTCATTCAGTTGCTGGGCCAGAACGTGTTCTTGGACCTGCGTATCAAGGTGCTTAAGAATTGGCAGTCTGACCCGAAGTCTTTGGGGCGCCTTGGCTTCTAGACCCTCTTTTCGCGACCGCGCGGTGGTAATCCGCAGCTATGACTTCGGCGAAGCAGACCGGGTTATCGTGCTGCTGACCAAACACAATGGATTAGTCCGTGCGGTGGCAAAAGGTGTGCGTCGCGCGAAGTCGCGCTTCGGCTCGCGCCTGCAACTCTTCGTCAACTTGGACGTGCAGCTGTATTCCGGCCGGAACCTAGCAACCATCACCCAGGCGGACACTGTGGACTACTTCGGTGCGCAAATCATTGATGATTATGACAAGTACACCGCCGCCTGTGTGATGTTGGAAGCAGCAGAGCGGCTCAGCCTGGACAATGATCCCTATCTCTATGAGTCGGTAGTCTACACCCTGGCCAAGCTGCAGAGCACCGAAAAACCTATGCTTGAGCTAGACACATTCTTGCTCAAAGTCATGGAGCACGCCGGCTGGGCGCCAAGCCTGTTCAACTGCGCACAGTGCGGCAATCCCGGCCCACACCGTGCTTTCCACCCCGCAGTGGGCGGAGCAACGTGTAATAATTGCCGCCCGCCAGGCGCGGCAGAAGTAGACCCAGAGACGCTACACATCATGTGGATTATTGCCAACGGGCACACCGCCAACGCCACGGTCGCGCAGGCAGGCGAGGCGCATCAGCTTATCCGCGCGCACTTGCAGTGGCATCTGGAGCGAAAAGTTAACGCCCTGTCCGTGATGGACCAGGAACTGAAGTAAGGTAAATAAACGTGATTACCCCTGATCCGAACCGAGTACTCAATCCGCCCCAGATCCCCGCGGAGTTTCTGCCAGGTCATATCGCGTTAGTCATGGACGGCAATGGCCGTTGGGCGCAAGACCGCGGGATGAAGCGCACGGAGGGCCACAAGCGCGGCGAGGCCGTGCTGTTAGATGTGGTGGATGCGTGTTTGGCGTTGGGGATTCCTTACCTGTCGGCCTATGCCTTTTCCACTGAGAATTGGCGCCGTTCGCCGGATGAGGTTCGTTTCTTGATGGGCTTTAACCGCGACGTGTTGCGTCGCCAGCGCGAGTGGCTCAATGAGCGCGGGGTGCGCGTGGTGTGGGCGGGTCGTCGCCCGCGTCTGTGGCGCTCCGTTATCAAGGAGTTGGAGGCAGCAGAGCAGCTGACCAAGGACAACACCAAGATGACGCTGGTGATGTGCGTTAATTACGGTGGTCGCGCAGAGCTTGCCGATGCTTTCAAGAAGATGGCCGAGGACGTCAAGGCCGGAAAGCTCAGCCCATCTGCGGTGTCCGAGAAGACAATCGCGCAGTACCTTTATGATCCGGTTATGCCTGACGTGGACTTATTCCTGCGTCCTTCGGGTGAAAAGCGCACCTCGAACTTCCTGCTGTGGCAGTCGGCCTATGCAGAATTGGTTTATCAGGATAAACTGTTTCCTGATTTCACTCCGGAGGATCTCTTCGCGGCAGTTGAAGAATATGCGCGCCGGGACCGTCGCTTCGGAGGAACCAAGTAGGTTCGCTTCACGCGGGGGTTTTAGGTGCGTGTGAGCAGCTAGAAGTTTCGCAGAAGAAGGAGTGTGCCACAAGGATGGTAGCCATGGATCAGCCAACGCGTCAGCAGATTTCTAAGTGGCGCCGATATTTGGCTAATGAACGTGCTGAGGCCGCGGTGTACCGCGAGCTTGCCCGCAAGAAGAAGGGCGAAGAGCGCGATATTTTGCTCAAACTCGCGGATGCGGAGTCCCGCCATGAGCAGTATTGGCAGGAAAAGCTCGGTGAGTTTGTGGGCATGCCGCAAAAGCCGGATTTGAATACGCAGCTCATGGGGTGGATGGCTAAGAACTTCGGTTCGGTCTTTACTCTCGCCCTGATGCAGTCGGCGGAAAGCCGCACGCCGTATATGGATGATGATGACGCGTCGGAGCAATTGGCTGCCGATGAACGCGTGCACGCCGAGGTCGTCCGCGGCCTCGCAGTCCAGGGTCGGGAGAAGATTTCCGGAAACTTCCGCGCCGCAGTCTTTGGCGCGAATGATGGTCTGGTGTCGAACTTGGCGCTGGTCATTGGTGTGATGGGCTCCGGCGCGCAGTCTTCAGTGCTTTTGCTGACCGGCGTCTCCGGTCTGCTGGCTGGTGCATTGTCCATGGCCGCAGGTGAGTACGTTTCCGTGAAGTCGCAAAATGAGCTTCTTGATGCCTCACGTCCCGCAGCAGCAGCCACCCAGCTCGCTGGCGAACTGGACGTCAACGCCAATGAACTGGCTCTGATTTACCGTGCGCGTGGGCTCAGCAATGACGAAGCTGAAAGGAAAGCGGAGACCGTCTTCCAAACCTTGCAGGAACGCGCGAATGCCAGCCACCCTTCAAGCGGGCATAATCCTGCCGAAGCAGCTGGCGCCGCGCATCAAGACTCGGCTGCAGAAGCAGACAACTCCCACGGCGTTATCGGTGAGGCCTGGTCAGCAGCGCTATCAAGCTTCTGCTTCTTCGCCACCGGCGCACTGATTCCTATCATCCCGTTCATCTTCGGCATGGACGTCACGCCAGGCGCAATTGTTACCATCGTGCTGGTATCACTCGCACTGATGATGACCGGCGGCATCACCGGACTTATTTCTGGCAAGCCACCACTATTCCGTGCCCTGCGCCAAATGGTCATCGGCCTCGGCGCCGCAGGAATCACCTTCCTGCTGGGGCTTCTCTTCGCGTAAAAAGTGCGGCTGAGCGCACTTTTTACGTTGCCGTACCTAGGTGAGCACTCAACAAAATGCAGTCTTTGCTTAGCTAGGCCTTTTCCTGGCATTTGGTGCAGATTCCGAAGACTTCGGCATCATGGCCAGTGAGCTGGAAACCATAGGTATCCGCGACGGTGCGAGCCCATTCTTCGATGGGGCCGCCGTCGATTTCTTCGGTGCGGCCGCACTTGGTGCACACCAGGTGATGGTGGTGGGAATCGGTTTCGCAGTGGCGGTAGAGGGTTTCGCCTGTAGGGGAGTGCAGGGCATCTACGGCGTGAATATCAACTAAGGATTGCAGAGTGCGGTAGACGGTGGTGAGTCCAACTTTGGCCTCACGTTCTTGAAGCGCAGTGTGAATTTCTTTGGCCGATAGGAAACGGTCAATATCTTGCATTACTTCAACAACCGCAGTGCGCTGTTTAGTGGTACGCATGCCAAGCTTGGGGGTGTTTGAGCTTGCGGAATGAAGGGTCATGGTTGTGAGTCTATCAATTTTGTTGCCGTGACATAGAAGTAATCTGAACCCAGTTCCGCATGAATTTCTTCTCCAGGATAGAATGGCCGCACTATAATCATCGGCTGTCCCCTACCAGAGGAGTCTTCTTTAATCATGGCGTCAGTGATCGAATCCGTCGTAAACCTTTGTAAGCGTCGTGGCCTGGTGTACCAGGCAGGCGAAATCTACGGCGGCTCCCGCTCAGCATGGGACTACGGTCCGCTGGGCGTGGAACTGAAGGAAAACATCAAGCGCCAGTGGTGGCGCCACATGGTGCAGTCCCGCGACGACGTCGTTGGTATTGATACATCAATTATTCAGCCAACCCAGACCTGGGTTTCTTCCGGCCACGTTGAGGTCTTCACCGACCCACTGGTGGAGTCTTTGCACACCCACAAGCGCTACCGTGCAGACCACCTGCTTGAAGCTTATGAGGAAAAGCATGGTCATCCACCAGTCAACGGCTTGGCAGACATCAACGATCCTGAGACCGGCCAGCCAGGTAACTGGACTGAGCCAAAGGCATTCTCCGGTCTGCTCAAGACCTTCCTGGGTCCAGTGGATGATGAAGAGGGCTTGCACTACCTGCGCCCAGAGACCGCTCAGGGCATCTTCGTTAACTTCAAGAACGTGATGACCTCTGCGCGTCAGAAGCCACCATTTGGTATTGCCAACATTGGTAAGTCTTTCCGTAATGAGATCACCCCGGGTAACTTCATCTTCCGTACCCGTGAGTTTGAGCAGATGGAGATGGAGTTCTTCGTCAAGCCTGGTGAGGATGAAGAATGGCACCAGTACTGGATTGATAACCGCCTTCAGTGGTACATCGATCTGGGCGTGAACCCAGACAACCTGCGTCTGTATGAGCACCCGAAGGAAAAGCTGTCGCATTACTCCAAGCGCACCGTTGACGTGGAGTACGCATTCGGTTTCGCTGGCTCCAAGTGGGGCGAGCTCGAAGGTGTTGCAAACCGTACGGATTATGACCTGCGCGTGCACTCTGAGGGCTCTGGTGAGGACCTGTCCTACTACGACCAGACCGCTGAAGAGCGCTGGGTTCCTTACACCATTGAGCCGGCTGCCGGCCTTGGCCGTTCCATGATGGCATTCCTGGTGGACGCTTACACCGAGGAAGAAGCTCCTAACTCCAAGGGTGGCACTGACACCCGCGTGGTTCTGAAGCTGGACCGCCGTCTGTCCCCAGTCAAGGTTGCGGTTCTTCCACTGTCTAAGAAGGAAGAACTGTCCACCCCAGCGAAGGCACTGGCAGATAAGCTGCGTGGACTGTGGAACATCGACTACGACGTCTCTGGTGCCATTGGCCGCCGCTACCGCCGACAGGATGAAATCGGTACCCCATTCTGCGTGACCTATGACTTCGATTCCCTCGAGGACAACGCGGTTACCGTGCGTGAGCGTGACTCCATGGAGCAGGAGCGCGTCAAGCTCGACGAGCTCGAAACCTACCTGGCTGCCCGCCTCGCCGGCTGCTAGTTTCTAAGCTCGCACAAGCGCATAAGCCTCTTGTGGGGTAAGCGTTGGTTGGATTAACATCCAGCGCCAATGCCCCTCAAGGGGCTTTGTCATGCGTGGGCTATGATGTTTATCTCATCTACTGGAATAACTGCTTGGCGGTGATGGTGCTAGCATCATCCCGATGGAAACTAGATTCGATCTCGATGAAAGGCCGCGAAGACGCAGTCTTTTCACAAGACTTACTCCGGCTCAGGCCGTTGCCCTGGGGTTTCTTGGTGTCATAGCGATTGGCACTGTGGTGCTTTGCTTGCCGATATCCACCACCAGCGGTGAACCCACAGACCTCTTACCCGCCATGTTCACCGTGACATCGGCAGTGACGGTGACCGGACTGGCGGTCGTGGATACGGGCACACACTGGAGCGGACTGGGACAAGCAACAGTGCTTACTCTCATCCAAATCGGTGGCTTTGGAATCATGAGCGTGAGTTCTCTCGCGGGCATGCTGTTGACCGGTCGTATCGGTCTGCGCTCACGGCGGTACAACCAGGCCGAAAATAGGACGCTTGGAACTGGCGATGTAGCGCGTACAGTGATCGCGGCACTGGCAATCACCGTCATTTGCGAGTTCGTTGTGGCGCTGGTGACAGCAATTAGATTCGCCACCTTTTACGACATGCCAGCATTGCGTGCAGCGTGGGAAGGTCTTTTCCACGCGATTTCGGCATTTAATAATGCAGGGTTCGGGCTGCGCAGCGACAGTTTGGTGCCCTATGTCGGCGACGGTTGGATTATTCTTCCCTTGGCTTGTGCCTTGATTATCGGCGGTCTTGGTTACCCAGTAGTTGCAGAGATGTGGGATAAGCTCCGCTTTCGGTTGACTCACGGCAATCTTGGCCATCCGCGAAAATTCTCAGTATCCACCAAAATAACCCTCGTTGGTACTGCAATGCTCATCGCTGCGGGCGTCCTTGTGGTGGGAGCGTTGGAATGGAATAACACTCTGGCCGGACAGCCGCTAGGAACGAAGCTGCTTGGTGCATTCTTCCAAGGTGTTACACCGCGTACCGCCGGATTCAACTCAGTGGATTTTGGCGAGGTGCAGCCGGTGACGCTCATGGCCACCGGCTTGCTCATGTTTATCGGTGGTGGTTCGGCAGGTACTGCCGGTGGCATCAAGATAACCACCGCAGCAGTACTTCTCGCAGCGATTATCGCTGAGATTCGCGGACATAACCATGTAACAATTGCGCACCGAACCATTAACTCGTCTGTTGTCCGTCAGGCACTCACGGTTGCTTCTATCAGCGTGGTTCTAGTGGTGTCGTGCGTCGTGATCATTCGGCTTCTAGAGCCAGGCTTTAGCGGTGAGGCAATCACCTTTGAAGTGATTTCAGCTTTTGCTACCGTGGGACTTTCCACAGGTATCACTGCAGATCTCAGCGCACCTAGCCAAATAGTGCTGTGCTTTTTGATGTACATTGGCCGAATTGGTCCGGTAACACTAGTCGTTGCGCTGGCGGCGCAGCACTCAGCCCGGCGTTTTGAATACCCAGAGGAAAGGCCCTTCATTGGCTAACGCGCTTGGCCGCATTCGCGGTCGAATTGAAATCTCTCCAGTTGTAGTGCTGGGATTGGGCCGCTTTGGTGCATCCCTCGCTGAGGAACTCACATGGCATGGTGCGGAGGTGCTGGGCATGGATTCTGATGCCCGCCCGGTTCAGGAATGCTCCGGCTTTCTCACTGATTCTGCTATTGGTGATACGACAGACCGTGAAACTCTCATTCAGTTTGGTGTTCATGAGGTTGAAAGAGTTGTTCTGGGAATTGGGTCGGACCTGGAATCTTCAATCCTCACGGCTTCGAATTTGGTGGACTTGGGCGTGAAGAATATTTGGGCGAAAGCCGATTCTGATGCACACGCCAAGATTCTGACTCAGATTGGTGTGCACCAAGTTGTGCGACCAGAACGTGACACGGGTAGGCGCGTAGCTCACTTGCTCAATGGCCGTTTCAGTGATTTTGCGCAGTTCGATGAAGACTACGGAATGATCAAACTCTCCCCACCGAATAAGCTTGTTGGCAAGGCGGTTGAACTGGAACGGCTGTGGGCGAAGTTCAATGTCCGAGCAATTTCTGTGAAAAGCGAGGGTAGTACGTGGATGCCGTGGAAAGCAGGCCATGTCTTGGCCGCAAGTGACCAAGTCATTATCGCGGGTGCACCGGAAGACCTCGAAAGATTCGCCAACTGTTAGCCCAGCGCCAGCTTCGTCTGCGTTGTTTTAAAGAGATTGCCCACTTCCATGTGAAATGACTACCGTTGGAAGCAGCAAGCGCATTAGACTGTGTAATCATGAAATACACCAGCTGGGACCGCAGTGACCGTGGCAATCCGAAACTTCTCAAAGAAGATGGACCGGAGACCCTAGGCACTTTCTCTTCGGGCTCAGCTGATATTGACGGCGATTTCTGGCGCTTGAGCGTGGATCAGAAGCTGGGTGCTTCTGCTACTACCGCTGATGATCGCGTCTTTCGCATTACCGGTAATCTGGCGCGTGATAAAAAGCTGGATGTCTCGCTTGATGGCCGCACGTTTACCGTGACCAATGAGCAGTCCAATGACTGGATCATTGATGATGTCAATGACAACTTTGTGGCGCAGTTTAGCGGCAAAAACAATGGCGTGCGCGCGAGTAATTTGGAATTTATGCACGAGGGCAAGGTGGAGCTTTCCACTGAGGAAATTGTGGCTTTGTCCTGGTTCGCGCGTTTAATTCTGGAAAATAAGTTAAAGACTTCTTCGGTTGCGATGATTGCAACCTTGGCGTTGGCTTCTGCGGTCGCGGTGGTTGCTTTCCTACTTTAAGCTTATGAGCTGTGGCCGATAAAGCAGGAATTTTTAATACCCATATTGATCTCAGTGGAGAAGTGTGGCGTTGGAAAGACAACGTTCTTCGAGACTCGAGTGATCATGTTCTAGCTCATGTGCGCGCGGACGTTATTTCTGTGGCGCGGCAAAATCTACTCATTGAGCACAACATCGGTGCGCCTCGCTTTCGGCTGCGCGCAACCTCATCCAAGGGCAATCTGTACACGATGGGGCAGATGTCTTTTACCGTCAACATTCTCACCGCGGACTGTGACCACAAGCGCTACAAGCTGCAGAGGGTCAATCCTTTTCGCCGAGAGCGCCTGATCTCCCACGACCAGGGCCCGGTCCTACGCACCCGCCCGCGTGGTGATGGCTCGGTGACGGTGACAGCAGCATCTGCCACGGCCGAAGAGATTCCATTCTTCGACGCCATCTTCCTTTCTTATGGCTGCGTGCTCATTGATGGGCCGGGCATTCAGAAGAACATTGAAATTTAGCGGTCACGTGACACGTGACCGCCTATAAGCTAGAAGGAACCACCACGGAAGCCGCCGCCACCGCCTCCTCCGAAGCCACCGCCGCCGAAGCCGCCACCAAATCCGCCGCCGCCACTGCGGCCACCGCCACCGAGGACTTGGCCGATGACCATGCCGGTGATGACATTGCCCGCCACGTTGGATGCTTGGCGGCGCTGCTGCTGGCGGCGGTAGTTGTTGTAGTCATCGCGTGCACGGTCAGCAGCAATTTTGGCGGCGTTGGTGGACTGCCGCGCGTAATCGAGTGCGGCGCGGATATCGCGGTCTCGGGAGTTCAGCGCCTGGGCGTGCAAGTGCTTGGCATCAGCTAAAGCGGTACGCGCGCCGGAGCCCACAATGCGGCCGCGGGAAGAAATAACATCCTCGGCTGCCTGGATTTGTGTGCCGGCGGATTGAATCTGCTTGGCAAACATCTCCAGCTGGCGCGCGTGCGTGGAGGTCTGCTCACGCACGGTGTCTAGTTGCTCATCTAGTTCCGTATCGATGGTGATAAGCGCCGTGTGCTGGCCCAGTGGGTCCATAGAACCTTCAGCTTTGGCAGCATCAACGGCTTGCTGCGCGCGGGCAACAACCTCATCTAAAGCTGCCCAGTCAGCATCAGTGCCTTGGGAACGTCCCTGCTGCTTAATCTGGCCAGCCTCTTGGATTTCGCCTTCAACTTCTTCGATGAGAGCGGGCAGCCCAGCCTTGGCTTCGGAGATATTCGTGCGGGCATTTTCTACACCGGCCAGATTGCGGTCGGAGACTTCCAAAGCGTGCTCAGCATCGCGAATGTGCGCCACCAGTCCGCCCTGCTGTCCAGCTGGACGGGCTTCAATCTCACGCGCTGCGGACAAAGACTTCTCCGCTTCATCCAGGGAAGCGGATGCAATCTGCACGTTGTCATCAACAGACTGCAGCATCTCCTCATTGAACTCCGCCCGCAAGGCGGCCAGAGTTTCCTCAGCCTTCGGCAAACGCGCCCGCACGTCGATGGTGCGCTGGGTTAGTTCATCCAGCTTGGAGGAAGCATTAATCAACAGGTTGCGCATCTCCGCGAACTCAGCGGCTTGGGAATCCAGGGCATCATCGGCCTGGCCACAAGAAGAGATGATTTCCACCAGCATCTCACGGCGCTGCTCCGGGGATTCCGGAATGGAGTCATCGAGGCGCTGGCGAATGCCAAAGGCCTTTTGCAGCGTGGTGGTGGATTGGTTCATCGCGCGGGTAAAGGAGCGGGTGCGCTCCGGACCGAACTCAGCCATGGCGATGTCTAGTTCTTCCTTGCCACGGCGAATGGACTCATCGGTGCTCACCAGCTCCTCATGTGCCAATGCATCGAGAGTCTCCAAGTCCAAGGAGTTAAGACGACGGATATCAGTTGGCTCAATCTCGCGGGCATCTTCTAACACCGCAGCGGATTCCTTCTTGGAGCGCTTACGGGTGTACATCCAGATCCCGCCGCCGGCAACAGCCACGGCGCCGCCGGCACCAGCCAGCCAAGCACCGCTGGCGCCAGAGCCACTAGCACTACCTGATCCCAAGGCAGCATCAACCAGTGCGTTGGCTGAGCCCGCCCAGTCATCAGTAGCTAAAGGACCATAGGCCGCGTCATACATCTCATCCAACTTGCCCTGCGGCCATTGGTCACCGGTCTGCACGCCCATCTGGCATTGCTCGGTGTTCACAACATAGGCCGCGGAGTTCGGGCCCTTTTCATCTACGAGCGCGCCGGCATATTCCTCAGCGCTCATGCCGTCCATGTCGGTGGTAAACACCACGTGGATCATCAGCTGCTCTTCTTGCTGCAGCTGCGTGATTTTCTCAGTGATCTCTGATTCCTCAGCGTCGCTCAACACATCAGCGGAGTCAGTAACGCGGTCGGAGATTGCACTCGGTGCTTGGGCTACATAATCCACGGTGGCTGCCACCGCGGGCGCCGCAGCCGCACCACCTAGGGCTGTGGCAAAGAGACCGGTACACAGGATATGGCCAATACGCACTCGCTTGTTCATAAACGCCAATCCTACCGATGTGTTTTAGAGCTCGCGCGATGCAGGATAAAACTGGGATGCGAAAATTGGAGCAGGGGTTAACCGGGAACTTCGTCAACTGAAGTTGGAACATTAAAGGTTAAGCACCGGCTTACTAGTTTTCGTGGCAATATAAATCTTATGAGCGCCCCTGATATAACTGCCGAGACAATGGGACAATTTCGTGACTCTGGGGTGGAGAAGCATTCGACGATTTTGCTTGGGGCGGGTGCTTCAATAACTTCTGGCCTTCCTAGCTGGGACGACTTCGCAATCAGGCTTTTGGTGAGTAGCGGGTCTGTCGATGAAGACTCGGCTGAGCTCCTGCTAAAACGCCAAGATCCAATAATTGCGGTAGAAGCAGCAAGGACAGGCGGCGAACTCGAATGGGGCCAACAGCTTCGTGACGCGCTATATACGGGCGTGAAACCTCTTAATTCACTGAGCCCTTCACCGCTACACCTAGCGGCAGTCGGTCATTATCTTGAACGGCAAGACAGTAGTAGCCTTGTCACACTCAACTTCGACGTGCTTCTGGAGTCAGTGCTGGAAATTGAGACGGACGGTGAGCCTAATTCGGTAACAAATAGCGCCGAGCGTATAGGTCAACATTCTGTCCATCACCTTCATGGCATTATCACTCCTGACAGAACTGAAGACGTAGTGCTCACACTTAATGATTTCACCACCTTAATTGAGCAACAAGATTCGTGGCAGGTGAATTTTCTAAATTCTGCAGTTTCTAAGGGGTCACTAATAATCGCAGGTACGTCTTATCGTGATCCCGATCTCCGTCAATGGTTACACGCAGCGCTCAAGAACAACCCGAAGAATCACAAAGCCTTTGTTTTGCTTGCGAGGGAAGGCTTCGATGTATCGAAAACGGGATTCGAAAAGTTAGAGCGGGCATTGAGCAACCAATGGAGTGCAATAGGTCTTCACCCTGTTCTTATGCAAGACCATACGGACGCAGCCCAGATTATTCGGGAGCTCGATTATGTAAAGCGGGATGACTACATCTCGCCCCAAGAACGGTGCAGACTCATTTGGGAAGCACACGTGAGGAACTTTGACGAGCTACAAGCCCAGTATGTTCATGAGCTTTCAAAGAACACCGAAATGCTCAAGCAGGTTTTTAACGTTGAGAAACTAGACTTAACAATTTGGCTATCCAATGGAGATGGGGGACTTGTCAGGTGGGCATCTCAAGATAGAACGTATCGAACTCTAGACGCCTTGAGAGTCGTTCAGACTGGCCATGATAGTCCCTGGATAGCTGGGCAGGCGTTGGCAAAGGACGACCAGGTTGTAAGGGATTTAACGCAACATCCGACTCGCCGGTGGAAATCGGTGGTTGCGTTTCCATTGCCAGTGGCCCATCCTCAACTGCCTATGGTTTCAAGTGCAGTAATTACGGTGGGACTTCCCATAGAACAGCAAGGGTATGAAGGGGACTCAGAGATTTGGGCTGATGTCGTGGGCGAAATTGCCAACGAATGGGCTTTTCGTCTTTATAAGAGTGTTTATTCGGATGATGAGGCGTAGGCTTAGTGGTAATCAAAGGAGGCAAAACCATGACTGAGAAAAAGCAAGCCCGCTATTTCCAACAGATCGGTGAAGACGTTTATCGCGTCTCCGGAGCAGTTCGTCGTAGTGCCGTAACTGGGCGATATGTGACTAAAGGTTCCGCTGCCCGTAGCTTAAAGAAGAAGCCTTCCGTCTCCTCTGGTAATAACTAACCAGAAGTACAAGAAGTCGGCGTGAGTGCTCACAATGGTGAGCTCACGCCGACTCGTTCGTTTTAGCCCACACCTGCAGCGCCGCAGCACGTACTCTGGATTTCTATGGATATGGCAATCGTGGTCTTGGGTGCTTCGCAATATGATGGCCGGGCATCAAAGGTGCTTGCGGCGCGGTTGGATGAGTCGATAGCCACCGCAGCCGAACACTCGGCCAAGGATGTGCAGTTCTTTACCTTGGGTGCGAATATGCCGGGGGATAGGTTTACAGAGGCCCAGGTGGCTAGGACGTATCTCGTTGACCGCGGCATCACCGAGTCGCAGGTGCATGAGGTGCCGGAGGGTAATGACACGGTCGGTTCGTTGGAGGCAGTGTTGCAAGAGCACGCAGTGCTTTTCGGTACCCCTCGTATCTCATAACCGACCCACTCCACACGGTGCGCGCGAAGTTGATTGCAAAGCAGCTGGGGTGGAGCCCAACGGTCAAGGGTGCGCGCAACTGCCCGTATTGCTTCCCACAAAAAGAATGGTGGGGTGGACTTGCCCATGAGGCCGGTGGGCTCGTGGTGGCCGAGCTGACCGGACTGTTCGGAAAGAAAGCGGGGGAGAAAATTCGCGGATGGCTGTATAACGTGGAGGCGATTATTCGCCCGCGGTTTAAAACGCGCCACGGTTTGATTCGGAAAAACTCGTCGGACAGTGCAAACACCAGCAGGGATAACGGCATAGAATAAGAGCCAATGTATTCCTATAACGCTGCTGATACCGCCCGGATTTTTGATGAGTCCCCGAAGGGCTCTACTTTTGTGTCTTCGGAAGTAGACCAAAGAGGCGCGTTCTCTCGTGACCGTGCGCGTGTCCTGCACTCGGCAGCGCTGCGCCGGCTAGCAGATAAAACTCAAGTGGTGGGCCCACAAGATGGTGATACCCCGCGCACGCGTCTGACACACTCGCTAGAAGTCGCGCAGATCGCCCGCGGCATTGGTGAGGGATTGGGCCTTAACGCCGACCTGTGTGAGATGGCCGGGCTTACTCACGATATTGGGCATCCACCTTATGGCCACAATGGTGAAAACGCGCTCAATGATGTCGCTACTGAATGCGGTGGCTTTGAAGGCAACGCGCAGACCTTGCGCATCCTCACCCGCTTGGAGCCGAAAATCATCAATGACAACGGTGAGTCAATGGGTTTGAATCTTACCCGCGCGGCTCTTGATGCCGCCTGTAAGTACCCAAAGGCCAAGACCAACGCGGATGGCTCTATTAACCGTAAGTACGGTGCTTATGATGAGGACGCGCATCTCCTCACCTGGCTGCGTGAGGGCCACGATGATGACCGTCCCTCCATGGAGGCACAAGCCATGGACTGGTCTGATGACATCGCCTATTCCGTCCATGACGTGGAAGATGGCATTGTCTCCGGGCGTATCTCCCTCAACGTGCTGTGGGACTTAGTGGAACTGGCCAACCTGGCAGATAAGGGCGCGAAGGCTTTTGGTGGAACAGCAGAAGAGCTTCTCGATGCCGCCGATTCCCTCCGCCAACTACCCATCGTCTCTCACCACAAGTTTGACTACACCTTAAAAAGCTACGTTGAACTTAAGAAGATGACCTCCGAACTAGTCGGCCGCTACGTCGGCGCAACCGTCGCCGCCACCAAAGAATCCGGGGCGACACTCGGCCGCCAACACGGCCACCTCATCGTCCCACCCGCCGCGGAAGCCGAAGTGCGCCTGTTAAAAACCATCGCGGTTCTCTACGTCATGGATACGCCTGCGCATCTACGCCGCCAGGACCGCCAACGCGAACGCGTGTACCGCGTCTTCGACTACCTCACCGCCGGCGCGCCGGGCACCCTCGATGCCATGTTTCGCATGTGGTGGGAGCAAGCCGAAACCCCCGCTGAGCGCCAACGCGTTATCATCGACCAAATCGCTTCAATGACCGAATCCCGCCTCGAACGCGTAGCCCGTGCGTCGGCGGAGTTTTCGGGATACCTCGGGTAGTCCTCGGTAACACCTAATTGCCCAAAGATCATTTAAATCATAAGGAATTTACCGTGAAATTATCGAAATAATTTCACGCCGATATCGGACAAAACAGTGATGATGGCGGTCGCATCCGCTTCATTCATGCCCCAATTAGCGCAGGTGATGCGGTCAATGCCGGCGTCAACTAGGAAGTCTGCGAGCGCATCTAGATTGCGCGGGCTGGGAACGTCAGAGTCACAACGTACCTTGTCCATCGCGTGGAAGAAGTCTTCGCGGTTGTGGATGCAATCCGTAATGAGAACTCGGCGCTTATTCGGCATCAGGGATCTCACAGAAGGATTCGTAATGGTCATCGGTGTAGTACCACACTTCAGGGTCGGTTTCGGAGCCACCGCCGGTGACAATACGGCGTGCGCCGCGATGGTCTAAGCCTGGGGTTTCAACGGTGTATTCGCGGTAGAAATCAGAAGAATGATCAGGTAAAACGCCTTCATAATTTCCAAAATGGCGATTGTCATTTTCTGGGTAGTCATATGGGCCACCGGCAACAATATCGTCGCGAGTCTCATGTGCCTCATCAGGCAAAGTGGAGATTGCGCACGTATCAGAATCCGAGGAAATTGCTTTGCCTTCAGCGGACGCGGCAGAGCTTTCTGAACTAGAAGAATTTGAGTCCCCAGAACCGCCGGAGGTTAAGTCAATGCCGAAATATCCGGCGACCAGAACCACTACAGCGCCACCAATAATTGCAGGAAGTGATTTCTTGCGTGGTGCTGAATTACCTGATGCGGATTCCTCAGATGATCGTGCCATAGCCACCATTGTTGCAGTTGCGCGACTTAATAACGAAATAAGGCTGTCTTAATAATCAGCCAACTGCTTCGATTTTGTGTTACACGGTAATGTTCTGTGTATGGCAAAAGGCAGAATTCCGGAGAGCGATATTCAAGCGATCCGTGAACGCGCGCCTATTGAGGAAATCGTGGGCGAATATGTCCAGCTCAAGCCAGCTGGCTATGACAGTCTGAAAGGACTGTCACCTTTTAAGGAAGAGAAGACCCCGTCTTTTCACGTTCGTCCACAACGTGGTTACTATCACTGTTTTTCCACAGGTAATGGCGGCGATGTATTCAAGTTCCTCATGGAAATGGAACAGGTTTCCTTTCCTGAGGCAGTGGAGTCGGTTGCACAAACAATTGGTTACCACATCAATTATCAGGGCGGCACTACTGGTGCTCGTGATGAAAAGCCTGGTACGCGTCAGCGTCTAGTGGCGGCGAACAAGGCTGCTCATGAGTTCTACCGCCAGCAGTTAGAGACCCCGGATGCAGCGACAGCGCGCAACTTCCTGCTGGATCGCGGCTTTAGCAAGGAGATTATCTACAAGTTTGAGTGCGGTTATGCGCCTTCGGGGTGGGATACCACTACTAAGCATTTGCTGCGCAAGGGTTTTAGCTTCGAGGAGCTAGAAGCTGCTGGAATTTCCAAGATGGGCAAGCGTGGTCCTATCGATCGCTTCCATCGTCGTCTGTTGTGGCCGATTAAGGACTTGAGCGGCAACGTTATTGGCTTTGGCGCCCGTAAGCTTTTTGATGACGACAAGCTCGGCAAGTACATGAACACCCCTGAAACCATGCTGTACAACAAGTCCAAGGTGCTCTTTGGTCTGGACTTGGCTAAGCGTGAGATTGCTTCGCAGCGCCAGGCAGTAGTGGTGGAGGGCTACACCGATGTTATGGCTATGTACGCGGCTGGTGTAACCACCGCGGTGGCATCTTGTGGCACCGCATTCGGTGGTCCGCACCTTCAGGTGCTGCGCCGGTTGATGTTGGATGATTCCTACTTTAACGGTGAGCTCATCTATACCTTCGATGGTGATGAAGCAGGGCAGAAGGCCGCTATGCGTGCCTTTGAAGGTGAGCAGAAGTTCACCGGCCAATCTTTCGTGGCAGTCGCACCTGAAGGAATGGATCCATGTGATCTGCGCCTGGAGCGCGGTGACGCCGCAGTCCGTGACCTAATTGCAGACCGTATCCCGATGTTTGAGTTCGTAATTCAGTCGGTTCTATCTGAATACCGCGTCGACACCGCTGAAGGACGCCTACAGGCGCTGCGCCGCGCTGTCCCAGTAGTGGCTCAGATTCGCGATGAACCATTACAGCGCGAGTACGCCCGCCGCCTTGCTGGCTGGGTGGGATGGCCTGACCCGGATGAGGTTTTACAGCAAGTACTTGCTGAGACCCACAAGCCGAAGAAGCAAGAACAACGCCGCACCATTTTGTCTGATTCCAAGACGAATCAAGCGCCGGCAACGGCAGCGCCAATGATTCGCCCGCCATCACCGCGGGAGACGCACCTGTGGCCACAACGTGAGGCTCTCAAGGTGGCTCTGCAATTCCCAGGTGTTGCCGGTGCTTACTTCGATGGCGTTGATGAGGAAGCCTTTACCAATGAGGCTTACCGCGTTGTCCGCAATGCAATTATCACCGCAGGCGGTGCTACCAAGGGTGCTCAGCAGCCAACGGTGGAATGGATCGCGAATGTTGCCGGCGAAATGCTTGATCTCACCGGTCGTAACTTTGTATCTGAATTAGCAGTAGAAGAGATTCTGCCAACGGGTTCCTCGATGGAGGATTATGCCGATATGGTGCTCTCTCGCCTGCAGGAATCGCAGGTGGGAAACCATATCGCGGAACTTAAAGCTCGCTTGGGTCGCATGCGCCCATCCGAAGATGAAGCCACCTACAACTCGCTATTCGCCGATCTCGTGGCACTCGAGCAAGCCCGCCGTGAGCTCAACAACCGAGCATTCCGCGGACCAGGCGCTTCCTAATTTTGCACGAGGACTAAAGCCCTAAGAGGTGTTCAGTCCTCGTCTACTTCATAGATACGATCAGGGCCATTGTCCTGGTCGTTCTTGTTTTTCTTACCGCGGTTCAGGTCTTTAATCTCGCGCATGCGTGGATCTGGGTCTAGCCGATTAGCGATGGTCTTACGCGTAGCGTCGACCGCCTTTTTAGTGACGGGGGAGTTGATTGTCTTTTCGTAAGCATTCTTAATCTGGTGAAAACGCTTCCGGCCGGCCTTCGTGCCAAGTACGTAACCTGCAGCGGCACCGACTACGAATTGAAACATTATTGCTGTCTACTCCCTGTACATTCTGCGGATATGCGGATTTATCTTGTCCTAGCCTACCGATTTCTTTCATCCGATGAAGGTGTCACCCTTAATTAAACATCCGTTACTTTAATGCGCACCTGCACCACATGGGGGACTCTAACAGGGGTAGGGCGAAATAATTCTGTTCCGGACTCTTCCCAGGGTGGTAGATCCTCCGATAGTTTTAGATGCGTGGAGTTTGAATCCTTGTTGCCTCAGGCAACCTCAGCCGCGCTTGCTACGGCCGCCCTGTTTGTAGCTAGTCACGCCATGGATCAAACCCAGCGAACTCCTAATTATTCTGAGAACATTTCCGCTCAACCAGAACAAAAACCTCAGTAACTAGTCGGTTTCTCCAAGCAATAACTCAGCACAAACCTCATACGGAATTTCTGGTACTTGTTGAGAAACCGAGCTTCTTGAAAATTGCCGTCAAGAGAAAAACTCATCTGCCTTGTAGGATTACGAGAGAACTCTGCAAATTCGAAATAAAGGTTTGGAAGTCTCGAGCAGTTCTCTACGGGAACACGTGGTTGAATAGTTTTAATTTCCAAATTGATTAGTGAGGAGAAAAATGAGCAAGCCGAAGATTATGACGGTGTACGGTACCCGTCCAGAGGCTATCAAGGTTGCCCCTGTCATTAAGGCGCTTGAGGCTGACGATCGCTTTGAGTCGATTGCAGTATCTACTGGTCAGCATAAGGAAATGCTGGAGCAGGTAAATACCATGTTTGGTATCAAGCCAGCTTACGACTTGGGGCTTATGAAGCCGGGGCAGGGGCTTAATGAAATTGTCTCTCGCGCAATTGCAGGACTTGATGAAATCATTGCTGAAGTTGAGCCTGACGTAGTCATCTCTCAAGGTGACACTTCAACTGCTATGGCTGCTGCAATGGCTGGTTTCCACCGTGGGATAAAGATTGTTCACCTTGAGGCCGGTCTGCGCACAGGAGATATTTTCTCCCCATTCCCGGAAGAAGCTAACCGAAAGATCATCGGCCAGGTCGCCTCCCTCCATCTTGCTCCGACGGAGGGCTCACTAGAGAATCTTCGGATGGAAAACTTCCGTTCCAAGGACATCGTGGTCACAGGTAACACCGTTATTGACGCACTTTTGGAAGCAGCAAGTTGGGATACCACCTTCGCGCATCCAAAGCTTCAGGAAGCTGCCGCATCGGATAAGCGCATGGTAGTTGTTACTACTCACCGCCGTGAGAACCTCGATGCGATGAAGGAAATCGGAGGCGCAGTTCAAGATCTTGCAACTGAGTACCCTGATATAAACTTCGCGCTTCCATTGCATTTGAACCCTGCTGTGCGCCAAGCAGTGTTGCCCGAGGTTGAGAGCCTTGAGAACGTAATCATTACAGACCCACTTCCATATGATCAGTTCACGAAGCTTCAGGGTCGAGCAACCATCATTCTGACCGACTCGGGCGGAGTTCAGGAAGAGGCACCATCCTTGGGTAAGCCGGTTTTGGTTATGCGCCAGAACACCGAACGTCCGGAGGCAGTAGTCGCTGGCACTGTGAAGTTGGTCGGAACCAACCGCTCCCTAATCGTTGCGGAAGCCAAGCTACTTTTGGACGATGAGGCTGCTTTTGAAGCAATGGCTAATGCAGTTAACCCATACGGTGACGGCAAGGGCGCGGAGCGCTCAGTAGCGGCTATTGGCGCGCTATTAGGTCTGGGGGAACGCGCTGAAAATTTTTCGCCGGGAACCGGGGCTGAAGAGGAGCGCATCCCACGGTTCGATGAAGTTGTCAATGATGGAAACTAGCAATTAGTTTTGTAGGATGAATTTAGCCCTAGTGACATGGATGAGTTAGATGACGAAATGCGGTGCGGTTTCGTCGTTTGGCGTCAGGGATCCTGGAACGTTGCTAGGGTTTAGTCGTTGTCCGGTTAAGGGGGCGAGGAGCCTTAGAGCCGATAGCACTTTTGGAATATAGCCCCTAAGGTCCCAGCCGAGATCCAAGATATCGACGAACAAAAAATCACCTCGTCATCTATTGAAATGATGATGAGGTGAATATTTGCTCCTCCAACTGGGCTCGAACCAGTGACCCTTCGATTAACAGTCGAATGCTCTGCCAACTGAGCTATGGAGGAATGTGTTGTTTGAGCTGAAGTTCATCCGCTCTCTGCAACGAGAATTAACTATATAAGAGCTAAGGTGAATTGGGCAAATCGCCTAGTGGACAAGGCTTTTGGGGCTGAATAGGCTTGTCAATATCCGGCTCGAAGGATCGTTACGACTGTAGTGCTGTTTAACAGTTGGATTTAGGGTTAAGCGCACCTATAGACTTCTAAAGTGATATCTTTAGAAAATATTGTCTTGCGGGAATAGAAATGTGAGGGAGCTAGTCAGTGAAGATACTGATCATTTCGCAGTACTGGGCTCCAGAAAACGGCGTTCCGCAAAGGCGGTGGTCCTGGCTCACAGGAATTCTTGAGGAGCAAGGACACTTAGTGACGGTAATTGCTCCTCCGCCTCACTACAATCGAAGTCCTAGTCTGGGAGAGTGGTGGAAGTCCGGTTCATTTCGGGCTCGGACGGAGCATGAGACTATTAATCATGCGGAGACGGTTGTGCGCACGGGGTTTTTCCCGGCTGGGAGGTCACTAACCCAGAGGATCTTGAATCAAGCTGCCGTTGCAGCAGCAGCACTCTGGGTAATTGGCAAAAAGCCCGGCGTGCTGCGCAATTACCAACCGGACTTAATAATTGGTTCGGTTCCTGCGCTTCCTACATCTGTGGTCACTTACATCGCTTCGAAGCGGTTCAAAGCACCCTACGTAATAGATCTCCGAGATGCTTGGCCCGACTTGATTAGCGAACATGAACGATGGAATTCAGGCTTGGGAGATCCGTCGTTTCGAGAAAAGGTTCTCTCAAGAGGTCCAGTGCAAGTGCTTGGTTTTGTAACTAAATGGGCCATGAACTACAGCCTCCGAGAGTCTGACGGTTTGATTGTGACCTCATCACTCCTTGGCAAAGCGTTGAAGGAGCGGTTCGATGAACAGCAAAAGTCCGTAGACAAGCCAATTTCTGTTATTCGAAACGTATTTCCACCTGAAATTAATCAACGAGTATCCGAACATGAGGAGCGCTCGGCTGATTGTTTAAATGTGTTGTATGCGGGAACGCTTGGGCGTGCCCAGAATTTGACGAACGCTATTCGCGCTGTTGCGAGAACAGGAGAAGGCGGCTATCAGGTCAATCTCCGGTTTGTCGGTGCGGGCGCAGCACGTCAAGAACTAGTGCGCCTTGCAAAAGATTTGAATGTGAAAGTTGAATTCAGCTCTAAGCTTGCTGCGGATGAATTGGCTGAGCAGTATAAATGGGCTGATACTGCCTTAGTGCATTTAACTGATTGGCCCGCTCTTGAACAGGCAGTGCCTTCAAAGACTTACGAACTGATGAATTTAGGTATCCATATCAGCGCTGTCGCTTCAGGTGAGACTATGGAATTGATAGAGGCACTCGAGGCTGGACATGTCGTTGCCCCTGAATCACCTGAGGCACTTGCACAACTTTGGATGAAATTAATTGATGAGCCTCGGTTGTTGGATGTTTCAACTGTTGGCGCAAAATGGGTTGCTGAAGAGCGCGTGAATGTGGCACCTCGTGAGTTTTTGCGGATGATCGATAACTTCGAAACTGATTGATGATTTATAGTCGAATGAAATCCTACATTCAACGTGCTTCTTTGGCGGCGAGTCTATTCGGAACTCATCTCTTAGAAGATCCCAATGATCTTTTTGTAAAAGTTAGTCAGAAGCTCCGTATCTTCGGCATACCAGTTCGAACCTTGCGCCTACCTACGCCGAGCCAATACGGTGAAGACTTATACGAACAAGGGCAGCTGACGCTAAGCGCGGAAATATTCGAGCAAAGCGGTATTCGTGGAATGGCCAGAGCCCGAAAGATCCGACGACAGCTTGCTGAACTGGACTTGCCGATTTTGAAGAGTCGACCGCTAGATAGCAGCTGTAATTCCAAAAATGTGCTCTTCTATTTGACGAATTCGAAGCCTTATACGCAATCGGGATATACCGAGCGTAGCCATTTTGTGCTGAAATCTTTGCATAAGCATGGTGTTAATGTATGCGCAGTTACTAGGCTTGGGTACCCCATAGTTGTCGGTGAATTTCCTATTAAGAGCAACCTGATCCTTGATGGTATTGAATACCGGCAAATGCTGCCAGCACTGTTTCCTCGAAACAAGGATCAGCAGATCGAATTAGCCGTCAAAATGCTTGTGGAAGAGGCTCGAAGATTTGATGCGGGGATATTGCACACGACGACTGACTTTAAGAACGCCATTATCGTTTCTCGTGCAGCTCGTATACTTGGGATTCCTTGGGTCTATGAAACGAGGGGGGAGCTCCAAAAGACTTGGCTTTCCAAGAGAAATCCAGGATCTCAGGCAATCGCTAAAGAGTCGGAATACTATGTTATAGCTGAAAGCAAAGAGCTTGAGGCAATGCAAAATGCATGTGCTCTGATCCAGCTGAGTGACGTTTCGAAAGGAAATGCAGTAAGTCAAGGAATAGAAGAAGACAAGATCCGAATTATTCCAAATGCTGTATCAAGTTCGGAGCTCGGCCGTGTGTTCAACAAGGCTGACATTCGCCAAGAACTTGGACTGAGTGAGAATAAAGTCATCGTTGGTTCGATTACGTCTGTGGTCCAGTACGAAGGCTTAGATGACCTGATTAGAGCAATTGAGCTTTTGCCGGATGTTCATTGCATCATTGTGGGTGAAGGCGAAACCAAATTGAGGTTAGAAGCTTTGGTAGATGAACTGAGTCTGGGAAAACAGGTGCGGTTTGTTGGCAAACAACCGGCTTCAACAATTTGGAAGTGGTATGCTGCCCTCGATGTTTTTGTGATTCCACGTAAAGATCAAGAGGTATGCCGTACCGTCACACCAATCAAAACATTAATGGCACAAGCTAACGGCGTACCGGTCGTCGCATCCGATCTTCCCGCTCTTCGCGAAGTAACGGGGAACAATGCAGTCTACTTCCGGCCTGAAAATCCTCAGGAACTAGCAGGAGCTATACGCGATGTTTTAAATTTGGATCCAACTAAGATTAAAACGTTGACGGACAAAGCTAGGGAATGGGTTCGTGCAAGAACCTGGGAATCGAATGCAGAAAAGTTGATGGAGCTATATAGCTCTCGAGGAATCTGACTCCAGATTTGGCAACCGCTCAATCAAGGAAATAGATAGTACTCACTCCCACGGGTTCGTCCTTATAGTTCAGAATGTTTCTTGACGTCACTTGAGTTAGGGGCCGTGGGAATTGAGCTCCAAATATTTACCATGTATTTAGGTGTGCGTAGCGTTTAGCGAGGTTAGAGTCTCTTGAGTTTAGTACCGTTGGAGTAAACCCAGCATTAATGATTGCATCTTCTCGGGATTTGCCGGATGACAGGCATGAGACTATATGGCGTAGTCGTGCGCCTTGTGGGACTACGTGGCCTGGTCGGATCCATTCAACTTTGGTGAATAGACGGGGGTCGTTTTGCAAGTCAGTCGCGAATGGAAGTAGCTGATGATTTAGAAAATTCTTGTCACCTAAATTTTGGTATATACAGAGGTCAAACGGAAGAGATTTCTTGTAAAGATTGGATAGTTTACCGGGAAGGAACTCTTTGCCAGCAGCATCCTCCATTGAAGCATCGCTGTTGTGTGCAGCTGCGAGGTATTTGTCGATTGCTGCCGCCGGACGTGCACCCAGATCAAGACGAGGATTAACACCAAATACTATTGAATCTGGGAAAAACTGTCCGTACAGCACGGCTGCGTATCCACCACCGGATGCTCCAAACAATATTGTGCGCTTGGTTTTTACGGAAGATAATGCGTGCTGTATCAGCGGTGCAAGAACTGGCGGAAGTTTCCCAGTCTCTTGGTTCCCCAAATACCAAGTCACGGTTAGATCAACATCGCCCATTGCGAGCGTTGGGTCCGAAACAGCAACCAAATTTATGCCAGTAGATTTCGTTAGACTATGCCCCAGCAATACTGGGACCGTAGTAATGCGGCTGGGGACAGCAGCATTGAAATTAACGAGCGTGACTTCAGAACTACGATTTTCGACATATATGTCAATGAACTGTTGCCCGATACGGATAGAATGCACACCTGATTGCAATTCACTTGAAAGAAAGTCTTGCGGGCTTGGGTACTCGAACTGAGTTGGCCACTTGCTCAAGTCGCGTTGTCTTTTCATAGCCCCAAGATTAGTCGAATTTCACTGCCTGCCGTAATCTGGGAACTTCCACTGAGGAATGCTTTGGGTCCGAACGGTTCTACGTTGGATTACGTCACCTTGGTCAAAACCATTTGGATTCCTTGTTCTTCAATTAGCTTATTGTGAGACGGCATTTTAGATTTAACTGTGATTGTCGGTGCGCAATGCGCATGGATGAGCAAGTTTTTTATCTTCCGACTACGCTAATTAGGATTGAAGAGTTCGTACGGTGTGGTCAGTGATAGCGTTAATCAAGGGAGCGTAATGAGTTCAGCTGAAGCTAGTGAAGCGGTGCGCAAAGGGACATACAGTGAGTTCAGATAACGAATCAACGGAAGTACGAACACGCCCGGTTAATATTGAGATCGTTGACGACAGCGAGCTTGTTCGATTACAAGCACGGCCTGCGCTAGTTAGTTACATACTTTCGTTGTGGAATTTTCGTCATTTTATTTGGGAAGATACCAAGTCAAAGTCGTTTTCCTCGGGTAAAGGAACTTATCTTGGTCAGGCCTGGATCCTTCTGGAGCCAATCCTCCAAGTTAGTGTCTATGTAATTGTATTTGGGTTGATTTTGAAAGTAGACCGAGGAATGGATAATTTCGTCGGTTTCCTTTTGATCGGTGTGATCTTTTTCGGATTCTTCTCATCAGGAATTACATCAGGTGGAAAACTGATTCAACGATCTCGTAATTTGATCAAGTCCTTCACTTTCCCGAAGGTAACACTCGCTGTTTCAGTTGTGTTGAGGCAAATGATCGACCACATTGTTCCAGCCGTAATCGCTGTCACTGGTGCGTTGCTTTTTCAATGGGGGGAACCAGTAAGTTTCGCTCTATTGGGTGTAATTCCACTCTTCCTGTTGGCGCATCTTTTCGCGTTTGGCTGTATTTGCTTCGCTGCGCGAGCCACTGCCTTCGTGCCAGATTTGGCAAAGGTTCTAAGTCTTGTAACGCGCGCTCTCTTTTTCACTTCAGGAGTATTCTTCTCAATCTCGAGATTCGATTCGCATCCCGCTCTTACAAAATTCGTAGAAATCAATCCGATTTACCAGTTCCTTCAAGCGACACGATCATGCGTGCTCGAAGGTGTATTCCCATCCGTAGGTGTGTGGCTATACCTATTGGCCTGGTCCGTAATCTTAGTAATATTCGGATTCGTGTACTTCTGGCAGGCGGAGGAACGTTATGTTGCAGTCCGATAAAGTCACAGTTGTCGTCCGAAAGGTTTCGAAGTCTTATGACGTTCCTAAAAAGGGAAAATCAAACCTTAGTTTCAAGCAAGACAAATTCGAAGCCCTTCGAGACATATCGTTCATCGCGAAATCGGGTGAGTGTATTGGGATCCTAGGAAAGAATGGCTCGGGTAAGTCGACCCTTTTGAGTATCATTGCGGGAAATGAAGAGGCAACGAACGGGATGGTTCGTGTGTCTGCCCAGCCGACACTACTTGGAGTTTCCGCGGCTCTACAGTCGCATTTGACCGGAAGAGCTAATATTCGGCTGGGTCTCTTGGCAATGGGGCTTTCTCCGAAGGAGGTGAAATCGTTAATCGAGCCAGTGATTGAATGGGCAGAGCTGACGGATGCTGCAGACCGAGCTATGGAAACCTATTCGTCCGGTATGAAGTCTCGATTGAAGTTTGCGATCGCCACCGCAGTTAATCGTGAAATATTGATGGTTGACGAAGCACTATCAACTGGTGATGCAACGTTTGCTGATAAAGCAAGAGAACGAATGAAAACTTTCCTAAACGATGCCGGGACTGTTTTTATCGTTTCGCATTCAGCGTCTACTATCCAAAAGCACTGTTCACGAGTGATCTGGATCCATGAGGGGCAAGTTATTGCAGATGGCACGACGAAGAGAGTACTTCGGAAATACAATCTGTGGACCAAACGTACAGCAGCCAAAAATCTTGAAGGTGCTGACATGGTGATTCAGAATGCCATTAATAGGTACTCTCAACCTAAAATTTACTTAGAATCAGAGTTTGCTAAGTTTCAAATAGAATCTGAACGTTTTCGGTCCGAGTATCGGCGTAAAGAAGGTAAACACCGCCGTGATTCGTAAGTTTCGTTCAAAATCAGGAATCAGAGGACAAGAATGACACAAATCGGACTTCCGGCGCACGCCATATCAATTGAGACTCGCGCGAAATCACTTACTACGTCAGATTTCGGGAGCATTGACCTGACAGGCTTCGAAGTTCGAAGAGTTTCTGGAATTGCTGCGACTCCTGATCTAAGTATGTCTGGCAGCTTTTCGGAACTACTGACGCATCGATTGCCCGTGGAGGAGTTCGCGCCTGCGATAGGGGAATGGACTGCCGTTGCTAGGCGCAAAGCTCAGGGAGAACGGGGAAAAAACCATTTCATTGTCCTGAACGACGAATTTGGCTATTCACCAATATTCTATGCGTTCATACCAGGTAGTTCTATCGTGGTTTCTGATTCTTTCCAAGGCGTTGTCCACGAACTTCAGCGAAGAGGTATCCGCCCTTCCTTGGACATATCAACATACATTGCTTCGCTTGTCACAAAGGATTCGAGGTTTTCGAATCCTTTTGTGTCAACAACTTTTTCTAATGATATTCGGGTTCTCGCGCCTCATAGTTTTCTTTATATCACTGAGGAGACGGCTACGATTCGAGATCGTGCTGAACTATTAGGAAATATTCCAAAAGGTTCTGACCAGTTGGTTCGGGATGGAGTGGAGTTTGTTTCTTCTACACTGCGTAATTTGGCAAGGCTGGAATATTTCAATCACTCATTGTTGCTGTCAGGTGGTGTGGATTCTCGCACCGTTCTGTCCCTAGTATTAAAAGCAGGCGTAGAGAAGGACTTTAAATTCAGGTCAAATGACCCGCGACTGTATAAGAGCAAATATAGTATGCGGGTATTCGAGGATGATTTCTATATCAGTTACCGAATCGGGAATGACCTTGGGATGAACTGGCAAGGCGCTAGAGAAACTTTTCACATGGACACCGGCCTCGAAGAGTCTCAGCGCCTTACCCAAAGCTATTCTTCAAATTTTTCCTTCAATTTCACGCCAACGTCACACCACACAGTCTTTGGAACCCCCGAAATATCCTTGCGAGGGGGAGGCGGCGAGCCTTTGAAGGGAGCAGGGTTTTTAAGTCTCGGTGACCAAGTGCAAAACTTTAATAATGGTTTTGTTGGTGAACGTATCGGTGCATTTGAACAATTCAAGGCTTGGTACCTAGGTAATGCGACTGTCAAAACCAAATATGGGAAAACAGTAGAAGACTCTTTGAACTCATTACAATCACACTTTATTCGGGATGACCTACATCAAGTCATGCCATCTTTGTATCAGCAGACTAGGAACCGAACACATTTTGGGCATGCCAAATTTTCAAGTTCGTCCAACCATTTTCCGTTTCAGCCACTTTCGAACGCCTATTTCTACGAAGCGACCAAACATATAGATAACGCTGAGCTCCAGGATTTTGCGCTGGTACAACAGATCTTTAGCGATGCCGCCCCTGAACTGCTTAAATATCCTTTTGAGAGTGGGGTTGCGACTGAGAAACTTTCTTCTTCACCTCACGTAATGATTTCCAAGGATCGAGCTACATTAGAAAATCACTTTGACCGCGTTGCATCCAAAAAGATAAGTTCCAAGCGAATAACACTCCCGGGCCGGCATCAAGATCGATTTTTGCCGAATTTACCTTCCGCGCTAGAAAGTTTGTGTAGAACCCTTGCACACGATATTGAAGAAGCATTCCCTGAATATCGGGATACATTGAAAGGCGTCCACCGTGAGGTGTTGGCTGCTATTAAGCTGGGGGTGCTAAGTCCATCTACGACCGCAGCTCGAATGAGATCTGCGAGGGATGTGTTTAGCCCGACAACACATTCGGGTAGTACCTTTACCCTTGGTACTGAATGTGATCGAGAGTCTGTGCGCCTAGCCGGAGTCCAGCCCTTTGGTATCTCTATTGATTGGGTATCACAAAATACTGCCGTACTACCGCAAGTTGTTTTGAGTCCGCAGATTTCTATTCAAGACGGAAGTATTCGAATTTCTGCTCATCCTGAATGTTCTCGGCCCGCAAAGCTGGAATTTGCATTCTATTTGGTTGTGAACGGGCGTGCAGAACAAAAGTATCAATACCAAGAAAAGAGCGAATTCGCTATTGAAGTGCCTACAGACTTACTCGGGAAGAAGTTGGGGGTAATGGTATTTGCTCGTCACATAGGTTTTTCGCATCCATGCGCTATCGAGACTAGAGAGCTTTGAATGTGAGAACTATTCACCGGGTACGGACATAATAGAACTTTAAGTTGGTCGTAGGATCGTTCTGGGTTCAGTTGCCCCAGTCTCCAATTGTGCCGTATAGGACTAGTTGGTACTCGTGTTCCGGATAGGTGGTACTGCTTGGGGTCTGGCCATTATTCTAGGTGGCGGTAGAGAGTGTCTAATGGTTTGTGTGTGAGGGGTTTCCCTTACATGAAGGAGATAAACCATAATGGATTCTGTGGCGAAACGAGATCCGGAAGATTCCGCGAAGATTAAAGCGATCGAGCAGAAACTGCTGGCGAACCCGGAGATAGCCAAGCTCATTGATGAGCTGGGAACCACAGCAACGGACGCCAACGACCTAGTCCGGGGATTACTGCAAGCTTCGGTCACCCGTGGCTTGGAAGCCGAAATGGATGCCCACCTGGGTTATTCCAAAGGCGATCGTGAGGCCAAAGCGGCCGGTGGTGGCGATAATTATCGCAACGGCTCCTATGTCAAAAAGGTTGATTCGAACTACGGCCCGGTCGATGTCACCGTTCCACGTGATCGGCAGGGCACGTTCTTGCCCACGATGGTGCCGAAAGGCTCACGCAGGTTAACCGATGTCGATGACATGATCATCAGTTTGTATGCCGGTGGCATGACAGTGCGCGATATCCAGCATCATATGGCCACGGTCATGAGGGTTGATATCTCGCATGAAACGATTTCCGCAGTGACTGATGCGGTGCTAGATGAAGTCATGATCTGGCAAAACCGTCAGCTAGACGAGTTCTACCCGGTAATATTCCTCGATGCGCTGCGTATCAAAGTTCGCGACGGTGGACGAGTAGTTAACAAGTCCGCCTTTTTGGCTATCGGCGTGGATATGGACGGGATCAAACACATCCTGGGTATCTGGTTGGCGAAAGAAGAAGGCGCCTCCTTCTGGGCTCATGTGTGCGCGAACCTGGCAAGCCGTGGAGTCCAGGACGTGTTTATTGTCTGCTGCGATGGTTTGAAGGGCCTGCCGGAAGCGGTGGAAGCAACGTGGCCGGATTCGATGGTGCAGACCTGTGTGGTGCATTTGATTCGTGCAGCAAACCGGTGGGTGGCCTATGGCGATCGTAAGACCGTATCTGCGGCGTTGAAGAAGGTGTATACCGCGCCTGACGAGGCAACCGCACGTGCAGCGTTGGATGAATTCGCCGACTCAGAACTGGGCCAGAAATATCCCCAATCAGTCAAGGTCTGGACGGATGCGTGGGAGCGTTTCGTGCCGTTTCTGCAGTTCCCGCCGATGGCCAGAAAGGTCATCTATACGACAAACTCGATTGAGTCGATGAATAACGAGCTGCGTAAAGCTACCCGTAACCGCGTGCAATTTACCAATGATGATTCCGCGATTAAGACGCTGTGGTTGATGATCTGCAATATTGAGGATAAACGTGCGGCTAAACGCGCAAAACAGGGCAAGAAAGCTGCTGCTACCAGCGGAAGACTCATCGAAGGCAGAAAGGTCACCAACTGGAAACAAGCCATCAACCAAATGGCCGTGGCCTACCCCGAACGATTCACCAACTACCTATAAATCACTAACCCCGAAAGCCCCACACACAAAATACTTGACGCTGATAATGGGAATGCAGGATCGGAACCTCGTGGAATGACCCAATACTTGACTGGTCATGATCTTTTTCATGTGTCCTTAGCGTGATCTGTCTTCCAGGTTGGTTCCGCCCCTGTACCGCAATCCGGTAGATTCCGTCCATGACCTTATAGGAGCGTGACGTTACCACCGTGGCAACCCGGCAGGTGCCTAGTGTAGTCGTCTCATCAGCGTCTTGTCTGCCCGGAAACCTCGGATCGTGGTTTACCCGCACATTTACTCACGGACAGGACCCGATCCCCGATGCCTACCACCTTTGAATGCCTCACCGGCCCCGTCGCCGGAATCGACACCCACACCGATACCCACACCGTTGCCATCATTTCGGACACTGGCCGGCACATCGCCACTGACACCTTCCCCGCCACCAACTTGGGCTACAAGGCGATCTCAGAGTTCATAGCAACTTCCGGTGTCACCACCGTCGGTGTGGAAGGCACCAGCTCTTATGGAGCAGGCCTGACACGGTACCTTCGTACCCAGAAGTACACAATCGTAGAAGTCCTGCGCCCGACCCGGACAGTTCGACGCCGGGATGGAAAATCAGATCCCGTTGATGCAGTAGCTGCCGCCCGCCAGGTACTCGCCGGGGAAGCCTTAAGCATCCCGAAAGACACCTCCGGGCCCGTGGAATCCCTTCGTGGGTTGCAGATCACTCGCCGTCAGATCGTGATGACTGCAGCGAAACTGATGACAACGATCAAATCGTTGCTGGTCACAGCACCTGATGAAATTCGGTGCCGCTATAGTGCGATGTCTACATTAGTCATGGTGGAGTCATTATCGCGTTGCCGACCTTCAGCAGACCTGGCCGATCCCAGAAATGGTGTGCTTTTCGCGTTGAAGACCTTAGCGTCCACTTATCGTGATTTGCAAGAACAGGCCACTCAGATAGAAGAGCACATCAGCATCCTGGTTGAAATTATCAATCCGCATGTGACGTCGATATTTGGGTGTGGCTCCGTGGTGGCTGCCGATCTGATTGTCAGTGTTGGGGACAATCCAAGCCGGATTCACTCCGAAGCAGCATTAGCCCATCTGTGTGGGGTAGCACCGATTCCGGCTAGCTCGGGAAGAACACATCGGCATCGACTCAACCGGGGCGGTGATCGCCGAGCTAACGCCGCGTTGCACCGCATTGCGTTGGTGCGGATGCACCATGAGCAACGCACCAGGGACTACGTAACCAAGCGCACCAAGGAAGGATTGTCGAAAAAGGAGATCTTACGGTGCCTAAAACGCGCCATCGCCAGGGAAGTCTACCGAGTGCTGTGCCAGAATCAGACGGCTACCTCATCAGGACAGATCGGGGTCGCTGAACTCAAAGCCCGACGAGTCGAAAGACAGCTGTCGCAAGCCCAGATTGCCGAAAAACTCGGGTGCAAGCCAGCAAGGATAAGTGATATAGAAACCGGCAAGCGCCCACTACCCCAGTTAAGAACAGCTTACGAACAACTTCTCAATCCCGCTTGACACAACATAGGAGCATCACGCTCTGGCGGTACCACGTGGCTTACCGGATCGAAGCCTATCCGATAGAGTCGGTACAGACTTCCTAATCAGCCACCCCACCACCGGCCTATGCAACAACCTCGGTGACAACTACATGCGACAAGGCCTGGTTCGTACCCACGCCCCGACCGACTAACTAAGACGAGCCCTAGCAGCACCCCAAGCACCAAGAGAGCTGCCCTCCAAGTCTCAACCCCAGTTCCAACAACTCGGAATGCTTAGGTCACAGGTACTCGGAACACCAGCACCAGTTCATCGCAGTCACCACAATTGGACAAGAGTAATGAATATCCCCAGTTGGTAAACACAATGCATAGTCTATAAGGGGCTAGTCTGCAATCTTCTTAATCTTCGGTAGCTTCGTAGTCATTTTGGTTTTGCAACGAATCCCGCCCAACGAATTCAATCACGCGTTCATAGATTAGCTCATATATAGAGTCCTGGTAGTGGTAAGGTGCCTGCCCCCAACGGTGCCCTCCGGACATGAGTGGAGTTTGGTCTGAGAGTCCGGCGACTGGGAAACTCATTGCTTCAAGCAGCTGGTACAGCTCCCTGAGTCGTTCATTCATTTTAGGCGCCCATTTTAGGTGATTCTTTGCCCGGGTAGCATCAATGCTGGAATCGCTCTTGTCGTATGCCAGCGCGAGTGGGATATCTAATATCAGGGTTTTCTCAAAGAGATTGCGTTCAAGGAGGAAATTTTTGAAAGCTATAGCCTCACGAGCAAAAGCACCATAGAAAGCATCAGTTCCGAATTCCAGGTGTTGAGTTCCGAGGTCTTCATAGCGACCAACGAGAGCAGACTTATTTTCGATTGTCGGCGTAAAAACTCCACCGTCGGGATACTTCATCACCCCACGTCGCTCGTCAATAAGGTCAATAATTAGTATGTCGATTTCTTCTTTTTGTTCCTCGAGGCCGTTTAGTAATGAACCTTGAAAATCCCTTGACGCCATTCTCTTTTGAAATGCGGACTTAATTTTGTTGAAATCAAAACCTGTAGTCGGTGCAGGGTGAAATGCCGAAACAAGTGATTGCCTGGCGACTGTTCCAACTCTTTCGAGTCCATTTTCTTGACCTACCATTTCGTACATGTCGCGACCTACGCATGAGCCAAACAAGAACGTTCGAATCGTTTGTTCCGGCATAAATTCCTCCCAGTAGAAGATGATTGAATCCGAGCTGTAGGAAAGCCGGTTAGCCCTGTCCGGGTCCATCCTCGGAATATCCGATCTTTAAATCTATCACTCGTCGATTTTTGGTCATTTGTGTTCCGAGTACGCTACCACAAGCCGATAATTGTCGCAGGTTCCTTCGCGTTTCCTAAAATCGATACACGAGTCGCGTTTGGAGTGATTGGTCAAGCTTGTTGAATGCTCCAGTAGCGTGGTGTATCTGTAAGTCTCGGTGAGGACCCGATAAAAGATGTGGGAGATAGCTGTAGTTTGGTTTCATGCGGAGCTACAACTGGTAAACAGCGGTGGGGAAGCGAGGAATCTTGAACATGAAATAGTTGGTTCCTCCATGGTCCGATGATTGTGCCTCTCAAGCGTTGACAGGCGTTTATCTAGAATTCTCAATGTTGGATGAAACGCGATTTCAGAAATTGAGTTGGACAATTAGTAGATATTTCATCTGTTCAGTCATTTGGCGTACAGCAATGGAAATGTCTGTCAATTATATTTTGATACGAAATGCGCTGGTAGGGACGGGTGTTTCCTGTTGAGTACTTGCCAGAATCGAGTTTTAACCCGCGCACAGTTCGTTATTTTTAGTTACACTGTTCCGTTGGTACTGCTTGTTTGAAATCGGTGAAGACTATAATGGCCTTGGAATGGTATTTCAATGGGTAAAAGAAAAGATTGAAATATACGAACCTATATGGGGAGAGCCAAATGTACAGTGATGAAAAACGTGACTCCAACGAGATAAACAAACTGAAATCGGCAAATATTCGACGAAACCCCGATGCTGTTGCCTCGGAGATGTCTGTCTTGAGGGAGCAAGTGCGCCGCCAGAACGATTCAGTCTCAAAAGGTGCGTTTGCGGATTTGAAACGTCGTCTCGCAGAAGCCTCTACTGCACTGTCTGAAGCTCGTGAAGAAATCCAAGAGCTGAGTGGGGACAATGCAAAGCTGGAGCGGAGGCTTGAAGCGTTGCGAAATTCAAGGTCATTCCGCGTTGGCTATCAACTTGGGGAACCCGTTCGATTCTTGAGGAAATACCTTGCCAAAGCGGACGTCAAATCTCTGAAATCGATGGTGACGGAAAAGAAGTTAAACAAGACACGAGGCGCCGGGCAGCGCGGCAGAGCGACAACTGTACGCAACGAACAAACTCATCAGGGGGATTCAAAGGATAGTGAGAAGCAGGCGTTAAAGGAGAAATCCCGTCTCAGTTTGAAGAAAAGTCAGGCTGGTCTTAAAGAGTTCGAAACCGAATTGAAGCGCCTTTGGTATGATGCCGGCAAGATTAGCGAGTCATACGATCTTATTCATCGGACGAGTGTTGATACTTCGCAAGATGAAAAGTTGACCCGGCTTATAAAGCAAGTCAAGGGCGAGTACAGACTTTTTAATAGTGAGATCGTTTTGTCGTCAATGGAAGGTGGAGCAAGCTACATTCCAGAGCTAGGGCGCGTTATGTACTGTGTTCACTCGACTCCAGTATTTAACTCAAACGGATACTCCACGCGTACCCGAGGGGTAGCTTCGGGGGTTGCAGAAGGCTCACACCATATGGTTGTCGTTTCGCGTGCAGGATATCCGTGGGACACAGCTACTGATGTGAAGGCCCCAGGCGAACAACGCACGTTGAAGCGTCTGGATGGAGTCGATTATATCCATAATCCGGGTCCCAAACTCGGAGACATCGCGATGGACCATTACTTCACTATCGCCGCAGATACCTTTGTTCGTGAGGCAAGAAACCTTCGTCCAGAAGTTATTCAGTCGGCATCAAATCATCGCACGGCTCTCCCAGCGTTACTAGCTGCACGACGTGTTGGGGTCCCATTCGTGTACGAGGTACGTGGGCTCTGGGAATATTCAGAGGCAGCTAGGAAGCCTAGTTTTTCGGGTTCTGAGCGGTTTGAATTGATGAAAGATCTCGAAACTTTTGTATGCAAGAATGCAGATAAGGTTCTAGCCATTACATCCCAGGTAGCGGAGGAGCTAATTGCAAGGGGAGTTGATCGAGACAGGATTGAGCTAGTGCCGAATGGCGTCGATTCTTCAAGGTTCCTGCCGTATCCTAAAGACGAGTACTTCGCTAAGACTCGGAAGATTGACGTAGATGCACCTGTTATTGGTTTCGCGGGAAGCATCGTGGGTTACGAAGGTCTTGACCTTCTCGTGAAAGCCTCTGCAAAACTTGGAAAAGCAGGTATCAAACACCAGATTGCTATTGCTGGCTCGGGCTCAGCTGAGCCCGGGTTACGCAAACTTGCCAAAGAATTGCCAGCTTCCAATGTCAGATTCCTGGGTAGGCTGCCCCAGAACCAGATTCCACGTTTGATCAGTACCTTCGATATCGTTGCATGCCCGAGAGAATCTCACCAGGTTACTGAACTTGTCTCACCACTCAAGCCTCTAGAAGCGTTTGCATCCGGTAGAGCAACAATCCTTTCCGATGTCGCACCAAATCTCGAATTGGCAGGGAAGGACGATTCGAGAGCTCTTACTTTCAGGAAGGGTGACCTTGAATCGCTCGTCGAGGCTTTGAGCACATTGATTCAGGATGCTGATTTACGCCGAGAATTGGGAAGGTCGAGTCGTCAATGGGTAATGGAGGAGCGCAATTGGAATGCAATTGGAAAGACATTTTCCGCGGTTTACAAGGAAGTCGTACGCAACCGTAAAGCTGAGCGACTCGATAGCGCTGAGACCATTTCTCCATCAAAACTGAAAGTGGGGGTAATTGCCGATGAGTTTACCCGCACGACTATCGCCGGAACATTTGATATCACTCTATTACATCCGGCTGACTGGAAGAACCAGTTCGAGAAGACTGATTTCGACCTCATTTTTGTCGAATCAGCGTGGGAGGGCAATGACGGGCTCTGGCATCGCGCTGTCGGGTTCTACTCGGAAGACGAGTCTCGGTCTCTTTTCGAACTGCTTGAAAAGGCAAAAGACCTAGGAATACCTACCGTATTTTGGAATAAAGAGGACCCCGTACATTTCAAGCGGTTCTCCACAACTGCGGTTAAGTTTGACTACGTATTTACTACTGATGCGAATCTGATTCAGAAGTATCTGGAGCTGCCTAATAATCAAATTAAGAGCGTAAGTTCGATGCCGTTCTTCGCGCAACCAGAGCTCCATAATCCGTTGGTGGAATCCCACCCAGCAGATACATATGCCTTTGCCGGAACGTACTATGGGGAAAGATATGCTTCGCGATCGAAAGCCCTCGACGTTCTGTTATCTTCAGCGAAGAAGTATGGCTTGGAAATTTTTGACAGGCAGGCAAGTAATCCGGACTCCCCGTACCAGTTCCCCGAGGAGTATAAGGTGTATGTCAAGGGAGCACTTCCCTATGACGAGGTTATTTCCACATACGCTTCCAACATTGCGCATCTAAATGTAAGCTCGGTTGATAATTCTCCTACGATGTTTTCACGCCGGGTTGCGGAAATACCCGCTTGCGGTGGCATCGTCCTGAGCACACCGAGCCGTGGAATCAAGGAATCTTTGGGTGAAAACATTGCGACCTCGAACTCCATCGATACTTTGGATACTTGGTTATCTGCTTGGAAAAACGACCCGGTTCTCCGTAATAATGAAGCATGGCGTCAAATGAGAACCATTTATCGTGCTCATACTTCAGATACAGCATTAAGTATCCTGGTAAGGACCATCGGCCTAAGTCATCCTGGATTAGTATTACCGAGTTATGCGGTTTTGGTAGATGACCTAAATGAGACGATTTCGGCGGAAATTTTGCGACAGTCTCTCCGCCCTGTGTCAGTAGTATCTTCTTCAGTCTCATCAGGACAATCAGAGCTCGAAGAAGAGGGGATCGAAGTTATAGCTGATGTTGATTCAACGGAAGCTATCTTTGCTGGAGCTTGGGTTTCGAATGCAAACAGGACTTTCTATGAAGATTTGCTGTTGCCAACGCGTTTTGGACAATGGAACTCACTTATCGCATTTGAACCTGAATCCCTCGATGAGAGGATAAGTCCTGTTTTTGTGGGTCCGGAGACTATGGATTCTAGTTCAACTCATAATTCCGGACGTCTGGATAGGATTGAGGCTTCATCCAAGGATCCCGCGGTCGGTGTCCTGATGCCAGAGAGCGACCGTCAACTTGAGTCGAGCCCAGAAATCGTAGATGAGGAGCACGACCAAACACCGAGCCATAGAACTATTCTCATTGCCGGGCATGACTTGAAGTTTGCAACGAGCTTGATTGACTCTTTGAATAAAGAGGGCCATACAGTGCTCATTGATAAGTGGGATTCACATGCGAAACATGATGTTGAACGTTCTCGAGCTCTATTAGCGCAGTCTGACATAGTTTTTTGTGAGTGGGGTTTGGGTAACGCGGTGTGGTACTCCCACAACGTAAGCGAAGACCAACGGCTTGTAGTTCGTGTGCATCTTCAAGAAATTCAACTTCCGTACTTGAAGAAGATCGATAACAGTAAGGTCGACAAGTTTATATTTGTTGGTGAGTTAATTCGTCGGACAGCTATCTTGTCTCACGGAGTAAAAGGTGACAAGTCCGTTGTGATCCCGAATGGTGTTGAGGCAGAAAAGTTGGCGCTTCCGAAGAAGGAGGGAGCTGAATTTAACATTGGGTTCGTAGGTATGATTCCTCAGCGAAAAAGGCTTGATCTTGCAATTGATCTTGTGGAAAGGCTGCTGAAAGTAGACTCACGGTACTCGCTTCTTGTCCGAGGAAAGCGGCCGGATGACTACCCATGGATGAAGAACCGCGTTGAGGAAATGCGTTACTACGATGAACAGTTCGACAGGATCGAGCGAATCAATGCTAATTATCCAGGTGCAGTGAAATTAATCGACTTCGGAGACGATATGGAAGATTGGTATCGCAACGTAGGAGTAGTTGTATCGACTAGCGATTATGAATCCTTCCACTTTACGATTGCGGATGGGGCAGCATCTGGCGCAGTGCCTGTCAGTCTCTCATGGCCCGGTTCGGATTTGATCTATCCAGAAAAATGGCTCTTCCCTAATATCTCTTCTATGGCGGACGCGATTCTAGACGGTTCAATCGATGGATTAGAAGCTGCAGAGTTTATTAAGCGGGAGTTTGACTCCTCCAAAGTAAATGAAGCGCTTCGTCGAGCGATAACGAATGAGGCCTAGAAGTCCCGTACCCTCAGCAGAATTGTAGTTAGAATAACTTAGCGGCTACCGGTCAAGGTTTTCGGTAGTCGCTTTGCTCTGGGGTGGGACGTGCACGAAGAGCCCGAGCGAATAAGAAACTCCATGGCCCGAGCTGGACAAAGCGAGACACAAACGCTGCGAATTCCGAATCGTTTTGGAGACCATTGAAATTGAAATCAGCGGTTGTAGCAGGGTTTATTCCGTCCATTGCCGGAACAATACTGGGCATTTTCGTGAATGGCTCCTAGTTAGCATCGTGTGTTATGTCTCAGCATAGCGGTATGAGAAATGCGTACCCGGCGGGAACATCAGCCGGAATGTAAGGTGTTCGTTATGGTTAATGATCGCGACGATGCTTCGAAGTGGGTAAGGACTGTTGTTGTTCCTGCTGCTGGAATGGGAATTAGGTTTTTGCCGGCGACGAAGACTGTGCCGAAAGAGCTGTTGCCGGTGGTAGATACCCCAGGTATTGAGCTTATTGCTGAGGAAGCTGCTGCTGTTGGCGCCGATAGGCTGGCCATTATTACTGCTCCTAACAAGCAGGAGGTCATGCGGCATTTCGAGGCGTTCCCTGATTTGGTTGAAACGCTCGAGTCACGCGGTAAGCAGACGCAGTCGGAGAAGGTTAAGCGTGCGCATTCGTTGTTGAATCCGATTGCGGTTGAACAAAATAAGCCACTTGGTTTGGGCCACGCTGTTGGTCTTGCGGAGTCCGTGTTGGCTGAGGATGAAGAGTTCTTCGGTGTGATGTTGCCGGATGATATTGTGCAGCCGTTGACTGCGATGGAGCAGATGGTTGCGGTGCGTAACAAGCTTGGCGGTTCGGTGCTTCTGGCTGTTGAGGTTCCGCGGGAGCAGACTTTTAATTATGGTGTGTTTGATGTTCAGGACACTTCAGATGACCTGGTGAAGAAGGTTGTCGGGATGGTGGAAAAGCCGGATCCAGCGGATGCGCCGTCGAATTTGGTGGCCACTGGTCGTTACGTTCTGGATCGCAAGATTTTTGATGCTTTGCGTCGTATCACCCCGGGTAAAGGTGGTGAGTTGCAGTTGACGGATGCGATTGAGTTGCTGATCCAGGAGGGTGAGCCGGTGCATGTTGTGGTGCATTCGGGTACTCGTCATGATTTGGGTAATCCTGGTGGTTATATTCCGGCTAATGTTGATTTTGGTTTGAAGTCGGATGTGTATGGTCCTGCGTTGTATACGCAGTTGAAGAAGATTATTGCTGATTACGAGGCAGATGGTTGCGCTTAATGTGGTCATGTTACTTCAAGGTCCTTGTCAACTAATTGGGTAGTTATACTTTTCGTGATAGCTGCTAGAACTGGGCTGTGTCAATTTTTGTTGACGGGGAAACTCTTTGGTTTGTTGTTTAGGCCGCTTGCGCGGCGGTAGTCGTTGGTGGGGTCAGGAAGTCGTCCATTGCTTTCTTAGGGATTTCACAGGTGCTGGTGTGGAAGCGACGCCGGTTGTAGTAGGCCTCGATCCATTCGCCCACACCGATGAGAGTGTCTAATGGTTTGTGTGTGAGGGGTTTCCCTTACATGAAGGAGATAAACCATAATGGATTCTGTGGCGAAACGAGATCCGGAAGATTCCGCGAAGATTAAAGCGATCGAGCAGAAACTGCTGGCGAACCCGGAGATAGCCAAGCTCATTGATGAGCTGGGAACCACAGCAACGGACGCCAACGACCTAGTCCGGGGATTACTGCAAGCTTCGGTCACCCGTGGCTTGGAAGCCGAAATGGATGCCCACCTGGGTTATTCCAAAGGCGATCGTGAGGCCAAAGCGGCCGGTGGTGGCGATAATTATCGCAACGGCTCCTATGTCAAAAAGGTTGATTCGAACTACGGCCCGGTCGATGTCACCGTTCCACGTGATCGGCAGGGCACGTTCTTGCCCACGATGGTGCCGAAAGGCTCACGCAGGTTAACCGATGTCGATGACATGATCATCAGTTTGTATGCCGGTGGCATGACAGTGCGCGATATCCAGCATCATATGGCCACGGTCATGAGGGTTGATATCTCGCATGAAACGATTTCCGCAGTGACTGATGCGGTGCTAGATGAAGTCATGATCTGGCAAAACCGTCAGCTAGACGAGTTCTACCCGGTAATATTCCTCGATGCGCTGCGTATCAAAGTTCGCGACGGTGGACGAGTAGTTAACAAGTCCGCCTTTTTGGCTATCGGCGTGGATATGGACGGGATCAAACACATCCTGGGTATCTGGTTGGCGAAAGAAGAAGGCGCCTCCTTCTGGGCTCATGTGTGCGCGAACCTGGCAAGCCGTGGAGTCCAGGACGTGTTTATTGTCTGCTGCGATGGTTTGAAGGGCCTGCCGGAAGCGGTGGAAGCAACGTGGCCGGATTCGATGGTGCAGACCTGTGTGGTGCATTTGATTCGTGCAGCAAACCGGTGGGTGGCCTATGGCGATCGTAAGACCGTATCTGCGGCGTTGAAGAAGGTGTATACCGCGCCTGACGAGGCAACCGCACGTGCAGCGTTGGATGAATTCGCCGACTCAGAACTGGGCCAGAAATATCCCCAATCAGTCAAGGTCTGGACGGATGCGTGGGAGCGTTTCGTGCCGTTTCTGCAGTTCCCGCCGATGGCCAGAAAGGTCATCTATACGACAAACTCGATTGAGTCGATGAATAACGAGCTGCGTAAAGCTACCCGTAACCGCGTGCAATTTACCAATGATGATTCCGCGATTAAGACGCTGTGGTTGATGATCTGCAATATTGAGGATAAACGCGCGGCTAAACGCGCAAAACAGGGCAAGAAAGCTGCTGCTACCAGCGGAAGACTCATCGAAGGCAGAAAGGTCACCAACTGGAAACAAGCCATCAACCAAATGGCCGTGGCCTACCCCGAACGATTCACCAACTACCTATAAATCACTAACCCCGAAAGCCCCACACACAAAATACTTGACACGCTCACACCGATCCGTGCTTCTAGCTTGGATTGAAACTGTTTGCGTTCGTAGAGTAAATGCAGTTTCAGTGTGGAAAAGAATGATTCCGCCACGACCGTTCCTCAGCACACTCCGACCTTGCCGACTGATAAGCGAACATCGTGACTTTCGGCCCACTTGCTTAGTGCCGCACTAGTGTATTGGGCGGATTCAACTGGTCGTCGCAACACCTCGATGACATGGAGGTGTGTGATGCTACGTCGTCAGGCGGATGCGGATCGAGCGGTGCGACAACCGATACGCTCTCCGGGGCGCCCGCCCCCGCGACGTGAGGTCGAGCGGGCATTCTGGGTACAGATCGCTGATGGGCTTACGAGCGAGGATGCCGCGGTTGCTGTTGGTGTGTCAGCACCGGTGGGTACGCGGTGGTTTCGCCATGCTGGAGGTATGCCTCCACTAGATCTTGCTCCAGCTGCTGGCCGTTATCTCTGCTTTGCTGAGCGTGAAGAGATCGCGCTGTTACACGTTCAAAATGTCGGCGTCCGTGAGATCGCCCGACGACTCGGACGCGATCCCGGGACAGTCTCCCGGGAACTGCGGCGAAACGCCGCGACCCGTGCCGGGGAAGTGGAGTACCGGGCTTCCGTTGCGCAGTGGAAGGCCGAGTCTGCGGCCAAGCGGCCCAAACAAGCGAAACTGGTGACCAACACCGCGCTGCGTGACTATGTGCAACAACGCCTTGAGGGCAGCGTCAGTCTGCCGGACAGGACGGTAGTTCAGGGGCCCGATGCACCGCGCTGGAAGGGACGAAACAAGCCACACCGAGAGGACCGTCAATGGGTCACGGGTTGGAGCCCGGAACAAATCTCGCACCGGCTGAAAGTTGATTTCCCTGATGATGGTGCCATGAGGATCAGCCACGAAGCGATTTACCAGTCACTGTTCATCCAGGGTCGCGGCGCACTCAAGCGCGAGCTCGTCACGTGTCTACGCACTGGTCGAGCGCTGCGGAAACCACGACGGCGTTCACGGAACAAGCCACAAGGCCATGTCACAGACGATGTCGTCATCTCCGAGCGTCCCGCCGAAGCGGCGGACCGCGCGGTGCCTGGACATTGGGAGGGGGATCTGATCATCGGCACACACCAGTCCGCGATCGGCACGCTCGTCGAGCGCAAGAGCCGCTCTGTGCTGCTGGTGCACCTGCCACGACTTGCAGGCTACGGGCAGCAGCCGCGAGTGAAAAACGGGCCGGCCTTGGCCGGCCACGGCGCGACCGCGATGGCTGATGCGCTCACCCGAGCAATCACGGATCTACCGCAGCAACTGCGTAAGACGTTGACCTGGGATCGAGGCAAGGAGTTGGCAGAGCATGCCAGATTCGCGTTCGAGACCGGCACCACGGTGTTTTTCGCTGATCCGCACTCGCCTTGGCAGCGGCCCACGAACGAAAACACCAATGGGCTGCTGCGACAGTACTTCCCCAAGGGCACCGACCTGTCGAGATGGGGTGCTGACGATCTCGCCGCGGTCGCGTACACGTTAAATAACCGGCCGAGGAAAGTGCTCAACTGGAAAACCCCAGCCGAGGTATTCACAGAGCAGCTACCATCGGCCCAAGAACCTGGTGTTGCGACCACCGATTGAATCCGCCTTGGCTGCCGCGATCAGAATGAAATATGGCATTACCAGCGACATAGCCACCACGATGAGCCATGGCCAGGGCATCAATCACCAACTGGCTGGTCATACGATCCGCGACCTGCCAGCCTGTAACCATCCTGGTGGACAAGTCAATAACGGTCGCCAGATACATCCAGCCCTGCCCGGTGCGAAGATAGGTAATATCACCACATAAGTGCGTTGTGGGCACCGGTGGAGTGAAATTGCGTCGTACCAAATCACCGCGATACGGTGCGTTCTCATCAGCGATGGTCGTGCGTTTGTATGCCCGGCGATACTTAGTTACTAAGGCACTGACCCCTGTTTGGTAGACACCTAATATCCCATCAACGTGGGACTGAAAGGTAATCTCCTCACTATGCCAAGCAAGACCTATACCGAAGAGTTCAAGCGTGATGCTGTCGCACTCTATGAGAATTCCTCGGGTGCTTCATTGACCACTATTGCCACTGATCTCGGGATCAACCGCGCTACCTTGCATAACTGGGTCAAAAGGTACGGGACGGCCGCGCGCACCACGATCATTACCCCGGATTCTTCCTCGTCGGCCTCGGTCACCGACACCGAGCGGATCCGGCAGCTTGAACGCCAAGTTAAACGCTTGCAAGAAGAGCGCGATATTTTGCAAAAGGCTGCTAAATATTTCGCGGAAGAGACGAATTGGTGATCCGCTTCCGGTTCGTTGACGACGCGCGAAAAACCTACCCGGTTAAGCGGTTATGTGAAGTTCTGACGTTGAATCGTTCCTCGTATTACAAATGGAAATCTAGTGCAGCCAAGCGCAAGAAACGCTTGTTTAGCGATGCTATCCTCGGCGCGAAAGTCAAGGCCGTGTTCGCCGCAGAAAAGGGCTGCTACGGCGCCAAACGCGTCACGGCAGAACTCAACGACAATCCAAAAGATAGACCTGTCAACCATAAACGGGTCGCACGGGTGATGAGGTCAATGAAATTGTTTGGGTTCACGAAAAAACGCAAAGTCACCACGACTGTTTCGGATAAGAAAAAACCAGTGTTTCCGGACCTAGTCGGACGGAAGTTCACTGCCGACAAGCCAAATCAGCTCTATGTCGGTGACATTACGTATTTGCCGATTGACGGTGGGGCAAATATGTACCTGGCTACCGTGATTGACTGCTATTCACGCAGGCTAATCGGTTTCGCGATTGCGGATCACATGCGCACTAGCTTGGTTCAAGATGCCCTTACAGCTGCCAAAGGCCAGCGAGGCAGCCTTAAAGGGGCAATATTTCACTCGGATCACGGCAGTGTTTATACCTCGCAAGCATTCCAGCAGACATGCACGCTACTTGGGGTGAAACAGTCGATGGGAGCAATTGGAACCAGCGCAGATAACGCCTTAGCTGAATCGTTTAACGCCTCAATGAAGCGTGAAGTGCTGCAAGATTCTAAAACATTCACTAACCAGCTGGTGTGTCGGAGGGAGGTGTTCCGGTGGTGCACCAGGTACAACACGATGCGAAGGCACTCGTGGTGTAATCACCTCGCACCAAACGTGTTTGAGCGGCACAATGAAGCTACACTCAAACGTGCTTCTTGATTAAATCCCTGTGTCTACTTTCCGGGGGTCAGGCCCTAATCCCAGCTTTCGCATGGTTTTACGCACGGCATACAACGATGCTGTGATACCACGTGTGGCCAGTTCAGCGGCGATGGTACGTACGCCGGCGAAACCACGGTGCGCATCAAAAATGGTTTTAATTTGCTCTGCAATCCGGTCACGGAATCCTCGTGGAGTCGAAGAAGGATACTTTTGGTTACGGCGCTTTTTCCACGCGTAGTACCCAGCCCGGCTTACGCGTAGCAGCCTGGCCATCATAGTCACGGTAAAGCGGGGTTGTTGGTGTGTGCCTTCTTCATCAAAGCGATAGATAAGGGCAAAAGCGTGCTCGTCTACATGCCCTTGGCGAAGAAGGCGGCCTTAGACTCAAACCGTCAGTGCAACACTCGAGGTGTTATGTGTTAGGGGTAGAGTATGGCAAAGATTGGACGACCTGGACTTGCAGATATCGAGCGCCGTCGAGTGTGGGATTTATGGAAACAAGGGCAGTCATTTACCAAGATATCTGAGTTCCTGGGAGTTGCTCCGGGGTCAGTGTTTTCGATTCTTCGTACTCGTGGGGGCATATGGTTTCCCAAGCCCACCTCGGCCCCGAGAGCATTGGGCCTTGCAGAGCGCGAGGCTATATCGCGGGGTCTTGCAGCTGGTCGCTCGATTCGAGCCATTGCTTCAGAGCTTGGCAGAGCGCCATCAACGATTAGTCGTGAAATTTCGAAGAATAAAGGGCGCACACACTATCGGGGTATTGACGCTCATGAACGGGCATGTCGTAAACGGGCCAGGCCCCAACGTTTGAAGCTACAGAAGAATCCGGTACTGACTAACTACATAACCGCTCGTCTTCAGCAATTGTGGTCACCGGAGCAAATCGCGGGAAGATTGCGGTTAGACTATCCGAATAATTCCCGTATGCAGATTAGTCATGAGGCTATCTATCGCACCGTGTATTTGCATAAAGTACGTAAAATTCTGCCGCACAATATTCATCATTGCTTACGGCGGAACCGTTCAATCCGGCATGGTAGAAGCTATTCCACCCGAGGCCAGTGGCGATCGAAGATCAAAAACGCGCGTTCAATCCACGACCGTCCACAAGAAGCCAACAACCGTACCGTAAGCGGGCACAGGGAAGGTGACCTCATTATTGGTGGTACCCATTCTCAGATTGCCACGCTGGTTGATAGAGCGACACGGAAAGTCGACTTGGTTCAGCTAAAGGATCGTAGTGCTACGCACTTGACAGCTGCACTGACGCACTACCTATCGAATCGTGTCATTGATGATTTAAAGACGCTCACCTGGGATCGCGGCATGGAACTTGCAGATCATCACAACCTAACCCGCGCTACAGGAATCGATGTTTTCTTCGCCGATCCACACAGCCCTTGGCAACGCGGCACTAATGAAAACACCAACGGGCTCATACGCCAGTACCTTCCAAAGAAAACCGACCTGAGTACTTTTTCACAAGCGGACTTGGATAGGATTGCAGGTCAACTCAATAATCGACCTAGGAAGTGCTTAGGTTACAAAACCCCACTGGAGGTCGAGCAAAGCAGTGTTGCCTTGACGATTTGAATCCAAGGCCGCTTTTTCTAAAAACTCGTTCTCCAGTTCCAGTTCACGAACGCGTTTAGATAACTCGGCCGCATCCTGCGAGTTGGGATCGGCTTTCCGTCGATGCGACCCGGAGCCGGTACCTTGCGTGCCCTGCGCAGCAGCTACCCAGCGTCCTAAGGCCGAGGCTGAGACCTCGTATTCACGGGCTTCTTCTTACCGGGTCTTTCCCAGCACCAGTACTGCATCAACACATTGCTGCTTGAACTGTGGTGGATAAGCCTTTGGCATATTCTCAATCCTTGTCGGTTATGGGCTTCCCTGTCAACAAGAATCATCACACCCCAAACTTCGTAATCCGGTGGTCTGGGCGCTCTATGTGGGTTCGACGACGCCTGAAAGCAGGTAGACAAGGGCATTCGGAAGAATATTTGGAACTTGAGATACTAAAAGTAACGTCTCCTTAGGAAATGATTCTTTAAATCCCGTATCTTTGTCGGGGTCGCAAAGTGATCACTTTAAGAGACGCAGCCAATTTAGAGTCTGCTTCCGTCTCAAATGAACCTGATGGTCAACTTGAGCCACATGAATAAGTCAAACAGCGCGGGAAGGAATCGGCGGCTTGTAGTATAATTACTCAGGGACTTTAAACGGTTCCGATTTATCTTCAACGTGGTGCGGCCAAGCTACAGGTAACTTTCTGATCGGTTTAATTGGAAGCGCGCGAATGATCGACGCATTGAAAAACGAATTGTGGTTAAAGGTAAGCTCCGATTATGTTCCTTGATGAAGCTATAGTAATTAACGATCACCAACCAGAGGATGGGGTGTATCGAATAGGTGGGTGGATAAATTGTCCTCCTGAAAGTCGCGTGATTCTAAGATTTGTGACCAAAGGCACTCAGCGTGATCAGGTAGACGGGCTGCATTGGGCGGCTACTGGTGGTTGGTATAAATACCTTCCGGCATCGGGCAATCGAGATCGGTTCGAAATTGAAGCGTACTTCGACAAAGAAATCCATGGCACTCCAGAAGTTCGCATAGAACGGTGGTATGGCAATGGAGATATTGAGCTGCTATTGGACAGGCCAGGCTGGCAGCCTTTAGCAGCTTTTTGGGGCAGCGACCAGGCGTATTCAGATTTTTCGAATAATACTTTAGGAATAATCAAACGTGTCTCCTATTCATCCTGTTTGGTGACTGCCGGAGAGCCATCAAACCAGGACCTTATTAACAGGTTACATGCTTCGAATAAATCGATTGAAAAGTTCCCGGAGCTTCATGCGGACTTGGAGAGACGCATTATTAAGACACTAGCGACGACTGATTTTGACGCCCTCGTTATCGATCTGGAATCTCTGTGTGTGCCCATTTCTAATGTAGAGGGCACATATATTGAAGTATCGCCCGAAGCAAGGTCGTTGGGGTCCCTGGTCATGGAATCTGACGTAGTCAAAGTTGGAGACGGTGAATACTTTAGGGTCTTAAAGAATTCATTGGATTCTCTGTTACAAAGCTTGCGTCCACGTCCAATACTGATTCAGCTTCGAGAATCGGATGCGGAACTAAGCTGTGCAGAGCCTGGCTCAGACGAAAAGTTTAATTCGACTATTCAGAATTTAATGCTTGAAGAATCGGGATTTGAATTCCTCCGTATACCAGGTCGCAGCTCAGGTGGGTCTCTTTCGGCAAAGAAAATTGAGTTGGAGAATTTGATCGAACCTTACTGGACAACCTTTGACGAGAATATGACGCTCCGCGAAAAACCAAGCCAACTAAATTTGGTTTCGAATCTGACGCCCCTAGACGCTGTACAGACAGCTCCAGTCAAAGGATTATTTAATAGCTTCCGGGTGGAGGTGGATGTTCTAGTTTCTCCTAAGCAATACAAAGATCGAAACTTACTATTGACACTTGAGATCGAAGATCAAGAAGGAAATCCTCTGAACGAAAGCTTGTCGCGATACTCGGTCTCCAGATCTGCGATGCCAGGCATTGACTACTTTATGTACTTTCCTGAAATTCGGGGTTCGGAGACTGTTACATTTGAGGTCAATCTACCAGAATATGCTAAATGCAGAGCAATTGGTGTCCAGCAGATCCGCGACATAGGATCCGTGTTCATTTCGCGTTTTGCAATTCAATCGGATCACTTGCTCAATTATGAGATGCCCTCAGAAGAACCTAAAAAAGAGAAAGAGAAGTTATGGCAGTAACACGAGATAACCTTCAAAAGACCGCGGTAGTCGTAATCGGTGACTCGGGGTTAAGTGTCGATCTAGGATGGGTATCTGTAGGTAGTACTTTCTTTAAAGCATGGGAGGAAGTTGAGCGCGAGTTAGATTTGTCGTGCCTTGTCATAGTAGATAAAAATCCGGAACGAGCCATCGAGAAGTCTCGCAGCGTTCTCAATCAGGGAGTAGGGGCCGTAACCATCGTATGGAACGCCGAGAGAAGTAAGCCGTATTCCTACTCGATGATAGCCCTCGCCCGAGAAATGGGTCACTGTAGCTTCAGCATCTTTGGTTCGACGGCGAGATTGGAAATCGCCGTCGAACCGGCAGTTGGTCTAGGGGCGCCTACCCAGCCTGATGCTATGCGGGAGGTTTTGATCGAACGGTTTAGGGCTCCGTCCACACTGTCAGTAGGTGAGCTCAATACTCTCATTGAAGATTATGAGGAGCTCCTACATGAGATGGAGACCTTAGCACTTAAAGACTCAGAGCTGAGACTAGAACTACAGATTCTTCGGAAGCGCTCGTCCCAGTTGCCACGTTTATATGAAAAACTGAAGACAGCCAAAACTGAGAATTTGAGATTGCGGAAGCGGAACGACGCTCTAGCCCGTAAGGCGTTTAATAAGTTGTCTAAGTAGGTCAAAATTAAAACGGCCAAAATTCTGTAACTGGGAAAAGAAATAGGATATGGAAACATTTAACCAGAAAAAGCGCGGCACTGAAATCAGGCGGAAAAAGTTAAAACGCCTTGAACGGAAAGTAAGATCAAAGTCTGTAGCGTTGCGCTATTTACCCGGCGTCAGTGTCATTGTTCCGTGTTATCAGTGCTCTTCGACGTTGGAGGATACATTAATAAGCCTCTATGACCAGACCCTAGAATTTGAAGACTATGAGGTTATATTAGTATTCAATGGTGAAGATGATGGAAGCGTAGAAGTTGCAGAGAACTTTATAGCACGGTACCCAGCAATTAATATCCGCTTCTTCTTCAATTCGGAGGCGAGCGCTGGTGCTGCTAGGAATGTAGCACTTAATTTGGTTCGGCATGCAAACATTACTTTCGTGGATGCAGATGACTTCGTCGAGAAACATTTTCTAAAGACGGCTCTCGACTCGATGCCGATTGAATCTGGCTTGGTGGCGAGTCCAATTCATAACCTGAGTACTGATGGGTCTATCGATGAATATAATGCACTAAATCAAAGGATCGTCGAACGCCAAGGGGCCACAGTGCCGATCTCCGAGGTTCCGTGGCTGCTCGGTTTCAATGCGTGTAAACTCCTATCGAGTGAACTTCTGGTTGAGTTAAGATACCGAGAAGATCTTAAGAGTGGCGAAGACTTGGTTTTCTTCGCCAGCCTTTTGAGCCTTGACCGTTTGAAGGTTACGTTCCCTGAATCGTATGAGGGCGCAGCCTACGTACGGAGAATTTCTGATAACTCTGTTTCACGGCAGGAAAAGTCTTTCGACTTCAATGTGAAGCAGCGTGTCGAATGCATGGCTGCTTTGCGAGAGATTGATACGGTAGGTTCTTCTAAGCAGGCGCGTATTTCGCTCGAGCGAGCCCAAGCCAGTTTTGTGGTTCGGTACTTAGATGAATTTCCTGAGTCGAGTGAGGACCTTGACTCCTTGTTAGTCGATATGGCTTTCGTTGATTTCCCATGGAATTGGATTAACGACGGAAAGGCCAATCACCTTGCCTTTTCATATTGTTTTCTTCCATATGCTGATACTTCCGCAGTCATTGCGGCGAAAGCAATTGCGGAACGTGAGCGACTCGTTGATGTCGTGTCTGCTTCCATGGGAGATAAAAGAGCGAAAGACCTAAGTCTCCGGTTCTTATGTTCACGTTGGCTCGATAAGGCAGTTGAAATTAATGTTCCACCTTCGTTTGCAGATTGGAAGCTAAACGTCGATTTCGCTAAGAAAGCGGTAGCAGAAGCACGGGCGCTCCAACAGTCTAAGGGCGTGCCCTATAAAACTTTATATTCACGGGCACTATGGATGGGGTCGCATATTGCAGGGGCACTATTTAAAATTGAGTACCCAGAAACGATTTGGACCGCTGAGTTTTCTGATCCTCTTCGGTTCGATGTGGAGGGAAAGCCAAGAGTTGGCGCCGTTCCTGATGACAATGACTCGAGGCTTTTCGCAGAGTTAATTAAGACGCAAAGCCCAGTTGAAGTAGAAATATTGACGGTCTTCGATCTAGTCGAAGTCAGTACAATGCTGCTGGCCGATGAGTTGGTATTTACTAATGAGAACCAGCTAGCATATATGCTTTCCAAGTACCCAGAATCTTTCGCGGAAAAGATCCGCAAAAAGGCTCTAGTACGTGAGCATCCTTCCCCACGCCAGGCCGACTTTCAGGTCATTGAATCTAGTCCCGAGTTTAGTTCGAATCGAATTAACATAGCCTATTTTGGAGCATTCTACGTTAATCGTGGACTCGGAGACGTATTCACAGCATTGCAAAACCTCAGCGCAGCTGAGCAGCGAATGGTTGCACTCCATATTTACTGTTCTGACGTTGTAGAAGCAACTGGTCAAGTCATAGATCTAGGTCTATCCAGTATAGTATCCGTCCATCCGTATCTTCCTTACCTGCAGTTCCTAAATGCTACGACCAAGGCAGATGTGCTGTTGGTGAATGATATTCAACGTTCGGCCGGGATGGATACTAATCCTTTTCTTCCATCGAAATATTCTGACTACAAAGCGTCGGGAACACCAATCTGGGGTGTGCTTGATCCAGGCTCACCGCTGTCGCAAAAGGAGCTGGACTTCAAATCTGAAAATAGAAATGTGCCTTCTTCAATCAAGGTGCTCCAAGAGATCATAAATCGGTACAGAAGTCAGCTTGCTTAGTCAGGGCGTAGCGCCATCAAGAAGGCCCTACTGTACCTTGGTGCATCGAAAAGCTGATAGGACCAGTTAATTCTAGAAGACGAATAGAAGGCGTGAGCCTTCTATTCGTCTTTTTCCGGATTTTCCAAGTAACAGAAGGACTTTTCGGGCAGGGAAAAATTCAAATTTTGAAGTGACTCGAGGAACGGGGGATGAGGTTAACTCAGATATAGCGGTCTGGACTGGTGTACAAGAGCGATGTGTAGGAGGCAGATTAAGTCTAGGACCCAACTCCGGAGTCTGAGATGTCAAAGTGGGGTGTGATGATTCTTGTTGACAGGGAAGCCCATAACCGACAAGGATTGAGAATATGCCAAAGGCTTATCCACCACAGTTCAAGCAGCAATGTGTTGATGCGGTACTGGTGCTGGGAAAGACCCGGGTCAAGTCCGCGCGAGTGGTGTTTCTGCCTTTCGTTGAAACAAGCAGTGTGATGGCCTCAGGGACCGGCACGTGCTTGGTGCTGTTACTGGTTCATGCGACTTCCTTGGTGGTGGTGTCGGCGTCGATGACGTTGGCGGTGATCATTGCTTTGGTTTGCTCAAGGCTTGTCAGTGACATGTAGCGGTTTTGCTGAATCCAGTCATCATGTTGTTCTGCCAACACGGCACCAACGAGGCGCACAACAGCGTCACGATTAGGGAAGATTCCAACAACATCTGTGCGGCGCCGGATTTCTCGATTGAGCCGTTCAGTGGGGTTATTCGACCAGACTTTCTTCCACACCGACTTCGGGGTATTGGTAAACGCTAGGAGTTCATCGAGGGCTTCTTCTAGGTAGTCGGCCACGTGTGGGAACTTCTGCTCGCAAAATGCCACGACCTCTTTGGCTTGGGACCACACCGATTCTGAGTCTGGTTGTTGGAAGATCGTGTGAAACATCGCCGATAATGTCGGCCATTGAGTCTTGGGGACCATGGCTGAGAGGTTCTTGGCGAAATGGGTTCTGCAGCGTTGCCACGATGCGTTCGGTAAAACATCACTAATAGCAAGCTGGATTCCCAGGTGAGCATCACTGGTAACGAGGTAAACCTCGTTGAGTCCGCGGGCTTTAAGGTCTCTAAAGAACCCGGTCCATGATGCTACTGATTCCGATGTAGCGACCTGCATGCCCAATAGTTCCAGGTCACCTTCGGCATTAACTCCGGTGGCCAGCAGCACAGAGGTTTTAACAACGCGTCCGCCTTCACGGACTTTTATCGTCAACGCATCACATGAGACATACAAGTATGGGCCGGTATCTAGTGGCCTGGTGCGGAAGTCTTCGACCATGCAATCAAGATCTTTGGCCATCTCAGAGACCTGGGATTTTGAGAGATTATTGATACCTAGACTAGCGACAAGATCGTTCATCCTGCGGGGGGATACGCCTTTAAGGTAGCAGGTGGCTATCACGGTGGTGAGTGCTCGTTCGGCCCGGGTTCGTCGTTCCAGGAGCCAGTCCGGGAAGAATGATCCGGTACGCAACTTCGGCACTGCAATATCGATGGTACCCACGCGAGTATCGAGGTCGCGGTGGCGGTAGCCGTTGCGGACATTCGTCCGAGACTCAGAAGTGGTCGCGTAGTCGGCGCCGCAGACCTGGTCAGCTTGAGTCGACAGGATTTGGTTAATGAATCCTTGAAGCATCTCGCGCATCAGATCTGGGGATGCTTGAGCGAGCAATTCGTCTAAGTAGGTAGTGGGGTCTATAGAATGAGGGCTAGCGGTCATCGTGGTTATCCCTTTCGAGGAGATGTAGGAGTTGATTCGAAAGGTACTACGGTGGTCGCCTCATGCATTCATCAGGCCCTCACCGGTAGTTACAGATGCACCACGCTACGGGACACAGCCAAGACCCGGTAAGAAGTAGCCCGTGAATACGAGGTCTCAGCCTCGGCCTTAGGACGCTGGGTAGCTGCTGCGCAGGGCACGCAAGGTACCGGCTCCGGGTCGCATCGACGCAAAGCGGTTCCTGACTCACAGGATGCGGCCGACGCGTTAACCATGAAGGTTCGTGAAGGTGGACGCGTTGTTAAAACCTCTGTGCTGTTGGCCACCGGAGTTAATGCCGAAGGTGACCTGGAACTATTGGGTATGCAGGTTGCTACATCTGAGTCTGTGGCGTCGTGGACTGGGTTCTTTAGGGATTTTAAAGCCCGCGGCTTGGATGAGGTCTATCTTGTGACCAGTGACGCGCATCTAGGTATCCAGCACGCGATCAGTGACGTGTTACCGAATGCGTCCTGGCAACGGTGCCGTACCCATTTCGCCAAGAACCTATCTGCGATGGTGCCAAAGACACAGTGGCCGACGCTATCGGCGATGTTTCACACGATCTTCCAACAACCAAACTCAGAATCGGTGTGGTCCCAAGCCAAAGAGGTCGTGACATTTTGCGAGCAGAAGTTCCCACACGTGGCCGACTACCTGGAAGAAGCCCTCGACGAACTTTTGGCGTTTACCAATACGCCGAAATCAGTGTGGAAGAAGGTCTGGTCGAATAACCCCACTGAACGGCTTAATCGAGAAATCCGGCGCCGCACAGATGTTGTTGGAATCTTCCCTAATCGTGATGCAGTCGTGCGCCTCGTTGGTGCTGTGTTGGCAGAACAACATGATGACTGGATTCAGCAAAACCGCTACATGTCACTGACCAGCTTGGAGCAAACAAAGACGTTGATCACCGCCAACATCATCGACGCCGACACCACCAAGGAGGTCGCATGAACCAGTCACAGCACCAAGCACGTGCCGGTCCCTGACATCATCACACTGCTTGTTTCAACGAAAGGCAGAAACACCACTCAAACGGACACTGATAATAGAGAGTGCGGGACAAGAACCACTCGGAATGACCCACTAGCGGACTGGCCACAATTTGATTGTGTGCCTTCGTGGCGATCTGTCTTCCGGGTTGGTTCTCGCCCCGCACCGCGATCCGGCGATTCGGTCATGACTTTATAGGAGCGTGACCCCTAACCGTGACCACCCTGGCAGGTGTCATGGTACTAGTCCCATCAGTGTCTTGTCTGCCCGAACCCTCGGACCAGCGGCTACCTTCACCATTTCCCTATACGAAAGCGCTGACAGCCATGACCACAGACATCGACTTCTCTGCAAGACCCGTCGCCGGGGTCGACACTCACACCGACACCCACACCGTCGCCACGGTGACTGCAACCGGCCGGCATCTGGCCACCGAAACCTTTCCTACCACCAGGGCCGGCTACACACACCTGACCGAGTTTCTCAGCAAGCACGGTGTCGGCACCGTTGGAGTAGAAGGAACCAACTCTTTCGGTGCCGGAGTAACCCGGCACCTGATAGGCCGTGGCTACACGGTCGTTGAAGTCCTGCGCCCGAAGCGCAGCATCCGACGCCGGGACGGGAAGTCAGATCCGGTGGATGCCCTTGCCGCCGCGCGACAGGTCCTGTCAGGGGAAGGACTGAGTATGCCTAAAGATTCCACAGGCCCGGTGGAGTCGTTGCGAGCGTTACAGATCACCCGGAAACAGCTGGTGTCCACCACCACGACACTCATCACAACGATAAAGTCGTTGCTGGTCACAGCCCCTGATGATATCCGCGCCCGCTACGAAACCATGACTAACCACACCCTCGTCAACGCATTGGTATACTGCCGTCCATCGCCGGATCTTAGCGATCCGCGAAATGGTGTGCTGACCAGCCTGAAGATTCTGGCCACGACCTACCGCGCGTTGCGGGAGCAGTGTGATGAGTTGGAAGCCCGGATCTCTGCTCTGGTGTCAATGATCAATCCCCATGTCAGCAATATCGTAGGATGTGGGGCTCTTGTTTCCGCTGACTTGTTGATCAGCATCGGAGATAATCCTGAGCGCATCCACTCCGAAGCAGCGCTGGCGAACTTGTGTGGGGTGGCTCCATTGCCGGCAAGATCTGGGCGAACCAACCGGCACCGGCTTAATCGTGGTGGTGACCGGCGTGCGAACTCGGCGTTGTATCGGATTGCTCTTGTGAGGATGCGCTATGACCAACGCACCAAAGCCTACGTAGCCAGGCGCACCGCTGAAGGGTTGTCGAAAAAGGAGATTATTCGCTGCCTCAAGCGAGCCATCATCAGAGAGGTCTACCGCGTGATCTGTACCAAGCGCAGTACGCCACAGCCCAGGGATCTTCGCCGGGATGAGCTGAAAGAACTGCGGATCGCGAAGCAGCTCACCCAGGTGTACGTAGCGCAACATTTAGGGTGCGCGTCGGCGAGGATCAGTGACATCGAGACTGGAAAACGTCCGTTAACGGAATTGGCGTCGGCCTACGAAAAATTCCTGAAAAGCGCTTGACACACTATAGGAGCATCACAACCCATCGGAGAAGCCCTACCAAAACACCGGCGTCAGCAATGTGATCGTGGAAGGGAACGATTGTGCCTGACACTATTAAGAGCGAGGAAACAGGTTCGGTCCCTCTGAATACCTCCCCGGGACTGAACCTGCAAAATGGCACCTAAATTGCGGCCAGCAACCGAGTGAATATTCCGAAACTGGCAACGCAAAGGAGTTCTTATTTAAACCAAGTGGCTAGGAAATCGCGTACGCGGTGTACCTCATGCCAGTCAGATTCAGTGTATGGAAGTAGATTAAGTTGGCTAAACTTGCTAAATAGCGGGGTGCGTAGTATTTGTGGTGTCCATTCGTAGAAATCGGTATTAACCTTCGTCATGAAGTCCAAAGAAAGCGTTTGGGAGAAATTCGTTACCTCCTGAGGAATTGACTCATAGAGCGGCTCAATGAGGTCGGTTCTTCCTCTAGAAATAAAGTAAAGCGTAGACAATGCTGAGGTATAGGAACGGTCAAAAGGAATTTTCCGATCCCATTCAGCCCTAAAGCCACGTACAGGATTAGGCAGGCCTAGTTCATCCGAAAGCAGTGCCACCATCGCCTGCTTGTAGTATTGTTTTCTGTCTCCGTTATTGGCTAACGACACTAGAGAGTCGGCGACTTCGTCGTAGTGGGTCTGTAGCATTATATTGGTAGTACCTAGTTCCGTAATTCCAGATGTAATAGGGACATCTTCTAGGCCCACTGCTTCCAAAAGTGGGATCCTGCGCTCAGCTGCTGGGAATGAGAACCTTTCACCCAATATCTGTCCAAAAACATGGTGACGAGCATTCAAATGATCGGAGCAGAGAATGGCTCCCGATGCCATGAAAAGCCAGTGGTTGCGCGTCAATGCAGTCTGCTGGTCTGGAACCTGTCGGAAGTTTGTTTTGATGGTGATTGGTGAATAGCGGCCAAAATACTCAGCTTCGCGTTTAAACCAACCCCCTAGATCAAGTGAAACCAGATGAGTGTTTTCTGGGAGAAGTGACTTGGCCGCTATTGAGTCGAATCCTCCGCTGAAACTAAGAATTGTCCCTTCGCGGCTATCTGAATTGGAGAATGCTGCACCTTGATCTACAGGTGCTGAGACCTCTGCTTCGGTGAACAACTTAATCGCTTCCAACGTCTGAGCTGAAATTTCAAAGTCAAATATTATTGAATCAAACGCAGTTCCGCACAACGTAGCAGCGGCTACAGCAACGAGCGAGGGTGTTGTCTCAATTTCTCGATCAAATTCGTACCAAATCTCGAACTCGCCACGTTCATATCTCATAAGGAAAGAGACACGAGTTTTTGAAATCAGTAGATTTCTGAATTCGATTGTTTTATCGGGAACTGGTGTATTCACGGAAGAATGCCCTTTCGCAAGGAACTGGTTGTGAAAATGGTCGACAATGTCATGCTCAATAAATCGCGCTCCTCCTCCATGTGTGGGATAACGGTGGAGTTCTAGCGCGGCAGCAGTATTCACTTCTAGGACATGCGCAGTTTTTTCGTCGCTCAAATCGTCGACCAAGAGATCTACCCCGGCGATTTCGAGTCCAGGAATAGCATCTTTGGCTTTCTTCGCTATATCTTTGATTTTAGGGTTTACTGAATCGGAAACATCGAGTACCAACGCGCCAACTGTAGGTGTGTTAAACGGATTTAGGAATAAGATTTCCCCTGTCGGAAGAACATGGTTTTCGTCGGCACCCTGTTTGTCGATGAAATGCCAGTCAATTTTGGCGGGCATCTTCATAGCACGGTAATGCACTTCTCTTTTCTTATGGAAGCCTGTTATTAACTCCGACACAGTTGACAACCCATCGCCAACCACGAAGGGCTGAAGTCGAGCAACGACACTTACTACGTTGGTCCCTACTACAAATGCACGGAGTTCGATCCCGGACACGAACTCTTCCACTAGAACATTTGAAGTACTTCTGCCATCAGCAAGTGCGTAATCCCAGGCTTTGTAAAATTCTGCCCTCGTTGAAATTCCAACGGTTACCCCCTGGGAACCGCCAGAGTCTGAGACTTTAACTACAGCCGGTTTCGGAACAATATCAAAAAAGGCGGCTGCAATTTCGCGTTCGTCAAATGCGAAATCTGAACCTGTAGGAGTTGGAATATCAGCTGTGTTCAACATGCGTTTGGTCAAGTGCTTACGCCGGCAAATTTGCTCAGTAGAAGTGGGGTGTCGGAAGACTTTGCCCCCCAGCATTGACAATGTTTCCGAACCGTCTGGTGCGGTTAAACTATGTTGTTTAAAACGAGAATCTTCTGGAGTGGTGTCTTCAACTTTCCAGCCCTTTTCAGCGAAACCGCGCGTAATTGCCAAAATAGGTGAACGGGTGATCTCTAGATGGTTGTAGTCTAAATTTTTGTCGAGGATTTGCTCTTGAATGAACTGCTTGATGGTTTGATAATCGCCGGTCATGGTTATCTCCGCTCTATTCTTTACCAGTAAAGATAGCATCGTTGGATGAAGTTGAAGCCCAAGGTGCGTGTGTTCAGCTTGGAGCAATAGTTATAGAAATATTCCATTAGCTTATGCTGTCTGTCTTTCTTGCTTTTTCATACAAGTATTTCCAACTTTGACGTTAAATCGTCAAAGTTGTCCAGCCTGTTCCAGCAAGGCCAATCGTTTGGTAAACAAATTGTTCCGTGAAGAACTACGAGCTGAATGGAAGCGTTACAGATGGGGATTTTTGTCTAGTAGCTGAGTTATGCCAGCACGTTTTATTAATCCTTCCGAACTCAGCGCAGGTAAACGCAACAAAATGAGGTATGGCTGGCAAATGTTTCGTACGAGCCAGCCATTCCTCACTAAATCGTTGGAGCGCTGCAGATTATGGATCAGAGTTTGACAGAGGAAGGTTTGCCTTAACTCCATAGCCCCTTAGTGTCTACAACGGTCTTTTCTGCTAGTTGGCTGGCATTCAGAGCCTTGAACTCCTTGTGGTCAACAAGTAGAAGGACTACGTCAGCTTCTGCGATTGCGGCCCCGTAGTCTTTTAGTTCTGCATTATCAAAGCCCTTGAGGCGCTTTGGGAGCTCTTGAACATTAGGCTCAGCGATTAGGAATTGGATGTTCTCTAGTTCTTCCGCGATGTCTACGGCGATGTTGAGGGCAGGGGACTCGCGAAGATCATCAATATCGGCCTTGAATGCTAGACCAAGAACTGCAACCTTTGATGCACCAGTGCTTTCGACGGCTTCCTTAACCTTATTGATGACCCATTGTGGTTTTCCATCGTTCACTTTGCGTGCGGTATGGATGAGCTTCGAGTTCTCAGGATCGGATGCCACGATGAACCATGGATCAACTGCGATGCAGTGTCCGCCTACGCCTGGACCAGGCTGAAGAATGTTCACACGTGGGTGGTGGTTTGCAAGCTCAATGAGCTCCCAAACATTGATGTCGAGCTTGTCAGCAATGAGGGACAACTCATTAGCGAAGGCGATGTTGACATCGCGGAATGAGTTCTCAGTCAGCTTTGCCATTTCGGCAGTCACGTCGTTGGTTGGAAGCAACTCAGCCTTGCAGAAAGTTGCGTATACCGCAGTCGCACGCCTGGTGGCTTCTTCAGTTTGTCCACCGATGATGCGGTCGTTGGTGCGCAGCTCTTCCATTGCTTTGCCAGGAAGGATTCGCTCAGGGCAGTGCGCGAAGTAAACAACTGGCTTTCCTTCAGGATTCTCAGAACCATCAGCTGCCAAGTCCGGGCGTAGTTCGAGAATCTTGTCTGCCATCTTCTTTGTGGTCAGGGGAGGGGAGGTGGACTCCAAAATTACAAGCTCATCGCCCTTCAGCTGTGGCGCAATAGCCTCAGCTGCAGAGTAGATGTACTTCATATCTACGTCGTAGGTATCCGTGAAAGGAGTTGGAACAGCGATGATGTAGGTCTGCGCGTGAACCTGCGAAGTGGTTGCGCGGAAGTTTCCGGATTTAATCGCTTGCTTGAGTTCTTCTTCCAAGCCTGGTTCAACGATGGTGACTTCGCCACGGTTGATTCGCTCGACGTTAGCTTCATTCACGTCGACGCCGGTTACGTCTACGCCGGAATTAGCCATAACTACGGCAGTTGGCAGTCCGATGTATCCGAGGCCAACGAAGGCTACGGTCTGATTAGTCATTTTGAATTCCTCATATTTAGGCGATTAGGCAGAACTACTTTTCGGATCGTCAAGGCGTTCCGTATTAAGTACTTGGGATTCTACTACCTATCTCGGGAATTGGCGGCCATACCCTCATTTATGGGTTGTTTCTCGCTGCTGATTTTGGCAGGTTCTTGCCATGGGATATTGACATCGATTTGATCTACCTGCATGTATTGGAAATTTTTGTTATCTATGCGCGTTGTTTGTATCCCAACTGTTAATTGGAACACTGAAGGGCGAGGGGTTTCTATCGCTTTATTGAAATAGTTTGACACAAATGATAAGCTGAAAGCCCGTAGGTCGTTAAGAAAGCGCCTGCGGTTTTCTGATCGTGGGTGCTTTTGGCGAAGAGACTAGTAGCCAGAAAGGTGCATCATGCCACCTCGTTCCACCCATCAGACCAAGTTCATTTTCGTCACCGGAGGCGTTGTGTCCTCCCTCGGAAAGGGATTGACCGCGGCATCGGCAGGCCAGCTGTTAATCTCCCGGGGGCTGTCGGTGACCATGCAAAAGCTAGACCCGTACCTCAACGTCGACCCGGGCACCATGAATCCATTTGAGCACGGTGAAGTCTTCGTTACTGAAGACGGTGCAGAGACCGACCTCGACTTGGGGCACTACGAGCGGTTCTTGGACCGTAATCTGACAAAGAACGCGAATGTGACAACCGGAAAGGTCTATTCCACGGTTATCGCAAAGGAACGCCGCGGAGAGTATCTGGGCAAGACTGTCCAGGTTATTCCGCATATTACGGATGAGATTAAGGACCGCGTGCTCGCTATGGCAGAACCAGATGCCGAAGGTAATGCGCCGGATGTGGTGATCTCAGAAATCGGGGGCACAGTCGGTGATATTGAGTCCCAGCCGTTTTTGGAAGCAGCGCGGCAAGTGCGCCATGCGGTGGGGCGGGAGAATATTTTCTTCATTCACTGCTCACTCGTGCCGTACTTGGGTACCTCAGGGGAGCTGAAGACCAAGCCGACGCAGCACTCTGTCGCGGAGTTGCGCTCCATTGGTATCGTGCCGGATGCGGTGGTGTTGCGCTGTGATCGGGAAGTACCGCAGGGACTGAAAAACAAGATTGCACTGATGGCGGATGTGGAAGAAGAAGGAGTGGTCTCATGCCCGGACTCACCATCCATCTATGACATCCCGGAGGTTCTGTATAACGAGCATTTGGATACTTTTGTTATTCGGAAACTGGGTCTTCCATACCGTGATGTGGACTGGAAGCAGTGGGGCGATCTGTTGGATCGCGTGCGTAATCCGCGGCGGGAGGTCACAGTGGGCATCGTGGGGAAATACATCGATCTCCAGGACGCGTACTTGTCTGTAGCGGAGGCAATTCGTCACGCTGGGTTCGCGCATCACGCCAAGGCTCATATCAAGTGGATTACCTCAGATGACTGTGAAACTGATGCCGCAGGTACATTGAGTGGCCTGGATGCGGTTGTGGTGCCGGGCGGCTTCGGCGGACGTGGTATCGAAGGCAAGATTGCCGCGATTACGTACGCGCGTGAGAACGAGCTGCCGTTATTAGGATTGTGCTTGGGTTTGCAGTGTACGGTGCTGGAAGCAGCACGAAATGCTGGTATCGCTGATGCTTCTTCCACGGAGTTTGATCCGTCTACTTCGGCGCCGGTGATTGCGACGATGGCAGAACAAGAAGCAGCGGTTGCTGGTGAGGCCGACTTGGGCGGCACTATGCGTCTTGGTGCGTACCCGGCGGTGCTGCAAGAAGGATCCGTGGTGGCAGATGTTTATGGTTCCGTTGACGTATCAGAGCGCCACCGTCACCGTTATGAGGTCAACAATGCTTATCGTGAACAGATTGCGGAAGGATCCGGCCTGGTGTTCTCAGGGACTTCACCAGATGGCAAGCTCGTCGAGTTCGTTGAATATCCAAAAGATATTCATCCATATTTGGTAGCAACGCAGGCGCACCCGGAGTACAAGTCCCGGCCAACGCGCCCGCACCCACTATTTGATGGTTTGGTAGCGGCTGCTCTCGGGGAATAGGTCGATTTTGAAATGAGGAGAAGCGCGCGGCGGTGGCCGCGCGCTTCTTTCTGTTGGGGGATTTCTGGTTTCTTGTCTTAGGTTGTTTCCTTTTGGGTTGGGCTAGACGCTGAGCGGGCTGGTGCGTGGGGTGACGGGAATGGGCAGGGCGGATTCGCCCATGAGGTCGCGGTCGGCGGCAGCGGCGGCGGCGCGGCCTTCGGCGATGGCCCAGACAATTAGTGATTGGCCGCGGCCGTTGTCGCCGGCGATGTAAACAGGTGGTTTGAAACCAGGGAACAATGGCTTGGTTTCGGCGCGGTAGTCGTTATCGCGCACCATGCGGCCGCGTTCATCGAAGGAGACGCCGAGTTCGTGCGTGAGGCCGCCGCGCTCAGCGCCTTGGAAACCCAGGGCGATGAGGACGAGGTCGGCATCGAGGGTGAAATCGGTGCCATCGATGAGCTCACGGCGGCCATTGATGACTTCCACCTGCTTGCCGTGGAGTTGGGTGACGTTGCCATTGTTGCCGGTGAACTCGACGGTGTTGACGGAGAAGGTGCGGTTGCCCAAGGTGGTGCCGGGTGTTTTGGTGGCAAGGCCTAAGGCGGCGATTTCATCGGCGGATTCGTCGCCGGTGATGGTGTATTCGCCTTCCTCGTGCGCGGTGGCGGTGCGATAGAGCAGTGGATACATCGGCCACGGGGTAGAGGCAGCGCGGTTCTTTGGGGCGCGGGGGCGGATATCGAATTGGGTGACGCTCGCTGCGCCTTGACGCAGGGCGGTGCCGAAGCAGTCGGTGCCGGTATCGCCGCCGCCGATAATGACAACCTTCTTGCCTTTGGCGGAGATGGCGGAGTCGGGGTAGTCGCCCTCATTCACGCGGTTTTGCCAGGTGAGGTACTCCATCGCCGGGTAGATGCCGGTGAGCTCACGGCCGTCGACGGGAAGTTCGCGGGCGACGGGAGTGCCGGTGGCTAAGATGACGGCGTCGAAAGCGTTGAGGTCCGCGGCGGTAGGAGAGATACCGGTGCGGAACTCAGTGCCCTCAGCGCGCATTTGCTCCAGGCGGCGGTCGATCCACTGCTTTTCCATCTTGTATTCGGGCACGCCGTAGCGCATGAGTCCGCCGAGGCGGTCGTCGCGTTCATAGACGGTAACGGTGTGACCGGCGCGGGTGAGTTGCTGTGCGGCGGCAAGACCTGCGGGGCCGGAGCCCACGACGGCAACGCGCATGCCGGTATCCAGGCTGGGTTTGATTGGTGTGGTCCAGCCTTCGGCGAAGGCGCGTTCCACGATGGCAAGTTCAACGTCCTTGATAGCCACGGCATCATCATTGATGCCTAGTACGCAGGCGCCTTCACACGGGGCGGGGCACAGGCGGCCGGTAAATTCCGGGAAGTTGTTTGTCGCATGCAGGCGGTCGTATGCTTCGCGCCAGCGGTCCTGGCGTACCAAGTCATTCCACTCGGGGATGATGTTGCCCAAGGGACAGCCCTCATGGCAGAAGGGAACGCCGCAGTCCATGCATCTGCTAGCCTGCTGTTCAATCTGGCCCGTAGGGGCTTTTTCGTAGACCTCCCGATAATCCATCAAGCGCAGCGGAACCGGGCGGTGCGCAGGGGTTGCGCGGTTAAACTTTTGAAATCCGTGTGGATCAGCCATTACTTCACAGCCTCCATGATTGCGTTATTGACATCGCGGCCTTCGCGCTCAGCTTTGGCCATGATGTTAAGGACCTTGCGGTACGGGGCGGGTACTACCTTGAGGAAGTCCTGCGGGGTCGCAGAAATTGTCGAGCCGGTATAGGTGATGTGCTTAGCCAGGGTCTCTGCGAGGAAAGCTTCATCGGCTTGCGTGAGTTCTTCGACGGCGTTGGCGACATCTTTGTTGAGGCGCGCAAGAACTTCCGGGGTGCGCAGGATAAATGCGGTGCCGCCGGTAAAGCCGGCGCCGAAGTTCTCACCAATCTCACCGGCGATAATCACCGTGCCGCCGGTCATGTATTCACAGCCGTGGTTGCCAATGCCTTCAACCACTGCGGTGGCGCCGGAATTGCGCACGCAGAAGCGCTCGCCGACAGCGCCGCGGATGTAGAGCTCGCCGCTGGTGGCGCCGTAAGCGGTGACATTGCCGGCGATGATGTCCGGGTTGTGCTTTAGCTGCCGCGGGCTAGATTCAGCCGGGCGGACAATAATGCGCCCGCCGGATAGGCCCTTGCCCACGAAGTCATTGGCGTCGCCTTCCAGGTTTAGTGTCAGACCCGTTGGAATGAATGCGCCAAAGGAGTTGCCGGCAGAACCGGTGAGGTGCACGTTGATGGTATCGGCAGGCAGCCCCTTCGCGCCGGAGGCACGGGTGATGCGTGAGCCCACCATCGTGCCTACCGAGCGGTCACGGTTGGAAACCTTATAGTGCAGATCCACCGTGGGCTTTTTACCCGCTGCCATCCAGTCTGGTGCGTTGGCGGAGGACTTGGCCGCGGCGGCATCGATAGTCAACTGTGCATCGGCGATGATCTGGTTATCCAGTGCCTGGTTCAGGAAGTGGTTCTGCTCCTTAGTTTGGCGCAGATTCTGGTTGCGGAAATATGGTGATTCCACGCGCTTGAAGATAGGGGAGAGATCGAGCTTGTCCGCGCGCTGGGTGGCACCTTGTGGTGCCACGGTTTTGGTGGTGTCTTCTGTCCCACTGTTGGCGGCAGCGGCTTGCCGCTGACGCAAACAGTGGGCTTGGCCGACGGCTTCATCGATGGAGCGGAAACCGAGCTGGGCGAGGTATTCGCGGACTTCTTGGGCGATGAAGGTGAAGAAGTTGACCACGTGCTCGGCGCGTCCCGTGAACTTCTTGCGCAGATCGGGGTTTTGGGTGGCAATGCCCACGGGGCAGGTATCGAGGTGGCAGACGCGCATCATGATGCAGCCTTCAACCACCAGCGGGGCGGTGGCAAAGCCGAACTCTTCAGCGCCGAGTAATGCTGCAATCATGACGTCGCGGCCGGTTTTTAACTGGCCATCGCACTGCACGCGGATGCGATCACGCAAGCCGTTGAGCAACAAGGTTTGCTGGGTTTCGGCCAAGCCCAGCTCCCAGGGGCCGCCGGCGTGTTTGAGTGAGGTCAGCGGTGATGCGCCGGTGCCGCCGTCGTGGCCGGAGACCAAGACGACATCGGCATGCGCTTTGGATACACCTGCAGCCACGGCACCGATGCCTTGTTCAGCAACGAGTTTGACGTGGATGCGGGCATCCGGATTCGCGCACTTGAGATCGTGGATGAGCTGCGCGAGGTCCTCAATGGAGTAGATGTCATGGTGCGGTGGTGGGGAAATTAGGCCCACGCCCGGGGTGGTAATGCGCACTTTGGCAATCCACGGATAGACCTTATTCGGTGGCAGCTGGCCGCCCTCACCAGGCTTGGCGCCCTGGGCCATCTTGATTTGAATATCCGTGCAGTTATTAAGATAGTGGCTGGTCACACCGAAACGTCCCGATGCCACCTGCTTGATAGCAGAGCGGCGGGAGTCGCCGTTGGGTTCCATCTCAAAGCGCTTCGGGTCTTCACCGCCCTCACCGGAATTGGACATGCCCTTCAGGCGGTTCATAGCAATAGCCAGGGTTTCATGCGCCTCAGCGGAGATAGAGCCATAGGACATGGCGCCGGTGCTAAAGCGCTTGACGATGTCCTCGACTGGCTCCACCTCATCCACCGAGATAGCCGGCCTGTCGGAGTGAAACTCCATAAGTCCGCGGATGGTGGCCAGGCGCTGGGACTGGTCATTGACCGCGCGGGTGTAGTCCTGGAAAATCTCATACTTGCCGGTGCGCGTGGCGTGCTGCAGTTTGAAGATGGTCTCTGGGTTAAACAGGTGGAACTCGCCCTCGCGGCGCCACTTGTATTCACCGCCCAGCTCTAAGTCGCGGTGCGCGTTTTCTTCTGGGCGTGGCAGGAAGGCACTGCGGTGGCGTGCTTCCACGTCGGCTGCGAGGTCTTCCACGTCAGCGCCGGAGATTTGCGAGTTCGCGCCGCCAAAGTAGTTATCCAGCAGGTCCTGGTGCAGACCCGTGACATCAGCGAACTGTGCGCCGCGGTAGGAAGCCACCGTAGCAATACCCATCTTGGACATCACTTTGAGCACGCCCGTGGTCGCCGCGGTGACGTAATTGGAACACGCCTCATCCAGGCTGAGCTCGCCGAGCTGGCCGGCTAAGCGGAGTTCATCGATAGTCTCAAATGCCATATACGGGTTAATCGCATCCGCGCCGAAGGAAATCAGCATGGCCAGGTGGTGGACCTCGCGGGCATCGCCGGACTCAATAATCACCGAGGCCCGGGTACGCGTGCGCTCTGCCACCATGTGCTGGTGCACAGCGGAAGTCAGCAGCAGGGAAGGAATCGGTGCGAAGCGCTCATCGGAATCACGGTCTGAGAGCACAATGAGGCTCTTGCCTTGGGCGATGGCCTCATCGACTTCGCGCAAAACCTTATCGATGGCTTCGCGCAAACCCTTGCCGTGGTGCGCCACGGGGTAAAGCCCTCTCACGACGGTGGAGCCAAAATTCTTGGCTCCACCGTTGTCGTTGGCGTGGACCAAGGTGGTGAACTCATGGTTATCAATTACCGGGCCATCTAAATGAATACGGCGTGCGGCCTGCGCATCCGGGTTGAGCACATCAGATTGCGCGCCCAGCAGGGTGAACATGGAGGTGATGTTCTTCTCGCGGATAGAATCCAACGGCGGGTTGGTGACCTGCGCGAAGCGCTGAGCGAAGAAATCGAAAAGCATGCGTGGGCGTGAAGACAGTGCTGCAATCGGGGTATCTGAACCCATGGAACCAATCGCCTCAGCGCCGGTAGTCGCCATCGGCTTGATAATCAGGTCCACGTCTTCTTCGGTGATACCGAAGACCCGCTGGCGCAACACCACGCGGTCATGCGGCATGTACTCATAGCGGGTTTGCGGCAGCTTTTCGATTGGAACGAAGTTGCTGCGAATCCACTCCCCGTAAGGAGCTGCGGTTGCCAGCTTGTCTTTGATTTCCTCATCTTCGATGATGCGGCCGGCATTGGTGTCCACCAAGAACATCCGTCCTGGCTGCACGCGGGTGCGCTTGACCACGCGGCTCGGGTCAATATCTAGCACGCCGGCTTCCGATGCCATGACCACCAAGCCATCATCCGTAATCCAGATGCGTCCCGGGCGCAGACCGTTGCGGTCCAAGGTGGCGCCGACGAGCGTGCCATCAGTAAACGCGACGGCCGCCGGGCCATCCCATGGCTCCATGAGACAGGAGTGGTACTCATAAAAATCACGCAGCTGCGGCGCGATGTTATCTGCATGCTCCCACGCCTGCGGAATCATCATCATGACCGCATGCGGCAGTGAGCGCCCGCCCAGGTGCAGCAACTCTAGGGCCTCATCGAAGACGGCCGTGTCTGAACCAGAAGGCGCGCAGACTGGCAGCACACGGTCGAGCGGTCCAAGCTCTTCGGAGCGAATCAGCGCTTCGCGCGCATGCATCCAGTTTTCATTGCCCTTGACCGTGTTGATCTCACCATTGTGTGCGACCAGGCGGAAAGGGTGCGCCAGTGGCCAGGACGGGAAGGTGTTGGTGGAAAAGCGCGAGTGCACCAGCACAATCGCCGATTCCATGCGCGGGTCACGCAAGTCTGTGTAAAAGCCCGCCAGCTGCGGGGTGGTGAGCATGCCCTTGTACACCATCGTCCGTGCTGACAGCGACGGGAAGTAAATAGTATCCTCACCATTTTTGGTGCCCAGCTCGCGCTCACAGCGCTTGCGGATAAAGAACATCACGCGGTCTAGCGCAATGCCCTCCAACGGGCGACCATCGCGCTCAGCGGTAAGGAATATCTGCTCAAAGTGCGGCATGGCCTCATACGCCATCCGGCCCAATTCCGAAGGATCGGTGGGCACGGTGCGCCAGCCAAGAACGCGCGCGCCTTCCTCTCGAGCGATCGCTTCAATCTCGCGCTTGGCATCCAACATCGCCATGCGCTTGCGCGGCAAAAATGCGATGCCGGTGGCATAGCTGCCGGCCTGCGGAAGCTGGAAGGAGGCATCGGCAGCCACTGCCTGGCAAAAAGCATCTGGAACCTGCATGAGAATGCCGGCGCCATCGCCCGTGTTCGTCTCTGCACCTGCCGCGCCGCGGTGCTCTAGGTTGACCAGGGCCTGAATACCCTTGTCCACAATCTCGCGGGTCGCGCGTCCGTACATGTCTGCGATGAATGCGACACCGCAGGAATCCTTCTCAAATTCTGGGTTGTACAAGCCCTGCGGGCCTGGTCTCAAATCCATGGGTTTGCCTCTTTGCTCCAGGGGTAGCTTAAGCGCCGAGGCCGAATCCAGGGGTTGGAACTAGCCGCGGCGCTAGTCAGCGACCCACAATCTTCTACTCGTGGTGCGACTTAGCAGTCGAAGTACATCTCAAATTCCTGCGGGGTTGGGCGCAGGCGGACAGGCGCGATCTCGTTATCGTGCTTGTACTGGATGTAGGTCTCAATGAGATCCTCAGAGAACACGTCGCCCTCGGTGAGGAACTCGTGATCTTCGCCCAGTGCTTTCAGCGCGGCCTCCAGGGAGGTTGGCGCCTGCGGGATGGAAGCCTGCTCTGCTGGTGGAAGCTCGTAGAGGTCCTTATCCACCGGCGCGTGCGGCTCGATGCGGTTCTTAATGCCGTCTAGGCCCGCCATCATCATCGCGGCGAAACCGAAATATGGGTTACCTGATGGGTCCGGCGCGCGGAATTCGATGCGCTTTGCCTTCGGGTTGGAGCCCGTAATCGGGATGCGGATTGCAGCCGAGCGGTTGCGCTGGGAGTAGACCAAGTTGATTGGGGCCTCAAAGCCTGGGACCAGGCGGTGGTACGAGTTAAGCGTTGGGTTGGTAAACGCCAACACCGCTGGTGCGTGGTGCAAGATGCCGCCGATGTAGTAGCGCGCGATGTCTGAAAGCCCGCCATAGCCGGCCTCATCGTAGAACAACGGTGAACCGTCCTTCCACAGCGACTGGTGCGCGTGCATACCGGATCCGTTGTCACCGGCCAGCGGCTTTGGCATAAACGTTGCCGTCTTGCCATTCTTAACCGCGGTGTTCTTGACGATGTACTTGAAAGACTGAATATCATCCGCCGCATGCAACAACGTGTTGAAGCGGTAGTTGATCTCCTGCTGTCCACCGCTGCCAACCTCGTGGTGGTAGCGCTCGATCGCAAAACCTGCATCTTGTAAGTTGGTGACCATCTCATCGCGGACATCCACTGTCTGGTCATAGGGCGCGGTGGGGAAGTATCCGCCCTTCACGCGCACCTTGGAACCCAGATTTGGCGTGCCGTCCAGGTTGGTTTTCTTACCGCGGTTCCACCAGCCCTCATTGGAGTCCACTTCATAGAAACCCGTGTTGGTTTCGGTGGCATAGCGCACCGAATCAAATACGTAGAACTCTGCCTCCGCGCCGAAGTTACAAGTATCTGCGATACCCGTGGAGGCCAAATATTCCTCCGCCTTGCGAGCCACATTGCGCGGATCACGAGCATACGGCTCCAAAGTCAGCGGATCATGCACGAAGAACTTCATGTTCAACGTCTTTTCAATACGGAATGGATCCAAGGTTGCCGTTGCAGGATCCGGCAACAGCGTCATGTCTGACTCGTCGATGGAAGTGAAACCACGCACTGAGGAGCCATCGAATGCCAAGCCCTGCTCGGCTGCATCTTCATCAAATTCTTCTGCCGGGATGGTGAAGTGGTGCTCGGTGCCGGGCACATCAGTAAAGCGCACATCCAGGAAACGGATGCCCTCTTGTTTGATGTACTCGACCACGTCGGAAACGGTTGCGAAGGCCATGGGATGCTCCTCTATTAATCAATCGGTTAGGCACAGCGTCCTGCCCCGGGCACGACTGCCCGAAGCGGAATACCTATAAGCTAACAGATAGATTTCGATATTCCTATCAATCAATAGGTAGAAGTATGGCTGCGCATGTCATGTGGGTGATTTTGTGTGCTTTATTGCGGAACTGTGTGCTCTTTTTATTGTGGTTCTGACGTGCCGAAATCGCCTATAGGCCTATAGGTATTGGTGGCTCTGATGGTCTGTCCGGGGCAGGATTGTGGTTGTTATCACATTGCGGAATTGGTAAAGAAAACACCGGGATTTGAACGGCTGAATGGTTAGTAGGCATCCTCGTCGGGGCATTTGGGGCAAGGCGTTGGTGCAACATGAAACTCGCACGGCATAGCAGAGATCGAAGACTCTTGGTGAGGGGCCTTGGCAGGCAAGCTATATTTTGAGACTGGAGTTGAGGTGGATGTTCTTGTGAAATCCAATTAACTCTCGAATTGAAGGTCGAATGCCGTCTTGTGGTGGCCGAAATAGCACTACAATTGAGGAGGCAATAACCCATAGGATAAGGGGTAGAAAGTGATGGATTTGGAAGTAATTCGCACAGTTAACGTTCTTTCTAATGCGACAATTGAGGCAGGCGTTCAGGCTGGAAAGCTAGTTGTAGAAGGCAGTGTTGTGCGTGATGCCGCTACCGGCCAGATTGTGCAAATGCTTAAGGAAGCCGTTCCCGAAGTGGCTAACGAGATCGCTGTGCAGACACCTGCCTTGATGAAAGCAATTTCAGATCTGACTCGAAGTGCCGGCGCAGCAGCCAAGAGTAATCCCAAGACGGCCATTTCTCTAGTTTTGGGTTCAGTCGCATTAGGTACAACATCATTGATTGTTCGCCAAGCTTCTTCTCGACGTAAACAACGAGAGGCGGAAAACCACTACAAAAACCTCTTGGAGCGAGACATCGAGCGGGCGAGCAAGGATGTAGAGCGCATATTAGTAACCGATGAGAGCGTTGAAGATAGTAAGGAAGTGGGAGCTGCTGCACTCAAAGCCAAAGCCGACGGTCCCGAAGAAAATCAGGGTGAGGTCATTGACTTCGCAACGGATACGGGGAACACAAAATCGGGTAGTAAATAAGGCCCATTCGCCTAGACTCTGACAAACCAAAATCTCCGGTTGCACGTTTAGAAAGGTGTCGGCCAATTTCGATCTTAATTTGAGGCGATGGATGGACGGCGATCCACACCACCTGTGAAGCAGCTGCGAAGTTTTGGCCTGGGCTTGGACACTTTCGGTTCTGGATTCTGTCTCAGTCCAAACCAGCTCCTAATTTGAGAGAATGCAATTTTGAGAGCATCGAGAACGAGTGCAAAACTAGTCAAGCTGTATGAATTCGATAAGGTACCAGGCGCTTGTCAACATGGCGCGGTACGTTGATGCTCTGCAATCATTTTCCCTGAGCGACGAGCGGCTACGTATATTAGATTCCAATTCAAACTTGGCTTCTTTCAACGTGAGTTTTTGAGAACTGTTCCGGTAGACGCTTTCGAACTCTTGAAGTGACTGACTCGCGACGCTGCTAAATCTATTCTTAAGGTTGAATACATCCAGATGCATTGTCATTCTGTTTCTTAGTTGCGTGTCCGTAATCTTCGAGTGCACATCGAACAACGCGACTGGGTGGCCATCATGTCCTCGTACTAGGGTTGCGTCGAGCCAAGCTATGTCGAATGCAATATCAAAATAGGGGTGAAAAACAGCTGGAGTATTTGAGGACGGGAAAAATGCCTTCTTTGCAGTGTTGCAGTCTGCACAGGAAGGCACCAAATTCTTAGGATGCACGGTTACAGCATGAAACTCTGATTTAGGTAAATAGTGATCGAGTTGAGAAACAAGACCAATTCCGCAATATGGACACAAGTTGTTCTCGGCACCACTTCTTATAACGTCACGGAGTTGCTTAGTTCCAGTGAGTTTGCTGAATTGTTTTTCGTAAAGCTCTTGCATCGCAACGGAACCTAAGTTGGGCACACCGAACGAGAGCGGGCTTGCCGTTTCGAATAAGTATTGTTCCCCCAAACGATCATAGTCCTCGCACTTATTCTCTACTTCACTTGCACATGTGCTGTGCCTATTTCTCTTTTCGGGGTTTCTTATGGCTGAGATTGTCGTGCGATAAGCTTCCGCTGCAGTGATTTGTGGAGCGTGAATCTTATACATCTTGACTATCCGACTGTAATGCCAGGGAGCTGAGGAGATATCGACCTTCCGAGCCAAGCCTGCCACCAAGAACGTCGAGGGACTGTTCTGCCGACTTATTGTTCTTGGTGAGAAGGTCGGCAAGTATTCTCCGAAATCCGGTGTTGTCAATTGATAGTTTGAAGACCTCCGAAGTGAGCCGAGAAACTGACTCCCCAAAGGTCTCAATTGGAACGCGGAATGCGCGAGAAACGGAACCACTTCGTTGAATAGTCCAAACACAAGTGCTGGGGATTTCTTGGAGGACAACTGGTGAATGAGTTGCAATGATGGCGACACCGTTGCGGCTGGCCGCAATCTCTGAGACCACACGGGTCAGTGCCGAAAGTAGCGGAGGATGCAAATGCGTCTCTGGCTCATCGAACAGAATTAGGGTTTTCTCTTTTACAAGCTCAACAAGTCGTGTGACCGTGAGGGTAACTATCTTATGGCCAGAGCTCATTAGGGCAAAAGCCTGTTTAGCTGATTCGAGAAAGCCCTCCGCAGTATGATCCGTGGGCATTTCCGAAAGTAGAGGATCTCCGCCGGATAGGAGTTTCATTAAGTCGATCCAGCGATCGAGACGGGAATCACTTGAACAAGCTTCAAGGCTATCGAAAAACTGATCTTCTAGTGGTTGTGATTGAGTGGAAAGCCCAACAACTCGACCTGCGATTGTGCTGGAACGACTTGTTTCGTATCGAAGCTCTTCGTCAAAAGCTGAGAATGAGATATGAAGTACGTCAGCGAAGGGAAACCCGTTTTGGATAGGCTGGTCACCACCTAAGTTTGAAAATTCACCCACCGAATCATCATTTTCAACTGCAGTTTTGAAAAAATCTTTAAGAAGTGTTGATTTACCCGCACCGTTAGTGCCTATCATAGCGTGCACATTTTCCGGAGGCATTGCTTCTGGGTTAATCTCAAAGGTAAGCTCGAGTGGAGGGGCTAATTTGGTTGGTTGCACCTTTGTGAATTTAAATCCATACGAAATTAGTGTTTCCCCGCCATTAGCGATCCGGCGGAACTGGTTGGTCACAGTGTTTTCCGGTACAAATCGGAGGAGAGAAGTGCTAAACGCTTCCTCATTCAGCACAGCCTCAAAAATGTCTTGCGAAGCTGAGATGTCACGAAGTGCTGCCAATGCTAGTTTCCCCTTTCCATCGGGAAGTGCGAGGAGCCGTTCGTAATATTCGACATCTTGCCCCAATGAGAAATAATCGTCTTCGAGAGCGTGAAACCGATTGGGAAGTCTAGTTTTAAGATCTACAAAGGTGCCACTATCTGGTGCGCGCATCCCTTTTTTCGCAATTTTGACGGTTCCAATGTTAAGGACCTTGTATCTCTCTGCATAAGTCAAGAGAAATGTCGTTTTGAAACGATAATCATCCCAGTTGTCTCGTATAAGTGTGAAAACACCTTCCTTGGTTACTGGTGGTTCGCCAACGTCTACAACATTCACTAGAATTTCATTCATTTCTGCACTTCTTTACTCTGGGGCGTCGCCCGGTTCTCAATCGTCGATGTCTTGGAAAAGACGATAGCCCTTTCCAACACGCCTAATCTGAATTGAAACCGATTCTACTTTGGGTGTAGTTTGCCAAACGCGAACGGAGTCGCCATCTGCGTACTTTTTAATCTAGGCGCGAAGTTGTTTAGGATTATCGAGGTGCCGCCCTACTGTGGCAGCTTATTCTCCTGAATCCAATGTATTCGGTAGAAAAGTGTCATTGATGATAGGATCGAGTGCTTTTCTTGGACTAGTGAATGATCGAATTATTGAATTTTAGAGGTTTAACGGCATCCTTTAAACCAAGTCTGTCTTGAGTCGAAATGGCGCCACTGGTCCGTAGCGGAATGAGGGGCCACCGACAATCTGATGTAAGTAGATCCAACTTCTTTTGACTCAACACATAGACGGTGAATGCCAGTCACAACTTCTTATGCCATCTTTTAAATGTACTCGCTGCAGGCTGAAAGCTCGTCGGGAATAGGATAGAATACGGTTACTAGGCACTGGGGGAGTCCTTCAGCACAAGACATATGTAGTCCGTGATTTGAAAAGGAATTCTCTATTGGTGAGCAAACCTGCTAAACGGCATCATTTAATCCCAAAATTTTATCTCAAAGCATTTGCACTTGAGGGAAATATTTGTGTGCAGGAATTGGGAGGTGGTTCATATACTATCTCTGCTTCTAAAGCGTTTTCCGTAAACGACTATTACAGGAATTCAGAGTCTTTATCAGTCTCGCCACTTGAATTTGAAGAACACCTGAGCGTCGTTGAAAGCAACGCAGCGGATGCACTGCGGAGATTGGAGTCTCAGAGATACATCGGGAGAAAAGGGAAGGCGGACATCGCCGAGTTTCTCTTAGCGCAGTGGGTGAGAGGTGAAGATTTTCGCCTTGCGTCGAATGACTTTAACAATATGGCGATTCGGGATATGGCGCGACGAAGCCCTGAGGATGGGATGCGTCTATTTCACGAGTTAAGTTTTGGGCAGTTGGTTTCTGATGATGAGTGGTCGTCAATGTGGGAAAGTTATTTAAGGGACGAAGGGCCCAGATTTCTTACTACCGTTGAGAACAGCTTTTCGCAATTAAAAGGCTTTACCAAGGAACCCTACAAAGCTCTACTTTTGATACGCAGATGGACGGTTCTATTTTTCAATCAGCCAGTTCTAGTTTCTGGAGATCGCCCCGTAGTGCTTGCCGATTTGAAGCGCATCACGAACAGCGTGGTGAGTCTTGGGCTAGCTAATACCCCACAGATTATCTTTCCAGTGAATAGGCGCATGGCGCTGGTCTTGGAATTGGTGCAATCGAAAGAAAGCATCAAAGAGATGATCGAACGATTGCAATCTGTGGATTGGGTTGTTGGAACTGAGAATCAGGGCGAAGAAATCAACCGGCTCATTGCACTGAACTCGCGAGAGAGGATTTTTGGTCATCCCTTGGACAACGAGCGGCTTAGAAAACTAAGTTCACAACTGAAACCTATCCGTAGTTGGGAATCCGCAAGCGACTGGAGTGAGGCTACGCTGCGACTGACGAAGCTGAAGAATCATGTCGTAGATCTTTTTCATGAAAATACCCGTGACGAGCTCGCAGAAATGCTTGAAAAGCGCCAATCGAGTGGCGGGAGATCAGGATTTCTATTTCAAGGTGTTAATCGTTGTAATAAACCTCGGATCGATTAGGATTTCCAGATCCTCGTAGAGCTTAGCTCAATATTAAAATTCACCTATGTCCGAAAAATCAAATTTCGCGCATGGATCTAGTTGCCTAGAGTTGTAGTTATTTCAGAATCCTTTGTATTGCTTTTCATGGGTAGCGTCCAGAGTGTGAGGGTAGTTCAGGCGCCGCGTTTGACAGGCCGCCTGATTGTCCGGGTGCATTTTTGAAATAAATATGAGTTAATTCACTAACCTATGTTGTTTCTGCAGTCTGGTGAAGCCTTAAAGGACATGTCTTTTAGTTTCTGTCGGGGAGGACTTACCCTTCCGAGCTGCTATTAGTCTTTTGCAATGGAAACTATTGAAGGGTTGCATTAAATTTCCGGTGCAAAATTGTAGATATATTTATATTTTCCTGTTGGTGACGTTCGTGGACGAGAACTTCAAATAGAACCATTGTGTGCTTCAAGACCTGTTGTTACGGTGGCCTCGACCACAACAGGTGCAGCCCCTCGTAGTACTTCGAGGTGGCTGTTTTGATAGGAAGGGATTTCAGTGACCGTCTCATCGAATCTTAGGAACGGCTTGGCCGGACTGCTGGCTGCAGCCGTGGTAATTACAGGCACCGTAGCCCCAGTAGCGAATGCACAAGAGTCTGATCCTGATGTTCAAGGCCCGCTGGCTTTGGCTGAAGCTGTGTACTACGACTCCGAGGCAGATGAATTCCGGCTCAATGAAGACAAAATCGATCATGATCGCGTCACCGCAGCTGAGATCGACGCAGCTGAGTCTGAACTAGCAGGTCTGTCCGATGAACAGATCGATCAGGTGATTGCTGACAATGGCTACGATCCGGAACAGATACGCCAGCCTGATAACTCTGGGGCATCCCTTCGAATCGCTCCCGCAATTATATAGGGAGGGGTTGCTCTCATTGGCATTCTTACTGGTGGTGGCTTGATTTTCTATGCCATGTATACGTCACACGCAGAGAAGAAGAATCTAATTGATCAGTGCTACGATAACGGCGAAACCCGGTCATTGATAGCCGCGACTCTTCCGGTGTGGAGGGCACCACTGACTCTGGGGCAGCCAAGCACGCGGGAGGATACCGGTTCGAATGGCAGAAGCAGATACAGTCAAGACGGAATCCCGAGCAACAGCACCCATGGTGGTTACCGCAATTATCGTGGTGGAGATGTTCCTATTGCTGCTGCTGTACTTGGGGCTGAGCCGCTATTACAACGCGCAGGAAGTCGAGTCTCTGATTGAGGGGGCTAACGCTAACGGCCAGAGCTATTCCGTGGAAATCCACAACGGTCTCACCGGCAGCTATTCCTTCAGTTTGAACTAACCGGTGGTGTCTTAAAAATAGGGAGCGCCCGCAAAACCTGAGAACTCGTACTGGACCAATATCTGGGCCCGGTACGAGTTCTTATTGCGCTATAAGCTCTCGGGAGAAAAGCTAACTAAACGTTGTAGTAGAGCTCGAATTCCTTCGGTGATGGGCCTTGGCGTAGGGGTTGGATTTCGCGGTCGAATTTGAGGCGGGCGTAGGCGTCGAGAAAGTCTTCGCTCATGACGTTGCCGGCTGTGAGGAAGTCGTGGTCTTTCTCGAGGGCATCGAGAGAGGCTTCCAGTGAGTGAGGGACGCGGGGGATGTCTTTGAGCTCTTCGGGGGCGAGCTCGTAGAGGTCTTTATCTACTGGTTCGCCGGGTTCGATGCGGTTTAAGATACCGTCGATGCCTGCCATGAGTTGTGCGGTGAACGCCAGGTATGGGTTGGCGGATGGGTCGGGCGCGCGGAACTCGATGCGTTTGGCGGCAGGATTATCACCGGTCAGCGGGATGCGGATGGCCGCGGAGCGGTTGGACTGGGAGTAGGCCAGGTTTACGGGGGCCTCGAAACCCGAGTAGAGACGACGGTAAGAATTCACCGTCGGGTTGGTCAAAGCCAGGACTGCCGGCGCGTGTTTGAGAAGGCCGCCGATGTAGTAGCGGGCGACATCGGAAAGCCCGGCGTAACCGGTCTCATCATAAAACAGTGGCTTGCCGTTCTTCCACAGCGATTGGTGGGCGTGCATGCCGGAGCCGCCATCGCCAGCCAATGGCTTAGGCATAAAGGTCGCGGTCTGCCCGTGGGCCTCGGCGGTGTTGCGGACAATGTACTTGAACGCCTGCATGTCATCGCCGGCGTGCAGCAGATCGGAGTACTTGTAATTGACCTCCTGGATACCGCCCGTGGCCACCTCATGGTGGAAACGCTCGATATCGAAGCCGATTTTCTCCAAGTTGTAGACAATGTCATCGCGCACCGGGATGGTCTTGTCATAGGGTGCGACAGGGAAGTAGCCATCATTGATGCGAATCTGGTTGCCGCGGTTCGGACTGCCATCCATCATGGTTTCCTCGCCCGAGCGCCACCAGCCTTCATCCGAATCAACGTGGTGGAAAGAGTGGTTGACGCCGGAGGAATAGCGCACGGAATCAAAGACGTAGAACTCCGCCTCCGCGCCGATGGAACAGGTATCCGCGATGCCCGTTTCCTTCAAATACTCCTGAGCATTCTGCGCGATGGAGCGCGGATCACGGCTGTACGAGGTCTGCGAGAGCGGATCCCGGACAAAGAACTGCATGTTCAAAGTCTTGTGATCACGGAAAGGATCGACATATGCGGTTTGTGGATCCGGGACCAAAATCATGTCCGATTTATCTACCGTGGCGAATCCAGGGATGGAGGAGCCATCGAAAGCAAAGCCTTCGCTGGCAGTTTCTTCCGAGAGAAGGCGGGCAGGCACAGTCAGCGCGTGCTCAGCGCCGAAAATATCGCTGAAACGGATATCCAAATAGCGCACCTCCTCAGCCTGAATAAAGTCGATTACTTCTTGGACTGAGAAAGCTTTAAAGCTCACTGTAAAAACACGCCTTCGTGTGTGAATTGGGGTTGATTGTTGATACGGACGAATTAGGAAAGAGCTGGGCTATCCCACAAATTCAGTGGAGTGCCGAGCTTCTTTACCAATGCCTGTTCATAGACATCTGTAGCCCATGCTACGTCTTCTACCGGCATGCCGCCGATGGAATAGAAGAAGATTTCCTCATCATTGGTGCGTCCCGGCTGATTACCATCTGCAATCGCGCCGATGTTTGCAATGTCAGTTTCTTTCAAAGTGCCATCTTGAACCAAGTCCCACCAGCGGTTACCCGGGATGCCCAGCAGGCGCTCATAGGTGACATCCGGGCCGTTCTCATTGAACCACTCGGCATACAGACCCTTGTAGTCCACGACCAGGCGGGCTTTGCCCTCAAGGATGAAGTCATCATCAAAACGTGCCGCTGCCGGAGCCAAAACTAGCGCGCCGGGCTTGAGCCAATTCTTATTAAAGTACGGGAAGCCCATGGGGCCATCCTGCGAGGTAGAGGTGCCAGCGATGAGAATATCGGAATTCTCAATCGCTTCCTGCTCAGTCTCCACGACGGTGAACTCAATGCCCGGGTGCTGTTCACGCAGGTAGGTTGCGGTGCGCTCGGTGGAAGCTGGGGTGCGGCCCTTAATCTTTACGCGCTTAATGGAAGGACGCTGCGTCAATGACGATGCCAAAATGGTGCGCGACATGACACCCGGCCCGATGATGCCAACTTCTTCGGCGTTTTCTACCGCCAGGTGCTTAACACCGACTGCTGGGACTGCACCGGTGCGGTACGCAGAAAGCAAGTTGGCAGACATGATGGCCTTTGGTGCGCCAGTGACCGTGTCATTGAGGACGAAAACGTGAATCGAGCGCGGCAGATCATGCTTACGATTCTCAGCATTGGAGCCGTACCACTTCACACCAGTGTTGTTGAAGCGTCCGCCAATATAAGCCGGCATCGCCATGAAACGACGGTCCGGGCCATTAGCTGGCATACCCTCGTGCTCCGGCTCATCGGGGAAGTTAATTTGTGCGCCGTGCGAGTTCGCAGATGCCCCTGCCATCCGGTAGTCACCTTTATCGAGGAGGATGAGCGTTTCTTCCATGGTTTCCACGCACTTGGCGGTATCGGTTACGCCGGCGTCGATCATGTCCTGCTCGGACAACCAAATGAGGTCAATCTGAGTATCAGCTTGCTTACTTGCGGTCATAGGCTCACTTCCATGTGTTGGGCACATCTGCGAGCAATTGAAACTGCAAATTGTTTTGCTGACCCGCTGATGAGCGACTGCGTATCTGAGGTCTACGTCGGCGAGCCTATAGAAGTCTGACAGGAAATGTTTCGGGTACCTTCAGATTCTCAGTGTTCTGAACTCGTGAATATGGTGACTGCTCACTGCCTTTGCCCGAACGGGCGGTTACAAATTCGTACGCTGCGGAAATGCCCCATAGTGGGGGTGTTGCCTGTCGTGAAAAGCATTGGACCGAATTGGTCGGTTCTGATGCCATGGTTAGAAATTTTGGGTGACGAACGCGTTGAAAATAGATTGATTTTCCCATTCATCAAGACCGCGCAAAATTCTGATTCTGGAGAAAACGGGGTTGGAAGCACTACCCCCGTTCCGTAAAGGCGTTCGAGAATGGCTGGTGTTCTTACGCTTGACCCAGCTTTCGCTTCAGGTAGACGGGTCGAAGAGGGGCGGACAAGGGGTTTCGGCCTCGTTGGGGAAGAAGCTTCAGGGGAACAAGGGCTCTGAGAAATCGGCATTATTGGGCTTAGGGGAGAGTTTTTAACATGATTATGTTCGGTAGTGTTGGTCGAAATTCTGAGATGTGGAGAGAATGTCGCCTATCCAGGCTAGATTGACTGACTAACCGCACAATCTTTTGGCGGAAAATGCAAAAAGAGACAGAAACGTGGAATGAGCAAATGACAGATAGGCAAGTGGTTCGCTATCGAGTAACGGTGCCAAGAAATCTGATGCGAAGAATTGAGCAAGATAGAGCAGTTGGGCACAGGCTGCTTATGGCTTTGCTTGTTCCGACGGCCTTGGATAAGTCCTCACCGCGTGAGGCTGCAAAGCTGCTCTGGGCGATTGTTTCCCCGGATGAATTGTTGGTTAGCTCCGGGGTGAGATTGGAATCTACCACCGATGTTGCAGTGGAAGAGGTGCCTTTTAGTCCAGTATTTGAGCAAGAGAAGGATTTCCAGGTTGAGGGAATGGTGGAAGTGAGTCACACCCCAACTTCGCGCGTTCCCGATGAGATTTGGAATCTTCCGAATCGTCCTGCGATTCGAAACAAGCGAGTCCCAGTGCCAGATGAACAGGTACAGGATTGGTTGACAAAGAAATTGGAGCGCAGTGGATTGACTATCAAATCCTGGAAGGTGGTAGCGACGAAGAAATTCAAAGCACGAAATTTGAACTTATCTGGCGCGCAATTCAGTGCAGTTGTGAACGTGATTGATGCAGATAAGGCGAATTCGGCCCTTTTTCAAGGCTTCGGGCGATCGAAGAATTTTGGATGTGGGCTACTTCAACTGGAAAAGATTACTTAACGCAACGAAAGTTGCAGCCAAATGAGAGGAAAATGATGAGCAATTCAAATCAGAACATGTCATTTAATAATTACGTGGCGGTTCGGTATCTGGGAGATTTGATTCCGACTGGTGGACGAGGAACCCCGGTTGCACCGCCGACGTACATTGGCCGCGAAGAAAAAGCTCCTGCCTTTGCTAGTGCGGATTCGCATCCGGTTCCAGATTCTCAAAGTGGGTACCGGGCATACCTGACAGATGACAATGGTGCATTCATTCACCGTCGTGCGGTCGTCATCAATTCTTTAGGGGCGGAGGCAGGCCTCATTGAGCAATGCATTCTCACGAACTCCCATCGGCTTGGAATCGAGCTGCCTGGTTTCTACTTGACCTCTGAGAACATTTCAGATGAACAATTGGAAAAGATTGCGGGAGAGGCAATCAAGAAGTTTGCAAAAAGCGACAAAAAACAAACTCAGTACACTGCATCTGTCCTTGCGCGTGCATTGCGGAATGATTTGGAATCAGCAAATGCCAGCAATTGGACTGCTGCGCACCGTCATGTTGACAGCTACATTCGTCACGCAGAGGTAGACGGAAAACAGATTTGGGAAAACCCAGAAAGTGAGCATTACCAGTTCATTTCGGAGGCGTCTGCGAATAAGGCAGAATTTCTCTTTCGCTACTTTCCAGGGTCAGCGCTTTTCGGATTCTGGCTATCGTCCGTCGCTCAACGTCGTCATAAATGGGCGCGTGCGTTATCTTCCACGGTAATTGGGTACGATGCTCAGCCAGTGTCTTATGGCGCAACCAAGGGAGACTTGCTCGGTGGCATTTCTACAGAAGTGGGGCTTAAACGTGATCCAAAGACAGCAGCCATGATTCCAGATTCCAGCAAGAATGGAAAGCCATCCGCGGTTGGTTTAGGGCTGATTCCTAACACTCCGACACCACAGGTATTCGCATGTGACAGCATCTTGCGCCGTGCGTCAATCTCACTGACTCATCTCAGACACCTACAGCTCTCAGACAAGCAGTTGGCGGAAGACTTTCCTCAGGCAGCGGAACAAATGGCAGAAGTTTTGGCCTGGTTGGGTATATTTGGAATTCTTGCTGCTGCACGGGAAGGATTCTTACGCTCCGGCTGTGATTTGGTCACAGGGAAAGCCAACAGTGGTTTCGAATTGGTCGATTTCGACGGGGAAACGACCACTTTTGATATTGAATTGGAAGGCGCTATTGATGGATTCAAAAAAGCCTATGCAGCGCTTCCTGACGCTCTGAAATTTGCCGAGCCAGTTCGCGCCAATTTCCCAGAAGTAATCGTCACCGCCCGCGCTCTCACTCTTTTGGAGGAGTCTAATACCACGAAGACTGATAAGGAGTAGCAGTGAGTTTGACAATCTCAGCTAACTTTATCGCCGGAACATATTCTGGTCATGCTGAGTCTGGCTCAGCATATCCACCATCGCCTGGAAGGTTGCTATCGGCATTAGTCGCTGCAGCGGCACATTCTGATGATCAAAAGCGTGCTTGGAAAGTGGTTGAAGAGATCTCGGGAGCTCAATCACCGCAAATCATAGCACCACCAGCTTATTCCACAGGAACTAGCAGGTCTTTTATGTCGGGACCGATGTCGGTTCCCGCAGGAACAAAGGCAGAAAGAAAAGTACTCAGCCCCCAGCACATGTTCGGAGAACGTGGAGGAAAGGTTGAAAAGAACGTTAACGGGCACTTCACAATTACAGATAAATTGTATTTTGTGTGGCCAAGCCTTGAGCTTTCATCAGAATCCGAGGAAACGCTAAGGAGATTGTGTTCGGAAGTGCCCTATTTGGGGCGGGAAATGGACCTTGTGCTTTTGAAGATTTCAAAAGCACCTCTTGTCTCATTGCAAAGAGAGCTTGCCGCTTCACACACCATTTTTGCACCCACACCAGGAGGTGGAACAAAGCTACGGTCAGCCAGTCGATCGTATTTGGATTGGCTAGTAGAGCGCTACAATTCTAAGTTCAGTGACGCTGGGCGCGAACCAATTGGAGTTGATCACCGTGTGCGATTGGAAAGCTATGCTCCAGCTGTCCCAGTCGCAGATGGTGGGCTGAATCTTATCTGCATTCCATTTGCTCGTCCTACAAAACTAGAAAGCGCGCTGCGAGTCGTCCGTTTGGTTAAGAGCGGAACTGACACGGGAGCTTTTGTCCTGGCAAGAGCAGGAAACCCACATTTGGATGGTTCAGCAGTGGGAATGGGTGTGCTTACTCGTGAGGGGGTTGAATTCGATCCTGAATTCAATTTCGACTTACTCGGGGAAGACCGAGGCACTGCGTCCCTGCAACCGCGATACTGGATGCGTTCTGCGCACTATTGGATGACTGCAGTTCCTTTTATCGCGCACCCTGATAAATGGGTGGCGTCTCAGCAGGTGCTTGCACGAATACCAGAAGCAGAGATCCTTGAAATTTCCTCGTCACCGATTCGCCCGAGCCAGCAAAGACTCGGTGTAGATGACCAGCATCGAGCTTGGCATATTTCATTGAAGACTCCTGAAAAAATTGCTGGTCCGCTGCTTCTCGATACAGAAACCGGAAGCGGTGTATTGATGCCAGATTACCGATTGGAAGGAAAACTTGATGTCAGGGAATAGTGTTTCTGACATGGGGGCTGACGCGACGGCCGCAGGCACCTCAACGTTCCCAACTTTTGAGGACTTCTACGGCGTTGTCCATGGGTATCCACCATTTCTTTGGCAGGCACAATTGGCAGCCCAGGTATGGGAAGAACAGTCGTGGCCAGACCAAGTCGCTGCTCCCACGGGCGCTGGCAAAACGTCCACTTTGGATATTGCCATTTGGGTACTTGCACGCCAGATCCACGAGCATGGGAAAGAAGGCAGATCCTTTCCACTCCGGGTTTTTCTTACGGTGGAGCGACGCCTTGTCGTAGATGATGCTGAGACACACGCAAAAAAGATTTCAGTTGCCATTGAAGAAGATTCCGCGTTAAACCCCATAAAAGAAGCGCTGCGTTCATTGCTTCCGGAAGATTGGGACCAAGGCGTACTTAACGTAACTTCGCTTCATGGGGGAAAACCAAGCTCCCGGGATTGGTTGAGACCATTCGGTGCTCAAATCATTACCTGTACAGTTACGCAGCTCGCATCTCGAACTCTGTTTCGCGGGGTGGGTGTCGCACCGGGATCGCTGCCATTACACGCTGCATTAACAGGTGTAGATCGGCTGATATTAGTTGATGAACCGCATTTAGTACCAGCTACCGTAAAGATGTGGCGGGAAGCCGAATCGATCCAAAGTGAATTTGAAGAAATTCTGCCACTGGGCCAGACCATCGTCTTAGGGGCGACAGTCCCGCCTTATTTAGAGGGGCACGCATTCGTCGGCAGTTTAATTGGTGATCCGTCACCGGTAGCGAAGGCTAAAGTTAATGCTTCCAAACCCGCAGTGATTGTCACGGTGGATACTCCCAGCACGACCGTGGACAAAATAGTAGCTGCAACTTGCGAGGCTTGGCTAAACAGAGATGGGGACGGCGGTGATGGCATAATCGTAGTTGCAAATACGATTGACTCTGCTGTGCGCATCAGGAATGGTATTGCCAAAAAGCTGCAAAAAGATCAGGATCTCCGCTTGCACCTATTGACATCCACCATTCGGCCCTTAGATCGTACATCCATTGAGTTCAGCAAGAATAGCATCGTCGTTGCTACTCAAACGATTGAAGTAGGAGTCGATCTGGATGCGTGTGCCTTAATCACAGAGCTTGCTTCTTTACCAGCCCTGGTTCAGAGGTTCGGGCGATTTAATCGTTCAGGATTACGCAAAATTGTAAGAGCCACCATAGTAGCCAACCCGAATGATGAGCCGTCTAAGGCTATTTATGGGGAGGAGCAACTGTATTCAACGTTGGACGTGCTGGAGCGCACTGCAGTAGACGGCTTTATTGATCATTTCGGCGCGTTGGAGATCCCCTCTGATACTTGGGAAGACGAAGCGCGGACAGTAAGTGTGAATCCGTTCTTGCCTCGGTTGACTGCAACACGACCTACGGCACTTGCTCCGTGGGAGGCGTTGGCTTTTGGACCAGATCGTGTTGACCGGGCAAGCATCACTGTAGCTTGGCGGCAAAACTTAGATATTCTCGACCAGAATCAAATTCTTCGGGAGGAGACAATTACTATCCCTCTCTGGGCAGCGAAGAAGTTTGTGACCTCGGGAAAGGGCGACGCGAAGTTCTCAGATACGACCGCTGGGGCGCCTCGGGAAGAACCGGCAGCAAGTATTCGAGTTTCTTGCCGTATTCGGCGAGGCGAAACTTGGGTTCAACCGAGCAGTAGCGATGAACTGCTTGCCGATGCCATTTTGGTGCTTTCAACTACTGCTGGTGGGTATAGTCTCGAAAACGGTTGGACGGGTGTCGGGGCCAAACCCGATCAAGAAGTCGAGGATCACTCGATGCTCGCAGTGCTGAAACGAGGACAAGGCTACTTTGACGCCGGAGTGTTGCTTGGGCAGAATCGCACACTTGAATTGCTTGAGCTTGAGCAAGATTTGCTTGAGCACGTCAAAGTCGAGCTCAAAGAGAAAATTTCAGAACTTGAACTGGATAACAGTCTAAGTATTTCCGGCAGGTTTGTGGCAGTGGGGCGGGAAACGGTTAAGAAGGACCATGGCTCTCCCGTTGGTCTGGCAGACCATAGCCTTCAAGTCTCGGAGACTGCCGAAGAATCTGCTTGCCTAATTGGGCTTTCCGATGAACTTGTTTCAACTCTCCAGGAGGCTGGTCTGAAACATGATTTTGGAAAAAGTGATACCAAATTTCAGCAGCATTTCAACAATTTTGTTGATGAACCATTGGCAAAACCACGCGGGTCGATTTTGGCAGCTAATAGAGGACTCATGCCGATTGGTTGGCGTCATGAAATTCTCTCCGCCCAGTCAGTAAGCGGTGAAAACGTCAAGGCAGCACTAGTTAGGTATTTGATTACTACCCACCACGGCTGGGGAAGGCGAATAACCAATCATGCAGGAAAGATCCTTCTTTCTACCAACCAATATGAAGAACTCGAGAGCATTTTTGGACCATGGGGACTGGCGATGCTGGAGACTACGCTTCGAATTGCCGACCACATGTCCTCCAGTAAACCTAAAAAGAAGGGGCTTAAATGGGCTGACTTAGATGTGTTTTTTGCACCGGAGAAACCTGATACTGAGCGTGACTACGTCAGTCTCGCAGGTATGCGCCCATACTCCTTAAACATGTTGTTCGGCGGAATAGGTGCGCTGGCTGCGGCAGGACAGGGAGCGTGCTTCCGCGTCAGAGAAGGACTTGTGCAGATTTCCGCGAGCGCAGACATCGTTTGGGATTCTGAATCGTGGACTAAGGTCCTTGACGCTATGGAACTCGGCGCACAGGGAGTTGAAGGGGAATTCGGCAAGATCGTCAAGAAGAACAAATGGCGAACCCATTTCCGGGAACAAATGCTAGATATCGCTCCAATGATGGAATCTATGCTCTTTGATGCCCAACCAGAACCTCAAGGCGGTCGGTTTTATTCTTTGCCGATCCACCTACGAAACGGAAACCCCTTCGGGATCTTAAGAACAGAAGATCCTGATGCACGTGTAGCTTCCTTGTTTGAGCCAGACTCGCCGCAGGTGCCTGGAAAGCAGAATGGTGGGTTGGATACTTCTATAGAGACTCGCTTAACAGGTGAGACCGAATTCCTTTATTCAGAACATCATCTGGCATGGTCCATTGCCGGGATGGCTGCTTTAGGAATGCCACCTTCGGAATACGGGGTCGGGGTAAGTCAAAATGAACTTCGAATTCCTGTGCCTGATTTTTGGGTGACGTTGGATGAGCTGCGAGACCTATTTATTACTCCGGTTCCTGCGGTTCCAGTGCTTCGTTGGAGGTCAACAAGCACGTATGCTTCTCAGCAAGTCAAGCTCTGGGAGCCAATTCTTAGCGCCGACAAATAATATTTAAATCCCATGTCGGAGGTGGACACCAAAATAGCGAATCAGGTTAAATGAGTAAGCGATACTCTCACGAACTCAAACCTCGCTGCTCTAGAAAGGAGACCTGCCTATTGAACAAGTTGCATCAAAACCACCGTCTGGGGTTGTAAAATAGCAGGTCGGGAAGTCTTTGCCCCGCACAGGCGGGGATGGTCCTAAGCCCGATATTGTCACCGACACAATCGCTTTCTTTGCCCCGCACAGGCGGGGATGGTCCCATCAAAGAGCTGTCCCACAAGAAAAACTTGCCCTTTGCCCTGCACACGCGGGGATGGTCCCTCATAGCAAGAGCGGCCAGCGAACGTCACTAGCTTTGCCCCGCACACGCGGGGATGGTCCCACCCTCGACGCTTTGCGCGCCTTACCTACAGACTTTGCCCCGCACACGCGGGGATGGTCCCAAGGTGGAAACACGCAAGGAAGGCAAGGTTGGCTTTGCCCCGCACACGCGGGGATGGTCCCATTGACGGTTGCTTCTGGCAACGCCATTTCTACTTTGCCCCGCACACGCGGGGATGGTCCGGGACTAGTGGCGCGGTCTTTTGCTTCGGAGAGCTTTGCTTCATACGCGGGGGAATGCAATGACAGGTTGAAGATTAACTTTCATCCGCTAGAAGACGGAATCGGAGGAGTTACGGGAGAATATAGATTGCCATTTGCCCCACAGTTGTCGGCTTAGATTCAAAAATTGTCGTCGGTTCCAAGGCACAACAGTTAATTGGGCTGCTGTACAATTGGTAGCTCGCGTCCTGCGTTTGCGGGAATGATCCAATGATTATGTTTGGTGTAATCAAATTTTCTTGATTTGCCCCGCACACGCGGGGGTGATGTTAATCAGTTGATAACTTCAAACTGTGCGTTCGAGGGATTCACAATACAGCGGGGCTTCATTCTGGGTAGCGTCTTAATGAGAATCACAAGGATCGACCTAGCTATTCGCAAACCTCTCCAGGTCTTCTGGAGCCCCCGCGATGATGATTTGGTCATCGGGGGATAGGGTGCGATTCGCAGCTAGAGGCTCCCACACGTCATTGCTGCGTACGGAGATGACGCGGACGTGGAATTTCTTCCAGAGGCGGTCGGAGTCGATTGCTTTGCCGATTAGTATGGCAGGTGGGGAGAGCTTGATCATGCCGTAGTCCTCGTCGAATTGGGCGAAGTCTTTGAAGCGGCCGCCCAGGATGTGAGCGACGCGCCGGCCGGTGTCGCGCTCAGGGCGGACGACGTGGTGCACGCCGATTTGGGTGAGGATTTTGGCGTGGGCATCGGAGTCGGCTTTTGTCCAGATGTCCTGCACACCCAGGTCAACCAGGTTGGAGGCAGTCAGGATGGATGATTCCAGGCTGGAGCCGATACCTAGGGCGACTCTTTCTACCTCGTGGACGCCGAATTGCACCAGGGTCTGTTGGTCGGTGGTGTCACCGACGGCGGCATCGGTAAGAAAGCGGGAGCACTCCTGAACCAGTTTGGCGTCAGAATCCATGTCAAGGACTTCCACGCCGTGGCAGGTGAGTTCCTCTGCCAGCGATGCGCCAAAACGGCCCAGGCCTAAGACCACGACGGGGGAGATTTCTATACGACCGCGAATACGGCCAAATGTGTTAGCCAATGAAGGGCCTTTCCTCAGGATAAGTAAATCGGCGGGCAGAGTGCCGGGCAGCCAGCGCAACCACTAGGGTTACCGGACCAATTCGGCCAATGCACATCAATAGACACAGAATGAGCTGGCTGGGAGCACCCAGATCAGCGGTGATACCGGTGGAAAGACCAACAGTTGCAAACGCGGAGATGACTTCAAAAGTGATGGACTCACCGCTAAAGTTGGGCTCGAAAATACGAATGGCAGCCACGGCTACAACCACAATCACCACGCTGTTGGATGCTACGGCAAGCGCCTGCCGGACAACGGATTGACTAATCGTTCGGTGCGCGATGGTGGTCTCATTGTGTCCACGGATTTCCGCGATAATAGCCGCGAGGATAACGGCTGCGGTCGTGATTTTGATACCACCAGCGGTGCCGGCAGAGCCACCGCCAATGAACATCAAAAGCCCCGTGACCATGAGCGTGACCGGCTGTGCTTCACCGTAATCAATGGAGTTGAAACCCGCGGTACGCGGGGTGACACCCTGGAAGAACGCGGCGAGTAGCCTCGTGCCCAGCAGCGTTACTTTGGTGGTGACGGAAAGCTTGCTTTGCTTGCCGATGCCCCCTCGTCTCCACCGTTCGCGAATCCTGTCGTAGAGCTCAGAAACCACGGGGTAGCCTAGTCCGCCGGTAATGAGTGCGAATGCCAGCGGAAGAATGATCCAGCCGTCCCCGACGTAAGAGACTAGGCTGTCGCTGCGCAGTCCAAAGCCGGCATTATTGAATGCTGATACAGCGTGAAACAGGCCTTCCCACAACGCCCGTGGGAGAGTCATCCCTTATTCGATTGAAAACCGCGCCGCGGTGATGAGCGCTACGACTGCCTCACAAAGGACAGTGATGACAAGCGCAGCAAACACGGTGCGGGCGATATCGCCGGTGCCCAAAGAGCGGTTTTCTGCCTGGGTGTAGCGCCTAGACCGGAGCCCCATGCGCCCGGTCAGCAGCATGCCCGCTAACGAAGTGATGCTCATGATGCCGAAGCCACCGACCTGGATAAAGAGCAGGATTATCGCTTGGCCTCGTCCGTTCCAGTGGGTGCCGGTGTCAACCACGGCCAGGCCAGTTACGGTAACGGCTGAGGTCACCGTGAAAATGGCTGGCATAAATCCGGTGGCTTCGCCTGTGGATGATGCCACCGGCATGCTCAACACCAGGGTTCCCAGCGCGATGAGGCCTAAGAAACCTAAGGCCACCGCCTGCGCGGGTGAAGGTGTATGGCGAAGAAGGCGAGCCCTCGGTCTTTCCACGGAATAACTTCTTGATTCCACGGAAAAACTGTACTCCGGTCCTGGCTCGCAGTTGTTAGCCAGAACCTGTGAGTAAGTCAGGAGTCTTAGGCACTAGAAACTCGATGAGCCACCCGCACCAGAGAAGCCAGAGCTAAATCCAGTGTTGGCGCCGCCACCGCTGCCGGAGGATTGGGCGGCGGAGTTGGTGGAGTGCCAGGTGCTCAGCGCCCAGAATGGAACGAAGTTGTTGTAGCCGTAGCCCACGCGGTAGTCGGGGCTGGTGATACCTGGGGCAACCAGTGCGGTGTTCTCGGACTCATCGAGGTCGTCGAACTTCTGCTTGCGTAGCTGCTCAAGGGCGGTGCGGTAATCACCAAGCAAGAGTACGTATTCGTCCAAGAAACCGGAGTCTTGGGTCCGGTTCATCATGGAGTCTGCCCGTTCGCGCAGGTTTTGAAGTTCGCGGTAGAGGCCGGATTCTGCATCGTCGAGGGCGACTTGGGCTTCAACGACGTCATCGCGAAGCGCCTGCAACTCAGTACGACGAACCACGTCATCGCCGTGCTCCAAACGGTAAAGCTTGTCAATGTTGTCCTCCGCGTAGCTGACCTCACGCGTGGTCACTGCGGCCTGGTGGATGGCATCGGCCTGCTCAAGGTACTTTTCATCCGGGGACTGTGAGGTGAGATTGCCCAATGAATCCACCTGGCCGTGGATATTGAAGAAGCGGTCACGGACTTCCTCCCACTCATTGCGCATGGTGGCATTCGCGAACGGGGAAGTCAGGGAATGTGCGCGGATGTCAATCTGATCCAGACGCGTGGCCAACTCACCATATTCCTTGCCCACCAGGGACATCTCTGCGCGGGCTTGGGCAATCTTCTTCGCCTTGCTGCGGCGATACGCACCAATACCCATACCGGTAGCGAAAATGACACCGCCGCCACCGATACCGGAACCAACCATCGCGCCGATACGGTCGCCGACCGCGTCGTTGTAGCGGTCCTCAGCCAACGTCGAGATATCCGTTGCTGCGTTGGCGCCGGCGAAAAGACCAGCCGGGATGTTGTTGTCCTCAACACCGGGCTTAATGGCATCGAGCGAATCATCCAAGTGGGAGCTGTCGCGAAGGTCTAGTGCTTCCGCGACGTCATCGCCCGCAAAGACAAATGCCTGACGCGGGTCCAGACCGACGCCAACGATCAGGACACCGTCAGCAAAGGAGTCATCACCAATCAAATCTGGGCGATTATCGCGCAGGTATTGGAGTGGGCTGGGTTTGTCGGGCCGTTTGATTTGAGAGTCTTTCAGAGCAAACCCCGTTGCGGGGTGGAAAGATGGTCAATGATGAAGAAGTTTAAAAAGCACACCCCAGAACAGATCGTGGGCAAGCTTGACCAGGCCGCGAAGCTCAAGGCGGAAGGTAAAACGAACGCTGATGTAGCCCGCGATCTGAAAGTCAGTGAGGCAACACTGCATCGCTGGCAGAAAACCTATGGTCAGATGGATCGTGCTGGTGCACGAGAACTGAAAGCCCTGCGGGATGAAAACGACCGGTTAAAGAAGCTTTTAGGCGAAGCAGAGCTAGATAAAGCAGCCTACAAGGAGTTGGCTGAGGGAAAATTCTAACCCCCACAAGACGCTACGACGCCGTGCGTCATCTCATGGATGTGCTGGGGTTATCCCAGCGTCGTGCCTGCTTGATCGTGGGGGTTGCTAGAAGTTCTTTCCAACGAGCCCACAAACACGCCAAAGACGTTGTCACGTTCGATAAGTATGCTGAGCTTCGGCAATGGTTGCATACGTGGGCTGCACAGAATCCTCGGTGGGGATATCGCCGTGCCTGGATTAAAACTAAAGAGGAAGGTTTTGATGTGGGACGGGACGTGGTGCGGCGTGTGTGGCGTCAGGAAAATCTTCGGGTTCCGTCGAGGAAACGGTCGAAGCCGAAAACCTTGGCGGATCCCACTCCCAGGGTGGAGCCAGCAGCATGTCCGAATGATGTGTGGGCGTTGGATTTCCAGTTCGATTCGGACTATCACGGCAGGTCAATCAAGGTCTGCAACGTGATGGATGAGTTCACCCGTGAGCATGTCGGGTTTACAGCAGATTCCACTATTGATGCTGCAGCTGTTGTGGAATTGCTGGATGTTATTGCCTGTGAGCGTGGTCAGCGTCCTCGTGTGGTGCGGATGGATAATGGGCCTGAATTTATCAGTAAGACTCTGCAGTCGTGGGCTGCTGAGGAAGAGACGGTGCAGGCGTTTATTCCTCCTGGTCAGCCGTGGCATAACGGGTTTGTGGAGTCATTGCATAACAGGATGCGTGATGAGTTGTTTGAGCAGGAATGCTTCCTGGATCTGGAACATGCCCGGTACTGCATCGGACAATGGTGTCACAGGTACAATACGTATCATCCTCACTCGGCACTGGGATTTATCCCGCCGGAGGAATTCAAGAAGCAGTTTTTAAGCAAAGTCGCTTAAATCAACTGGACCTAAAATCCAGACCACCCCAGTATTCCTCCACAGTGTCATTGACATTGTCATCATTTTCCTCAAACACCATGTAGTGCAGCTGCTCAACCACGGCTGGTGCTTCAAGGCGCTCAACATCGCGCTCCATACGGGCTTCATCTTCCGCGCTCAGCACACCATCAGGATTATGAACCTCCGTGCTGAACGTATTGGTGATTTCCATGTCTGCGGTATCGGTAATCTCATAGTCCGCGCGCTGAGGAGTATCGATAGCGGCCCCGATGCCACCGACCAATGCGCCACCACCGATGGCACTAGCCAACAGCGAAACGCCCATCATCTTTCCGATGCTTGGACGTGCCTGCTTATTGACTTCCTTGAGCTCAGCCTCAGTCAGCGCCTGCTGCGCTTCAGCTTCTGGCTTCGTCTTGGCTACGTTCTTGGTGGGCTTCTTCTTCGCGCTCATGCACTCCACGGTAGTTCACACCAGGGTAATGCGGCCACAACAATTTCACAGTGGCGCAAGAATGAAACCGTGTGTTAGGGATCTCGTCGTCACTAGTTCTTTCATCTACCTAACGTTGGTGCGATGTTGTTTTGCAGTTTGTTTTAGCTTAACCCTGCCTCGATAACCTGCATCCGGCGCGGTCTCGAAGAGGACGCGTTCTTTGGTGAAACGACCGCTTCGCCAAAGGTATTGAGCAACTACATTGAGAAGAGAAAACCACATGACAACTAAATCGACTCGGCTGACAACAGCTTTAGTCGTAGCCGGTGCTGTGACCGTCAGCCACGTCGCCATGGTCGGGGTAGCCCATGGACAAGAAAACGTGCAGGCAGACCTGCTGGACATTGAAATCTCGGAATCGGGAGCAATTGATAATGCACGCGATGTGCCAGCTAAGGTCAGCGGCGATCCAAAATTTGCCGTCGACCCGACGCTCGAGGCACCCGTTGCCACCTTTGATGGCCAAGATGATGCAGTACAGTTCGATATCGGGGACCAGGATGAGGCACTGCCTGATGGCTTCGCCGTGGAATGTACTTTCAAACTCAACGGCGAATTCGCCAGTGAAAAGAGCCTGTGTGCCAACAAACAAGCCGGCGGATTTGCGCTAGCGCTCTATGAAAATGAGCTGTCTTTCATCATCAACGTTGGCTCCGGCTACCAGCAGGCACGCGTGGAAGTTGACCCTGACCGTTGGTACCACGCCGTCGGCGTATGGGACGGCAATGAGGCGCAGCTTTATCTCAACGGAGAGTTGGCGGCCACCAAGACAACGTCAGGGGAGTACAACGTTCCTACGGGCAATGCAGATTCTTTCACCGTTGGTGGAGATACCAATGGCCAAGACAACCCGCAGTTGCTTGCCGATGCCTCCTTCCGCAGCGCCCGTTTGTTCTCCGAACCAATTGCCCAGGCTGATGTTGATGCCCTCTACGCAGATTCTGGCGTCAACAGCGACAAGGCGCTGGAGTTGGTTTCTACAACTCCAGCCAGCGCAGAGCACGTGAAAGATGCTGTAAAGCTTGACATCGAATACTCCGATGATGCATTGATAAGCGGCGAACCAACCTATGAACTCGACGGTGAAAAGGTTGAAGCAGGCCAGCTCATCGGCCCTGGTCTACTGGAAGGAGACCACGAGATTTTCATCCACGCCAAGGACGTATTCGGAGGAGAAATCTCCGAGCGAATCAACTTCACCAGCGGTAACATCCCAGAAGGCGCTGGCACTGACACAGACCAAGGTGAAGGCAGCGTCACGTTATCCGCAATCGCGGATAATCCTTCAGGTGGCGATGTGGAAACTACCTTCACCAAGGGCGCAACCTCCACGCCGGAAGGCGGGTTCCAAGGCGTCGTGGGAGCTTTGCCAGACTCACTCGAATTTGAGTATGAGGATGCCACTGAGATCTCTGAAAGCCTCAAGCCAGGGGATGAGGAAGCTGCACAGACCGCTTCTACACAGCAAATGCCTTTCCAGCGTTTCGACGTTGCGCTTCCAGAAAACAGCGCGGAAGAAAACCAAATTGTGTGGAAGGGCCAGATTGACCCAAACCGCAGCGCCCGACTTTTTGCCTGGAATACTGCCACCTCCACGTGGGATGAGCTGGCTAGCACCCGCGGAGCAGACAACGGCGATGTCAGCCTAAACGGTGACGTCACTGCGGAGCATGTCGACGGCACTGATGTTCACGCGATGGTTCTTGGCTATGACCCATTTGCAGACGACATCGCGAATACGGTCGAGGATAGCTTCGCAGATCCAAATGACTATGACTTCGCTATCTCACACCACACTGACACCCAGTACATTGTCGAAGGTGCGGTAGAAAATGCATCGGAAGAAGAGCGTGCGGTCTGGAAACAGTCCTACCTGGATGCCACGCAATGGGTTGCTGATAACGCTGATGAGCGCAAGATTGCCTACCACGCACACACTGGTGACATCATTGAAAACTGGATCCGGGAAACCGATGATGAGGACAATGCCCGAAAAGAATTTGAAGTAGCCTCTGAAGCGCAGAAGATTCTGGATGACGCCGAGATTGTCAACGGCGTTCTTCCCGGCAACCACGATAACTGGACCGGCCGCGACACTGGCCCAGACAACCTGTACAACGAGTACTTTGGGCCTAAGCGCTATGAAGCACTGGAGCAGACCGCGGGATGGCAAGAACGCGAAGCTTCCCACCATCCGTGGAAAGAAGGCGATAATGACAACCACTATGACCTGTTTAGCGCCGAAGGTCTCGAATTTGTCGTCGTCAGCCTGGGCTATGACGTAACCCAAGAAGAAGCTGACTGGGCCGATAGTGTGCTGAAGCAGTACCCAGACCGCAATGCAATTGTGTTGACCCACGCTTATAACAAGCCAAGTAATTCCCCAGACGGACGCGGCGCAAATGCTTCGCATGATGGAAGCATCGTCCTAGAAAGTGTGGTGGAGAAAAACCCTAACGTTGCGCTGGTGCTCTCTGGCCATGAGCATGGCGTATCCATTGTTGCCCGCAAGGACGTTGGCACCGAAGGCAACCACGTCACCGAGTTGCTGGCGGATTACCAGTTCTACGAAGTTGGTTCTGATGAACTCGGCCTGACCGAGGTAGGAGACTACGGCACGGATACTCCACTGCAATTTGGTGCCGCATTCCTGCGTCTTCTGCAGTTTGATCTGGATGCCGGTGAGATGATTGTGGATACCTACTCACCGTTCCTGGATAACTTTGGTGCTACGGAATATGATGACCGTTCCCGTTATGACGGCACTGAAGACGACACCCGTCTGCCAGTGCAATTTGAAACCCGCAAGACAAGCTTCTCCACCGATGCCGTGACTCTTGTTTCCGATACCGGCGAGGAAATCGGCAAATCAAAGGCACGTTCTGGTTGGCCAGCAGAGGTCAAATGGTCGGGACTCAAATCCGATGCGGTCTATGCGTGGTACGCCACCAGCCGCGACATCGCTACCGGTAAAGAAGTAGAACCTGGCGAGACCCGCCAATTCGCAGTCTTTACCGCACAGGATGCCGGCACGGATTCCACCGCACCAGAACTTTCTATCCCAGCTGAGGACCTTGAGGTAGAAGCTGGCTCTCAGGCAGATTTGCTAGCTGGCGTGACTGCTACCGATGACGTCGACGGTGATGTCACGGACAACATCGAAGTAGTCGGCAACATCGATATCAACAAGCCAGGCCGCTACATCATCAACTATGTTGTCAGCGACGCCAATGGCAACCAAGCAACCGCAAACCGTATTGTCGTGGTCACTGAGAAAGACTCTTCGAGCTCCGTCGGCAGCTCGGAGGGCAGCTCCGAAGGCTCCTCGGGTTCCCCGGGCTCCTCTAATTCTTCGAGCTCTTCCGATGACACGAAGTCTTCTAATCGCGGAATTTTCGGAATCTTCGATGCCCTGGGCGGCGCATTCCGCAGCCTCTTTGAAGCAATCGCAGGGGCGCTTCGGCTTTAAGATTTTCTTTTGTAGCATTGAAACTCCCAGTGTTATTTCACCGTCGCCGCGTACGTCTTTTGCGTCGATGAGGGACTAGCATTGGAAGAAAGAGGGCGAGCATTGTGCCTAGGAATAGCGCTTAGTCTGGAGGATTGTAAATCTGATGGCGGTTCCTGAAACTAGGGATGAGCTTCTTGCAGCGATAGAGAAGACCTTCGTTCAGCTCGAGCGTGACCTTGACAGGGTCCCGTTAGGAACTGTAAGAGACCCCGTTCTTGACGGTCACGCAAAAGATACAAAGATGAGCCCTTCCGACCTTGTGGCATACCTCATCGGTTGGAACCAACAAGTACTGATATGGCACCAACGTCGATCCGCAGGCCTTCCCGATGAATTCCCTGCAGCAGGGATTAAGTGGAATCAACTTGGCGCCCTCGCTCAGCGTTTTTATTCCGAGCACGAAACCGAGTCCTGGGACTATCTCCGAGAGGAGCTGCGTGATGCCAAAGCTTCGATTATCGAGCTGATAAATGGCTATGAAGATGATGAGCTTTATGGAGAACCTTGGTACGGGAAATGGACGATGGGTCGAATGATTTCATTTAATACTTCGTCGCCCTACGTCAACGCACGTTCCAGAATCCGTGCATGGCTACGTACCGGACAGTAAGAGCATTCCTCCATAGTTTCGGTTTTTCCAATAGTTCGAGAGTCGTACAGGCTCCCCGGGGCGGTGACCGAGCCGACACTGACAAGAACGGTTTTGCCTTCTACGGCATTGGCGTGGCCTTAGTGACTTACAAGCGCAGCTAATCCACTGCAGCATGTGATGGGAGACTTTCAACATCGCGAAGCACAAGGTCACTGTCTCGACCTTTACCATCGCTCGAGCTTGTCCTAGAGTCACCAAAGGCTTTCCATAAACCATCACATATCCTAAGTCGCCACCACTGTAGTTACGATGGATGCACTCGACCATAGTTGCACGACGATTCTGCCAAGCGTGGACAGTTTGTTGCTATATGTGATTGTATTATTTGCCCAAAATGGCTATTTGGGCATTTAAGTTACTCAAAAGTTTGTCATTTATTGCCCGATCTGGCTCATTGGTAGCTTTTTGAGTCATTTTGAACTATATTTTTACCATTCGCCCCTGGTGAGGGAAATTAGGCTATTTGCAGTAGCCGTTAATAGTCGCAAATCAGAGATGCGACAATTCGGTTCAAGGCTTTTCAAGGGAAGGAGGGAATGTAATGCAGGCATCTGGGTATAAACAAATGAAGATTAACTACCACCAGGCTGGCACTAACGCGCGATCTCTGTTGGAAGAAGAGCTTAACCTGCGTATCAGTTCCCCTTCCTCGCTTCACTGGAATTACACCGTGAATGGGCATCCTGTCTTCGTCAACCTTGTCGCGGAATTGACTGCTGAAATTGAAAAGATCTGGCGAACCGAATTTCAGATTCAAAAGCTATGGAATCTGCTTCCTGGTGTGGCTCGAAACCATTACCTGCACTCTTTATTGATTAGCGAAATTCAGTCCACCAATGAAATTGAAGGTATCCATTCCACGCACAATGAGATCGAGGATGCTATCCGGGCAGCAGAATCTAAAGATTCAGCTAATCTGTCGTTTCGGCCTTTTCAAGAAATGGCTAAGACGTACTTGCTCTTATTCGGAGAGCTCGACAATGAGCGTGTTCGCTTTCCTGCAACACTAAAGGAAATGCGGGAGTTGTACGACCAGCTCATGGGGAAGGAAATCGCGGCTGACGACAAACTGGATGGATTGTATTTCAGAAAAGGCACTGTAAGTATCACAGATGGAACTAAAGAAATTCATCGTGGTCTTAGCGGAGAAGATGCCATTCATTCGGGCGTCCTAACGATGCTGAATGCGCAGCAAGACTCCGAGCATGTTTTAGTGAATGCTTTTGTCGGCCATTTTCTGCTCGAGCACATTCACCCTTTTTACGATGGCAACGGTAGATTTGGCCGGTTCCTGCTCGGACTTAAACTGACGGAGTATCTCTCTGCGCCTACGGCTATTTCACTCTCAGCTGCGGTTCTTCATCAAAAAGCTCGATACTACAAGGCATTTAGTATCGCTGAGGAGAAGCTCAATCGCGGCGAGCTAACCTTCTTCGTCCACGATTTGGCAGAAATTCTTGCTAGCGCGATGCTAGATTTACTGGAGTCACTAACTGAGAAGGTTAGCCAGCTAGAACAGCTCAGCAAGGGGATTGATCGGTACAAAAGCAATAGAGACAGCAATGGAGCCTCGCTTCAAGACAGAGAGGACGAAATCTTGTTCCTGTTGGGGCAAGTTCGTCTTTTTGGTCCACGTTCTGGCATGACTAATGATGAACTATCTGCAGTTACTGGACTATCGAAGAAGGTGCTTCGGCCTAGAACTCTGAAGCTTCGGGAAGCTGGACTCATCCGAGAAGTGGAAAAGCGTCCGTTGGTATTTGCATTGACCGACGAAGCTATTGAGCTATTGGGAATTTCGGACTAATGGAGTGAACGTTAGTCCCGCCCAATGAGGGTGAAACGACCTAAAAGCTGCAGTCGTTTATACAATGAAGCGCATGACAGAGGTCGATCCGCTCATTGATTCGTTGTATCGCTGGTCCGATGTCAGCGGTGTGCTGTTGATGGGAATCATTGGCGGGACCATCGCTAGGCAGCGTGGCTATGACATTATTGGGTTCTTTTTCATTGCGCTGTTTTCATCGTTAGGCGGCGGCATGATCCGCGACGTGCTCATTAACCAGGGCACCGTCGCGGCAATGTCGCAGCCTGAATACCTGATTCTGGCGTTTACCGGTGCGTTGATTGCGCGCTTTGTGTACTTCAAAGGCCGCACGTGGGAGATTCTGCAAGCTCACGGTGACGCGATTGTTTCCGGACTGTGGGCCGGCACCGGCACGGTAAAAGCCCTGTCATACGGCTTGCCGGTGGTGCCCTGCATCATGATGGGTGTTTTCACCGCGACTGGCGGTTCGATGATTCGTGACGTGGTCACCGGCCGCGTGCCCGGTGTCTTTGGCGATAACCAGCCGACAGTGATTCCGGCAATTGCTGCATCAGTCATCGTGCTGATTTCTGATTCCTTCGGCTACCTGGCCGTCGGCATGGTCGTCGGCCCGCTAGTTAGCATCGTGTTGTCTCTGTGGGGATACTGGGGCGGCTGGCGCTTAGGTTCAAATCCCGAGTGGGCACCGGTTAATGAGTCCGCAGCACAGGTCGCTGAACTTGCTAAGAAGGCCGAGGATAAAAGCCGCGCGGTAGGACGCAAGTATGAGCCAACCCGCATTCGCTCTTGGCGCCACCGCCAAATGGAGAAGGCCCTACAGCGGCGCATTGAACTTGAGGTCAAACGCGGCAAGCGCCGTTCGGTTGCGGAATCTGATGCTGAGGAATTCCTGGATACGTTTACCTCAGAATTCCAAAGGCCCGAAGGCAATGCTCTGGACTCACGCTCCAGACAGCCGGCGCCGATGCTGCAGCAGCACGAGCGCAAGGCACCGGAGCCATCACCCGATTTAGCCAGCCGCGTGCAGCCGGCGACTGAGAATGGGAAGCCAATATCTGAGGAAGAGCCGAAGGAAAAGGAATCTGGCACCGGATTCTTTGCCGATATCGGCATGGACTTCTCCGGCGAAGCCTATGACCGCTACGACGAGGACACCAACTCCGACCAGGCAGACGAGCCAAAAGAAGCCATCGATGAAGCTCACCAAGAGATGCTCGACATGATTTTGTCTGATGACAAACTCACCGATGAACTGATTAACCGGCTGATTAAGAAATACGAAGAACGCGATGTCGAGCATTAAGGATTAGCACGGACAAGGAGTCATCCCCGCATTTTGAAATGAGGGGATGAGTGATTTCTGCGAGATGCGGGCACCAACCACCGACCAGGATTCACGCCTAAATTAAGGGTGTATCGAATTATGAACAATTTACCCGAGGAAATGGAAGTTGATGCTCTGAATTTCGTATTTTGAGTGAGCGTGAACTGACGGAAGAAACCACCGAGGATTATCTCCGGAATTTTGTTCGATAGATAATAGGGTACATCGCCTGTAAGCGTTGCTTTAGAGCAGTTGTCTGGCTTTGACCGTGCGTCAGTGCATTTGTCTAGACGAACGGTAAGCTTGTTATCGTGAGTAATAATGAATCGGTTTGCTCGAGTGGGGACAGTGTTAATTACTATTGGCGTTTTTGCTCGACGTCGAACCATATTGGAGAGACGGTAATTAACGCGACAGAAAAGCTGCGGAAGAATGGATACACCATTTCAGGCGTTCTGCAGGGAGATTTCGAAGCTCAAATAGAATATCTACTTGAGTTAGCGGAAATGGGGGCGCTGAAGCCGATTGATCATATCAAGCGTATTCACAGGGCTAAGCCCTTAGATCTCTATGAGATTAGATGGGATGATCTCAAAGTCTTTCGAACGGAGAAGGCGTCAGGATTGTATTCCCAAGCTAAAGTACGCTTACGCCTTTATATGGTGGAAGAAGGTGATAATTGGGTAGTTGGTTTGTATCTTCATGAAAAGAGGGTAATTAAAGACAATTCCGGTGAAACCAACAGGCTTCAGGATGTTGAAATCGACGCGGCAGTAAAACTTTGTGAAGATTGCTCGGATGAGAATTGGAGAGTTAAGGAGCTCGAGACACACCGATTGCGTGAACAAAGGCACCCCCGAGGTATAAGATAAAACTTATGAGTAATAGCCAACAGAACGAGCAAAAGGCGCATGCCAAAGAAATTCTCCGTGAGCAGCGGGAGTTTCGTGAAAGTCTTGTGAGAATTCGCGAGGAGCGAGACCTCTCTCAATCCCAGGTCGGAGAGATGTTGGGCCTGTCTCAAAGTGCCATTGCACAGTTTGAGCGATATGATTCAAATCCGACGTTAGGAACTATTAGACGTTACGCACTCGCTGTTGGCGCCTCGATAGTAATGTCTGCATCTCCAAGGGCTGCAGAGTTTGTCTCGCCAAGTCGTCAAGCCTCAAAATCATTTACCGTATCTCGAAAGCTACGCTCGGGTTCAAAGCTTGAAAATCACGAGAAAGATGTGTGGCAGCCATCTACACGAAAGGTAGAATATGCTTGAACATGAAGTCTTGGCGGCGCGTTATTTAAAAATACTCGATGAGCACCTTGAGCTCAGAGATGTTTCTTATAACAAGATGAGCGCGGAAGTTAAGCAAACCGAAGTTGAGGACGGCGGACTTCATCCTGTGTTTGGGCTCCGGGTTTCGGGGGATGGGTCTGTAGCCAGAAATGACGAGGGCTGGTTGTCAACGTCTATCGCTCTTGCTGTAGATATCGAGGTAGATCGGGGTGTTATTAGTGGTGAGGTGGAGGGCACCTATCGCTTCCCTGAGTATCTAGTAAACGATGTAAATCCGATTGGTTTGGTCGCCTACGCAAATGATCAGGCAATTACGACATTGTTGCCCTACCTTCGCGAAGTCGTCCAGAACCTCGCTTCTCGTGTCCTAAGAGCGCAAATCATTATGCCTCACTTTGTGACAAGTGATGTTGTATTCCCTCTTCCAACGGAATCCGATATGGAAGAAATGGGATATATCCAGGCTGAAGGTGGGTATTTGACTCCGCAAAAAAAGCCAGAATAAGACTGCAGCGAAAGGTCTCGCAGTACGGAATTCTTGATCTCCGATAGCAGGAATCCGCGAGGTGCAACTACTGGTTTGCGAAAGTGGCGCTGCCTCCGAAAGGGGAGGGCAGCGCCACTGGTGTCTAGCGGGGGCTCGTTGGGGGATTAGAACGGCAAGTTCAGGTCCAGGTTCAAGGAGCCGAGGCCAGGGATTTGGATGGCGCCGGTGGCTGCGCCGCCGAGGCCGAGGGCTGCGACGAGAGCCAGGATGATGCCGATGATTCCGCCGATGGAAGAGGCGTCAGCGCTTGGCTCCTGCGGGGTGTTTGGCTCAGATGGTTCTGGGCTTGGCTCCGCGGTGGTGGAGGAAGCGGAGGAAGATTCCGAAGGCTCAGAGGTTGGCTGCGACGAAGAAGATTCCGTGGTGGATGCCGCGGTTGAGGATTCTTCCGAGGTGGTTGGGGTGGGGTTGGTGCCGTTGAAGTGGGCATCAATAAGCTTGGTGCGCTCTTCTTGTGTGTCCTTGCCGGTGGCGCCGCCGGTTGCTTCAGGGGATGCGACCAGAGTCAGGTGTGGGTGGGAGCCATTCTTGAAGCGGCCGTTGACTACGCCGAGGAGGCCGTCGGTGGTCCAAACGGGGGTGCCATCGAGAAGCCCTGAGCCTTCTTCGGCAGTGCCGTTGTGCTCACCGAAGTCCACGAAGTAGGTTCCGTTGATCTCACCCGCCAGGACACCCTCGCCGGACTTGGCTGGAGATTCTTCGTACTCAAACTGAGCGAAGGACACGGCATCGCCGGGTGTTGGTGCATCATCCCAGTTGTTGGGGGTGAAGTCATTTGCTTCCACCTCGACCTCATCATCCCACTGGACGTACGCCAGGTTGGTGCCTAGATCGCTTAGACCGGATGCGGTGAAGGTGCCGTGGCCATCAACTGGTGCGTTGTTCTCGCCGTGCAGGCGGGTTGGATTTTCGCTATCGCCGCAGTAATCCGCGAAGTAGGAACGGTTATCGCTTGGATCGTTGAAGCTGACAAAGCAGGAGCCGACCAAGTCGCCCTGTCCGACAGAGATAGTCTTTTCGTCTGCGCCTGCGGTTGATACCAAGACGGCGGCAGCTGTAGCAGACACGGCGACCGTGGCCAGTGCTTTCTTGAAAGCCATGAAGAACTCCTGAAGTGGAAGAAATACGATTCTACTAAGCAAAATAACAAACTTTACTCAGCTTAGGAATAGCTTCCACTGTTGCAGGGGTAAACTAGTGTTACTGGAGTGGCGTTTAATGTTTACGTTGTTGGACATTGTGGTGTGGCGGCGTTGGGCTAGGGGAGGAGCTCCTCAGCAGGTTCTGGGACTTCCACTGCTTCTGATTGGGAGGTAGCGCCGGTGTCGTTTAACCCTTGCGTTCCTTGGTCGGGGGTGCCTTCCGTTGGTGCTGGCTCCTGGGTTGGAGCCTGGCTTGGGGCTGACGGGTCATCTTGGCTTGGCACCGATGAGGTATCTTCTAATTGCTCTTGGTTCGGCTGAATGCTTTCCTGTGGGGTTTGCTCAGTCGGAATTGGCTGCTCTGACGGTTCAGGCACCTCAGGGGCTACTGTCGGCTCGTTCTCGGAAGACTCCAGTGGGGTTTCAGGCTCGGTGGTTTCCGTGATGGTTGTCTCCGCGCGGTCCCTCCAATAAGCAGGGGACAAGATACCGGCATTGCCGTCTTCTGGATTAGATGAGGCCAACGCCAGGCCGCCGGTGAATACCAACGCCAGGATAAGGCCCGTGGTGGATACGCGAATGCGGCCACCAAAGCTCATGACCTTTTTCCAACGCTTGTCATAAGCATCCGTGCGCCAGAAATCGCGGCGGCTGCTTCGGGTCTGCTCTTCGTCTCTGTCCTGGTCACCGTTGGCATCTGTGGCGGCGTCGGTATCTACGGCATCTGTGTTGATATCAGTGGCGTCGAAAGTAGCTGTTTGCGCCGGGCGACCGGGGCCGTCATCCTTGGCCGATGGTGCAAGCTCCTCCTCGGTGCGCTCCGCCTCCTCTGCTGCTTCAGCGGCGTCTTGGGTCTCTTCGGCTGGAGAGTCTTCGGATGTGGCGCTAACAGGGCTTGGACCCGTGCCCCTCACTGGCATAACTTCAGTAGGTGATTCGGACGCGGCAATCTTTGGCGCGTCTGCGCCCTGGTAGCTGGGCGCAGTGGAGGTATCCGCAACCGGGGTATCGAAAGGCGATGCGACCTTCTGCTTCTTGATTTGTGCAAGCTCTGCCTGTGTGTCCTTATCTAAAGCATCCTGCGGCGTCTCAAACGGGGCGCGGAAATGATCCCAAAAGACATTGAGCAACGCCGAGCGAATCCCGCGCTCCACAGCCCACTGCCGCGCCGGGTTGACCACCACGAGGATGCGGAAGTTAACCTTCCACGGTTGCCCCGCGGCAGTCGGCGCAGTAAGCGACGTAGCTGGCAGAATTTCAATGTCACCAGCGACATCCTCAGAAATTGAAGGATCATTGACCGCCGAATTAGACGTGTCCTCAATAATCTTCTGAATGTGGTCTAGGTTCTCACCGGAACGCACTGGCACATCAAAATTGACCACCGCCCGGGACCAATCCTGGGAGAAGTTGGTGACCACGCCGGCGGAGCCGTTAGGGATCATCACGACCTCGCCCGAAGGCGTACGAACTTTGGTGGCGCGCAAGGTCAGCGCGACAACGGTGCCTTCAATGGCGGTGGCAGTACCGTCGAAGCTGACGTAATCGCCGACGCCGAACTGGCGCTCAGATATGATGAAGAAGCCCGCTAGGAAGTCACCGATGATGGTCTGCGCGCCGAAACCAATGGCTGCCGATGCAATCGTGGCAGGCACCGCGGCGCCCAATGGGGGAACGCCCAGGTTAGACAGCGCCAACAAAATAATAATGAAGTAGGCGACAATCTGCAGGACGTAAATCAGCGCGCCCAGAAGCGCCAGACGTGCCTTGGTGGATTCTTCTTCCTCATCCAGCCTGTCCTCAATGACCTTGATGGCCAGGCGGCCCAAACGCGGGACCAAAATGGCCATGAGCAGCAGGGCAATAAGCGGGATGATGTGGTCAACAACCACGCCCCAAAGCTGATAGAAGAAATACTCAAAATCTACAAACGTCATAAAACCGACTTTAGGCGCGATGTCTGAAAGTCGGTTGGAAGTTAACTGCCAAATGCTGCGAAGGCTGCAATCACTACAAAGATGGCGACCACGGCGTCAATCATGCCGACGTATTTTGGCTCCGTGCGCTTGCCGCGCTGTTGCGCGAAGCGGGGGATGGCGTAGCTGCGTGCCAACAATAAAGCACTAACTGCAGCCACCGGCCAGGTATGCGGCTGGGCGATGGTGAGGACCACCGCACCGACGAACAACGCCGCGTGGAAACTGACTGATTGAACAAAGCGCGTCTTGTCCCCGAAGTCCCTAATCAACGTCTTGACGTAGTAGATGGATCCGCCGAAGTAGGCGGCGAACCAGGCGGTGGCCCACCAGACATCGGCAGTAATTGCCGCAGGAGTGCTTGTCGATGCCACCGACACCACCGTCGGCAACATTAGCGCCGCTGCCACTACCGTGGACCAACCTGAAAGCAGTGAACGCTCACGGCGTTTGGCGGCTTCATAGATTGACACCGCGATAATCGGCGCGAAGATGGGCAACCAGGAAACTAGCTGCCACTGCGTAATCAACGCAGTAATACCGGCGACGGCCGTAATGCCGCCATAAGTCAGCACTGGTGGTAGATGCTTTTGACGCCTGCGACCCTTAAGCCAAATAGTGACCGCGAAGTAGGTGAAATAACCTGCCCACCAGGTCAGCAGCAACGGTACCGCCGCCCACGATGGCTCCAGAATCATGCCAATGATCGGCGGAATGAACAGCATGAACCATGCGCCATGCTGGTTGGGCATCCAGCCCTGTGACCGCCTGGACTTCGGCTTCTTCTTGGCAGTGGGGGAGTCAGTTCGCGGCGGACGGGGACTGCGGTCCTTCGTCTGAGTTCTGTTCGTAGAAACGCCTGCGCCTGACATGCCCACTGCTCCTGTTTTCAATGCCGATATTGAAGTTATCTCCAACTATCGTATGATCTTCGCACCTGCTTCTTCAAGCTGTGTGAGAGCATTCTCACCTCGGGTTTTATCAACTGGTGAGCACAGCATTTCAATAACACTCACCTCAAACCCTTCCCGCAACGCATCCTGCGCCGTGGCCAGTACACAATGGTCTGTGGCGATACCAACGACCTCCACCTCAGCCACTCCATTCTGCCGCAACCAATCCGCCATCAGTGTCGACTCATCGGCGACCGCGTGGCCCTCAAATCCTGAGTACGCCGCGGTGTACTCACCCTTGCGGAAGAACTCCCGAATCTTCGACACATCCACCTCCGGATGCATCCGCGCGCCTTCAGAATCTGCCGCGCAATGCACCGGCCACGTATCCACAAAGTCCGGCTCATTCGAGAAGTGCGCACCCGGATCAATATGCCAATCCTGAGTCGCCACAATCACGTCATAATCATGCTCGCCGTTAATCAACTCATTAATCCCACGCGCCACCTCGTGCCCGCGCTCGGTTCCCAATGCGCCACCCGGGCAGAAATCATTTTGGACATCAACGATAATCAGTGCTTTTGCCATACCTCAAAGGTTAGCCACCAAGCCCACAGAGCGTAAGAGCATTTCGTTAATTCTTCTACGAAGACACAAACGTGGGGCATTCGCAGGGCGCAAAGTCTTACCTATATAATGATTCAAGCGTGTCAGCAAGCGGGTGATTTAGCCGATTCTTGCTGCAACGTGCTGGGGCTATAGCTCAGTCGGTTAGAGCCGTGGACTCATAATCCATTGGTCGCGGGTTCGAGCCCCGCTGGCCCCACAAAATCAAAGCCTCGAGATACCGTAAATAGCTGGCGTCTCGAGGCTTCTTTCAATTAGATCTTTGCCAAGGTCGCTGAAGCGTCACTTGGCAACGGGTACTCGGTAAACGCTTATGTAATTTAGCGACGTGGCTTTCGGTCGGAACCTTCATCGTTACTTGCAACGAATCCGAAGTCGATCCTGCGTTTATTCTCGAAGTATCGGTCTGGATTGGTTTGAAGTAGTTTGATTCGGTCCACTCGATGGGCGTTGGTCACTTGCTCCTTTTGTTTACGCATTGTTCACTCGCTCTCCTGGCTGGGTTTCTGCTTTTAGTGTATCGCTTGTTGCATCTCAATTGTCTAAGTCGTTGCAAATGTCACCGATGCGTAATCGTTTAGCTTCTTTGGGACTGGACATAAAAGTGAGAGCAAACTGAGATGCATACAAATTGAGAAGCTCTTTTGCTTCGAATTCATTGATATCGCCGGCTTCAGGGGAATCGACCGTTATCATTCCGTATAAATAGTTTTCCGAGCTTACGGGCATTGTTGCAAAAGTTTGGTAAGGCAATTCGGAATCGAGTCCTGCGGCCTTTGCATCGACAATGAATCGACCTTGGTTGTGGCAGAGCGCAAGTTTCAAAGACTCGTCATGTAAATCAAAAATGCGTGTCGAGCGGTGATTGCTTCTTCCCTCGTGTGCGTAGGTTGAAGCTCTGAGAGTGGGCGCGGAATCTTCCGCAACTTCGAAAAAGTTAACTCGGACGCCGTTTTCTGGTCCGATGCTTCTGCGAATCGTCGACAATATAGCCTTTCGTGCAGCTGCCAGGCTCGCTTCCCTCCGGCGTTTTTCTTCGATTGATAATGCATCGCAGGTTCCTTGCGAAGTATCTATCAAGGTATGAACTAGGTCTTTAATCGCTTGCTGTTGAAGATTGCGCTTCTCAGTGGATATCTGAACTTCGCGTCGATCTCGAAGGTAATCGAGGATAATGCCCATTGCGATGAAAACACCGCACAAAATGCCCCAAGACCAGGATCCTTGTCCGAATGACACACCACCTACAAGTGAACCAATGACGACAATGAAATTAGTTACGTGTGGACTCACAGAGGTCGCTTTTGCCGCCCAAGAGGCTTCAGGCAGGGAAAATTCATAATCGTCTGTAAAAAGCAGTCGGACGGTTCCTTGGCGTAGTGAGTAAAATTTTGATCTAACCCAATTCACTTATTGTCTTTCCTCTCTTCTATTTAGATTGGATTCAGTTCTCTATCGGATAGCGTTCAGCAATAGGGCAGTTGAGCTACCGATAGTTGAATAACTTGGAGACTAGCAACAGCGGCGGACATGGGACTCTTCAAAAGAAGAGGGCATAAGAAATCGCTGTTGACCTGGTCTGGATTGGGCAGGTCAACAGCGATTGTTGTAATGCCTAGGCGCACTGTCTGGAAGGTGTCATGGTGTGCGCCCAGGCAAGTTTGTTGAGGTGGCTGATTAGCTCGTTGCTAGCGAATCAGCCAGTCGTTGGGGCTGAAAAGCTCGAAGCTGACGGAGGAAGGCTTGGCGGCGTCGTCGAGGCTGTCAATGTTGCTACGGATGGCTTGGAGGAAGTTGTTGCCGCCGCAGATGTAGACGTCGGCGCCGACGAGGTTGTGGGCGGTGACATCAAGAAGCTCACCTGCGCTGCGCTGCGCTGCTACTAGCTGGCAATTATCGAGCTGGCCTGCCAGTGCCCGGATGTGGCCTTCTTGCGCCCAGGTCTCAGCGGAGTCATCGGCGTGGAGGTAAAGAACCTCCCGGTTGGCGTTGTTCTGCGCGAGGTGCGCGAGCATGCCAACCATCGGGGTAGAACCGATTCCGGAAGAGATAAGCACGGCTGGACGCTCAGAAGCCTGAAGCACAAGCTCGCCAGCGGCAAGGGTGGCCTGGATAGTGTCGCCGACTTCGATGTGCTGGCGAAGATGGTTGGATACCTCACCATCGGTTTCCACCGCGATGCGGTACTGGGTCGCGTCACCGCCGATGATGGAGTATTGGCGAAGCTGGCGGGCGCCATCGGCAAGCTTGACGCCAATGGAGGTGTACTGGCCCGGCTGCGGCTCCGTAAAGTCGCCCACCAAGACGTACTCGGTTACGCGTTCGGTGAGCACATTCTTTGCAATAACCTTGGCATCGCGGAACACATCACCATTCTCCACGCCGTCTGATGCATAAAGCACCTTCTCGTGCTCAATGAGAACCTCAGCCATAATCCAGTAGACCGCGGACCATGCCTCGGCGACCTTTGGGGTGACGGCCTCGCCGAGCACCTCAGCCACGGCGGGCAAAAGGTTATCGTGCACAACCTGGTATTGGTCTTCCGTGATACCGAGGGACACGTGCTTGTGAGCGATGCGGTTGAGTAAGTCAACCGGGTCGGGTGCATTTTCGTCTACAAGCATGGTCGCAAAGGTAGCGATAGACGCAGCCAGCGCCTTCTGCTGCTCACCAGACTTCTGATTGCCGCGGTTGAACGTATCCCGCAAAAGCTCCGGATGGGCGCTGAACATCTTGCCGTAGAAGGTGTGCGCGATGGTCTCAATCTGCTCACCGACCGCCGGAAGGGTTGCGATGATGATCTGCTCGTGTTCCGGGGATAGACGCTTGGCCTTGGTATCGGGCTTAGAGGTGACGAACATGAAACTCCTTGACTCGTGGGGATATCGAATAAACCCGACTCTATTAGTGTTTAATCAGGATTCAATGTGAGTCGCGTCATGTTGGTTTCGTGAGCGAACCTTTTGTCTGCGCTTCGAGGGCGGAGTTTCCGGGCTCGGTTGTTGGGGTCGGGGGTCGACTTTAGGGTGTGAAGATTAGCTGTACCGGCGCAGGTGGTTGGCAGTTTCTGAATCTTGGAAGTACGAGTCGCAGGGTGGCTGGCCATTTTGAAGTGGGATTGCAGTCTAGGGGACCGCTGTCAGCTTTTGGGCGCTTCAAAATGTGACGTGTTTCAAACGAAACAGTTTCAGGAGCAGCGAATAAACCGTGGATATTCGGGCGGGGGGGGTGAACTTTTTTGATGTTTTACACGGGATTCTCATGTGCAAATTGAAAAGATTCGCCCAAGGGGAGGGCTCGTGATCTGTCGATGGACCCTTGGGGCGAATCTTTTTTGGAGCTTGGGCGGTCGTGTCCCGTAGCGTGGTGTATCTGTAACTGTTGGTGAGGACCCTATGAACGATGTGGGCGACCACCGCAGTACCTTTCGAATTAACTCCTACATCTCCTCGAAAGGGATAACCACGATGGCCGCTAGTCCTCATTCTATCGACCCAACTACCTACTTGGACGAATTGCTCGCTCAAGCATCCCCAGATCTGATGCGCGAGATGCTTCAAGGTTTCATTAACCAAATCCTCTCGACCCAAGCAGACCAAGTCTGCGGCGCTGAATACGCCACCTCCTCTGAGTCTCGTACTAACGTCCGCAATGGCTACCGCCACCGTGACCTGGATACTCGTGTGGGCACCATTGATGTCGCCGTGCCCAAACTGCGCACCGGATCGTTCTTCCCAGATTGGCTACTTCAACGACGCACCCGGGCAGAACGCGCACTAACGACCGTGATCGCCACCTGCTACCTGAAAGGCGTATCGACTCGCAGGATGAACGATCTCGTCGCCAGTTTGGGAATCAATAACCTGTCGAAGTCACAGGTATCCGAGATGGCGAAAGACCTTGACGGCATGGTCGAAGATTTCCGCACTCGCCCGCTAGATACCGGACCCTACCTCTATGTTTCCTGTGACGCGTTGACCATGAAAGTCCGTGAAGGCGGGCGGGTGGTCAAAACCTCCGTACTACTAGCCACCGGTGTTAACGCCGAAGGCTACAGGGAACTACTTGGCATGCAGGTCGCTACCTCTGAATCAGTGGCCTCGTGGACCGGGTTCTTTAGAGATCTCAAAGCCCGCGGACTTAACGAGGTCTACCTCGTGACCAGTGACGCCCATTTGGGCATCCAGCATGCCATTGGTGAAGTACTACCGAATGCGTCCTGGCAACGGTGTCGTACGCATTTTGCCAAGAACCTCTCGTCGATGGTGCCGAAGACGCAATGGCCGACGCTATCGGCAATGTTTCATACCATCTTTCAACAACCCGATGCGCAGGCAGTATGGAATCAAGCCCGGGAGGTCGTGGCTTTTTGCGAGGAAAAGTTCCCGCACGTTGCTCACTACCTGGAAGAAGCCCTCGAGGAACTCCTAGCGTTTACTCATGCTCCGAAATCAGTGTGGACCAAAATCTGGTCGAATAACCCGACCGAGAGACTTAATCGGGAGATCCGTCGGCGTACGGATGTCGTCGGTATTTCTCTAACCGTGACGCGGTTATCCGTCTCGTCGGTGCGGTACTGGCTGAACAGCATGATGACTGGATTCAGCAAAATCGCTACATGTCACTGACCAGCCTGGAACACACCAAGGCGATGATCAACGCCAACGTCATCGACGCCGACAACACTCAGGAGGTTGCATGAACCGGCAACAGCACCGGCAACGAGCCGGCCCCTGAAGACCAATTTCACTGCTTGTTTTATCGAAAGGCAGAAACACCACTCAACCGGACTTGACCGCTTGGGCGCGGCGCGTTCTTAGAACATTTGAGTGCTCACGCGGCGAGCGGCTTGCAGGGCTGTCGACTGAAATTCGAGGATGGCTTCAGCGTTGGTAAGTCCGTCGTGGCCGGTGATGTTAATAGATGCGATGACTTTGTCGTCGCCGTTTCGAATTGGTGCTGTGAGGCTGACGGTGCCCTGGCTACGCTCGGAAGAACTTACGAATATGCCGGTCTTCAGAATTTGCTTGATATCAGTACGTAGAGTCTCAGGAGTTTGGGTTTTAAAGTCCGCGAGTGTCGTGGATGCGGACTCTTCAATGATTCGTTCTTGGTCCTCAGGGGATTTGTGAGCCAAGAGGACTTTTCCACCGCCGAGGGTGAGCGAGAGGAGCTGTCCGATAGGAAATTCGTAGCCCAGTGCGTTGGGGGCTTCAACACGGGAGATGAGGATTCGGTGGTCGCCGGAGGGGACGAAAACTGACGAGGTCAGCGACGTGATCGACGTCCGTACACTCTCTTTCCGTGTTCGGTTATCAATGAAGTAACGCATGCGACAAAGTCTTGCTCCCTCATCCGAAGATGAGGGAGCAGGTCGAAGGCATGCAAGGATTGTTATGATAACGCCCTTATCGCTTAATAGCTAAATAGAAATAATCTCATTAACATTGATTTCCAATCTTTATTGAAGTGTTTTGCTGTAAGCGCCGCATACCTGACGGCTGGGGAAGGCGGTAGATCCTTGCAGGAAATGTGTCCATTATCACCGATATACGATTCTTGATTGTTCGTGCTTGGCGTGTATACGCCTCTTCTCGGCGCGCACACAAGCCCTTGGCTGTGCATGGCTAGGTAGTGTCTATTGCATGAGCGCATTAGAAAAGATTTCACAGTGGCCAGTCGATAGCGTTTCCGGGGCATTAATTAGCCCTGGTGGGGTGGAAACTTTGGGCGAAACTGCCCGCGAATATGACATCAAGTCTGTGACCAAGCCGGTGGTTGCCATGGGCATCATGTTGGCCGTGGAAGAAGGCGCGGTGGAATTAGACCAGCCCGCTGGGCCTGAAGGCTCCACGCTGCGACACCTTCTATCGCATGCCTCCGGCGTGGATTTTGATTCGCGCGAAGCAAAGCGCCCAGTAGAAGACCGCCGCATCTATTCTTCTGCAGGCTACGAATGGGCGGCCGAAATCGTCGCCGATGCCGCCGGTATGGCCTTTGAGGACTACCTTCACGAAGGCTTGCTCAAGCCACTTGGCATGAACTCCACCCGCTTAGAAGGCAGCGCCGGGCACGGGCTTATCTCCAGCGTCGATGACCTGGTGAAGTTTGCTTCCGAGGTTCTCAACCCACAAATTATCCACCCGGATACGCTTGGTGAAATGCGCGCCATTCAGTACCCAGACCTGCGTGGCATCGTGCCGGGCTACGGCATGCACCGCCCCTGCCCGTGGGGCCTAGGGTTTGAAATCCACGGTGAGAAAGACCCGCACTGGATGGGCACAAACATGCCTGCCGATGCCGCCGGCCACTTCGGCATGAGCGGCACCTACCTCTGGGTCGCCGGCGACCACGCCATGGTCGCACTTGCCGACCGCGACTTCGGCGAATGGGCCAAGCCCCTGTGGCAAGAAACCAACCAAGAAATCTGGGCCGAAATCACGGCCTAAAATGCCGAAAGCCCCGGCGATGTGCACTGTGACGTGCAGGGATCGTTCCGGGGCTTGTGCTACTAAGTGCAGTAGATGGTGTGGCGCGGATTAGTTGCCGCGCAGGAAGTTCCAGACGGTGCGGGTGGCGTTCGGGTTCTCGGTGAACCAGGTGTGGCCGGCGCCGTTGACGCGCTGCAGAACGGATTTGCCGCCGCGGTCGCAGCCGTTGAAGGAACGGATATCGGAACGGCCAGAGTTGGAGACAGCGACGCTGTAGAGGTTGCAGTCATTGCGGTCGGCAACATCACGCCAGGTGTCCTCAACGGAGTAGTAGGCGCCGCCGGTGCCGTAGCCGCCGGCGTACTTCATGTGGCTATCGGATGTGCCATGCACGATCAAAGTGTTGACGTTGCCAGCTGAGCAACCGCTGATGACCGGGTTGTAATAAGCGCCCGCGACAGATGCGACTGCGGAGAACACCTCAGGGGCCTGGCAGGCGAGAGACAATGCCATGCCGCCGCCGTTGGACAGACCAGCAGCGTAGATACGAGAGTTGTCCACGTTGTATTGCGAACGCAGGTCGCTGAGGATGCTGCGCACAAAGTCGACGTCTTCACCGCGGGAGGTTTGCGCGTAGCTTGGGCCTTCCCACACCGCGCCGCGGCCTTCAGGGTAGACAATGATGGCTTCATTGCCGGCGGTTTCAGAAAAGCGCATGTAGTTCTTGGTGCGCTCAGCGGTGTGTTCCGCACCACCGAATGCGAACAACACTGGGTAGGTGGCGCCCGCGTTGTAGTTGGATGGCAACTGCAGCAGATACTGGCGGTTGCCCTGACCCAATACACTGGTGGTCTTACGCGTGGTGCCGGCAGCGGAGTTGGAACCGCCGGAGTTCCGATCCGGAACCGCATCCGTAATAGCGGAGGACAGCTGACGGGCAACTTCCGGATTGGAAGAAAGGTAACCGGTAGAAGATTGTGCTGTAGCTAAAGGCGCCGAAAGTGCCACAGCAGCAACGAGGGACGCCACTGCAGTGGCAAGCTTGTTCAAACGCATGATCAGATACAGTAGCGGCTTTACTTTGCCCGGGAAATACTTCGGCGGGAAATGTGACCACTATTACTAAAACGTGGTGGGAGTGAGCATCGGTTAGCTGCGCAGCGGGCAAAACCGGCACAAAGAAAGCCGTGCTCAACCTGAACTTTAGCTTTAATAAGTGGGGGTTAAACCGGTTATTGAGGGTTGCCGGTGGTGTGCAAGTGGGGTGACAATGCGGAAGAGCAGAAAGTAATTCTAAGTGACTGATATTAACGGATGCTGAGCTAATTGCGGTTCAACTTCGCATGTGTCGGGAGCAAAGATTTTCTCGCTGTTGTGTACGAATATGAGCTCGTAGGGGAAGACGAAGCTCGTCTTGCGTCGCACTAACGCCGCGGTGTTCCGAGGTGTCTGTTTCAACGATCCACAGACACAGTAGGAAACCGCATGCGGTGGCGCCCAATTGCCGTAAGGAGATTCGGCACGTGTCAACAGCAACACAGGTGGCAGAAGCTACCAACCATGTGAGAAACAATGCGCAGCATGACATCCATGCTGATAACGCTTTTGCCTTCGCGGCAGATGTCTTGGTCGCGGAGGGGAAGCGCGATCAGGAGATCGCAGAGTCGTACGTAGCGAACTCGCAAGCCGCGCTTGCCGATACCCAACGGGTGCACGTCAGCACCGCGGTGCTGCGTGTCAGTGGCATGCCTAAACGCCTGCGCCCGGCGATTGAACGCGCCATGGTGCAGTGCATTTCGAGCTCATCAGAGTATGTGGTGCCGGGTGATGATCCGTTGACCGCGCAGTGGTGCACGCGCTGGTACCGCGATACGGGATTCGCGGATGATTTGGCATCATTAGCCGCATTCCCTGGCGTTGAACTCCCCGAACCCCGCGCGGAAAAGTGCGTGGGCTGCCGCCAAGTCATCACGGGTACAGCGCACGAATTGCGCGCGCTAGATACCGTGGTTTCAACCTTGGCGGAGGAGTTCGGTTTCAGCGCGCGCGTGGATTCCGTTTAGCCGTTTACCGTAATTGCCGCAGGCAATCTAGGCAAACGGGTCCATGAGGCGTTCTGGGATGTCCGCTACGGAGTCCAGTACACGGGTGGGTCGGAATGGGTAGCGGGAAATAGCGGCGTCGGTCATGATACCGGTGCGGACCAAGATGGTGCGCATACCGGCTTCCAAACCGGCTTTGACGTCGGTGTCCATGCGGTCGCCGATCATGACGGTATTCTCTGAGTGCACGCCGATGTTGTTGAGCGCTGAGCGCATCATGACGGGGTTGGGTTTGCCCACGTAGTAAGGCTCACGGTTGGTCGAAGCGGTAATCAGCGCGGCCACGGAACCGGTGGCAGGCAAGATACCCTGCGGGGCAGGCCCCGTGACATCCGGGTTGGTGGCAATAAAGCGCGCGCCGCCGCGGATGAGGTTGATGGCGGTGGTGATCGCCTCAAATGAATAGGTACGGGTCTCACCCAGGACTACAAACTCGGGATCGTTGTCGGTGAGAATCCAGTCTTCCTCATGCAGGGCAGTGGTCAGGCCTGATTCACCAATGACGTACGCGGTGCGGGTGGTGGACTGCTGGGATAGGAACTTCGCGGTTGCCAGGGCAGAGGTCCATATTTTATCCGCCGGGATGTCTAGTCCTTGGGAACGCAGCCGCGCGGACAAGTCCCGCGGGGTGGCCATGGAGTTGTTCGTCAACACCATGAACCTAATCTCATTGTCTTTCAACACCTGCAGGAATTTATCCGCCCCGGGAATCATCTCACCTTCTTTGATGAGAACGCCGTCCATGTCAGATAGATAGGAAATCATTGTTTTGCCTCCACAAATTTGGCCACATCGTCCACGGTTTCAAGTGCTAGTGCGTTAGATTCTTCAAACTTCACTCCCAGGCGGTCTTCTGCGCGCACTGCAAACTCAATCAGATTCAAGGACGTTAGCCCTAGCTCATCAAGTCGACGCGCAGGTTCGAGATTCTCTAGGTCCTGCCCGGTAATCTCAGAGATGAGCGCCAAATATTCCGGTGCACCGGTTGATTTGGTTTCTGTGTTCTGTGAGGTCTGAAGGTGAGCACGTAGTTGTGCACTGAGGTCATTGGACATGCAACTTAGTCTAGCTTCTACAATGGATGCCCATATGTATAAACGAAACAGGATTGCGGCTGCATACCGTGGGCAGCGCCGGAAAAACCGTGCCGCGCAGCGCCTTTTGCACCAGCGTCTGCATGACCATGAAACATCGCCTGGTCTGCAAAATCTCGACGCTGAGGGGGAAGTCGATAATGAGGGCGTGGACATTGCTTGGTTTGAGGTAGGCAATCCCAATGCTGATGTCACCGTGGTGTTTATTCATGGCTATTGCCTGTCGTCAGAGGCGTGGTGTGACCAGGTTGAGCACTTGCGTAGCAGGAGCGATGTTCGCAGTTTGCTTGTTGATGTCCGGGGGCACGGAATGTCCTCACGCGTTCCAGCGGCAGACTGCACCATTGATGATGCAGCGGATGATGTCCTCGCCGTGATTTTGGAGCGCCTTCCTAAAGACGGCGGTCGCATTGTTGTGGTGGGTCATTCTTTGGGTGGCATGATTGCTCTGAATCTTATTCGCCGCGCACCTCAAGATATCTTCGAGCGCATCTCTGGTGCGCTGTTAATTTCAACGTCCATGCGTCGTTTCGCCGATAAGGGTGTCACGCGCGTGCTGCAGTCTTCAATTGCCGAGGCTTTTTATTCCGCGATTGACCGCGTGCCGCAGAAATTCAACCGCCTGCGCTTTGCTGTCGCCCAAATTGCAGCGCCAACCATTGCCGCTGTGGTTGCAGGTTTCCCCAAGATGGAACGCCTGCAATTCCACACGGCGATGTTGCTGGATACTCCGCTGCCAAGTTTTGTCGGCTACTTCGATGAATTGACTGACCATTCGGAATTTGAAGCCCAAGAACGCCTGCAAAAACTGCAGGGCCAGGTGGTTATCGGTTCCATGGACATCATCACGCCGAAGAGCCAGTCGGAGGCCATCTGCGAAAAGTGGAATAACTGCGAGCTCAAAGTCATCGACGGCTCCGGCCACATGGTGATTTTGGAAGAGCCAGAGCAGATCTCCGAAGCACTGGATGAAATAATTTCTGCGGCCGCAATTTCGAATCACCAAGACTCACCTGCTTAGAAGACTCAACCTTTAAGGTGTTGTTGACAAAACTTCCTTCCCACGCTTGACTGGTTTTCACTACCTCAACGGGTGCCCAAAGCATTGGGCTGAGATGAGCGCTGCAGCTGCGCCGGACCGTTTGAACCTGTCAGGTTAATACCGTCGAAGGAAGCGAGGACATTGGTGAAAACCCGTGCCCAACTTGATCTGCGCTGCTATGTTGTCACCGGCAACGGCTCACAAGATGACATTGTGGCCACTGCCGCACAGGCCGCTGCGGGCGGCGCTGGCGTTATCCAAGTTCGTTCTAAGCCCATTGGAGCCGGTCAGCTGCTCAAGCTTGCAGAGAAGGTTTCTCTCGCCGTCGCTGAAGCGAACCCCGCAACAAAGATTCTTATCGATGACCGCGTGGATATCGCCGCCATCCTCATGCGTCGCGGACTGCCCGTACACGGCGTACACGTCGGCCAAAGCGACATCCTCGTCACAGATGTCCGTGAGCTTTTAGGCCCCGATGCAATTATCGGGCTGACCACCGGAACCGCCGAGCTCATACAACAAGCAAATGAGTACGCGGACATCATCGATTATGTTGGTGCTGGACCTTTCCGGCCCACGCCCACCAAAGACTCCGGTCGCGCACCGATTGGCCTGGAGGGCTATCCGCAGCTGGTTGAGCTGTCGAAACTCCCGATTGTCGCAATCGGAGATGTCCAGCCAGCCGACGTCGCAGCCCTAGCCTCCACCGGCATCGCAGGTGTTGCCATGGTCCGCGCATTCATCGAGGCCCCCTCAGCCACTGAGCTTGCCCAGCAGATCATCGCTGATTTCTCCGCCGGCCTGCAGATGTCGGGGGCGACGTCATGACAGCACATGCCCTAGTCATCGGCGGCGGCATTATCGGCCTGTCCACCTGCTTTGAATTCCAAGACGCCGGATTCGAGGTCACTCTCATCGATCCTGATCCCATCTCCGGCGCCACCCACCATGCCGGCGGCATGCTAGCGCCCACCGCAGAGGTGCAATACCAACAGCAAGCACTGGTTCCACTGATGAAAGAATCCGCACAGCTTTACCCAGACCTCATTCGGCGCGTCACGCAGTACACCGACCTACCCACCGGCTACCGCACCGAAGGCACTTTGCTGATTGGCGCCGACAGGGCAGATGCGCAGCACCTCACCGAGCTCATCGACTACATCAAGGCCGAAGAACTCGACATTGAAGCACTAACCACCAGGCAAGCCCGCCAGTTGGAACCAGCACTGTCACCGCGCATCACGAAAGCCGCGGCCATCGATGGTGACCACCAGCTTGACCCGCGCCTTTTTGCCCGCGCACTTTTTGATGCCGTGCTCGCCAGGGGAGCGCAGCACGTATGCGACACCGTCACCACCGTCACCACCATCGCTGAGTCGGCCACGCACCAGGTCGTGACCTTGAATTCCGGTGCGCAGTTCGAGGTCGATTCCTCCGACGTCATCATCCTTGCCGCCGGATTGGGCGCAGCGAAAATCACCGGATGGTTTGAGGGCGAGCATCCCCTGCAGCTTCGCCCAGTGTATGGCGATGTGCTGCGTGTTCGCGTTCCAGAATCCCTCCAGCCTCTGACCACGCGTGTTATTCGCGGGTTCGTAGAAGACCGACCCATCTACGTCATCCCGCGCGCGGACGGCACAGTCACCATCGGCGCGACCAGCAGGGAAGACCAGCCCCACCCGCGCACCTCCGCCATCCACGATTTACTGCGTGATGCCATCCGCGTGGTACCAGGCCTAGAAGAAACCGAGTTCCTCGAAGCCACCTGCGGCGCACGTCCCGGCACCCCCGATGACCTGCCTTATCTCGGCCAGGTTCGCCGCAGCCTCATCGTTTCCACCGGATACTTCCGCCACGGCATTTTGCTCGCCGCACTCGGCGCCCGCACGGCAGTGCAATTGGCTACTGGCCAGCAGACATCGCCAGCCATCGCACCCTGCGATCCTTTCCGCCATGCCTCATCCACCCTCAACGTTTAGGAGAACACCTTGATTACTTTTCATTTCAACGGCGAGGCCGTTAAAACCCAGCCGCAGAGCATTGAACAGTTCGTGCACGAGCGCATCGGCAGTGATGAAGGCGTTGCCGTTGCTGTCGATGGCGCCGTGGTGCCACGCTCGCAATGGGGCCGCGAGATTGAATCCGGCAACGTCCTGGATGTTCTCACCGCAGTGCAGGGAGGATAGATATGCTGACCATCGCAGATAAAACCTTCACCTCGCACCTGGTTATGGGCACCGGTGGCGCGAGTTCGCAGGCGCTCCTGGAAGAGTCATTGCGTGCCAGTAAAACCGAGCTGACCACCGTGGCGATGCGCCGCCACAGTGCCAACACCGGCGCTGGTGAGTCCATATTTGAGATGCTGCGCCGGCTCGGCATTGACCTGCTTCCAAATACCGCTGGGTGCCGTACTGCCCGCGATGCCGTGCTAACAGCGAAGCTAGCGCGCGAAGCCCTTGGCACCTCCTGGGTGAAAGTTGAAGTCATTGCTGATGAACACACGCTTTTGCCCGATACCACTGAGCTTCTGGAGGCCTGTGAACTACTCATCAACGATGGTTTCACCGTGCTCGCGTACACCTCTGATGATCCGGTAGTGGCCTCTCGTTTGGAAGACGTGGGAGTTTCCGCGGTCATGCCGCTTGGTTCACCCATCGGCACCGGACTTGGGATCTTGAATCCACACAATATTGAACTGATTTGCTCGCGCGCATCCGTGCCGATTCTTCTCGATGCCGGCGTCGGCACCGCCTCCGATGCAGCATTAGCGATGGAACTAGGATGCGACGGAGTATTGCTGGCCTCCGCTATTAACCGCTCCCAAGATCCGGTCGCCATGGCAAGGGCGATGTACCACGCAGTCGAAGCCGGGCGCTTAGCCTTTGCGGCTGGACGGATCCCGAAACGTGAGCACGCGGTGGCATCGTCAAGTTTTGAAGGCCTTGCAAATTGGTCTGAGCAGGTGCTGTAAATGAGTCTTCCTGAGCACGAACTACGCCGGGTTGCCCGCCACTTAGCACTTCCTGGGTTCGGTATCGAAGAACAACAACGCCTTTATAATGCGCATGTCTTAGTCATCGGCGCTGGCGGTCTGGGTTGTCCCGCGATGCAATCTTTGGCATCGGTAGGCATTGGCACCATCACCATCATTGATGATGACACCGTGGACATCACAAACATTCACCGCCAAATCCTCTTCGGCGCCGATGACGTGGGCAAACTCAAAGTAGAAGTCGCCGCGACGCGCCTTGAAGAACTCCAACCCGGCATCACCGTTAATGCGATTCCCAAACGCCTCTCCACCGCCAACGCGGTGGACCTGGTGGGCTCCGTTGACTTGGTGCTGGACGGCTCAGATTCCTTCAGCACCAAATACCTGGTTGCTGATGCCGCTGAAATCACCGGTACGGCGTTGATCTGGGCAACAGTGCTTCGGTTCCACGGCGACCTGGCGCTGTTTCATTCCGGACCTGAACTGCGTGGTGTCGGACTCCGGGATCTATTCCCGCAGCAACCCGATGCGAATTCTGTGCCGGACTGCGCCACCGCAGGCGTTCTCGGCGCGACCACCGCCACCATGGGTGCACTGATGGCCACCCACGTCGTTGGTTATCTCACCGGTCTTGGCACCACCGAACCGGGCGAAATGCTTAGCTATGATGCCTTCCCGCCCACCACACGCACCTTCCGCGTGACCGCAGACCCGAAACGACAGCTAAGCACGGAATTACACGATTCCTATGGCGAAATCTGTGCCGTCACGCCAAAAGCTCAGGACATGCTTAATACTGCCCGTCGTGGCGACTATCTGGCGGTGGATATCCGCGAACCCCACGAGGTACTACTCGCTGACTTGCCAGCAGACATTGTGACCCACAAGTTGCCCCTGTCTTCCATTAGTTCCGATGACGATGTTGCGGCACTACTTTCTTCGCTCCAGGCACTCACACGCGACTCAGATACAGGGCAGCAACAAGCGATGATCTACTGCGCTGCAGGGCAACGAAGCAGCGACTTCGTCGAGCGCTATGCGGAGCTCGGAGAGCGCGCCGGCCTCGAATTAGTAAGCCTGCCCGGCGGAGTAAATGGACTCTAACTCCGTTCCGGGCAGTGAGACAACAATGCAGTGAAATTGCGAAACGGTGTGACTAAAAGCCAGATTCGTCGTAGCTCCACTGGAGCTTCGTCTCTGGGAGCACGCTGGTGTACAACGGTGTGCTCTCGCCATTGACCACGGTAATGGTGTAGCTGAGATGGGTAGCAGGATAGAGATACTCGGCATATTCCACGGGCGTGCCCGAAGGCGAAGCCGCTTCAAGGCGGGACCCGATGAGCGTTGTTCCTACTTCCAATTCCAATAACCGCGCCATCTCTTCGTCTGCTTGAACAAACTCAATTGAACGACGGCAACTGTCAAAGTTAATGCCTTCCCGAATCAGTTCCTCATGGATATCATCAGTGCCTGGCTCCATTGCCAGCACATGCATTCCAACTTCGAGAGGGAAGTATTGGCGTTCCAGAATAAGTGGCCTGGATTCTGCGAAAAGCACGCGGGAAATAAAGATGATCGGGTCATCAGGTTTCATGCCTAGTGCAGCTGCAACGTGGGCAGGCGCGGGGCGCCGCGCCATCCACAAGATTTTCGAGGTGGGGTTGAGGTCATGTTCTTTCATCCACGCGAAGTTAGACAAAATAGACATGAAACTATCTGCCTTTGACGTGCCCAGAACAACAGAACGGCGGCCCCGTCCAGACGAGATCAGCCCCTCGGCCCGGAGACTAGCAATAGCCTGGCGGACTGGCCCTCTCGAGGCGTCGAACTCCTCACACAATTCTGCTTCACTGGGCAGCAGATCCCCCGGTTTTAAACCCCCTGAAGTAATTCGATGTTGCAACTCGAGATAGATCTTTGAGTGAATTTGTTTGGTTCTCATGCTTGGAATTCCTTCGGCTACCGGCGCTGTCATCTCACCGCTCCTCGGAGATGTATCGACATTAACTCGGCAATTGTGGCTACTTGGCAGAAAGCCGTCTTGTTAATTGCTTCCCTCCACTCTAATGTGTGGTGCTGGTTACACCGGTGAACTTCTTAGCATGCAAGAATCCCGGTGGTAAAACGACAAGGTGTAAAAGTTGTAACACCCGAGGTGTATCAGCGGCTAGGCTTTTGGTCGCGTTTTGGTGTCAATGGCCGTTGGCGCGGAAACGCCAATGTCAACGGTTTTCCGATGGTTACGCAACGGTAACTTTGCAGGTTAATGCAAGTATTATTCAAACGATTGCAAGCTATGCGTTTGCTGTCGGAATAGTGGTTGTTTCCGTGGAGTCAATGGGGGTGGAAGTATAGGGGGTCGGGTGTGTACCGATCTCTTCGGCCTGGGTGTGCCGTCGTCGCGTTGGGGGTGAGGGCTATTGTCGTGATGCAAAAATTTTCTATCCGTGCTCCGCCTGCTAAGCCCGAGGAAGTCTCAAAATGTAGCCGCTTAGACATTTATGTCTACAATCGGGCTATGTTTCCGGAAAATCGACTGTTTTAATGCCGTAGAAGCTGGATCTGCACATCTCTCACCTTGGGGTTTGGGAACTGAAAATCTCCATGCAGAAAGTTCTAACGATTTTAAAAATCATATAAATATAAAACGGTAAGGAGTATGGCGAGTCAAACACTTTGTACAGCTTTAAAGAATGGGCAGATACGTCTTCCTACACGGCAGTATGTGGGCATAAGAAAGTGCCTGCGTCCTTCCACACACATTGGTGCGGAAGGACGCAGGCACGCGATTGCGAGGGCCTTGGCTTTTAGAACCCTAAGAGGCTCTCCAACGCAATGGCAGGAGCTTCCGAGGCTTGTTTACTCGATGCCAGGAGCTTCAGTGGTGTCGACGGTGGCAGTTGGATCATCCAGCTTCAGGTCTTTGGCTGCCTTTTCTACTACGGAACGCTCAACCTTGCCCTCGCGAGCAAGTCCCTCGAGTACTGCTACCACAACGGACTCAGCGTCGGTGTTGAAGTAGCGGCGAGCAGCAGCGCGGGTATCCGCGAAGCCAAAGCCGTCAGTGCCCAAGGTGATGTAGGTGCCTGGGACGTATGGACGGATCTGCTCATGTAGGTCGGACACGAAGTCAGAGACAGCAACGTATGGACCATCAACATTTTCCAGCCGGGAAGTCACGAATGGCTTCTCAGGCTCGGTGCCGTGCTGCAGAGCTTCCTTGTTCAGGCGTGTGCCTTCACGTGCAAGCTCAACCCAGGAAGTAACGGAGAAGAGGTTGGTCTTCACGCCGTACTCTTCGTCCAGAATCTTTTGCGCGCGCAGGGACTCGTGAACACCAACACCAGAAGCCAAGATGTTAGCTTCCTTGTCGCCGTTGCCGACGGTGTTGAACTGGTAGATGCCGCGGTGCAGACCATCAACGTCCAGGTCTTCTGGCTCAGCAGGCTGGTGAACTGGCTCGTTGTACACGGTCAGGTAGTACATGACGCTCTCGCTGTTTTCACCGTACATACGGTCAATACCGCGGGTGATCAGGTGAGCAATCTCGTAGCCGAACGCTGGGTCATACTGCAGAACCGAAGGGTTGGTAGATGCCAGGACAGGGGAGTGGCCATCCATGTGCTGCAGGCCCTCACCGGTCAGAGTGGTGCGGCCAGCGGTAGCACCAATGATGAAGCCACGAGCCTTCTGGTCAGCTGCTGCCCAGAAAGCGTCACCGGTGCGCTGGAAACCGAACATCGAGTAGAAGATATACAGCGGAATCATTGGCTCACCGTGGGTGGAGTAAGAAGTTGCCGCTGCGGTAAAGGACGCAACAGCACCTGCCTCAGAAATACCCTCGTGCATGATCTGGCCATCGGTAGCCTCACGGTAGCTCAACATCAAGTCATGGTCTACCGGCACGTAGTTCTGGCCACGTGGGTTCCAAATCTTCAAGGTTGGGAACCAAGAGTCCATACCGAAGGTACGAGCCTCATCCGGGATGATTGGAACTACGCGCTTGCCCAGTTCCTTATCACGCATGACTTCCTTGAAAGTACGAACCAAGGCCATGGTGGTAGCAACTTCTTGCTTACCAGAGCCCTTACGCACGCTCTTCAGCTTGTCGATGCTTGGTGCCTGCAACGGCGTGAACTTCTCACGACGCTCCGGCAAGAAGCCGCCAAGTTCTTTACGGCGCTCCAGCATGTACTTGATTTCTGGAGCATCATTGCCTGGGTGGTAGTACGGAGGCAAGTAAGGATCCTTCTCTAGCTCTTCATCAGAGATAGGAATGTCCTGCTTGTCACGGAAGTTCTTCAGATCTTCCAGGGTCAGCTTCTTCATCTGGTGGGTTGCGTTGCGGCCCTCGAAGTTGTGGCCCAAACCGTAGCCCTTAATGGTGAAGGCAAGGATGACGGTCGGCTTACCGGAACCCTTGTTCTCCATGACGGTGTTGTAGGCAGCGTAAATCTTGCGGTAGTCGTGACCACCACGGCGCAGTGCCCAAATCTCGTCATCGGTCATGTTCTCAACCAGCTTCAAGGTGCGCTCATCACGGCCGAAGAACTTCTCACGCACGTATGCGCCATCGTTAGCCTTGAAGGTCTGGTAGTCACCATCGGACGTGGTGTTCATGATGTGGACAAGAGCACCGTCCTTGTCTGCTTCAAGCAGCTTGTCCCAAGCGCGACCCCAAACAATTTTGGTGACGTTCCAGCCAGCGCCGCGGAAGAAGGACTCCAGTTCCTGGATGATCTGGGTGTTACCACGGACAGGGCCGTCAAGACGCTGCAAGTTACAGTTAATGACGAAAGTCAGGTTGTCCAGCTCATAGAGAGCTGCCTGGTGGATTGCGCCGCGAGACTCTGGCTCATCCATCTCGCCGTCGCCCAAGAACGCCCAAACGTGCTGTTTCGAGGTGTCCTTGATGCCGCGCAGCTCCAGGTACTTGTTGAAACGTGCCTGGTAGATGGCATTGATTGGGCCAAGGCCCATGGAAACGGTTGGGAATTCCCAGAACCAGTCCATGCCGTGTGGGTGTGGGTAGGAAGGCATGCCTTTGCCGGGGCCGCGGGAGACTTCCTGACGGAAACCATCAAGATCGTTTTCATCCAGGCGGCCTTCCATGAATGCACGTGCATACATACCCGGGGAAGCGTGGCCTTGGAAGAAGACTTGGTCGCCGCCAGATGGATCATCCTTGCCGCGGAAGAAGTGGTTAAAACCAACCTCATACAGTGGAGCTGCACCAGCGTAGGTGGAGATGTGGCCACCGACGCCAATGCCTGGGCGCTGCTGACGGTGAACCATGATTGCCGCGTTCCAGCGAATCCAACGACGGTAGCGCTTCTCCAATTCCTCATCACCAGGGAACTCGGGTTCCATGGTGGTTGGAATGGTGTTGACGAAGTCAGTTGACGTTAGGGAAGGAAGCGGTACGCGCTTGGCGGTTGCGCGCTCAAGGAGGCGCAACATAAGGAATCGAGCACGCTCGGTGGATGTTTCATCCAACAAGCCGTCGAGCGAATCCAGCCACTCGCTAGTTTCTTCAGGGTCGCTATCGTGCAGGTACGAGGCAACTCCGTCGCGAATGAGTGGGAAATTAGAATCGCCCTGTAGGGAATCCTTTTCAGCCATTCCATGAACCTCCTGGGTTGGTTAAAGACAAGTTGAACTCCACGATACTCCCAAGTGCGTTACACCGTCGAAAAGTGGTGGGCTTAATCACTTGGGAGGCAATACAAACCACTATGCGCAGTTGCTTTTCGATGCCACATATTGCGACAACCTCTAGCCAAATTCACATTGATCGATTAACTTTTGCTTGTGTAAGTGAGAAATCTTGCAACGTAAAAGGTAAGGTGCAATGCAATTGCGAATCACTTCGTATCTTGTTTTCAATATAAAAGGAGGAATACCACGGTGGCGGACGCTACTGGCGTAACCAATGACTATGCATCCGTGCTCGGCATTTCTGAGGGCATGGTCGCTCTCGAATCTGGCTGGGACGAAGATTGCGACTCTGCAATCTCAGAATCCATCGAGTCTGTTCTGGGGGAAGACTTCCTAGAAGAAGAGTCTGATGAGCTTGTCGATGCAGTGGTGATGTGGTGGCGCGATGAAGACGGCGATCTCGTGGATGGCCTCGTTGATGCCCTCCGTCCTTTGAGTGAAGGTGGCCGCATTTGGCTGCTGACGCCTGGCGCGGGCAAGCAGGGAACCATTGCTCCGGGGGAAATCTCTGAGTCTGCTCAGCTTGCAGGCTTGGTCCAGACCAAGGCGGAACGCCTCGGCGATTGGCAGGGCAGCTGCCTTGTTGGCCGCGGCGCAATGAAGAAGTAATACGTAGCTAAAATCCCGTGTTACCAGGCGATTTGTTAATGACGCGGGATGTTGGCTAGTATTATGCAAGTGCTCATGAGGAAGCGAAAAGCTTTTAAGAGAGCATGATGCGGCTTTAGCTCAGCTGGAAGAGCAACTGGTTTACACCCAGTAGGTCGGGGGTTCGATCCCCTCAGGCCGCACAACATTTTAGCAGGTCACAAAGGTTATTTTAACCCGAGTGGCCTGCTTTCTTTTGTTTACTCAACCCTATTTTTCAAACTGTGGTTCCGCAGATTGATTAAGCTTCAGAATTCGCAGCTCAGGAAATACTGAGATTCTCGTAGTTCTGAATGAGTGTGAGGAATCGTTCCCACACCGCTGATTGGGCGGGGCTAAATTGTTCCTGGCGGAGATCTTCGATCAAATCCATAAACGTGCCATCAGAAGCTGGCTCGGAAAATTGCAATTCTTCGGCAACCAGCACATAGAATTCCATCCATTCCTGAGCCATTGCCTCTGTCGCAGCATCACTGACTTCGCTCTCATCCTCAAAGGCCTCGAACTTCGACATGAGTTCAGCGGTGTGTTGTTGAACCCCCGGGTCGTTGAGAAAGTTCTGAATGTGGCGCAGGGTCTTTTCTGGCACCTGCCCGGAATTCGCCATCATGAGGCCAACGTCGGCATCGAACTGCGCGGTCCTGCTTGGTTGGGGATTTGCGGCGTGAGTGTCCTTCAGACTTTTTAGAGCGGAACGCTGAGCGCGAAGGAGTGCCTCTTTGCGGGCGAGTTCTTTGTCAATGGCATCGATGTCTTCCGCGGTTGGGATGCCGTTGGAATCCAAGATTTGGGAGATGTGTTTAAGCGATGCACCTGACTCGGAGAACATCTTGATGCGCAGTACCTGAACCACGTGGGCGGCCGTGAAATTGCGGTAGCCGTTTAAATCCCGAGACGGCTCTTCCAACAGCCCCAGCTGTAAATAGTGCCGGATTGCGCGCGGGGTAGTGCCGGTCAGATCCGCGAGGTCCTTGCTTCGCAGGATGCTTTCGTCGAAATCTTTAAACTCGGTCATTTTCGCCCTCCCACATAGCAAGCTTCATTGCATGTTCTACATATCCTACGAACTCTTCGGGCTCAGCAACGTAGATATCTAATTCACGTGCCCTGTAGTTTTCTGGAATCCGCTTTCTCGATATCGGGGGCTGCGCAGAGACAGGTTTTTTGAGCGTGAGGTGGACGTTGGTGCTCGTCAACGAAGTGAGAACCAGCAGCGATTCATCAATTGCGGGCTCCGTGTGCTTGTGATTTCTTGCCCGGCGAATGCTCGCAATATTGTCCAATGGTGTTTCCAGCACCTTTGTATGGCCCCATTTCAGGGTTAGGGACTGAGAGCCTACCAAGTGAGGATGAGTAATACGTGCGGCAAAGATTCCAGTAATCAGAATAAGCGCGTATACCGAAGCCACCAGAAGTACTATGCGCAGCCAGGCCCAAGGGATGAGCACATGGATGACGCCTGCCTCGATGACAGTGACTATGCCCATCGCTATCGGGACAGACAAGGTTCCTTTGGCATAGCTGAAACCGCGGGTGGTGGGACCCACGCCAACTCTTTGCCCACGCACATACGGGATGAGCCCCAGCAGCGTTCGAGCTTCCATGAAAGCTAAGCGCAGCAAGGGTTGACCTTCGGCAACTGCTTCGAAGAATTCTTCACCACGCAAGCCGCGTGACTTCCGCATATGCCGCAATTCAACGATCGTTGTGGCTACGACGATGAACAGCGAGGGCAGCTCAACCATCAAAAATACGAGCAGGACAGTCCGGTTGGACACTACACCGAGCATGCGAAGCACCAGAACTGCGCCAACCGTGAGTAGGAGCAATATGAGGAAGATTCTTTTTGCAGCCTTGAGCCGTGACAACGTCATAATATGAAGTATCAACTATGACGCTACGTCAAGGTCAAATGTGACTAGAGGGTCTGGATGGCGTTTGCTAGCTCCTCCTGATTACGGTGGCGCAGCAGAGCAACAGTGCGCCGGCGCGGGGTTTGAGGATCGAGGCCCAAGGCTTGGTTGATAGGGGCAGTAAGACGGAGGTTGCAGACCTCTTTACTGGTGGCGGCATAACTAATAAGCTCCTGCATTTCATCAGTATCAATATCGAGTCCGATGAGATTATAGACGCGAGCGAGGCCAGCCAGGTGCGGCTGCAGCGGGGGCGCAGCGGTGACGTTGAAGGTGCGGTCGTCACCAAACTTCAACCAGACGCGGTCACCGGCCTGGGAGCCGAGTTCGTCGAGGAACCTGCGGATGGAAGACACGTTGAGGTTGCGCAGACGGTTGGTGCCAACTTGAACTGGTCCAAGCGGGCTAGTTAGTTCAATCTTGTTGCCGACGCGCAGGCCAAAATGATTGGCGATGCCGCGGGGAGCACCGAAGCCGCTGCCGCGGATGTGGTCCTTGCTCAACGTCAAGAGCAGATGCCATTGGCCATCGCGGAAGTACAAACCATTCGATTCCGAAATGGGGCCGCCGATGACGGTGGCATTGTCAGACTCAGAGCGACGCACATACCCGTTGACAAGCTGTAGACCATCAGAGGCGGCATAAGCGCGGATAGAGCCTTCCGTAATCCGCAAGCGGTCAGCTTGGGAGATGAGGAAAGCCAGACTCACACCTTGGGGCTCCTCGCCGGCTTCAGCGGAGATAGCGGCTTCTTCATCGACTTGCTCAGCGATCCAGTCAACAATGGTGCGAAACTCTGGAATGCCCCAGCTAGCCAGTGCCCATTGGTCGCCGGAGACTTTAATCAGGCGCGGATCGGAGGCGTACTGGTTGCGGGCACTGCGCATATTCATGGTGCCCAGGTGGTTCTGGATTTCTTTCATGGTCATTGGGTCGCCAAAAAACGACAGCAGAGCCACAGCGCGTGAGTTGTGCGAGCCAGCATCCACAATCAAATGGTCCTTAATCGTAATGACCTTCTGACCCAGCTCACGAGTGAGGTACTCGTTCAGCAGTCGCTCGTTGATTCCAGCCTTAGCGATGATGTCGTGCTTGAACACAACGCCGAACTCATCTTTTTCCGTCTCCAACAGCTGCTGGAAGTCATCCTCGAAGGAAGGAGAAAATACCCACCCATCGCGGACTACCCAGGCGCCGTCGACAGCAGTAAATAGTTTGCCGTAGGTGGTGTCAAAGGGCACGGCCTGCTCGGTCAGATTGGGGAAGCGATCCCGGAGGGTCTCCAGGCGGGTGGCGTGGCCAATGAAGCGCTCAATCTTGGCAAGCACGGCGTCATAGAAAGAACGGTTCTCATTAAAGTTTTGCCGCAGATCGAGTTCGAGCTGACGGACCCGCTCGCGCGTTATTCCAAAGCACTCCCCAACATCATCGAGAGTTTCGTTGCCCACCCAGCGCTGATTGATAATGGCAATCTTGCGCTCATCACCTTCGGTAGCACGAATGAGCTCCGCCGTGGCTTCAGCGAAGACCATGCGCAGTGGGGGATAATCCTGAAACAGCTTGGCAGCCTCATAAAAGTGCTTGGACACCTCAGGAGGCAAGGAAATGGTATCAGCGGTGGGAACCAAGTCATTCTGCAGCGCAATCCAGCCCATGCCTAAGCTGATCTTCTTGTACTTCTCATGCAGAATCTGGTTGGCATAAGCCTCCATCTTATCCTGCTCACGCTCAGCGGAATCTTCCGCGGCATAAGCTTCGACGGCATAGAAGTCAGGGTTTAGATCATCTTCGAGGGCGTAGACACCGGCAGAAAGCCCACTTGGCTGGCCATCTTCAAGGTGTCGCACGTCCTCGGAAGCCGCCGTGGGCTGCTCGCTGGCATCGAGCGCTGCATACACCGCAGAGATGACGATGGAGTTCAGATTGAGCTTGCCAACCCCAGGGTATTCCGCGAGCTTATTGACGGAGACATGCAGGACATTGGGGAAGTGATCATCAATCTCACGCATGACGCGTGCGCCCTCGCGGTCAATATCCACCATGGAAGAATCGTCCAAGAACGGAGAAATGCTCTTTAACGCAACGTCCGGGTGGGACTCAGTCCACGCCTGGGCCACACACGTTGGCGTCGGAATATGATGAGGGGCCTGTTTAAACCACGGGAAAACCACATGCAGCTGCTGCGGGTCAGCGTCATTGTTGATGAAATCAACATCGAACTCAGCGTTAGTGTCAATTTCAGTTTGAGAACTCAAAATTCTGGCAAACTCAGGCTCGGTGACAATCGGAATCCCCAACTGCTGCGCCGTCACAATCTTGGCATTGCGCGAATTCAAGTCAGACGACACCAAAACCTTGGTCTTCTTCGTGACCTGGCCAACGATAAGTCCCGCAGTGGTCGCGCGGTGCATCCACTCTTCCCGCGGAATTTCCATGGTGCCGGTCAGCGCAATGCGGTTACCCGTGTTGAGCTGAATGGACTCACGCCCGGCACGGGATCCTTGCTCCAGCAGCTCATCCACAATTGAGCCATCAACATCAAGTTGCTCGGCTACCTTCTTAAGCGTTTTGAGCTCATCAGAAATAACGACGCCGTCCATCCACGCTTCCAACGCAATCTGACGGATAACTTCCCGGTGCAGGGAGTGAATATCTGCGTCCTCAATTTCCTCCGCGCGGGCGGCAGCGTGAAGTTTCGCTATCTCTTCATCGTCAAGCTCTTTGTCTGCGATAGCTTCGCACAACATATCCCGGTAGCTCTGCAATGCCGGGTTGGTAAACCGCGGAAGATTTTTCACCAACTGCATGAGCAGACGCTGCTCTTCCTGCTTAATAGCGGTAGAACGTGCGAGCTCCTTCTGCGGCTTAGGCAAGCCGGAAGGAAAAATCTGCAGCGCTCCGGTATTGAGAACAATCTCAGATTCCTGCTCAACCAGCCACTTCAGCAACGATGCTGTCGCCATGGCATCGGAGAGCGCGGCGTGCGGGCGCCTATTTAAAATCCCGGCGGTATCAAGGGCCTCCGGCAGCTTGGACTTGCCGAAGAACTTTTTGCTCAATTCCTTCGTGTCAATGACCCAATTGCCGTACTCCGGCCAGACCACACCCAAACGGGCAAACTCCTGGCGCAGGAAACGCTGCTCAAAAGAAGCATTGTGCGCAACCATGGTGCGCTCAGCCAACATCGTTGCCAACCGCGCTGCAATCCCCGAAAACAATGGGGCATCAACCACATCTTCATTCGTGATCTTGTGAACAAAGGAATTGGGAATTTCTCGTTCGGGCTGGATCAGCGTGTCCCAGGTTTCCTCCACCTGCAGCTGTTCATCTAGGAGCACTACTCCGACCTCGACGACGCGATCTATGGAGCCAAAACCGGTGGTTTCAAAATCTAGGACTGCGTACTTGTTGTGAGAAGACATAGTTAAACCTCCGGGTTAAACAGCAAGAGTGCCCTAGCAGTGCACGCGAACTAAGCCACTTGTGCGGGCAGGGGTGGTGGCAGAGAAAAAGAGATTCCTTCAGCTTAGTTTGTCGCCTGGTCAGCGCAAGAGAACATCCATTGGAATTATTCGAACACGAAACAAAAGGGCATTAGTCACAATAGTTAGGTAGTCCGAAATACTAAGTTTAAGCTTGAAGCAGACAATTCGGACCGAAAGGAACACAATGTCACAATTGAACACTCTGCTCGCCTCTGAGGCAGTGGACCTTAACGCCCGCGCGACTGACTGGCGCGATGCGATTAGCCGAGCGGGCAAGCTACTAGAAACTAGCGGTGCGATTACTGCCGATTACACCGCGGCCATGATCTCGTCGGTGGAGGAAAACGGTCCCTATATTGTTGTCGCGCCGGGCTTTGCCTTTGCGCACGCGCGCCCATCGGCGGCGGTTAAGCGGACAGCAATTTCCTGGGTGCGCCTGCAAGAACCCATTGAGTTCGGGCATGATTCCAACGACCCGGTCAACCTCGTTGTCGCCCTTGCTGCCAAAGACGATAGGGCCCACACCCAGTCTATGAAGGATTTGGCCAAGCTCTTGGGCAATAAAGATGCCCGTGCCAGGTTGGATTCTGTGTCCAGCGTCGAGGAGCTGCGTGAGGTGCTTGAGACGACGGTAAAGAAGAAAGCATCGGCAAGTAGTGCGGGAACAGACGGTGCACAACCTGCAGGTACCTCCGCGGCGAAGACTGTGGAATCCAAGGGCAAGGTGCTCACCGTGTGCGGCAACGGACTGGGAACCTCACTGTTTCTCAAGAATTCGCTTGATGAAGTCTTAAGCGATTGGGGCTGGGCGAAACTGGTCAACGTTGAGGCGACCGACACCATCTCGGCTAAGGGCCGCGCGAAGGAAGCCGACTTCATCCTCACGTCCGGTGAGATTGCCGCAACGCTTGGCGATGTCGGCGTGCCCGTCTGGGTCATTAAAGACTTCACGTCATTGAGTGAAATCGATGCTGCGCTGCGCGAACTCTATGCGCTCTAATCGTGCAAACCATGCTGGAAACTAAGTAGAAAGAAACGACAATGGATGTAGTACTTTCCATCGCGCAATTTTTGGTCAATGAAATCTTGGCCGTGCCGGCGTTCCTCATCGGTATCATCACCGCAATCGGTATGGCAGCCATGGGCAAAGGCGTGGGCCAGGTCCTTGGTAGCGCTATCAAAGCGACCCTGGGTTTCTTGCTCATCGGTGCCGGCGCAGGTCTTGTCACCGCGTCATTGGAACCGCTGGGTGTGATGATTGAAGGTGCCACCGGCATGCGCGGCGTGGTGCCAACCAACGAGGCCATCGCCGGTATCGCGCAGGCCGAATACGGCAGCCAAGTGGCCTGGCTGATGATTTTGGGCTTCGCGGTATCCCTGCTGCTGGCACGGTTTACCCCGCTGAGCTACGTGTTCCTGACCGGTCACCACGTGCTGTTTATGGCAACCATGCTGACCATTATTTTGGCGACCACCGGCTACAGCACCTGGGTCGTGGTCATCCTCGGTGCAATCCTGCTGGGCATTTTGATGGTGTCCCTGCCCGCCATCGCCCACCCATGGACCCGCCGCATCACCGGCAATGACTCTATCGCTATCGGACACTTCGGCACCCTGGGCTACGTTGCCGCCGCGGCGACCGGCAAGGTCGTGGGCGGTAAAGACAAGGCGAAGCAAAGTCCATCCACTGAGGATTTGAAGCTTCCGGAAGGCCTGCGCTTCCTGCGTGATTCCATGGTCTCCACGGCGCTGTCCATGGCTATCATGTACATCATTTTGGCGCTGCTGTTTCTGGCTCGCGCTGGCAAAGAAGAAGCGTTTACCGCATTTGAAGGCGGCGCCACCGACGTGGGTAACTTCATCATGCAGTCCGTAACCCAGGGCCTGCAGTTCGGCGTCGCCGTGGCCGTCATCCTCTTCGGTGTGCGCACCATCCTGGGTGAGCTGGTTCCCGCATTCCAGGGCATTGCCGCAAAGGTCGTACCTGGTGCCATCCCGGCTCTTGATGCCCCAATTGTGTTCCCATATGCACAAAACGCTGTGCTGATTGGTTTCATCTCTTCCTTCATCGGTGGACTCACCGGCCTGGCGCTGCTGGCAGTATGGCTCAACCCCATGTTTGGCGTGGCGCTGATTCTGCCAGGTCTGGTTCCGCACTTCTTCACCGGTGGTGCCGCGGGTGTCTACGGCAACGCCACCGGCGGTCGCCGCGGCGCGATGCTCGGCGCGTTCGTCAACGGCCTCATCATCACCATCTTGCCGGCCTTCCTGCTCGGCGTGCTGGGCACCTTCGGTGATGCGAACACCACCTTCGGCGACGCCGACTTCGGCTGGTTCGGCATCCTCATCGGCTGGTCCGCTCAGCTTGGTGGCGCACTGGGCATCATCTTGTGCGCCATCATCGGTATCGCAGTCTTCGCCCTCGGCTGGTGGTCGCAGCGCAAGCTTGTCGATGCTAACTGGGACCCCACCCCTTGGCGCGACGCGCCAGAAGGCGCCGCCGAAGCCGCCGGCGACCCAACCGCAGCGGGCGAGAACAACAAGTCCGTCTCTGCTGGTTTAACCGCCGCCTCTGCGAAGTACCCAAAGGTCACCCCACCACAGGGCGCGCCGGTTCCTCCGGCACCGCAGTACTAGCGTAAACAGAAAACAAAGAACGTGCAGCCCGGGGCTATTGGGCTGCACGTTCTTCTTGCTTTTAAAGCATCCGCAACGCAGTGAGGACGGGGTTTTCTTGCGTAACATCCGCAACGAAGGGAGGACGGTTACGCGCGGTCCTGGGAGCGCTCGTTGAACTTGGCGTAGTGGTCTGGGTGCGCGTCGCCGTAGCGGGCACGGCGGCGGCGCGAGGCAGCTTGAGCGGGAGCGTCGGGAGCAGCTTCGGAGGCGTCCTTTGAAGCATCGCCGTTGTTTGCGGTGGTGTCGCCGACCTGGGTGTTGTCCGTGGTGTCGTCGGAGGCGTCAGGGGTTTCTGGTTCGAGCCCGTTCTTGCTGTCGGGGGTCTTGCCGGCAGTGGAGTCGGAGCCGAGGGACTCGAGCTCCGCTTGCTCTTCTTCGGAGCGGCGACGCTCGCGGATTTCGGAGAAGATAAACCAGGCCAGTCCGATGGGCGCGAGGATGCCGAAGGCAATCCACTGGTAGCCATAGGACAGGTGGTTGCCGCGGTCCATGGAAGGAATGGGGATGGAGTTGAGGCCGCCTGGTTGGTCATCGGAAAGCTGCACGAATGCGGTGCCGAGGCCTTCCACGCCGGTGACCTCAGTGACGGTCTCGGAGTTGATGGAGTAGACCTGCTCATAGCCGTCGCGCTCAATCGGGGGATTAGGGTGCACGGCTTCTTCCGTGCGGACCATGCCGGAAAGCTGCACCTCACCGGTGGGGGCGGGTTCCAAGTCATCAGGGACCACGTTGCCGTCACCGGCTTCAATCCAGCCGCGATTGATCAAAATGACATCACCGGAGGTGGTTTCAAACGGAACCAGGGATTGATAGGACGGACCGGATGCCACCGGGCGCATGCGCAGCAGCGTCTCATACTCATTGAGATATTGCCCGGTGAGGTTGACGCGGGTCCATTCTTTATCCGCGTCAATAGAGCCGTCTTCATTGAACACGTCTTGATAAGGCACGGGGTCCGCTTCAAACGCGGCTTCGAGCTGGTGGTTGCGCTCAACAATGTCATCATCCTTGTTGAGCTGCCACGGTGCTAACACCGTAAAGGACAGGTAGGTAAACGCGATGACAAAAAGAATGAAGAGGATCCAGCCGGGCCGAAGAATCTTAGGCCACCGAGATTTTTTCTTTTCAACCTGTCCGCGCATAATGCCCCAGTCTAGCGCTCGACGGCGGCTTTAACCCATTCCACGATGCCCGAAACGCAGGCATCAATTTCTTGACGTGTGCGTTCAAAATCGGACTGTGATCCGTAGTACGGATCTTCCACAATCGCGCCAGAGTCAGAGTGTGGGTCGAAAGAGCGCATCAGGCGGATGCTGTCCGGGGCAATGCCGGCATCGATGAGCCCTTCCACGTGGCCGTCATCCATGACGATGAACAAGTCCGCATCCTTGTGTTCCGCGCCAAGCTTCGCGGCACGGTGGCAATCACCGTCGTGCCCCGCGCGGCGCAGCACAGCAATGGTGCGCTTATCGGCTTTTTGGCCGACGTGCCAGCCGCCCAGACCGCAAGAAGAAGTCATGGTCAGATCATCCAAGCCGGCGGCTTCCAGGGCGTCATGGATAATGACTTCAGCCATCGGGGAGCGGCAAATGTTGCCGGTGCACACAAAGCAGAGGTGGAGTTTGGGTGCAGCATCAGTAGGGGTGTGAGGGACTCGAGATGATGAGGACACGAAAGTATCGGACATATGGACTGTGTTTACCAGCAATAGCGGCCAAGAAGCAATCGGAAGTGACATATAGGATAGGAAGCTATGAATTCCTCCCAGACAACCGTTGCAGATATTCGGCAGATTCTAGAAGCCGCCTACCCGCCTTATCTGGCAGAGAAGTGGGATGCCGTGGGGCTAATCTGCGGGGACCCGCAAGCAGAGGTGCGCAAGGTCGCCTTCGCGTTGGATTGCACTCAGGGTGTGGCTGAGCGCGCCGTGGAGATGGGTGCTGACATGCTGGTTATCCACCACCCGCTGTTGATGCGCGGCGTGAATACCGTTGCGGCGGATACACCGAAGGGCAAGGTTATTCACACGCTTATTCGCGGCGGCGTAGCGCTTTTCGCCGCGCACACCAACGCGGATTCCGCACGGCCAGGGGTTAATGACAAGCTCGCGGAGCTAGTTGGCATTAAGCCAGGTCGCCCCATCGTGCCCAAAGACCCCAAGGTCATGGACAAATGGGGTGTGCATGTGCCTGCCGATGCCCTCCCGCAGGTCAAACAAGCCCTCTTTACCGCAGGGGCCGGCGCCATTGGGGATTACACCGAGTGCGCCTTCCAATGGGAAGGCGAGGGCCAGTTCACCCCACGCGAGGGCGCGGACCCGCATACCGGAGTGGTCGGTCAGCCTTATTCCAGCGCGGAGATGCGCGTGGAATTTGTGGCGCCGTCATCAAGGCGCGCGGAGATCATCGACAAGCTGCGAAGTGCCCACCCTTATGAAGAACCTGCCTTTGATGTTGTGGAAATGGCCCCGACTGCAGACCTAGACACTGCGTTCGGCCTGGGCCGGATTGGCGAACTTGATGAGCCGATGAACCTGAAGGAATTTACTCAACAAGTTGCCAACGCGCTGCCGGAAACCGCGTGGGGCGTGCGCGCGGCCGGTGACCCGGAGCGCATGATCAAGCGCGTCGCGGTGTCATCTGGCTCTGGTGATAGCTTTTTGGATAATGCCCGCGCACTCGGCGCCGACGTTTACGTCACATCCGATCTACGCCACCATCCGGTGGATGAACACCTGCGTGCCGGCGGACCAGCCGTGATTGACACCGCGCACTGGGCCAGCGAATTTCCGTGGACGCAGCAGGCTTCAGAAGTAGTTGCCGCGGGGGCTAATGTGGAGTGTGAGATTATTTCCATAAGAACTGACCCCTGGACTATCTCCGCGCATCCTGATAATGGCCGCGGATAGATAACTTTTGGGCACCGAAGAACTAGACAGACGAACACAAGGAGAATGCATCCATGAAGCTTGAGGCACAGAAACAACGAACCCTCTTAGAGCTTTCTCGCACCCTGCGCCTAAGTGCGGTGGGCGCGCAGGCACCGGAGCTGGAAGAAAAGCTGGAGCTAGAAAAAGCTGAGAAGGAGCACAAGCGTGCGCTCGATGCTGCTGCGGCGTCGCAGATGGCTGTCGATGATGTGGAAAATGACATCCTGCGCATCCAAGCCGATGAGCGCAAGCTGCGCAAGCGCGAACGTGATGATAAGGCACAGCTGTCAGCTGCCACTGACCCGGATGTGCGCCGCGAGCTCGAGCATGACCGCTACGCCGCGAAGTCCCGCATTGGGGATCTCATGAGTGAGCTGCAGGAAGCTCACAATGAGATTCACGCGCTGCGCAACAACCGCGACGTACACGGTGCCCGCGTGGATGAAGCAGCACGCAAGCTAGAAACCGCGCGCCGGGCATTTGAGACTGCGCAGCAGGCCACGCCGGTCGCGCCAGAGCGCGATATTGATGCTGAAATCGCCGAGTTGCGCGGCCAGCTCGATGAGCAGACCTTGGCAGAGTTTGAACGCCAGCGCACCGAAAACGGCATTGGCGTAGAAGAGTTCAAAGCCGGCAAGACCTGCGGAAGCTGCTCCATGGTGCTTCCACCAGCTGAGCGCGCCGCCATTGCAAACGCGCCGAAAAATGAGATGCCACAGTGCTCTGACTGTGGCTCTTACCTGGTTCGTCCTGCCTAAACGTTTCCCCGGATTTCCAACAGAGGATTGAATTTAGTGAAGGTCATTATCTACGCCGACGGCGGCTCGCGCGGCAACCCCGGCACGGCCGGTTCCGGCACCGTCATCTACGCTGCCGACGGGAAAACCATCCTGGATGAAATCGTCTACGTGGTGGGAAAGAAGTCCACCAACAACGTCGCCGAATACTACGGTCTGCTGCGCGGAGTTGAACGCGCCGCTGAACTCGGCGCCACCGAAGTGGAGTTTTTCATGGACTCCAAGCTCGTGGTGGAACAGATCAACGGGCGCTGGAAAATCAAGCACCCCGACATGCAAAAGCTTGCCGTCGAGGCACGGAAGTACATCAATACTTTTGATTCTTTCTCGCTTTCCTGGGTTGCCCGTGCCAAAAACTCCGTGGCCGACAAACTCTCCAACGACGCCATGGACGCCTGCGCCGCCGGCCACCCCGTCGGCATCGTTCGCGGCAACAGTAAGTCTGTTGCCCCCGAAGAACAAGAGGACGAGGCTGTCGCTGAGCCTGCCGAAACAACTGCAGGCTCGTCCACGAGCCTGCAGCCACAAGACTGGATGGGGGACCGCGGGGATGTCACCCGCTTCGTGCTGCTGCGCCATGGCCAAACGCAGATGAGCGTGGACAAGCAGTACTCGGGTCACACCGATATTGAGCTCACCGAGCGCGGCCAGAAGCAGGCTCTTGCTGCGGCGCAAGCTATTGCGAACCGCGGAATCGAATTTGATGTCATCGTGTCCTCGCCCTTGAAACGCTGCCAGCAAACCGCACAAGCAGCGGCGCAGGCCCTAGGCATTGATGAAGTCGAAACCGTAGAAGACCTCATTGAGCTGGACTTTGGCAAATGGGAGGGCGAATCCTTCGACGAGGTGGGCAAGCGTGACAGCGACCGTTTGCAGGAATGGATGACTGATAGTTCCGTGTCCTGCCCGGATGGGGAATCCTTGCAGCAGCTGCACAAACGCGTGCGCAAGGTGCGCAAGGAACTACAGGAACGCTACGCCGGCAAGACACTATTGGTGGTCACCCACGTCAATCCCATCAAATCCTTCATCCGCCAGGCACTCGACGGCAACGCGGCGGTGTTTGAGAAGGTGTTCTTGGGCGTGGCATCGATTAGCGATGTGGAATTTTGGTCCGATGGATCGCTTGTACGCTGCGTAAATGATGTTGGGCACCTCGGTGCGCTAGAATAAATCCGCGAATGAGTCGGCCGGGTGAACGCGGCGATTGAACCACCCCGCCAGCCGGGGTAGGCGAAAGTCGAGGAAAGTCCGGACTCCACAGAGCACGGTGATTGCTAACGGCAACCCGGGGCGACCTGCGGGCAAGTGCAACAGAAAGTAAACCGCCGCGTCTTTGGCGCGGTAAGGGTGAAACGGTGCGGTAAGAGCGCACCAGCGTCCTAAGTGATTAGGGCGGCTGGGTAAACCCCACTGGGAGCAAGGCATCATGGCCCGTTAATGGCGGGCTTGATCAGGTGTTTGAGAGCTGCTCGCTCGAACCTGAAGGTAGCTGCTTGAGGCGTGTTGGCAACGGCACGTTCAGATGGATGTTCACCGCCGCGCGGTTTTGCGCGTGGTACAGAATCCGGCTTATAGGCTGACTCATTCGTATTAACTTTTAACCGGTGGCAGCGCTTTATCTGTGGAACAATGGGGCGGCATGAAGTTATATGCTGCGCACCTGGACTTGAGCTCTATTGCGAAGGAGTTCAAGGTACCCACCGCCTTCGATGAGGAGGTCACCCACGCTGCCGCGCGGGCACGCGATCAGTTCGCGGCTACGCGTACGGACAAGCGTGATATTCCACTGGTGACCATTGATCCGGAAGGGTCTATGGACCTGGACCAGGCGGTGTTTATTGATAAAGCTTCAGGTGGCGCCGGCTATGTGGTGTATTACGCCATCGCGGATGTCGCAGCATTTGTGGAGCCAGGCGGGCCGATTGAGCGTGAATCTTTGGAGCGCGGGCAGACTATTTATCTTCCCGATGAACCAGCACGCCTTCACCCGCCAGAGCTTTCGGAGGGTGAAGCATCATTGCTTCCCGATGTTGACCGGCCCGCCGTCTTATGGACCCTCAACCTGGATGCGTCCGGGGAGGTCGAGGACTTCCAGGTAGAGCGCGCGCTGGTGCGCTCGCGTGCGCGTTTAGATTACGATGGCGCGCACGCGGACCTGGTCAATGGCGAGCTGCACTCGTCTATCGCATTATTGCCTGAAGTGGGCAAGCTGCGCCAAGCATCCTCGCTGCGCAGGCATGCTATTTCTTTGCGTCTGCCATCCCAGCGCGTGGTGGAAAATGAGGACGGCCAGTTTGAGCTGGTTATCGAGCCACGGCATGAAATCATGGACTACAACTCAGAGATTTCGTTGCTAACCGGCATGTGTGCCGGGCAGCTGATGGCTAAGCACGGGGTTGGTTTCTTGCGCACCCTGCCTGCCGCGACTGAAGAATCCGAGCGCGAATTCCTCGAAGGTATCGCGGCACTGGGTTATGAGGTAGGGGAGGACTCCATCTCGGAATTCTTATTGTCCATCAACGCCGATGAGCCACGCGGCATGGCCGCGATGCGTTTGGCGCAGCGGCTTTTGCGCGGCGCGGACTATGTGTGGCTCGGCGATGGCGAAGCCGAAATCCACGCCGGAATCGGCGGCTACTATGCGCATGTGACGGCACCGCTGCGCCGCCTGGTTGACCGCTTTGCCTCGGAAGTCTGCCTGGCTTTATGTGCCGGTGAAGAGATTCCTACATGGGTAACCGATAACGCCGACGATGTCATCTCCACCATGCGCCGAACCTCGCAACTGGCATCGCAAGTGGACAAAGCCGTGCTCAACTGGTTGGAGGCACGCGTGCTTCAGCCGTGGATTGGGCATAACTTTGAAGCCGTTGTCCTTTCTTCTGATCCAGAGAAGAACAAGGCATCTGTATTCGTCGCTGATCCACCGGTGCTCGCCGATACTGTTGGCGCCCCACCACAGGGCTCATCCACACACGTGTCGCTGATCAGCGCCGACCCCGACAAGCGCGAAGTGAAATTCGCCTGGCCTGCCGATTAGCAACTCAGCGACTAAATCAGGTCCATTGCTCCCATCGTGCTCAGGTCATGTGTGTTGTCCACGAGCCTTCCACCCGGCGTTAAAAGCTTGACCTTGCCGCGGTGCCGGACCATCCGCCCGCGTTTTGGTTTGGTGAAGTTCTTGCCCTGAACATCACCATCGTCATTGACACCGTTGTGATAAGCGCACAGCGTGCTGAGATTCGAAGGGTTGGTCTGCCCACCGTTCTTATGCGCATCCAGGTGGTGTACCTGGCACCTGTCAGCAGGAACGCCGCAGTCCGGCCACGGACACACAAGATTCTCCGCCTTGGCTAATATCCGCTGCTTAAACGACGCGAACCGAGTCTCATACAAGTTGACAGGCCCTGCAGTCGGATGGAACAGGCCGGCGTAAATCTTGTCACCGAGGGCACCAGAAATCGCCGCGTTGACGATTTCTGCACCAGTCATGGTGGTGCCGTCGGAGGCACCGATGATGGATTCGTTGCCTTCGCCGCGGACAATCGTCGCGGATTGATCCAGGCCGATGGCAATAACAGTGCGGTATTCAGGTTGGAGCAGACCACCGCCGCTGTCGATGTGTTTCCAGAACGCCTCCAACAGTGCTTTCTTCCTCGGCTGCTCAGTGGTTTCTATCGCATCGAGGGTCTTCGTAAAATCAGTGATGCGGCGTTGGGTATCCGTCACGGTCATCGTGACCATGCCGTTCTTAGCCTGGCTCACCTTTACACCGGGCTCTTTCGGCTTCTCACCCTGGATTTCTTTCACCCGCCGGTTGCCGTAGGCATTGACTTCTTTGTAGCTGCCTTCATGGGCGATAAGTTCGGCGCGCAGTTTCCAGGCTGCGCCGCGCTGTTTGAGCTTCTTAGCGTGTCTATTGACCATTATTAGGTGGTCGAGGCTTAATTGGCGTTGTTCGGCCAGCGCTATTGATTCATGCTGCAGGCGCGGAGAGTCGGCGGGACCAAGGAGTGCATCGGCGAGCTTGGCGTACTCCTTTGCTTTCGGTAGTACAATGCCGAAGCTTTCCAAGTCATAGGGAGAGTGCTCGTAAGCAATGCGGAGAATGCCTATGCCCTGGCTGAAGTAGAGTTTGATTGCCTGAAGTAGTTCCATAACTCAGACGCTAAACCCACTGCGCAAGCCCGCACCAGAGCAAGCCCGAAAACCTGTGGATAACTACGTTGACACGTCACCCAAAGGCCCAAGTTATCCACAGGTGGGACATTGGGAGAGGGCTAAAGCCGGTATACGTCATAGTCTCCGGGCACTCCGGAGCCAGCATCGAGCGTGAATCCCAACTTTTCTGCAAGCCGAATTGAGGCAGTATTGGCCGGGTCGATGATTGCGACAACCGGCAGATCAGGGCATTTCTCGCGGCCCCACTCGATATCCGCTGTCGTTGCTTCCTTGGCAAAGTCTTTGCCCTGGGACTCCGGTGAGAAACGGTAGTAGACGTTGAGTACGTCTTTTCCTTGTTCCACCGATTTGCGAACTCCACAGAAGCCGATGACGTTGCAGGTGTCCGCGCCTTTCTCGTCCTTGCGAGAAACAACGAAGTATCCGATGCCGTCTTCCGCCCATTTGTGCTGCCATTCATTGCACAATGCTGAGGCTTCCTCGCGTGTTTCATTGTGAGGTCTGGGCGGTGTTCGTAGGTCCGCGCATCAGAGTGAATCTCAAAAATAGCCGATTCTGCGGATCCACTTGGAACTGCTAGAACTAATCGGTTTGTATTGAGTACGGGGCTAACCTGCGTGGACATGGTTGCTCCTGAGCGAACTATTTCGAGGTAGATTCGATGGCAGCTTCGGTGCCGTGCACGACTGGCACGACAACGAGGCCGTCGGCGGCGAAGTCAGCGGCGAAGTTCTCGGCGCGAGCGCTTGGCACGAACGCGAGTACTGCGTTCGAAGTGCCAGCAGATGCGGCGCGTGCGGCGGTTGCGCCGCGGGCGAGGGCGAGCTCGCTGAGCGCTTCGGCGTTGTCGAGTCCGTAGTGGGTGACCATGTCCTTTTGGGAACTGGCCAAAATGCTGCCGAGCTCGTTCCATGCGCCGGAGCGCAAAGCGCGGGCGACCTGGTGAGCGCGAACGGTTTCGGCATCGTAGAAGTGCAGCCATCCGGAGGCTTCTGCAACGGCCGGCTGGCCTTTGGAGCCGTGGACTTTGTGCACGGCGTTGAGCCAGTCGATGACGCGCTCGGGGGCATCGGGAAGCAAGCGAAGCGACTCTGCACCGAATGCGTGGCTGGCTGCATCAACGAAGTTATTGCGGCCACGAATATGGGTGGACTGCGCCGGTGCCTCGGTATTAGCGGGGAAGAGCACGAAGGCGCGCAGCATGCCGGAAATCGGTGCGGCAGCCTTGGTCACGGAATTGTCTGAATAGTCAATGATGCTGACGTAGCCCTCTTCCGCACGCAGTGCCGCCGTATGGCGGGCACGCAATGCTGGCAGGGAAGAGAAGGTATCCACGGCCTGGGTGCACACCTCAGCAAGACGCGCGCGCAGGGGGTGGTCCAACTCGGAATCTTCCGGCAACATCGCCAAGGCTACCGCCACATCCGCAGCGGCGAATGCGCCCATGCCTGCTTCAATCGGAACATCACAAACGATGGTGACATCCGCGCCGGCAGTCTCACGCGAGAGCAACTGGCGGTTAATCATGGTCCAAATAACGCCACCGATACGCGACGCCAAAGAACCCTCCGGCGCTGGCGGGATAACCGTGCGGCCCTGCTCATCAATCTGGGGCTGCTGCTGGATAAACCGCTCCTGCAGCTCATCTAACGTGATGGAGTCATCGGTCTGCTTCTCACCCTCGTGGGTGTGTTCAATGAAACGTACCTTGATGGTGCCATCGTTACGCGGCGATACTGCGGCCGCTGCGCGCAGCTCAGAAATGCCCATGACCACGATGCCACCGAAGTGATCCGCGTGCTCACCAGCAATCGACCACGTACCCGGTGCGCTAGCTACCGCCTGGGCAGGAGCACCTGCGTGTGCGGAGTGCGCTTGGTGGACGCGGGTGGAAGCTGGGGAAGTGGGTGCGGGCCACATCGGCATGCTGATCGGGCTCCTTGCATGTGGTGTCAATAAGTCGGATTGGGTCAAGCTAACTATCTTAATAGTTTAGCGGGCGGGATAAATACCGCGCCGGTAGTGTGGAAAAGCATAAGCCATCAACCGGCTTTCATCTATCCATAAACTTCTCAAGGAGATGCTCATGGCAACTGAAGATAACCAATGGTACTTCGACCCATCTACCGGCGCTGTTTCCCAAGGAAAGGAATCTGGTTGGGAAAACCGCATGGGCCCTTATGCGTCTGAGGCCGAAGCGCGCGCCGCACTCAACATTGCTGCGGCACGCAACAAGTCAGCTGACAACGAGGATGACAAAGACGATGACTGGGGCGAGACCCCGTCGTGGGAGAAGTAACCTCACACTTTGGAAAACCAGCGCAGTCCCTTTCTCACCCTGGAATATCGAATCCGTACAGGGCGAGCAAGGGACTGCTTTTGGTTTTAGTCGTGAGAAAAGTTACTTTTCAATCTGCTTCTTCAGTGGCTTGAACGCCTGCTTGATGGACTTCATGGAACGCTCATAATCCTCGAGTGCTTCCAAGCCGATGGTGCGCTCGCGTTGGTAGAGCAGACCGTAGCCGAAGGTGTCTTCACCACGACGCCGAGCCGCTTGTGCCAGGTGCAGCAGCTTGTCGCGTGAAGTCACTGAATCTTGGAAGTCACCGAGTACGGATTGCATGTCCTTGCACGCGGCATACAATCCCTTTGTCTTGAGCTTGGTTGCTGAACCAGCAGCTTCGGCGGCGTAGCGCAGCTTCTTCGCCGCCTTGCGCATGTCGTGGTAGTACTCCTCACGCTCATGCAGCGTGAGCTCTTCATTGTCCCAGTTCTTGACTGCCTTCTTGTGGCGCTTGAGCAGCTTTTCATAAGCCTTGGCCAGGTGAGCAGCCATGACCTGCTCCATCTCCTTGGCCGCATCTTTTGCCGCTTGCTTCGCCGCAGCCTTTTCTTCCTTCTTGCTCAGCGGTGCTGGATCAGAAACTGTTTCAGAAACCTTTTCAGAGACTTCGTCGGATTCGGTCTCTACCGCTTCAGCTTCAACGGCATCAGCTTCGGCGTTGGCAAGTGCAAGTGGTTCTTCAGTCGGTTCGGCATCTGCCGGGATAACTTCTGGGACTGCTTCGGGGAACTCGGCCTCGGGAGTCTCAACTGGTGGGTTGGCTAGCAGATTATCCAGGGAGTCGAGGAGTTCGAGGTAGCGGTCGGAGTCGAGGGCGGCAACGACTTTGCGGTGCGCGCGGGAGTATTCGCGGCCCATGTCGTTGGCAATGTGTTCGCGGGTGGCGTCATCTAAGGTGTCGGAATCTTCAGCAGCCAACAGTGACTGCCAGCGTTCTTCAACAACTTCGGCATCGCGGGCAACGCCAAGGATGCTGGCAAGCAACTTGAGCTCATCTTCAATGCGGGCAATCTCAGGCCCGCCGATAATCCCGTGGAAAGTTTCCATGTGGCTGCGCAGCTCACGCGTGGCAACGCGCATCTGGTGAACAGAATCCCATTCATCAGCCCGCACCTTCGGGTCATACTGAACAAGCTTGTCGCGATTGGCGGCCAAGGCCTTCACCACGGCGGCGGCAGGGGATTGCTCATCCACATCGGGAGTAATCATCGATGGTGGGAGCGGTGCGTTATTAATGGAGTTGCCCAGAGCGGATGCCAGCTTGGACGGGGAGGAGGACACCCGTGCACCGGCGGTGATGAACTGACGGGTTGCGGTGCGGATAAAAGCAGTGCCCTCCTCAGTGCCAGGCAGCTCACCGCTGAGTTCAACTTCCCACTCACGCCAGCAGGTTTGCTCACCACCGGGAAGAAGTGACCAGGCGGTGACATTGTCGTCGCAGAACTCTGCGCGCGGATTGCCCTCGGCATCGACCAAGACCTGCTCAGTGCGCTGGTTATCTACCTGCGCGATGGGCTCCACCGGGTGGTTGCGGATAATGCTGCGCACATGAGTTAGCAGCTCTTGCGGAACGGTATAAGCGCCATCCACTGGTTCGCTCAGTTCCATGCGGATTTCGGTGCGGCCGAGTGTGCTTGGCAGCTTGATATGCCAGCCATCATCGTGGCCACCGGTACGGCGGCGCAGGGTCACCTTGGCGCGAGTCAGACGAAGATCTTCGGTGTCGTAATAGATAGCGGACAGTGACTCCGAACGGGTCTCACCCACCGCGGCAACCCCTGGTAGTTCAGTTATCGCTGGGGTAGGAAGAGACTCCGATACCGAGAACTTAGCTTCAACTTCCAAAAATGACTTAGCTGATTTCGCTGACATTGACCCACCTTCTTGTTCTTTGCGCAGTTACTTTCCCTAAGCTTAGCTTGCCTTATTGGCACGGGCTTCGCTCGCCGGTGGCATTCATGGCACACTCGCTGGGAATCTTTGTGCAGGTAAAGCAGCGGTTTAGGAGGCTAGTTCGTTGCGGCCGGTGTGGATGCCAGATTTGTCACCGCCTAGGTGCGAGCGTTCGGCGGCGTCCACACCGTCGATGATGCCGCGCATGTGGTTCGCCGAGAGGTTCATACTGGACAGGTTAGGGAAGAGGTCGTGCAAGGCGTCCTCGGCCTCCGCTTGTCGGCGGGCCAGGACTGGGAGAGCGCGGGAGACAATTTCATAGGCGCGTTGCTTGTCGATGTCTTCGTCAGCCCCTGCGTCTTTAGCCGCATCGCTAGCTTTTTGCTGGGCTTTGGCGGCTTCGACGTTGGCATCATGAAGCAACTCGCGAATCTTAGTCGCATAAGCCAGGATGAAACTGCGCCGATAGGAAGCCGTCTCACCGTCTGCTGCTGCGAGCTTCGCGCCTTCGGAGTTCTTCATAAACCATGCGCGCTGGCGGTTGAGCGAGGTGAACAAGTCAATAATGTGCTCGGCGTCGTCGCGGGTGGCCATGACGGTGCAAATGCCGAAATCGGAAAGCAATACTGCGGTGCCGCCGTTGGCATAAGCAACTGAGCACAACAGCGAATGCTGGTGCTTGACCCACGGCGCGGAAATCCGTACGCGAAGCGCAACAATTTCTTCCGCTGAGTTCTCTAAATCTTCCAGGACTGAATCAATTCGATATTGCTGGCGCAGGTTTTGGGCCTTGGCAATGAGTGCATCTGCCTCATCCTCAAACTGCGTGGACTCTGCCTTAGCCAGCAGCGCCTGGATTTTCTCGTGCATCTTCTTCTGCTTCGGATCCGTAAATTCCGGCTGCGGGGAAGCAACAACTTCGGCATCACGCAGGAAAGGCAGGCGGTAGAGCTTATCCAACCACGAAGTCACGGTGCGTTCAGTGAGCGTTGATGCCAATGACAGCTCATAATCCGACGGCCGGTAGCTCAGCCAGGACTTGCGGACTTTATCCATTTGCACGCGCGCCGGGACTTGGAAAGCAGCCTTTTCTAGCACGACAGCCGAAGCCGGGCCGAGCACATGCTGAAGGTCATGAGGATCCCATCCGCGCTGAGCCACAATGATGATGTCGTGGATAAGGGAATGTACCAAATAAGGGTCTAGGTGGGATAAGCGATTCACAGTGTTTGTCCTTGCTTCGAGGTATCGAGAATTTAAATTTCTACAGTCGGTAGCTATATAGACTGCGGTTGGCCGCGAAAGGTTCGCTCGAAGTTCAAGGCCAGTTCGTGGACTGTCCGGGGGTTCGTCAATGACACGAACACGACCGAGAATTATGCGACTTGGTAATGCACTTTCTACTAAGGTCAAAACCATGAGCAGCCAACACGAATTTGTCCTCCGCACTGTCGAAGAGCGCGATATCCGCTTCATCCGGTTGTGGTTTACAGACCTCATGGGCGGGCTGAAATCAGTAGTGATGAGCCCCTCTGAACTGGAATCCGCATTCGATGAAGGCGTGGGCTTTGACGGTTCTTCCATTGAAGGCTTTTCTCGTATTTCGGAATCGGACAATATAGCGCTGCCCGATCCGTCGACGTTCCAGGTGCTGCCTTTTGAGCAAGACATGCCGGATATGCAGGCAGCGCGCATGTTCTGTGATGTGATCATGCCGGATGGTCAGCCGTCAATGATTGACCCGCGGCATATTCTGCGCCGCCAAGTCCAAGCCGCGGCTAGTGATGGATTTACGTGCATGGTCTCCCCTGAGATTGAGTTCTTCCTTTTGAAGCAGACCGAGGATTTGGAGAACCTGCAGCCGACAGACAACGGCGGTTACTTTGACCAGGCAACGCATAATGATGTGCCGCTGTTTAGGCGCGAAGCTATCTTGGCACTGGAGTCCATGGGTATTGCCACGGAATTTTCCCACCATGAAACCGCACCGGGGCAGCAGGAGATTGACCTGCGCCACGCGGACGTGATGTCGATGGCGGATAACATCATGACCTTCCGCTACATCATCAAGCAGGTCGCCGTACGCCAAGGTGTGCGCGCGACGTTTATGCCCAAGCCTTTTGAACAGTGGTCCGGCTCCGGCATGCACACCCACCTGTCGCTGTTTGAAGGTGAGTCCAACGCATTCCACGACCCGGATGATGAGTTCTCCTTGTCGGAGACCGCTAAGCAATTTATCGCCGGCATCTTGGAGCACGCGCCGGAGTTCACCGCGATTACTAACCAGTGGTCGAACTCCTATAAGCGCCTGCAATTCGGCAATGAAGCACCGGGTGCAGCGACCTGGGGCGTGTCGAACCGCTCCGCTATGGTGCGCGTGCCCACGTACCGTTTGGGCAAGGAAGAATCCCGCCGCGTGGAGATTCGTTCCGTGGACGCCGGTGTTAACCCATACTTGGGCTACGCCGTGCTGTTGGCCGCAGGCCTCAAGGGCATCCGCGAGGGCTATGAGCTAGGGGACCCGGCTGAAGACGATGTGCATTCTTTGACCCGCCGTGAGCGCCGCGCCATGGGCTACAAGGATTTGCCGACCTCATTGGACCACAGTCTGCGCACGCTGGAGCAGTCTGATTTTGTCGCTGAGGTGCTCGGCGAGCACGTCTTCGAGTTCTTCCTACGCGCCAAGTGGGATGAGTGGCACAACTACCAAAAGCAGATCACCAAATTCGAGCTGGCCAATAACCTCAACCTCTAGGAGCAGGAATTCGTGACGCGCATCGACTTGCCTTCACCCGGAACACTGGGGCTATCGCGACCCACGGCGGCGCAGGATCTCAAAGATTTGGGCTGGGATACTGAAGCAACCCTGCCGTTGGTGTGGTGCATTGCTGCCGCCGGCGATCCAGACCTGGCACTCAACACCATGGTGCGCATTTATGATGCCATCGGGGAGACAGAAAGAGACAAGCTCACGCAAGCGCTTATCGATGATGAAGCGCTACGCGTGCGCCTTATCGCACTTCTTGGCGGGTCCACGGCCCTAGGGGATCACCTCGCCGCGCACCCAGAATTGTGGGAGCAACTCGCGCTCCCTTTGCCTGAGCCGACAGAGATGATGCAGCAACTACTCGGCGTCATTAACGCCGTGCCGGCCACATATATTGAGCCGAGAGAGAACACCGAGGACTTGGATCCGGCCTCAGAAGACCTGTCCACACCCGGCACCTATAGCGCCGGGCTGGAGGAGGCAGAGGCGCGGCCACAACTGAAATCCACCTACCGCACGTTGATGATGCGCTTGGCCGCGCATGACTTGGCGGGCAGTTTCTACTCTCGCAAGGGTCAAACGGTTGGTCAGCCAACAGTAGAGTTCCGGCAAGTTACAGCGCTCACCACAGCGCTTGCCGATGCCGCATTGACATCCGCACTCGCATTGGCCGTGCGGATGGTCTTTGGTGATGATGATCTGAACATGCGTCTGGCTGTTATCGCCATGGGCAAGTGTGGCGCCGGCGAGCTGAATTACATCTCGGATGTGGATGTCATCTTTGTTGGTGAGCCGGTGGAAGACGGCGATGATGCCGGGCAAAAAGCGATGCGCAAGGCAACACACGTGGCCGCGGAATTCAACCGGATTGGCACCAGCTGTTTCTTTGAAGTCGATGCCAACTTGCGCCCCGAGGGCAAGTCAGGTGCGCTGGTGCGCACCCTGGATTCGCACGTGCAGTATTACAAGCGTTGGGCTGAGACGTGGGAATTTCAAGCGCAGCTGAAAGCCCGCCCGCAAACAGGTTTTATGCCTTTGGGCAATGGTTATGCCGAGGCGATTGGTCCGATGGTATGGGAGGCTTCCAAGCGCGAATCCTTTGTTGAAGACATCCAGGCCATGCGCCGGCGCGTGTTGGAAAATGTGCCAGAAAGCTTGCGCACCCGTGAGCTAAAACTTGGCGTGGGCGGTCTGCGCGATGTGGAATTCGCAGTGCAGCTGCTGCAGTTGGTGCATGGCCGCTCTGATGAGTCATTGCGCACGCTGGCAACGGTGGATGCACTAGAAGCTTTGGTCCAAGCGGGCTATGTGGGCCGCGATGATGGCGATCAGCTCATCGAGGCCTATGAGTTTTTGCGCCTGTTAGAGCACCGCCTGCAGTTGGAACGTTTCCGCCGCACGCACACGATGCCGCCGGAAGATGACAAAGACACCTTAGAGTGGCTGGCTAATGTCTCAGGTTTTACGGCGCAGGGTTCGAATTCGGCGTCGACGATGATGAACAAGCATCTGAAGAAGATTCGCTTGCGCATCTCTGAGCTGCACTCGCGCCTGTTCTACCGCCCGCTGTTGAACTCCGTTGTGTCTATGAGCCCAGCGGAGCTCAAGCTCACTCCCGAGGCAGCGAAGCTGCAGCTGGCAGCCCTTGGCTATCAAGCCCCGGACCGCGCATTCGAGCACCTGACCGCATTGGCGTCGGGCACGTCGCGCAAGGCACGTATCCAGGCAATCTTGTTGCCAACATTGATGGATTGGCTCTCGGATACCGCCGATCCGGATGCGGGTCTGCTCAACTATCGCAAGCTTTCCGATGCCGCTTTTGACCGCACCTGGTTCCTGCGCATGCTGCGTGATGAGGGCATCGTCGGCAAGCGGCTCATGAGCATTTTGGGTACCTCGCCGTACACCTCTGATCTGATTATCGCGGCGCCCGAAGTGGTCAAGATGCTCTCTGATGGCTCCGATGGCCCGAAGCTGTTAGATACCACCACGGAACAGGTATCTTCGGCGCTGCTTAATGCGACAAAACGCCACCGCGATCCGGACAAAGCCGTGAGTGTCGCGCGATCGCTTCGACGCGTCGAACTTGCGCGCATTGCCTCCGGTGACCTCCTGGGCTACCTCGACGTGCAGCAAGTGTGCCGGGAGCTGTCCACCATTTGGGCAGCGGTATTAGAAGCAGCCTTGCGCGCTGAAATCCGTGGCTGGCTGCACCAACAAGACAGTGAAAAATCCACACCACGTCCTCTCGCGCGCATCGCCGTTATCGGCATGGGCCGTCTCGGCGGCATGGAGCTCGGCTTCGGCTCCGATGCTGATGTCATGGTTGTCGCTGAACCAGAACCAGGTGTGGAAGAGACGGAGGCGATTAAATGGGCGATAGGGATCATCGACAAGCTGCGAACTCGACTAGCTAAACCATCTGGCGACCCACCACTGGAAGTCGACCTTGGCCTGCGCCCTGAAGGCCGCTCTGGTGCGATAGTGCGCACCATTGAAAGCTATGAACGCTACTACGAAAAATGGGGCGAGCCCTGGGAGATGCAAGCTTTGCTGCGCGCTGCTTTCTTCGCCGGTGATGAAAAGGTGGGCGAGCGGTTCATGGAGGTCATCGATAAATTCCGCTACCCGGATGACGGGGTTTCTGATGCCACCATTCGCGATATCCGGCGCATGAAAGCGCGCGTGGACAATGAACGTTTGCCGCGCGGTGCCGACCGTAATACTCACACCAAGCTCGGCCGTGGTGGCTTAAGCGATGTGGAATGGACCGTGCAGTTGTTGACCATGATGCACGCGCATGAACATCCTGAACTGCAAAATCCTTCTACCTTGGGCACACTCGATGCGCTGGAGGAAACTGGCATCTTGCCGGCCAAGAAAGCTGAAAGCCTGCGCGAAGCGTGGCTGATGGCCACCGATGCCCGCAATGCCTTGGTGCTGGTGCGCGGCAAACGCGTGGACCAACTGCCCACCCCGGGCCTGCAACTTGCTCAAGTAGCTGGTGCCGCTGGATGGAAGCCGGAGGAAAACCAGTACTTCCTGGATGCCTATCTGAAGGCCACCCGACATGCCCGCCGCGTGGTGGATGAAGTTTTCTGGGGCGAAGCTGAGTCCTTTGAGCACTTCTAGCCGCCCTCGGACCTAGCGTCCTGCGGGCGGCTGTGAAGAGCATTGATCTGACCCTGAGAGTTACCCGGATTTTACCCTGATCTTTACGGTGATCCCTTTCCAGTTCCAAGCCATGTGCTTAAGCTGGGCGGTGTACGCAGCGATACTCACTACCCACTGCCACCTCCCAAGGGAAGGACCACCGTAACCATGGCTCTCATACTTTCCATAGAGCTCAGCAACGCAACCTTTGAAGACCTCGCCACCCTGGTATCCACCGCGGGCGCCGCCGGGGCCGACGATTCCACGGTTATTGAAATCGATGACAATGAACAAGTTCTGCGCGTGATTATTGAAGACCCCATCGCGCCCGATGTGGACACCAGTGACCCCTCCGGGTTCACCTTGATTGATGACGGCTATGACCCAAGCTTTGATGATGATTCCGATGACTTCGTGGATGACTTCATCGATGATTCTGCCGACCCCACTGAGTTTTACGGTCCTGACCCACGCGGGTTTGGTGGCCTCGGTGGATACGGTGAACACCGTGAACCTCGTGGCCCATGGGGACCACAAGGGCCGTGGGGGCCTCACGGCCCGCAGGGGCCGCAGAGCTTTGGCCGCGATTTTGGGCGCGGCTTTAGCGGCAACAAGCCTTTTGATATCTCCGGTGCGATTAATGACTTCATTGAAAATATTGCCTCTGAGTTCTCCTTCGGGGGACGCCGCAACCGCGGTGGGCGCCGCGGCGGATTCCGCGGACGCGGCACTAACGGCTTCCCGCCAGCGGACTATTTATATGGCCTAGCAGAAGACTACTTCCGTGACTACGGCTACCGTAGACACAACAACCGTGGTGATGACCGCCGGGATGCCCGCCGAGATAATTACCGTGACCACTCTGGCGACAACCGCCACGGGGGCGAGCGCTACCGCGATGACCACCGCCGCGACGAGCCCTTGCAAGATGATTTCTACAGCGATGAGTCCAGCTTTGAAAAGCCCGACTTTGACAAGCCACGTTCCGAGGAGCCACGTTCTGAGAAACCTCGTGGTGAACAGCCACGTAGTGAGCACCCACGTGAAAAACGCCGTCGTGATGAGAACCCGTTTGGTTCAGCATTTGGCTCCGCGAATCCGTTCGGTCCAGGCTCTGGCAACGACTTCGGTGAGCTGCGCGATGCCGGCGGGAGCTTCTTGAAGGGACTGTCGGACTTTATCAATGACCGTGTTGACCGCCGCATCGATGGCAGCGGCAACCGTCCCGGTGGTCGTGCGAATGGTTACGGAACCTTTGGAAACCCAGACGTGGGCGATGAGCATCCAGAAGGTACTTCACGTCAGGACAAGGACACTGAGGACAAGTTGGGCGAGTTCACGGACTTCTCCGGGTATGACAACGTGGGGGACATCGAGGACCTAGAAAATCTGGGTAAGGATGTCGACGACTCCGCTGGTTCTGGAGGCGATAAAGACGGCGAATACAGCCCAGGGGATGATTCCCGTGGTGATTCCCGCGATGATCGCGATGATTCCGAGGATGATTCTAATGAGGACCGGGACGATAAGTAAGTTCGGGTGAGCGTAGAAGGCTCTGAGAATATTGCTCAGGGCTAGAGTTAGCAGGTGGCGCGGGAGTAGACTCAACTTCGCGCCACTTGTGGCATTTATGCAGTAATCAGTCCTCAAGGCTGAACTTTAAGAATTTTTTAGAAAAGGACAGCGGCACCAGATGGCCTTTACCTCAACAGCCCCATCAGGACGGCCAAGCAAACCAGAACACTCTGGGGAGCATGGCATCCAAACCGAGCGCAGCATTGTTGTGCAAGCAGTATGGCTGTGGCTCGGCGGCGTTGTGGTCATTACTGTCCTGGCTATCGCGCTGGCTCTGCACGCGGCATCGAACCGTCCGGCGGAAGGCGAAGTGACCGTGGGCGATGCCATGTCGGGTATCCAACCGGCATCTGAAGCAGAAGAATCTGAAGCGGCGTCTGGCACTGGAGTCCCAGAAAATCCTGGTTACCGTTTGGTTGAGTTGGCTTCGGCCTTGGGCTTGCCGAATGGGGCAGTTCCGGACGGTGCCATGGAGATTGGTATGGACCGGGATGAAGCCCGAGTGTATCTGATGGAACTGGTCAACAAAGCGGTGATCAAGGGAGTTCTCACCCCAGTTGAAGCTGATGGGGTGATCAAGGCATTCGAAGCCGGACTCATCACCGCTCCAGTAAACATCACCGAGGATGATGAGCAAGCACAATCAGATGCCGAAGAAGACCAGAACAGCGATGTTGGCTCCAGTATTGAAAGCAGCAACTAAGCGGCAAAACGGCGGCTAAAAGGAAGTCACACTTCATGATCGTGCGCAGTATAAAGTTTCTTTCCCGACCACGCTCGCCGCAGGAAGTGGCAGAGTCGTCGCAGTACTTCGACGGGGCCGCAACCATCCCAGGAGTTCGTCGGGCGCTGATTCGTGAACAAGAGCGCGGTGCAAAAGAACTGGACTGGAAGCTGGACCAAGTGGTGCCAGCTGATGAGTCGGGTCAGCGTGTGGACTCCGAATGGGCGTGGAAACTGCCGCTGGTCAAATACATTAAGAGCCGTGGCGGCATGCGCTTTTCTGAACCAGTAACGCTGATTGCGGGAGATAATGGCTCCGGTAAATCCACGTTTCTGGAATCAGTAGCGCTCAACCTGGGCTTTAGCGTGGTGGGTGGCCGCTATGGTGACTCAGATGCTAAGAAGACCACTGGTACCGAACCCGCACTGAGCTGGTACATGCTGTGTGAGCTCAATGAGCCGATTCTGCGCGGCTTTTATCTGCGTTCGGAAACGCACATGGGGATGTTAGAGAATGAAAGCGGTGAGAAGGCTGCCAATGGGCGCAATCATCTTGACCCCAGCTTCGACTTGAACAGCCGCTCACACGGGGAATCCATCTTTGACATCCTCGGGGAGCATGTCGATGGCAAGGGCTTGTACATCTTCGATGAGCCTGAAGCAGGCCTATCAGCCGTTCGCCAGATGGCGTTGCTCGCAGAGATTGAGCAGGCAGCAGCACGCGGTGGACAATTTATTATTGCCACCCATTCACCGATTTTGTTGGGAGCGCGCCAGGCTCAAATTCTTGAAATCGGGGAGGATCACGTCGGCTATCCCACATGGGAAGAAACCGAAGCTGTGCGCGCGACGAAGGAATTTTTCACCAACCCGCGCGCTGCGTTGGACTTAGTCTTCGGTGACAGTCTCCATCCGGATCTTCCGGGGGCGAGTGCCGCCGCGCGTTATCAAGATGCCGAGGAGACCGATCGTCCACACAACAAGCACAGCTAGCGCGGCGTAGCGGAAATCCCCCCATACAAAGGCCGTGCCGCCGGAGTGCTTATCCAGCATGATTCCGAAGATCTGCGCGGCAATCATGCCGGCGGTAAATCCACCCATATTGGCAAGACCGGTGGCTGTTGCCACGACATTGCGGTCCAAGGTTTCGCGAATCTGGTCGAAACCATAGTTCGAGGATGGCGAGGACAGCGCCATCAGAATCATCATCGCGATGATAACGGCGAGCCCGCGTGGGCTTGGCGAGGAAAAGAACCACAGCCATGCCAGAAGGTGCAGCAGGGAAAGGACAAACGCGGAGATATCGCGGTGACGGCCTGACAGTGAAGACAAGCGACCGTGGAATGGGCTGACGATGATCATCGCAATGGAGTTAATGGTCAACACCATGCCGGCTTGGGCCGACGAAAAGCCCATGGCTTCGGTCATCATCGGCACGCCCCACATCATGATGAAGACGAGGTTGGCGTGCAGGCCGGCGTAGTGAATGAAAAAGCCTTGCCACGTCGCGCGCGAGCTTAAAGCCAGCTTCATGCGCTGGCCGATGGACAGTGCGGGCTCGTCTTTTTCTACCGATGGTTCGGAATATACGCCGGCAGATTCAGGCGAGTCCGCCACCGCAATCGCAGCCACGATGGCAATAAGAATGACAACAGAGCCCAAAGAAACAAAGGCAATGGTCCAGCCAGTAGCGTGCAGTAGCCACAAAAATGGCACGGCAGACAGGAATTGGCCGAGCTGGCCAAAGGCTGCTGTTACGGCCGTAAACATCGGGGTGCGATGCAGTGGGAACCAAAATGGCAACAGCCGCATAACCGACAGGAAGGCGGTTGCGTCACCGGCACCGATGAGCACACGCGCGCCGATGGCAACACCATAAGAGGTAGTTAGGCCCAGGATTAGCTGGCCGATGCCCATGATGATGGCGCCGATAACTAGCAGCCTGCGCGGGCCGAAGCGGTCGATTAATATTCCTGTCGGAACTTGGGCGAGAGCATAAGTACCAATCTGCATTGAGGCAAAGACCGCGATGCGGGAGGCGTCGACATCGAAACGCTCAATAGCTTCAACACCTGCAACACCGAAGGATGTACGGCCAAAAATAGCGCCAACATACACACTTAGCGCGGCAATCCAAACGGTTAAAGCCTTAGTCGTTACTACTTCACGAGGGTTGGGGCGGGGATCTTTCTCAAATTCAGGGTTAGACACGTGTGGTAAGTGTACTCCGAGTAAGTAAGATAAGGAACGTGGACTACATTTCAACGCGCGATAGCACAGCGACCCCAGCGAAGTTTACTGATATCCTGCTCGGCGGATTGGCCGCTGACGGAGGCCTGTACCTACCCACCGAGTACCCACAACTTGATGCCAAGACCCTGGAATCTTGGCGCGAGTTGGTCACAAGCGATGATGAAGCTGGCTACGGCAAGCTAGCTGCTGAGGTACTGAAGCTTTTCATTGATGATATTCCGGCAAAGGACATCGAAGCGATTGCTGCCCGGGCTTATACACACCCGAAATTTAGCTCGCAGGAGATTGTTCCTGTTACCGATCTCGGTGATTCCTTGCTGATTGGTCACCTTTCGGAAGGGCCTACCGCAGCGTTTAAAGATATGGCGATGCAGCTTCTAGGTGAACTTTTTGAATATGAGCTCGCACGCCGTGAAGCTACTTTGAATATCTTGGGCGCAACCTCTGGTGATACCGGTTCTTCGGCGGAGTACGCCATGCGTGGACGCAAGGGCATTCGCGTCTTCATGTTGACCCCTGCGGGCCGCATGACTGCTTTCCAGCAGGCCCAGATGTTTGGTCTGGATGACCCTAATATTTTCAACATTGCTCTCGACGGTGTCTTTGATGACTGCCAAGACGTGGTCAAGGCCGTATCTTCTGATGCGCAGTTTAAGGCCGAGCACCGCATTGGTGCAGTCAACTCCATTAACTGGGCACGTCTGATGGCGCAGATTGTTTATTACATCAACTGCTGGCTCAAGGTCACCGAGACCAATGAGCAGAAGGTTTCCTTCTCCGTTCCAACCGGTAACTTTGGCGATATCTGCGCCGGCCACATCGCGCGTCAGATGGGTCTTCCGATTGACCGCCTCATCGTTGCGACCAATGAGAACAACGTGCTGGATGAATTTTTCCGCACCGGCAACTACCGCCCACGCCCGGCCGAAGAAACCATGGCGACCTCGTCACCCTCCATGGACATCTCCCGCGCATCTAATTTCGAGCGTTTTGTCTTCGACCTGGTTGACCGTGACGCTGAGAAGGCCGCGGACCTATTTGGCACCAAGGTCAAAGAAGGCGGCTTCGTCCTTGATTCTGAACTGATTGACAAGGCACGCGAAGTATTCGGTTTCGTCTCTTCGACGTCTGCTCACGCTGACCGTCTGGCGGCCATCAAGGATGTTCAAGACAAGTACAACTACCTGGTGGACCCACACACTGCCGATGGCATCAAGGCTGCGCGCGACGTACAAGACGAGTACGGCGTTGATACGCCAATCATCTGCCTGGAAACCGCATTGCCGGTGAAATTCGCCGAAACCATTGAAGAAGCGATCGGTCAGGCCCCTGAGACCCCAGAGCGCTTTGCCAAGATCATGGAAGCAGACCGCTTTGTCACGGACCTGCCCAATGATGTTGGAGCCGTCAAAGACTTCATCACTAGCTCGATTAAGACAACCGAGGTTTAGGAGAAAACCATGGCCCAAGAGCAATCATTGCCCGAGGACTACAACACGGAGTTTGATCCGGAGGCTTTCTTGAAAAAACTTCATGAGCAAGCTGCTGCTGAAAAGAATGAGAACCCAGATGGGGACAAGGGCGAAAACAAGGACGCGAACTCTGACGAGTCCTAAACAGTCCGCAGGAAAATCGCGGGTAGTATAAGCCCCGTGACAAGGCGCCGAGCATCGAATGTACTGCAGTTTCTTGCAGTAGCTTTAACGGGCCTGCTTTTGATGGCAGGTATCGTTTCGTGCTCGGCGTCTTCTGATCAGCAAGCGCCCGAAAACGGCGATGCTGAGCTTTCGCAACAGGCAGGCGTGGATTCGGCAACCGCTGAAGGCGTCAATGAGGAAGAGCTCCAGGTGCCGCAAGAGCCGCAGGAGTTGGCGGACTCAGTTCTGAGTCCTTCCTACGCGCCGCTGCAGCCGGGAACTGCGATTGATATTTCGGCGGATTATCCAGTGCCGGGCCAGCACTTCAACTTCAGCTACTGCACCGTGGCCTATTCTTTCAGCACCGAAGACGGCCGTTCTTTTGCGGTCACGGCATCGCACTGCGGTAAAGAAGGCGACCTGGTGTGGGCAGGTACGCCGGATAATACTTTCGCGTTCCCCGCAGAACCGATTGGCACGTTCATCTACTCCAGTCTGTACACCGAAAACGCGGAGAACCTGGATATCGGGCTGATTGAACTTAACGGCAGTGTGGCAAATGCCTACGCGCCGCGGGAGATGGAAACCCACATTGCAGGCCGCATGGAAGCACTGCCGGATTATGTGTGCAAGATGGGCCGGATGACGTATCAGACCTGCGGCAATCTCACGCATCAGTCGGCGTCGTCGATTCTGCGCTTCGGTGAGCAAGAGATTCGCTCCACGGCAGCGCGTGCGCAGGTGTGCGCCCGCAATGGTGATTCCGGCGGCCCGGTTTTCGCCATGGTCGATGGCCGCGACATCATCGTCGGCTTGGTTTCCGGCACCACGGAGCACATGGATGAGGGACAGACCTGCGCCGATGTGGAAAACATGGAGTTGTCTTTTGTGTCCATCCTGGACATTCAAGCAGTGCTTGACCAACTTCTGGACGCGCCCATGCAGCTCGCTACACTGTAGGACATGTCCACACCTGAATTCATTGTGAATCTGCGCAAGCATATCGGCCACCAACAGCTTTTCCTTCCCGCCTGCACCATGATTGTTCTGCGTCCCGTTCCGCCGGGATCTTCTATTTGGGAAGTGCCGAAGGTGTTGCTCGCGCGCCGTGCCGATAACGGCAATTGGGCACCGATTTCGGGCATTTGTGAACCAGGTGAAGAGGTCGCACAGACCGCCGTGCGTGAGGTCAAGGAAGAAGTTGGCTTGGATGCCAAGGTTGAAGCACTTCTTGGTGTTGGACAGGTTGGGCCGGTCACGTTTGAAAACGGGGATGAATGCCTGTTCATGGACACCGCCATGCGCCTTTCGGTTGCAGAGGATGCAGAGCCAGTGCTTGGCGATGAAGAAAATACCGACGTCCAGTGGTTCTCCGTCGCGCATCTGCCGGATACCGTGAACCGCCAGCATCGCTTGCTTATTGCAGATGCCGTAGCGCAAATGAAGCACCCAGCTGGCTTCCGTCCGCGGATGGGATACCGCAAGCGCAACGCCTAATACCACCACAGTGCGCAGGCGGTACCCTTAATCAAAAATTCCCAGTTCAGGGTAGACATGTTTTCATTAACAGGATACTGTTGAAAATATGTCACACGGGCACTCGCATACGCACACTCACGGTCATGGCCACGAGCACGGCCATGATCACAGCTACGTGAATACCCCGCTCAAAGCCCTCGCCATCGCGGCGACGGTGACGGGAGTTATTTTCTTCGCTGAGCTTATCGGCGGCTTGGTATCGGGGTCTTTGGCATTGCTGTCAGATGCGATGCACATGCTTTCCGATGCCGCCGGGCTCATCATTGCCCTTTTCGCCGCGGTGGTGGGCAACAAGGCGGCATCGAGTAAAGCAACGTACGGATATCGTCGCGTGGAAGTTCTCGCGGCACTATTTAATGCCGTCGCAGTCACCCTCGTGGTGGTGTTCATCGTGGTCCAGGCGGTTCGCCGCTTAGGCAGTGACTATGAGATTGATACCGGCATGATGCTGGTGGTTGCTGTCATTGGTTTGGTAGCTAATGCCATCTCGGCGTGGGTGCTGTCCAGCCAGCAGGATAACAGTCTGAATGTGAAGGGCGCGTTCTTACACGTGATGGCTGACCTTTTGGGCTCAGTTGCGGTCATTATCGCTGGCTTGATTATTCGCTTCACTGGCTTTACCTTCGCCGATACCATCGCATCGCTATTAATCGTGGCGTTCGTTTTGCCACGTGCGCTGGGCTTGCTGTGGAAGACCATCGAAGTACTGCTCGAACGCGTGCCGCGCGGTGTGGACCTGCACGAAATTGAGAAGGCCCTTAATGCACTGCCGCAGGTGATGATGGTGCATGACTTGCATGTGTGGACGACCGATGGCGTGGATGTCCTCGCGACCGCACACCTGGTGGTCCAAGAACATGACTACCACGTGCTGGACCTGGCCCAAGAAGCACTGCGCGAGTTTGGAATTGAACACTCCACTATCCAGCTGGAGCACCCAAACCACATTCAGCACGAGGAATTCTGCGACTAGGCGCTAGCTTCAGCTTCCTCTTTACTTCCGGATTGTGCCAGATCCAAGAGGCCGAAGCCCAATGAGATAACGCAGACGGTAGCGATCATCCCAAAGCCAACCATGATGGCGTGTGGCCATTCGGCCGAGATGCCGTGCAACGTGGCGAAGACGGCAGCGGTGACAACCGCCAAGCCAATGGCGGTGCCAATACGCTGACCGGTTTGGAGCACAGCGCCGGAAGATCCGGCGTATTCCTGCGGAACCTTTGCCAAGGTAAGCGTCTGGTTAGGGGAGATGACGGAGCCTTGGCCGGCGCCGGCGAAGGAGAGGGTGAGCACCAGCCACCATTCGGAAATGCCCCAGTGAGTAGTTGCCCAGATGAGGATGATGGAAGAAACCAGGCCGAAGATGGCAATGAGCATGCCGCCGATGACCACCTTGCGTCCATGCTTGGACACTAGGCGTCCGGCCACGGTCGAAGAAACTGAGTTCAACAGGGCAGACGGGATGCCCACGCAGCCGGCAACCAGGGCGGAGTAGCCCAGGCCATTCTGGAAGTACAGCGCCACGAGAACCCAGATGCTGGTTGCGCCCATGAACCACAGAGCCGCGATGAGGGTGCCGTTGCGGAAGCTAGGGGCGCGGAAGATTTTTAGGTCCACCATGGGCTGGTGGCCGCGTGCACGGTGATGGCGTTCCCACGCCACCCACAGCCACGTCACCGCTAAGCCAAGCGGGAGCAGAACCCAAGACCAGCCGGAGCCAGTAGATTCGACGAAGGGGAAGAGCACCATGAACACGGCGCTGCCAAGCAACAGCGCACCGATGGGATCAAGAGTTTTGATAGCGCTCCAAGTCCCCACCTTGCTGCCGGTGGTCTTGTCGCGTACGCGGGAAAGCAGTGGGCGCGGAAACCACATGAATGCCAAGATGATGGCAATCAAACCAATTGGAACATTGACCAGCATGGTCAACCGCCAGCCAAGGTCCGCGCCGCCGAGCTGAATGAGGAAACCACCAAAGACTGGGCCGATCGCCACCGCGATACCAACGGTCGCGCCAAAATAACCGAAGGCGCGGCCACGCTCAGGTCCTTGGAAGTATTGCTGAATCATGCCCACGCTTTGCGGGTTAAGCAGTCCAGCGCCGATGCCTTGGATAAAGCGGGCGATATTCAAAGCATCGGCAGATGGTGCGAAACCTGCGAGCACGGAAGCGCAGGTGTAGACCACCACACCAATCATGAACATGCCGCCACGGCCGACTAGGTCGCCGGCGCGACCGGCAGCGACCAACACCACGCCAAAGGTTAAGGCATAGCCCGAAAGCACCCATTGCACATCGGAATTAGAAGCATCAAGCCCGGCCTGAATGGAAGGCAGGGCAACGTTGACAATGGAAACGCTAATGAGCGACATGAACACTGCCACCAGCAAGATAGCCAGGATCCGCCACCGTGCCGGATCCTGGCCCAGTGGATAGTTAGTAGTATTCGCTTCCGATTTCGTGGTGTGTGGTGGCCGTGCTTGAGTCATTCTTTCCACCATACTCTTTAAAGAATCGCTTTGTATAGTCAGAAAATGGCTATATTCAGGACTTTTGCGCCGTGCAATCGGGTCTCGCGAGCCGGGCTAGGTTCAGATTTTTGAACCGACTTCTATCCGTCTCGGCGCTATTGACGCAGTGTGTGGATTAATTAGCAAAGGTCAAATGGCCACGTAGATAGCAGGGAAGGAGGGGCCATGTCAGTAAAGTTTATTTACAAGAGTGATGGAAGCGTTGATATTGTCGTTGCCCCGGAAATCCCTGTATCTCCGCGGACGTTTAGGCAACTCCTCGCGAACCGGCTCGTCATCGATCGAATTCGTGCCGAGAACATCGATATTTCTCGGCACTCCGATTTGCTTACTCTTTAGGAGAAAAAGAGATCTGGATGTTTTGGTGACGAGTTTGTAGCTGTAGAAGAGAAAATTCGAGAGACGATTCAGTTAGGCGATATTGACCAGCTTGAAGCATTGCTTTTGAATCCGCATCAAGAGTTCGAACCATATCGAATTCTCAGCCCGCTTGTGAGTAAGTTTTCTACCGACGAGATCCGGAAGATTGTTGCCTCTCGACCCCGGAATCAAGTCCAGCTCGCATAAAAGGGACGGCATTGCAGCTACCCGAATTCGATGAGTGCATTTCGGCCGCCTGTGCAATTGCGAATACAGATAGGCTGATCGTCATTGGATCTCAAGCTGTTCTAGCTCAGACTAATGCGCGCGAAATTCCCAAAGAAGTCCTAATGCCGAACGAGGTCGACGTGACCACAGTTCACACGGCACTGGGACTTAATGACGAAAAGTGGAGGAACATTTCGGATGAGATGCTTGGCGCTATAGAGTTTCATCTAGGAGAAGATTCGCCATGGCATACTGCGCACGGGTTTTATGTAGAGACCGTGGACATTGGAGGTGCTGTACTTCCTACAAGTTGGCAGGACCGGGTTAGATCCCATCAAGTTCGCGGTGGAGAATTCACCGCAATTTGCCTAGACGCCATAGACGCTTGCACTGCAAAAATAATGCGTGGTTTGGATAAAGACAAACAATTTACTGTGTCACTGATTGAGATTGGTCTCGTGGATGAAACACGATGCTGACTCGATTGCAGGGTGACTTCGTTACTGACGCCGCATACGACCGAGACAAATTATTGGAAACTGCGAGAAGTGGCGCGATTGAGTTTTTCAGGTTCCTTTAAGGTCTGCGCGGCGAAGTACAATGGTGACCCTTGCCGAAAGCTTCTCGGAAAGGGTCACCTAGTCTTATGGAATCTGCTCAAGAGATGACTGGATTAGCAGTCGAAGTACATCTCGAACTCGAGTGGGGTAGGACGCAGACGAGTTGGCTCAATCTCGTTCTCGTACTTGTACTTGATGTAGGTGTCAATCAAGTCCTCGGTGAAGACGTCGCCTTCGGTGAGGAACTCGTTGTCATCGGCAAGTGCCTGCAAGGAAGCCTCAAGCGAAGTAGGAGCCTGCGGGATGGAAGCTGCCTCCTCTGGTGGCAACTCGTAGAGATCCTTGTCCACTGGTGCGTGAGGCTCAATGCGGTTCTTGATACCGTCGATGCCAGCCATCATCATCGCAGCAAAGCCCAAGTATGGGTTGCCTGATGGGTCCGGTGCGCGGAACTCAATGCGCTTCGCCTTCGGGTTGGAACCGGTGATTGGGATACGTACCGCAGCGGAACGGTTGCGCTGGGAGTAGACCAAGTTGATTGGTGCCTCAAAGCCCTTGACCAGACGGTGGTAAGAGTTCAGGGTTGGGTTGGTGAATGCCAAAACCGCGCCAGCGTGGTGTAGAAGGCCACCAATGTAGTAGCGGGCGATGTCAGAAAGACCTGCGTAGCCAGCCTCATCGTGGAACAGCGGCTTGCCGTCCTTCCACAAAGACTGGTGAGCGTGCATACCGGAACCGTTGTCACCAGCCAGTGGCTTCGGCATGAAAGTTGCGGTCTTGTTGAACGCTACCGCGGTGTTTTTGATGACGTACTTGAAAGTCTGAATGTCATCTGCCGCGTGCAACATGGTGTTGAAGCGGTAGTTGATCTCCTGCTGTCCGCCGGAGCCGACCTCGCGGTGGAAACGCTCAATCTGGAAGCCAACCTCCTGCAGCGCACCAACCATGGCGTCACGGACCTCAACGGTCTGGTCATACGGAGGGGTAGGGAAGTAGCCGCCCTTTTCTCGGTTCTTGTAACCAAAGTTCGGGGTGCCATCCAGGTTCAGATCCTTGCCGCGGTTCCACCAACCCTCGTTGGAATCCACGTGGTAGAACGCCTGGTGCGCATCAGCCTGGTACTTCACGGAGTCAAACAGGTAGAACTCTGCTTCCGCACCGAACTGGCAGGTATCTGCGATACCAGTAGAAATCAAGTACTCCTCAGCCTTGCGTGCCACATTGCGTGGGTCACGGGAGAAAGGCTCATGGGTAAACGGATCATGCACAAAGCACTTGATGTTCAAGGTCTTTTCCGTACGGAACGGATCAATATGTGCCGAGTTTGGATCCGGGAACAAGGTCATGTCGGATTCATCAATGGTGGTGAAACCACGAATTGAGGAGCCGTCAAACGCCATACCGTCCTCAGCAGCGTCCTCATCAAACTCTGATGCTGGGATGCTGAAGTGGTGTTCCGTGCCCGGGACGTCAGTAAAGCGGATGTCAACGAACTTTACGTCTTCATCAGCGATGAACTTAACAATCTCCGAGACGCTTGAAAATGCCATGGATGCTCCTAAAGTGATTGTTTGCGTGGTAATTTCTACCTCACAAGTCTACGCGCGTCGACCGGTGTATCGTGGAAAAACGAACGCAGTGTGGCTTAAGAAAAGTGTCTGTTCCTCATTTTAACGGACTATCTATCACACGCTAGAATTCTCCCCACATGTGTGGCAGAAAAATTGTCCGATTTTCATACTCTGCACTGCTAACAGTGGGGTTGGTCATGTCTTACGTGAAGGAACTTTCAACTCTGTGTCACGCCACGTAGATTAGTGGGCATGGCGAATAAGAAAACGTGGCTGGATGGGCCTGATATTCCGGGCGAAAACGACTTTGGCGAAGTAGGCCGTTACCCTGGCGAAAACCTGGGCCTTCCGGCATCTGGTCCTGGTGCATTAGCTTCTGTCAGCCGCCGCGCGGGCGGAGTGCTCATCGACTGGCTCCTGTGCCTTCTCATCGCCAGCGTTCTTACCCGCTTCACCCACATTCTTGGCAGCACGTCGACTGCGACCTTTATCTTGTGGGTCCTTTTGGGCATTATCAGCGGCATCGTCTTTGCGCGTACCCCCGGCATGGCTATTTTGGGCATGGGCGTTGCTCGCCTTGACGTTCCAGGTACCACGGTGGGTATCTGGCGCGGTGTCGTTCGCACCCTGCTTACCGCGTGTCTGTTCCCAGCAGCCATGGTTGACGCAGACGGCCGTGGTATCCACGACCGCGCGACTGGTACCGCGGTCATTCGTTCTTAAGTGGCTCTGAAGTAGACAATATTTAGGCGCAACAAAAAGCATCCCGCTGCACACACTGTGGCTTGAAACTTCCTTGTGGAAGTTCGGCACAAGGTCTTGAGTGTGTGCAGCGGGATGCTTTATCTATGCTGCTTATTTAGTTGTGTGGGAGGTTCTTACTTGCCCTTGCGTTCCTGAGCGCGGCGCATGCGGCGGTTCATACCAGCCATGTTCTGAGCCTGGTGAGGAACTGGACCCTTTGGCACACCTGGCATCTGGCCCGGTGCGTTGTCCATAGCCTCAATCTTGCGGGCTACGGCGTACACTTCATTCTTGGAGTAGTTACGAGGCAGACGCATGATGTGGTTGCGCAGCTTACCCACTGCAACCTCATCCTCGCCGTCACCTACATAAACCTCATAGATGGGGACGCCGCCGGCGAGCTTATCCACGCGGCGCTTAAGCTGAGTCATGGTTGGCTTCAGACGGTTCTTATTGCCCTCTGCAACAAAGACCACGCCAGGGTTACCAATCACGCGGTGGACAATGTCCTGCTGGCGGGTCATCGCAATGCCCTGCTCAACCTTCCACGCCACACCCATGGTGTTCTTCAACTGGTTATCCAACGCCCAGCCAGAAACACCTGGCTGATCCTCAACGCGCTTGTACATATCGCGCTCAAGACGGCGGGTGAAGATGATCATGGCGATGAGGAAACCAATACCCAAACCAAGAATCATCATGAACCATTGGCCGTTGAACAACAGACCAATGAGGAAGAACAGCAAGCCCATGCCCAAGATGGCCAGCAACATCAGCGGGATAAGAGCCTTATCCTGCTTGCGCTGCATCTGGAACGCTTGCCACATTTGCTTGCGAGTGTTCTTACGCTGTGCGCGCTTTGCTGCGCGCTGTTCCTTCTTTGCAGCCTTTTCTGCTGCTTTATCTTGACCTTGTGCCATAGCTCCTACTTTAGGGGTGATTGTTGGAAAACAAAAAAATCTGCGGCGACCGACCACCCATTGTATTTAGGGGCGGTGGCCACCGCAGACTTCGGGTTCAATAATCAGATTGAACCACGAGCTTTCTATCGGCGAAAAGTGCTTAGCGGATAGAAGCAGAAACCTTGTCTGCACCAGCTGGGAACTTGCCCATGCGGGAGGTAACTGGGGTTTCCTGGGATGGGCCGTACTTCTGCAGCAGGGAGGATGCTTCCTGAGCAGTAGCGCCGTCGGAGGTTTCTTCCAGGTGCTTGAGGTTTTCTGGAAGCTCCCAGCCGCGGGCCTTCATAGCTTGGGTGTAGAGCTTGCCCGCACGGTAAGAAGAACGAACCAGTGGACCGGACATAACGGTGAAGCCTAGTTCCTTAGCGAACTTGGAATGCGCAATGAACTCCTCTGGGCGCACCCAGCGCTCAATTGGGTGGAAACGTGGACCAGGGCGTAGGTACTGAGTAATGGTGATGATGTCAGTGCCAACAGAGCGCATATCGCGCAGAGCCTCCTGTACTTCTTCTTCAGTTTCACCCATGCCCAGAATCAGGTTGGACTTGGTGATCAGGCCAAAGTCGTGTGCCTGCTGCAGAACATCCAAGGAACGCTCGTAACGGAATGCTGGGCGGATGCGCTTGAAAATACGTGGAACGGTCTCCAGGTTGTGCGCGAAGACTTCTGGGCGAGCCTCAAAGACTTCCTGCAGCAAGTCAGGCTTGCCTGAGAAGTCAGGGGTGAGGTTCTCGACACCGGTGTGCGGGTTGAGCTCATGGATCTTGCGAACAACCTCAGCGTAAAGCCATGCACCCTCATCTGGAAGGTCATCACGGGTAACGCCGGTGATGGTGGCGTAGTTCAGGTCCATCTCTTGGATGTTTTCTGCTACGCGGCGTGGCTCATCAGTATCCAGTGCGTCTGGTTTACCGGTTGCGATATCGCAGAAGTCACATCGGCGGGTACAACGGTCACCGCCGATGAGGAAGGTAGCTTCTCGGGACTCCCAACACTCGTGGATATTTGGGCAACCTGCCTCCTGGCAGACGGTGTGCAGGCCAGCGCCGGCAACACGCTTTTTCATGTCCTCATAGCCAGGGCCGGTGCGGACCTGGTTACGGATCCACCTCGGCTTCTGCTCGATGGGTGACTCCGCATTCTTCTTCTCAATGCGGAGCATCTTGCGTCCTTCAGGCTTAATAGTCACAAATTCCACCCTACGTGTTGTGTGATTTTAAATTCAACAATTATGATACTGACCTTGCACTATTGACCCCGTTGTTGGGTGTGTTTAAGGCCTTAGTCCATTCAATCCCACGCATTGGCGGAATATTCCATCCGAAACTCCACATTCCCAAATGGGGTCATCACAAAGCACTAGTCGAAAATTCTCCCACCGTTAGCTCTGATTTTGCGCATTTTTAGCCTTGTTTTGCCCGGTTCTAGGCCTGTGAAAGTGAGGACTGGGCACGTGCCTTGCGGGCTTTTTCATTGGCCAGTTTGATGGGATCTGGTGCGGAGCCAAAGGTGTGGTCGGCTACCACCATGCGTCCAGACAAAGCGTCATCGAGAGCAATAAGCAGTGGCTGCTCAGCATCCTTGGGCGTGACCTCTTGGCCAAGTTCCAATGCCAGGGTAGTGATGTCAGCGTCATCGATACCGCAGGCGATGATGTGGTCGTAGTATCCCAACACGTTGTTGCAGTTCAATGCCAGACCGTGCATGGTTACACCACGGGTGATGCGGATGCCCAGGGCCGCAATCTTGCGGTCGCGCTGTGACGCAGCAGGATCGGCTGCTTGCGTTGTGGAAGGTACCCACACGCCGGAGCGGCCATCGATACGCCCAGCGGTGGTCATGCCCATCTGTCGCACGGTGTGAATGATGGCCTCTTCCAGACGGCGGACATAATCCACGACATCGACTGGCTCTGCCAACTTAATGATGGGGTAGACCACCAGCTGGCCCTCGCCGTGCCAGGTAATACGCCCACCGCGGTCAACGTCAATAACCGGCAGGCCATTGGTTGGCATATCCTCTGGTTGAGTGCGCTTGCCGGCGGTGTACACGGCTGGATGTTCAACCACCAAGATGGTGTCAGCTACTTCATCGCGCGCACGCTTGGCGGCGATATCGGCTTGATAGTCCCAAGCTTCCTGGTAATCCATCAGCCCCAAGTTGTGCACCTCAATGGGTTTTTCGGAGGCACGGATGGAACGGTCAGCAGGGAAAAACGGGTTGCGCGGTGCAGTCATGCCTTCCAAGTGTAGTACTTGGGGTAGAGCGCACCGCGCGATAATAGTTTATTAAGAAAAGATTTCTTAGACGCCGTTTTCTTCAGCGTATTCTTCAGCGGTCATAACCTCGCCGAGTTCTTCAACCTCAACCTCGAACAGCCAGCCTTCGCCGAATGGATCATTGTTGATGACCTCGTAGTCATCATGGATTGCCTCGTTAACAGCGGTCACGGTGCCGGTAACAGGGGAGTACAGGTCGGAGACAGACTTGGTGGACTCAACCTCACCACAGGTGTCACCAGCGGTGACGGTGTCGCCGACTGCTGGATGTTCAGCAAAGACAACCTCGCCGAGGCGGTCTGCTGCAACAGAGGTGATGCCGATACGTACGGTCTTGCCAACGATTGCGTCCTGAGCGGCGTTGATCCACTCGTGATCCTCGGAGTAAGTAAATTCTGCAGGTAGGTTAGCCATAGGAACTATCCTTTCATCGACGTGCCCCATCCGCCCGATACGCAGCAGATAGATGCAAGGGTTGAAGTTTCGCTTTTACTTTAGCCTAGTGAAGCACCAAACAGTGGACTATTGGGTAGCAATATTGCCTAGATGGGGGTGTAGCCAGGCATTTCTTACCCTATGCGCCAGTCAAACCAGACCGTAACCGGACCGTAAATGGACCGAAACCGGGCTAAACCTTGGATGCTTTCATGCTGCGAACAATGCTCAATACGGCATCGCGGCCAGCACGGTTCGCGCCGACAGTGGATTGGGACGGTCCGTAGCCGATGAGGTGCAGATTGGGCTTGCCGATAACGCCGGTGCCCTTAATATTGATTCCGCCCTTCTCGTTGTACAGATCCAGCGGGTCAAGGTGTGCGAGGCTGGGGCGAAAGCCAATGGCCCAAATGATGGTGTCTAGTTCGACCTTGGTGCCGTCTTCTTCCACGACGCCGTGTTCGAAGAGTTCTTTGAAAATGGGGCGGCGTTTCAAAGCGCCGTTGTTGTACGCCTTCTCCGTGTCTTGGTTATACAGCAGGCCGGTATAAGACACGATGGAGCGCGGTGCGTTGCCGGCTTCGGTATGCGCGGTGACTTTCTCTATTGTTTCACGTCCGCCTTCTTCTGAGGTGAACTTGGTGCGAAACCACGGCTTGGTGCGGGTGTACCAGTAGGTTTTCTCCGCGACATCAGAGACTTCCGCTAGTTGCTGAATCGCGGAGATGCCACCGCCAACAACCGCGACGCGCTCGCCTGCGAAGCCGTCCATGCGGACATAGTCTTTGGAGTGAAGCTGCCGGCCCTGGAATTTTTCAATGCCCGGGTAGTCGGGCGAGTTGGGGTTGTTCCACGTGCCGGTTGCATTGATAACGGCATCAACATGCCAGGTGGTGCCGGCGTAATCACACAGGACTTCATCAGCGACTTCGATGATGTAGCCGCCGTTGTTATCGCCATTGCTTGCCGATGCCTCGCTAACGCGCGCAATGTTAACCGGGCGCACGATGGGTAGGTTCATCTTCGCTTCGTATTCAGTGAAGTAATCGGGCACTGCGTCGCGTGCAGGGGTGGTCTTGTTAACTTCGGTTTGTTCCATGCCGGGTAAATCAAAAATGCCGTTGACGGTCGCCATGGTTAATGATTCTTGGCGGTGACGCCACGCCCCGCCGGCTGAGTCTTCTGCGTCAAAGACGATGAAAGCCCCCGGCGCATTGGTCGCACCGGAGTCATTGGAGGAGGCTGAAGCATCGAGCGCACTGACGAAGCCGCGCCGAGCCAGATGATAAGCGGCGGAAAGACCGGCCTGACCGGCGCCGATAACCGCGACAGTTGCGTTGAGATTCATAAATTCCAGCCTATCCGACATTTAGGTGACGTGTCATCTAAATGCGGTGTGGGTGACTGGGATGAATGCGGCAGGGTTTACTGTGCTGGGTTTACTGCACCGGTGGCGCTGGCTCAACCTCATCGAGGTTGACTACTTCGAACTCCAGGAGGGAGGAACCGGTGGCGACTGGCTTGCGTCCGGTTGCCTCATGGGAGGAAACGCGGTTGGAGCGCCACTGCTCGAAGTCTTCTTCGGTTTCCCACTCGGTGACTACAAAGTAGCGGTCCTCGCCCTTGGTTGGGCGGAGAAGCTGGAAGCCCTTGAATCCAGGAGCGTTGTCGACGGAGTGCTTGCGTGCCGCGAAGCGGGACTCCAGCTCTGTACCCTGACCTTCAGGGACTTCAATGGCGTTGATCTTGATAACAGACATGAACACACTCCTTAGTGCGAATACCTTCAAATATCTTCCAGTGGGAAACCCAAACTTAAGCTTCACTAACATCCTACCGAGAGTAGAGAGGAATATACACGGATAAAGGTGTGAAAATGGCCGCACTCCGCAGCTCAATGAAGAGCCTGCAAAGTGCGGCCATATGGTTCACTCGGAGAGTAATTCTCTACTCCGTGACTAATCCCGGTGATCCTTCAATCGACTTCTACTTCGTGAATAATCCACGAGCTAAAGCGAGTGGATTATTCACCGCGCTTGTAGAACGGAGTCTTGGTCACGGTGAAGGGGTATCGCTTGCCGCGGATGTCCACCTCGACGGCAGCGCCTTCTTCCAAGTTGGCCTCAGTTTTGATGAGAGCCAAAGCAATTGGGTGGCCCAGGGTAGGGGATGGCTGACCGGAGGTCACGGTGCCAACGAGGTTGTCACCAACGTAGACCTCAGCGCCGGTGCGCGCTGCACGACGCTCGGAGGAGGTCAAAGCGGTGATGACCTTCTGAGGACCTTCTTCGAAGCGCTGGCGAAGAACTTCACCGCCGACGAAGTCAGCGGTTTTCTTCTTAAATGCCATGCCCATTCCAGCTTCGACTGGGGTGATCTCGCGGGAGAGCTCGTTGCCGTAGAGTGGCATGCCAGCTTCCAGACGGAGTGAATCGCGTGATGCGAGGCCACATGGAGTAACGCCTTCAACCGCGGCAAAGGTCTCCCACAGGGCCGTAGCGTCAGCGTTGTAGATCATCAGCTCGAAGCCGTCTTCACCGGTGTAGCCGGTGCGGGCAACGATGGTGTCAATACCCGCGACCTTAGCCTGGGTAGCGGCGTAGTAGGAGAGGTTTTCTACTTTTTCCTTGGACTCTTCAGCGACTTGTTCCACCAGAATCTTGGCAGAATCAGGGCCCTGTAGAGCAATCATCGCAACATCGAGGGACTCGTTGTTGAGCTCAACATCGAAGCCGTCGGTGCGGGCGTTGAATGCTTCCCACACGGCGTCGGTGTTACCAGCGTTGGGAACAACCAAGAACTTGGTGTCGGAGAATCGGTAAGAAATCAGGTCATCGATGATGCCGCCGTCTTCAGCGACGATCATGGAGTACTTGGCCTTGCCGACTTTGACAATATCCATGTTGGAAATCAGGGCATAGGACAAGAATGCAGCGGCATCTGGGCCATTGACCCAAATCTCGCCCATGTGGGAGAGATCAAACATGCCGGCCGCGTTGCGTACAGCGTGGTGCTCGTCGAGCTCCTTGCCGTACTTCAGTGGCATGTTCCAAGGGCCGAATGCGGTAAAACTTGCGCCGAGCTTCTCGTGCTCAGCGTGCAGTGGGGATTGACGAAGTTCAGACATGACTTAAGCCTCCTCGGTGGATTCAGTTTCAGCATCGAATTCGAATGCCTCTGGTGGTGGGCAGGAGCACACCAGGTTGCGGTCGCCATAAGCCTCATCCAGGCGGCGTACCGGTGGGAAGTACTTGTTCAGACGCAGGGAAGACACAGGCCATGCTGCCTTCTCGCGGCTGAAGGTGTACTCCCAGTCATCACTGGATACAGACAGCGCGGTGTAAGGCGCGTTGTGGATGACGGATTCTTCGTACTCGACCTTGCCATCAATGATTTCCTGAATCTCAGCGCGGATGGTGCGCATAGCTTCAATGAAGCGGTCCAGCTCAGCGATGTCTTCAGACTCGGTTGGCTCCACCATCAAGGTGCCGGCCACTGGGAAGGCCAAGGTAGGAGCGTGGAAGCCGAAGTCAATTAGGCGCTTAGCAACGTCTGCTGCGGTGACACCAGAAGCATCGATCAAAGCACGCAGGTCCAGGATGCACTCATGTGCAACCAGGTTCTCATTGCCCGTGTAGAGAACTGGGAAGGAATCATTGAGCTCGCGCGCAAGGTAGTTAGCGCCCAAGATGGCGTATGCGGTTGCATCAGATAGACCCTCGCCACCGGTCATAGCAATGTATGCCCAGGTAATCGGAAGAACACCAGCGGAACCGAACTGGGATGCGGTGATTGGCACGCCCTTGCCCACTGGAGTTGGGTTAGCTGCATCAAGCTCATCGGATGCCGCATCAGTTGGCAGAAATGGGATGAGGTGCTCTGCAACGCCGATTGGGCCAACACCAGGACCGCCACCGCCGTGAGGGATGGTGAAAGTCTTGTGCAGATTCAGGTGGGATACGTCGCCACCGAACTTTCCTGGCTGTGCCCAGCCGGTCAGTGCGTTCATGTTCGCGCCATCGATGTAGACCTGGCCGCCAGCAGCGTGGACCTTCTCGCAGACCTCGCGGACCTCAGGGTCAAACACACCGTGGGTAGATGGGTAGGTGATCATGATGCCGGCCATGTTCTCGCCGTGCTTGGCAATCTTCTCATCCAAATCAGCCAAGTCAATAGAGCCATCTTCAGCGGTCTTGACCACTGCTACGCGCAGGTTAGCCAAGGTAGCAGAAGCTGCGTTGGTGCCGTGAGCGGATGCTGGAATCAGCACAACATCGCGGTTCTCATCACCATTTGCCACGTGGTAGCGGCGGATAGCCAGCAGACCAGCAAGCTCACCCTGGGAACCAGCGTTTGGCTGGATGGAGACCTTGGCATAACCGGTCAGCTCAGCCAACCAGCCCTCGAGCTCTTCGATGAGCTCGCGCCAACCAGCGGTAGCAGCCTCAGGGGAGTAAGGGTGGATGTTGGCAAACTCTGGCCAGGTAATTGGCTCCATAGCTGCGGTTGGGTTGAGCTTCATGGTGCAAGAACCCAAAGGAATCATGGTGCGATCCAGCGCCAAGTCCTTATCCGCCAGCTTGCGCAGATAGCGCATCATCTGGGTCTCAGAGTGGATGGAGTTGAAGATCTCGTGGGTGAGAACCTCAGTGGTGCGCTGTACTGCCCCAGGCAGTGAGTACTCGGCGGAATCAACGGTTGCTGCACCGAAGGCATCGGCAAGCACTGCAACATCACCCTCGGTGGCAGATTCGCCGAAGGAAACCGAAACCTTATCCTCACCAATGGCGCGAACCAAGTAGCCAGCGGACTCCAAGGAAGACTTGATGCTTGCTGCATCCACACCATTAACAGTGACGGTGTCGAAGAAGTCCTTGGAAGAAATCTTCAAGCCCTGTGCTTCAACTGCAGCAGCGAAAGACTCTGCTAGGCCGTGAGCATGCTTTGCAATCTCGGTCAGGCCAGCTGGGCCGTGGTAGACGGCGTACATGCAAGCAACATTGGCTAAAAGAGCCTGTGCGGTACAAATATTGGACGTCGCGCGCTCGCGGCGGATGTGCTGCTCACGAGTCTGCAGCGCCAAGCGGTAAGCAGGACGGCCCTCAGCATCAACGGAGACACCAACCAAACGGCCTGGCATCTGGCGCTTCAGCTTGTCAGAAACCGCCATGTACGCTGCGTGCGGGCCACCGAAGAACAGTGGAACACCAAAGCGCTGGGAAGAACCGATAACAATATCGGCACCAAAGCCGCCTGGGCCTTCCAAAAGAAGCAGCGACAGCAAATCAGCCGCTACGGAAACTAGTCCGCCGCGGCCGTGGAGCTCTTCAATTACTGCACGTGGGTCAAAAATATCGCCCTCGGTACCGGTGTAAGCAACAACCGCACCAACCAGGTCTTCACCAACCACACCGTCGGTGATGTCAGCGATTTCAACCTCAAGGTCAATAGCGCGTGCACGCTCTGCAGCGACAGTCAGAATCTGTGGGTGCAGACGCGAGTCAAGCAGAACCCTACGGCCCTTCTTGACTGCGCGGGACATCAAACCAACTGCCTCAGCAACAGCGGAAGCTTCATCCAGAAGGGAAGCGTTCGCGATTGGCAGGCCAGTCAGGTCCTGGACCATGGTCTGGTAATTCAGCAGAGCCTCGAGGCGGCCCTGGGAAATTTCTGGCTGATAAGGGGTGTAAGCGGTGTACCAACCAGCGTCTTCAACCAGGCCGCGGCGAATAACCGCTGGGGTAATGGTGTCAGAGTAGCCCTGGCCATAAAAAGACTTCAGCACAACGTTCTTATCGGCATAAGAGCGAAGCTTTGCCTGTGCGTCGGTCTCGCTCAATGCCGCTGGCATATTGAGCGCTTCATCCATACGGATGGACTGTGGGATTGCTGCGTTGACGAGCGCCTCGACGCTGTCATAACCAACTCGCGCCAGCATGTCCTTAGATTCTGCGGCATCTGGCCCAAGGTGGCGGGCAATGAAATCCATAAGTGTCAAACTCCTTTTGAGGAAACTAACATTTGTCCAGGCTTGCTAAAGCGACCGCTAAGAGCGGTCAACGCACCTCATTATATGGTTTGACCCGGTTTTCCATTACCTTTTTCACCCCCACATCTCCGACTGAAGGCATGTGGTTATTCGCACAACAACGCGTACCTGCAGCAATAGAGGAATAAGCAACTGTGTAAAGCCTGCTAGGGGAAATTGTTATGTTTGCGCACCCCCGAAAATGCCAAATCGCGGGGGTGGAAAACCACAAAGTCACCGTGTGGATAATTCCACACGGTGACTAGTGAGCTAAACGCTACAGCGCGTTCGTTTCTGAGCTATTACAGAGCCAGGTCAGATTCGAAGTTGCCGGTTTCCAGACGGTCCTTGATGGTGGTGATGAAGCGACCAGCATCTGCACCGTCAACCACCTGGTGGTCGTAGGTGAATGGCAGGTAGCACATCTGGCGGATAGCAATTGCATCCTGGCCATCTTCGGTGATGACTACTGGGCGCTTCTCAATAACAGCGGTGCCCAAGATACCTGCCTGTGGTGGAACCAGAACTGGGGTATCCAGCAGTGCACCTTCGGAACCAATGTTGGTCACGGTGAAGGTTGCGCCGGTCAGGTCATTTGGCTTCAGCTTGTTGTTGCGTGCGCGGTCAGCCAAGTCTGCGATTGTCTGGGCAATCTCAGGCAGGGTCAGTTCCTGAGCCTTGTGGATGACTGGAGTGAGCAGACCACGTGGGGTGTCAACTGCAATAGCAACGTTGACATCAGAGTGGTAGGTCATTTCCTTGGTCTCAGGGTTGTAAGACGCGTTGACGTTCGGGTGGGAAACCAGAGCCTCAACGGTGGCCTTCACAATGATTGGCAGGAAGGACAGGTTAGCGTTGTACTTGTCTACGAACGCAGGCTTTGCCTTCTTACGCAGCGCCGCAACCGTGGTCATATCGACTTCCTGGACGTGGGTCAGCTGTGCAGTGATCTGCAGCGACTCCACCATCTTGGTAGCGGTGATCTCGCGGATGCGGTTGACCTTGGTGGTGGTACCAATCAGTTCCTGCTTTTCAGGATCAACAGACTTGGTGGACCAATTAGCGCGCTCACCAGCTGGTGCAGCAGACTCGGAAGCTGGTGCTTCACCGGTAGCCGCAGCCAGGACATCCTGCTTGCGGATACGTCCGCCAACGCCGGTGCCCTCAATGGTGTTGAGATCAATGCCGTGCTTGTCAGCCAACTTGCGTACCAGTGGGGTTACGTAAGGAACGTTGTCGCCGGAGTTGACCTTAGCGGAAGACTTAGGAGCGGACTTCTCAGCCTTTGCAGGCTCGTCCTTCTTTGGTTCTTCCTTTGGCTCAGCCTTAGGAGCCTCCTGCTTTGGCTCTTCCTGCTTTGGCTCCTCCTTCTTAGGCTCTTCCTTCTTTTCGGCCTTAGGCTCTTCCTTCTTTTCGGCCTTAGGTTCTTCCTTTGGATCTTCCTTCTTGTCGGAAGCTGCTGGCTTGGCGTTGCCGTCGCCGATACGGGCGATGACTGCGCCGACGTCGATGGTGTCGTCTTCGTCAGCGAGGACTTCTACCAGGGTGCCTGCGACAGGGGATGGGATCTCGGTGTCGACCTTGTCGGTGGAGACCTCGAGCAGTGGTTCGTCTACTTCGACGGTGTCGCCGACGGACTTGAGCCACTGAGTGATGGTGCCTTCGGTGACGGACTCGCCGAGTTCTGGCATCTCAACATCGGTTGCGTCGCCGGATGCTGCAGGAGCGTCATCGGAGTCAGACTCAGCTTCAGCTGCTTCTTCCTTCGGAGCCTCTTCCTCAGCTGGCTCGTCCTTCTCTTGAGAAGCGTCAGAGGAACCTGCGGATTCACCCTCCTCACCAATGATTGCAATGACAGCACCGACATCAATGGTGTCGTCTTCTTCTGCCTTAATTTCCAACAGGGTACCGGCTACAGGAGAGGGAATCTCTGTATCGACCTTGTCAGTGGAAACCTCGAGCAACGGTTCGTCTACTTCGACGGTGTCGCCGACAGACTTCAGCCACTGGGTAATAGTGCCCTCTGTTACGGACTCGCCCAGCTCGGGCATCTCAACGGAGTACGCCATGAGTAATAAGACTCCTTGAACATTGTAAGAATTTACGGAAGCTTTTAGCCCAGACTACCGCGTGGCTCATCACAGCGCCCGCAGGATCCCACTTAAATCTCTGACGTGTTTTCCTGATAGCCCCGAATGTAGCCCCGCATGAAGGGAATTGGGTTGCTTTCAACAGCTTATTGTAAGCCGTTTCAGTTTCAAATGTTTTCAAAGGTGAATGGCTTTGGTTGTACGAAAGTTTGATATCACCCCGCGCGGGTGTACTCGGCGGGTTGTTGGGAAGACTATTGCGATTGAGTATGGGAATAGCTGTGGAATTTGTCAGGTTGCACCCTGCATAAAGACTCATGACTAGAATGGACGATTGTGTTTAACCCATTTCGCAGAAATAGGTCGAAGTCGACTCTGAGGCCACCGCGCGCCCCCGGCGATACCATTCGCGAGCAGGACGCGCAGGAATTAAGCGCGTGGGTTTATGGCAGGGCATTCGTCGAGGCATTCGTTGAACCAGAAACTGTTGTTAATGAAATGTCAGTGGTGCTCGTGGATGAATCAGGGGAGTTCATCCGCCGTCCCATTGGTGGGCCCAAAGGTATTGATGCCGTGGCAAAGCTTCTGCGTTGTCCTATTTATGATGTGGAAGATACCGGCTATCCACAGCGCATGCGTGAGCGTTTAGAGCGGGAGAGGATTCTGCGCCGGCGTGAAGAACAACGTCAGCGCCGTAAAGAATTTGAAGAGCGGGAAGCCCGCCGCAAGTCTGAAGAAAGCGAATAGCGCAGGGCAAAGCAAAAGCCCGCGCCGAGGGGGTAGCGGCGCGGGCAACGGGTGAGGTTAGCGAATTTTGTTAACCACCCCTTGGCTTACTTCTCGTTTGCGATGTATTGCAGTGCCGCGATGATGGTGCGGGCAGGAACACCGGTTGCGCGCGGGGTGGTGTAGCCGCGGGCAGCGCCACCGTTCCAGGATGGGCCAGCAACGTCAATGTGTGCCCACTCAACGTCATCGGTGACGAACTGAGAGAGGTAAGTGCCGGCGAACTGCATGCCGCCTTCACGCTTAGCGTTGATGTTGCGGATATCAGCAGCCTTGGACTTGATCTCCTCATCATGTTCTTCCAACAGTGGAACAGCCCAAGCGTTCTCGCCGACAGCGCGGCCAATTTCAGCAACACGGTCACGGAACTCATCCGAGCCCATGACACCCGCAGTGCGTGATCCCAATGCGACTACCTGCGCGCCGGTGAGGGTGGCGGTCTCAATGAGGTAATCAGGGTTGTCCTCGCAGGCGCGCGCAATGGCATCGGCAAGCACAAGGCGTCCCTCTGCATCGGTGTTGAGTACCTCTGAGGTCAACCCGCCGTAGTGGGTGATGACATCGCCCGGACGGGTGGCCTCACCCGAAGGCATGTTCTCTGCCAGCGGGAGGTACGCGGTGACTTCAACGCCCACCTTGAGCTTGGCAGCGGCAATGGTAGCGCCCGCAACGGCGGCGGAACCGCCCATGTCAGAAATCATGTCCCACATGCCAGCACCTGGCTTCAAAGAAATGCCGCCGGTGTCAAAGGTGATGCCCTTGCCCACCAAAGCCACTGACTTCTTGGCCTTCTTTGGCTTCCAGGACAAACACACCAGGCGTGGAGGACGTGCAGAGCCCTGACCGACGGACAAGATGCCGCCGAAGCCCTGCTTCTTCAATTCCTTCTCATCCAGGATTTCAACGTCCAAGCCGGCAGCAGTTGCTTGCTCCTTGAGGTACTTGGCATAAGACTCTGGGTAGAGCTCATTGGAAGGAGTATTGGTCAAAGTGCGTGCGAAGGCGACGGCCTCCGCGCCGATGACGGCTGCTTCGAATTCATCCTTGCCATCCTTGGACACAAGGGTGATCTTGGCTGGAGCTTCATCCTCTTCTGCCTCTGTGGAACGGATGCCACGGGTGGAGTAGCCACCCAAAATCAGGCCCTCAACAGCAGCGGTGAGCCCGAAATCAGAGATGGTGGTGGCAACATTCTTCTCACCACGCAGCGCGCGAGCAGCCGAACCCGCCGCGCGACGCAAGGTTTCATCCTCCAACTTTTCAGGATTGCCCAGACCGACAGCCACAACAGACTGCGCCTTGGAACCCTTCGGTGCCGGAATGCGAGTGATTTCGCCCGTCTTGCCCTTTGCGCCAACGGCGGTCAGTGCTTCGAGGGTGGATTTCAATTCAGAATTTCCCAGTAGTTCAGTGCCTGGGATCTCCAGACCTTCCTCACCTTGGAATACGGCGATAAGCAGTACGTTCGCCTTGGATGGAGCTTTCTTTTCTAGCTTTACTGTTGGCAAAGCCGATGCCACGACAGTCACGTGAGTGTCCTCCTTGAGTAGGTTTATGAAATTTACCTAACCTCCAAGCTTAACCAAAGAAGGGTGAGGAGTAGATTGGAATGCATGACTTCGCTTACATATTCCGTAAATCAGACCCCTAATCCCACTTCCGCTGAACGTTTGGCAGAAATCCTGCCGGATCCGGGTTTTGGTAAGTACTTCACTGATCACATGGTCACCATTGATTGGAATGATTCTGAAGGCTGGCACAACGCGCAGGTGCGTCCTTATGAGGCAATCCCAATGGATCCAGCTTCCACCGTGTTCCATTACGGCCAAGCCATCTTCGAAGGCATCAAGGCCTACCGCCAGGCGGATGACTCGGTGGTTACTTTCCGTCCAGAGATGAACGGTGAGCGCATGATGCGCTCGGCAGAGCGTTTGGCTATGCCGCAGTTGCCTGTCGATGAATTTGTGAAGTCCCTCGAGCAGCTTCTGGCCATTGATCAGGCGTGGGTTCCAGAAGCCGGCGGTGAGGCAGCGCTGTACCTGCGTCCGTTCATGATTTCTACCGAAGTCTCCTTGGGCGTTCAGCCAGCAAATGCCTACCGCTACTTTGTTATCGCCTCCCCAGTAGGTGCTTACTTCAAGGGCGGCATCAATCCGGTTTCTGTCTGGCTGTCCACCGACTACGTTCGTGCGGCACCTGGTGGCACCGGTGCCGCGAAATTTGCCGGCAACTACGCTGGTTCCTTGCTCGCACAGGCACAGGCAGAAGAAAAGGGCTGCGATCAGGTTGTTTGGCTGGACGGTGTTGAGCGCAAGTACATCGAAGAAATGGGTGGCATGAACCTGTTCTTCGTCTACGGTTCCGGTGACGACGCCACTCTGGTGACCCCAGCATTGTCCGGTTCCTTGCTGCCAGGCATCACCCGTGATTCCTTGCTGCAGGTAGCACAGGACATGGGCCTGAAGGTTGAAGAGCGTCGCATCACCGCTGAGGAATGGCAAAAGGATGCTGAGTCCGGCGCAATGACGGAAGCTTTTGCTGCTGGTACCGCAGCGGTTATTACCCCAGTGGGCAAGGTCCTGGGCACCGATGTTGAATTCCAGGTCAATAACAATGAGCCAGGCGATATCACCATGGCATTGCGTGAACGCCTCACCGGCATTCAGCGCGGCAGCGTTGAAGACTCCCACGATTGGCTGTACACGCTCACCAAGTAACTAGGGCAGTTGATGCCCCTCGGTTAAGCGAAAATAGTCCCGTGAAGCAGGAGTTCGACAATGAACTTCACTGGCTTCACGGGATAATTTTTATGCCTATTCCTGGTTGAGCGCGTGAGAGACCGACGCAACTTCATCGGCTACCAGCTCGATGCTGGAGCGAATCAGCGGCAACGCCGCCAATGCGCCTAGGCCCTGGCCAGTAGACATGTCCATGTTCAACAGGGGAGTCAGGCTCAAATCCTGTAAGGCTAGAATATGAGCTGGTTCTGCAGTGACATCAGCTGCAAAGCACCACGCTTGCGTGCCAGGAGCGAGACGCTCAGCTAGTGCCGCGGCGACAGCCGTGAACATGCCGGAAATTAGGATTGGGGTGCGGCGGGAGGCTGCCTGCGCAATCAGAGCAGCTTCCGCGGCCAAGTCAGCGTTACCAATGACTTGGAGAAGCTCATGTGGGCTCGTGGCAAAATTACGTGCCCTAAACATGGCGTCGCGAATAGCAGCGACTTTGGTCTTCCACATTGCATCGGTAGTACCTGAGCCAGGGCCAACGATGGCGACTGGCTCCGTGCGGGTGAGCACACCCATTACCGCAGCCGCGATGGTGGTATTCGCTACCGAAAGATCAGCCGGGATTAAAAGGTCAGTGCCAGCATCAATTTCCCTATCAGCTATCTTAATGCCGAGCGTCATCGCGGCATCAAAATCAGACTGCGTCAGACCGTTCTCAACATCGATAGCGCCGGAAGTAATTCCGGTTTCAACAAGCTCCACACTGGCATCGGCAGCAATTGCTAACCGATGTATAGGTCCCACGTTGTCTTTTACTTCTGCTATCTGCTCGGCCGTCGCCTCTGAGGCATAAGCCGAAAGCCCATGGCCCTGGAAGGTGCGCTGCGCGATGGCATTGTCACTAGCGAAGACAATCACCCGCGCGCGCTGCAGCGGCCGCGCTGGGACTTCTGCTTGGCAACCAGCCCACCACATTGCTGGTGCTGCGAACCCACCGAAGCTCAAACCCCGCGGGGTGGCCTGCAAAGCGGTAGCGACAGCAGCTTGCGCCTGGGTATCTGGCGCCGGTACAGCGGGAAAATCAACCATGGGTAAATGTTAGCGCTTCACGCGAGGACGCGGCGTACGCCACTTATAAGGCTGAGTAGCGCGGGAGTACGCGTAGAAGCCCAAGGAAACACCGGCTTCGGTGGTGCCAGGGAATGCCCTTCGCACTGCCTTGTTAGAAGTACGACCCAGGTAAACGCCCTCAACAAGCAAGACGACAATGAAGACCATCGCGGCCATTGCGGAAATGTTGGCGAAGGACGGTGCCACGGTGCCCAAGAACATAATGAGCAACATGACCAGCGCTGCGGGCATAGCCCACTCATTGATGAATCGACGCGAGTCAACCCAGTCACGGACAAAGGCACGAACCTCGCCCTTGTCGCGCGGCATTAAGTAACGCTCATCGCCGGACGCCATACGCTCCTGCGTGATGCGGTTTTGCTCGCGGCGCTCCTCGCGCTCCTGCTTCTTGTAGTCCTTCCATTCTTCCTTGGTCATGGACTGCTTGAGCTTCTTGCGGTTCTGTGCGAACTGCGCAGAAGACATGCCGCGCGGATCGCGCCTAACGCCCTTAGCAATCTCTTGCTCATTGCGCTTTGGAGTAGGGCGGCCCTTCGGAGGGGTGTAGCCCTTAGGAACGTTCTCCTCGAACTCAGAGAACTCGACTTCTACTCCGTCCTGGCCTGAGTTTTTGTTCTCGAAGACGGAGGAATCATCTGACTTAGAATTTTTTTGCCACGGTAACTTCACATTCCTTAGGTTACAAGGCTTTATCGCAAAGGTGGGAATAGCCTCGAGCAAAGAAGCGTTATGTTGAATAACCTTTGCCGTACCTGGATTATTTGCATGTCAGCCTTTTGTGAAAAATTAATTCGGAGTAGGGTGGAGGCACATAAGACTTAGTAGTAAGGACGCGCACGCTGTTCGCACTATGATGGTCAATAACGACTTATCACTCTTTCGACACACTCTCATTCAAGTTAGGGGAGAAAAACATGACTGCTCCAGCATCTGCAACTGGCGTAATTTTGACTGACGCTGCTGCTTCCAAGGCAAAGTCTTTGCTCGACCAGGAAGGTCGCGATGACCTCTCCTTGCGCATCGCCGTACAGCCAGGAGGCTGTGCTGGTCTGCGTTACCAGCTCTACTTCGATGACCGCACCCTTGACGGTGACAAGGTTGACTCCATCGGCGGAGTTAGCTTGGTTGTTGACAAGATGAGCGTTCCTTACCTGATGGGCGCAAAGATTGACTTCGCTGACACCATCGAGCAGCAGGGTTTCACCATCGACAACCCTAACGCTGGCGGCTCCTGCGCATGTGGTGACTCCTTCAACTAAGACACCACGCGCTTTCGAAGTCTTCGAAGCAAAAACTAAACAGGTAGTGCCCCACATCCTTTGGATGTGGGGCACTACCTGTTTGCTAGCTACTGACTAGAGCTTGACTGGGTAGTCACGACGCTCGATGTTTGGATCGATACGGTTCTCGATGAAGATTCCGTGCCAAATCATAAACGACAAAACGGTCCACAAACGACGTGAATGATCGGAGATGCCATCGCGGTGCTCCTTGAGCATCTCCAGTACCGCTGCGCGATCGAAGATGTCATCCGTCTGAGATTCGTTGATGGTGTCTTGTGCCCAACCGAAGAGCTCATCGCCCGCGAGCCAGTGGCGCATTGGAACTGGGAAGCCCAGTTTCTTACGGTGCAGAACGTGTGGAGGAACAATCTGCTCAAGTGCCTTACGCAGCGCGTACTTGGTGGTGCCGTGCGCAATCTTGTATTCATGCGGGATGGTCTCAGCCACCTTGAACACTTCCTTGTCCAAGAATGGGACGCGAAGCTCCAGAGAGTTAGCCATATTCATCTTGTCAGCCTTGACCAAAATGTCTCCGCGCATCCACGTGAACAGGTCCAAGTGCTGCATTCGCGCAACTGAATCCATGTGCTCTGACTCGGCGTAAATCGGAGCGGTGACTTCCTCATGGTTCCACTCAGGACGTGCCCATGGGATTACGCGCTTGAGCTGTTCATAGTTAAAGGAACGGGCGTTGCCGTAGTAACGCTGCTCCATAGTCATCGAGCCACGCTCAAGCAAGGACTTGCCCTTCATACCGTCAGGCAAGACGCGCGAAAGCTTACCCAGACCTTGGCGTAGGGGAGAAGGAATCTTCTCAAAGGGCGCCAGAGACAGTGGTTCCTTATAGATGGTGTAGCCGCCGAACAACTCATCAGCGCCCTCACCAGAAAGCACGACCTTAACGTGCTTACGTGCCTCGGCTGCCACGAAGTACAAAGGAACCAGTGATGGATCGGCAACTGGATTGTCGAGGTACCACATGATTTTTGGAATTGCGTCCGCGTATTCCTCCGGGGAGACAACTTTGACGATGTGCTCTGCGCCGATTGCAGCAGCAGATTCGGCAGCGACATCAACTTCTGAGTAGCCCTCACGCTCGAAGCCAGTGGTGAACGTCAACAAATCAGGGTTGTGGCGCTTGGCCAGAGCTGCGATAGCGGTGGAGTCGATACCACCGGAGAGGAAAGAGCCGACGGTAACGTCTGCACGCATGTGCTTCGCCACGCTGTCTTCGAGAGCCTCTGCGATACGGTCATAGAGCTTCTGCTCATCTTCAACCTTGTCCGTACGGAATTCAGGCTTGAAGTAGCGGTCTGAAACAACCGTCCCACCAGGGGACAGGGTCACGGTGCAGCCGGACTCCACACGGCGGATATTGGCGTGCAAAGACTCTGGCTCCGGAACATATTGCAAGTCGATGTAATGCTCGATAGCGCGCTTGTCTAGTCCCAGGTCTAGATTTAGGGCATCGGCCATCTCAAGAATGGACTTCATCTCCGAAGCGAAGACGGTGCCTGCATCCGTGGTTGCGTAGTACAGCGGTTTGATACCGAACTGGTCGCGTGCGGCGAACATGACCTTGTTCTCGGTATCCCAAATGACAATGCCGAACATGCCCCGCAGGTGATTAACAACGTCCTTGCCCCAGTGGTGGTAGCCAACAACGATTGGTTCGCCATCGCCCTCAGTATTAAAGGTATAGCCATAGCCATTGAGCTCTTCGCGTAGCTCGAGGTAGTTGTAGATTTCCCCGTTGAAGGTCATGGCGTAGCGCTCTGGGTTATCTTCTGGTCCCCAACGCAGTGGCTGGTGGGAATGCTCCAAGTCGATGATGGACAGGCGGTTAAAGCCGAAGACCGCATCATTATCGTTCCACGTGCCGGCGGCATCAGGCCCGCGGTGGTACATGCATTCCAGGCTTCCCTCAACTGCGTTTACGTAATCTGCAGCGGTGCCCTTTGCGGTGAGCATGCTCAAGAGTCCACACATAGGTGACTAGTACTCCTTAATAGTTTGCGGTCTATTACTTGGTCAATAACTTTACGGCCATTAGCTAGAAAACACTCAACAGGGCGCGTGTCCGATAGTTTTACCCTTAAAGGTGCAAACTTTCGATTGAGGCCTCAAACTAATGCTTGTGAATTGAATTACAAGAATGGTTAAGCAGGTGGGGGTGCTGATGAGCCATTCTGCAGGTGGGGCGGTAACATGCTTTTTGAATGCCACTCTCAGGCAGTTCTAATGCTTCCGCAATTGTATGTGAGAAAGCATAAGAACCCGCCTGAATGCACTATCCTCAATGGATAGGAATGCTCTTTGTAAAACAAGAGTATTTGGGAAGTTTGTGTGGACAGAAAGGTAGAACACACGTGGGACAGCGTAAAGAGCGCACCATTACCCGCAAGGCTGGGCTAGCTGGCGCTTTGGCGCTTGGCGGCGCTGCTTTGGCAGGTTGTGAGGTTGCTCCACCACAGGCAATGAGCAACATTCTCGGCTTCGGCTGGCCAGACGGAATTACTCCTGAAGCACACGCCATGCACAACTACTGGATCTGGGTCTGGGTAGTTGCATGGGTCATCGGCATCATCATGTGGGGTCTCTTCCTCGTGGCGATCTTCCGTTGGTCTGCAAAGCGCGCTAAGAAGAAGGGGCTCGGCGAGTTCCCTAAGGCTCTGCAGTACAACGTTCCGTTGGAAATTACTCTGACGGTTATTCCAGTCATCATTATTATGGCTCTGTTCTTCTTCAACGTTCAGGCACAGCAAAAAGTTGTGGCCCTGGATAAGGACCCTCAGGTAACTGTTGACGTCACCGCATTCCAGTGGAACTGGAAGTTCGGCTACGCAAACCTGGGTTCTGAGATTTCTCCGACTGGTTCCGAGTACGAGGGTCGCGATGACGCTCGCCACGCGGCAGCAGAAGAGTCCTCCGTTGACCCAGAGGATATGAAGAACGGAAACCCAATCCACGGTATGTCCATGGGTGACCTTTCTTACTTGAACTTCAATGAGATTGAGACCCTGGGTACCACCGAAGAGGTACCAGTTCTGGTTCTGCCGACCGAGACCGCAATTGAGTTCCGTTTGGCTTCCGGCGACGTATCCCACTCCTTCTGGGTTCCAGAGTTCTTGTTCAAGCGCGATACTTACGCTCACCCAGAAGCGAACCAGCAGGAGCGTAGCTTCCAGATTTCTGAAATCTTGGAAGAGGGCGCATTCGTTGGCCGCTGTGCTGAGATGTGCGGTACCTACCACTCGATGATGAACTTTGAAGTTCGCACCGTTAGCCCAGAAGCATTCGAAGAGTACATGCAGTTCCGCATGGACAACCCAGATGCTCCTAACTCTGAGGCACTGGCTTCCATTGGCGAAGAGCCATACGCAACCAGCACTCAGCCATTCAACAGCTCCCGTTTGGGCACCCGCGAAGGCGACAACGTTGTTGACGCCAACGCTAAGGCATAAGGGAATAAGGAGTAAGTAGACATGAAAGCTAGTGCAAAAACCTTCTACGGTATCGCTGCCTACCTTCTCGTTTCGTTGGTTGCATACGTCTTCGGCACCGCCTACATGGACAATGATGCGTCCCTCATGGGTGCTGAGCCAGTAGGTATCGTTGCTCTCGTCTTGGCATTCCTGTTCTCGATGATGCTTGGTGGATACTTCCACATCACTGAGCGCGGTACAGACGTTCTCCCAGAAGACTGGGAAGAGGCAGAAGTTGAGGATGCTGCTGGCATCTACGGCTTCTTCTCTCCAAGCTCCATCTGGCCATTCGCCATGACCGGTGCCATCGCAGTCCTTGGCTACGGTGTTGCATTCTTCTACCTGTGGATGATTGCTCTCGGCCTGGTTCTTCTGTTCTGGTCCGCAACCATGCTGTCTCTGCAGTACGGTTTGCCAAAGGAAAAGCACTAATTAGTTGCTAAGGATATAAATCCCGCCAAACTTCTCAAGCCCCCATCTACTCCTTGTAGGTGGGGGCTTTGGTGTGCGTCGGAAGAAATTCAATTTAGTTCCAGAGAATTTCCAAAAAAGTTTCAAATCCCAGAAATTGGGCCTTAGGGCGGAGGGGCGGCGGGGCCGATCCCCAACCCATCGGATGAAAAGAAACTACAAACGCGCACGTTAATCGGCATTTTAATGCGGGGGTAATCCGAAAGTTGCAGTCTTGGGACTTCCCGATGGAGTCCGGTGTGATGTTTTTAACACGACTCGCGGATCGAAACTGGTTGCAAAACGTAGTGGGCTTTGAGTAGCACGAGGTGGGCGATTCTGGCAATAGTTGCAGGATTGCTGGATCAAATCATTGACCTGCGGCAACGCGGGAAAATTTCAAGGGGTTCAGAGTTTGAAATCGGCCCAAGTTGTGAGGTTCGGCTAAAACCTGTGTGAAGTCTGAAAAGTGCTTCAAAACGAATTAAGTGAAGCGGGGGGGATTGAGATGACTTAGCGATCGAAACCAGCCATACTTATATGCGTGACGAGCGCAGTTTCAAACCAAGGTATGGCAGCACCACGTGTTGCTACGTTGAACCGACCCAATATGGTCAGCGTAGGCACCATTGTGTTCCTGTCTCAGGAATTGATGTTCTTCGCCGGACTGTTCGCGATGTGGTTCACTTCGCGTGCTAACGGCCAGAGCGGCGACTGGGCTGAGCAAACTGCTCACCTCAATGTGCCGATGGGAATCTTGATCACCGCGATCCTGATCCTCTCTTCCGTTACTTCTCAGTTCGGCGTCTTCGCAGCTGAAAGGGGTGACGTTTATAAGCTTCGCGTTTGGTACGCAGTAACCATCTTGTTGGGTGTTATCTTCATCGGCATTGTTGGCTACGAATGGTACGAGATGATCCACCACGGTGTGACCATCCAGGCCAGCGTATTTGGCTCAGTCTTCTACATTTTGACTGGCTTCCACGCAATCCACGTGTCCGCGGGCATCCTGGCCTTCGTGGTCATCTTGCTCCGCACCGCAAAATCCAAGTTCACGCCAGCACAGGCAACTGCTGCAATGGCAGTGTCTTACTACTGGCACTTCGTGGACGTTGTTTGGATTGGCGTGTTTGTCGTTATCTACCTAGTTCAGTAAGCCGTTAGACAACGAGCTTCAAACTTAAGTGACGGCCACAAGCCATTCACTTTCCGCGAACGAACATAAATAAGGAAAATGATGGATACCAATTCCACTCCAGTTCCCGAGCAGCCAGGCGTAGAGCCGAAGGCTGCAGAGGCAAAGAAGACGCGGCGCAACCGCAAGGTCAAGCGAACCCTCGCTGGTGCCTTCGCACTGACCGTAGGTCTTACTGGCGCAGGCGTTCTTGCAACAGCGTTGACCCCAGACGCTCAGGTTGCAACCGCACAGCGTGATGATCAGGCTCTCATCCAAGAGGGCAATGACATCTACGATGTTGCTTGTATTACTTGCCACGGCGCAAACCTTCAGGGTGTCCAGGACCGCGGTCCTTCCCTCGTAGGTATCGGTGCTGGTGCAGTTTACTTCCAGGTTCACTCTGGTCGTATGCCGATGATGTCGAATGATGCTCAGGCCGAGCGTAAGACTCCTCGCTACACCGAGCAGCAGACGTTGGCACTCGCAGCATATGTAGCGGCCAATGGCGGCGGCCCTGACATCGTTTACAACGAAGATGGCTCCATCGCGATGGAAGAGCTTCGTGGTGCTAACTACAACGGACAGATTCAGCCAGAAGATGTTGCGAAGGGCTCTGAGCTCTTCCGCATGAACTGCGCATCTTGCCACAACTTCACCGGCCAGGGCGGCGCACTGTCCTCTGGTAAGTACGCACCACCACTTGACCCTGCCAACGAGCAGGAAATTTACCAGGCAATGCTTACTGGCCCACAGAACATGCCTAAGTTCTCCGACCGTCAGCTGACCGCTGATGAGAAGAAGGACATCATCGCCTACGTCAAGTCCGCAGGCGAGACTCCTTCTCCAGCAGGTTGGGACCTTGGCGGCCTCGGCCCAGTAGCTGAAGGTCTGGCTATGTGGATTATCGGCATCACCGCACTGTGTGCTGCTGCAATGTGGATGGGATCGCGTTCATGAGCAATGTAAATAAGAAGTACACCGATGATGAACTCAAGGGCATGAGCAATGAAGAGCTTGCAGCCCTGGGGACTGAACTTGATGATGTCACCGTTGCGTTCCGCAAGGAGCGTTACCCAATTGCTGGTGACCCTGCTGAAAAGCGTGCCGCTCGAGGCGTCAACATCTGGTTGATTGTTTCCGTTCTCTTCGCACTTGCATTCCTTGGCGTTTATATTTTCTGGCCATGGGAATTCAAGGTTCTCGGCGAAGAGGGCCTTATCTGGCACACTCTTTACACCCCGTTGCTTGGCCTGACTGCAGGTATTGCAATTATCGCCCTCGGCGTTGCAATTATTCAGTTTGTTAAGCACATCATGCCGGAAGAGATTTCGGTACAGCGTCGTCACGATGGTCCATCTGAAGAGGTTGACCGTCGTACCCTGACCGCTTTGCTGAATGACTCCTGGAAGACTTCCACTCTTGGTCGTCGTAAGACCATGCAGGGCCTACTTGGTGGTGCAGCAGTGCTGTTCGGCCTCGTAGTTGTTGCACCACTTGGTGGCATGATTCAGGATCCATGGCGTAAACGCCATGAGCTCAACTACATGGGCGACGGCACCCTGTGGACTTCTGGTTGGACCCTGCAGGAGAACGGCGTCAAGCTGTACCTGGCACGCGACACCGGTACCATCGCTGAGTTCCATGAGGGCGAGTCCGGCAATCACTACACCACCCAGGGCGTATCCCGCCTGGTCCGCGTTAAGGCTGAAGACCTTGCTGCTGGCGGCATGGAGACTGTCTTCCCATTGGCAGAGTCTGATGTCAACGACGGAGACCTATACGATCCACAGAAGGACGTATACGAGAACCACATGCACTCCATTCACGGTAACCGTAACGCTGTCATGCTGATTCGTCTGCGTCATGAGGACGCACAGAAGGCGATTGAGCGCGAAGGTCAGGAAGACTTTCACCACGGCGACTACTACGCTTACTCTAAGATTTGTACTCACATCGGTTGCCCTACCTCTCTGTACGAGGCGCAGACCAACCGAATCCTGTGCCCATGCCACCAGTCGCAGTTCGACGCATTGCACTACGGTAAGCCAGTCTTCGGACCAGCTGCTCGTGCATTGCCACAGCTGCCTATCACCGTGGACGAAGAGGGTTACCTCGTTGCACAGGGCAACTTCATCGAGCCAATCGGCCCGGCATTCTGGGAGCGTAAGTCATAATGAGCAATAAACTTGGAAACATGGGTAACAACGTCGACTCCAGGCTCCCAGTAGCTGGTGTTGTTCGTACCCAGATTAATAAGGTATTCCCAACTCACTGGTCCTTCATGCTTGGTGAGGTAGCTCTTTACAGCTTCCTTATCCTCTTACTGACTGGTGTATACCTCGCACTGTTCTTTGATCCATCCATTACCAAGGTCATCTACGACGGCGCTTACACTCCGTTGAATGGCGTTGAGATGTCCCGCGCATACGCAACCGCTTTGGATATTTCCTTTGAGGTTCGCGGTGGCCTGTTCGTTCGTCAGATGCACCACTGGGCTGCATTGATGTTCATGCTCGCCATGGTTGCGCACATGGGTCGTATCTTCTTCACTGGCGCATTCCGTCGCCCACGCGAAGCTAACTGGATTATCGGTTGTTCCCTGATTCTGCTGGGCATGGTCGAGGGCTTCCTCGGCTACTCCCTTCCAGATGACCTGCTGTCTGGCGTTGGCCTCCGTATTGCATCCGCAATTATCTTGGGTCTGCCAATCATCGGTACTTGGTTGCACTGGGGCATCTTCGGTGGCGACTTCCCATCCGACCTCATGCTGGACCGTTTCTACATCCTGCACGTACTGATTTTGCCAGGCATCATTCTTGGCCTGATTGCAGCTCACGTTCTGCTCGTTTGGTTCCAGAAGCACACCCAGTTCCCTGGACCTGGTCGCGCAGAGAACAACGTTGTTGGTGTCCGAATCCTGCCAATCTTCGCAACGAAGGCAATTGGTATGGGCATGATGACCGCTGGTGTTCTGGCTCTGATGTCTGGTCTGCTGACCATTAACGCAATCTGGAGCCTTGGACCATACAACCCTTCACAGGTTTCTGCTGGTTCCCAGCCGGATATCTACATGCTGTGGACTGACGGTATGGCTCGTATTCTTCCTGCGTGGGAGCTCTACCTGGGCAACTACACCATTCCATCTGCATTCTGGGTAGCACTGCTTTGTGGTCTCCTGGTTGTACTTTTGATGGCGTACCCATTCATTGAGAAGAAGCTCACCGGCGACGACGCTCACCACAACCTGCTGCAGCGTCCACGCGACGTTCCAGTTCGTTCCGGTATCGGCGCAATGGCAATCACCTTCTTCCTGCTGATTACCATGTCCGGTGGTAACGACCACGTTGCTCACTTCTTCCAGATTTCGCTTAACGCGATGACCTGGGTTGGCCGTATCGGTCTGTTGGTTCTGCCTCCACTCGCATACTGGATTACCTACTCCGTTTGTGTTGGTCTGCAGCGCTCCGACCGCGAGGTTCTTGAGCACGGTATTGAAACCGGCGTTATCAAGCAGCTGCCTAACGGTGCATTCATCGAGGTTCACCAGCCACTGGGCCCTGTTGATGAGCACGGCCACGCTGTACCACTCGAGTACGCAGGCTCCTACGTACCGAAGCAGCTCAACCAGCTTGGTGTTGCTGACTCCGAGGTACAGGGCACCTTCGCTCCAGATGATGCTGACCTGATGCGTCGTGTTCACGAGCACCATGCTGACAATGCAGCTGAAGAGACCGAGATGCTGCGTCGTCTGAACGAGTCTAACCGCCGCGCAGACGAAGAGAACGGCCACATCTAGCCGCTACCGGTTAGAAACTTAAATTAGCGCTCACAGCCCGCTGTGTTACTTTCAAAGAAGTAGCCCAGCGGGTTTCGCTATTGCTAGGTGCTTCTTAATGTCTGGAGGGTAGGTCTAGTGGTTGTGGAAACGCCTGATTTTTGAGGTGGTGTTTCCAGGGCGTCTCGGGGGAGTGACCGTTACAAGTTAAGCGTCGTTTCCCAGTCAAAGACGGCGAGTTGTGTGGTTCCGGTCTAATTCCGGCTTTCTGGTTGCATTCCTATATATAAAGGACGCGTAATTCTCGTTTCAGTCGGAATTGCTCGTGATGCCTCAACGTCCGTAACCGGCTTTGTGTGGGCTTGAGAGCCTTCCATTAGGCTTCCCCGCCGTATACGAAGGATTCAACGCCTTAGGCGGCAATCTCACGCGGCTAACTCTGTTGCTTTCCGCTTCCGGTATTGGGAGTACCCTTTGGAGCCGTCTCATTCCCGCGCCGAAGGACATAAGGGAAAAGATCCACTCATCCTTATATATAGGTGTAGTTAAAACGGGCAGTGTTGTCGGCTTGCTATCGGAGTGAAGTGGGTTCCGCGGGCGTGTAACTGCGTGCGATTGAATCGCTGTGGCGGAACTAGAAGTTTTTGGGGTGCGATTTCGCGGATCTGGGCGCGATCTCGTCAGAAACGTATGGGATTTTTGGTCCGATTGTGACGGTTGATACCACTTAGTGAGCAACGCCACAGTGGCTGGGTTTTATGGCCCGTGAGCCTGTTTTGATATACGAACCATTTGGGGCTGGAACCTAAATTGCGTTTGGTTCGTGCCAGTGAGTGGGTGGTTTTTGATTGAAGAGCCGACTTTTATACCGTAGTTGTTCCGTGAAGCTAAGTTTGGGAAATTTCAGATATCGGAAAGATAACAGGACAGTAACAAGGGGACACGAACTCTAAAACTCGACAAAGTTTGTGACAGTTTCGTAATCTATTCGAGACATTGCGTTACCAACCGGGTAGCCAATTTGAATAACAACAACTTAAAGCGTCGTATCTGGTCCCGTCTGAATGATGAGGGGGCCGAGCGGAGGTGGACTTGGAGATGAAGTCTTCCGAAGAACGTTAGGCCCGACCCCAGGGGCCAGAGCTACGAACAATCAATGCTGAGTTTAATTCCAAACACGGCTGGGATGCTGTGAAGTTTCAGAATAACTCACTGCTCGTTGTTCGCAGTAGGCGCGCAGAATGATTTGGAGTTTATTTCGTGGCAAAGCACCGTCGTCAGAACGTTAAAACCGTTCGTCGTATCGCAGGCACCACCGCAGTCGCAGCTGTAGCAACCCTCGCGGGCCCAGCAGCAGCAAACGCAGCCGAGCTTGTAGTTCCTAACACCAACTACTCCTTCAACGTTCAGGGTCTGGAAAACGTCCCTAACATCAACCAGGTACCAAACATTGACAAGTACGTACCTTCCTTGTCTGCTCAGAACAAGACTTCGTTGCAGGCTTCGGTTCAGAACGAACCGACCAACAACTACGCAACCGAAAAGGCTGCAAAGCCAGCTGCTACCAGCGCTGGCCAGAAGGTAGTCGAGGCAGTCTACTCTAAGATTGGCTCCCCATACGGTTGGGGCTCAGTAGGTCCTAGCGCATTCGACTGCTCTGGCCTGACCTCTTGGGCATACGCTCAGGCTGGCAAGGCCATCCCACGCACCTCCCAGGCACAATCTTCCCAGGGCACCCCAGTGGCTATCTCTGACCTGCAGCCAGGCGACATCGTTGCTTACTACGGCGGCGCATCCCACGTTGGCATCTACGTCGGTAACGGCAAGATTGTTGACTCTTTGAACTCCGGTTCCACCGTTGCAGAGCGTTCTTTGAACTACATGCCAATCCACTCCGCAGTTCGCTTCTAAAATCGAGCAGCAGCGCCACTGACTGGCATTCGAGCCCCAGTTGCTTCCACAAAGTAGGAAGTAGCTGGGGCTTTGTCGTGTCTGCGCCTTTTGCTTTTGGGTTGGGCGTGAGCCATTAACAGGATAAGTGCATTAAATTTCGCCAAAAAGTATATAGGTTAAATTCTGTGTAGCAACATCAGCGTTTTGGCAGGTTGAAGCAAATGTGTGGCCTAAGTCTAAGTTGTTACTCATGTGGTGGAAATATTCATTCGCCGACATTATAGTGACTTGAGTATTTAAAAAATTTAACAGCAAGAAAGACTCATCGTGGCAGTTGTGTTTGGCTCCTCCCGTGTCCGCTTAGCGGTCACCGTTTCCACATTTTCCCTGTGCGCAGCACTTGGCGCTCAGGCGGCATTCGGTCCACCAGCGGTATCCCAAGAAACAGAGCAGGCGCAAGAGTTAACGGCAGACGCCGCTTTGCCCGACGATGTTGCTGGCCTCATTGAGGAAGTAAGCAAGGTTGCCCGCGAGGTTTCCGCGAAGAATGAGGAAGTCAAAGAACTCGAGGATGAGCTTCAGGCCAAGGAAGAAGAACTCGTAAACCTTGAGGCGCAGGCGCAGGATGCGCAGGCTGCTGCCGATGAAGCGGAGAAGTTGCTGCAGGCACAGCAATCCAACGTCGATGGTATCGCGCAGTCACGCTACCGCGGTGACACCTTGGATCCCTTCATTGCGACGTTGAACTCCGGCAACCCCACCAGCGCAGTAGAGCGTTTGGGATATCTCGGCGCCATTTCGCGAGATGCGCAGCGTTCCTTGAACTCCATCGCAGAGATTTCAGACGCAGCGGAAGAATCCCGAGCCCAGGCAGATGGCGCTGTGGCGCAAGCTAAGAAGATTAAATCTGAGCTGGAGAAAGAAAAAGACGCGGTCATTGCAGAGCGTGCGGATCTGGAGCAGCGTCAGTGGCAGATTGAAGAGCGCGTTGATTCTTTGAGCCCTGACCTGCGTGCGGCGTGGGAGAACCAGAATAGTCCTATCTCCGATATCGATCTGGCTGATTTGGGCGCCAATGCTACTGGTGCGGTTGCAGCAGCATTGTCCAAGCAGGGCTCGCCATATTCTTGGGGTGCTACAGGCCCAAGCGCATTTGACTGCTCCGGTTTGATGGCGTGGGCATATCAACAGCAGGGCAAGTCCATTCCGCGCACTTCCCAGGCGCAGATTGCCGGTGGTCAGACAGTGTCCATCAGCGATCTGCAGCCGGGAGACATCGTTGGCTACTACCCAGGTGTCACGCACGTGGGTATGTACATCGGAAACGGTCAGATTGTGCACGCTTCTACCTATGGCGTCCCAGTTCAGGTGGTGCCGGTTGATTCGATGCCTATCACCGGTGCTTCGCGCTACTAACACGCGCGCTATTGTGTGGTTATGCCGCGCACGCTTCTAGTTACCAATGATTTCCCGCCCACAATTGGCGGAATTCAGTCTTACCTGCGTGATTTTTTAGACTGCTTGGACCCGCTCGATGTGGTGGTCTTTGCTTCCACGCAGGATGAGAAGGCCGCGCGGGAGTTTGATGCCCAGGCGGATTTCCAGGTTGTTCGCTGGCCACGCAAGGTTATGTTGCCCACCCCGGCAACCATTCGGCGTATGCAGGAGCTCATTTCTGAGCACAGCATTGACACCGTGTGGTTTGGTGCGGCAGCGCCGTTGGCGTTGATGGGCAAAGCCGCCAAGCAAGCTGGTGCGCGCAAGGTTGTGGCCACCACGCATGGCCATGAGGTGGGGTGGTCAATGCTTCCAGGCGCACGCCAAGCCCTGCGAATGATCGGCAACAGCGCCGATACCATCACCTATATTTCGGATTACACGCTGCGGCGATTTAGCAAGGCCTTTGGCCCGCACCCACAGTGGGTTCATTTGCCGTCGGCGGTATCAGCAGAACAGTTCGGGCAGCCAGAGGCGTCGAAGGCAGAAGCCAAAGAACACTTCGGCCTAGTTGATTCACCCACTGCGCCGGTAATTTTGTGTGTTTCCCGCTTGGTTCCGCGCAAGGGCCAAGACCAGCTCCTGCGCGCGATGCCCTTGGTGCGCCAGCACTGTCCTGACGCGCAGCTTCTTATTATTGGCCGGGGTCGCTACCGTGTCACGCTAAAGGAGCTGGCCAAGATTTATGATCCCTCGGCCGTAATTCAGGAAGCGAAAGATAGCAACGAGCTTTCCTTGGCGTTTCAAGCAGGTGATATTTTCGCCATGCCCGTGCGCACCCGCGGCAAAGGGCTTGATGTGGAGGGCCTTGGGATTGTGTACCTGGAGGCCCAAGCGGCAAGTCTGCCGGTCATCGCCGGAAACTCCGGGGGAGCACCAGAGACCATAACCAAGGAGACCGGTGTGGTCATCAACGGCAACAATGTGCACGAGCTTGCCGATGCCCTCGTGGAGATGCTGCTTAATCCGCAGCAATCTGCCGCGATGGGAAAGGCTGGTCGTGTCCACGTGGAGCAAAACTGGACCTGGGAGATCATGGGGGAGCGGCTGCGCAAGGCGCTGCAGCTAGAAAACTAACCCGCGCGTTGGGGTTTCGATTATCTCAATTAGACGCTGACGTATATCCTATTACCCATGAATAATGCTTCCCAGCAGCTTGCGATTGGTTTTGATATCGGGGGCACCAATGTACGCGCCGGCGTGGTCAACGCTGACGGTCAGGTGATTGACACCCGAGCAGTTGCAACGGCAAAAAATGCGGCTGATTTGGAAGATAGCATCGAAAAGCTAGTGCTTGAACTGCGCGCTGACCACGACATTAAAGCTGTTGGTCTCGCCGTAGCTGGCTTTATTGATCCCACCTGCACCACTGTGCTTTTTGCCCCGCACTTGCCTTGGCGCAATGCGCCAGTGCGCAACAACATCGAGGACCGTTTGGGCATGCCGGTGCGTCTTGAACATGACGCGAACTCGGCCGCGTGGGGCGAGGCACGCTTTGGTGCCGGCCGCGACGCCAAGGACTGGGTGTTTTTCGCCGTCGGTACCGGCATTGGTGCCACGCTGATGAGCGGTGGGGAAATCTACCGCGGTGCTTTCGGTACCGCTCCAGAATTTGGCCACCTGTGCGTCGTGCCCAATGGCCGTGCGTGTTCTTGCGGCAAGAATGGCTGTTTGGAGCGTTATGCCTCCGGCACCGCCTTGCCTGATACTGCGGTGGAGCTGCGCGCGGACTATGAAACCGCACTGCCGGAAGTACCGACGGGCGAGGAGATTGTGGCTGCTGCCCGCCTGGGCGACCCATTGGCTGTAGCAGTCATGGAGGACTTCGGCATGTGGCTGGGCAAGGGTTTAGCCATGGTGTCTGATGTTCTTGACCCTGAGCTGATTGTTTTAGGCGGGGGAGTCTCGCACGAAGCAGACCTGTTCTTGCCGCATTCGCGACAGACCATGAAAGACAATATTGTCGGCGCTGGCTACCGCGAAGTAGCTGATGTGAAAGTTGCTGTTTTGGGTTCTCAAGCCGGAATGATTGGCGCGGCTGATTTGGCGCGCGCTGGCGCTTGCGTATCCTAAAGATTAAAAGTCTCTGGCAATCACACACATCCGGATAAAGCGAAGGACACTTCCATGGCTAAGAAGAACCGTTGGTACTGGACGTTTCAGCACATCCTTTTTGGTCCTGTCCTGCGCGTGTGGAACCGTCCTTGGGTAGAGGGAATGGATAACATTCCTGAATCAGGTGCAGTCATTGTGGCATCCAACCACCAGTCCGTAATGGATTCCTTTTACTTTCCGTTGATGTGCCCACGCCAGATTAAGTTCATTGCTAAGGCAGAGTACTTTAATTCTCCTGGTGTGGTGGGTCGCCTGCAAAAGTGGTTTTTCTCCTCTGTTGGCCAGGTTCCCATTGACCGCAAGGCTGCGTCTGCGTCTGAAGGCATGATGAACTCCGCGCGCGAGATCCTCAATCAAGGCGACATCTTTGGTATTTATCCAGAGGGAACCCGCTCACCGGATGGACGAATCTACCGGGGACGTACCGGCATGGCGCGCGTTGCCATGGACACCGGCGTGGACGTGATTCCTGTTGCGATGTTTAACTCACGCAAGGCCAATCCCATTGGCACGTGGGTTCCACGTCCTGTTCGTGTTGGCACGCGCGTGGGTAGCCCCATCAATCCACATCAGTGGGCGCAGGAGAACGGTCTGGACCCGAAAGACCACGACACTGTGCGCGCATTTACTGATTTTTTCATGCTGAAGCTTGCTGAACTGGCTGAGCAACCGTACGTTGATGTGTACGCCTCAGAGGTCAAAGAATCTCTGCACAAGGGCCACGGCTATCCGAAGGGTGCTGAACCAAGCAAGTGAGTGCACAGAAACGTCTAGTTTGGCCAGACGTCGCCAAGGGTATCTCCATCCTTGGTGTTGTCTTGCTGCATATCGGCATTGGCGTGCCGGAAGGTGAATCCACCTGGCTGTATCAGCTCAACACGTGGCTTGATCCGCTGCGCATGCCTCTGTTTTTTGTAGTCTCTGGCTATTTCTCCACCAAGGTCCTGCAGTTCACTCTGCGCGACGTGCTGGTCAAGCGCGTCTGGTTCTTCCTCGTGCCTTATATCATCTGGGTCAGCATTGAGCTGTGGACCAAGAACCTGGAGTGGCAGTGGGTATTTGGCAATGAGCCGCTTACCTGGCGCGAATTAGGGCTCAACCTGGTCTTGGGACACAACATGGGCTGGTTCCTGCATGCGTTGATCATGTTCAACCTCGCGCTAGTAGCCGTGCGTAAGCTGCATCCAGCGCTCGCGATGCTGCTCAGTTTCACTCCAATACTGCTGTTGCCGCTCAATGAGCACATCTTCTTCATCGGCAAGGCTTTGATGTACCTGCCGTTGTTCTTTGCCGGGGTGTATTTCCGCCAGGCAATCACTGCCTTTGTCGATGCCGTGTGCCGCCTTAACGTGCCGGCGTTGATGTTCGCTGTGATTACTTATGCGGTGGGCTTTTTCTCCCGCGACCTATGGAACCAGTTCACTGGGGAAGTAGTGCTGCCGTGGTATCTGCCGGGCATGGACTACATGGGCTCGCAGGAAGTGCTGCTGTTGGTGCGCTTTGTGGAGCAAACCTTCCAGCTGCCGATGGCTTTGGTCATGGCCGTCGCAATCGCGCGTATTCCTTACGTTTCTAGTTTCTTTGCTTTTATTGGCCGCAATACTTTGCCGGTCTATCTGGGCCACCCAATCGCGCTGACTGTGGGATATCACTACGTCCAAATCGTCGGTCAGTGGGAGATTTCCATGGACGGTGAAAGATTGGTCAACACCACCTGGTTCTGGACCTTTGTGTGCATCATTCTTTCTGGTGCCGGTGGACTCATGCTGTGGTCAATTTCTAAAGTGCCGGGCATTGGTTGGACCGTCTACCCGCCAAGCCTGCGTCAGCTTCAAGAGATGGTTATGCGGCCCCCTGTGCTCAGGTCTGAACCTTGCAGGGACTAAGCTTTATCATCGTGCGCTATTTCTACGACACTGAGTTCATTGAAGACGGCCGAACCATTGAGCTCGTCTCAATCGGTATTGTCGCAGAAGATGGCCGTGAATATTACGCGGTGTCCACAGACTTCGACCCTGCTCGCGCCAATGCGTGGGTGAGGGAGAACGTCTTGGACAAACTGCCTAGCCCGCGCGATCCGGTATGGAAGTCCAAGGACACCATCCGCGAAGAGGTCCTAGCGTTTCTTACTAAAGATAAGGCACCCATGCAGCTGTGGGCCTGGGTTGGTGCATATGACCATGTCGTCCTAGCACAATTGTGGGGCGATATGGCTGGGCTGCCGCGCAGCATCCCGCGCTACACGCGCGAGCTGCGCCAATATTGGGAGTTTGCCGGCCGCCCGCAGTTGCCAGCCATTCCTGATGGCAATCATGATGCTTTGGTGGATGCCCGCCATAACCTGGCTAAGTTCAAGACCTGTGCGCAGGCGCTCCCGCTATCTGCCGGCAACCGCGCAACCTAGTTGAAGTGTTTTAATTCTCCGAATTCTGTGCGATCTCCGCACCGTCTCGCCTGGTGGGAATGGCCCCGATTGGGGATTGTCAGGCTCTAAGATGTCATATTCGGCCAGCATCCATGATTAAATACTTGTGTGAGCTGGACAGTAGATATCCCTAAAGACGTACTCCCTGACCTTCCTCCATTGCCAGAAGGCATTGAGGAGAAGTTTCAGGATGCCATCAAGCGAGACGCCAAGCAGCAGCCCAACTGGGATCAAGCCCAGGCTGACAATGTTCGCAAGATCCTTGAGTCGGTTCCACCAATCGTGGTGGCGCCGGAAGTTGAGGAGCTAAAGAGCAAGCTGGCTGATGTTGCCAACGGCAAGGCTTTCTTGCTCCAAGGCGGCGACTGCGCTGAGACTTTTGAGTCCAACACCGAGCCGCACATCCGCGGCAACGTCAAGACCTTGCTGCAAATGGCAGTGGTATTGACCTACGGCGCTTCCACGCCTGTGGTCAAGCTGGCGCGCATTGCTGGCCAGTATGCAAAGCCACGTTCTTCCGATCTGGATGGCAACGGTCTACTGAACTACCGCGGCGATATCGTCAACGGTGTGGAGCCAACCGATGAAGCACGCCGCCATGATCCGGCACGTATGGTTCGTGCCTACGCGAACTCTTCTGCCGCAATGAACTTGGTTCGTGCACTGACCAACTCGGGCACGGCCGACCTGTACCGCCTCCATGAGTGGAACCGCGAATTCGTGCAGACCTCTCGTGCTGGCGCTCGCTATGAAGCGCTGGCTAGTGAAATTGAAAATGGTCTGAACTTCATGAATGCTTGCGGCGTCTCTGATGAGACCCTGCGCGCAGCAACCATTTACTGCTCGCATGAAGCACTCCTGAAAGACTACGAGCGTTCCATGCTACGTCTGGCTAAGGACAGCCGCGGCGAGACCAAGCTCTATGATCTATCCGCGCACCAGGTATGGATTGGTGAGCGCACCCGTGGAATGGAAGATTTCCACGTCAACTTCGCATCCCTGATTGGCAACCCAATTGGTTTGAAGATTGGCCCAGGTGTGACCCCTGATGAGGCAGTAGCTTATACCGAGAAGCTGGACCCAGACCGTGAGCCTGGCCGTTTGACCATGGTTACCCGCATGGGCCATGACCGTATCCGCACCGTCCTGCCGGACATTGTGCGCGCGGTGGAAAACTCCGGCCACAAGGTGGTTTGGCAGTCTGACCCAATGCACGGCAACACCTTCACCTCCTCGAATGGCTACAAGACCCGCCACTTCGACAAGGTCGTTGATGAGGTTCAGGGCTTCTTCGAAGTACACCGCGAACTGGGCACCCACCCAGGCGGCATTCACCTGGAGTTCACCGGTGAAGACGTTACTGAGTGCCTCGGTGGCGCTGATGACATCACGGACATTGACTTGCCAGGCCGCTACGAGTCAGCGTGCGACCCACGTCTGAACACCCGTCAGTCCCTGGAGCTGTCCTTCTTGGTTGCAGAGATGCTGCGTAACCAAAACCGCTAAACTCGCGGGCTAAGCGCTACACAACCTCAAGGGAGTAGCCACCACAGAATTCAACGTGGTGGCTGCTCCCTTGAGGTTTTCCAAGTTTTCCGACTTTTAGCTTTCAGGCCTTCTTAGCGAATCAGCCACGGGGTGGAACCGTAGTAGCCGGAGCCAAACCACCAGCCGGCTAGTCCTACGCCAGCTACGACAATGCCGACGACCACGAGCCACGCGATGAATCCCAGAGGCGATCGATTCGACAAAGGCTTTAAGATCGGCTCGTTCTCCGCTGTCGCCGGCGCCTGCGCATGAGCCTGCTGCTGGACCTGACCCGGTTGCCCCTGTTGTCCAGGAGCGGGTTGAACCTGGCCCTGGCCCTGAATCTGGCGCGGTGTCAGTCGCGTCTCAGGGTAATGAGGATTCTGGCCGGCAGCTGCAGCTCCTGCTGCACCAGCTGCATTCGCTGTACCGGCACCACCTGCAAAGCCTAGACCAGAAGCACCTGCACCGGCCGCGCCAGCACCGGCAGCAGCTGTGCCGGGGATTGTATTGGGCATTCCAGGAATGTTGTGCTGGTCATTGCGTGCATGGTCTTTGACAGGAGGGGCGACCGGCGGAGGACCATCGAAGCGGGTTTCAAAGCTCAACGGCTCGCGCGCAGGGCGTTCATCTGGGCGCTCGCGGGGTTGGTCATAACGGGGCTCCACGGTAGTTGCATCATCTGCGATGGAGTCGCCGAAGACCTCGGTTGCTGGTTCAGAGGTGTCAATAAAACCGGTGGGTTCAAAGACACTGCCGGAATCAATGCCATCCATGTTGGTTGGCTCAGCAGCTGTTCGCGCAGCCGCCGAATTGTGGGGGATAGGCACCAGATAGGTAGGAAGGTTGAGCTCTGCTGCGACATCATCAAGAGCCGCGAGGAACTCGCGGGCATCAGCGAAGCGTTCGCTGACATCGAATGAGGTGGCGCTGGCCACTAAGGCATCGACAAGCGGAGGCACCCCAGCAATCCGTGAAGACGGGCTGGGCACATCATTATCCAACCTATTCATCGCATGCCCCAGCGGAGTATCACCGGAAAACGGGACCGTGCCGGTGAGAAGCTCAAACAACACGATGCCCGCCGAATACACGTCAGATGCGGCAGTAATATTCGCACCGGTGACTTGCTCCGGGGAGAGATAAGAAACCGTGCCCACAATCTGATTCGAGGTCACCGTCTGCGAACTGGTGGCGCGCACGAGGCCAAAGTCAGCGAGCTTGACCGTGTGGTCACCATTAATCAGCACATTATCCGGCTTGATATCGCGGTGCACCAAGCCCTTATCGTGGACAGCAATCAGACCCGCCAACACCGAACGCATCACCGCCAACGCCGCGTGCGGTGGCATTGGACCGCGCTCAGCGGTGAGCTCACGCAAAGTACCACCGGTAATAAGCTCCATAATGAGAAATACCGGGTCACCCTCAGCCGAGAAGTCATAAACATTGACCAGATTTGGGTGGGTTAGCTGCGCCATCGCACGTGCCTCGCGGCGGAAACGGTGGATGAACACATCATCCTGGCTGTACTGGTCATGCATGACCTTTGCGGCCAACGCGCGGCCAAGGCGCAAATCTACACAGCGATAGACAGTAGACATGCCGCCGCGAGCAATCGGCCGGTCAATGCGATACCGGTGCTCAAGGACATCTCCAACTTCCAACTGTGCCATGGCATCTAGTATGTACGATAAATCAACTAATTTGCGAACCAACGGGGCGTGACCTCAGATCAGTGACAGTGATCTAAAGTAGGGGGCGTGATGGAACAAAACAAAGACTTAGACACCCTGTTGAGCAAGGACGAACTGCTCACCCTGCCTGAGGTTGCAGATGAACTAGGCATTGCGGTCACCCGCGTGCATGACCTGCTGCATGACAAGAAGCTCATCGCGCACACCCGTGATGGCGTGAAATACGTCCCGGCATTGTTTATCAATGACAAGGGAGCAATCAATAAGTACGTTTCGGGCGCTATCACCGTGCTTTCCGATGGCGGCTTTAGCAACGCAGAAATCCTTGAGTACTTCTTCACCGAAGACGAGTCTCTGCCAGGCCGCCCCATCGACGGCTTGCAAGGCCACCTTGCGCGCGAAGTTATTCGCCGTGCACAGGCAATGGGCCTGTAGCCAGCTAATTTACAGCTGTCTCGGCTTGCGTCGTTTCTACACGTGCGTGGGGAGTGGCAGTGGTGTTAAACATCCAGTGCACTGCCCAGCACGCCAGTAGCAGCGAGCCGAGTACCCACCACCAGGTGTAGAGCTGGTGGTTGCCGTCGCCAGAGAAGGCGAGCGCGACAAACACGGACGCGCCGGCGGAGAGTTGAATCGTCCACAGCGGTGGACGTGCGACGCCCAGCAGAGTTACAACTGAGGCGAAGTACCATGGAAGCGTAACCGAGTTAAACATAAATGCCACCTGATAGGCCGCAGGAATGCCCAGCATGGCCGCGCGCCTATTGGCTCTAAACAGCCACCACATCAGCACAAGACCCAGCAGCATAAATACCGTTGCAATGGTGCGCATGACATCCAGTATCTGGTTATAGGTGATGTCCTCATTGAGCGTGGTAATCAATGGCGCCAAAGTATCGGTTGCCACCGTCGGACCGGCGAGGGGATTAATCACCTTGGAATTGCCGGTAATCTCAGACAACCAACCTGAAGACGTGCCCGAAGCCCAGGTTACGAGAGCTACAACGGCGACGGTCTCAATTACAGCGACCGCACCGGAGACGATGAAAGCGGCGATCTTATTGAAGCGTTGCCCAAAGTGGTGCATCATCAACCACACCACGAATGGAACAGCAATAAAGGCAGTGGCCTTGAGCGACACCGCCACCGCAATCAACGCGATACCGGCGAGGTAGCGGTGATGCAGACAGGTTAGAAGCCCCACCGTGACAAGTGCGACCATGGTGGATTCATTGTGCATGCCACCGATGAGGTGCAAAATCATCACCGGGTTTGCGACACCCAACCACAACGCGAGCGTTGGGTCGCCGCCGAGTTTGCGGGCAATAACCGGGATAGACCACGCGATGGCGGCGAAGCTCAATACTGAAATGAGCTTGTACACAAACACACCAATGGTGACGTTGTCGCCGACTAGGCGAGTAACCCCATCACCAATCCACAAGTGCAGCGGGCCATAAGGCGTGGTGGTGTTGCGCCAGTCCTGGGAGACTTCCAACAAGAAGGGGCCGGGGTTCACCGCAGGGCCCTCGGTGTAAGGATCGAATCCGTCGCGGACCATCGCGCCCTGCATGAGGTAGGAATACACGTCCCGGGAGGACAGAGGAGCTGCCAGAAGAAGTGGCAGGATCCACGCCCACATGGTCTTTTTCATGGTGGCGAACGCGGATTCATCGACCTCCGCCGGCGGCACGGGACGCGCGGCAAGGGCAAAACGATGAGTTGCCGGAGGCTCTTCTACTCCTCGCGTGTTGCGTCGAACGCTCGCGGAGACAATGAACTTGCCCGCCAAAATCCATGCGGCAATAAGAAGGAACATGCCGACCCAAAACAGCGTCATGCCAATGTTTCGGCCGTGCCCAGCTGAGAAGAAGCTGATGTTGAGTGCTTCTAAGATTCCGCCGCGGTTACGCGTAGCGCCGCCCGAATAGGAAGCGAGGGTGAGCACGATGGCGCCCACGACGCCTACGGCGAGGGCGCTAGGAAGCTTGATTGTCTTTGCTTGCTTCACCATGTGAAGTCCCTATTTTGCTCGTGCCGTGGACTTAATGGCCAAAGAACGCAGAAGTTCAGTGACATCAGAATTAACGTTTGCCTTAGCCAGGTGCGCTAATCCAGATTGGGTGAGGTCATCGATGCGCTTTTCGATTTCGGCCGGCGCACCGGAATCCTCAATCATCTGTGCCATCTTTGACAGCACTACGGGGTCAGCGGTGGTACCAAGATTCTCCCGCAAGAACTGTGCGGCGGCAGGATCCTGTTCATCCGCGCGCTGCAGTGCGATGGCCATCAAAACCGTGCGCTTGCCTTCACGAAGATCATCGCCGGAAGGCTTGCCCGTAATCTTTGGATCACCAAAGACGCCAAGCTGGTCATCACGCAGCTGGAACGCGATACCAATATCGCGGCCGTATCCACGGAATGCCTCAACGAGTGATTGCGGTGCACCAGCGATAGCCGCACCAAGGTGAAGCGGGCGCTCAATGGTGTAAGCAGCAGTCTTGAAACGGTTGACAGAATCAGACAACTCGACTGATTCAATGGCAGCAGCTTCCAAAGAGACATCAAGCAGCTGGCCGCCGATAACCTCGGTGCGCATCTCCCGCCACGGCTCACGGGCACGCTGGATCGCTGCTTGAGAAATGCCTGAATCCAAGAACATGTCTTCTGCCCACACCAGCGACATATCACCAATCAAAATGGCAGCGGCGCGGCCGAAGTCTTCGGAGTTACCCGTCCATCCCAGTTCGCGGTGCTTTGCCTCGACTGCACGGTGCACGGTTGGGTTGCCGCGGCGTGTATCGGAAGCATCCACAATGTCATCGTGGATGAGTGCGCAGGACTGGATGAACTCCAAAGAAGAAGCCGCGCGAAGCACAGCCTGTGGGTCTTCATCACCCAGCAAGCCATCCGCAGCGACGAAGCCCGCCCACGCATAGAGCGGGCGGATGCGTTTGCCGCCATCGAGGATGAAGCGCTCAAGGTGTTCAATGGCTTCGGTGACTGGCTTACCGATTTTGGCGATCTGAGGTTCGCGGTCCTTCAAAAAGTCGGCGAGTTCAGCACGAACGTGCTTAGGAACGTCGGCTAAAGGAAGTTGGTGGAAATCCTCAGAATTAGTCATGGCTTTTAGCCTACCTTTAGCTATCCTGACTTTAGGAAAGCGGTAGCTGCGTCTTCAAGATTGCAAAAGGACGTTCGTCACCGGGGTACTGATGATGACGGACTAAGTCTGTAAAACCCATAGAACGGTAGAGGCTAAATGCACGGTTGGATTCGCCCGGAACCTCAGGTGTGGATAATAGTGCCCACTTGCCGGGCGCGTTCCATAACAGCTGTTTGAGCAACTCCCGGCCAAGTCCGTGGCCTTGCATGCGGGGGAGAACATGAATCTCTGCGACTTCGAAGTAGCTGCGAAGAATCTCCTGTTCTACTTCGGTTGCCCCGCCTCGTTTCTGCAGTGCTAGGCGCAGTTGGCGGTCCCACCAGGAATCCGGTGTGCCAATGAAACCGTAGGCAACGGCCAACACTCCGGAAGCATCCTCGGCAATAAGTGCGGTAAATCCAGGCCGAATGATCTCTCGCTGCCATGAGTAAACCCGTCCATCACGGATCGCAGGGTCATAGCCCATGGCGCTGATATAGATATCCACCAAAGGTCCGGCGTTGAGCGCGAATTCTTGTGGTGAAAGACGGCGGATTGTTAATGACACATCCTCCATCTAACAAAACTTTTGCCTTCAGTGGGGGAGATTGCCCCTGATAGTCCCGAATTAGTTCTTCTTTCCAGTGCCAATTTCGGTGAGCCGATCGTGGATTTTCGAAAACGTGAAAGTCTATGTGCTGCAAAAACCTTTACCTTTTCGAACATGTGAACTATACTGGCGAATGAATGTACGAACGCACTTTTAATATAAGAGGCACGTAAACGAACACTGCTCCAACGGCAATCAGAAAGAAGAAGGAGGCAAGGCAATGGCACAGGTAATTTCCGCTACAGCACGACGAGTTCAACGACAGGGTGGGCAAGGAGCTAAGCGTCAGCGTTTTCTGACTCAGGCCGCGCTTCTTCTTGCTGATGCCAAGTCAGATGCCGCGAAGGGCCGTATGGATCAGGCTTTGGAAAAGGCTTACCAGGCGGCACTGCGAACCGCTGGTGCCTGTGTTGCTGGCTCTGCGACGGTGTCTAAGCGTCGACGCCTTCCCACCTCCGCGTGGGACCGTTTGTCCCTGGTTGGTGTGGCTGAAAAAGAGTGGGCAGAGAAGTTTCGTGCCTATTCCCGCACGCGCTCTCGCCTGGCGTCCGGAATGGACCGGGAAGTCGCAGACTCCGTAGTCTTTGGCCTGATGGATTTGGCCGCCCGCTTCTTGGAAGTCTCCGAATCCGGAACTCATGACTTTGATGGAATAGGCGGACAGGCTGCTTAAGCCGGGCAGGGGTAATCCAGTGAGGGTAACTGTTGTAAAAGGTGATGCAGGAAACTGCAGAACCGGGAACTAACCGCTTAGTGTGGGCGTTGTAGTAGATAGAACAAGAAATAATGTCACCGAATCGATAATCGGGTGCGTAAGCGCCTCGGTTATACTTGAAGGAAATACACGGTGACGGTTTGTTGACTTAGCTAAAACGTAAATTATTAGCCCGGACTAATTGGAGGAACAGTGTCTCTTTCAGAGCAAGAGCAGCGCGCACTTCGCGAAATCGAGAAGTCGCTGCTTGCTGAGGATCCCAAGTTTGGCGCCTCCGTGTCCAGTGACTCTTCATTTGTTGGCTCCGGCGGCGCAATCACTTTGCGCGGCATCGCGCTCGTCGTTGTAGGTTTGGTCATGCTCGTGGGCGGCGTTGCCCTCGCGCAGAGCAGCCTATGGTTCGTACTACTATCCATTGCCGGCTTCCTGGTTATGTTTGGTTCAGGTATCTGGATGCTTCGCGGCTCAGGTACCGGCTCCCTTGGTTCTTCCAAGAAGGGCAAGAAATCAAAGTCAGGTCGTTCTGGCGCTGCTGACAGCAATGGTGCTGCCGGCAAGCTTGAGGAAAACTTCCGCCGCCGATTCGAAGAGCGCTAAATAGTTACAGCTCTTTAACTAACCAACAGCCCGGTCCGCGTTTAGCGGGGCCGGGCTGTTGGCGTTTTGGACTCTGGAGGCAAGTCCCCACTTTCGCCCACCCGCAGTCCCCACTTTGCCCCACCAGTCGCCTCGCAAGTTGGTCTGGTGCTGCCGATATCCTTTTGGGTGTCAAAATGCCTGTTCGCAAGTGAGTCGCGGGGTCGGTGTGTGCTTAAGCAAGCCAATTTGTTAATGGTGCTGCAGTGGTGGGTGTTGCTGTAGGGGTGCAGGGGGATGGCTGTCAAGGTGGTTTTGGGGAATTTCCCCCACTGATTTTCTGTGCGTTGAGCTGCGAATATGCTGGCTTTATTGAAGTGACACGCGGCTAAAACTGTTATAGGTGGGTGAAAGTGGGGTAGAGTGGGGCGCAGCGGGTGAGAAGTGGTGAGAATCTAGCATTCACACGGCTTCACATTCGTAAAGAGGAAACCGGTGTTGTTAAGCAGGGAAGGTGGAACCGGGATGTTTCTCGGAACCTACACTCCGAAACTTGACGACAAAGGTCGACTGACACTTCCAGCGAAGTTCCGTGATGAGCTTGCTGGAGGGCTGATGGTGACAAAAGGGCAAGACCACTCCTTGGCTGTGTATCCCCGTGAGGAATTCGCGGAAAGAGCACGCAAAGCAGCGGCCGTGTCTAGAACGAATCCGGAAGCGCGTGCGTTTATTCGTAACCTGGCGGCCAGCGCGGATGAGCAAAGGCCTGATGGAAGCGGTCGAATCACACTGTCAGCGGCACACCGTGAATACGCCAGTCTTTCTAAAGAGTGCGTGGTTATCGGTTCAGTTGATTTCCTTGAGATTTGGGACGCGGCCGCTTGGGCTGAATACCAGTCACAAACTGAAGACGCCTACTCGGCAGCCGACGCGGATGACGTCCTCGGTGGCTTGTTGTAAGGCGAATGAGAACTGGAAAGAGTGCGTGTAAGGACTCTGTCCGAGGTTGATTTTCTGGTGTACTTCCCCGATATCAGAACGTCCCTCGGACAGGGCCCTATACGCACTCGAGTCATCTCAGCACCCAAGTAAGAACACATTGTCGAAATGTGAAAATGTGCGGACAGTATCCCAATAGCCAGCAGAAAGGGGGACAAGCACGTGAGTAATGCAGATGTTAACTTCGATATCGAAGACAACCACGGGCATGTCCCCGTCATGCGAGCCCGCATGGCTGAGCTGATTGCGCTGGCTGTTGAGGCAGCAGGCAGCAACGCCGTCATCATTGATGGCACCTTGGGTGCTGGCGGACACACCGAGTACTTTCTCAACACATTTCCGCAAGCACGCGTTATCGGCGTTGACCGTGACGCGGCATCGTTAGCTGATGCAACCAAGCGTCTTGCCCCTTTTGCTGACCGCTTCGTGGGCGTCAATGAGCGCTTTGATGAAGTCGGTTCCGCTATTGCAGATGGCGAGGGAGAAATTTTCCAGATTGCACGGGAGCACGGCATTGCCGGCGCGCTGTTTGATCTGGGCGTTTCTTCCATGCAATTGGACCAGGCTGACCGTGGTTTTGCTTATAGAGTTGATGCCCCGCTCGACATGCGCATGGATCCATCCGCTGGTATTACTGCCGCGGATGTCCTCAATACCTATTCCCATGGTGAACTTGCGCATATTTTGAAGTTCTACGGCGACGAACGCTTCGCCGGCAAGATTGCTTCCGCGGTTTTAAAAGAGCGCGATAAGCAACCATTTGATACCTCAGCCCGTCTGGTTGAGCTGTTGTACAACACCATCCCTGCGGCTACTCGTCGCACTGGTGGCCACCCTGCAAAGCGCACTTTCCAAGCACTGCGCATTGAAGTCAACGGTGAACTCGAAGCTATTGAACAGGTTATTCCTGTCATTAGCACTGCGTTGGCTGTTGGTGGACGCGTGGTCTTCATGAGCTACCAGTCATTGGAAGACAAGCTGGTGAAGTCCGCGTTTAAAAACCTCACTACCTCTTCTACGCCGGCCGGTTTGCCAATTGATCTTCCTGGCACCGCGGCTGAGTTCAAGGCCATCACACGTGGTTCTGAAAAGGCGACGGAAGACGAGATTGCAGAAAACTCACGTGCCGCATCCGTGCGGGTGCGTGCGTTTGAACGACTAGCAGGCGAACATTCATTTATTCCACCTGGAACTGGGATAGGGGATTAATCAAATGGCAGATTCAACCACTACCAGGACAGAGAGAACCACCATGGGAACACGCACCAAGCGCGCACAGGGTTCATCCACCGATGTGATTGACCGCCCTGTAAGGACTCGCGGAAACTACACCGCGGCTCCTTCGGCAACCGGTACTGCAACACCAACGCGTACGCCGCGCAAGACGCGCACCACCACTCGTGGTGAGCAGCGCACGGCAACACGTACGGTGTCGCCAACGCGCACGACGCGTCGCGAAATCCCGCAGATTACCCCGGCACGTAAGTCCCGTCTTGGTTCGCGTCAGGTTGTCACTGAGCGCGGTCGTCGCGTTGCGCCGATCAAGAAGGTCACTCTCTTTTCGCGCCTGTCTGCTGTGGCAATCGCCTTGTTGGTTGGTGGCGTCATCTTGGCCGTGTGGCTTTCTGGTGTGTCTACCTCACAGACTTTCCGCATTCAGCAATTGACTTACCAGGAGTCACAGCTGGAAAACCAGCTGGAAACCCTCAACCGCGATTTGGAGCAGGTTCGTTCTTCAGCTGACGTTGCCCGTCGTGGTGCTGATGCCCGCATGGGTATCCCAACCCAGCCCGGAATCGTTGAGGTTCAAGAAGACGGCTCAGTAGAAGAGCGTCGACCCGCAACCCAGGGCACCGAAGCCATCATTGATGTCAACGGTGAACCAGTGCGTACCGGCCAGGCAACTAGTGATCCAAGTGATACTGAGGGCGTGTCTGATGAACTCAACGCAGTTCCTCAAGGGCAGCAGCAGCGCATCGGTGACGTAAACGCTGATGATGCGGTTGAAAGCCGTCCAACAACTGAAGAAGAAGCTTCTGATACTCCGCTGCCTGTTGGAGAAAACCTGGATACTCCATATCAGTCTGGTGACTAAGGGATAAGCCTCCCACACCTTGGGGATTGATCCGGCTACAGTCATAAAAGCATTCAACTTCTGAAGGGACAATCTTTCAAAGCCCTGGGTTATTCCTTAACTCTCGATCATTATGAAGGCAGGTGACACACCACTGTGACTCCACCACATTCGGGTGACCCGCGTCGCCGGCGCCGAAACGAGGACGGAGAAACCCCTCGACATAATGAGGGGCGCCAAGAAAGTCGCAGTGGCCGGGGTCGCCGGCCCTCTTCCCATGCGTCGAGAGACTGGTCCACCAATGATGCTGACCAGTACCGCGCAGGTTCCTCCCGTTCCAGGACCCCATCCGATCGGGAAAAGATGCGCGCTGGTGATCGCCGTGTAGGAGCGGGGCGCGCAGCTTCGCAGCGCACAACATCACAACGTGCGGCGCAACAGCAGGCAGCAGCCAAGCGTGCGGAAGCAGCACGTCCGGCGGCTGCTCCGCAGGGCGCGAAGAAAGCAGTGAAGAAGGTTCTTGCGCAGCAGCCGATGATGGCGAAGCGTCTGAACTTGATCATCAGCATCTTGCTGATCATCACCGTCGTGTTGGTGGGACGTTTGGCATGGGTCCAAGTTGTGTGGGGCCCAGACTTGGCAGCGCGCGCGGAAGCGCAGCGCACCCGGGTGTACGTGGAGCCGGCACGTCGCGGTGAAGTAGTAGACCGTGACGGCCAGCGCATTGCTTACACCATGGCAGCGCGTTCTTTGACCGTGTCACCAACGCGTTTGCGTGATGAGTTGCGTGAGCAAGAAGAGATCGAAGCCAGCAATGAGGGCGAACTGTCTGGCATGAGCGAGGAAGAGCAGAATGAGTTTCTCGACGAGCGCCTGACACAGCGCCTGGAAGAAATGGCAGAGGGTATCCCTGATGTCATTGAAGAATCCGGTGCGTCAACCACCAATGTGGATTCTGAGCAGATCATGGATAAGCTGCGCGCGGATACTCAGTATGAGGTGCTGGTGCGCAATGTTGATCCTGATATCGCGGTCGAGATTGCTAACACCTACCATGGTGTGGCTGCGGACCATCAAGATATCCGCCAGTACCCGAATGGCGCGATTGCTGAAAACATCATCGGCAAGGTGTCCATGGATGGCCAAGGTCAGTTTGGCTTTGAGGCATCCGGAGACTCATTGCTTACAGGTATTGATGGCCGTTCCACCGAGGACGTTTCCACCGATGGCCAGTTGATTCCGGGTACGGTCCGCGATGAGGTTGAGGCCATTGATGGCTCCAATGTCCAGCTGACTTTGGACTTGGATTTGCAGACCTATGTGCAGCAGAAGCTGGAGCAGGCTGTAGATAATTCTGGTGCCAAGATGGGTGAGGCCGTGGTCTTGGATGCTGTCACCGGTGAGGTGCTGTCCATGGCTAATACGGGCACCATCGATCCAAATAAGGACATCGAGGCGCAGTTGGCGGATGGCAAGGACTTTGAAAACCGTTCCATCTCACACCCTTATGAGCCAGGTTCGGTGGCCAAGGTCGTGACCGCGGCAGCGGCCATTGAGGAAGGACTGACCACACCGGAAGAAGTCCACCAGGTGCCAGGTTCCATTGATGTTGCTGGCGTGACCGTTGCGGATGCGTGGCAGCACGGCGTGGAGCCGTACACCACCACGGGTATCTTCGGTAAATCTTCCAACGTCGGTACGCTGCAGATTGCAGAGCGCCTGGGCGAAGAGAAATTCGCTGAGTACTTAGAGAAGTTCGGCTTGGGCAAGACCACCGGTATTGAGCTGCCTAATGAGTCTTCGGGCTTGTTGCCGGCGTTAGAGCAGTGGTCCGGCGGTACCTTCGCTAACCTGCCTATTGGCCAGGGCATGTCCTGGACAACCTTGCAGATGGCTAGCGTGTACCAGGCTATGGCCAATGAGGGTGAGCGGGTTGAACCACGCATTATTGACTCGATTACGGATGCCGATGGCAAGGATATTCCACAAGATGAGCCAGGCACCACGCAGGTTGTTTCCCCGGAGACAGCGAAGACGGTGACGGACATGTTCCGTTCGACGTTCCAGGAAGACCCAGCGTATGTCCAAAACGGTACGGCTATGGGCAATGATATTGAGGGCTATCAGCTTTCCGGCAAGACGGGTACCGCACAGAAGGTCAACCCGGAAACCGGTGCTTATTCTGAAAGTGCGTACTGGATTACCTTCGCGGGCATTGCGCCGGCTGATGACCCACGCTTTGTGGTTGCCATCATGCTGGATGAGCCACAGTCCGGTACCAATGATGACGGTTCCGGCGGGCAGTCCGCAGCACCGCTGTTCAGTGATATCGCTTCCTGGTTGCTCAACCGTGACAACATTCCAACCTCGCCGGAGGGCAAGCGTTGGGTAATGACGCAATACTGATGAAGACACTCACAATTTCTATATTCCCCACGACAATCAAACCCATAAGGATAAGGACGCAGCTGATATGACTACAACGCTTAAAAAGCTAGCGGAGATCGCAGGCGGTGAGGTTATTGGAGATGCTTCGGTTACGGTTGATGCAATCACCTTAGATTCGCGCGCAGTGGAGTCGGAGCACCTGTTTGCTGCTGTTCCGGGCACCCGCGCACATGGTGCAGAGTTTGCCGCCCAGACTTCCGCAAAGGCAGTGCTTACCGATGCCCGCGGCGTGGAAATCCTCACCGCCTCCTCAGCGGAAGCTGGCGCGGAGGGCACAGAAGGCGTAGAGGGTGCCCAGGTGAAGGCCTTTGATCGTCCGATCATTGTGGTTGATGATATTCGCGCGGTGCTGGGTGATGTTTCAGCAGAAATCTATGGGCACCCAACCAAGCAACTAACTGTCATTGGTGTCACGGGCACTTCGGGCAAAACAACAACTACATACTTGCTAGAGACTGGTCTGTTAGCCGCGGGATATTCCACTGGTCTAATTGGCACCACGGGTACTCGCATTAATCGAGAGCCAATAGAGACCAAGCTGACCACGCCTGAAGCACCGACCCTGCAGGAGCTTTTTTCCCGCATGGTGGAAGAAGGCGTTAGCCACGTGGTCATGGAGGTTTCCTCCCACGCACTGGAACTGGGCCGAGTCAATGGTGTGGACTTTGCGGTTGGTGGGTTTACTAACCTGTCCCAAGACCACTTGGATTTCCACCCGACGATGGAAGAATACTTCGCGGCGAAGTCAGCTCTGTTTATCGGTGACGGTGCCGCACGCCACTCGGTAGTCTGCATTAATGATGCGTGGGGCGAGCGCCTCGCTGACATGGTTGATGCTGCCGGTGGTCCCTTGACTGCGGTGTCTACCACTGGTGCGATTTCGCACGCAGGAGAAAAAGCCGCAGCAGTAGAAGCAGATGTGATGCTGCGTGAGCGCACCCGTGAGCTGTTGGTTCCAGGAACGGTAGTGGCGTGGCAACACAGCGTTGAGACCACCGGTGAGCAACACGTTGCGCTGGAGATTAACCCTTCGCGTGATACCGAAGTGATTCAGGCTGAGCTCGCTCGTTCGTTTGATTTCCGCCTGCCATTGCCAGGAGAGTTCAACATCGCCAACGCGGCCTTGGCCGTGGGCATGGCGAGTGCCGCGGGCATTGACTTGGACATTTTCATTTCCGCGTTGACCAAGGTTGCGGTCCCTGGCCGCATGCAGCGTATCGATGAAGGTCAGGATTTCGTGGCCGTTGTTGATTACGCACACAAGCCAGCAGCCATTGAGGCTGTTTTAGATACTCTGCGCTCCCAGCTGGAGGCAGCATCGGCCGCCTCCAGCGGAGTTGCGGCGGGAGACGAAGCTGCTGCCGGACGTATCGGCGTAGTCGTCGGTGCAGGTGGTGACCGTGATTCCTCGAAGCGCGGGCTGATGGGTGCTGCTGCAGCCAAGCGGGCGGACTTCGTGGTCGTTACTGATGACAACCCACGCACTGAAGACCCAGCACCGATTCGTGCGGCAGTGATTGCTGGCGCACGTGAAGGCGCGCAAGATTCCGGGCGTGAGGTAGAGATTATTGAAGTTGCATCGCGCGCTGAAGCCATCGATGCCGTGGTCAACTGGGCACAAACTGGTGACGCCGTCATCGTCGTGGGTAAAGGCCACGAAGTGGGGCAGCTGGTCGGGGAGACCATGCACCACTTTGATGACCGTGAAGAAGTCTCCCGCGCATTACAATCAAAGCGGGCCGCTCGTCTCAACGCTGCTGAAGACTCCAATGGGAGGCAAAAATGATTGACCTGACACTGAAAGAAATCGCAAATATCGTCGGCGGTTCACTCGACAGCGTCGATAACCCTGATGCGCGCGTGACCGGCTTTGTGGAATTCGATTCCCGCAAGGTCACACCAGGCGGGCTGTTTCTGTGCTTTCCAGGCGCCAAAGTAGATGGCCATGACTATGCAGAAAAGGCCATTGAGCAAGGCGCGGTCGCGGTATTAGCAGCCCGCCCTGTAGGCGTTCCAGCCATTGTGGTTGCCCCAACCGGCCGCGTTGAAGGAGATGGCGCGAATGCGGATATCTATGCCAATGATTCAGATGGTTCTGCCGCCGCTGTGGTTCGTGCACTCTCGGATTTGGCACACTATGTGACGAAGAAGCTGGCAGAGGATCACGAATTGACTATCATTGGTGTTACTGGTTCTGCTGGCAAGACCTCGACGAAAGACTTGATCGCAACGATTTTGCGCCACGATGGTGAGACGGTGGCACCGCCCGGTTCTTTCAACAATGAGATTGGGCATCCTTACACTGCGCTGCGCAGTGATGTGGACACCAAATACTTGGTGGCAGAGCTTTCTGCGCGCGGAATTGGCCATATCAAGCACCTGACTGACATTGCGACTCCACGCATCGGCGTGGTGCTCAACGTTGGCAGCGCGCACCTGGGCGAGTTTGGTTCCCGCGAAAACATTGCGAAAGCAAAGGGTGAGCTGGTTGAGGCATTGCCATCGGTAGGCGATGGCGGAGTGGCTGTTTTAAACGCTGATGATCCTTTTGTCATCGCGATGGCTAAGCGCACCGCAGCGAAGGTGGTGTCCTATTCTTCGGCGAATCCACCGGCTGCTGGCGCGGACTATTACGCGACTGATATCTCTTTGGACAATGTGGCGCGTCCATCCTTTACGCTGCACGCACCAGGTGCACAGCCAGTATCGGTGACTTTGCAGGTCTTCGGTGTGCACCAAGTATCCAACTCTTTGGCGGCGGCCGCCGCTGCCATCGAGGCAGGACTCTCGGTGGAAGCTGTGGCTGATTCCCTCAGCGGGCATCGCAATGCATCCGCACACCGCATGGATGTGCACACCCGCGGTGATGGAGTCACCATTATTAATGACTCCTATAACGCAAACCCTGATTCCATGCGTGCCGCTATTGCAGCATTGGGTTACACCACGTCAGGCCGTCCAGATGCCCGCTCCATTGCTGTGCTGGGTGAGATGGGCGAGCTGGGTGAGCAGGCAATTGATGCGCACTATGCCCTGGGCGCAGAACTAGCGAAATTCCATGTTGACACCTTGATTGTTGTTGGTGATTCCAAGAACTGTGAGGCGATGGCAGACGCTGCGCACGGACGCGGTATAAATACTATGGTTAGCCAGGATATCGATGACGCTATTTGGCGCATCGAGGACGTCCTCAACACCCCACCGGCTGGGGTAGAAGACTGGTCGCAACGCGAGTTGAAAGATGTGGTCCTGGTCAAAGCTTCAAATGCGCAGAGGCTCTGGTTGGTCTCTGAACGCCTGCTCAACGGCGAAGATTAAAAGGATAGTGATGAAACAATGACTCAGATTATGGCCTCCGGCGTCATCAGCTTCCTTGTGGCGATCTTCTTTACCCCATGGCTTATTCGTTACTTCTCTAACGCCGGCAAAGGCCAAGAGATTCGTGAGGACGGCCCCAAGTCGCACTTGCGCAAGCGTGGCACGCCAACCATGGGTGGTTTGGCCATCCTGGCGGGTATCACCATCGCCTATATTGCCGTGAACACTTACGGTTCCCTAACCGGCACCGGCGGGTTTACCGTCTCCGGAATCCTGGTTCTAGGCTTGACTTTGGGCCTGGGCGCGCTGGGTTTTGCAGATGACTTCATCAAGCTGTTCAAGTCTCGCAACCTCGGGCTGAACAAGACCGCAAAGCTGGTAGGTCAGCTAGCGCTCGCGCTGGCATTTGGTCTATTGGTTCTCCAGTTCCCAGATAGCAATGGCTTAACACCTGCGACCACGCATTTGTCCTTTGTGCGCGATATCCCAACCTTTAATATCGCGATTGGGCCAACCATCATTGGCATCATCATTTTTTTGGTGTTTATGTACATCCTTATTGCGGCGTGGTCGAATGCGGTCAACCTCACCGATGGCCTGGATGGTCTCGCGGCCGGTTCCACGGCCTTTGTCATGGGCGCATACTCCATCATCACCTTCTGGCAGTTCCGTAACTCCTGCGAGGTCGGCTACGTCGCTGGTTGTTACCAGGTGCGTGACCCACTGGATTTGGCCGTTTTGGCATCGGCGGGCTTGGGCGGCACACTCGGCTTTTTGTGGTGGAATGCTGCGCCGGCAAAAATCTTCATGGGCGACACCGGCTCCTTGGCCCTTGGCGGCCTCGTCGCGGGTCTGTCCGTAACCACCCGTACTGAGCTGTTGATGATCATCGTCGGTGCACTCTTCGTGGTGGAGGCCGCGTCTGTTGTTATTCAGATTCTGGTGTTTAAGACCACCGGCAAACGCTTCTTCCGCATGGCACCAATTCACCACCACTTTGAAAATGGCGGCTGGCCTGAAACCGCAGTTGTTATCCGCTTTTGGTTGCTTGCCGGCATGGCAGCGATTACCGGCGTGGGCATTTTCTACGGCGAATGGCTATTAGCTACCGGCGCAGGCATCCTTTAAGAAAGGTCATACAAGATTATGGATTCCACGCTGAAGCTTCCACGAAAAGTTCTGGTCGCCGGTGGCGGGGTATCAGGCCGAGGATGCGCAGCAATCCTGGCAGAGCTTGGCACCGACGTCACCGTTGCGGACGGAAACGCCACAACACGCAAGCAGCTTGCCGATGACCTCGGGGTAGCCGCCATTGCACCGGAAGACGTGGATTTCGCGGCGTCCTCCTATGACTTGGTGGTGACCTCACCAGGTTGGCGCCCGAATTCACCACTGCTGGCGGCTGCTTCAGCAGCACGGCTGGAGGTCATTGGTGATGTGGAACTAGCCTGGCGCCTTGACCGTGCAGAGGTCTTCGGACCCAATCGCACCTGGTTGGTGGTGACAGGAACCAACGGCAAGACCACCACAACCGGCATGTTGGCTGCAATGATGCAGGCCAATGAAGCAGAAACCGGATTGCGCGCTAGTGCAGCGGGTAATATAGGGGTGTCGTTGTTTACTGCACTCGCGGCGACCCCGCGGGTGGATGTGCTGTGCGTGGAGCTCTCTTCTTTCCAGCTGCATTGGTCCAGCACCCTGCGCCCCCGGGTGGGCACGGTGCTGAATCTGGCTGAAGACCATATTGACTGGCATGGCAGCTTTGATGCTTATGCTCGGGACAAAGCCAAGGCTTTTCTTGGTGAAGTCGCCGTGATTGGCCAAGATGACCCACACGTGGTGCAGGCCGCGATTGATATTCGTCCCCGCGGTATTGTCACCAGCTTTACCGCCGGTGAACCACAAGACGGGGGCGTCGGTGTTATTGATAATGACATCGTGGTGGGCAACCCACCTACTCGTCTCGCCAGCGCGCAGGGAATTGAGCCCGCGGGGATCGCGGGTGTCTTGGATGCTTGTGCCGCTGCGGCGGTGGCGTATGCGGCGGGTGCGAGCGCGGAATCGATTAGCGCTGGCTTAGCCGCCTACCGCGTGGATGCTCACCGCGGCGAAGTTGTGCATGAGGCAGATGGAGTCAAGTTTATTGATAACTCCAAAGCCACTAACCCGCATGCCGTTGAAGCGGCACTAGCTGGGTTATCTGATGTTATTTGGATCGCCGGCGGTCAGCTCAAAGGCGCAGAAGTAGATGACTTGGTGGAAAAACATCACTTAGCGCTGAAAGCTGCGGTGCTGCTGGGACAAGACCGCGAGATTCTTGCTGCCGCGCTCAAAGAACATGCTCCCGAACTGCCAGTGGTTCTTATTGAAGACACCGACGGCGAGGAAGCGATGCAGCGCACCGTGGCGGCGGCACTTCAACACGCCGAGGCGGGAGATACCGTGCTTTTGGCGCCCGCTGCGGCATCGTTGGATATGTATTCAGGAATGAGCCAGCGCGGCGACTTATTCGCACTCAACGCGCGCAAGCTAACACAAGGCGAGGAGCTTAAACAATGACGGCGACTGAGTCCCGTGCTAGCGATCCACGCCGAGGTGGAGCACGTTCTCATGGCGCGGCGGCTGGTGAAAAGCCCCAGCGCACATCCAAGATGGGCTGGCTAGCCAACGCCAAAGAGTACATGGATTCGCGTGCCGGCTTGGACTATTTGATGCTTCGCATCATTATCTTCCTGCTCATCGGCATTGGCATCATCATGGTGTTTTCATCATCGATGGCCACCTCCTACGTGGAATCCACCGGCGTGTGGACCGAAGCAATTCGCCAAACCTTGATGGTGGTCGCCGGCCTGTTTATGTTCTGGCTGGCATTGCGCATCCGGCCTTCATTTGTGCGCAAACTAGTGCCGTGGTTGCTGGCGCTGTCCATTGTCTTGCTCATCGCCGTTCTGATTCCGGGCATTGGTACGGGCCGTGATGAGGTGGGCTCGCAGTCCTGGATCATTCTGGGACCTGCGAGTATCCAGCCTTCAGAGCTTGCCCGCGTGGCCATTGGCCTCTATGGCGCGACAGCGCTGGCGGACAAAGTACACCGCAATTTCGGCCTGCGTGAGCCTTTCACCATGTACTCGATTATTGCGGGCATCATGTTCGGACTCATCATCGCGCAGGGCGATATCGGAATGGGTATGTCCTTTGCCGCGGTAGTCATCTTTACCTTGTTCTTCGCCGGTGTGAACTGGATGGTTATTGCCATGATTCTGGTGTTGGCGGTTCTATCCGCAGTTGCACTGTTTCTCGGTGGTGGCTTCCGTTCTAATCGTTTCCACACCTATTTTGATGCCTTAACCGGCAATATTGAAGACACCCAAGGTACCGGTTTCCAGGCTTACCAGGGTTTCTTGTCTCTGGCTGATGGCGGATTAACCGGCGTTGGCATTGGCCAGTCGCGTGCGAAATGGTTCTACCTGCCAGAGGCAAAGAATGACTTCGTCTTCGCCATCGTGGGCGAGGAACTGGGTCTATTTGGTGGCGCCTTGGTCATCCTGCTATTCGCACTGCTGGGCTTCTTCGGCGTGCGCACCGCGATGCGTGCGCAAAACCAGTTCCAAGCGCTGATGGCAGCCACCTTGACCGCTGGTGTTGTCGCGCAGGCATTCTTCAACATTGGATACGTCGTGGGTCTTCTTCCTGTCACCGGTATTCAGCTGCCGATGATTTCTGCGGGTGGTACCTCAGCGATTATCACGATTGCATCCATGGGCTTGTTGGCGAACGTGGCACGACACGAACCGATGCAGATTTCTGCAATGCAGAACTATGGCCGCCCACTGTTTGACCGTATCTTGAACATTCCAGAGCCAGACCCAATTGATGGCTCAGCACGTCCTGGCCGTCACTCGGCACCATCTCGTCGTGCTGCTAGCCGCAACACCGCTCAGGTAACAGCTGACCGTGCCAATCAATATGGCGATGGCCGCGTGGCAGAACACGAGTCAGAGCGTCGTGCCGGAGCGCGCAGCGCTGCCGCTGGCCGCGGGGAGTACCGCCGCGCAGCCTCCCCAGGTGGAGATATCCAAAGGACTCAACCGCGTCGCAGCGAAACTCGCCGCGCGCGCGATGCTGAGCGCGAAAAGCGATTTGGGCAGGCAGTAACTGATAACCGGCGTCCACGTGAGAAAAGGTAGGCTAAACGCATGAGCAACGATGTATTATCGGTCGTTATTGCAGGTGGCGGCACTGCCGGCCATATTGAACCCGCCTTGGCTGTAGGTGAGGCTTTAAAGACTCACCACGGCGCGCGGATTACCGCATTGGGCACCCGCAAGGGACTTGAAGGGGAGATTATTCCTGCCCGCGGGGTGGATTTGCGCATGATTATTCCGGTGCCCATTCCACGTAAACCAAGCATGGATTTGGTGAAGCTGCCTTTCCGTATTGCCAAGGCAGTGGGGCAGACCCGCACGGTATTGAAAGACGTCAACGCAAAAGCAGTGCTGGGCACTGGCGGCTATGTCGCCGCACCGGCTTATTTGGCCGCAAAGTCCATGGGATTGCCGTTTTATGTTCTGGAGTCCAACGCCAAGGCAGGAATTGCCAACAAACTAGGCGTAAAGCTCGGCGGGGCAGGATTCAACGCAACCCATAATTCAGGCATGCCAGGTGAAGTAGTGGGCATCCCAATTCGCGCTGAATTGGGCAAAGACGAAGATGGCTCTGCTGCTGCACGGGGTCGTGAAACTTGGGGCTTTGATGATTCCAAGCCAGTTCTTCTGGTCACCGGCGGATCCCAGGGCGCAGCCTCTATCAATGCCGCAGTTGCTGAGTCACTTCCAGGGCTTCTGGAACACGTTCAAGTACTCCATGCCTATGGCCCAAAGAATGAGGCACCAGAAGCACAAGACGGTTATGTGCCGGTGCCATATATTTCAGACATGGCTGCAGCATTAGCAGTCGCTGACCTAACCGTCTGCCGCTCCGGTGCTATGACCGTTGCAGAAATCACGGCGGCATCATTGCCAGCTATCTACGTGCCGCTGCCACACGGCAACGGCGAGCAAGCATTGAACTCGCAACACGTGGTGGATGCCGGCGGCGCGATACTCATTGATGATGCTGAACTGACAGGGCAGCGTCTGACTGAGGAAGTCATGAAGATTGCCCGTGATGAAGTAGGCCGCCAGCAGATGATTGCTGCCGCACAAGACAGTGGTGCCGGCGATGTGGCTAAGCTTTTGGCCGACCGCATTGCCTCAGACGTTGCAGAAGTAGAAGAAAAGGAATCCAAATAAGTGAATAACTCCATCGACCTTTCACGCGTCCACATGATTGGCATCGGCGGCTCCGGTATGTCCGGACTCGCGCGCATTCTGCTCTCCCGCGGCATGGAAGTCTCAGGCTCAGATGTCAAAGACTCCACTCCCGTGGAAGTTCTACGCACCATGGGCGCCAAGATTGCCATTGGCCACAAGAGCGAGAACCTCAACCAGCTTGGGCAAAAGCCAACCGTGGCGGTCACCTCTTTCGCAGCAATTCCGCAGGATAACCCAGAGCTAGTCGCAGCAGGCGAAGCTGATATTCCTGTTATCCGCCGCTCCGACCTTTTGGCAGAGCTCATGCAGGACCGCACGCAGCTGTTGCTCGCCGGTACTCATGGCAAGACTTCGACAACCTCGATGGTTGTTACTGCACTGCAAGCAGCAGGCAAGGACCCATCATTCGCGATTGGTGGTCAGCTCAACCGCGCGGGCACCAACGCCCATCACGGTAAAGATGACATCTTTGTTGCTGAGGCAGATGAGTCCGATGCATCTTTGCTGCGATACGAGCCCAATATTGCGGTTGTTACGAACATCGAGCCGGACCACTTGGACTACTTCGGCTCGCACGAGGCGTATTTCAAGGTCTTTGATGACTTCGCTGACCGCATCAATGCGGGCGGCGCATTGATTGTCTGCGTTGAAGATGACAATGCAGCCGAGCTTGGTATGCGCGCAGCACAGTATGGCGTGCGCGTGTTCGGCTATGGTTCCTCCGAAGCGCTGGCAAAGCACTCAGGCATTGAAGCCGGCGCGGAAATTCTTACTGAGGCAGTAGGGCAGGAGTCCACCGCAGTAACCGTGAAGCTTCCTTCCGGTGAGGTTTCATATGACTTGCAGATTCCAGGACACCACATGGTGCTCAACTCGGCGGCAGCGTTGATTGCCGGTGAGCTTGTCGGAGCAGACCCAGCGTTGCTAGCTGAAGGCTTGAGCGATTTCACGGGCGTGCGCCGCCGCTTTGAATACCGCGGCACCGCTGGTGACAACATTCGCGTTTATGACGACTACGCGCACCATCCAACTGAAGTTGCTGCCGTGCTACGTGCTGCCCGCGACAAGGTCTCTGCTGAAGGACAGGGCGGACGCGTTGTGGTCTGCTTCCAGCCACACCTGTATTCGCGCACCATCGAATTTGCTAATGAGTTCGCGCAGGCATTGTCCTTGGCAGATTCTGTGGTGCTGCTCGATATCTACGGTGCGCGTGAAAAGCCAGTTGAAGGCGTTTCCTCACGCATCATCGCAGATGAGATTGATGACAGCGTGGATGTCACCTATGAACCAGACTTCTCGGCAGCCAGGACAACGGTGGCTGAGATTGCTGGCAGCAATGACTTGGTCATGACCATGGGCGCAGGCTCAGTGACATTGCTGGCTGCAGAAATTCTGGAGGAGATCCAAGGCTAGATGAAGATTTCTTCCAAGCTCATCGCCAAGATAATCGGCATCATCATTGCTGTTGCCGTGGTCCTCGGGTTGGCGGTGTATTTCATCCCCATTTTCCGCGTGACCACCATTGAGGTCACGGGCAACTCCCGCATGAGCAATGAACAGATCGAAGAAGCAGCAGGTGTTCCTGATGGTGCAAATCTGTTGCGCATCAATGCTCATGACACTGCAGCAAACGTTGCGAGCTTGCCATGGGTAGCTACCGCAACGGTGGGACGCAGCTTGCCCAACACTCTTGTTGTGGAACTCACAGAACGTGAAGTAGCTGCCTTCGTCAACGCCGAGGATGGCCCGCACCTCATTGATACCAATGGACGCGAATTCATCATTGATGAACCACCAGCAGAAGCAGTGGAAATCACCGGTGAATGGGATTCCGAGAATCTCTCTGATCCTGTAGAGGTCATTGCTTCGATTCCGGAAGAGCTTCGCGCTCAGATTGCGCGCCTCGATGTCGAAGAACCTTATGTGATGCGTGTGCATATGGAAGATGGGCGTTCTATCATCTGGGGTGCCAACGAAGACAATGAGAACAAGGCTCGCGCTTTGTCTGCGGTATTGCAGATGGAGGGCGATAATTGGAATATTTCTAACCCCTCACTTGTCAGCCGACCCTGACTTCGCCGTATGCTGGGGGACGAGCAAAACCGCATGTCAACAACTCTAAACCCAAGGTTGAGGGTAGCGACACGCGGCGAAATGAACCCGAAAATAACATCGGTGTCGTTAATGATGGAAACAACGCGTCGATTTCCTCGTTGACGAACCAGACATTCCACGAACGAAAGGTGCTAGCGCCTCTAATGACCACTCCAAGTAATAATCTCGCGGACATCAAGGTCGTCGGTGTCGGCGGCGGCGGAGTAAACGCCGTTAACCGCATGATTGAAGAGGGCCTCAAAGGTGTTCAGTTCATTGCTATTAACACTGACTCCCAAGCGCTGCTCTTTTCCGATGCTGACGTAAAGCTCGATATCGGCCGCGAATTGACCCGCGGTCTGGGCGCCGGTGCTAACCCGGAGGTCGGACGTACCTCCGCTGAAGACCACAAGTCCGAAATTGAAGATGCACTAGCTGGCGCAGACCTCGTCTTCGTCACCGCTGGTGAGGGTGGCGGCACCGGTACTGGTGCAGCTCCTGTCGTGGCATCCATCGCCAAGAAGCAGGGCTCTTTGACCGTCGGTGTTGTGACCAAGCCATTCCGCTTTGAAGGTAACCGTCGTACCCGCCAGGCACTCGAGGGCATCGATGCTCTGCGTGAGGTCTGTGACACCCTCATTGTTATTCCTAACGACCGCCTGCTGCAGCTGGGTGATGAGAACCTTTCCATGATGGAAGCGTTCCGCGCAGCCGATGAGGTTCTGCATAACGGTGTTCAGGGCATCTCTGACCTGATTCTTATCCCAGGCATGATCAACGTTGACTTTGCGGACGTTCGCTCCGTCATGTCCGACGCTGGTTCTGCATTGATGGGCGTTGGCTCCGCACGTGGTGAAGACCGCGTGATGCAGTCTGCAGAGCAAGCAATTAACTCTCCACTGCTGGAGTCCAGCATGGAAGGCGCCAAGGGCGTTCTGCTTTCCGTTGCTGGTGGCTCCGACCTGGGTCTGCAGGAAGTTAATCAGGCAGCAATCATGGTCCAGGAGAAGGCTGACGAGGACGTTAACCTCATCTTCGGTACCATCATCGACGACAACTTGGGTGATGAAGTCCGCGTGACCATCATTGCTACCGGATTTGATGCTGAGGCTAACCTGCAGGGTGTAAACAACAAGAAGGCAGCACCTGCACCAAAGGAAGAGCCAAAGCTGGAATCACGTCCAGGTTCCCTATTTGATAACCGCGATGTCCCAGAGCAGCAGCCTGAGCCAGTGCGCGAAGAGCCACGCTACGAACCACGCCACTCCCGTCCATCCGGTTCTGGTCTCTTCACCAGCCGCGAAGACGACCGTGACCGTGACCGCGACCGCGACCGTGACCGTGAATACGGCCGTGAGCGCGAGCCTGAGCGTGACCGTCGCCGCGCTGGTGGCGATGATCTGGATGTTCCAGACTTCATGCGCTAAATAACGCGCTAGTCTGGATGCATGCCAGTTAACGAGGAAAATTTCCGCCCCGTCCGCATGGTGTTTACCACCCGTGCCGGCGGGGCTTCGGCGTCCCCATATGACTCCTTTAATCTAGGTGACCACGTGGGTGATGACCCCGAAGCCGTAGCCGCCAACCGTCAGCGCCTTGCCAAAGTCACAGGTGTCGATGACATCATCTGGATGGAACAGCTGCACACCAACACAGTGACCGTTGTTGATAAATCGACGCAAGTACCAGTTGAAGCAACCGATGCGATCGTCACGACCACGCCGCGCTTGGGATTAGGCGTGTTAGTGGCAGACTGCGTGCCAGTGCTGTTCGCCGATACCAAGGCGCACGTTATCGCAGCGGCCCATGCCGGTCGCATGGGTGCACGCAACGGAATTGTGGCCAACACGATTGACAAGATGGTGGAGCTCGGCGCAACACCTGCCAACATCCAAGTACTTTTGGGACCAGCCGCAGCAGGGCGCAACTATGAAGTACCGGAAGACATGGCCAATGATGTCGAAGCACATTTGCCTGGTTCGAAGACGCGAACTACCAAAGGCACCTGGGGAGTAGACGTTCGCGCAGGACTCATCCGCCAGCTCATGAGCAAGGGCGTGACCGCTATCGAAGCTGATCCCCGTTGCACGATTGAAGACACTGACTTCTTTTCATACCGCCGCCAGGGCAAGACTGGCCGCCAAGCGGGCCTGATTTGGCTCGAGGAGGAGAAATAAATGACCGCCAGCTCTGGAGATATCCGCAGTGCTGAAGACCATAGCAATTCCCGCAGTGAAGAACTGGCAGCTGGATTGACATCAACACGCGAGCTCATTGAGCAGCTTGCCAAGGATTTCGGACGTCAGGATGTTCCTGAACTATTGCCGGTGACGAAGTTCCACCCAGCAGCCGATATCGCGCTACTAGCCGAACTTGGTATTAAAGATGTGGCAGAAAATCGGGAACAGGAAGCCCGTGGCAAGGCAGAAGAACTGCCGGATGTGCATTTCCATATGATTGGTCAGGTTCAAACCAAAAAGGCTAACCATGTGGCGCGGTGGGCACATTCGGTGCACTCAGTGGATACTGAAAAGCTAGCTAACGCTTTGAATCGCGGCGTAGACAATGCTGGACGCGAATCACTTCCCGTCTTCATTCAGGTCTCATACGACGGCGACACTGCGCGTGGGGGAGTTGCCCTGGATGGGGTAGAGGAACTGGCGAAAATTATTGAAGATTTGCCTAACTTGGAACTTCGTGGGTTGATGGTTGTACCACCGCTTGATACGGTTGCGAAAGAAGTTTTCTCTGCGGTTCGTGAGCTTGCTGATTCACTAGGTGAGCAGCTAAAACGCCCAATGAAGTTGTCCGCCGGTATGAGTGCAGATCTCAAAGAAGCAATTGCGGCGGGAACGGATATCGTGCGTGTCGGAACCGGAATAATGGGGGCACGGCCATTAGGTTAAATGCCAACGACAAATACCCGGCATCTCAAAGGGAGTAATGAATGTCTTTTCTGGTAAAGACCAAAGAATTTTTCGGCCTCGGTGAGCCTGAGGCAGGCGTAGACGACGCTTACTACGCTGATGAGCCGCGCTACGAAACCCACGGCTCCGCGGCCTACGCACCACGCCCATCGGCTTACGCTCGCACCATTGCTGAGCCTGAATTCGAGCCAACCATCGTTGCTGTCACCGTTGTGACCTTCAACCAGGCGCAGAAGATCGGCGAGCCATTCCGTGACGGCGACGCAGTTGTCTTTGAGGTAACTGACGCTGACTTCGATGTTGCTAAGCGCTTCATCGACTTCGCAGCGGGCCTGTGCTTCGGTCTGCGCGGCAAGATGCTTAACCTGACCCGCGACTTGGACACCGACCGTCGCGTATTCGCTATCGTTCCGGAGGATGCAGTAATCCCAACTGCTGAACTCGAAGACGTAGCGGGTCTGCGTTAAACACAGATTTAGACCTTGATAGAGATGCCAACCCCACCCTCAAAGGTGGGGTTGTGTGGGTTTTAACTACGGCTGATAGGGTTAATGCGTGACTGCATTCGGAATCATTTTGTTCTCGTTGCTAAGGCTTTACACCTTAGTGCTGATTATCCGCATTATTATTGAGATGATCCAGTCCTTTTCGCGCCAATTTAACCCTCCGCGTTGGTTCATGGTGATTGCTGAACCACTGTTCGTAATCACAGATCCGCCGGTAAATGCGTTGCGAAGGATCATTCCACCGATGCAAATGGGTGGGGTCGCACTTGACTTGTCAGTGCTTGTTTTGTTCATCATTTTGCAAGTCCTGCAGTTCATTGTGCAGATCATTTTTCTGACTTAATGCCAACCCGCGAAGAGAAACCCATTGAAACACGGACGTTTTAACTAGAATTAAGTAACCTAGTAGTTTAGATTTAGAGAAAACGTACATTTATTAAACTTCAACGCCGATGTGGCTATGTCCACTAAGGTGAAGAAGTGTGAAAGTACTTCGGGTCACCGGAGTTCGACCGACTTGAAGGGGAAGAGAAGTCCATGCCACTGTCACCCGCTGACGTACACAATGTCGCATTCAGCAAGCCGCCGATTGGCAAGCGTGGCTACAACGAAGACGAGGTCGATCAGTTCCTCGATCTCGTTGAGGATGCCCTAGCCCAGCTCCAGGATGAGAACTACGAACTGCAGAAGCAGGTCGAGGACGGTTCTGGTTCGACCAAGGCTGCTGCCGCTGCACCTGCTGTAGATGAAGCTGCTGTCCGCAAGTCGGTCGAGTCCGAACTTCGTGCAGAATACGAAAAGAAGTTGGCCGACGCTAAGGCGGAGACCACCAAGGCTAAGGACGAGGCTTCTAAGGCCAAGGCTGAAGCTACCAAGGCTAAGGAAGAAGCTTCCAAGGCTAAGACTGCAACTAAGCCAGCTGCTACTTCTGCACCGGCAGCGGACAACACCGCTGAGGTCAAGGCAGCTGAGGATGAGACCGCTAAGGTCCGCAAGGAGCTCGAGGCAGCGAAGAAGGAACTTGACGCTGCTAAGAAGGAAAACTCCGACCTGAAGTCTTCCAAGTCTGCTGCACCAGCAGCGGCGGCTGCTACCGGCGCCGCAGCAACTGGCGCTGCCGCTGCAGGTACAACTGGTCCTGCAACTCCGGAGACCCACATGCAGGCAGCTCGCATCCTGGGCCTTGCTCAGGATATGGCTGACCGTCTCTCCAACGAGGCACGCGCTGAGTCTGACTCCATGCTGACTGAGGCACGCGAAGCTGCTGAGAAGCAGTTGGCTGACGCTGAGTCCCGCTCCACCACCCAGCTGTCTGAGGCAGATGCTCGCTCCAAGAAGCTGGTTGCTGATGCAGAGGCTAAGGCTAAGCAGACTGAGTCCGAGGCTAACTCCCGTGCAGAGGCCCAGGTACGTCAGGCAGAGGACAAGGCTGCTGCTCTCGAGGCAGAGGCTACCAAGAAGCACAATGAGGTCATGACCACCATCAAGACCCAGCAGACTGCTCTTGAGAACCGCATCGCTGAGCTGCGCACCTACGAGCGCGAGTACCGCACCCGCCTGAAGACTCTGTTGCAGTCTCAGCTGGATGAGCTCGAGTCCCGTGGTTCTGCAGCACCTAATGGTGATGTTTCTAAGGACGCTAACTAGTAAACGTCATGACACCCCCGCGCTGCAGTTTTAATCTGTAGCACGGGGGTGTTTGCATTGATAGGAGATTAGTGTGCTGGTTGCAGCATTAGTTCTTGCTCTCGTAGCGTTTATCGCGTTTGTTAATTACATTTTGTCCGCCGCAACATGGTCTCTCATTGTTGTCTTCGTTGCTGCCGGCGCAGGCTTAGTACTGTTTGCCATTGACTGGTATAAGAAGTCGAAGAAATAGTGGAGCGGCACGTCTTGGCTAAGATGTGCAGAATTTGACGTTGCGTGTAAAGTAAGCAGCGTATGCAATGATCCGGCCATCACCGGGGAGTATTTCGGAAGAACGGCACGATGTCAGCGAACGTGTTTAATGCTTGTTTGCAGTGGTGCTCAGTAGAACCGAACGGGTAGGACCGAAACATCTTTCACTACCAATGAAGTGGAGCTTTTGAAGCTCAAGCAGGGTGGTACCGCGTACGAAAAGTGCGTCCCTGTAGCTCAACACATTGACCAAGTGAAGGAATTAGTAATGGACGTAGGACACGTTTACCCCAAGGTCGATATGACCGGTGTTTCATCCAAGTTCCCTGAAATGGAAACCGAAGTCCAAGAGTTTTGGGCAGATGATGACACCTTCCAGGCATCCTTAGACCAGAGCAAGGGCAACCCTGAGTACATCTTTTATGATGGCCCTCCCTTCGCAAACGGTCTGCCACACTACGGTCACTTGCTGACCGGCTACGTCAAGGACATTGTTCCGCGCTACCGCACCATGGCGGGCAACTACGTCCCACGCGTCTTTGGTTGGGACTGCCACGGTCTACCAGCCGAGCTGGAAGCTGAAAAGCAGCTCGGCATCACTGACAAAGCCCAGATCGAAGACATGGGTCTGGAGAAGTTCAATGACTATTGTGCTGAGTCGGTGCTGCGCTACTCCGATGAGTGGGAAGCATACGTCACCCGTCAGGCTCGTTGGGTAGATTTCAAAAACGGCTACAAGACGATGGATGAAAGTTACATGGAGTCCGTCATCTGGGCATTCAAGACCCTTTATGACAAGGGACTTATCTACCAGGGCTTCCGCGTGCTTCCTTACTCTTGGGCTGAGCACACCCCACTGTCGAACCAGGAAACCCGCCTGGATGATTCTTACAAGATGCGTCAGGACCCAACCTTGACGGTGACGTTCCCAATCACGGGCAACGCACCAGAAGAGCTGGCGGATGCGGCGTTCCTCGCATGGACCACTACGCCATGGACTCTGCCTTCTAACCTGGCATTGGCTGTGCACCCAGAAGTTGATTACGCACTGGTGCGCGTTGGTGGCGACACCGAGTTCACCGGCCAGAAGTTTGTACTGGCAGAGGCACTCGTTGCATCCTTCGCAAAGGAATTCGGTGAAGACCATGAGGTTCTCAAGACCTTCAAGGGTGCGGAGCTTGAGGGCATCACCTACCAGCCAATCTTTGATTACTTCAAGGATCAGCCAAACGCCTTCCAGGTTCTGCTGGCTGATTACGTCACCACTGAAGACGGTACTGGCGTTGTTCACCAGGCTCCTGCTTTTGGTGAGGACGATATGGCGACCACCGCAAAGTACGGAATTGAACTGGTTATGCCAGTTGATGATGACGGCAAGTTCACCTCACAGACCCCGGAGTACGAAGGCCAGCTGGTCTTTGATGCCAACAAGGACATCATCCGTGACCTGAAGGCGAAGAACCGCGTTATCCGCCACGTCACCATCGAGCACTCCTACCCACACTCCTGGCGCTCCGGCGAGCCACTGATCTACAAGGCTTTGCCAGCATGGTTCGTTGACGTCACCAAGATCCGTGACCGCATGGTTGAGCTCAACCACAATGAGATTGAGTGGATGCCAGAGCACGTTCGTGATGGCCAGTTCGGCAAGTGGCTCGAGGGCGCACGCGACTGGAACATCTCCCGTACCCGCTACTGGGGTTCCCCAATCCCAGTGTGGCTCTCGGATAATGATGAGTACCCACGCATGGATGTCTACGGTTCTCTTGATGAACTAGAGCGCGACTTCGGTGTGCGTCCAGAGTCCTTGCACCGTCCGCACATTGATGAACTGGTTCGTCCAAACCCAGATGACCCAACCGGCAAGTCCATGATGCGCCGTGTGCCAGATGTTCTCGACGTGTGGTTCGACTCCGGCTCCATGCCTTTCGCGCAGGTGCACTACCCATTCGAGAACAAGGAATGGTTTGATACGCACTCACCATCCGACTTCATCGTGGAGTACATCGGGCAAACCCGTGGTTGGTTCTACCTGCTGCATGTCCTGTCCACTGCACTCTTTGACCGCCCAGCGTTCAAGAAGGTTGTGGCTCACGGCATCGTGCTCGGTGATGACGGACTGAAGATGTCCAAGTCCAAGGGCAACTACCCGAACGTCAACGAGGTCTTCGACCGCGATGGCTCGGATGCTATGCGTTGGTTCCTGATGTCCTCGCCAATCCTGCGCGGCGGCAACCTGATTGTCACCGAGCAGGGCATCCGTGATGGCGTGCGCCAGGCGCTGCTGCCAATCTGGAACGCGTACACCTTCTTGAACCTGTACGCCTCAGAAGATGCGAAGTTCGACACCAGCTCTGAGAACGTGCTGGACCGCTACATCCTGGCTAAGACCCACGACTTGGTCAAGAACGTGGATGAAGCATTGGCGAACACGGATATCTCCACCGCAACCAATGAGGTCCGTCTGTTCGCAGATGCGCTGACCAACTGGTACGTGCGCCGTTCCCGTGACCGTTTCTGGGAAGGCCAGGAAGCTCACCCAGAGGCATTCAACACCCTCTACACCGTGCTTCACACCGTTTCCCGTGCGGTCGCGCCATTGCTGCCACACATCTCTGAGGTCATCTACCGTGGTCTCACTGGTGAGCGTTCGGTGCACCTGACTGCGTTCCCGATGGCTGAGGATTACCCAGCGGATGCTGCACTGGTAGAAGCAATGGACACCACCCGCGCGGTGGCATCCGCTGCAAGCTCTGTGCGTAAGTCCAACAAGCTGCGTAACCGTTTGCCACTGCCAGGTCTGACCGTTGCAGTGACTGACTCTGCTCAGCTTGATCCGTTCAAGGACATCATCCGCGATGAGGTCAACGTCAAGGAAGTTTCCCTGACTGATGATGTTGACTCGGTTGGCACCTTCGAGGTTGTCTGCAACGCTAAGGTTGCTGGTCCTCGTCTGGGTAAGGATGTTCAGCGTGCGATCAAGAACTTGAAGGCTGGCAACTATACCCGAGATGGTGAAAACGTTGTGGTCGATGGTGACATCACTTTGAGCCCAGAAGAGTACACCGAGCGTTTGCAAGCAGCGGATCCAAAGTCCACTGCACGCATCGATGGTCTAGATGGCTTGGTTGTTTTGAACACCGAGGTCACCGAAGAGCTCGAGGCTGAAGGTTGGGCAGCGGATGTTATCCGTGGTCTGCAGGATGCACGTAAGGCCTCTGGCTTTGAGGTCTCCGACCGCATCAGCGTTGTTCTGTCTGTTCCAGCGGATAAGAATGAGTGGGCTACCCGCCACGTTGATCA